>NZ_JAFFZS010000043.1 GCF_016921115.1 Streptomyces actuosus
GAGGACAGCCCGGAACGCGCCAAGGCACTGTGGATCAGCGGCCTGTTCGCCGTGCTGCAGGGCGAACAGAACGAGTCCCTCCGCAGACTCGCCGAGGGCAGGGAGGTGGCCGCACGACTGGACGACCGATCCGCTCTCGCCTGGAACGCCCTGTGGACCGCCATGGCCACCATGCTGGACGACGTGACCGACGGACTCGCCCTCGCCGACGAAGCCCTCCGGAGGCAGAGGGAACTGGACGACCCCAAGGGCGTCCTGATCGCCCTGGTGGCTCTGGGCGGGAACCTGAGCCTCCTGGGCGACCGGCGCTCACTCACCATCGGCGAGGAAGCACTGGCTCTGTGCAGGAAGGAACACAGCAGCTGGGTCAAGTGCTACGTGCTGCGGTTCATGAGCCGGGAGCTGCTCCGGCAGGGCGACACACGCCGGGCGACGGCCCTGTTGAGGGAAGGACTGCAAGCGGCCCGTACCTTCGGCGACCGGTCGGGATGCGCCTCCTGCCTCGACGTACTGGCGTGGAGCGCCGGCCAGGAGGGCGATCACGGGCGGGCGGCACGGCTGCTGGGCGCGACCAAGTCCCTGCTGCACAACATGCAGGCCTCGGTCTCCTACTGGGCCTCCCCCGACATCGCGAGCCACGAGCACTGCCAGGCGCAGGCACGCCGTGCGCTGGGCGAAGCGGTGTTCACCGAGGCCCTCGCCGCGGGTGAGGCGATGTCGTTCGAGCAGTCCTGCGCCTACGCCCTCGGTGAGCGGGCACCCGCACCGCCGGTCTCGACCGCCGAGACCCGGCCGAGGGGCGCGGACACCCCCACGAGGCGCGAGCGCGAGGTGGCGGCACTGATCGCACAGGGACTGAGCAACAAGGAGATAGCCACCCGGCTCGTCATCTCCCGCCGGACCGCCGAGACGCACGTGGCGCATCTCCTCACCAAGCTCGGCTTCACCTCCCGTGCCGAGATAGTCGCCTGGTGCCACACCCAGCGCCAGTGAGCCGCACCGAACCGCCGCCCACCGGCGGCGGCCGACGACGGCGCACGCGGCCGACGACCGCGCACGCGGCAGAGGCCTCCCGGGCGGGGGGGGGCGCCCGGAAGGCCTAGTAGGCGCAGGCTCTCGGCCGCCGGAAGCCTCGGCGGTGGCAGCTTCAGCCGCCGGAGCCCGAGCCGCCGGAGCCTCAGCCGCGTGGGCCTCAGCCGTCGGACCCGGCCGGGGTCGTCTTGGGGGTGAAGCCCAGCTTCTTGTTGGCCGCAAGGGCGAACTCGTTGGTGAACGTCTTGCCGAGGTCCAGCGACGAGGTCGCCTTGCCGACCGTCACCTCGGTCGCCAGCACGGTCTTCGGACCGCCGGCCGGCATGATCCCGTCCGGCAGGAACTGGCCCTTGTCCTCCTCCAGCGCCTTGATGTAGTCGTCCTTGGTCACCAACTCGTTCTCCGTGAACGACGACGGCAGCTTGTTCGCGATGTCGGCCGCGCTATGCGTGTCCATCCAGTGCATGGTGGCCACGAGGGCGTCGACGACCTTCTGCACGGTGTCCTTGTGCGAGTTCACCCAGTCGGTGCGGGCCAGGACGCTCGCCGCAGGCCAGGCGCCGCCCAGCGTCTCCTTGGCGCCGTCGGTGGTGGCCAGGTTGATTGCGGAGGCGCCGACCCCCTTCTTCTCGATCGCGGAGACGGTCGGCTGCGTCGTGATGACACAGTCGGCCTTGCCGTTCTGCAGCGCGGCGATCGCGGTGGAGCCCGCGCCGACCGCGATGCGGTGGAACTGGTCGTCCTTGACGCCGTTCTGCCCGGCCATGAACTTGGTCAGGGTGTCCGTGCCCGAGCCGATGTCGGTGACGCCCAGCGTCTTGCCCTTGAAGTCGGCGGGCGACTTCACGCCGCTCCCGGTCGAGCACATCTCCCGCTCGCCCGGCGCTCCGGACAACTGGACGATCGACTCGACGCCCTTGCCCTTGGCCACGAAGTCGATGGCGTGCACGTACCACGCCCCCGCCATGTCGACCTGCCCCGAGGCCATCGCGGTGTCGGCGCCGACACCGCCGTTCGCCTCGTTGCTGAGCTCGACCTTGACGCCGTACTTCTTGTAGAAGCCGAGGCTCTCGGCGAGCTGGTAGGGCAGGTAGATCTGCTTGTCGATGCCGCCGACCATCAGCTTGACGGTCGGCGTCCCGCCGGAGCCGCCCGAACCGGTGTCCGCGGAACCGCTGGAACACGCGGTGGCCGCGCCGAGGGTCAGAACGGTGGCGATCGATGCGGTGAGTGCTCTCTTGAGCATGGCGGCTCATTCCTTTCGGGTCTTGCTCGGGTCCGACTCGGGTCCGGCTCGGTGGGCGCGCGCGGAGGAGGGGGCGAGCAGGGGAGGGTGCGAGGGGGGCGCGAGGGGGGTGGACAGCGGGCCGCGGGGAAGTGGGCCGCGGGGAAGTGGGCCGCGGGGAAGTGGGCCGCGGGGCAGTGGGCCGCTGGGCTGAGCGGCTATGGGGTTGAGCCGTGGGGCGGAGACGGCCGCGGGGGTGGGGGCGGTGCGGCTCAGAGGCCGGCTGCCTCGGAGGGGGACGGCGGACGCCAGGACAGGAGCCGGCGTTCGAGCTTGCCGATCAGCCACTCCGCACCGAGCACGATCACCGAGATGACGAGCATCGTGGCGAACACGCCGTTGGGGTCGAAGTTGTTCTGCGCGGTCTTGATGACCAGGCCCAGTCCGCTCTGCGCGCCGAGCACCTCGCCGACGAGCGCGCCGACGATGGCGAAGCCGAAGGCGCTGTGCAGGCTGGCGATGATCCAGGTGAGCGCGGAGGGCACGACGACGTGCCGGATGATCTGGAGCTGGGAGGCGCCGAGCACCCGGGCGTTGGCGAGGATGTTGCGGTCGACCTCGCGCACGCCCTGGAAGGCGTTGAAGAAGACGATGAAGAACACCAGCACCGCGGCGAGCAGGATCTTCGGGGTCACGCCGATGCCGAAGGCGACGATGAAGATCGAGCCGAGGACGATGCGCGGGATCGCGTTGACCATCTTGATGTACGGGCCCAGCACGTCGGCGAGGTAGCGGCTCTGGCCGAGCGCGACGCCGAAGACGACTCCGGTGAGGGAGCCCACGACGAAGCCGAGGAGCGCCTCCTGGATGGTGGTCCAGATGTTCGAGTAGAAGGACCCGAATCCGGTGCCGTCCTGGAAGAGTTCGATCAGGCGCCTGGCGATGCCCGAGGGCTGCCCGAAGAAGAACGGGTCGACGAGCCCCCAGGTGGTGACGCCTGCCAGCCGCCGATCACGAAGACCGCCAGGCCGACGCGGCCCACCCAGACCCGGGCCACCCGCCGCCGGGCGGCGCCCCGGGCGGCCGCCGCGGGCGAGCCCTTCGTGCCGTCGGCGACGGCGGGGACGGGAGCGGTGGACATCGTGCTCATGCAGACCAGCGACCACTCCATGCCCGCCGCCAGACCCAGCACCCCGATCAACGAAAACGATCACTCACGAAGTAAGCCGGTGGATCCGGGCTCAGACGTCCTGGCCGCTGCCGCCGCCGCGGGCCACCTTGATGCCCCGGGTGATCTCGTCGATCACGGACGCGTCCTGGTCGGTGTCGACGCCGAAGCGGACCACGACCATGTGCCGCGGGTCGGCCGGGGAGGGGAACGCCAGCGACTCGACCCAGCCGTCGGCACCCTTGCTGGTGACGGCCTTCCAGCGGACCCGGTAGCCCTTCTGCCCGGCCACGGTGACGGCCTTGGAGGCCAGTTCCTGGTGCGAGGTGATGCCGCCGTAGGTCGTGCCGCCGTAGGACTCCTCCGCGTTGGCCGCGATGTCCGCCTTGGCGACCTCCTCGGCCGTGGCGCCGCGGGCGCCCGCGCCCGCCGGTGCCGCGAAGGCGCCGCCCTTGGTGCAGGTCTTGCTGGTGTCGCCCGGGCAGGGGTAACTGTCGTTCGAGGTCACGGCCGCACCGCCGGCGCCCTGCTGCCCGTACCAGCCCTCGGGGACGGGGAGGCTGATGCCGTCGGCCGCGTCGGTCACCGAGCCGCTCTCGATCCGCGGCGGCTCCGACCGGTTCGGCGAGGGCGCCGCCCCGCCGTCGCGGCCCCCGGGGCCGCCGCCGGGCCCGCCCTGTCCCTGCCGGGCGTCGTCGCGGCCCCCGCCGTCGTCCTTGGCCAGTGCCCACACGCCGACCCCGATGCTCGCCAGGACCGCGACGGCCGCGGCCACCGCTATCCCGACCCGAACCCCGCGCCGTCCGCCGGATGCCACCGGTTGACCGGGGTACCCCGGGTGGACCGGATAGCCCGGCTGCCCGCCGAACGACGGCTGCCCGCCGTACCCGGGCTGCCCGCCGTACCCGGGTTGCCCGCCGAAGGGTGGTTGCCCGTCGTACGCGTGCTGCCCGAAGGGCCCCGGAGCCCCGGCGGCGCCCGGCTGATCCGGTGCCCCGGCCACTCCGCGCTGCTCCGTCGCGGCCGGCGGCGGTCCGCCGGCCGGCTGCTGCGGCGGCCCCCATGCTGCGGCGGACCCCGCGGGGCGCGTCCGGTCCGTCCACGCCTTGCCGTCCCACCAGCGCTCGGTGGCGGGACCGTCACTTGTCTGTCCCGGGTCGGGGTACCACCCGGGGGGAGTCACCTGCGTCATGGGTCAACCGTATGAGGCATCTGTGAGAGCGACATGAGAGGGGGCGCCTCCCGTCGATCACCGAGGCCCGCGACCCGGCCCCGACGGGTCGCGGCGCCGCGGATCCGGCCCCTCCGTCGCCGCGGGACCGGCCGCCCCTCCCCGGTCCCACCCGGTCGCGCGGCGCGCCCGATCGGGCCGGGGCCGCCGCGCCCGCGGGGCCGTCACACCTGGCCGACCGGGGCCACGACCCCGGTCGCGGACGTCCCGCCCGCTCCCGGGTCCGGCCGTCGCGTCGCCGTCGCCCCGGTTCCGGCCGAGCGCCGGGATCAGGTCGTCCCGTCGGCCTGCCCGACCCCCGGTCGCGGCTTCTGCCGTGCGTCCGAGAGCCTCACCGGTGCGCCGGCGGGTGCGTTCGCCCGCTCCCGCACACCGAGTCGATCTCCGGCCGAACGACCGTCAACTCGGCTCGGGACAAGGAATGTTGCCAGCCGCTGTCGCCCGTGCGGCGCCCGAGCCCTACCGCTTGCTCCCCTTACTCCCTTTCATCCGTTACGGCAACTGCTGTGCCGACCGGCCTCCGTCCGGGGCACCGGGGGACTACGCTCGAGCCTGCACGTGGTTCGGGCGACTTGGGGAGGTAGCGGGATGACGGAGGTTCGGCCCATGCAGGCCGCCTCGGCTTCCCTGTGGGAGCGCGACCAGGAAGTCGCCGTGGTCGCGCGGGCGATCGACGCCCTGTGCGCCGATCAGTCCTCCTCGGGTGCCGTGCTGGTGTTCCAGGGTGAGGCGGGCCTCGGCAAGACGGCGCTGCTGACCCGGACGCGCCGCCTGGCCGAGGCGCGCGGCTGCACCGTCTGGTCGGCCCGCAGCGGAGAGACCCTTCGCTCCGTGCCGTTCAACGTGGTGCGCCAGTTGCTGCAGCCGGCGCTCGTGTCGCTGATGCCGGAGGAGGCCCGCGAGTACCTCGGAGACTGGTACGACATCGCCGGCCCCGCCCTCGGCATAGCTGAGCCGAGCGAACGCCCGGCCGACCCGCAGGGTGTGTGCGACGGACTCGTCGCGGCCGTGCGCCGGCTGGCCAAGCGCGACTGGCCGCTCGTCCTCCTCGTCGACGACGCCCACTGGGCCGACCAGGAGACCCTGCGCTTCCTCGCCGCCTTCGCCGACCGCCTCCACGACCTGTCCGTCCTGGTCGTCGTCGCCCGCAGGCCCGGCGAGATGCGCGGCGAGGGCGCGCCCATGCTGGAGGCGGTCACCACATCCGGCCACACCATCAGCTCCCTGAGCGCTCTCACCCCGGACGCGGTCGCCGGCCTGACCCGCGCCACCCTGGGCGAGCACGCCGACGCCCCCTTCTGCCGTGAGGTGTGGGCCGTCACCGGCGGCAACCCCTACGAGACCGTCGAACTCCTTGCCAAGGTGCACGACAGCGAACTCGATCCGACCGAGTCCTCGGCCGGTGAACTGCGCGCCCTGAACCGCTCCGCCCGCGGCGGCGGCCTCGTCGCCCGCCTGGAGGAACTCGGCATCGACGCCACCCGGTTGGCCTGGGCCGCGGCCATCCTCGGTGACGGCATCACGGTCGACCTGGTGGCCCGGCTCGCCACGATGAGCCGTGAGGACGCCGAGCGCTGCGCAGACCTGCTGAAGGCCTCCCGCATCCTCACCGCGCCCGACCCGGCGACCGGATCCACCGGCGCCGACGCACTGGAGTTCGTCCACCCGCTGATCGCCACCGCCGTCTACAACTCCATCCCCGACGCGCTGCGGCGCGCCTGGCACGGCGTGGCCGCCCAGGTCGTCACCGACAGCCACCTGGGCGCAGCGGCCGCTTCCCGCCACCTCCTGCAGGTGCACCCCGACGACGACCAGGAACTGGTCGAGCAGTTGCGTGAGGCCGCCCGCGAGCACCTCGCCGTCGGCGCTCCCGACGCCGCACGCCGCTGCCTGGAGCGCGCGCTGGTGGAACCACCGCTGCCCGAGGTCCACGCGCATGTGCTGTACGAACTCGGCTGCGCCACCCTGCTCACCGCGCCCGCCAAGACGATCGGTCACCTCCAGGCCGCGCTCGCCATGCCCGGTCTGGACAGCGCCGAACGTGTCGACGCCGTCTTCCGCCTCTCCCAGGCCCTCCTCCACAACAACCAGTTGGAGGAGGCCGTCCGCACCGTCGAGGCGGAGGCCGCCCGCCACCCCGACGGTCCGGCCAGGATGCGCCTGCAGGCAGTCCAGTACATGTGGGAGGGCATCCATGCCGGGGAGTCCGCCTCCCCGGGCCGCTCCGAGCGCCTCGTTGATCTCGCCCGCACCTGTACCGGGCGCGACAACTCCGAACGCGCCCTGCTCATCCTGCGCGGCTTCGACGCCATGAGCCGCGGCGAGAACGCGGAGGAGGTCGTCGAGGTGTGCGACCGCACCCTCGTCAACGGCCGGCTCGCGCCCGGTCTCGGCTGGACCGACACCGAGTGGGGCATCGAACTGCCGATGATGCTCGCCAGTTCCTACGCCTACACCGACCGCCTGGACCGGGCCGAGGCCCTCTTCACGGACGCCCTGCGCACCTACGAGAGCGCGGGCTGGAGCGGCGGCCACCTCGCTCTGGCCCACGCCTACCTCGGTCTCGGTCACCGCCGTCGCGGCCGGCTCAAGGAGGCCGAGGCCTCGCTGCGCGAGTCACTGCGGCTCGCCGAGCGCGTCGGCCGCGGCCTTCCCCTGTACTGGTCGGCGACCTGCAACCTCGTCGACACCCTCCTCGCCCGCGGCCATGTCGAGGAGGCCTGGTCGGTGGCCGAGCGGTACGGCTTCGGCCCGCCGTACCCGTCCACGATCGTCCTGCCCGACCCGCAGTCGGTGCGCGGCAGGCTGCTGCTCGCCGTCGGCCGCACCAAGGAGGGCATCAACGAACTGGAGGCCGCCGAGAAGGCGGCGGGTACGCGTGGCCACCACAACCCGGTGATGGTCCCCTGGGTGGTCGACCTCGCCCGTGCCCTGGCCGCCGAGGATCCCACCCGGGCCGCCCGGCTGGCCACCGACGCCCGCAGCCAGGCCGAGCGCTTCGGCACCGACACCGCCATCGGCGAGGCCCTGCGTTGTGCCGCCGCGCTGGAGACCGGCCAGCGCGCGGTCCGTCTCGCCGAACAGGCCGTCACCTACCTGGAGACCTCGCCCTGCCAGTACGAACACGCCGCGGCCCGCGTCGAGTACGGCATCGCCGCCCGCTCCGACGCCGAGCTCCGGCGCGGTCTGGCCCTGGCCCGCTCGTGCGGCGCGGACGGTCTCGTCGCCCGTGCCCAACAGGAGCTGGGCACGGGCCACCACCCGGTCTGACGCGCGGCGGTCCAGTCCGCTCCGGGCGCTCCTGACGTACCGTACCCGGCAGGAGCGCCCGCCTCGATCGGCTCGGGCGCCTCGGACGCACACCCGCGTTCCCGTTCCCGTCCGGAGAGCGGTGTGCTGTCCGGACCGGGTCAGGGAGCCGGCGCGAAGACCACCCAGACCTGTCCGTCGGCGAAGGTCATCGGATTGCCGTCCTTCGTGGTGAACTCCGTGCCGTCCGTGGCCTCCGCCCGCTTCCAGGTGACGTCGTAGGCGCGGCCGTCCCGCAGTACCTCGGCCTTCCCGGAGCCGACCGTCCGCGTGTACGGCGTGCGGTTGCCGAGGAAGTCGTGGAAGCGCGAGCTGCGCATCTCCACGTACTGCACCACCACCGTCGAGGCGGCCACCCGGCGGCCCTCGGGCGTCAGGGTGGGCGTGCCGTCCATGGCGACCAGGTAGCGGTGGCGGTCCCCGGACCAGGTGAAGGTGAAGCGGGCGGCAGGATAGCGGACGGTGCGTGTGGTCGCGTCCGTGCCCCCGGACGGCCTGTCGCCGTAGCGGAAGCCGGTCGTCAGGGCGGATCCGCCGGGGGCGGACGACATCAGCCGGTCCGGCCGCAGATACAGGTTGTGCGGTGCCGGCTTGTCACCGCTGCGGTAGAAGGCCCCGGACGCCTTGCCCGGGGTCTCCGCCCGCAACGGTGCCTTGTCGATCAGCGGCAGCAGCTTGCTCTGTGCCCCGGAGAACGCGAGCGTCGGCTCCTCGAACTGGCGCAGCAGTTCCAGGTCGGACTCACGCGCGCTGCGCACCGGACCGATCGCCGAGGGCAGTTGCTTCGCGTACACCGCCATCAGCCGGCTCAGCCCGCCCTCGACCTGCTCTGCGTACACGACGTCCGCGGAGTCCAGGCCCGCCTGCGGCCGGGCGGCCGGCACGTTGTCGATCTTCACGGCGAGCACGGAGCCGCGGCCGGTGGACCGGTCCTCCGTGGGGGAGGGGACCGGCGCGTGCCCGTCGTCGGACGTGCGGTGCGGCGAGGTGCAGGCCGCCGCCAGCGACATCGTCAGCGACGCGGCCAGCAGCGCCGCCGCTGTCGTTCCTGCGCGCGGGGTGCGCGCTCCTCGTCTCATGCCCACGGTTGCCCGTCCAGTCGTGTGTCGTCATCGATTGTGCGCTCATCGGATGATTCGAGCCATTCATGGGCATGACCGAGATGAGAGACATGTGCGGTAACCCGCCGAAGGGCTCCGACGGCCGTGGCCGGACCTCCGTCGCCGGTCTCCGGGACCGGACCGGCGGTCCGTGTCCGAGGCCGGGTCGGAGGTTCGCGTGCGGGTCCGGGGGTACCCGGCGGCACGGCCGGATCCGGTGACCCGGCAACGGCCGACGACACGGACACGGCTGAGGAGCGGGCAGATGAGGGCAGTGACGTGGCAGGGCAGGCGGGACGTGCGCGTCGAGAACGTACCCGATCCGAGGATCGAGGAGCCGACGGATGCCGTCATCAGGGTCACCTCCAGCGGACTGTGCGGCTCCGACCTGCACCTGTACGAGGTCCTGACGGCATTCATGACACCGGGCGACATCCTCGGGCACGAGCCCATCGGCGTCGTGGAGGAGGTCGGCGCGGGCGTGCCCGACCTCGCGGCGGGCGACCGGGTGGTCGTTCCCTTCCAGATCGCCTGCGGCGACTGCTGGATGTGCCTGAACGGGCTGCCCACCCAGTGCGAGACCACCCAGGTCGCCGGTGAGGGCATGGGCGCCGCCCTGTTCGGCTACACCCGCCTGTACGGCGCCGTACCGGGCGCCCAGGCGGAGTACCTGCGCGTCCCGCAGGCGCAGTTCGGCCCCATCAAGATCCCCGACGGACCGCCCGACGACCGGTTCGTCTACCTCTCCGACGTGCTGCCCACGGCCTGGCAGGCGGTCGCCTACGCGGACGTGCCCCGAGGCGGCAGCGTGGCCGTCCTCGGCCTCGGACCGATCGGAGACATGGCCTGCCGTGTGGCCCGGATGCGCGGTGCCGGGCGGGTGCTCGGCGTCGACCTGGTGCCCGAGCGGCTGGACCGGGCACGCGAGCGGGGCGTCGAGACGTTCGACCTCAGGAACTTCGACAGCGAGAAGGAACTGGTCACCGCGATCCGGGACGAGACCGACGGCCGGGGACCGGACGCCGTGATCGACGCCGTCGGTACCGAGGCCCACGGCAGTGCGGCGGCCCGCCTGGCCCAGCAGGCCGCCTCGATCCTGCCCCGGAGGATCGGCGGTCCGCTCGCGGAGCACTTCAGCGTCGACCGGCTCGCCGCCCTGCACACCGCCATCGACCTGGTGCGCCGCGGTGGCACGCTCTCCCTGATCGGCGTGTACGGCGGCACGGCCGACCCGCTGCCGCTGCTCACCATGTTCGACAAGCAGATCCAGATCCGCATGGGTCAGGCCAACGTGCGCCGCTGGAGCGACGAGATCCTGCCCCACCTCACCGACGAGGACCCGCTCGGGGTCGACGACTTCGCCACCCACCGGCTGCCCCTGGACGAGGCCCCGCACGCCTACGAGATGTTCCAGCGCAAGCAGGACGGCGCGGTGAAGGTGCTGCTGAAGCCGTGAGGCCGCCGGACCGGCCTCGCCGGCGACCGTCCCCGTGCGAGCGCATCGGCGGGGCCCCGCCGATGCGGAGACGAGCCGCGCCTCAGGCGCCGGAGCCCAGCACCTCCGCCAGGTCGTAGCGCACCGGCTCGTCCAACTGCCCGTAGGTGCAGCTCTGCGGGGTGCGGTCGGGACGCCAGCGGCGGAAACGGGCCGTGTGCCGGAAGCGGACGCCGTTCTCCATGTGGTCGTACGCCACCTCGGCCACCCGCTCCGGGCGCAACGCCACCCATGACAGGTCCTTCTTGCCCGACCAGCGGCTCGGCGCCCCCGGCAGGCGGGCCCGCTCGTGGGCGGCCTCCTCCGACCAGGCCGCCCACGGATGGCCCGTCACGTCGCCCATCCGCATCGGCTCCAGTTCCTCTACCAGCTCGGCGCGCTTCCTCATCGGGAACGCCGCCGACACGCCGACGTGCTGGAGCGCGCCCCGCTCGTCGTACAGGCCGAGCAGCAGGGAACCGACCACCGGGCCGGACTTGTGGAAGCGGTATCCCGCGACGACCACGTCCGCCGTGCGCTCGTGCTTGATCTTGAACATGGCGCGCTCGTCCTGGCGGTAGCGCAGCGTGAGCGGCTTGGCGATCACGCCGTCGAGCCCGGCACCCTCGAACTGCTCGAACCAGTGCTGTGCCTCGTCGATGTCGGTGGTCGCCGGAGCCACGTGCACCGGAGGCGCGACCGCGTCGAGCGCCCGGGTCAGCAGGGCCCGCCGGTCGGTCAGCGGCAGATCGAGAAGGGACTCGTCGCCGAGCGCCAGCAGGTCGAAGGCGACGAAGGACGCCGGGGTCCGCTCCGCGAGGGTCCGCACGCGGGAGTCGGCGGGGTGGATGCGCTCGGTGAGCGCGTCGAAGTCCAGGTGCCCGTCCCGGGCGATCACGATCTCCCCGTCCAGCACGCAGCGCGTCGGCACCCGCTCCGCCAGCGCCGCCACCAGCTCCGGAAAGTACCTGGTCAGCGGCTTGCCGGTGCGGCTGCCGAGTTCCACCTCCGCGCCGTCGCGGAACACGATCGCGCGGAACCCGTCCCACTTGGCCTCGTACTGCATGCCCGGTGGGATCTTCGCCACCGACTTGGCGAGCATCGGCTTCACGGGCGGCATCACCGGCAGATCCATCCTCCGACTGTACGAGTCGTCCATGGCGTCCGCACGGCACCTGTTTCGTCCGGCGGACACGCTCTTCCTGCGGCTGTTCCGTCGTCCGACGGCCGGACCGTGTGGGACGCGGCCCAGGTCAGCACCCCCGGCGTCCAGGGGCCCAGGAGCCGGGCGACCGCTCCACGTGGAGGAAGTGCCGCCTTGTCGGGGGGGCGGCCCCTCGGCAAGGCGGGGGCGGCGGGGTGGGAGGTCATGGAGCCGAGTCCTCCGGCAGGAGCCCGACCGCTGCAGCCGTGTCGCATCCCTCAGTGGCCTGAACGGCCCCTCGACGCCGGCGTCGTCGACCAGCAGTGCCACCGTGCCGGGTTGTCGCGCAGCCCCTCCGGAGCCGGATCTTCGTCCGGCGGCTGCCGCACCCGTCGGCCGGCACGCGCCGGGGCGCGACATCGCGTGAGTGGCGCAGGAGAGGATCAGCCGCAATGGCACATCATATGCTCTTGCGCGATGTGCCGCAGGCCCGTGCGCCGACTGTGCCCCCATAGGGCGGCGTGAGCCCGGTGTGCGAGGTGTACGGGGTACGCCTACCGTGGCCGCATGGGTGACGCGGTGGAACTGGAGGCGGGCGGCCGGACGGTGCGGCTGTCCCATCCGGACAGGGTCTACTTCCCGGAGCGCGGCTACACCAAGCTGGACCTCGCGCGGTACTACCTGGCCGTCGGGCCGGGCATCCTGCGGGCCCTGCGCGACCGGCCCACCACCCTGGAGCGCCATCCCGAAGGCGTCACCGGCGAGTGGTTCTTCCAGAAACGGGCCCCGAAGCACATGCCCGACTGGATCCCCACCGCACACATCACCTTTCCCAGCGGTCGCAGTGCCGACGAGATGTGTCCGACGGAGGAGGCCGCCGTCGTGTGGGCCGCCCAGTACGGCACCCTCACCTTCCACCCCTGGCCGGTGCGCCGCGCCGACGTCGACCGGCCCGACGAGCTCCGCATCGACCTGGACCCGCAGCCCGGCACCGAGTACGCCGACGCCGTCCACGCCACCGGTGAACTGCGAGCCATCCTGGAGGAGTTCGGCGGCCTGCGGGGCTGGCCCAAGACGTCCGGGGGACGCGGCCTGCACGTCTTCGTGCCGATCGAGCCGCGCTGGACCTTCACGCAGGTCCGCCGGGCCGCCATCGCGGTGGGACGGGAGCTGGAACGGCGCATGCCGGACCGGGTCACGACCAGGTGGTGGAAGGAGGAACGGGGCGAGAAGATCTTCGTGGACTACAACCAGACCGCGCGGGACCGCACCATCGCCTCCGCCTACTCCGTACGCCCCCACCCGCACGCCCCGGTCTCCGCACCCCTGCGCTGGGACGAGGTCGACGACGCCCACCCCCGCGACTTCGACCTCGCCACCATGCCCGTGCGCTTCGCCGAACTGGGCGACGTCCACGCCGACATGGACGACCACCGCTTCCACCTGGACGCCCTGCTCGAACTGGCCGCCAAGGACGAACGCGACCACGGACTGGGGGATCTGCCCTATCCGCCCGAGTACCCGAAGATGCCGGGCGAGCCGAAGCGGGTGCAGCCCAGCAGGGCCAAGCAGGAAAAGCCGGCGGCCGGTGGATCATGAGGGTGTGACCCGTGTACTGACCCGCAGCGATCTCGAATCCCTCCTCGACCCCGCCGCCTGCATCGCCGCGCTGCGCGACGGCTTCGACCGCGCCGGCGAATCCGGCCTCCCGGGCCGGCGGATCCGCACCGACCTGCCGTTCCCCGGCACCGCGACCGCCCTGATCCCCGGCCTGCTGCCCGGGATCGAGGCCTACACGGTCAAGGTCAACGCCAAGTTCCCCGGCGCACAGCCCGCGTTGCGCGGTGTCATCTGCCTGCACAGCGGGCGCGACGGGGAGTTGCTCGCGCTGCTGGACTCCGCCACGGTCACCGCGTGGCGCACGGGACTCGCGGCGGCGCTGGGTACGGCCGTCCTGGCCGGTGCATCGGAACGCCTCGGGGTGGTCGGCACGGGGGCGCAGGCCGAGCTGATGCTGCGGGGGCTGGCCGTGCTGCGGCCGTGGCGCGACCTCGTGGTCCACGACAGCGACGCGGAGCGGGCCGCGGCGTTCGCCGCCCGCCACCGCGGGCGGGCAACGGACTCGGCGGCCGCGGTCGCCGCGGCGGCGGACACCGTGCTCCTGGCCACCTGGTCGCGCGAGCCGCTGCTGCGCCTGGCGGACACCCGGCCGGGGCAGCACTTCACGAGTCTGGGGGCCGACGAGCCGGGCAAGCAGGAACTCGCCGCCGACCTGCTGGCCGCCGGGCTCCTCGTCGTCGACGACCGCGACCTGGCCGCGCGGACCGGTGCGCCGGCGGCGGCGGGTCTGCCGGCGTCTGCCGCTGCCGCCACCCTCGCCGAGGTGCTGCGGGGCGAACACCCGGGCCGTACCGGCCCCGCCACCCGCACGGTCTACGCCCCTGTCGGCCTGCCCTGGCAGGATCTCGCCCTGGCATGGGCGGCGTACCAGCGGGCCGAGCGGGACCAGGTGGGGAGCCGGGTGGACCTGCTGGGCTGAGCCCCGCTCACTCCTGCGGCGACGCGATCCTGATCACCGCGAAGCGGGCGCCGTACGGGTCGGCCAGCTTCGCGACACGGCCGACGCTCTCGATGTCGGTGGGCTGCATCCGGACCGTGCCGCCCAGCTCCCGCGCCGTGGCCACGACGCCGTCCGGGTCCGGTACCTCGAAGTACGGCAGCCAGTACGCGTCCGGTTCCGACGGGTCGTCGGCCAGCGGGACGAACCCGCCGAACATGGAGTCCTGTCCGCCCCCGGCCGGATTGACGCACGTGTAGGTGCCGCCGGGGAACGGCACCGCCGAGGTCTCCAGCCCCAGTGCCGCACGGTAGAAGGCCGCGGCGGCGGCGATGTCCGGCGTGTACAGCTCGACCCAGCGCAGCGAACCCGGAACGCCGGCCACGTCGACGCCCTTGGTCCGCCCGGGTTGCCAGATCCCGAACGGCACGCCCGCCTGGTCGGCCAGGAGCGCCATGCGGCCCTCTTCCATCACGTCCATGGGCTGCATCAGCACACGGCCGTGCGCCTCCTCGGCGGCCTTGGCCGTCGCCTGTGCGTCGGGGCTCTGGAAGTACACGGTCCAGGCCGGCGGGCCTTGTTCCGTCGTGGTCTGCATCCCGCCCGCCGCGGTCTTCCCGTCGAGCTGGAAGAAACCGTAGCCGCCGGCCTCCGGGCCCCCGGACACGAACCGCCAGCCGAAGAGCGCGCCGTAGAAACGGGTGGCGCCCTCGATGTCGGAGGTGCCGACGTCGACCCAGTTCGGCGCGCCGTCGACGAATCGATTGGTGAGCATGTTCGCCCTCCCTCTCCTTCGAAGGGATCGCGTTGCCTGCTCTGCCGAGTCTTGCACCGCCCACTGACAGCCGCCGCCGCAACACGTCGGCGCGCCGCCGTGCGCGGGGCCCCGCGCCGTCGGCATCATCGACCCGGCGAAGGAGCCCCGGGGCGGCGCTCCCCTCGCGTTGATCATCCGTTGAGCGAACGTTTTGTGCCGTCGGCGAGGCTCACGGCCATGCACATCGACACGATTCCCGCGCCCGCCGACCCTGCCTGGCAGCAGGAGGCGCTGTGCGCGCAGACCGGGGGCGACTTCTTCTTCCCCGAGCCCGGCAGCTCCGTGCGCGAGGCGAAGCGGATCTGCGGTCTGTGCCCCATCCGGTCGGCGTGCCTGGAGTACGCCCTGGAGCACGACGAGCGCTTCGGCGTCTGGGGCGGCCTCTCCGAGAAGGAGCGCCTGGCGCTGCGGCGCACCGCACGCTGAACGCCGCACGGCGGACAAAAACCGCGCCCGGCGCGGCGCGAGAGCCTGTGGGGCGCGACGGGCGGCGTGTCCGGCGGCCCGCTCTCGGAGCACGGCAGGCCTCGGGTCGGGCGCCGCTGCCCGGCGTGCGGGCCGCTCCCCGGTCCGGGAAGGCGGCCCTCCTGCGGCCCGGCGCGGGCGCAGGGTGGCGGGCCGCCTGTCCTCCCCGGCCCGCGGGCCGCTCGACGGCGGCCGGGTGAGGACCGGGAGCCGGTGGCACCGGCGGCGAGGGAGGAGGCGTCCCCCCGCGGTGCCGGGGGTGCCGGGCGCCCCTGCCGGTCGCACGGATCGCCGCTGCTTGCGTGTACGGGGTCCACGGGCCTCACGGGGCTCGCAGGCGCGTCGCGGCCCCCGTGCCGCGCCACACCGTCTCGCGGGCCTGCCGCGGCCCGCGGTGCGCCTCCGGGGCGTCGCGTCAGCGGCCGGCGCGCGCGGCCATCCGGGCCTTGCGGGCGGCGAGCCGCTCGTCGAACTTCGTGGCCTCGGCGTCCAGCCCGCCCATGAACAGACCCAGCTCCTCCTGCGCCTGCAGCCCCTCGGGGCCGAGGCCGTCGATGTCCAGGATCCTCAGGAAGCGCAGCACCGGCTGGATCACGTCGTCGTGGTGGATGCGCAGGTTGTAGACCTCACCGATCGCCATCTGCGCAGCGGCCCGCTCGAAGCCGGGAATGCCGTGGCCGGGCATCCGGAAGTTGACGACCACGTCCCGCACGGCCTGCATGGTCGGGTCGGGGGCGATCTCGAAGGCGGCCTTCAGCAGGTTCCGGTAGAAGACCATGTGCAGGTTCTCGTCGGTCGCGATGCGGGCCAGCATGCGGTCGCAGACGGGGTCGCCCGACTGGTGGCCGGTGTTGCGGTGCGAGATGCGGGTGGCCAGTTCCTGGAAGGCGACGTAGGCGACGGAGTGGAGCATCGAGTGCCGGTTGTCGGACTCGAAGCCCTCGCTCATGTGTGCCATACGGAAACGTTCCAGCTCGTCCGGATCCACGGCCCGGGAGGCCAGCAGGTAGTCCCGCATGACGATGCCGTGCCGGCCCTCCTCGGCGGTCCAGCGGTGCACCCAGGTGCCCCAGGCTCCGTCGCGGCCGAAGAGGCTGGCGATCTCGTGGTGGTAGCTGGGCAGGTTGTCCTCGGTCAGCAGGTTCACCACGAGAGCGATCCTGCCGATGTCGGTGACCTTCGACTGCGCCTTGTCCCAGGCCTCGCCGTCCTCGAAGACGCCGGGGAAGTTGCGGCCGTCGCTCCAGGGCACGTACTCGTGTGGCATCCAGTCCTTGGCCGCCTTGAGGTGACGGTTCAGCTCCTTCTCGACCACTTCCTCCAGTGCGTACAGCAGCCGGGCGTCGGTCCAGCCGGCAGGGCTGCCGAGGTGCGGAGAGGTGAGCGTCACGGGGACTCCAGGAGAGGTGGAACGGCAAAACGGAGCGGAAGCGTCCGGCGAGCGGTGCCGGAACCTACGGGATCGTAGGCTACGAGTCCGTAGGTTACGAAGCCGTAGGTTAAGATCCGCGTAAAGATCGCTGATCAGCCAGGGCGGCCGAGGCTGGCACGGGCATGCAGAACAGCCCCAGGACCCGCAGGTCCCAGGGCTGAACGAGGGAGGGCGTCACTCGTCAGGCGTACAGCCCCCGCAGGCGCACCGAGAGGCACGTCACACAGCCTTCGAGCTTCTCGAACTCGCTGATGTCCACCGGGACCACCTCGAAGCCGAGGTCGGTCAGCAGCTCCGCGGTCTTCGGCGCGCTCGCCGACATCAGCAGCGTGCTGCCGCCGAGCAGCACCACGTGCGCGCCGGGCTCCTCCGGCACGGCCAGGAACCGCGGGAACAGCGCCGGCCGGTCCACGTGGGGGATGTGCCCGATCACCGTCCCGTCCGGCAGCGCGGTGACCGCCGACTTCAGGTGCAGCACCCTGCTCACCGGCACGGCGACGACCCGCGCCCCGAGCGGCTCGAGGACGGCCCGCAGCTGCTGCACCCCGGCCGCGTTGGTCCGGCCGCCCCGGCCGACGTAGATCGTGTCGCCGACCTTGAGCACGTCACCGCCGTCCAGCGTGCCCGGCTCCCAGATCCAATTGACCGAGCAGCCCAGCGCGGCCACCGCCTCCTCGACGCCCGCGGTCTCCTCCCGCCGGGACTCGGCGCCCGGCCGGGTGATCAGCGCCACGTTCCGGTACATGACCACCGTGTCCTCGACGAACACGGAGTCCGGGCAGTCGTCGGCGGGCTCCACCTCGAAGGTCTCCCAGCCGTGCCCGTGCAGAGCGGCGACGTAGGCCTCCCACTGCTCGGCGGCCAGCTCCGCATCGACCTTCTCCCGCTCCCTGTGCGTCACCAGGCCTTCGGCGAGGCGGGGGCCGGGGCGGCGGACGAGGGCCTTCTTGCTGGGCACGAGGTGGCCTCCGGATCGGCGGGCAGGTCTCCGCACCCATGATGCGGCACCGGTGGGCCGGCGCGCAGGCCGGGCCCGCGGGGGCCCGGCCGACGCCGTCGGCCTGCACGGTCAGCCCGTGGCCCTGCCGAGATGGTCCTCGTCCGCCTGCCTCAGCTCGCCCTCCTCCAGCACCAGCCAGCGGGTGATGCCGATCGACTCCAGGAACGGCAGGTCGTGGCCGGCCACGATCAGCGCCCCCTCGTACGACTCCAGAGCCGTGGTCAGCTGCCGGACGCTGGCCATGTCGAGGTTGTTCGTCGGCTCGTCCAGCATCAGCAGCTGCGGGGCCGGCTCCGCCAGCATCAGCGCCGCCAGCGCCGCCCGGAAACGCTCCCCGCCCGACAGCGTGGCCGCCGTCCGGTCGGCGCGGGCGCCCCGGAACAGGAACCGGGCGAGGCGCGCCCGGATCCGGTTGTCGGTGGCGTCCGGCGCGAACCGGGCCACGTTCTCCGCGACGGTCAGCTCACCGTCGAGGATGTCGAGCCGCTGCGGCAGGAAACGCAGCGGGACGTGCACCTCCACCTCGCCCGACACCGGCTCCAACTCCCCGGCGATCGTGCGCAGCAGGGTCGTCTTGCCCGCCCCGTTGCGGCCGATCAGCGCGATCCGTTCCGGGCCGCGCAGTTCCAGCCCGCCGCGGAGACGGCCGCCGTGCACCAGGGACAGATCCTGCAGCGTGAGGACCGATCGGCCCGGCGGCACCGCGGTGTACGGCAGGTCGACGCGGATCTCGTCGTCGTCCCGGACCGCCTCCACCGCCTCGTCGAGCCGTTGCCTGGCCCCCGCCAGCCGGTCCTCGTGCAGCAGGCGGTGCTTGCCGGCGGAGACCTGGGCCGCGCGTCTCTTCAGCTTCATCACGGCCCGGGGCTCACGCTTGGTCTCGTACATCTTGTCGGCGTAGCGCCTGCGCTGCGCCAGCCTGGAGTGGGCCTCGACCAGTTCGCGCTTCTGCTTCCTCAGGTCCGCCTCGGCGACCCGGACCATCCGCTCGGCCGCGTCCTGTTCGACGGCGAGTGTCTCCTCGTAGTCGGGGAGGTTGCCGCCGTACCAGGTGATCTCCCCGGTGCGCAGGTCGGCGATCTGGTCGACCAGGCCGAGCAGTTCGCGGTCGTGGCTGACCACGACGAGGACCCCGGACCACGCCTCCAGCGCGGCGTACAGCCGCCTGCGGGCGTACAGGTCGAGGTTGTTGGTGGGCTCGTCGAGGAGCAGCACGTCCGGACGGCGCAGCAGCAGCGCGGCCAGCCGCAGCAGCACGGACTCGCCCCCCGACAGCTCGCCGATGGTGCGGTCCAGGCCGACGTGGCCGAGGCCGAGTTCGCCCAGGGCGGCCAGGGCTCGCTCCTCCACGTCCCAGTCGTCGCCGACGATCTCGAAGTGCTCCTCGCCGACGTCGCCGGACTCGATGGCATGCAGGGCGGCCCGCTGCGCGGCGATGCCGAGCGCCTCGTCGACCCGGAGGGCGGTGTCGAGCGTGACGTTCTGCGGCAGCCACCCGACCTCTCCGGTGACCCGGACGGTGCCTCCGGTCGGCGTGAGTTCCCCGGCGATCAGCTTCAACAGGGTCGACTTGCCGGAGCCGTTGACGCCGACCAGTCCGGTCCGGCCGGGGCCGAAGGCGGTGTCGAGGCCGTCGAAGACGGCGGTGCCGTCGGGCCAGGCGAAGGACAGGGACGTGCAGATGATGGACAGGGACGGAGACGCGGACATAGGGCCTCGCAGGTGCCTCGGTGCGGGTCGGGGGGCGAACGCATGTCGAGACACCGCACGGCGGCCACCACGAGGGAGGCGGGTCCTGGAGGCAGAGGGCACGGAAAGGCCCTGCGCCGGAGGACGGCTCGGACGCCGAGGTCGCACGCCACGTAGACACACTGCACGTGTGTGACGCGGTGTCTCAGGACCTCAGACGAGCAACGTCCTTCTCCAATCGACGGCAACAGGACCGGGATCACCGTACGAAGGGCCCCGTGGGGCGTCAAAGCATTTTCGGACGGGCCCACCGGGCCGTGCTGCGCGGGCCCGGCGAGGGCGTACGCGCGCGGCGGATCTCAGCCGGCTGCCGAACGGTCATGGAATGCTCAGGTGTTCCGCATGACGCACACGAACACGGCATCGCCCCCCGGCCACGCCGTCCGCGTGCCGCGCGTTCCCGGCCGCCCGCCGGTCCTGCCCGACGTCTGGGGTGTCGCGTCACAGGGGAGCTGCCGGACGCGGGGCCGTGCGGGCCCTGGCCGGTGGCCTCGACCACGGCGAGCTCGACGCGGCCCGTCAGCGGGCGTCGCGCATCAACTCCGCTAGGTGGTGGTCCAGGTCGAGCTGGACGTGCTCCAGACCGGCGGGCACCAGGGCGCCGGTCGCTTCGAGGAACCGGCGGATGTCGGAGGAGTGGACGTGGACGACCGCGGTGCCCTCCGGTGCGTGGAACTCCAGGACCGTGCGGTCGAACCCGTACGGCCAGACCCGGACGTCGCCCTGGCCCTCCGGGCCGTCGAGGCCGGCCGCGAGCAGCTCACGGGCGAAGGTCCAGCAGACCTCCACACCCTCCAGGGTGGCCGGGGCGGGGAAGGTCATGCGGACCGCGAAGGGGTCCCGCCGGTCGTAGTGCAGTGTGGCGGGGATGGTCGGCATGCGTGGCGCGGCGGCGACGAGCCGCGCCTCGACGGGCTGCGCGATGACGGTGGACAACGCCTTGCTCCCTTGTGACGGCTCGGCCATGAACGGGTGGATGGCACCGGCACTTCCACAGACGTAGGAACCGGCCCCCGCGTGCACCCCGGAGCCGAGTGACCTCTGTCACCGCATTCATGCACAGCCGTGGCAGGGCGGCTCATTCCGGCGTGGCCCGTGAGGGTTCCGGGGGATCCCGGAAAGCGCCGGCCCCCTCGGACGACGGCGGCGGGGCGAGACGAGCGGCCGCGCGAGCGGGGCGCGGCACCGGAGGGCGGAGCGGCCTGAGCGCGCGTCAGCCGCGGCGGCCCGGCAGGCCCCGGCCCGCGGCCCGTCGGTCTCAGGCGAGCGTCTCCCGGAAGGCGGCCAGCTCGGGGGCCGTCCTGGTGGCGATGAACTCGGTGATCCGGTAGGTGCAGACCCCCGCGACGACGAACGGGTCGCCGGCGGTGAGCTCCTCGACCTGTGCCCGGCTCTCGGCGACGGCGAGGACGATCCCGCCCTCGCGGGGCTCCTTGCGGCCCGAGGCCAGGAAGGTACCCCGGGTGTAGTGCCCGTCGAGCCAGGCCACATGCGCGTCGAGCAGAGCGTCCACGGCGTCGAGCGGGGCGGTGTAGTTCAGCTCCAGTACGAACATGATCGCGAGCTTACGGCGTCCGGGCGGCGCCCCGTACGCTCGTTCCATCATGACGACCGTACGCACTCCCGCGGGATGGCCCGCGACCGAGGAGGAGGCCCGCGCCGTCCAGGACGAGCTGCGGGCCCGAGTGGTGATCGACGAGCCGGGACCGGTACCGGGGACGGGGCACGTCACCGGTGTCGACGTCGCCTACGACGACGAACGGGACGTCGTCGTGGCGGCGGCCGTCGTCCTGGACGCGGCGAGCCTCGACGTCGTGGCCGAGGCCACCGCCGCCGGCCGGGTGTCCTTCCCCTACGTGCCCGGCCTGCTCGCCTTCCGGGAGATTCCCGCGGTGCTCGCGGCGCTGGACGCCCTGCCCTGCCCGCCCGGCCTGGTCGTGTGCGACGGCTACGGCCTCGCCCACCCGCGCCGCTTCGGCCTGGCCAGCCACCTCGGCGTCCTCACCGGCCTGCCGGTGATCGGGGTGGCCAAGAACCCGTTCACCTTCACGTACGACGATCCCGGTCCCCGGCGCGGCTCCTCCGCGCCGCTGCTCGCGGGCGAGGAGGAGGTCGGCCGGGCGCTGCGCACCCGGGACGGGGTCAAGCCGGTCTTCGTGTCCGTGGGGCACCGCGTCGCCCTCGACAACGCCTGCGCCCATGTCCTCGCGCTCACCCCGGCCTACCGGCTGCCGGAGACGACCCGCCGGGCGGACTCCCTGTGCCGCCGCGCCCTCCAGGAGACGACGACCCGCCACGCGCCCGCGCCCAGGGGAGCCGGCGGATAGCTCTCCGCGTCACCACCCGTGGCGGCGGGTGCGGACGGGTGCCGCCGCCCCGCATCCGCCGGCCCCCGCCGGGCCCGCTCGCCGGGACGGCTCCCGACGTACCTTCTTCCGGGGTGACTTCGTCAGCGCTGCGCCGCCACCCGGAACCGGATGCCGGCCGCCCGCAGCCGCTCGATGAGCACGCCGCCCATCGCCACCGCCGTGGTCACCTGCCCCGCTGTCGGCGGCAGGTCGTCGAAGGCCAGGCAGAGCGCCGACTCGGCGAGCATCTTCGCCGTCTCGCCGTAGCCGGGGTCGCCGCCAGAGACCTCGGTGAGGACCCGCCGGCCGCCGCCCTCTCCGACGAAGCGCACCGCGAACCGGCTCCGCGCCCGCTTCTCGGCGTCCGGCCCCTCGCCCGGCTTCAGCCGGTCCGACAGCCAGCGCCGGGCGGGCGGCACCTGCGCCGCGGCGAACAGCGCCCCGACGGCCGCGACCCCGCCCAGGGCCATGGGCAGATGCCGTACCGCGGCGTAGTGGCGGTAGCGGAAGTCGGGGCCGTAGGCCGTGAGCGCCTTGGCCGAGCGGCGCACGATCTTCGGGTCGATGGTCGGCAGGGGCAGCGCCCAGGCGCCCACCTCCTTGGCGAACCGGGGCACCCCCGACGGGGCCTGCGCCCGGCGGCCGAGCAGCCGCGGCTCGTGCCGCCTGCGCTCCCGCGCCGCGGCCAGGAGCTGCGGGCCGCGCGCGAACTGGTTCAGCGCCGAGGCGAAGGTGCCGCCGGAGAACGTCGCGTCGACGCTCACGAAGCCGTCCACCGTCAGCGGCACCCCCTCGGGCAGGTGCCGCACGGTGTACAGGGCGCCCAGGTCGTGGGGGACGGAGTCGAACCCGCAGGCGTGCACCAGGCGGGCGCCCGTCTCACGTGCGCGTGCGTCGTGGCGGACGTACATCAGGTCCACGAACTCCGGCTCGCCGGTCAGGTCGACGTAGTCCGCGCCGGTGTCGGCGCAGGCGGCGACGAGTTGCTCGCCGTACCGGATGTAGGGACCGACGGTCGTCGCCACCACACGCGCCTGCTCGGCGAGCGCGCGTACGGAGGCGGGGTCGGAGACGTCCGCCGTCAGCACCCCCGCCCTCTCGCCGCCGGGCAGCCGCTCCCGCAGTTCCGCAAGCTTCCGCTCGCTGCGGCCGGCGATCGCCCAGCGCAGGTCCTCGGGCGCGTGCGCGGCGAGGTACTCCGCGGTCAGTGTCCCGACGAAGCCGGTGGCCCCGAAGAGCACGATGTCGTACGGGCGATCCGTTTTTTTCAGCCTGCTCATGACACCTCTCGCTCCTGCGCCGGCCGCTGTCGGGGGCCGAGGCTAGCGCGGGGGCACGGCCGCGCTGCGGGCGCCCCCGCTGCGACCGCACCGCGCCACGCCCGGCCCGGCGCTCCCCGGGCGGCCGTCCCCGCATCCATAATTGGCTAAGCGCTTGCTCGTCCGGGTCTTGTGCCCGCTGGAACACGTTCTTAGCATCACTGGTGTTACATCGTTTGTGTCACGGCAAGGGGGCTGGATGACAGCGGCACCGACAGCGGGGCAGGGCCCCCTCAGCGGCGTGCGTGTGGTGGAGCTGGCCGGGATCGGTCCGGGCCCCTTCGCCGCCATGCTGCTGGCGGATCTCGGCGCCGACGTCGTCCGTGTGGACCGCCCCGGCGGACCCGGACTCGGCATCGACCCCGCCTTCGACGTCACCAACCGCAACAAGCGCTCGGTGGTGGTCGACCTGAAGGCCGCCGACGGCGCGGCGCGGGTCCTCGACCTCGCCGCCCGCGCCGACATCCTCGTCGAGGGCTACCGCCCCGGCGTCGCCGAACGCCTCGGCGTCGGCCCCGCCGACTGCCACGCCCGCAACCCCCGCCTCGTCTACGGCCGCATGACCGGATGGGGCCAGCAGGGGCCGCTCGCCCAGCGGGCCGGCCACGACATCGGCTACCTCGCCGTCACCGGAACCCTCGGCATGATCGGCCGCGCCGACCAGCCGCCGGCCGTCCCCGCCAACCTGGTCGGCGACTACGCGGGCGGCTCCCTCTACCTCGTCGTCGGCGTCCTCGCCGCCCTCCACCACGCACGCGCGGGCGGCACCGGGCAGGTCGTCGACGCCGCCATCGTCGACGGCGCCGCCCACCTCGCCTCCATGATCCACGGCATGCTCGGGGCCGGCGCCTGGCAGGACCGGCGCGGCGCCAACCTCCTGGACGGCGGCTGCCCGTACTACGGCACCTACGCCACCTCCGACGGGCAGTACATGGCCGTCGGTGCGCTGGAACCGCAGTTCTACGAGGAATTCGTCCGCATCCTCGGCATCGGGGACCGGGCCCGGGCCCACGGGGACCTCTCCCGCTGGGGCGCCCTGCGCGAGGAGGTCGCCGCCCGGTTCAGGACCCGCACCCGGGACGAGTGGACCGTCCTGTTCGAGGGATCCGACGCGTGCGTGGCCCCCGTACTGTCCCTGCGGGAGGCCCCGCACCACCCGCACCTGGCGGCCCGCGGCACCTTCACCGACCACGGCGGCCTCACCCAGCCGGCCCCCGCACCCCGCTTCTCCGCGACCCCGACCGCCGTCCGGACCGGTCCCGCCCGGCCCGGCGCCGACACGGCGGACGTGGCCCGCGACTGGGACGTACCCCACCTGCTTCCCCCGCCCGGAAACCCGGCCGCGAACCCCGACCCGGGAACCACGCCCGGTCACCCTCAGCGAAAGGCCTCCTCGTGAGCACCGAAGCGTACGTGTACGACGCGATCCGCACCCCGCGCGGACGCGGCAAGGCAGACGGCGCCCTGCACGGCACCAAGCCCATCGACCTGGTCGTCGGCCTGATCCACGAACTGCGCGACCGCTTCCCGGGCCTGGACCCGGCGGCGATCGACGACATCGTGCTCGGTGTCGTCGGCCCCGTGGGCGACCAGGGCTCCGACATCGCCCGCATCGCCGCGATCGCCGCCGGCCTGCCGGACTCGGTCGCGGGTGTGCAGGAGAACCGCTTCTGTGCCTCGGGCCTGGAGGCCGTCAACCTGGCCGCCGCCAAGGTCCGTTCCGGCTGGGAGGACCTGATCCTCGCGGGCGGCGTCGAGTCGATGTCGCGGGTGCCCATGGCCTCCGACGGCGGTGCCTGGTTCAACGACCCCATGACCAACCTCGCGGTCAACTTCGTCCCGCAGGGCATCGGCGCCGACCTCATCGCCACCATCGAGGGCTTCTCCCGGCGGGACGTCGACGAGTACGCGGCGCTGTCCCAGGAGCGGGCGGCCACCGCCTGGAAGGAAGGCCGCTTCGAGCGGTCCGTGGTCCCCGTGAAGGACCGCAGCGGCCTGGTCGTCCTCGACCACGACGAGCACCCGCGCCCCGGCACCACCGCCGACTCCCTGGCCGGACTCAAGCCGTCGTTCGCGGACATCGGCGAACTCGGCGGCTTCGACGCCGTCGCCCTGCAGCAGTACCACTGGGTCGAGAAGATCGACCACGTCCACCACGCCGGCAACTCCTCCGGCATCGTCGACGGTGCCTCCCTCGTCGCGATCGGCTCCAAGGAGGTCGGCGAGCGACACGGGCTGACCCCCCGCGCGCGGATCGTCTCCGCCGCCGTCTCCGGCTCCGAGCCGACCATCATGCTCACCGGGCCCGCGCCCGCCACCCGCAAGGCCCTCGCCAAGGCCGGGCTGACCATCGACGACATCGACCTCGTCGAGATCAACGAGGCGTTCGCCGCGGTCGTCCTGCGCTTCGTCAAGGACATGGGCCTCAGCCTGGACAAGGTCAACGTCAACGGCGGCGCCATCGCCCTGGGGCACCCGCTGGGCGCCACCGGCGCGATGATCCTCGGCACGCTCGTCGACGAACTGGAGCGCCAGGACAAGCGCTACGGACTCGCCACGCTGTGCGTCGGCGGCGGCATGGGCATCGCCACCGTCGTCGAGCGCATCTGACCTCCTCCCAACGGATCACCACGGATCACCCACGGAGCCACATTCCATGAGCACTGAGCCCACCGCCATCCGCTGGGAGCAGGACGACACCGGTGTCGTCACCCTCGTACTGGACGACCCCGACCAGTCCGCGAACACCATGAACCAGGCGTTCCGCGACTCCCTCGCCGCGGTCACCGACCGCCTGGAGGCCGAGAAGGACGGCATCCGCGGCATCATCGTCACCTCGGCCAAGAAGACCTTCTTCGCCGGCGGCGACCTGCGCGACCTCATCCGCGCGGCCCCCGAGACCGCGCAGGACCTGTTCGCCGGCGGCCTCGCCATCAAGCGCAACCTGCGCCGCATCGAGACCCTCGGCAAGCCGGTCGTCGCCGCGCTGAACGGCGCCGCCCTGGGCGGCGGCTACGAGATCGCGCTGGCCTGTCACCACCGCATCGCGCTCGACGCCCCCGGTTCGAAGATCGGCTGCCCGGAGGTCACCCTCGGCCTGCTGCCCGGGGGCGGCGGCGTCGTGCGCACGGTCCGCCTGCTCGGCATCGCCGACGCCCTGCTGAAGGTCCTCCTCCAGGGCACCCAGTACAACCCGCGGCGCGCGCTGGACAACGGCCTGGTCGACGAGGTCGTCACGACCCGGGAGGAACTGATCGCCCGGGCGCGTGCCTTCATCGACGCCCACCCCGAGTCGCAGCAGCCCTGGGACCGGCCCGGGTACCGGATCCCGGGCGGCACGCCGTCGAACCCGAAGTTCGCGGCCAACCTGCCCGCCTTCCCGGCCACCCTGCGCAAGCAGACCCACGGCGCCCCCTACCCCGCGCCGCGCAGCATCCTCGCCGCCGCCGTCGAGGGCGCCCAGGTCGACTTCGAGACCGCCCAGGTCATCGAGGCCCGTTACTTCGTGGAGCTGGCGGCGGGCCAGACCTCGAAGAACATGATCCAGGCCTTCTTCTTCGACCTCCAGGCGGTCAACTCCGGCGCAAACCGGCCGAAGGGCATAGAGCCCCGTCCGGTCCGCAAGGTGGCCGTGCTCGGCGCCGGGATGATGGGCGCGGGCATCGCCTACTCCTGCGCCCGCGCCGGCATCGACGTCGTCCTGAAGGACGTCTCCGCCGAGGCCGCCGCCAAGGGCAAGGGCTACTCCGAGAAGCTGTGTGCCAAGGCCGTCGCCAAGGGCCGCACGTCCCAGGAGAAGGCCGACGCGCTCCTCGCCCGCATCACGCCCACCGCCGAGGCCGCCGACCTCGCGGGCTGCGACGCCGTCATCGAGGCCGTCTTCGAGGACACCGCGCTCAAGCACAAGGTGTTCCAGGAGATCCAGGACGTCGTCGCGCCGGACGCGCTGCTGTGCTCCAACACCTCCACGCTGCCGATCACCGTGCTCGCCGAGGGCGTCCGGAGGCAGACCGACTTCATCGGGCTGCACTTCTTCTCGCCCGTCGACAAGATGCCCCTGGTGGAGATCATCAAGGGCGAGCGCACCGGCGACGAGGCCCTGGCACGCGCCTTCGACCTGGTGCGGCAGATCAACAAGACGCCGATCGTCGTCAACGACTCGCGCGGCTTCTTCACCTCCCGCGTCATCGGGCACTTCATCAACGAGGGCGTCGCGATGGTCGGCGAGGGCGTCGAGCCCGCCTCGGTGGAGCAGGCCGCAGCCCAGGCCGGCTACCCGGCCAAGGTCCTCTCCCTGATGGACGACCTCACGCTCACCCTGCCGCGCAAGATCCGGGGCGAGTCGAAGCGGGCTGTGGAGGAGTCCGGCGGCACCTGGACGCCGCACCCGGCCGAGGCCGTCGTGGACCGCATGGTCGACGAGTTCGGCCGCACCGGCCGCAGCGGCGGCGCGGGCTTCTACGAGTACGGTGACGACGGCAAGCGCCTGGGTCTGTGGCCGGGCCTGCGCGAGCACTTCACGCGGCCGGGCCACCGGATCCCGTTCGAGGACATGCAGGAGCGCATGCTCTTCTCCGAGGCGCTGGACACCGTCCGGCTGCTGGAGGAAGGCGTGCTGACCTCCGTCGCCGACGCCAACATCGGCTCGATCCTCGGGATCGGCTTCCCCGGCTGGACCGGCGGTGTCCTGCAGTACATCAACGGCTACGACGGCGGCCCGGCCGGCTTCGTGGCACGTGCCCGGGAACTCGCCGACCGCTACGGTGACCGCTTCACCCCGCCCGCGCTGCTGGTGGAGAAGGCGGAGAAGGGCGAGACCTTCACCGACGCGCGCTGAGCCGCCGGCCGCTCGGGGAGGAGGCCGACGCGCCGCTCAGCGGTCCGGCCGCGCGCCGGACCGCTCCGCGCCGCCCGAGGCGGCCTGTGCGGCGGTCCGGTCGGCTTCGGCGTCGAGCCACTGGCGCAGCTCGTCCCGCAGCGACCGCTGGAACGTGGTGAGCAGGGCCTGCACGACCAGTGGGTGCATATGGGCGGACAGGGACTTCACATCCCGCGTGCCGCGGTCGCCGACCGCGGCACGCAGCAGGTCCGACAGCGCGTGCGCGGCGGCCCGCGAGTGTTCGATCAGGGCGGAACGGGCCGCCAGGACCGTCTCCTGCGACAGCGGTACGTCCAGCAGTTCGACGCCGAGCCGCAGCAACCCGGCGTCCACGCGGAACGCGCCGCCCTCCGGCACGACGACGTCCATGGCCGCCAGCCGTTCCACGTCCGCGTCGGTGAGCGGCCGGCCGGCGCGCCGTCCCAGCTCCTCACGGGTCAGCGCCTCGACCGTGTCCGGTGCCCACGACGCCACCACCGCCCGGTGCAGCGCGAGTTCCCGGGCACCCAGATCCGGCGGCAGCTGCCCGAGGTACCGCTCGATCGCGGCCAGGGTCATCCCCTGGTGCTGGAGCTCCTCGATGAGCGCGAGCCGCGCCAGATGCTCCGGCCCGTAGCGACCCACCCGCCGAGGACCGATGACCGGCGGCGGCAGCAGCCCCTTCGTCCCGTAGAACCGCACGGTGCGCACCGTGACGCCCGCGTGCGCGGCCAGCTCGTCGATGGTGAGGGTCGGCCCCGTCGGCTGCTCGGTGTCGGTCGTCATGTGCAGCAGTATCGCTGTCTCACCGATGCTGTGACACCGGAACGCCGGCGGAAGACCCTGGGAAACCGGCAGGTGGCACTGTGTGAGGGCGCCGGGGCACTCGGCACGACGAGGACGAGCCGGGCGAGCCCGCGCGGCGGCCGTGCAGGCGGTCCGGGGCCACTGTCGGTGGCATCGCCTACGGTGACGTCATGCCTGAGATCACGTACGTTCGGGGTGACGCCACCGCGCCGTCGGGACGGGGCGTCCAGGTGATCGACCGGCGGGCGGCCGATGGTCCTCGATCCAGCCGCTCGTCGTGGGCAGACCGGTCGCGAGGGGGATCCCCGTGACGGTGTACGACCACGGGGAGGAGCAGCGGTGAGCCGGGACATCGACGTCCTCGTCCTGGGCGGGGCGGGCGTGGACACCATCGTGTACGTGCCGCGGCTGCCGCTCCCGTACGCCGACAGCTACATGATCGACTCCGGGATCCGCACCCGCGCCGGGCAGACCGGCGACTTCGTCGCCGTGGGCCTGGCCGCGCTCGGCCTGCGTACCCACCACCTGGACCTGCTCGGCGACGACCCCGAGGGCGACCTGGTCCGCGCGCTCCACCGCGACCACGGCATCGGCCTCACCACGGTCCCGCAGCCGGCCGGCACCAGACGCGCGGTCAACCTGGTGGGGCCCGACGGCCGGCGCCTGTCCCTGTACGACACCAGCCGCACCCGCGACGACGACCGGCTGCCCGAGGACACCGTGCGCGCGCTCGCCGCGCGTGCCCGGCACGTCCACGTCTGCATCACCCAGCCGTGCGCCCAGGCGCTGCCCCTGCTGCGGGAGGCCGGCGTCACGGTCTCCACCGACCTCCACGACTGGGACGGCGAGAACCCCTATCACGAGCCGTTCGCCCACGACGCGGACGTCGTCTTCCTGTCGGCCGCCGGGCTGGGCGACCCCGAACCGGCGATGCGCCGCATCGCCGCACGGGGCCGGGCCCGCATCGTCGTCGCCACGGCCGGCGCCGAGGGCGCGCATCTGCTGGCCGACGGTGAGCTGACCGGCATACCGGCGGTGGCGCCGCCCGCCCCGGTGGTGGACTCCAACGGGGCCGGCGACGCCTTCGCGGCGGCCTTCCTCCACGGTCTGCTGCACGGGGAACCGCCCGCGCGGTGCGCCCGTCAGGGCGCGATCGCCGGCGCCCACGCCTGCACGGTGCCGTCGACCCGGACCGCCGCCATCGGCCGCGCCGAGTTGCTCGCCCGCGCGGCCGGGGCGCAGTCGGCGCCGCCGGTGCCCTGAGGGCCGGTCAGCCGGAGTGCCCGTGCACCCCGTTCGTCGCCGCGATCTTCTTCCAGGACCTCGGCGGCACCGGGGCACCCGCCGCCCGCACCGCCACGGACGCCGCGTGCGCCGCCGGGGCGCCCGGCCTGACCGGCTGGAACAGCCAGGTGTCGAACAGCGCGGCCAGCGGCTTGCCGGAGACCTTCTCCGCCAGACGCCGGAAGTCGGCGACGGAGGCGTTGCCGTACCGGTACCGTCGCGTCCAGTCCTTCAGGAGCGCGAAGAAGGCCTTGTCGCCGATCTCGTTGCGCAGCGCCTGGATGGCGAGGGCGCCCCGGTCGTACACGGCGATGTCGAACTGGTGGTCCGGGCCCGGATCACCGGGCAGCACCGTCCAGAAGGGGTCGCCGGCCGGGTGCGAGGCGTACACGTAGTCGGCGAGCTGCTGTGCCGTGCCCTCCCCCTCGTGCTCGGACCACAGCCACTGCGCGTACCGCGCGAAGCCCTCGTTGATCCAGATGTCCTTCCAGCCCTTGACCGAGACGCTGTCGCCCCACCACTGGTGGGCCAACTCGTGCACCACCACCGAGGTGTTGGAGCCGTTCGAGAACTGCCGCGGGCTGTAGTACACGCGGGTCTGCGTCTCCAGGGCGTACCCGGTGGTGGTGTCGGGCACGTAGCCGCCCGCCGTGGCGAACGGATAGGGCCCGAAGTACGTGCTGAGCCAGTCCACGATCTCGCCGGTGCGTTCGACGCTCGCCCGGGCCGCCCCGTCGTTCTCGCCCAGATCCCGGCTGTAGGCGTTGATGACGGGGATGCCGCCCTCGGACGTGCTGCGCGTGATGTCGAACCGGCCCACCGCCAGCGTGGCCAGATACGTGGTCTGCGGTTTGTCCTGCCGCCAGTTCCAGCGCGTCCAGCCGAGCCGCGAACGCGTCGACCTCAGAACGCCGTTGGAGAGGGCCTGAACACCGTCGGGCACCAGCACCGACACGTCGTAGGTGGCTTTGTCCAGGGGGTGGTCGTTGCTGGGGAACCACCACCAGGCGGCCTCGGGCTCGTTGGCGCCGATGCCGCCGTCCGGCGTGCGGTGCCAACTGGTGAACCCGTACGCCTGCTTCGCGGAGGGCACGCCGCGATAGCGGACGACGACGGTGACGGCCGTGCCCTTGGGCAGCGGCCTCTTCGGGGTGATCGCCAGCTCGTGCTCGCCGGACGACGCGAACGACGCGGCGGCGCCGTTGACGCGGACCTCGCTCACGTCGAGCAGGAAGTCCAGGTCGAAGCGCGACAGATCCTGCGTGGTCCTCGCCAGGATCGTCGCCGTGCCCTCCAGCTCGTCCGTGGCCGGCTGGTACTTCAGCCGCAGGTCGTAGTGGGAGACGTCGTATCCGCCGTTGCCGTACGCCGGGTAGTAGGGGTCGCCGATGCCCGGCGCGCCGGGGGAGTAACTCGCGGCCGATGCCGGGATCGCCAGCAGGACCGATGCCGCGGCGAGTGCGCCCGGCGCGATGATTCTGCGGTGCACGAGAGCTCCAAGGGGTAGAAGCACGGTGTCCGTCGGCGCCTATGGAATCCCTGTGCCCCGGAGCATGTCCACGGCCCCCTCGGCCACACGATCGTCATCCGGCCGCCGTGACCGAACCTCGCGCATACGCCCCTGCCGCCCCGCCGGAGGCGGCCCGCTCCGCCACCGGCCCGACGCGCTCCGGTCCCCTCGTTCCACGCACCCGTCCAGCGCCGTACCGGCCGTGCCCCTTCGACCATCAGTGCGCCGCCCGCGGCGCCCGCCGGAGCCGGCCTGCCGAGTCCGCCGAGGCGGGTTCTGGGGGAGCGCCCGGGGGTCGGCCGAGGAAGACCGTGGGGGAGACCGGCGGAAGACCGGCGCAGGAGCGCACCCGCGCCCGCGCGCCCCGCACGCACCGGCCCCCGACCCCTCGAGCCGTGCCGTGCTCATCTTTCCCTTTGCCGGGGATACTCACCGTATGTCTGCCGCGTATGCGACCTTCGGCCTCGCCCCGGCGATGCGCGCCGGTTCGGTGCTCGCCGACGGTGGCTACCAGATCCACCGGGACTTCCTCGACTTCGTCGTGGACGGCCGTCCACTGCTGCTGCAACTGTCCGACCTGGACGCCGTCTCCCCGCTCGCCTCCGACCTGCCGCCCACCATATTCACCGAGCAGGTCCACAGCCTGCTGCTGGAAGGCGAGGCGCCCCTGCCCGGCGGGCGGTACGTACTCTACGGCTGCCCCGAGTGCGCCGACCCCGGCTGCGGGGCGGTCACCGCGCTCATCGAGCGGGACGGCGACGACTATGTCTGGCGGGACTTCGCCTGGCAGACGTCCGAGGACGTCGACCTGGAGCGCAACGGCTACCGCGGCACCGGGCCCTTCCGCTTCCGCGGCGAGGAGTACCGGGCCGTGCTGCGCTCGCTGCTGGAGGGACCCGAACCGGGACCGGCGCGCCGCCGGGTCCTGCTGATCGGTGCACGCGTCGCCCTGCTCGCCCGGCTCGCCGCCGCCCTGCGGACCATCGGCGTCGGCGCCGACATCACCCGGGACGCGCACGGCGTGCCCGCCGACGAACTGCGCCGCTACGGTGCCGTCGCCTTCGGCCACACGGTCGGCGAGGCCGAACGCGCCGCCGTGCGCGCGGCGTTCGACGGGGCCGGCCTGGAGGTCGGCTACGTCGACGCGCGCGTCCCCATCGTGCCGCTCCTGGTCGCCCGGATCGAGCACGCCCTGGACCGCAGCCCCACGGAGCAGCGCCGGCTGGCCCGGCTGGTGACCGCGGACGGCGAGGCGCGGATCGAGGTCGTCGCGCCCTGCCGGGTCCGCCTCACCGCCTACCGACTCGACCGGCTCTCCCGCACCCGGGCGCGGGACGTCTTCGACGGCGTCCTCGACGCGGGACTCCACCGCATCCCCCTGGACGCCCGGGTGGTCAGGGGCCGCTCCCACCTCGTCGCCAGGACGTCCTCGGAGGTGCTGGTGGAGACGGCGGACCCCTGAGGAAGGGCGGCACGGACCGATGGCGGAGCCCCCTAGAATCGGCGCTCTGATGACTGCAACCCTCGTCGCCAAGAACCTCTGCGCCGGGCACGGCGACCGCACCCTGTTCGGCGGGCTCGATCTCGTCGTCGCACCCGGTGACGTGATCGGGCTGGTCGGCGCCAACGGCGCCGGCAAGTCCACCCTGCTGAAGCTGCTCGCAGGACTCACCGCACCGGAGCAGGGGGAGATCAGGTTCTCCCCGCCGACCGCGGCCGTCGGCCATCTCCCCCAGGAGCCGGAGCGCAGGCCGGGCGAGACCGTCCGCGCCTTCCTCGCCCGCCGTACGGGCGTCGCCGCCGCCCAGCGAGCCATGGACGAAGCCACCCAGGCGCTCGTCGACGGGGCCCCGGGCGCCGACGACGCCTATGCGGTCAGCCTGGAGCGCTGGCTGGACCTGGGCGGCGCCGACCTGGAGGAGCGAGCCGAGGAGGTCACCGACTCGCTCGGCCTCGCCGTCGGCCTCGACCAGCCGACGACCTCCCTGTCCGGCGGCCAGGCGGCCCGCGCCGGACTCGCCTCCCTGCTGCTGTCCCGGTACGACGTCTTCCTCCTCGACGAACCGACCAACGACCTCGACCTGGACGGACTGGAGCGCCTGGAGCGCTTCGTGACCGGCCTGCGCGCCGGCACCGTCGTCGTCAGCCACGACCGCGAGTTCCTCACCCGCACCGTCACCAAGGTCCTCGAACTCGACCTCGCACAGCGGCAGACCAACCTCTACGGCGGCGGCTACGAGGCCTACCTGGAGGAGCGCGCGGTCGCCCGCCGGCACGCGCGGGACGAGTACGAGGAGTTCGCCGACAAGCGGGCCGCGCTGGAGGACCGCGCCCGGATGCAGCGGGGCTGGATGGACAAGGGCGTGAAGAACGCCCGCCGCAAGGCCGGCGACAACGACAAGATCGGCCGCAAGTTCCGCAGCGAGTCCAGCGAGAAGCAGGCCGCCAAGGCGCGGCAGACCCAGCGCATGATCGAACGCCTGGACGTCGTCGAGGAACCGCGCAAGGAGTGGGAGCTGCGCATGGAGATCGCGGCGGCCCCGCGTTCCGGCGCGGTCGTTGCCACCCTGCGCGACGCCGAGGTCCACCGCGGCGACTTCCGCCTCGGTCCCGTCTCCCTCCAGATCGACTGGGCCGATCGGGTCGCGGTCACCGGCGCGAACGGCGCGGGCAAGTCGACCCTGCTGGGCGCGCTGCTCGGCCGGGTGCCGCTGGACGCCGGGCATGCCGCGCTCGGTCCGGGCGTGCTGGTCGGCGAGGTGGACCAGGCACGCGGCCTGTTCCACGGCCCCGAGACCCTCCTGGACGCGTTCTGCGCGGCGGTCCGGGACAGCGAGCCGGCCGACGTGCGCACCCTGCTCGCCAAGTTCGGCCTGAAGGCGGCCCATGTGCTGCGCCCGGCGGCGACCCTGTCACCGGGCGAGCGGACCCGCGCGGCCCTGGCGCTTCTCCAGGGCCGCGGCGTCAACCTCCTCGTCCTCGACGAGCCGACCAACCACCTCGACCTTCCCGCGATCGAGCAGTTGGAGTCCGCCCTCGACGCCTACGACGGCACATTGCTGCTGGTCAGCCACGACCGCCGCATGCTCGACGCGGTCCGCGTCACCCGTCGCCTGGAGGTCGCCGACGGCAAGCTGACCGAGCGCTGAGCGCTCCGCCGGAAGTGCCGCGGTGCGACGTCGGCCGACCGCGGCGCCGTCGTGGCCGGCCGCGCGGCTCCCCGCGCCCCTCGGTGGCGCTGCCGAACCGCGGTCGACGTCGCCCGACCTGCCCCGTCGTCTCGACCGGCGAGGCCGTGGACGGCGATGCCGCGGACGGGAAGGGCGGACGAGCGGACCACTCCTCGCGGAAGCGGTCCGGAGCCCGACCCGGGCCGGGGCCGGGCCCCGCCGGTCAGCGCCGGCCGCCCTTCTTCGGGTCGAGCAGGCCGGCGCGGCGCAGCGCGTCGGCCATGGCACTGTTGGCCGGGGGCGGAGCCTGCCGACCTCCGCCGCCTCCGCGACCCTGCCGCTGCTGCGGCGGGCGCCCGCCGCGCTGCCGGCCCCCGCCGGACGCGGACCGCTCCTGCGGCGCGGCCTCGTCGTCCAGACGCAGCGTCAGCGAGATCCGCTTGCGCGGGATGTCGACGTCGAGGACCTTCACCTTCACGATGTCGCCGGGCTTGACGACCTCCCGCGGGTCCTTGACGAAGTTCTTCGACATCGCCGAGACATGGACCAGGCCGTCCTGGTGCACACCGACGTCGACGAAGGCGCCGAACGCCGCCACATTCGTCACGACGCCCTCCAGGACCATCCCGGAGGACAGATCGGAGATCTTCTCCACGCCGTCCTTGAAGGTCGCGGTGCGGAACGCCGGCCGCGGGTCGCGTCCCGGCTTCTCCAACTCCTTGAGGATGTCCGTCACGGTCGGCAGGCCGAAGGTGTCGTCGACGAAGTCCTGCGGCCTCAGCGAGCGCAGCGCGCCGGAGTTGCCGATGAGCGCGCCGACCTCCTGCCCGCTGGTCGTCACCATGCGGCGGACCACCGGGTACGCCTCCGGGTGCACGCTGGACGCGTCCAGCGGGTCGTCCCCGCCCCGGATCCGCAGGAAGCCCGCGCACTGCTCGTAGGCCTTCGGGCCGAGCCGCTGCACCTTCTTCAGCCCCGTCCGGGACCGGAACGGCCCGTTGGCGTCCCGGTGCGCCACGATGTTCTCGGCGAGCCCGGAGGTGATGCCGGAGACCCGGGCCAGCAGTGGTGCTGACGCGGTGTTCACGTCGACCCCGACGCCGTTCACGCAGTCCTCCACCACCGCGTCCAGCGAGCGCGACAGCTTCACCTCGGACAGGTCGTGCTGATACTGGCCGACCCCGATCGACTTCGGGTCGATCTTCACCAGCTCGGCCAGCGGATCCTGCAGCCGCCGAGCGATGGAGACGGCGCCGCGCAGCGACACGTCCAGGCCGGGCAGCTCCTGCGAGGCGAATGCGGAGGCCGAGTACACGGAGGCGCCCGCCTCCGACACCATCACCTTCGTCAGCTTCAACTCGGGGTGCTTGGCGATCAGTTCAGCGGCGAGCCGGTCCGTCTCGCGGGAGGCGGTGCCGTTGCCGATGGCGATCAGCTCGACGGCGTGCTCCCGGGCGAGGCGGGCCAGCCCTGCGATCGCCTCGTCCCAGCGGTTCTGCGGGACGTGCGGGTAGATCGTGTCGGTGGCGACGACCTTGCCGGTGGCGTCCACGACGGCCACCTTCACGCCGGTGCGGAAACCGGGGTCGAGGCCCAGCGTCGTCCGGGTGCCGGCCGGAGCCGCGAGCAGCAGATCGCGGAGGTTGGCGGCGAAGACGCCGACCGCGTCGTCCTCGGCGGCCGTGCGCAGCCGCAGCCGCAGATCGATGCCGAGGTGCACGAGGAGCCGGGTCCGCCACGCCCAGCGCACCGTGTCCGACAGCCACTTGTCCGCCGGGCGCCCGCGCTCGGCGATGCCGAACCTCCCGGCGACGATCGCCTCGTACGACGACGGGCCCTCCGTCGGCTCCTCGGGCTCCAGGACCAGGTCGAGGACCTCCTCCTTCTCGCCGCGCAGCATCGCCAGCACGCGGTGCGAGGGCAGGTCGGTGAACGGCTCGGCGAAGTCGAAGTAGTCGGCGAACTTGGCCCCCGCCTCCTCCTTGCCCTCCCGGACCTTGGCGGCCAGTCGGCCGCGCACCCACATGCGCTCGCGCAGCTCGCCGATCAGGTCGGCGTCCTCCGAGAAACGCTCGGTGAGGATCGCGCGGGCGCCGTCGAGCGCGGCCTGCGCGTCGGCGACCCCCTTGTCCGCGTCGACGAAGGCCGCGGCGGCAGCCGCCGGTTCGACGGTCGGGTCGCCGAGGAGCCCCTCCGCCAGCGGCTCCAGCCCCGCCTCGCGCGCGATCTGCGCCTTGGTCCGCCGCTTGGGCTTGTACGGCAGGTAGATGTCCTCCAGCCGCGCCTTGGTCTCGGCGCCGCGGATCCGCGCCTCCAGCTCGTCGGTGAGCTTGCCCTGTTCGCGCACCGACTCCAGGATCGCCGTCCGACGCTCCTCCAGCTCCCGCAGGTAGCGCAGCCGCTCCTCGATCGTGCGCAGCTGCGCGTCGTCGAGCGTCTCGGTCGCCTCCTTGCGGTAGCGGGCGATGAAGGGCACCGTCGAACCGCCGTCGAGCAAGTCGACCGCGGCCTTCACCTGCCGCTCCCGTACGCCGAGCTCTGCGGCGATCCTGCCTTCGATGGACCCTGCTTCGAGGGACCCGGGTGTCGTCACGAGCCGTACCGCCTTCTCCACATCGGGTTGCGCGGCAATTGTGGCAGGTGGTGCCGACATCCGGGGATCAGGGCACGGCCCCGGCGAGGCGGACGCCGCCCGCGGCGGGTCCCGGGGACGGCCCGCACGACCGGCACCGCCGCCCCACCGGACGACGGCCGCCGGTCCGCTCGGCCCCCCCCGGCTCGCGGCCGGGGGTCACGGGCCGACGGCGGTGCGGTCCTCGACCGGCTCCGGTGCCCGGCGCCCCCGGGTCCGTCCGCCGAGCCCGGCCCTCCGGTGTCCGGGTCCCGGGCCGTTGCCGCCGGAGTCCGCCGCGCCGGCGGATCCGTCCGTCCCGGGCGACCGCTTCACTGCTTGCCGAGCAGATCCGCCGGGAAGGCGCCGGCCGACAGGGCGGTGCGGGCGAACCCGCCGGCGAGCTCGGTCAGCCGGGCGACGTCCTCGGCACCCAGGTGCTCGTACGGCGCCCGGTCCAGGCGGTCGGTCTCGGCCTCGATCTCCTGGCGCAGGGCGGCGCCCTGCTCGGTCAGCTCGCCGTCGGCGTCCAGCAGGCCGCGCTCGTGCAGTCGTGCGACCGCCGCGTCCCACTCCTGCCGGGTCCAGCCGCGGGTGGTGAACACCCACTTGGGCGTCATGCCCTTGCCGGTGGCGGTGTGCGTCACCAGGGCCTCCAGCCCGTCGAGGCCGGCCGACACCAGCATGGCGACGTGCCCGTCGCCGCGGTGTTCGCGCAGCAGCGTCGCGGCATGCCAGTACGCCAGGTGCGGCTCCTCGGGCACCGGCAGGTCGGCGTGTCCCGCGTACAGCGGCCGTCCGGCCCGCGAGCAGGCCTCGGAGGCCTTCAGCGCAAGACCCGCGGCCTCGGCCATCTCGGCCGACGCGAGCAGCTCGGCCCCCAGCAGCCGCCGCAGCGAGGCGTCGACGGCACGCGTGCGTGCCGCGAGGACGTCCGCGGGCCCCGCGATCTCCCACACGGCGGGCACGTGCCGTGCCACCAGCTCGTACGTGTAGTTGTAGAAGGCCGCCGCGACGGTACCGGCACCGACCGGCCCCAGTGCGGCGGACCGCACCGCGAAGTTGACGGCACGGGGGTCGGCGATCCCGATCGCACCCAGCTCCTTGCCCAGCTCGGGCGCGAAGTAGTGGGTGGCGTGCAGGGAGTTGAGCGCGTTGTGGCAGCGGCGCCCGGCGCGCGGCTCAAGGACGGCAGTAGTCATGCCCGCACGTTACCGACCGGTCGGTACTGACTCCAGGCCCCGGTGGGACGGGCTCCCGGAGTGGCAGGAAAGGTGGGGAACCGGTCATTGCTGCCTCGGTACCAGGCGCGAAGAATCGCAGCATGGCGCAGCGAACCGTTCTCCTCGTGCTCTTCGACGGCGTCCAGAGCCTCGACGTCACCGGCCCCCTGGAGGTCTTCGCCGGTGCCGAGCGGCACACCCCGGGGTCGTACCGGACCCGCACCGCTTCCGTGGACGGCACGCCGGTGCGCACCTCGTCCGGGCTCACCCTGACCCCGGACGGGGCCCTCACCGGCGAGGCCCACCCGCACACCCTGATCGTCCCGGGCGGGGACGGCACCCGCGACCCCGATCCGGCCCTGACCGACTGGCTGCGCGGCCACGGCCCGCGCGCCGAACGGCTCGTCTCGGTCTGCACCGGCGCCTTCCGGCTGGCGGAGGCGGGCCTGCTGGACGGGCGGCGCGCGACGACCCACTGGGCGTACTGCGACACCCTCGCCCGCCGGTACGAGACCGTCGAGGTGGATCCCGACCCGATCTACGTCCGCGACGGGCCCGTCGTCACCTCCGCCGGAGTGACCAGCGGCATCGACCTGGCACTCGCCCTCGTCGAGGAGGACCTGGACCGGGAGACTGCCCTCGCCGTCGCCCGCCATCTGGTGGTGTTCCTGCGGCGGCCGGGCAACCAGGCCCAGTTCAGCGCGCAGCTCGCCGCCCAGACCGCGCGCCGCGAGCCCCTGCGCGAGGTCCAGCGGTGGATCACCGAGCACCCGGCCGAGGACCTGACGATCGAGGCGCTGGCCGCCCGTGCCCTGCTCTCGCCCCGCCACTTCGCCCGCGCCTTCCGGGCCGAGACCGGCACGACCCCGGGCCGCTATGTCGACCAGGTCCGCCTGGAGCACGCGCGCCGCCTGCTGGAGGACTCCGGCCGGAGTGGAGGAGGTCTCCCGCGCCAGCGGCTACGGCACCCCGGAGGCCATGCGCCGCGCCTTCCTCAGGGCCCTGGGAGCCTCGCCGGCGGAGTACCGCAGCCGGTTCCGCCCCGCAGCCGCCGGCTGACAGCCGCCCCCTGCCCCCGACATCCGTCACCCGCCCACAACCCACCCGCGAAAGGGAACACCGTGCAGACAGCGATCGTCCTTCATGACCGGTTCACCGCCCTCGACGCCGTCGGCCCCTACGAGATGCTGGGCCGCCTGCCGGGCGCCGAGACCGTCTTCGTCGCGGAGCGGACCGGGCCCGTGCGCGCCGACACCGGGCAGCTCGCCCTCATCGCCGACCGGACCCTCGCGGACGTGCCCCGGCCCGACATCGTGGTCGTCCCGGGCGGACCCGAGCAGACCCTGCCGACACGGAACGAGGCCCTGCTGGAGTGGCTGCGCACCGCCGACGCCGCAAGCACCTGGACGACATCGGTGTGCACCGGCTCGCTGCTGCTGGCCGCCGCAGGACTCCTGCGGGGCCGCCGTGCCGCCTCCCACTGGCTGTCCCTGGACGGCCTCACGCCGTACGGGGCCCGGCCCACCGGCGACCGCGTCGTCCTCGACGGAAAGTACGTCACCGCCGCCGGGGTGTCCGCCGGCATCGACATGGGGCTCACCCTGCTCGGCCGCATCGCCGGCGACGCGTACGCCCGGGCCGTCCAGCTGATGACCGAGTACGATCCGCAGCCGCCCTACGACGCCGGCGCGCCGCACAAGGCGCCCGGCGACCTGGTCGACCGGATGCGTGCCCGGTTCACCCCTGCACGGTCCAGGTGAAGCGGGGCTGCCTGCGCTCCAGGAACGCGGCGACGCCCTCGGCGGTGTCGCCGCTGGCGCGTGCCTGCCCGGTCCAGTGGGCTTCCCGGTCGGTGCGCCCGTCGGCGAACTCCTTGGCCGCGGCCTGCGTCAGCTGCGAGCGGGAGACCAGGATGCGGGTGAACTCCGCGACGCGCTTGCCGAGCTCGCCCCGCGGCAGCACCTCGTCGGCCAGTCCGCTGCGCAGTGCCCGGCCCGCGTCGATCAGCTCGCCCGAGAAGAGCAGGTACTTGGTGGTGGCCGGGCCGACCAGCGACACGAGCCGCCGGGTGGAGGCGGCCGGGTAGACGATCCCGAGCTTCGCCGGTGTCACTCCGAACAGCGCGTCCTCCTCGGCGAACCGCAGGTCGCAGGCTGCGGCCAGCTGCGTGCCCCCGCCCACGCAGTGCCCGCGCACAGCGGCCAGCGTCGGCTTCGGGAACGCTGCCAGCGCCTCCTCCGCGCGCACCGCCAGGTGCTGCGCCCGCTCCGGCGACTCGCGCAGCGTGGTGATGTCGGCTCCGGCGCAGAACGTGCCGCCGTCCCCGGTCAGGACCAGCGCCCGCACACCGCCGTCGGCGGCCAGCGCGCCCAGCAGCGGAGGCAGCGCCCGCCACATCGCGGCCGTCATCGCATTGCGCCGGGCCGGATGGCGTACGACGACCGTGGCGACCGAGTCGGTCACGCTGTGCAGCAGCTGCGGTTCCATGCGGCGGATGCTATCCGCCCCGCACATCCTGCCGATCACCCGGCGACCGGGGTGAGACCCACGGCACCGGGCGGGTGAGACCCACGGCACGGGGCGCGGAGGCCCCCGGCGCGGAGCGGCCCCGGGTGGTGGCACCGGCTGGGGAAGCCGTACCGCACCGGGCGGGAGCGCCGACCGGATCGGCTTCGCCACGCCTCTGCTCCAGTCCAGCGCCCGCGTCGCTTCTCCCGCGCCCGGGCGGGACGGGGAGTGCGCCGGGCGGCGACCTCACCGAACCCGTACAACCCGAAGAGTTCGCGAAGACGGTGCGGCCGGGACAGGAGCAGTCCCACATCTGACCGTGTCATACGCCAACGGTCGGAAACGCTCGATAGTTGCTGACTTGTGTTCAGTCATCCGGGGTGGAGCGCTTCGTTACCAACACTCGTCCTGTGGTGACAATCGAGCGCGAGGGTGGCGACCGGACCATGGACAACCACGGGCGCGGGCCCGGCCCACGCCCAGCGGGCGGAGCCGACGCATCGTACGAGGCCGACACGCCGGAGCCGCTGCCGTACGAGGGCGTCTGGCGGTTCACCGCTCCCGCCGCCGACTCCTCCGTCCCGCAGGCACGGCACGCCGTGCGGGACCTGCTGTACCACCAGGGTGTACCGGTGTCGGACGACCTGGTGCAGGGGCTGCTGCTGATCGTGTCCGAGCTGGTGACGAACGCGGTCAAGCACGCGGCGCTGCTCTCGCCCACGGTCGCCGTGGAGGTGGCCGTCGGCGCCGAGTGGGTGCGGGTGTCGGTCGAGGACAACCACCCCTACCGCCCTACCGCCCTGGAGGCCGACCACGGACAGGTCGGCGGCCGCGGACTGCTGCTCGTCCGCGAGATCGCCAGGGAGGCGGGCGGGGTGTGCGACGTCGAGCACACCGCCGGCGGCGGGAAGATCGTCTGGGTCGCCGTGCCGCTCAAGCCCGCCCTGCTGTCGTAGCGGGGGACGGCGGGACGGTGGCGGCCCCGCTCGGGGTGACGGCCCCGGACCCGGCCGCGTCCCCGGAGCGGGCGGCGGTCCCGCGCGCCGTCGGGGTCCCGCGGACGGCCGTCATCGTGCTCACCAGCCGGCCGACGGGCCCGTCAGCTCCCTGACCGCCGGGCGGGCGGCGTCCAGCACGGTCATGAACCACGACGAGAAGGTGTCCCGCGCGTGCCGCTCCGCCAGTTCGGCGGCGGTCACGAACGCGGTCGCCCCGACCTCCTCGGGATCGGGCCGCGGCGGTGTCTGGACCAGGCCCACGAAGAGGTGGTTGAACTCCTGCTCCACCAGACCCGAGGCCGGGTCGGGGTGGTTGTAGCGGACGGTCCCGGCCTCCGCGAGGAGGGACGGCGAGACACCCAGCTCCTCGTACGTCCGGCGGGCCGCCGCGGCGAACGGCGCCTCGCCCGGGTACGGGTGGCCGCAGCAGGTGTTGGACCACACACCGGGCGAGTGGTACTTGCCCAGGGCCCGCTGCTGCAGCAGCAGTCGGCCGTGGGCGTCGAAGAGGAACACCGAGAACGCCCGGTGCAGCTGCCCCGGAGGCTGGTGGGCGGCGAGCTTCTCCGCGGTGCCGATCGTCACGCCGTTCTCGTCGACCAGTTCCAGCAAAATCGCTTCCGCGGTGCCGTTCGACGACGAACTGTGCGCCGCGGTGGCAGGTGTGATCGGCATACCCATCCTTCGCATCGGTCCTCGCCCCCCAAGTCTGCCGTACACCTCAGACACTCCCGGCACGCCACGGCGGCCGGAAGCGGGGCCCGATAGGTGATCGTCCCCCGTGCCGTGAGCCGGGAATCTCCGGACAATCGTGCGAACGGCGGGCCCGCACCGGCGAGGACGCCGTATGGGGCCGGACGGCCGCGCGCCGCCGCGCCGGGTGTCAGTAGCAGAGTCGCGCCTCGTGTTCCGCGTGCCCGCCCGGTTCGAGCTGGAAGGTGCAGTGCTCCACGTCGAAGTGGCCGCCCAGGCACTCCTGGAGCTCGTGCAGCATCTTCTCGTGCCCGATGGCGCTCAGGACGTCCGAGCGCACCACGACGTGCGCCGACAGCACCGGCATGCCGGAGGTGATGGTCCAGGCGTGCAGGTCGTGCACGTCCTCGACGCCGTCCAGGGCGAGGATGTGCGCCCGTACCTCGTCCATGTCGACCCCCTTGGGTGCCGCCTCCAGCAGCACGTCGAGGGTCTCGCGCAGCAGTTTCAGCGTCCGGGGCACGATCATCAGGCCGATCAGGATCGAGGCGATCGGGTCCGCGGCCTGCCAGCCGGTGGTCAGGATCACCGTGGCGGAGACGATCACCGCCACCGACCCCAGCGCGTCCGCCGCGACCTCCAGGAACGCCCCGCGCACGTTCAGGCTCTCCTGCTGGCCCCGCATCAGCAGGAGCAGCGAGACGGTGTTGGCGGCCAGGCCGATGGCACCGAAGACGATCATCAGCCCGCCCTCGGTGGAAGCGGGGGAGAGGAATCGCTGCACCGCCTCGTACAGGACGTAGCCGCCCACTCCGAGCAGCAGCATGCAGTTCGCCAGGGCGGCGAGGATCTCCGCGCGGGCGTAGCCGAAGGTGCGGTTCGCGCCGGCCGGGCGGTTGGCGAAGTGGATGGCGAGCAGCGCCATCCCCAGGCCGAGGGCGTCCGTCGCCATGTGGGCCGCGTCCGCGATCAGCGCGAGCGAGTCGGCGAGCAGCCCGCCGACGATCTCCAGCAGCATGATGCCGATGGTGATCCCCAGAGCCGTCCGCAGTCGGCCGCGGTGGGCCGCCGCGGCGGTACCGCCCACCGGTGCCGCGTGCGCGTGCCCGTGATCGTGCCCAGCCCCCATGCCCCGCCTTTCCGTCGTGTGTCCGGTACCCCTCCGGGCCTCAGTGAACTACGGGTGGGGGGTATGGGGCAACGCGGCACTGAACACCGTTGTCATCTGCTGTGAGCTGCGGAAACGCGACCCGTCGTGCGATGCGGAGGCGTTGCGCAGGTCAGCGTGCGTGCGCACCCGACGGGTCCGGCTCGTCGGTACGGCCGATCCGGCGCCCATCCGCCGTACGCCGCGCCCGGACCGGTCGGACCGGACGGGATGTCCTGGATGTCGGCTGTGCGGGACGCGGTTTGTCCCGGGGACGGGGCATCGCCGATGATGATCTCGGCGAAGGCGGGTGCAGTCCCGCCGATCGGCCCGTGAACGGGCGGTGAACGCCGCCCTCCCGGCATCGGATAGCCTCTGCCGACATGCCGCCCGACTGGCGCAGCCAAGGGGGCGTCCCACCATGCTCATGACCGGCGCGCAGCGCGCCGGCACCCAGGGAAGTGAGTTCGGTTGTCGACCGCCATCCTGACCGGTCAGCCGGTCCCCGGCTCGTCGATCGAGGGCGATCTGCGGGCACTGGGATTCGAGGTGCACGTCGCCACCGACACCGCGCACGCCGAGACGCTGCTCGCCCAGGTGCCCGCGGACCAGCGGGTCGCCGTGGTCGACGCCCGCTTCGTCGGCCATCTGCACGCCCTCCGGCTGGGCCTGGCCGACCCGCGCTTCGCCCTCGCGGCGATCCCCGGCGCCGTGTCGGCGCGCGCGGCCGGCCGCGCGGCCCTCTCGCGCGCGATGGCCCGCGAGAACGGCAGCCATGAGAACCCCGCCGCCGCCGCCGCCGGCGGCGGCAGCGCCGTGGTCGTCGACGACCTCGCCGACCGCGTCACGGCCGCCCTCGACGCCGACGGCGCCGACGTCCACCGCCCCGCCCTCGGCAGCCTCGTCGCCGCCGTCCCCGCCGACCCCCAGGCCCGCAACGAGGCACGGCAGGCCGTCGCCTCCGTGGACGAGGAAGCCGTCCGCCTGAAGTCGGCCGTGAAGTCCGGCGACGGCCTGTTCACCACGTACTGCATCAGCCCCTATTCGCGCTATGTCGCCCGCTGGTGCGCGCGGCGCGGCCTGACCCCGAACCTCGTCACCACCGCCTCCCTGCTCACCGCCCTCGTCGCGGCGGCCTGCGCGGCCACCGGCACCCGGGTCGGGTTCGTCGCCGCGGGCGTGCTGCTCATCGCCTCCTTCGTGCTGGACTGCGCCGACGGGCAGCTCGCCCGCTACTCCCTGCAGTACTCCACGCTCGGCGCCTGGCTGGACGCCACCTTCGACCGGGCCAAGGAGTTCGCGTTCTACGCCGGACTCGCCCTCGGCGCCGCCCGCGGCGGGGACGACGTGTGGGCGCTCGCCCTCGGCGCGATGATCCTGCAGACCTGCCGGCACATGGTGGACTTCGCCTTCATCGAGGCCCAGCAGGACGCCGCCGCCGGCTCCTCCGCGGAGCCCACCGCCGCCCTGTCCGACCGCCTCGACGGCGTCGGCTGGACCGTGTGGGTGCGACGCGTGATCATCCTGCCGATCGGCGAGCGCTGGGCCATGATCGCCGTCCTGACCGCGGTGGCCACCCCCCGCGTCACCTTCGTCGCGCTGCTGGTCTGGATGGCCTTCGCCACCGCCTACACCACCGCGGGGCGCGTCCTGCGTTCCGTCACCCGTCGCGCGCGCCGCACCGACCGCGCCGCCGGGGCGCTCGCCGACCTCGCCGACAGTGGGCCCCTCGCCCAGGCCGCCGCCCGAGACCTGGGCGAACGGTTCCGCGTCCCCGCACTGCTCGCCGCCGCGACCGGCGCGCTCGTGGTGCTGCTCCCCGCCGCTCTGTGGGGCCCCGCCTGGGCCACCGCAGCCGGCGCCGCCCTCTACACCGCCCTTTCCGGCCTCGCCGTGGCCCGCCCGCTCAAGGGCGTCCTGGACTGGCTGGTGCCGCCGCTCTTCCGGGCCGCCGAGTACGGCACCGTGCTGCTGCTGGCCGCGAAGGCGAGCGCCGACTCCGGCGTGAACGGTGTGCTTCCGGCGGCTTTCGGGCTGGTGGCCGCAGTCGCCTACCATCACTACGACACGGTGTACCGCATCCGCGGCAACGCCGGAGCACCCCCCGCCTGGCTCATCCGCGCCACCGGGGGGCACGAGGGCCGGACGCTGCTCGTCACCGTCCTGGCCGCACTGCTCACCGCCTCGCAGTTCAAGGTCGCGCTCACGGTCCTGGCCGTGGCCGTCGGCCTGCTGGTGCTCGCCGAGAGCATCCGCTTCTGGGTGGCCGCCCACAAGGGCGGCGCGCCCGCCGTACACGACGAAGGAGAAACCGCATGATCGGCCTCGTGCTGGCGGCAGGCGCCGGACGGCGCCTGCGCCCCTACACCGACACCCTGCCCAAGGCGCTGGTGCCGGTGGGGCCCGCAGGCATGGAGGACAGCATCACCGTGCTCGACCTCACCCTCGGCAACTTCGCCGAGATCGGGCTGACGGAGGTCGCGGTCATCGTCGGCTACCGCAAGGAGGCCGTGTACGAGCGCAAGGAGGCCCTGGAGCAGAAGTACGGTCTCAAGCTCACCCTCATCGACAACGACAAGGCCGAGGAGTGGAACAACGCCTACTCCCTGTGGTGCGGCCGTGACGCCCTCAAGGACGGCGTGATCCTCGCCAACGGCGACACCGTCCACCCGGTCTCCGTCGAGAAGACGCTGCTGGCCGCCCGCGGCGACGGCAAGCGCATCATCCTCGCCCTCGACACGGTGAAGAACCTTGCCGACGAGGAGATGAAGGTCGTCGTCGACTCCGGCAAGGGCGTCCAGAAGATCACCAAGCTGATGGACCCCACCGAGGCCACCGGCGAGTACATCGGCGTCACGCTCATCGAGGGCGACGCCGCGCCCGAGCTCGTGGACGCGCTGAAGACGGTGTGGGAGGCCGACCCGCAGCAGTTCTACGAGCACGGCTACCAGGAGCTGGTCAACCGCGGCTTCCGGATCGACGTCGCCCCGATCGGTGACGTCCGGTGGGTCGAGATCGACAACCACGACGACCTCGCACGCGGACGGGAGATCGCGTGCCTCTACTGACCCGCCTCATCCCGTCGCCGGTCGTCGTGGACATCCGTCCCGGCGCCCTGGACGACCTCGGCCACGTGCTGGCCGACGAGCGGATCTCGCACTCGGGCAAGCTCGCCGTGGCCGTCAGCGGCGGCTCCGGCGCCCGGCTGCGCGAGCGGATCGCCCCCTCGCTGCCCGGCGCCACCTGGTACGAGGTCGGCGGCGGCACGCTCGACGACGCGATCAGGCTGGCCGGCGAGATGAAGGCCGGTCACTACGACGCCGTGGTCGGTCTGGGGGGCGGGAAGATCATCGACTGCGCCAAGTTCGCCTCGGCGCGCGTCGGCCTGCCGCTGGTCGCGGTTCCCACCAACCTGGCCCACGACGGCCTGTGCTCCCCGGTGGCCACCCTGGACAACGACGCGGGCCGAGGCTCCTACGGCGTGCCCAACCCGATCGCCGTGGTGATCGACCTCGACGTCATCCGCGAGGCGCCGGTGCGCTTCGTACGGGCCGGGATCGGCGACGCGATCTCCAACATCTCAGCGATCCGCGACTGGGAGCTGGCCAACAGGGTCAACGGGGAGAAGATCGACGGACTGGCCGCGGCGATGGCCCGGCAGGCCGGCGAGGCGGTCCTCCGGCACCCGGGCGGCATCGGCGACAACGGTTTCCTCCAGGTGCTCGCCGAGGCCCTGGTGCTCAGTGGCATCGCCATGTCGGTCTCCGGTGACTCCCGGCCGTCCTCCGGCGCCTGCCACGAGATCAACCACGCCTTCGACCTGCTGCACCCCAAGCGGGCGGCCGCCCACGGCGAGCAGTGCGGTCTCGGCGCGGCGTTCGCGATGTGGCTGCGCGGCGCCCCGGAGGAGTCGGCGTTCATGGCCGAGGTGCTGCGCCGGCACGGGCTGCCGGTGCTGGCCGAGGACATCGGCTTCACCGCGCAGGAGTTCGTCGAGGTCGTCGAGTTCGCCCCGCAGACCCGGCCCGGCCGCTACACCATCCTCGAACACCTCGACCTCACGACCGAACAGATCAAGGACACGTACGCCGACTATGTCAAGGCCATCGGTAGCTGAACTCCGTCCGGTCGTCCACCCCGCCGGGGTGAAGGACCGGCGCAGCGGTGAGCACTGGGCGGGACGCCTCTACATGCGCGAGGTGTCCCTGCGCGTCGACCGCTACCTGGTGACCACCCGGGTCACGCCCAACCAGCTCACCTACCTGATGACCCTCTGCGGCGTCCTCGCGGCCCCGGCCCTGCTGGTGCCGGGGATCTGGGGGGCCGTGCTCGGCGTGGTCATGGTCCAGCTGTACCTGCTGCTCGACTGCGTCGACGGCGAGGTCGCGCGCTGGAAGAAGCAGTTCTCGCTCGGCGGGGTCTACCTGGACCGGGTGGGTGCCTACCTGACCGACGCGGCGGTCCTCGTGGGTCTCGGGCTGCGCGCCGCCGACCTGTGGGGCAGCGGGCGCATCGACTGGCTGTGGGCCTTCCTCGGCACCCTGGCCGCCCTCGGCGCGATCCTGATCAAGGCCGAGACCGACCTGGTCGGGGTCGCCCGGCACCAGGGCGGACTGCCGCCGGTGAAGGAGGCCGCGTCGGAGCCGCGGTCCTCCGGCATGGCGCTGGCCCGGCGGGCCGCGTCGGCGCTGAAGTTCCACCGGCTGATCCTCGGGATCGAGGCGTCCCTGCTCATCCTGGTCCTCGCGATAGCGGACCAGGCCCGGGGCGACCTGTTCTTCACCCGGCTGGGCACGGCCGTGCTCGCCGGGATCGCGATGGTGCAGACACTGCTGCACCTGGTGTCCATCCTCGCCTCCAGCAGGCTGAAGTGAGCAGCATGAAGGTCGGCGCGGTCGTCATCACCATGGGCAACCGCCCGGACGAGCTCAGGGCACTGCTCGACTCCGTCGCCAAGCAGGACGGCGACCCCGTCGAGGTGGTCGTCGTCGGCAACGGCTCCCCGGTCCCCGACGTACCGGACGGCGTGCGCACCATCGAACTGCCGGAGAACCTCGGCATCCCCGGGGGCCGCAACGTCGGCATCGAGGCGTTCGGGCCCGGCGGCCGGGACGTCGACCTCCTGCTGTTCCTCGACGACGACGGTCTGCTCGCCCGCACCGACACCGCGGAGCTGTGCCGGGCGGCGTTCGCCGCCGACCCGCGACTGGGCATCATCAGCTTCCGCATCGCCGACCCGGACACCGGTGCCACCCAGCGCCGCCACGTGCCGCGGCTGCGTGCCGCCGACCCGATGCGCTCCTCACGGGTCACCACGTTCCTCGGCGGGGCCAACGCCACCCGGACGACGGTCTTCACCGAGGTCGGCGGGCTGCCGGAGGCGTTCTTCTACGCCCACGAGGAGACCGACCTGGCCTGGCGGGCCCTCGACGCGGGCTGGCTGATCGACTACCGGTCCGACATGGTGCTCCACCACCCCACGACCGCGCCCTCGCGGCACGCGGTCTACCACCGCCTGGTCGCCCGCAACCGCGTCTGGCTGGCCCGCCGCAACCTGCCCGCCCCGCTCGTCCCGGCCTACCTGGGCGTCTGGCTGCTGCTCACACTGCTGCGCCGGCCCTCGGGGCCCGCGCTGAAGGCGTGGTTCGGCGGGTTCCGGGAGGGCTGGACGACGCCGTGCGGGCCGCGCCGGCCCATGAAGTGGCGTACGGTGTGGCGGCTGACCCGTCTGGGCCGTCCCCCGGTCGTCTGACAAGCTCCTCCCTGGGGCGTCCGGGTCCGTACAGTGGCCCCGGGGCGTGCCCGCCCCACCTGCCGCAGACCGTAGACGAAAGTTTCCGCTTGTGAGTGAGAGAAGCCATGACGGCGGAGTCCTGCTGAGTCCTCCCGCGTCACCCGACGAGGGCCTCGCGGCTGCGGAGCTCGCCGCCAAGTACGGGCTGGCGGTGAGCGGCGCCAGGCCCTCCCTCGGGGAGTACGTCCGCCAGCTGTGGGGCCGGCGCCACTTCATCCTCGCCTTCTCCTCGGCGAAGCTCACGGCCCAGTACAGCCAGGCCCGGCTGGGCCAGCTCTGGCAGGTCGCCACGCCGCTGCTGAACGCGGGCGTGTACTTCATGATCTTCGGGCTGATCCTGGGCGCCGACCGCGGCATGAGCAAGGGCGTCTACATCCCGTTCCTGGTCACCGGGATCTTCGTCTTCACGTTCACGCAGAGCTCCGTGATGAGCGGGGTCCGGGCGATCTCCGGCAACCTCGGCCTGGTGCGGGCCCTGCACTTCCCACGCGCGGCACTGCCGGTCTCCTTCGCCTTCCAGCAACTCCAGCAGCTGCTGTACTCGATGATCGTCCTCGTCGTCATCGTGGTCGGCTTCGGCAGCTACCCGGACGCGTCCTGGGCGCTGGCCGTCCCCGTGCTGGCCCTGCAGTTCCTCTTCAACATGGGCCTGGCGCTGATCTTCGCCCGGGCCGGGGCGAAGACCCCCGACCTCGCGCAGCTGATGCCGTTCGTGATGCGCACCTGGATGTACGCCTCCGGGGTCATGTTCTCCATCCGGGTCATGCTGGAGGGCAAGCCGCAGTGGATCTCGGACGTCCTGCAGTGGAACCCGGCCGCCGTCTACATGGACCTGATGCGCTTCGCCCTCATCGAGGGCTACGGCTCCGAGAACCTCCCCCCGCACGTGTGGGCGGTCGGCGCCGGCTGGGCCGTGCTCTTCGCCGTCGGCGGGTTCGTGTACTTCTGGCAGGCGGAGGAGAGGTACGGCCGTGGCTGAGCCGAGCGTCGAGCCGCGGGTGCCCACCGTCATCGCCGACGACGTGCACATCGTCTACCGGGTCAACGGTGCCAAGACCGGCAGGGGCAGCGCCACCGCGGCCCTGAGCCGCATGCTCAGGCGGGGCTCGGGCGAGGCGGACCGCGGCGTGCGCAAGGTCCACGCCGTGCGCGGCGTCTCCTTCGTCGCCCACCGCGGCGAGGCCATCGGCCTGATCGGCTCCAACGGCTCGGGCAAGTCCACCCTGCTGCGGGCCATCGCCGGCCTGCTGCCCCCGGAGAGCGGCAAGGTCTACACCGACGGCCAGCCCTCGCTGCTGGGCGTCAACGCGGCCTTGATGACCGACCTCACAGGCGAGCGCAACGTCATCCTCGGCGGCCTCGCCATGGGCATGTCCCGAGAGCAGGTCAAGGAGCGCTACCAGGACATCGTCGACTTCTCCGGGATCAACGACAAGGGCGACTTCATCACCCTTCCGATGCGCACGTACTCCTCCGGCATGTCCGCCCGCCTGCGGTTCTCCATCGCCGCAGCCAAGGACCACGACGTCCTGATGATCGACGAGGCGCTGGCCACCGGGGACGCCAAGTTCCAGAAGCGGTCCGAGGAGCGCATCCGCGAGCTGCGCAAGGAGGCGGGCACGGTGTTTCTGGTCAGCCACAGCAACAAGTCCATCCGCGACACCTGCGACCGCGTGCTGTGGCTGGAGCGGGGCGAGCTGCGCATGGACGGCCCGACCGACGAGGTGCTCAGGGAGTACGAGAAGTTCACGGGCAGATGACCCGACACGCCCGGGGCCCCGCCGGAACTGCTCCGGCGGGGCCCCGCGTCTGCAAAGGAAACGTCAACTCCGGCTTCAGTGAGGAATCTTGAAGTCGATTGGTGTGTTGTTGTGATGTCCAGGACACCCATGCGGACCACGCTGCGTTGTACAACGTAAGCTGTAGCGGTCCCCAAAGGCGGCAAGTGGGGTGATAATGCGCGACACCCTTGGTCGGCGCAGCCCTCGGAGCCGCCGGGCGGCGTGTCCGAAATAGAGTGTATTGCGTAGGCAGTGTAGAACGGGAGATGTGACGGCAATGGCTACGGAAACTCCCCAGCTCAACGCAGCATGTGCCGTCCCCGCCCCGGGCAGCGCGCGGTGACGGGAACGACAGGGACCCGGCCGCCGCACGCCGGTGACCTCGAGCGCGGCACGCTCGCCAAGGCCGCGGACGAGAACTTCCCCGTGGCCCCCTTCTTCCTGCCCCGGGCCTGGCGCGCCGACCTCATGGCGATCTACGGCTTCGCCCGCCTCGTCGACGACATCGGCGACGGCGACCTCGCGCCCGGCGGGGCCGATGCCCGTCTGCTCGGCGTGGACCCCGCGCAGGCCGGAGACCGGCTCGCCCTCCTGGACGCCTTCGAGGCCGACCTCGCGCGGGTGTTCGACGGCGCCCCGCGCCACCCGCTGCTGCGCCGCATGCAGCCCACCGTCCGCCGCCACGCCCTCACCCCCGAGCCGTTCCTCGGCCTGATCGCGGCCAACCGGCAGGACCAGCTCGTGCGGCGCTACGAGACCTACGACGACCTCCTCGCCTACTGCGAGCTGTCCGCCAACCCCGTCGGCCGCCTCGTCCTCGCCGTCACCGGCACCTCGACTCCGGAGCGGATCCGCCGCTCCGACGCGATCTGCACCGCCCTGCAGATCGTCGAGCACCTCCAGGACGTGGCCGAGGACCTGCGCCGCGACCGCGTCTACCTGCCCGCCGCGGACATGAAGCGCTTTCACGTCCGGGAGGCGGACCTCGCCGCGAGCACCGCGAGCGCATCGGTACGTGCACTGGTTGCCTACGAAGCGCAACGCGCAAGCGATCTGCTGAATGAAGGCGCCCCCCTGGTGGGTAGCGTCCACGGCAGGTTGAAGCTGCTGCTCGCAGGGTTCGTGGCGGGGGGAAGGGCGGCCGTCGACGCGATCGCCGCCGCTGAACACGACGTACTTCCCGGCCCGCCCAAGCCCGGCAGGATCAAGTTGCTGCGCATGGTGGGCGTGACTCTGCGAGGAGAGGGGTGATCCGGACCGTGGAGCTTCCACCACCCGCGTCCGCACCGGTACTCGCCGCCTACAGCTACTGCGAGGCCGTGACCGGACAGCAGGCTCGAAATTTCGCCTACGGCATCAGGCTGCTGCCCACGCACAAGCGCCGCGCGATGTCGGCGCTGTACGCGTTCTCGCGCCGCGTCGACGACATCGGCGACGGCGGGCTGGACGACGCGGTCAAGATCGCCAGGCTGGAGGGCACCCGGGCCGTACTGACCCGGATCCGCCAGGGCGAGGTCGAGGAGGACGACACCGACCCGGTCGCGGTGGCCCTCGCCCATGCCGCCGAGCACTTCCCCATCCCGCTGGGCGGGCTGGACGAGCTGATCGACGGCGTCCTCATGGACGTACGCGGCGAGACCTACGAGACCTGGGACGACCTGAAGGTCTACTGCCGCTGCGTCGCCGGCGCCATCGGCAGGCTGTCACTCGGCGTGTTCGGTACCGAACCGGGGGCGCGCGGCGCCGAGCGGGCCCCGGAGTACGCCGACACCCTCGGGCTCGCGCTGCAGCTGACCAACATCCTGCGGGACGTCCGCGAGGACGCCGAGGGCGGACGCACCTATCTGCCCGCCGACGACCTGGCCAAATTCGGCTGCTCGGCCGGCTTCGGCGCGCCGACCCCACCGGAGGGCTCCGACTTCGCGGGCCTCGTGCACTTCGAAGTGCGTCGGGCCCGCGCTCTTTTCGCCGAGGGCTACCGGCTGCTCCCCCTGCTCGACCGCCGCAGCGGCGCCTGCGTCGCGGCCATGGCCGGCATCTACCGGCGCCTGCTCGACCGCATCGAGCGCGACCCGGAGGCCGTGCTGCGCGGCCGGGTCTCGCTGCCCGGACGCGAGAAGGCGTACGTTGCCGTGCGCGGTCTGTCGGGGCTGGACGCCCGGCACGTGTCCCGGCAGACCCTCAGGAGGCGCGCCTGATGGAGGACCGGGAGCGAGGCGGAGACCCCGACGGGATGCGGCACGCAACCCTCCGCCGTACCGTGGCGTCCCTGACTGCAATGGCCCGCCGTGCGGCGTTCGTGTCCCGCGGCGGACCGGCAGGGGAGGGTGCGCGATGACCGACGGGACGCGGTCCGACGGGCCGCTCGCAGGCATCCCGGAAGGTTCCGGCCGGGACGCGGTCGTGGTCGGCGGTGGCCTCGCCGGCGTCACCGCCGCACTGGCCCTCGCGGACGCCGGCGTCCGTGTCACCCTGCTGGAGGGCAGGCCCAGGCTGGGCGGCCTGGCCTTCTCCTTCCAGCGCGGCGGCCTGACCGTCGACAACGGGCAGCACGTCCACCTGCGGTGCTGCACCGCCTACCGCTGGTTCCTCGACCGCATCGAGGGCACCGCGCTGGCGCCCGTGCAGAACCGTCTCGACGTGCCCGTTCTGGACGCCGGCAAGCCCGAGGGGCACCGGCTGGGCCGGCTGCGGCGCGACGCGCTGCCCGTCCCCCTGCACCTGGGACGCAGCCTCGCCACCTATCCGCACCTCTCGCTCGCCGAGCGCGCCCGAGTCGGTCGCGCCGCACTCGCGCTGAAGGCGCTCGACCTCGCCGATCCGACGCTGGACACCCAGGACTTCGGCAGCTGGCTGGCCGCGCACGGCCAGTCGGCGCGTGCCGTCGAAGCCCTGTGGGACCTGGTCGGGGTCGCCACCCTCAACGCGTTCGCCTCCGACGCCTCGCTGGGGCTCGCCGCGATGGTGTTCAAGACCGGTCTGCTGTCCGACCCGGGCGCGGCCGACATCGGCTGGGCGCGCGTCCCGCTGGGTGAACTGCACGACCGGCTGGCCCGCAAGGCGCTCGACTCCGCGGGCGTCCGTACCGAACTCCGTACACGCGCCACCTCCCTCTCCCTTGACGAAAACGGGCGGTGGAGCGTTCAGGTTCCCGGCGAAACGCTGACCGCCGACGCCGTCGTGCTCGCCGTGGCCCAGCGCGAGGCCCACGACCTGCTGCCGCCCGGCGCGCTCGACACCCCCGGCCGGCTCCTGGAGATCGGCACCGCGCCGATCCTCAACGTGCACGTCGTGTACGACCGCACCGTGCTGGCCGGCCCCTTCCTCGCCGCCCTCGGCACCCCCGTGCAGTGGGTGTTCGACCGCACCGAGGCGTCCGGGCTCACGAGCGGGCAGTACCTGGCCCTGTCCCAGTCGGCGGCACAGGACGAGATCGACACCCCGGTCGCCGTCCTGCGCGAGCGCTACCTGCCGGAGCTCCGGCGGCTGCTGCCGCGGGCACGCGGTGCCGAGGTGAAGGACTTCTTCGTCACCCGGGAGCGCACCGCGACGTTCGCCCCCACCCCCGGCGTCGGGCGCCTTCGGCCCGGCGCCCGTACCAAGTCCCCCGGCCTGTACCTGGCCGGAGCGTGGACCGCCACAGGGTGGCCCGCGACCATGGAGAGTGCGGTCCGCAGCGGTGTGAGCGCGGCGGAGGCCGCCCTCGGCGCCCTGGGCCGGCCCCGCCCCCGGCACCTCTTCGCGCTCGAGGAGGCGGCGTGATGCTCGACGAGCCGCGCGCGGCAGGCTTCCGCACCCCCGGTACCGCAACAAGAGGAGAGACTGTGCCCACTGTGCCCCCGGCCTCGACGGCCGCTCGGACCGCGGTGGACGTGACCGCGCTTCTGGAGCGCGGCCGGACACTTGCCACGCCGGTGCTGCGGGCGGCGGTCGGCCGCCTGGCGCCTCCCATGGACACCGTTGCCGCCTACCACTTCGGATGGATCGACGCACAGGGCAACCCCACCTCCGGCGACGGCGGCAAGGCCGTGCGCCCGGCACTGGCAGTGCTCTCCGCCGAGGTCACCGGTGCCCGGCCCGAGACCGGTGTCCCCGGCGCGGTCGCCGTCGAGCTCGTCCACAACTTCTCGCTGCTGCACGACGACCTGATGGACGGCGACGAGCAGCGCCGCCACCGCGACACCGTGTGGAAGGTGCACGGCCCCGCCCAGGCCATCCTGGTCGGCGACGCCCTGTTCGCCCTGGCCAACGAGGTGCTGCTGGAGCTCGGCACCGTCGAGGCCGGGCGTGCGGCCCGCCGTCTGACATCCGCCACCCGCGCGCTGATCGACGGCCAGGCCCAGGACATCTCCTACGAGCACCGCGACCGCGTCAGCGTCGAGGAGTGCCTGGAGATGGAGGGCAACAAGACCGGCGCGCTGCTGGCCTGCGCCAGCTCCATCGGCGCGGTGCTCGGCGGCACCGACACCGCCACCGCCGACGCGCTGGAACGGTACGGCTACCACCTCGGCCTCGCCTTCCAGGCCGTCGACGACCTCCTGGGCATCTGGGGGGACCCGGAGTCCACCGGCAAGCAGACCTGGAGCGACCTGCGACAGCGCAAGAAGTCCCTGCCGGTGGTGGCCGCGCTCGCCGCGGACGGGCCCGCCGCCGCACGGCTCGGCGAGCTGCTCGCCGCCGACGTCAGGAGCAGCGACGTCGAGAACTTCTCCGAGGAGGAGTTCGCGACCCGCGCCCGTCTCATCGAGGAGGCCGGCGGCCGCGAGTGGACGGCCGAGGAGGCCCGCCGCCAGTACACCGTCGCCCTCGAGGCCCTGGACGCGGTCGACATGCCCGAGCAGGTGCGGGAACGGTTCACGGCGCTCGCCGACTTCGTCGTCGTCCGGAAGAGATGATCACTATCGGTCGAACAGCCCACGCTTAGTCGCCGGCCGGTGCCACGGCGGACAGGTACCGGCCGACGGCGGACCCGTAGCAGCACGACTCGCACGACTGCATGAAGGGGAAGCCATGACAGCGACGACCGACGGAAGCACCGGGGCACTGCCGTCCCGCGCTGCCGCGGCCAGCGACACCGACACCGAAGAAGCGGCCGGGGCGACCGAGGCCGCCCGACGCGCGGTGACGCACGCCACCGAGTTCCTGCTCGCGCAGCAGGACGCCCAGGGCTGGTGGAAGGGCGACCTCGAGACGAACGTGACGATGGACGCCGAGGACCTGCTGCTCCGCCAGTTCCTGGGAGTCCGCGACGAGGCCACCACGCGCGCCTCCGCGCTGTTCATCCGGGGCGAGCAGCGCGAGGACGGCACCTGGGCCACCTTCTACGGCGGTCCCGGCGACCTGTCGGCCACCGTCGAGGCCTACGTCGCCCTGCGCCTGGCCGGCGACGCGCCCGAGGCACCGCACATGGCGAAGGCCTCGGCCTGGATCCGCGACCAGGGCGGCATCGCCGCCGCCCGCGTCTTCACCCGGATCTGGCTGGCCCTGTTCGGCTGGTGGAAGTGGGACGACCTGCCCGAACTCCCGCCGGAGCTCATCTACTTCCCCTCGTGGTTCCCCCTCAACATCTACGACTTCGGCTGCTGGGCCCGGCAGACCATCGTGCCGCTGACCGTCGTGTCCGCCAAGCGCCCGGTGCGTCCGGCCCCCTTCGCCCTGGACGAGCTGCACACCGACCCCGCCGTGCCCAATCCGCCCAGACCCCTTGCCCCGGCCACCAGTTGGGAGGGCGCGTTCCAGCGGATGGACAAGGCCCTGCACGCCTTCCGCAAGGTCGCGCCGAAGCGGCTGCGCCAGGCGGCGATGAACACCGCCGCGCGCTGGATCATCGAGCGGCAGGAGAACGACGGCTGCTGGGGCGGCATCCAGCCGCCGGCCGTGTACTCGGTGATCGCTCTGTACCTGCTCGGCTACGACCTGCAGCACCCGGTGATGCGCGAGGGCCTGGCCTCGCTGGACCGCTTCGCCGTCTGGCGCGAGGACGGCGCCCGCATGATCGAGGCGTGCCAGTCGCCGGTGTGGGACACCTGCCTGGCGATCATCGCCCTCGTGGACGGCGGGCTCCCGGCCGACCATCCGCAACTGGTGAAGGCCGCGGACTGGATGCTGGGCGAGGAGATCGTCCGCCCCGGCGACTGGGCGGTGCGGCGGCCTGGTCTGCCCCCGGGCGGCTGGGCGTTCGAGTTCCACAACGACAACTACCCCGACATCGACGACACCGCCGAGGTGATCCTCGCCCTGCGGCGGGTCAGGCACCACGACCCGGAACGGGTGGAGAAGGCCATCGCGCGGGGCGTGCGCTGGAACCTCGGCATGCAGTCGAAGAACGGCGGCTGGGGCGCCTTCGACGTCGACAACACCAGCACGCTGCCCAACCTGCTGCCCTTCTGCGACTTCGGTGAGGTCATCGACCCGCCGTCCGCGGACGTCACCGCGCACGTGGTGGAGATGCTCGCCGTGGAGGGCCTCGCGCACGATCCGCGCACCCGGCGCGGCATCGCGTGGCTGCTCGCCGAACAGGAGCCGGAGGGAGCGTGGTTCGGGCGCTGGGGCGTCAACTACATCTATGGCACCGGCTCCGTCGTCCCCGCCCTCGTGACCGCGGGGATCCCCGCCTCGCACCCGGCGATCCGCCGTGCTGTCGCCTGGCTGGAGACCGTGCAGAACGACGACGGCGGATGGGGCGAGGACCTGCGCTCCTACCGCAACTCCGGACGGTGGAGCGGGCGCGGTGCCTCCACCCCCTCGCAGACGGCGTGGGCGCTGATGGCGCTGCTCGCGGCGGGGGAGCGGGAGTCCAAGGCCGTGCGGCGGGGCGTCGAATGGCTGGCCGCCACCCAGCGGCGGGACGGTTCCTGGGACGAGCCCTACTTCACCGGCACCGGCTTCCCCTGGGACTTCTCCATCAACTACCACCTCTACCGGCAGGTGTTCCCGCTCACGGCCCTCGGCCGGTATCTCAACGGCGACCCCTTCCCCGCCCGCGACGAGGCCGAGGGGGCCTGATGGCCGCCCAGCCCGCCCCGGCCCCGCTGCTGATCGCCTGCGCGCTCGGCATCGAGCACCTCGCCCTGCGCCGGCGCGGCCACGGCGGCGCGGACGGGCCGGTGACCGTGCTGCGCACCGGCATGGGGCCCAAGGCCGCCGAGAAGGCGGTGGGCCGGGTGCTGGCCGACCCGGCGTTCGCCGCCGCCGCCGTACTGGCCACCGGCTTCTGCGCGGGACTCGCGCCCGGCATGCACCCCGGCGACCTGGTCGTCGCCGAGGAGACCCGAGACCCGCGCGGTGCCGTTCCCTGTGTCGGTACCGAACTGCTCGTCAAGGAACTCGCCCGCACCCTGCCCGGGCGGACCGTCCACACCGGCCCGCTCATCGGCTCCGACCATGTCGTCCGCGGACCGGAGCGGGCCGAACTGTGCGCGACCGGTGCCCTCGCGGTCGACATGGAGTCCGCGTCCACGCTTCTGCGCGCCGTGCGTGCGGGTGAGCGCCCCGTTGCGGCCGTCCGGGTGGTCGTGGACGCTCCGGAACATGAACTCGTCCGGATCGGCACGCTGCGCGGTGGAATATCGGCTTTCCGCGTTCTTCGTTCCGTACTGCCTGCTTTCTTCGAATGGCACCGCAATGTGCTGCTCCCCAGGAGGTGAGCCTGATGGCCATGCCGCTGCGTCAGTCCATCAAAGTCGCTACATACTTGGCCGAACAGAAGCTCCGCAAGCGTGACAAGTTCCCGCTGATCGTGGAGCTGGAGCCGCTGTTCGCCTGCAATCTCAAGTGCGAGGGCTGCGGCAAGATCCAGCATCCGGCCGGCGTCCTCAAGCAGCGCATGCCCGTCGCGCAGGCCGTGGGCGCGGTGCTGGAGTCCGGGGCGCCGATGGTGTCCATCGCCGGGGGAGAGCCCCTGATGCACCCTCAGATCGACGAGATCGTGCGCCAGCTGGTAGCCAAGCGGAAGTACGTCTTCCTGTGCACCAACGCCATGCTCCTGCGCAAGAAGATGGACAAGTTCACGCCCTCTCCCTATTTCGCGTTCGCCGTGCACATCGACGGGTTGCGCGAACGCCACGACGAGTCCGTGGCGAAGGAGGGCGTGTTCGACGAGGCCGTGGCGGCCATCAAGGAGGCCAAGCGCCGCGGCTTCCGGGTGACCACCAACTCCACGTTCTTCAACACCGACACCCCGCAGACCGTCATCGAGGTGCTCAACTTCCTCAACGACGACCTCAAGGTGGACGAGATGATGATCTCGCCCGCCTACGCCTACGAGAAGGCACCCGACCAGGAGCACTTCCTCGGCGTCGAGCAGACCCGCGAGCTGTTCAAGAAGTCGTTCGCGGGTGGCAACCGGCGCCGTTGGCGGCTCAACCACTCGCCGCTCTTCCTCGACTTCCTCGAGGGCAAGGTGGACTTCCCGTGCACCGCGTGGGCGATCCCCAACTACTCGCTCTTCGGCTGGCAGCGGCCCTGCTACCTGATGAGCGACGGGTACGTTCCCACGTACCGCGAACTCATCGAGGAGACCGACTGGGACAAGTACGGCCGTGGCAAGGACCCGCGCTGCGCCAACTGCATGGCGCACTGCGGCTACGAGCCCACCGCCGTGCTCGCCACGATGGGGTCCCTGAAGGAGTCCCTGCGGGCGATGCGCGAGACGGTCTCGGGAAACGGGGAGTGAGGGGGGAGTGACGTCATGACCGCCGTTTCCCTGGGCGTCCCCGCCGTCCCGGCCCGGCCGGTCGCCGAGCGCCGCAGGAGCCGGCAGATCCAGGTCGGGTCGGTGGCGGTGGGCGGCGACGCGCCGGTGTCCGTGCAGTCGATGACGACCACGCGGACGTCGGACGTCGGTGCCACGCTGCAGCAGATCGCGGAGCTGACGGCGTCGGGCTGCCAGATCGTGCGGGTGGCCTGCCCGACGCAGGACGACGCCGACGCGCTGGCCACGATCGCCCGGAAGTCGCAGATCCCGGTGATCGCCGACATCCACTTCCAGCCCAAGTACGTCTTCGCGGCGATCGAGGCCGGCTGTGCCGCCGTCCGCGTCAACCCGGGCAACATCAAGA
>NZ_JAFFZS010000044.1 GCF_016921115.1 Streptomyces actuosus
GGGCTTGGCCCTGCTCCGCAAGCGCGTCCTGCTGGCCGGGTGACCGTGCGGCGGGGGCGGGCCCGTGACCGTCCGTCAACGCTGCACGGAAAGTGATCCAGAACCAGATTTCAGCCGCCGCCGACACTCACCGCCCTGGAGAAGACCGCCGCCAAAGAGGAAGACCGGAGCGATCCGGCGTTTGTCCCGCCGCCACGGCCAGTGCTGGACGCGGAGCCGCGCCGGGACGTCGTCCAGGTGATCGGCTCGGTCACCGAGACTTTGAGCCGAGCCGCCGAGACTCTCCATTCCGGGCCTCCGGTGACCGGACTCGTTCCTGCCCTGGAGCGGGTGGTGACCGAATGCTGTGCGGATCTCGGCTTCCGGTTCTTCTTGCGCGCCCTCAAGACGTACCTGGTGCCGGTGCCGGCTGACAGAGAGACGTACGGAACGCTTGTCGCGCTCGGCGAACGGTTCGGCTACCCGCGTCGGGGGGTACGCGAAGGCCTCAACGACAGAGCTGACTGACCCGCCCGGGCCGCGGGGGCGTGCAGAAGCCGCCCCTGACGCGTAGATGGACGGCAGGTCAGCGCTGGGACGCCGGTGCCGCGTCGGAGGCCGATAACCTGTCGGTATGTCGGAGCGTGTCATGCCCGGTCGCACGGACGGCCTGATCACCCTGGATGCCGCAGACGCTCTGTGGGTCGATCTGACGGCCGACAGTGCTGTGCCGACGGCGCCTGGAGCAGTTACCCGCTTTCCGGCCCATGCCCAGGCGGGGTACGTCCTGCTCGGAAGCCATGTGGTGGCGACGGTGAGGGCGAGCGGCGGTCAGTGGACTGTTGCTGAGGCTGAGGTGCGCCGGGCGGCCACGCAACTGAACGCGGTGGGAACGGATCGGCAGGACCTGGTCCGCATCGGTCCGTTTCGAGGGGTGCCGAGGCAGGAGTGCACCAAGGAAACGCCACTGCGTTGGCGCCGGCGCATCACCCGGGCACTGCACGAGCCGGCCGGTCCCGAGTCGGCAGCACGACGTGAGGACGGCCGGCCGTACCACCTGGCGGGGATCGACTGGCGACGGATACTCGTGGAGCAGACCCGCGACGGGGCGCAGCGGACATGGTGGCTGCCGCGCGCCGTGGTCAGGATGCTCGACGCGGCCGAGCACGCCGAGAAGCAGTGGGTGCACGCCGCGCGGACCCGCCGGGCAGGCGCAGCCGTCACCGAGCCGCCCTCCCACGCCCGGCAGGTTCGAGAAGCCGACCCTCGACAGCCGACGAGCCGCGAGGACCCCACCGCCTCACTGCGCCCGTACGGCAGAGAGCTGGAAGGCCAGTTGTACTCGGTGCTCAGCCGGAAGCCCGGCACCTCCCGCAGAGTTGCCGGCTGGGCGTGCGCCGTCTGCCGCACCGCGCCCGCCACCGTCCTCGACCACTGCCACGAACACGGCTACGTCCGCGCCCCACTCTGCCAGTCCTGCAACACACAGGAACGCCCCGACCACCTGTACGGCAACGACATCCGCGTGGCGAACCGCTACACGCACCTCTTCGACACCGACGCCGGCGACTGGCTCCGCCACTGGCACCGCTGCCCCGGCTGCCGCGCACGCACCACCCTGCCCCTACCACACCTCGCCGCATGGACCGCCCACACGGCCTGCCGATCGTTGCGCCCGACCCACCGCGCCCCCCGCGGGCGCAAGCCCTGCGGTGTCCTGCGCGTGTCCTGGACGGGCAGTCAGAACGCGCCCCGTTCCTGCCTGCTCACCGTCGCTGTCGACTTCTGCCCCTCCGGCGAGCACCGAGTCCTGGCGCAGGTCGCCTATCGCGAAGCCACCGAGCGGTTTCGCATCTGGCTGGCCGAGACGGCCCCTGCCGTGGCCGCCGCGGCGGGTCCTGACCGCCTGGACGGCCTCCCCGCCCAGCCCCGGCCAGTCATCGCGGACACCAGCGGCGAGGACCTGGCACTGTTCTGAGCGGACACCGGGAGAACCGACACCTCGGCCCCACCCCGCAGCCACTGATCCCGACACGGTCACTCCGCACGGCCCAGGTCGCACCCTGCTGCGTTCCTGCCTGCCGAGATGGTGCAGGGTGGGCGTCATGCCTGCCGATCACCAAGAGTTCGATGTAGTCGTCACAGCCGTGGCTTCGGTAGGAGTCACCGTCCGCGCGGACGGGCATGGCGGATTCATCGACCGGCTCAAGCACCCCTCGTGGTGGTCGGACACCCCCCGCGCCGAGGTCGGCGACCGGCTGCGTGCGGTCGTGGTCGACGCGGCCAGGACCCCGCCACGGTTCAGCGCCCTGCCCTGTGACATACGGATCGCCCGGAGTCTTCGGCACACCGAACCGCTCGTGCGCCTCTGCCCGCCGCCCGGCGGCGGGCGAGTCGTGAACTGGTCCGCTGTGGAAGGCACCTTGGGCATCGTCCTTCCCGCCGACTACAAGCGACTCGTAGAGGTCTACGGCGGTGGGGTCTTCGCGGGAATTCTCCGGCTCCTGGAACCGGATTGCCCGGATGCGATGTACGACCTGGTCGCCCAGACCGCCGAACGCGAGGAGATCCTCGCAGAACTTTGGGAAGCGGGCGAGGACAAGCCGTCGGAACTCCAGGACGGCAGAGCCAGGCTGGTGCCCTGGGGCTATGACGAAGGCACGGGACTCTTCCTGTACTGGCTGGTCCGGCCCGAAGCGGAACCGGAGGAGTGGACCGTCGTGCTCAACGAGGGGCGCGGTCCGCTCTGGGAGGCCCATCCGATGTCGTGCAGCCAGTTCCTGCTCGAAGTGGTGGCCGGTACGACGTCATCGTTCTACTTCACCGACCTCGACGACGTCGTGGACCCTGAGGACAGGAATCGCTTCGAACCCAACTCGCAGATTTTCAACCGGTAGACGCGCGAGGTGAGGCCGGGCCGACCACCACCCAACCGTCTCGGGGGTGACGGGACATGTTCCCGCGGCCTGCCGCAGCCGAACGTGGACCTGATCGCCGCCGGGCGGCCGCAGACGGAGAGGAACGAGTGCCGGTCGGGGAGAGACGGTGAGCGTCCGGAGCCGTCTCCGGCCTCACACCCACCCCTCCGTGCATGCGATCATCGTGCAGGAGGCGGACGCGCGTGGCGACGTGAACGGCCGGCGACGGGGCGCCGGGGGACCGAGCTCCCCAGGGCAGGAGACTGCCGCCCGTGCCGTGCGTGTCCGGCTCACTCGTGGGCCGAGTGCTGTGACCGAGGGGCGAAAACGCAGTGGCGGACTGGATCTACATCCTCAACCCGAACAAGGACACCCTGGACGGGGAACCGTCCGGCAAGGAGACGATACGCCGGCTGGCCGAGGAGGAACCGGAGCTCGAGTTCTGGCTCAGCCGCCGCTACCGCATGAGCCCGGGCGACCGCCTGTGGTTCTTCTTCAGCCACCCGGAGGCGGCGGTCGCCGCGGTGGCCCGGATCGACGAGGAGCCCTGGGAGGAGACCGAGGACCCCGACGTCTCGCACGTCGTCGCCGCGACCCTGCTGACCGAGGCCACGAAGAGGCTGTACCGCACGCCCGTGGGCCGGGAGGAACTGATGCTGGGTCAAGTGCGTTCGGTGCAGAAGGTGAAGCCGGAGGCCCTGCCCGTGCTGCTGGCGCGCGCAGGCCTGTGAGTCCGGCGCACGAACAGGGGCTCGCCTCCCCGTCGCACGGGAAGGACCACCACAGGCGGCTCCTGCGCAGGCAGTCCCGGGTCCGCGGGATGATGCTCGGGCTGGCGCTCGGCGACACCCTGGGCGGAGCCCGCGGCAGGCTGCCCGACGCCGGCCCGCTGCGGGCCGGCGTCAGCACCCAGCTGGCCTGCTTCACCGCGGAAGGCGTCATCCGCGCGCAGGTGCGTGGCAACCACAAGGGGATCTGCTACGCACCCGGCGTGGTCCTGCACGCCTACTGCCGGTGGGCGTACCTCCAGGGCATCGAGACGGACAGGATGCGCCGCCGCTGGAACAAGGGTGGCGCCCCGTCGTGGCCGGACGGCTGGCTCGCCCGCGTGCCCGCGCTGGCCGAGCGGCGCGGCAGTGCACCGGCGACCGTGACGGCCCTGTCCCGGGTCGAGGAGGGCGAGGAGCGGATGGCAGGTGCGAGCCGCGGCTGCCACGCCCTGACCCGCGGTCTTCCGATCGCGGTCACCGGGCCGCAGGGCATCGCCCTGTCGGGCGCCGTCGCCGCCCTCACCCACGGGGACGGTGCCGCGCAGTCCGCCGCCGCCCACGCGGCCCTCCTGGCACACCACTGCCTGACGGCGACCGGGGACGCGGGGCCGCCGGGCCCGTCCCTACACTCCGGCACCTCCGTCCGGGAGGCACTCCACGCCGGTGTCACCGCCCTGCCCTCCGCGGGCCTGCCCCTGACCGGCGACGAGCACGGTCGTATCGCGGCGGCGCTCCGGAACGCTCTCGACGACCCCGCCGACGTGCGGCGGCTGGCACGGCTCGCCCCCGACGCCACCGCACCCGCGGCACTGCTCGGTGGCGTCTACGCAGCGGCCTCGTGCCCGGACCGCGCCGGCATCCGTGCCGCGCTGGAGTTCGCGGCCCAGGCCCCCGACGGCGCCTCCGTCGCCTGCGTCGCCGGTGCCCTGCTCGGCGCCGTCCACGGCGTCGAGGCCCTGCCCGTCGACCTCGCCGGCCGACACGAACTCGCCTGGGTCGTGGACACCTTGGCCCGCGACCTGGTCCTGGAACTCGACGACTCACCCAGCGGGAGCGAGTACGTCCGTGCATGGGATCCGCACTGGTGGGACCGCTATCCGGGCTGGTGACATCCCCGGCCGCACGCAGGCGGCCGCCCCCTGACGGCTGTCGCGAACGGCAGGCGCCCTCCCGGGCGCCGACGGCCGCGACGCAGCGGTACTCAAGTCCCTGGAACGACTGCTCCGGTCGGGGCTCCGGGCGGCGCGTCGGCCCGGCGGGCCCCGCGCGGGCCGTGCGGCGTCTACAAGCCCGGTGCGCGCTTGGCCCGCCAGGAGATCTTCGCGCGCAGACCCCTGCCGACGCTCAGCCTCGTGAGCGAGGAGTCCGTCCTGCGGCGGCCCGTCGGAGACGGGCACGTGCTTCAGGGACAGTTGGAGCAGATCCTGCTGCTCGGACAGCGGAGGAACGTGGCGTTTCAGGTGTTGCCGACGGAGGGAACCGAACACTGCGGCCTCGGTGGCCCGTTCACCTTGATCGAAACCGTGAAGGGCGCAGGACGGCCTACGTTGAAGTCCAGCAGAGCAGTCGCCTCTGCACCGACCGTGCCGAGGTGCGGGACGCCGAGGAGCAGTACGGCATTCTCAGGGCGCAAGCCTTGACCCCCCTGAAGTCGCTGGCCTTCGTCGAGGATCTCCTGATGGAGAGAGATGACTCACCAGCCGGATGAGCCGACGGTGCCTGAGCCGGTCTGGTGCAAGAGCAGCTACAGCAGTGGCGAGGGCGGCGAGTGTGTCGAGGTGGCCGCGGCTCACGAGACGGTCCTGGTCCGGGACTCGAAGTGGGGGGCAGGCGACCGGCTGGTCCTCGGGGTCTCGGCATGGGCCGGGTTCGTCCGGATGGTCGCCGGGCGCTGAAGGGGCACGTGGTCCACCACGTACGCGTTGGACCTCTTGCCGTGGGCGTCCCTGGAGGACTCCCCGCAGGTGGTGCGATGGCTGCGGTCCGTCATCTCGTCACCGCGCCACCAGCTCCCGCGCGTCCTCGGCCCGCAGCGGTGTCTCCTCCGCGTCGGCGGTCGGGAGTCCCCGCTGGCGGTCCCACAGCCACAGCACGTCCCGGCCGAAGGACCACACCAGCGAGCCCAGCGCCAGCAGGACCACGCCGCTGTTGACCGCCGCCGGCAGCAGTTCCGACCCCGCGACCAGCAGGCAGATGCCCTGCAGCGCGGCGACGGTCTTGCGGGCCGTGCTGGGCGGGAGCGGGGCGTTGAGCCACGGCCACACCCGGGCCGCGGCGACGAAGACGTAGCGCATCGCGCCGATCAGCAGGACCCAGGGGCCCAGTTGCATGGCGAGGTACACGCTGAGCACCAGGATCAGGAACGCGTCGACCTCCATGTCGAAGCGGGCACCCAGCGCGCTGGAGGTGCCGGTGCGGCGGGCCACCTTGCCGTCGACGCCGTCCAGCAGCAGCGCCACCGCCGTCAGGGCGACCAGCAGCGCCACCGGCGGGGTGCTCTCGAAGGAGTCGGCCACCAGTGCCGTCACCCCGCCGACCAGCGTGGCGCGGCCCAGGGTGACACGGTTGGCGGGGCCGAAGGAGGCCAGGCCGGAGCGGTGCAGGGCGCGGGAGAGGACCGCCCAGCTGGCGAGGGCGAAGGCCAGGCCGGCCAGCCAGCCCGCCGGGCCCATGCCGATCGCCGTGCCGAGCAGGGCCAGGAGCAGGAGCTGCACCCCCGCTCCCACGGCGGTCTCCTGCTGGACCGGCCTCGCGTCGTAAAGGTTGTTCAGGGCCACCGCACACCCTCCGGCCGAGTGACAGAGTCGATCAACGCCGCGTACTGTGCGCGGCCTGGTACTTCTGCTTACGCGAACTGATTCCCGATCGTTCAGGAGGAATCCGATGAACCGGTCCGCCCGCGCCTTCTGGCTCCGTTCACCGGGGCACGGCGAGATCCGCGACGTCGTGCTTGCGGAGCCGGCCGAGGGGGAGGCGGTGGTCCGATCCCTGTGGTCCGGGGTGAGCCGCGGCACGGAGACGCTGGTCTTCCGCGGTGGCGTCCCGGCGAGCCAGCACGCGGTGATGCGGGCACCCTTCCAGGAGGGCGACTTCCCCGCACCGGTGAAGTACGGCTACCTCAACGTCGGTGTGGTGGAGGAGGGCCCCGACGACCTGGCCGGGCGCACCGTCTTCTGCCTGTACCCGCACCAGACGCGGTACGTGGTGCCCGTGAGCGCCCTGACCGTCGTGCCGGAGGCGGTGCCCGCCGAGCGGGCGGTCCTCGCGGGGACCGTGGAGACCGCAGTGAACGCGCTGTGGGACGCCCCGCCGCTGGTGGGGGACCGGATCGCGGTCGTCGGCGGCGGCATGATCGGCTGCTCCGTCGCCGCGCTCGCCGCCCGCTTCCCGGGCGTCGACGTCCAGCTCGTGGACGCCGACCCCGCCCGTGCCGCGACCGCCGACGCCCTCGGTGTCGGCTTCGCCGCACCCGAGGAGGCGCGCGGCGACTGCGACCTCGTCGTGCACGCCAGCGCCACCGAGGCCGGTCTCGCCCGCTCCTTGGAGCTGCTTCGCGCCGAGGGCACCGTCCTGGAACTGAGCTGGTACGGCGACCGGCGGGTGAGCCTGCCGCTCGGCGAGGCCTTCCACTCCCGGCGGCTGACCCTCCGCAGCAGCCAGGTCGGCACCGTCTCCCCGGCCCGCGCCGGCACCCGCACCTATGCCGACCGGCTCGCCCTCGCCCTCGGTCTGCTCGCCGACCCTGTCTTCGACGCCCTCGTCACCGGGGAGTCCGGGTTCGGGGAACTGCCCGCCGTCCTGCCGAAACTGGCCTCGGGTGCGATCCCGGCACTGTGCCACCGCATCCGCTACGAAGAGGCAGGCCGAAGCGCCTGACCTGAGAAAAGAGTGGGACGGCGCTGAACGCGGGGAAGGCAGGAGCCGTACTACACGACGTCCCCGGCCACCGCCGGCCGGGGCCCGACGCACCGCACCTGGAGGGTCGTCCGTTGTTCAGTGTCACCGTCCGCGATCACATCATGGTCGCCCACAGCTTCCGCGGCGAGGTCTTCGGCCCCGCGCAGCGACTGCACGGAGCGACGTTCCTGGTGGACGCCACCTTCCGGCGCGAGCAGCTGGACGACGACAACATCGTCGTCGACATCGGACTGGCCACCCGTGAACTCGGAGCTGTCGTCAGCGAGTTGAACTACCGGAACCTCGACAACGAGCCCGACTTCGCCGGGGTCAACACCTCCACCGAGTTCCTGGCCCGCGTCATCGCGGACCGGCTCGCCGAACGCATCCACAAGGGGGCGCTGGGCGAGGGCGCCCGGGGCATCGCCGGGATCGCCGTCACGCTCCACGAATCGCACATCGCGTGGGCGAGTTACGAGCGTGCCCTGTGACCCACACGACCGTCACGCCCACGACCCACGCCACCGTGACCGACGCGGCCGGGGACCAGCGGGTCCGGACCCGGCTCGGCCACATCCCCGCCCAGCATCCGGCGCTCGCCCAGACCGACATCGTTCCCATGTCCCTGCGCCTGGTGCACTTCGTGATGCCGGGCGGCGTAGCCGACCCGGCCGCGCCGAGCGGCGGCAACGCCTACGACCGCCGGATCTGCCTCGACCTGCCCGGCTTCGGCTGGCGGGTCGCGCAGCACCTGGTGCACGGCGACTGGCCGGACCCCGGCCCGGCCGCCCGTGCCGAACTCGGCCGGGTCCTCGGCGCATTGCCGGACGGCGCGGTCGTCCTGCTGGACGGACTGGTCGCCTGCGGGGTGCCCGAGGTCGTCGTGCCCGAGGCGGAGCGGCTGCGGATCGCCGTCCTCGTGCACCTCCCGCTCGGCGACGAGACCGGCCTCGCCCCGCAGACCGCGGCCGCACTGGACGCGCGGGAGCGCGAGGTGCTGCGGGCGGTGCCCGCGGTGGTCGCCACCAGCGACTGGGCCGTCCGCCGCCTCGTCTCCCACCACGGCCTGGCTCCCGAGCGGGTGCACGTCGCCGCCCCCGGCGCCGACATCGCCCCCCTGGCCGCCGGTACCGACGGCGTCTCCCGCCTGCTGTGCGTCGCCGCGGTCACACCGCGCAAGGGCCAGCACCGCCTGGTGAACGCCCTGGCGGCGGTGACCGACCTGCCGTGGAGCTGCGTGTGCGTCGGCGGCCTCGACCACGACCCGGAGTACGTCGCCGAGGTGCGCGGTCTCATCGCGTCGCACGGGCTGGAGCACCGCGTCCATCTCGCGGGCCCGCAGACCGGTGCCGCCCTCGACGCCAACTACGCCACCGCCGACCTGATGGTCCTCGCCTCCTACGCCGAGACCTACGGCATGGCGGTCACCGAGGCCCTCGCCCGCGGCATCCCGGTGCTGGCCACCGACGTCGGCGGGGTACCGGAGGCGGTCGGCCGCGCGCCCGACGGCGGCGTGCCCGGCATCCTCGTCCCACCGGAGGACCCCGCCGCCCTCGCCGCCGAACTGCGCGGCTGGTTCGGCGAGGCGGACGTACGCCGTCGCCTGAAGTCCGCCGCCCGTGCCCGGCGCGCCGCGCTCGGCGGCTGGGCCGCGACCGCACAGAGCCTGGCCGGCGTTCTCGGCCGGCTCCCGGAGGAACCGAGGAGGGCGGCATGAGCAGGCCGACGACCGTGCCGGGCGGCGCGCTTCCCGTCCAGCCCGGGCCCGCGCAGGCGGACCCGCAGCCGCGCGGCCACGACGACGTCATCGCCGGGGCCGGGCCCATGGTCCGCCCCGGGGAGCGGCCCACCGTGCGGCTGCGCGAGGGCGGGAGCACGACCGCCGAGGAAGCACCCCGGTACGCGCCCGAGTGGCTGGAGTTGAGGGAGAGCGCCGACGCCGCCGCGCGCGCGGTCGAGCTGCTCGATCCGCTGCGGAACCGGCCCGCCGGCGCGCCGGACGGGAGCGGCGGGCTGGTCGTGCACGACCTGGGCTGCGGCACCGGCTCCATGGGCCGCTGGCTCGCCCCGCGCCTGGACGGCGCCCAGCACTGGGTCCTCCACGACCGCGACCCCTACCTGCTGCACTTCGCCGCCGTGGCCTCCCCGCAGGCCGCCGCGGACGGCAGCCGCGTCACCGTCGAGACCCGCCGCGGCGACGTCGCCCGGCTCACCCAGGACGCCCTGGACGGCGCCGGTCTCGTGACCGCCTCCGCCCTGCTGGACGTCCTCACCCGCGAGGAGGTCGAGACGCTCGCCGCGGCCTGCGCCGGTGCCGGCTGCCCCGCGCTGCTCACGCTGTCGGTGGCAGGGCGGGTCGGCCTCGCCCCGGCCGATCCGCTGGACGCGGAGATCACCGCCGCCTTCAACGACCACCAGCGCCGAAGCGGTCTGCTCGGCCCCGACGCCGTCACCGCCGCCTGCGAGGCCTTCGCCGAGCACGGCGCGCCCGTCCACGTCCGCCCCAGCGCCTGGCGGCTCGGCCCCGGCGACGCCGCACTGACCGCGCAGTGGCTGCGCGGCTGGGTCGGCGCCGCGGTCGAGCAGCGCCCGCAGCTGCGCGAGCGCGCCGGGACCTACCTGGTGAACCGTCTGGAACAGCTGCAAGCAGGCGAGTTGCACGTCACCGTCCACCACAGCGACCTGCTCGCACTGCCGCGCACGGGCGGAGTCGCCCCGTGAGTGCGGCACAGGCGCCGGCACCGGCGCTGCCCGCCACGGAGACCGTGTTCCGCACGCCGCCCCGCGCGGCCGGCACCACCCCGGCACGCCCCGCCCTGCGCCGGCACCTCGGCACCGTCGCCGGCGCGGCGCTGCTCGGCATCCTGCTGTGGCGGCTGGGCACCGGCGCGTTCCTGGACGGGCTGCGGCGGATCGACGCACCCGCGTTGCTCGCGGCGCTCGGCATCGGCGCGGTCACCACCGTGGGAAGCGCCTGGCGCTGGGCCGTGGTCGCCCGCGCGCTGCGCATCCGGCTGCCGCTGGGCATCGCCGTCGCCGACTACTACCGGGCCCTGTTCCTGAACGCGGCCCTGCCCGGCGGCGTCCTCGGCGACGTGCACCGGGCGGTGCGGCACGGACAGAGCGCCGGTGACCTCGGCCGGGGCGTCCGGGCGGTGGTGCTGGAGCGCACGGCCGGCCAAGTGGCCCTCGCCGCGGCCGGATCGGCCGTCCTGCTCGTCGTCGACTCCCCGGTCCGCGCCGAGGTGCGCCATGTGCTCCCGCTCGCCGCCCTGGGGGCGGTCGGCGCGCTGGCCGTGGTGCTCGCCGTGCGGATGAGCCGCATCCCGCACCGCGCGTCCGCCGCCTCCCGGCGGGCCCGGACCCTGCGGGCGGCGCTGGCCGAGGCACGCCAGGGGCTGCTGTCGCGGCCGAGCGGGCCCCGGGTCGCCGTGTCCTCCCTCGTCGTCCTCGCCGGGCACGTGGCGACGTTCCTGGTCGCGGCCCGGGTCGCCGGGACCGAGGCCGGGCTGCTGGCGCTGCTGCCGCTCGCGGTCCTCGCCCTGCTGGCCATGGGCCTGCCGCTCAACATCGGCGGCTTCGGGCCGCGCGAGGGCGTCACCGCCTGGGCGTTCGGCGCGGCGGGGCTCGGCGCGGGCACCGGACTGGCGACCGCGGTCGTCTACGGGGCGCTCAGTTTCGCGGCCGCGCTGCCGGGCGCGTTCGTCCTCCTCGTCCGCCGGCGGTCGGCCCCGCCCGGCGGCCGTCAGGAGTGGTCCGGTGCTCCGGGGGCGACGTCGGAGGTGAGCAGGGACAGGTACGTGCCGAAGGAGTCCGCGAGGCTCGCCAGCAGCGCCTTCCCCTTGTCCGCGGAGCCCAGGGAGGGACGGCCGATGACCCCCGAGTCGGTGTAGGCGGCCATGCCGAGGGTGAGCAGATGACGGCGGTCGTCCGCGGTGTGATCGGCGGACTCGTACCCAGGACGGACCCATTCCGGATGAGCGTGCAGCAGGATCGACGTCTCGATCTCCCCCGCGTGCATGTCGGTGAGCAGCGACGTGGCCACCCCGGCCCGCTCGCGCGCCGTCTCCCAGTCCTCGGCGGCCGGGAACAGCGCCAGGCTCTCCCCACGGGCGGCGGACTCCTGTACGACATGGCCCAGCACGTAGTTGCCGCCGTGCCCGTTGACCAGCACCAGCGAACGGACGCCGGAGCGGCGCAGGGAGTCCGCGATGTCGCGGACCACGGCGTGCAGCGTGACGGAGGAGATGCTGACGGTCCCCGGCCAGGCCGCGTGCTCGTGGGAGCAGGAGACCGTCACCGGAGGAAGGAGGTGCACCGGGTGCGCAGCCGCGATCTCCCGCGCGACGGCGCAGGCGACGAGCGTGTCGGTCGCCAGCGGAAGGTACGGGCCGTGCTGCTCGTAGCTGCCGACGGGAAGGACGGCGACCTGTGCTGAGACGCTCGCCGCCCGTGCCCGTACGTCCTCCGCGGTGTCCGCCGGTACCAGACCGTGCGCCGCCGTGTGCCTGCCCGAACCTTCCATCGCTTCATGGCCTTTCGTCTCTGCCCGCTTCGCTCGGCTCGCTCAGTCGGCTCAGTCCGTTCAGCCCGGCCCTTCCGGTCGGACTGCCTGGGAATGCTTAGGAACCAGATCATGACAGAAAACAGCCCCGCGCCCCTCGGCCTGCTCGGTACCAAGCCGCCGGCCCGCACCGGAGTGGAACACGTCGTGACCGCCCCGCTGCCCACGGTGTACGGCGAGTTCCGGGCGGTCGGCTACCTGGACCACGACACCGGCGACGAGCAGGTGGCCCTCGTGTACGGCGAGCCGGGTGCGGAGGACGTCCTGACCCGGCTGCACTCGGAGTGCCTGACCGGCGACGCCTTCGGCTCCCAGCACTGCGAGTGCGGGGACCAGCTGGCCGCCGCGCTGCGCGCCGTGGTCGCCGCGGGCAGCGGTGTCGTCGTCTACCTCAGAGGGCACGAGGGGCGGGGCATCGGCCTGCTCGCCAAGCTGCGCGCGATGGCCCTGCAGGCGGACGGCCTGGACACCGTCGAGGCCAACCTCGCCCTGGGACTGCCGGTGGACGCCCGCGACTACGGCGCCGCCGCGGGCATCCTGCGCGACATGGGTGTGCGTTCGGTGCGGCTGATGTCCAACAACCCCCGCAAGCGGGAGGCGTTGATACGGCACGGCGTCCGGGTCACCGAGCAGGTGCCGCTGCTGATCCCGCCGTGCGAGAGCAACATCACCTACCTGCGGACCAAGCGGGAGCGGCTCGACCACCACCTGCCCCACCTGGACGCCGTGGGCCAGCTCAGCCGGTGACCGCTTCGTTCACGAGCCGCTTCAGCTCGGGGAAGAGGCGAAGCGAACGGCGGGGCTGTACCTGCGTCATGAACTGCACGGTCAGGTCGCGGGTCGGGTCGACCCAGAACGTGGTGGTGGCGACACCGCTCCAGCCGTAGGTGCCGAGCCCCGCCGGGGCGAGGGCGCGCCGCGGGTCGACCACGACCGACACACCGAGGCCGAAGCCGACGCCGTCGTTGCCGGGTTCGTCATGAGCGGGGCGGCTGCCGAAGGCGCGCAGGTCGACCCCGCCCGGCAGGTGGTTGCGGGCCATCAGGTCGACGGTCCGCGGCTTCAGCAGCCGGGTGCCGTCGAGTTCGCCGCGGCGGCGCAGCAGCTCCATGAAGCGGTGCACGTCGTGCGCGCTCGCCACCAGGCCGCCGCTGCCCGACAGGAACCGGGGCCGGCCGTGCAGCGGCAGCCCGGGGATCGGCGTGAGGCAGCCGTCGTCGGTGTCGCCGTACAGCTCCGCGAGTCGGCCGGCCTGCTCGGGGCCGACCTGGAAGCCGGCGTCCGTCATGCCGAGCGGGCGGAGGATCCGCTCGGCGAAGAACACGTCGAGGGGCTGCCCGGACACCACCTCCACGATCCGGCCCAGGACGTTGGAGGCGACCGAGTAGTTCCACTGCGTACCCGGGTCGAACTGGAGCGGGAGCCGCGCGTACACCTCGATCGTCTCCGCCAGGTCCGCGCCGGGCGGCACCGAGGACTGGAGGCCCGCCGCGCGGTAGAGGGCGTCCACCGGGTGGGTGTGGTAGAAGGCGAACGTCAGGCCCGCGGTGTGGGTCATGAGATGCCGCACCAGGATCGGTCCGGCTGCCGGGCGTGTGACGACGCCCCCGCCGTCCCCCTCCCCGGCCCCGGGGGCGTCATGGCCGCTCACGTACACCCGCGGCTGAGCGAAGGCCGGCAGATGGCGTTCGACCGGGTCGTCCAGCGACAGCCGGCCCTCCTCCACCAGCAGCAGTGCCGCGACGGCGGTGACCGGCTTCGTCATGGAGTAGATCCGCCACAGCGTGTCCGGCGTGACGGGAAGCCCGGCCGCGACGTCGCGGCGGCCGTACGCGGTGAGGTGGGCGACGCGTCCGCCGCGGGCCACCGACACCAGGAAGCCCGGCAGCCGGCCCTCGTCGACGCGGTGCGCGAAGTACCGGTCGAGGCGGCCGAGCGCCTTCGCGTCCAGTCCGACCTCGGCCGGATCCGCCTCTTGCCGCAGCAGTGCCATCGTTCTCCTTCGTCGCGCCGTTCCCGGTGCGGTCCGGCTCACCCCGCCCGACCGCCCCGCGATCTCGATGTCGCGCAGGAACACCCGCCCGAAACCTCCGCCGGCCGGATTCCGCACCGCCGCCCGGCACCCGGCCGGGCAGCCGGCCGGCCACCACCGCGCCCGCGGCGGAGAGGCCCGCGAGGACCGGCGGCACGCCCGCCGGTGCCCGGGGTCACTGTCGGCTGACCGAGCGGGTCACCCCCGCGAGGACCGTCGTGGCCAGGATCCATCCCGTGACGACCAGCACGTACGACAGCGTCTGGTACCAGCCGGCCGGTGCGAAGGCCGCCTCCTGCCCGAAGGAGATCACCGGCAGCAGCAGGTCCAGGGTGTAGAAGACCGGGTCGAAGGGCGGCGCCTCGTCCGCCTTCAGGGGCAGCGGATGGTGCAGGGCGAAGGTGACGGAACCGATCGCCAGCAGGGACAGCAGCCAGCCGGCCGCGCGCAGCGGGCGGAATCCGTAGCCGACGGTGACGTCCTGGACGAGGCCCCACAGCCGGCCGTACCAGGGCAGCGTCCTGCGGTGACGGCGCTGCTTGTCCAGCTGCACCAGCCGCGCCGCGTGGTCGTCGCCGACGCGGCGGTAGGCGGCCGTCAGCTGCTGATAGGCGTGCGGGACGTAGCCGTTGCGGTCCCGCTCCAGCATGGGCAGGCGCCGCTCGGCCGGCTCGTGCGGGGCGAGGGAGGTGTAGGTGAGGTCGCCGAGCATCACCTCGCCCGGCACCGACTCCGGCTCGATCATCAGCCGCTCGATCCGGGCGCGGCGCAGGTTGAGGCTGCCCTCCATCGGCGGGCCCTTGCGCAGCCACAGCTCACCGATCACCGAGCTGCTCGCCCGCAGCATGGGACCGCCCGGGTTCGACAGGCGGGCGTACGACAGGTCGAGCCGCCCCGCGATGCGCGCGCCGCGCAGCCCCGCCCAGCCGAGCACCTCGGCGTGGCGCAGCAGCACATGGCCGCCGGTGGAGAGGGTCTCGGCGTCGAACGCGGCACGGCCGGGGTGGTGGAGCCGGGCCTCGTTGAGGTTGACCGTCCCGGCGATGCCCGCACCGTTGAGTCGCGCCTGCCCCTGGACTCGCAGCCCGGGCGCCCAGAGGTCGGCGCCGATCGCGGCCTGGTTGAGCTGGAGTACGGGATCGTCCCCCTCGGGCGCGGACATCTCGGCGCCCTCCAGGTACAGGCTGCCGCTGATCCGGGCCCCGCCGAGCCGTACCGTTCCGGTGCACCGGGTGCGGGTCAGCCGCAGGACTCCGTCGACGTGCACGGCGTGCGCGACGAGCCCCGGCAGGACGGATTCGCTCAGGTTCAGCTCCCGCATCCGGGCCGCGTAGCAGCGCGGCGCCTCGGCGAAATGGCAGTGGCGCAGCCGCACCGGATGGCCGACCGTGGCGTACTGCAGGTCGAGCTGCCCGGTGATCCGGGCGCCCGCCAGGTTCAGTGCCGGTATCTCGCCGTCCTGCCGCGGGCCGTCGAGCAGCAGCGCGCGCAGCACGTGGGCGCGCACGGTCCGCTCCGGTCCCCAGGTCGCTCCGTCGGCGGGGCGGTCGTCGGGGGACGGGCGGAAGTCGAGGTGGACGCCTGCCGCGAAGGCCTCGCGCACCCGCAGCTCGGCCGGGGTCAGATCACCGATCTCCATCGTCGGGACTCTGACCCGGCCGGGCCGTGGGTGTCAACGGGCTTTCGAAGGAGGGATGTTGAAGGGAATCCGGAGGTGGCGGATCGAAGGGACCCGCCACGGGTCCGGGCCTACTTCGAGGACTCGACCGCGTGACCGCCGAACTGGTTGCGCAGAGCGGCGATCATCTTCATCTGCGGCGAGTCGTCCTGGCGGGAGGAGAACCGGGCGAAGAGGGAGGCGGTGATCGCCGGGAGCGGGACGGCGTTGTGGATGGCCGCCTCGACCGTCCAGCGGCCCTCGCCGGAGTCCTCCGCGTAGCCGCGCAGTTTCTCCAGGTGCGCGTCGTCGTCGAGGGCCCCGACCGCGAGGTCGAGCAGCCAGGAGCGGATCACGGTGCCCTCCTGCCAGGAGCGGAACACCTCGCGGACGTTCTCCACGGAGGGGACCTTCTCCAGCAGTTCCCAGCCCTCGGCGTAGGCCTGCATCATGGCGTACTCGATGCCGTTGTGGACCATCTTGGAGAAGTGGCCCGCACCGACCTTGCCGGCGTGGACGTAGCCGTAGGGGCCTTCCGGCTTGAGCGCCTGGAAGACCGGCTGCAGCCTCTCCACGTTCTCCCGGTCGCCGCCCACCATCAGGGCGTAGCCGTTCTCCAGGCCCCACACGCCGCCGGAGACACCGGCGTCGACGAAGCCGATGCCCTTGATGCCGAGCTCCACGGCGTGCTTCTCGTCGTCCGTCCAGCGGGAGTTGCCGCCGTCCACCACGAGGTCGCCGGGGGAGAGCAGCTCCTTCAGCTCGTCGATCACGGACTGCGTGGCGGCGCCGGCCGGGACCATCACCCAGATCACGCGCGGCGCCTGGAGCTGCTGGACCAGTTCGGCGAGGCTCCCGACGTCGGAGACCCCGGGGTCGCGGTCGTAGCCGATGACGGTGTGGCCGGCGCGGCGGATCCGCTCGCGCATGTTGCCGCCCATCCTGCCGAGACCGATGAGACCGAGCTGCATGGCTACTTCACTTCCTTGAGGTCGCGGTAGGCCGCGACGAGGGCGGCGGTGGAGGGGTCGAGGCCGGGGACGTCGGCGCCTTCGGTGAGGGCGGGCTCGACCCGCTTGGCGAGGACCTTGCCGAGTTCCACGCCCCACTGGTCGAAGGAGTCGATGTTCCAGATCGCGCCCTGCACGAACACCTTGTGCTCGTAGAGGGCGACCAGCTGACCCAGCACCGACGGGGTCAGCTCGCGGGCGAGGACGGTGGTGGTGGGGTGGTTGCCCCCGAAGGTGCGGTGCGGGACCTGCTCCTCGGGCACGCCCTCGGCGCGCACCTCCTCCGCGGTCTTGCCGAAGGCGAGTGCCTGGCCCTGTGCGAAGAGGTTGGCCATCAGCAGGTCGTGCTGGGCCTCGAGGCGGCCGCTCAGCTCGGTCACCGGGCGGGCGAAGCCGATCAGGTCGGCGGGGATGAGCTTGGTGCCCTGGTGGATGAGCTGGTAGTAGGCGTGCTGCCCGTTGGTGCCGGGCGTGCCCCACACCACCGGGCCGGTCTGCCACTCCACCGGCTCGCCGTCGCGCTGCACCGACTTGCCGTTGGACTCCATGTCCAGCTGCTGGAGGTAGGCGGTGAACTTCGACAGGTAGTGGCTGTAGGGGAGGACGGCGTGCGACTGGGCGTCGAAGAAGTTGCCGTACCAGACGCCCAGAAGGCCCATCAGAAGAGGGGCGTTGGCCTCGGGGGGAGCGGTCCTGAAGTGCTCGTCGACGGTGTGGAAGCCGTAGAGCATCTCCCGGAACGCCTCGGGGCCGATGGCGATCATCAGCGACAGGCCGATCGCGGAGTCGTAGGAGTACCGGCCGCCGACCCAGTCCCAGAACTCGAACATGTTGTCGACGTCGATGCCGAACGCGGTGACCTTCTCGGTGTTCGTCGACAGCGCCACGAAGTGCTTCGCCACCGCCTTCTCCACCGCGCTGCCGGCGTCGCCGGCCCCCGAAGCGTCCCCGTCGCCGAGCCCCTCCAGCAGCCAGGCCCGCGCCGAGGTGGCGTTGGTGATCGTCTCGATCGTCGTGAAGGTCTTGGACGCGACGATGAACAGCGTCTCGGCCGGGTCGAGGTCGTGCACGGCCTCGTGCAGGTCGGCACCGTCGACGTTGGAGACGAAACGCACCGTCAGGTCCCGGTCGGTGAAGGCGCGCAGCGCCTCGTACGCCATCGCCGGGCCGAGGTCGGAGCCGCCGATACCGATGTTGACGACGTTCCGGATGCGCCGGCCTGTGTGGCCGGTCCACTCCCCGGAGCGGACCCGCCGGGCGAAGTCGCTCATGCGGTCCAGCACGGCGTGCACGTGCGGCACCACGTTCTCGCCGTCGACCTCGACCACCGCGCCGCGCGGGGCGCGCAGCGCGGTGTGCAGCACGGCGCGCCGCTCGGTGACGTTGATCCTCTCGCCCCGGAACATGGCGTCGCGCAGCCCGAACACGTCGGTGGCGGCGGCAAGTTCCAGCAGCAGGGCGAGCGTCTCGTCGGTGACGAGGTGCTTGGAGTAGTCGATGCGCAGGTCGCCGACGGTGACGACGTACCGCTCGGCGCGGCCGGGGTCGGCGGCGAACAGTCCGCGCAGGTGGGCGTGCCACTCGGCGCGGTGGTCCTCCAGGGCCGTCCACTCGGGGCGCCGCGTCAGCTGGGGGGTCTCGCTCATGTCAGACGTTCTCCTTGCTGCCCTTGCCGCGCAGGGCGACGGCGTACATCTCGTCGGCGTCGAGCCGGCGCAGTTCCTCGGCGATGAGTTCGGAGGTGGCGCGGACCTTCAGCGCCAGTGAACGCGGGGGCTGCCCGGGCAGGCTCAGCGTGGCCAGCGGGCCCTCGGGGCGGTCGATGACGATCTCGCCGTCCCCGGTGCCCAACCGTACGGCGGTGACGACCGGACCGGCGGTGACCACCCGGTCCACCGTCACCTCCAGCCGGGCTTCCAGCCAGCGGGCCAGCAGTTCGGCTGCCGGGTTGTCGGCCTCCGCCTCGACCGCGGCCCAGGTCACCCGCGTGCGGGCCTGATCCAGGGCCGCGGCGAGCATCGAACGCCACGGGGTCAGCCGCGTCCAGGCCAGGTCGGTGTCGCCCGGCGCGTAGGAGCGGACCCGCATGTCCAGGGCCTCCAGCGGGTTCTCCACGGCGTACAGGTCGGTGATGCGCCGCTGGGCCAGCGCCCCGAGCGGGTCCTCCGCCGGGTTCTGCGGGGCCTCCGCCGGCCACCACACGACCACCGGGGCGTCCGGCAGCAGCAGCGGCAGGACGACGGAGTCGGCGTGTTCGGACACCTCGCCGTACAGCCGCAGCACGACCGTCTCGCCGGTGCCGGCGTCGGCGCCCACCCGCACCTCGGCGTCCAGCTTGGACCGGGTGCGGTCGCGGGGGGTGCGGGCCTGCCGCCTGATGACGACGAGCGTGCGCGAGGGGTGCTCGTGCGACGCCTCCTCGGAGGCCCTGATCGCGTCGTAGGCGTTCTCCTCGTCCGTGACGATCACCATCGTCAGGACCATGCCCACGGCCGGGGTGCCGAGCGCGCGCCGCCCCTGCACCAGCGCCTTGTTGATCCTGCTTGCCGTGGTGTCGGTCAGGTCGATCCTCATGGCCTGCGCCAGCTCCGTCCGTCTCGTGCGAGCATCTCGTCCGCTTCCTTCGGTCCCCAGCTTCCCGACGCGTACGTCGCGGGCCTGCCGTGCGCCGCCCAGTACCCCTCGATCGGGTCGAGGATCTTCCAGGACTCTTCCACTTCCTGGTGACGGGGGAACAGGTTGGCGTCGCCGAGGAGCACGTCCAGGATGAGCCGCTCGTACGCCTCCGGGCTGGACTCGGTGAACGACTCGCCGTAGGCGAAGTCCATCGTCACGTCCCGGATCTCCATGGAGGTGCCCGGCACCTTGGAGCCGAACCGGACGGTCATGCCCTCGTCGGGCTGGACGCGGACGACGATCGCGTTCTGGCCCAGCTCCTCCGTCGCCGTGGTGTCGAAGGGGGAGTGCGGCGCGCGCTGGAAGACCACCGCGATCTCGGTGACCCGGCGGCCCAGCCGCTTGCCGGTGCGCAGGTAGAACGGGACGCCCGCCCAGCGGCGGTTGTCGATGCCGAGCTTGATCGCGGCGTAGGTGTCGGTGGTGGAGCCCGCGTCGATGCCGTCCTCCTCCAGATAGCCGCGCACCTCGGCGCCGCCCTGCCAGGCCGGCCCGTACTGCCCGCGCACGGTGTGCCGGCCGAGGTCCTCCGGCAGCTCCACCGACTTCAGCACCTTCAGCTTCTCGGTGAGCAGCGACTCCGCGTCGAAGGCGATCGGCTCCTCCATCGCGGTCAGCGCCAACAGTTGCAGCAGGTGGTTCTGGATGACGTCGCGGGCGGCGCCGATGCCGTCGTAGTAGCCGGCCCGGCCGCCGATGCCGATGTCCTCGGCCATGGTGATCTGCACGTGGTCCACGTACGACCGGTTCCAGATCGGCTCGAACATCTGGTTGGCGAACCGCAGCGCCAGGATGTTCTGGACGGTCTCCTTGCCGAGGTAGTGGTCGATGCGGAACACCTGGTCCGGCACGAAGACCTCGTGCACGATCGCGTTCAGCTCGCGGGCGCTGGCCAGGTCGCGGCCGAACGGCTTCTCGATCACCGCGCGCCGCCAGGAGCCGGCCGGCGCGTCCGCCAGCCCGTGCTTCTTCAGCTGCTGGACCACCTTCGGGAAGAACCTCGGCGGCACCGACAGGTAGAACGCGTAGTTGCCGCTGGTGCCGCGGGCCCGGTCCAGGTCCTCGACGGTGTCGCGCAGCCGCGTGAACGCGGTGTCGTCGTCGAAGTCGCCGGGGATGAACCGCATCCCCTCCGAGAGCTGCTGCCACACCTCCTCGCGGAACGGGGTGCGCGAGTGCTCCTCGACGGCGTCGTGCACGACCTGCGCGAAGTCCTGGTCGGCCCAGTCGCGGCGGGCGAAGCCGACGAGCGAGAAACCCGGCGGCAGCAGGCCGCGATGGGCCAGGTCGTACACGGCCGGCATCAGCTTCTTGCGGGACAGGTCGCCGGTCACGCCGAAGACGACCAGCCCCGAGGGGCCGGCGATGTGCGGCAGCCGTCGGTCGCGCGGATCGCGCAGCGGATTCCTCCAGCCGGCGGCCGGAGCCGTCAGCTCCCTCAGCGGGGTCGCGGTCATTCCGCGTCCACCCCCTTGCTGTCCAGTGCCTTCGCCACGGCGTCCAGCAGGTCCTGCCAGGCCGCCTCGAACTTCTGCACGCCTTCCTCCTCCAGCTGCCGCACGACCTCGTCGTAGGAGATCCCGAGCCGCTCCACGGCCGCCAGGTCGGCGTGCGCCTGCGCGTAGCCGCCGGTGACGGTGTCGCCGGTGATCACGCCGTGGTCGGCGACCGCGTGCAGCGTGGCCTCCGGCATCGTGTTGACGGTGCCGGGGGCGACCAGCTCGTCCACGTACAGGGTGTCCTTGTACGCCGGGTCCTTCACCCCGGTGGAGGCCCACAGCGGGCGCTGCTTGTGGGCGCCCGCCCCGGACACCGCCGTCCAGCGCTCGCCGGTGAAGACCTCCTCGTAGGCCTCGTAGGCCAGTCGCGCGTTCGCCAGTGCCGCCCGGCCCCTGAGGGCGCCGGCCTCCTCGGATCCCAGCACGGTCAGCCGCTGGTCGATCTCGGCGTCGACGCGGGAGACGAAGAAGGACGCGACGGAGTGGATCGCCGACAGGTCCCGGCCCGCCGCGGCGGCCTTCTCCAGACCCTCCAGGTAGGCGTCCATCACCTCGCGGTACCGCGAGAGGGAGAAGATCAGCGTGACGTTCACGCTGATGCCCTCGGCGAGCACCGCGGTGACGGCGGGCAGTCCGGCCCTGGTCGCCGGGATCTTGATCATGACGTTCGGCCGGTCCACCAGCCAGGCCAGCTGCTTCGCCTCGGCGATCGTGGCGGTCGTGTCATGGGCCAGGCGGGGGTCCACCTCGATGGAGACCCGGCCGTCCCGGCCGCCGCTCGCCTCGAACACCGGCCGCAGCACGTCGGCCGCGGACCGGACGTCGGCGGTGGTCATCATACGGACGGCCTCGTCGACGGGGACGCCCCGCGCGGCCAGGTCGGCGAGCTGCTCCTCGTAGCCTCCCCCGCTCCCGGCCCCGTGCGCGCGGGGAGACCCCCACACCGCGGCACCGATGGCGGCCCGGAAGATGGACGGGTTGGTGGTGACGCCGACGATGCGTCCGGTCGCGACGAGTTCGGCGAGGTCGCCGGAGGAGATCCGCTCACGCGACAGGTCGTCCAGCCAGATCGACACGCCCTCGTCCCGGAGGCGTTCGAGCGCTCCCGCGGGGGCGGTTGCTTCGGTCACAATGATCATCTTCTTTCCGGCGATCGGATCAACCACGCGCGGCAGCCGGTGATTCCCGGGCTGCGCGCGACGTTCTCAGGGTCTCGGCCCCGGGCACCGCGGTCTCGTCGGCACGCGCCGGGCGGACGACGGCCGGGCCGGGGCGGTGCGCACCGGGGCCGGGTGCTCGCTCGGCCGGCGCGCCCTTCTTCCTCGCCCGGACCCGCCGCGCCGTGCGTCCCCTGGAGCGTGCGGGGCGCGGCACCGGGAGCCGGATGCCGCCGGGGAGGTCCCGCCGTGGGCGGGGACGGCGCTGTTCGGGGCGAGGGTGTACGTCCCCGCGGCCCGGCCGAGGGCGCGGACCCCGAAGGAGGCGGTACGGCCGTACGGGTGAGCCTGGGACGGCGGGCCACCCGCCGGGCGGAAGGAGATCGTGCCGTCGAGGGGCATGCGGTCCCGGCCGGCCGGGTGGAGCCGGGACCGAGGCCGAGCGGGGTGCGGTGGCCCGGCGGCCGGGCGAATCCTTCGAGGCCGGTCCGGACCGGACCGGCCGGGCCGCGTCCCGTCACCTTCTGAAGGGGAGCGTCCGGTGCCGGGGTCATGGCCGCCCCCCCGGGCTGCCCCGTCCCGGCCCGCTGTGCGGCGCTCGCCGCCAGGGAACTCGCGGTACGAGCGGCACGCCGGTCGCATGCGGTGCACACCGCACCGTGGCGGATCTGCGTGCTGATCTTCAAGAAGTCCTCGGTCGGGGCGATCTCGCGGTCTGACGTGTTCAAACTTAAAAGTCTGACTTTTTCGCGGGAAGGTCGGGGTGTGCCAGCCTGTGGTGAAAGTGGGACATCGAGAGCAGGAGTCGGGCGGTACGAGAAGGACATGGCGGACAGATCCATCGCACAGGGAGTCGGCGGCGAGAGCGCGGACGGAATCAGGACCCTCCCCTTCCCGGTCGACCCGAACGTCGGCGGCGTGGGCCTGCACATCGGCCCGATGGGAACCGGCGGAGCCTGGCCCGCGGACGCGGCCCTCCGCCGCGTGCACCGCATCGACTTCCACGTCGTGCTCTTCTTCGACGCCGGCCCCGTACGCCACATGGTCGACTTCGCCGAGTACGAGGCGGCGGCGGGCGACGTGCTGTGGATCCGCCCGGGCCAGGTCCACCGCTTCTCCGGGCGGAGCGAGTACCGCGGAACCGTCCTGACCATGCAGCCCGGTTTCCTGCCCCGCGCCACCGTGGAGGCCACCGGCCTGTACCGCTACGACCTGCCGCCGCTGCTGCGCCCCGATCCGGTCCGGCTCGCCGCGCTCCGGGGGGCCCTGACCCGGTTGCAGGGCGAGTACGCCGACGCCGCCACCACCGCCACCCTCCCGCCCGGCCTGCACACGGCCGTCCTGCGGCACGCGCTGACGGCGTTCCTGCTGCGCCTGGCGCACCTCGCCGCGACCTCGGCGGAGGCGGACCGGCACCAGGCCGACACCGCCTTCACCCTCTTCCGGGACGCGGTGGAGCGGGAGTTCGCCACCAACCACACCGTCAGCGCCTACGCCGACGCCCTCGGCTACTCCCGCCGCACCCTGGTCCGCGCGGTCCGCGCCGCCACCGGGCAGACCCCCAAGAGCTTCATCGACCGGCGCGTCGTCCTGGAGGCCAAGCGCCTCCTCGCCCACACCGACCTGCCGATCGGCCGTGTCGGAGCCGCGGTCGGCTTCCCCGACGCCGCGAACTTCTCCAAGTTCTTCCACCAGCGCACCGACCTGACGCCGGCGCAGTTCCGGGCGGAACTGCGGTAGCGGGTGGCGTACGCCCCACCTGTCCCGGAGGCCGGCCGGTGTCGCTCTCGCCCCCCGACCCGGGCCCGCGACGGCCGGTGCCCGGGGGTCAGCCGAACAGGGGGTGTTCCGGCGCCAGGAGCGCGGCGATGCGGGACGCGACCGGTTCCGCGGTGTTGCCCGCGGCGGCGGAGGGGCCGTCGGTCGCCGCGACCGCGATCGCCAGGTCCTCCTCGGGCAGGTACGCCATGACGGCGCCGTAGCCGGAGAACTGCGGGTTCTGGAAGACCCACCCGTTGCGGACGACCACGCCCAGGCCGAAGTGGGCCTCCTCCGTCTGAGCCCGGCACACCGTCTCCGGGCAGGTGGCGGTCGGGCCGCCGATGCCCACGGTGCCGGGATCGCGGAGGGTCCGCAGGGCCCGACGCGAGATCAGCTCACCCGAGCCGACGGCCCGCGCCGAGCGGACCACGTCGCAGATCGTCGACGTCATCACCGCGCCCGGGGCGATCGTCCAGGAGGGGTTCCAGAAGGTGGACTCCTCGTAGCGGCCGCGCTCGTCGGTGAAGGCGTGCAGCACCGGCCCCGGGATGTCGGGCGTGGTGCTGCTGCGGGTTCCGTCCAGGCCCAGCGGGTCGAGGACGCGCTCCCGCAGCAGCCGGTCCAGCGGCGTGCTGGTGATCTTCTCCAGGGCGGCGCCGAGGAGCACGAAGTTCGCGTGGGAGTAGCTCCAGTTGGTGCCCGGCTCGTACCACAGCGGCTTGCTCGTGGAGATGCGGACGAGCTCGCGCGGGGTCCACTGCCGGAAGGGGTCGTCCCGCAGGGCCTTGAGGAAGCCTGGGTCGGGCACGTAGTCGTAGAGGCCGGACGTGGAGTCGGCGAGCATCCGCAGGGTGATGCGGTCGCCGTGCGGCAGCCGGGGCAGCCAGCGGGACACCGGTGCGTCGAGGTCCACCCGGTGCTCGTCCGCGAGCTGCAGCAGCACCGTGCTCAGATAGCCGATCGCCACCCCGCCGACGCGGAAGTGCATGGCGGTGGTCGCGGGCACGCCGGTCATCGACTCGCCGGTGGCGGTGGTGACGACCTCCCGTCCGTGCACGGTCACACTGGCGAGGACGGCCTTCAGACCGAGTTCCTCGCGGCTCTGCCGGATGATGCGGGCGATCTTCTCGGCCCGGCCGTGCGACGCGGCGGGGGTGGGGCCGCAGGCGTGGGAGGGATGGTGCGGTGCGGGCGCGGAGACGGCGGGTGCGGCGGGCAGGGTCAGCGCCAGCACGGAGGCGGCACACAGCCAGATTCTGCGGGTACGCGTCATGCGGGCACTGTCGGCCCTTCCCACGCCGGCCGGTCCGCGCAACACCCTCGGTGGCTCCGTCCGGCCGAAACGTTCGGCCTGAACGGGCGCCGTCAGGCCGGACCGGACCCGCGGTCCGGCCCGGCCGCGGCCGGGAGGGCGCGGTCAGTGCCCGAAGTCGAACCAGTTGACATTCACGAAGTCCGACGGCTGCCCGCTGGTGAAGGTCAGGTAGACGTCGTGGGTGCCGGTCACCTCGCTGATGTTCGTCGGGATCGTCTGCCAGGACTGCCAGCCACCGGTGTTGCCCACCGCGAAGCTGCCGACGGGGGCGTTGCCGCGGCTGTCCAGACGCACCTCGACCAGACCGCTCACCCCGGACGCCGCGCCGCTTGCGACCCGCCCGTAGAACTGCCTGGCCGGTGTGGAGCCGAAGTCGACGCCCTTGTACAGCGCCCAGTCGCCGTTGGCGATCCAGCCGATGTTCTGCCCGCCCCCGGAGTCGCTGGTGGTCTCGGTGCCCACCCCGGACTGGCTGTCGTACGACTCGGCCTGGATGGCGCTGTAGGCGTTCCGGCCGCCGCTCGGCGGCGTGGTACCGCCGCCGGCGGACAGCACCTGGACGTAGTCGACGACCATGGGGTGGCCCGGCTCGGTGCCGCCGTCGGGGCCGCCGCCGAAGGCGTTCGGGAAACCGCCGCCCATCGCCACGTTGAGGATGACGAAGAAGCCGTGGTCGGTGGCGTCGGCCCAGGTGGTCGCGTCCACCTGGTTCGCCGTCACGGTGTGGTAGACGGTGCCGTCGACAGAGAACCGGATCGCCTCCGGGCTGACCGAGCGGTCCCACTCCATCGCGTAGGTGTGGAAGCCGGCCTGACAGGTGGCGCCGGGGCAGGAGGTCGAGTTGCCGATGCCGGACGTCTCGTTGCAGGGTCCGCCCGGGCTGGTGCCGCAGTGCATCGTGGCCCACACGGTGTTCAGGCCCTGGACGTTCTCCATGATGTCGAGCTCGCCGACCGAAGGCCAGTTCCGGTAGTCGCCCCGGTACGGCGCGCCCAGCATCCAGAACGCCGGCCAGTAGCCCTTGGCGGCGGCGCCGGTGACGTTCGGCATCTGGATGCGGGCCTCCACCCGCAGCTTCCCGCCGGACGGCGGCTGGAAGTCGGTGCGGTTGGTCTCGATGCGGCCCGAGGTCCAGGCGCCGCCCGCGTTGCGTCGCGGGGTGATGAGCAGGTTGCCGTGGCCGTCGAGTGCGACGTTGTCGGAGCCCGACGTCATCCTCTCGACCTCGCCGGTGCCCCAGTTGGCGGGACCGCCGGGGTAGGAGGTGCCGGTGTCGTAGCGCCAGTCGGCGGTGTCGACGCCGGAGCCGGCGGCGCCGTTGAAGTCGTCGGCGAAGACCTGCGTCCAGCCGGACGGGGGCGTGGGCGCCGAGGCGCTCGCGGACGGGGCGCCGGCCGCGGCGGCTGCCGCCACGAGGCCGAGGGTGCCGAGCGCGGCGACGAGCGCCCGGCGGAACGGGCGCCGTCTGCGGGCGCCGGAGCTTTCACTCATGGGGGATGCCTCCCGGGTACGGGGTGTCGGTGCGGGTGACCGCCGAGAGAGTCGCCCTTCGGGGCTGGTCCTGAGAGCGCTCTCACGGTGCGCGCCCAATGTGCTCCCCGCGGATCCGGTCGTCAAGGCTTGAAGCAGTGAAAGTCGTTCGGGGGGTGCTGGGTTCACGCGGTGAATGGTGCGAATCGACTCAAGCGGCGTTGGTCCTCCGGATGCGCACGCGGCGCCGAGGGCGGCTGGCGGCGCCCCTGAGGCTTCGCGCGCGGGGAGGGGAGCCTCCGCGGGAGTGGGTGCCTGGAGGAGGTGTGTCGGCGGGGTCGGGCGGCTGGGGGAGTGGCGGGCGCAGGTGGGGATGCGCGACGGGGGGAGGGGTGGCGCCGGTGGCGGGGCGGGCGTGTCGCGTCGGATTGTCATGGACGCGCAGTCGGCGTGCCCTCGGTTCGTCGTCCTTTAACTATCAGTGCTCACCGAAGGATCCGTAACCTCACGCCTTGCTCGGCTCCATCTGCAATTCCTCCGGCACTTCACCCCACAGAAGGGACGCTCTGAGGTGATGTCACACAGGACCAGGAAGTCCTCGCCGCGCAGAGCCGCACTCCTCGGCGTCGCCGCCGTCGTCGGCGGGGCCTTCGCCCTGCCGGCGACGGCCGCCGCCGACCCGGTCACGCAGTGCGCCGCCGCCGACTCCGCGATCTACCGACCGCCCGGCTCGGTGACGACCGCGCCGGGCACCGTGCTGGCCTGCCGCGCGGTCGACTCGCTGCCCATGGTGGTGGGCGCCCCCGCCTACCACGCCTGGAAGGCGCTGTACGCCTCGACCGACGGTCACGACAACCCGTCCGCGGTGGCCGGCACGGTGATCGTGCCGGACGCGCCCTGGAAGGGGGCGGGGGAGCGGCCGTTGGTCGCCTTCGCCCCCGGCACGCTCGGCATCGGGCCGCAGTGCGCGTTCTCCAAGCAGCTCTCCGGCGCCTACCAGGACGCCTACGAGGGCCCCAACATCACCGCCCTGCTCCGGGCGGGATTCGCCGTCGCCGCCACGGACGGCGCCGGCTACCTCGACGGACAGGTCCACCCGTACGTGTCCGGCCCCGATGCCGGACACGCCGTCCTCGACATGGTGCGCGCGGCGGCCCGCGTGCCCGGCAGCGGAGTGAGCCCGCGGGCGCAGGTCGGCATCTGGGGCTACTCCGAAGGCGGTGCGGGCAGCCTGTGGGCCGCGCAGCTCGCCCGCTCCTACGCCCCCGAACTGAACGTCGTCGGTGTCGCGTCCGGGGGTGCGCCCACCGACCTGAAGGCCGCCGCCGCGAACCTCGACGGCTCCCTCTTCGCCGGATTCCTGGTCGACGCGCTCATCGGCCTGTCGGCCACGCATCCGGACATGCCCTTCGACGGCATCCTCGGTGACGCCGGCCGCAGGGCGGTGCGCGACGCGAAGACGCTGTGCGCGGTCGGCACCGTGGCGCGCTTCGCCGGTACCCGGGTCGAGCAACTCACCGCGGACCATCTGAGCCTCGCGCAGATGTACGCGCTGAGCGGCCCGGACGGTACCACGTGGAGCGAGGTCGCCGAGGAGAGTCGGCTGGGCGTCGGCGTGGGCCGTCCCGGCTCCGGTGCCCGCTACGAGGTGGGCTTCCCCGTCCTGGAATACCACGGCCTGCTCGACGAGGTGATCCCCGTCGGCAGTGTGACGGTCACCCGCAACGCGTACTGCGCCATGGGCATCCCCGTCGAGTGGAAGGCGTACGGCGCCGACCACCTGCTCGGTGACGCCAGGGCGGTGAACGACGCCGTGGCATGGCTCGGCGACCGCTTCGCCCACCGCACCGTGTCCGCGCCGTCCTGTCGAGCGGGGAACGACGGCTGATCGGGGGCGCGTCCGGCGCCGTGCGGCCTCCCGCGGCGCCGGACGCCGGGTCGGACGCCGGGCTGGGTCTTCGAGGTGCCGCTCCGCTCACCCACCGGAAGGCGTGTCACGGGCGGCGCCGGGTGCCGCCCAAGGGCGCTCCAGCGGGGGGTGGGCGGGGCGCCGTGCGGTCCCCCGATGGAACCTCACTGTATATGAACGTTTGACTGTTCTTTGACAATCCATTGTCGGTGCATTGTCAAGTTTCACGGGAATCCCTGCGAGGTTCATGTGTGCGTCTCCACCCCCACGGGACGCACACATCCAGGAGGACCCCCACGTGATACCCCGTCACCTCGCTGCCACGGCAGCGGCGTTCGTGCTGCTGCCGTTGAGCATCACGGCGCTCAGTGCCACCACTGCCGACGCAGCGTCGAACCCACGCGCCTCGCTCCCCCAGACCGTGAACCCCTCGGTCGGCCGCTCCCATCGGATCGGCGACCTTCCGGCCGGCCAGAAGCTGTCGGTCTCCGTGAGTCTCAGGTTCCACGACTCGGCCGGGCTCGACCGCTTCCTGAAGGCGGTCAGCACCCCCGGATCGCCCGAGTACGGTCACTACCTGACTCCGGCCCAGTTCGCTGCCCGCTTCGGACCCGCCAAGACCGATCTGGACAGGGTCCGCGGCTACCTGTGCAGCCAAGGCCTGACCGTCACCGGCGTCAGCGGCAACCGGCAGGTCGTGTCCGCCACGGGCTCGGTGAGCAAGATCAACAAGGCCTTCGGCACCCACGAGACCACCTACCTCGACACGGCGCGGAACCGCCACTTCTACGCCAACGACAAGGCGGCCACGCTGCCGTCCGACATCGCGGCCGTGGTCCAGGGCGTCTCCGGTCTCGACAACCACACGGTGCGCCACCACAACCTGGTCCGGCCGGCCGCCGCCCCCCTCGCGGCGTCCAGCGGTCTCGGCCCCAGCCAGTACAACGGCGCGTACCGCTTCGACAAGCTCGGCGCGGACGGGACCGGCCAGACCGTCGCGCTCTGGGAGTTCGACGGCTACAAGAAGAGCAATCTGACCACGTACGACAGTCAGTACGGCCTCACCGGGCCGTCCGTCAGCACCGTCTCGGTCGACGGCGCCGACTACGACAGCTCGCCCGGCGACGGCCAGGGCGAGGTCGAACTGGACAGCGAGATCGTCCGCGGTGTCGCCCCCAAGGCCACCCAGCTGATCTACGAGGCGCCCAACTCGGACGCCGGCGAGGTCGACATGGCCGCCAAGGTCGTCTCGGACAACCGCGCCTCGGTCATCTCCATCTCCTGGGGCTCCTGCGAGCCGGACACCACGTCCTCCTCGATGACCTCGGTCAACAACTCCTTCAAGCAGGCCGCGGCGCAGGGCATCAGCATCTTCAGCGCTTCCGGCGACGACGGTTCCCGCGACTGCAGCCGCAGCACCAGCGGGTCGTCCGTCAAGGCCGTGGACTTCCCCGCCTCCAGCCCGTACAACACCGCCGTCGGCGGTACCAACCTGTCCGTCTCGGGCACCACGTACAGCTCCGAGCGGGCGTGGAGCACCAGTGGCGGCGGCATCTCCACCGTCTTCTCCAAGCCGTCCTGGCAGACCGGCACCGCGACCAAGCGCACCGTGCCCGACGTCGCCTCCAACGCCGACCCGGCTTCCGGCTTCGCGATCTACACGGTCGGCGGCTGGCAGGTCTACGGCGGCACCAGCGCCGCCGCCCCTCTGTGGGCCGGTTACACGGCGCTGTACAACCAGAAGGCCGCGGCCGCGGGCCAGGCCGACCTGGGCGAGGTCAACCCGAAGATCTACTCACTGGCGAGCGGCAGCGGCTACTCCTCGGCGCTGCACGACATCACCTCGGGCGGCAACCAGGACTACAGCACCGCCACCGGCTACGACCGGGTCACCGGCTGGGGCTCCCCGATCGCCGACGGGCTCACCAGCGCCCTGATGGGCGACACCGGCGGTGACGGCGGCGGCACGGGCGGAGGTGGCACCTGCACCGCGGCACAGCTGCTCGGCAACAACGGCTTCGAGACCGGTAGCGCCTCGCCGTGGTCCGCCTCGTCCGGCGTGGTGGACGACTCCACCTCCCAGCCCGCCCACGGCGGCTCCTGGAAGGCCTGGCTGGACGGCTACGGCAGCACCCACACGGACACCCTCTCCCAGAGCGTGACCATCCCCGCCGGGTGCAAGGCCACGTTCTCCTTCTGGATGCACGTCGACACCGACGAGACCACCACCAGCACCGCCTACGACAAGCTCCAGGTGCAGGCGCTCAGCTCGGGCGGCTCGGTGCTCGGCACCCTGGCCACGTACTCCAACCTGAACGCGGCCTCCGGCTACGTCCAGAAGTCGTTCGACCTGTCCGCCTACGCGGGCAAGACGATCACGCTGAAGTTCACCGGCGCCGAGGACTCCTCGCTGGGGACGAGCTTCGTCGTCGACGACACCGCCCTGAACGTCTCCTGACGCTCCTTCCGACACCCCGCCGGGGAAGGCCACGGTCGCCTGCCCCGGCGGGGTGCGTCGTCCCGCGTGGGCATTCTCATAGTGGATATGCCGTGACGCGCACACCTCAAGTTGCGTACTGTCCATCCAATTCTGTGGCGTGGGCCGGAACGGGACCGACACCTCTCGGTCCGCCGCGTGAGGGAGAGGACGGACATGGCGCCGACGCGGCAGCTCAAGGAGCCCGCAAGACCGACCGCGCCGCACGGCGCCACCTTCGCCGACGCCCTGCACGCGGCCATCGAGGCCAGTGGCCTCAGCCTGGACCGCATCCGGCACGCACTCGACGCGCGCGGCGTCCGCATCAGCGTCACCACCCTCAGCTACTGGCGACGCGGCCGCAGCCAGCCCGAACGGGCCCCGTCCATGCTCGCGGTCAAACTGCTCGAGGAAGTGCTGGAGCTGCCCACCGGCGCTCTCAGCGCCCTGCTGGGACCACCTCGCCCGCGTGGCCGCTACGCGACGGCGCCACCGGCCGCCGAACGCCTCCACCCCACTGAGCTGTGGCCCGGGGAGCAGTGGATCGCGGAAGTCTGCGAGGAACTCGAAGTCACCCTCGACGACGACCTGGAACGGCTCAGCATCCATGACGTCCTGCAGGTGCCCTCCGGTCCCGGGGAGTGCGTGCTGCGCATGAACCAGGTGGTGCGCGCCGGCGCCAACGGGGTCTCACGCTGCCTGGTCGTCCACGCCGCGGACGAGGACACCGACGAACTTCCCCGGATCGGTGCGGTGCGCCACGCCCGCCTCGGCCGGGTCCGCCACCAGCCGACGACGCGCATCGTCGCCGCGGAGCTGCTGCTCGACGCGCCCCTGAGCATCGGTGACACCGCCGTCTTCGCATACGAGGTGCGGTTCACCGCGGACAGCCCGGCCACCTGCTACGGACGGCGCTTCGCGGTACCGGTGCGGCAGTATGTGCTGCAGGTCCAGTTCACCCCCGGCGCCGCCCCCGCCCACTGCTACCGCTACGAACGCGACCCGGGCTCCGACGCCGACCGGGCCCGCCACCAGCTCTGGCTCGGCGCCTCGGCCAGCGCCCACCTGGTCTCCCTCGACCAGCAGCCGGGCCACGCCGGAATCCGCTGGGAATGGCAGTGACCCCCTGCCGCGCACGGGCCTGGCCGCCGCCGGACGCCGACGGGCGGGGCTCCAGGACCGGGGCACGGCCGCCGGACGGACGGCGGTGGCGCGGACGCCGCGGTGCCGGTGCCGCGCGCCATGATGGAGCCCGGTGACCGGGCCGTCCCCCAGACGACGGAGGCGCCGGCCGTCGCGGTGGCGCGGATCCCGCCGCGGGAGGCGGGCGTCGAGGCGGTCGCGTACGAGAGGTGCGGATGTGAGGCTGACGATTCTGGGCGGTGGCGGATTCCGGGTGCCGCTGGTGTACGGGGCGCTGCTCGGCGATCGCGGCGCCGGCCGTGTGACCCGGGTCGTGCTGCACGACCTCGACCGCAGCCGCCTGCAGGCCGTCACCCGGGTGCTGCACGAGCAGGCGGCGGGTGTACCGGACGCGCCGGAGGTGACCGCCACCACCGACCTCGACGAGGCGCTGCGCGGCACCGACTTCGTGTTCTGCGCGATCCGCGTCGGCGGCCTGCAGGGCCGCGCCGACGACGAGCGGGTGGCGCTCGCCGAGGGCGTGCTCGGGCAGGAGACGGTCGGCGCGGGCGGCATCGCCTACGGACTGCGGACGGTTCCCGTCGCCGCGGGCATCGCCCGGCGAGTGGCGCGCCTCGCCCCCGACGCCTGGGTCATCAACTTCACCAACCCCGCGGGACTGGTCACCGAGGCCATGGCCCGGCACCTCGGCGACCGCGTCATCGGTATCTGCGACTCCCCGGTCGGCCTGGGCCGCCGTGTCGCCCGGGTGCTCGGCGCCGACCCCCGTGAGGCGTTCGTCGACTACGCCGGCCTCAACCACCTCGGCTGGGTGCGTGCCCTGCGGGTGGCCGGGCGGGACCGGCTGCCCGACCTGCTCGCCGACCCGGACCTGCTGGGCTCCTTCGAGGAGGGCCGGCTCTTCGGCGCCGCCTGGCTGCAGTCCCTGGGAGCGATCCCCAACGAGTACCTGCACTACTACTACTTCAACCGCGAGACCGTGCGGGCCTACCAGGACGCCGAGCGCACGCGCGGCGCCTTCCTCCGCGACCAGCAGGCCGGCTTCTACGAGGAGATGCGGGACCCGGACGCCCGCGCGCTCGCCGCCTGGGACCGCACCCGCGCCGAACGGGAGGCCACCTACATGGCCGAGAACCGGCGGACCGCCGGGGCCGGGGAGCGCGAGGCCGACGACCTGTCGGGCGGCTACGAGAAGGTGGCTCTGGCGTTGATGCGGGCCGTCGCACGCGACGAGCGGACCACTCTCGTCCTCAACGTCCGCAACCGCGGAACGCTGTCGGCCCTGGACGGCGACGCCGTCGTCGAGGTGCCCTGCCTGGTCGACGCGAACGGAGCGCACCCGATCACCGCCGACCCGCTCCCGGACCACGCCACCGGGCTGGTCCGCGCGGTGAAGTCGGTCGAGCGGGACGTCCTCGACGCCGCCGGGTCCGGCTCCCGCGCGACGGCCGTCAGGGCCTTCGCGCTCCATCCGCTCGTCGACTCGGTGTCCGTCGCCCGTCGGCTCGTCGAGGGCTACACCGCCGTCCACCCCGGCCTCGCCTACCTGCGGTGAGCCGCCGGCCGGGAACCGGATCGTCGCACGTGAGCACCTCGGGCCGGTCGGCCGACCCCCGTACCGCGGCCGACCGACCCGAGCCCCCGTGTGCTTCCCCCGTTCCCCCCGGTGCGTCCCCCGTTCCCCCGTTCCCCCCGTTCCCCCGTGCGGTTCCCCCGTTGTCCTTCTCTCGTATGAGCGACTGTCGCGCCTCCTGATACACCCCTGCGGAAAAGAAGTCCCCCCGATCCGTGACCGGGGGGACGTCGGGGGCTCGCGCAGGGTGCGTGCGGGTGCGGTCAGCCGGTGAATCCGGCGGTGATGGAGGTGAACTGCCAGTTGCTCTGGCTGATCCCGGAGCAGTTGCTGGTCACCCCGCCGCCCGGGCAGGGGCGGTCCCGGTTGACCGACCAGAAGGCGAGCCGGGCGATGTGGTGCCCGTTGGCCCAGTCGCGGATCTGGGTCCAGATCGTGGGCGTGGTGTTCTCCCGCTGGTCGGACAGGCCGTTCATGCCGGAGATGCCGATGTGCGCGTAGGCGGTGGCGTCGTCCCAGCCGAAGGTGGACTTCAGCTTGCTCTTCAGCCCCTCGGCGGCGTTCACGGTGTTGCCGTACATGTCGGACCCGCCGCCGAAGTCGAACGGCATGATCGTGAAGACGTCGATTCCGGCGCCGATCGACTTGGCCTGCTCGATCAGCCGGTTGCCGTAGTACGTGGGCCCCGTCGTCGACGTCCCGAAGGTCACGATGGTCCGCAGACCGGGGTTGTTCGCCTTGAGGGTCTTCAGCGCGGTGAGGATCTTCGCCTGCACGGCCTCGTTCTCGAACTCGTCCGAGTTCTCGATGTCGAAGTCGACCGCCTTGAGCCCGAAGGCGTCGATCACCTTCTGCGTCGCCGCGGCGAGCGCGCTCGCGGAGGAGCAGTTGGCGCCGAGCTTGCTGCCCTGCCAGCCGCCGAACGACGGCACCACGTCACCGCCCGCGGCGCGGATCTGGTTGATGGCGGTCTGGTCGACGCCGCCGGTCAGTGACCGCTGGCCGTCCCAGGCGGGGGTGCAGCCCCCGGAGTCCAGGACGAACGCCATCGTGAACGCCTTGACGCCGGTCGCGTTCATCACCGTCTGCGGGTTGGGCGGGTCGCCCCAGCCCTCGTAGAGATAGGGCGCGGCCTGCTTGAAGCCGGAGCCTCCCCCGCCGCCGCCCGCATCGGTGGTCACGGTCACGGCGTTCGAGGCGGCCGAGGTGTTCCCGGCGGCGTCCCGTGCCCGGACGGTGAAGGTGTAGGAGGTGCTCGACGCCAGTCCGCCGACCGTGCCGGCGGTGCCGGAGACGCTGAGCACCTTGCTCGACCCGCGGTAGACGTCGTACCCGGTCACGCCCACGTTGTCCGTGGCGGCGTGCCACGCCAGCGACACGCTCGACGAGGTCTTGCCGGTGGAGGTCAGGCCCGTGGGCGCGGTGGGGGCCTGGGTGTCGGAGCCGCCTCCTCCGCCGGGGCCGTCGAGGCTGACGTCGTCGGCGTAGTACGAGCCCTGCGCGTACCAGCCGTGGAGGTAGACCGTGGCGCTGGTCTGCGAGGCGCCGGTCGTGAAGGACACCGACAGCTTGCTGTACGACGACGGGGAGGTCGTCCAGGTCGAGGGACCGCCGTTCACGCCGAGGTACACGTAGGAGCCGCGCACCCAGCCGCTGAGGCTGTACGTGGTGTTCGGTTGCACGGCGACGGTCTGGCTGCACTGGGCGGTGTCGCTGGAACTCGCGGCGCCCTGAAGAGCCTTGGAGCCGCCGTGCACGGGGGAGGAGACGACGGAGCCGAGGTTGCCGGTGCAGGTCCAGGGGGAGAGGCCGGCCTCGAAACCGGGGTTGGTCAGGATGTCGGCCGCCTCGGCGGTGCCGGGCAGGGCGACGGCGCCGGTGAAGGCGAGGGCGGCGGTGCCGAGCAGGGCGAGAAGACGGCGTCTCGGACGTCGGGGAAGTGAGGTGCGCACACGATCTCCCTGGAGGAGTGGGGGTGTTCGGGAGGCACGAACGTGCTCGATGGTGCGCAACCAAGTTGGTATGGACCAATCGCGCTGTCAAGGGGAAGCGGTGAATTGGTCCATACCTGTTGGGTGTTCGGGTCAGAGGGGCAGCGCCTGTGCGGCCTGTGCCGCTTGCGCCGGCTGGTTCGGCTCGACGGGCTGGGCGGGGGCCGGCACCGCCGGCAGCGGCTCTCGCTGCGGCGGCAGCGTCACCGGCCGCAGCGGCCGGGGCCCGGAGACCACCGTGTAGTCCTGCCCGAGGAACGGCGGTGCCATCTCACCGGGGTCCTCCCCGAGCGCCAACTGCACCGCCGCCCACGGGACGTTGATCCCGCACAGGGACAGCTGGTGCAGCCCGCCCGCCGGGCGGGTGTTGACGTCCAGCAGTACCGGCCGGTCGCCGTACATCCGGAACTGGATGTTGGAGAGATGGTGCAGACCGAAGCCCTCGGCGATCCTCCGGGCCGGCTCCAGCCACTGCTCGTGCAGGGTGAAGCCCCGGCGCCTGCCGTTCTTGGTGCGGCCCACCGCGAGTCGGATCCGGTTGTCCGGTCCGGTCAGGCAGTCCACCGACACCTCGGGCTCCTCCAGGCGCGGCATCACCAGCCAGTCCACCGGCTCCTCGGCCCGCCGCATCGCGTCCACCACCAGCTCCAGCGGCACGTACGGGCCGGGGAAGCCGCCGAGGTGCACGAGCGAGAAGGGCGCACGGGTGATCACACGGAAACCCACCCCTCCCGCACCGGACGCCGGCTTGAAGCACGCCTTGTGCCCCGCGTCCTCCAACTCGTCCACGGCGCCGATGAGTTCGTCCGCCGTGCGGACCCGCCACCACGGCGGCACCGGTACCCCGATCGCCTGTACGGCCTGGTAGGCGACCACCTTGTCCTGGAAGACGGTGACCGCCTCGGGCGGCGGCGCCAGCAGCGCCGTGCCGAGTGCCGCGAACTCGGCGCGGTGCGCCACGATCGCCGCCTGGTGCAGCCTCGGCACGAACACGTCGATGCCGCGCCGCTGGCACTGGTCGAGGGCGTACTCCACGTACCCCGCCGCGGACAGGCCCTCCGGCTCCAGCTCGGCGGTGTCGGCTGCCGCCAGCACAGGGGAGTCCGCGTCACCGTGCGTGGCATGGATCTCCACGGCCCGGTCGCCGGGATTTCGGCGCAGCTGATCCATGAAGAACACGTTCTCCGCGTACGTGCGGTTGAGCCAGACGCGTACGCGAGAGACCATTCAGGCCGCCTTTCAGGGTTCGCGGGCAGGGCGAAGCGGCCCGTGCCCGGGCAGGATGGAGGGAGGGACACCGGACCGCACTGCGCGAAGAGAGGTTCCGGCGGCGGTGTTGGGGGCGATCATACGGCTTTCCCGTGCCCCCGCGTGCAACGCCCGTGTTACGGAATTCCGGCCCGGAAGGCCCCTGTTTCCCCGATCTCCGCGACCGGCCGGGAATGTGCTTGTCCGCCGCCGGTGAATGTGTTGTCGTGATGCCAGTCATGTGACTGGACGGGGGAGAGAACGTGGCGTCGACGGCCGGTGGTGCCGGGCAACTGCTGGCCATCAGTGATCTGCACATCGGGTACCCGGAGAACCGTGCTCTGGTGGAACAGATGCGCCCGGAGACGGACGACGACTGGCTGCTGGTCGCCGGCGACGTCTCGGAGAAGGCCGCGGACATCCGCTGGGCCCTGAAGACCCTTGCGAGCCGCTTCCGCCAGGTGGTGTGGGCGCCGGGCAACCACGAGCTGTGGACCCACCCCCGCGACCCGGTCACCCTGCGCGGTGTCGAGCGCTACCAGCACCTGGTCGCGATCTGCCGCGACCTGGGCGTCCTCACGCCCGAGGACCCCTACCCCGTGTGGGAGGGCCCCGGCGGCCCGGTCGCGATCGCCCCGCTGTTCCTGCTGTACGACTACTCCTTCCTGCCCGAGGGCTGCAGCACCAAGGAGGAGGGGCTGGCCTACGCCCACGGCACCGGCATCGTCTGCAACGACGAGTTCCTGCTCCACCCGGACCCGTATCCGAGCCGCGAGGACTGGTGCCGGGCCCGGGTCGCCGAGACCGAGCGCCGGCTGTCGGAACTGCCCGACGGCCTGCCCACGGTGCTGGTGAACCACTACCCGCTGCACCGGCACCCGACCGAGGTCCTGTGGCACCCCGAGTTCGCCATGTGGTGCGGCACCGGGCAGACCGCCGACTGGCACCGCCGCTTCCGCGTCGCCGCCATGGTCTACGGGCATCTGCACATCCCCCGCACCACCCACCACGAGGGCGTCCGCTTCGAGGAGGTGTCCGTGGGCTACCCGCGCGAATGGCGCAAGCGCGCGGACGAGCCCGGCCGGCTGCGCCGCATCCTGCCGCTGGAGGTCGCAGCCCGGTGATCGAGGAACTGCTGCCCGCGTCGGTGGCCGCCGTGGAGGCCCGCATCGACGACGACGCAGCCGTGGCTGCGGCGGACGAGGCCCTGCTCCACCCCGAGGAGGCCGCGCTCGTCGCCCAGGCGGTGGCCAAGCGGCGCCGCGAGTTCGCCGCCGTACGGGCCTGCGCCCGCCAGGCCATGGAGAAGCTCGGGGTACCGCCGCAGCCCGTGCTGTCGGGCCGGCGCGGCGCCCCTCGCTGGCCGGACGGTCTGACCGGCAGCATGACCCACTGCGACGGCTACTGTGCCGCCGCCCTCGTGCGCACCGCCGACCTGGCGTCCCTCGGCATCGACGCCGAGCCCCACGGGCCGCTGCCCGAGGGCGTGCTGCCCGTCGTGACGCTGCCCGCGGAGCGGGACCGGCTGCGGCGGCTGTCCGTCGCTCGCCCGGACATCCACTGGGACCGGCTGCTGTTCAGCGCCAAGGAGTCGGTCTACAAGGCGTGGTTCCCCCTCACCGGGCTCTGGCTGGACTTCTCCGAGGCCGACATCGACCTGTGGGCCGACCCCGGCTTCGACGTGCCCGGCCATGGCGGTCTGCGCGCCGAACTCCTGGTGCCCGGGCCGACGGTGGACGGCCGCCGCGTCCAGACCTTCGAGGGCCGCTGGACGGTCCGGCAGGGTCTGGTGGCGACGGCCGTGCCGGTGCCGCACGGCTGAGGGTCCGTCACGGCCGCGGGTGCCACCGCTCCAGCAGGCGGAAGAACTCCGCCTCGTTGCCCGCGAGGCCCGCGCGGGTCAGCGCCTGTTCGGCCTCGGCGAGCACGGCCGGCGGCACCACGGCCGCCCGCGGCCCGTCCGGAGCGGTGTCCGCCTGGGCGAAGGCGGCCCGGACCGTGTGCAGCAGGCGCAGATAGGCCTGTACGGCGCTGCGTTCGCGGTCGGTCGGAACGGCGGTCGGCATGGTACGGCTCTCCCCGCGTCGATCTGGTCGCGGCGGGGACTCTCCCCGCTCCACCAGCTTGCCGCCCCCCACTGACAATCGGGTCGCGCCGAGGCCCGGTTCGCCCGCTCGGCGGAGCCTGGCGGCGCCTGCACGTCCCACGGGCCGCCGGCCCGGCCCGGCAACGCCCGGGGCCCTCAGCCCCGGTACCCCAGCGACGCCTCGATCCGCCCCGCCAGATGCTCGGCGCGGGAAGCGCTCCGCAGCGCCGACCCGGTCAGCCAGGTACGGCACTTGGTCGCCAGCAGGAGCCCGAACCGCTCGGCCTCCCGCTCGTCGTCCAGGTCGAAGCGGGTGCGCGCGGCGACGGTGCGGACGGTGGCCGCGAGGTCGCTGTCGTCGTGGAGGAGCCGTGCCGCCACCGTCGCGCCGTCGACGTGGTGCCCGCTGTGCCCGGCCTGCATGTGCCACAGCTCGTGGCCCAGGATCACCAACTGGTGCTCGGGAGCCGTGCGCTCCTCGATGACGACCAGGTCCTGGTCGGCCATGTCGAGCCACAGCCCGCTGGCGGTTCCGGGCGGGAAGGAGGAGGTGCGGAAGTGGACGGGCCGCCCACGGCGCCGGCTCATCGCCGAGCACAGCGCGGTGTACAGCGCGGAGGGCGGGGCCGGGGCCGGGAGATCCAGCTCGTCGACCAGCTCGCCGCACAGGCGGCGCATGTCCTTACCGATGCCCACAGTTCTCTCCCGCGATCACGACTCGGGCCGCTTGACGCTCTCCAGGAGCATGTCCAGCCATTCGGCGACCTTGTCGCGATGCTGGTCGGTGGGCAGCTGCGCGGCCCGCCAGGCGATGCCGCGCACGCCGTGGTCCTGCAGCAGTCGCTCCAGCGGGTCGTCCACGGCCTCGGCCGCCTCCCGCTCGCGGTCGGCGAGTTTCTGCAGCAGTTCCTGCTCGGTGCGTTGCAGGGCACCGGCGAGCGCCTCGGGATCCTCGGCGGTGAGGAAGCCGGCATGGACGCGGAAGAAGCGCTGGAGCGCGTCGCAGTGCTCCATGGTGGGGCGCCGGTCGCCGTTGATGAGGGCGCCGGCCTGCTGCCGCGACATGCCGGCACCGTCGGCGATCTCCTGCTGCGTGTATCTGCGGCCGTTGGGCTTGAGTCGGGTCCGGCGCAGCAGGTCCAGACGCTGCAGGAAACGGGCCTGCACATCCGGTTCCCCGGCGGGCCGGCCGCGCAGCAGGGCCTTCACGACGGGTTCGGGAACACCGCAGGCCACCGACAGCCGCGCGGTGTCGAACACCTCCGCGTGCGGGACGCCCAGCCGGTCCGCGAGCACAGTGACGCGGGTGGCGACGGCGGTCAGACCGGACGTCGCCGTGGCGCCGGGAACCTCGAAGCCATCCGTCACCGACAGATCTCCTACGTCTCTCACCGCCCGCTCACCGGCGGCCGGGCCGCGCTGGCGCGGTCACTGCGAACTGCCCGGAGATTACTCGGTGGTTCGAACTCACATCCAGGTCTCGCCACAACTGTGGCCAATTTCAGCCGTCAACGAGCGCGAAATGCCACGATAGTTGACACGACTTGCGTCGGGGCACCAGGATCGGGACGCCGCGTGAAGGCCGCAGAGGCAAGAGGGGTGACCTCCCGATGGCATACCAGGCAGGAGGGCAGTGGCCGGCGCCGCGGCCGGTCCACGAGAGCTCCGAGGTGCAGGCGTACCTCCAGGACTACGCCGTGCTCGTGGACGCGGTCTCCGTTCCGTCGTTCGTCGTCGACCACCGCTGGGACGTGCTCACGGCCAACAGCGCTTTCGCGTCACTTTTCCGCGGCGTGGGCCCGCATCCGACCGCCATGCCGGACGACAACTTCCTCCGCTTCGTCCTGTTCCACCCGGACGCCGCCGCGGTGCTGGGCGACCACGAGTCGAGCTGGTGCCTGCCCATGCTGGCGCAGCTGCGCACCGGGCTGGAGAACCACCCCCAGGACCACGGACTCCAGGCGATCCGCCGGGACCTCGCCCAGGACCCGATCGCGGAGGCCGCCTACCGTCAGGGACTGCCGCACTGGATCAGCGCGGTCGGCCAGGAGGCGGTGCGTCACGACGGCGCGGTACGCCCGCTGATCCATCCGGATCCGCGCCGGGGCGCCACCGACTGCCGCATCGTCGACGAGACGCCCCGCACGCTCCAGGAACTGGGCTGCACCCGTCTGACACTGGTCCTGCGGGAGGTCCGTCGCATCGCTCCGGCACCGCGGCCCCGCCGCCCGCGCCGTCAGGCGGCCCACCTCACGGTGGTGTCCACCCCCGAACCCTGATCGGGCACCGCCGGCGTTCAGGTCGCCGACGGCGCCCCGGTCGGCGGGGGCGTGCCGACGGCCCCCTCCGCCCCCGGCACTCTCCCGCCGCCCGGTGTCGCCGCGTGCCCTCACGGGCCCGAGGCGCCCGCCCCGACCCGCTCCGGTGCGCGCCCCGAGCCCGGGCGCCGCGCCGTCACCAGGCCCTCGGGGGCGCCGACCGCGCCGGCTCCCGGCCCGCGCGCCGTCCGTGCCGTCCGGGCCGGGCCGTGGACGCCGTCCGGGCCGTCTGCGCCGGCCCGCCCCCGCCGCAGACCCTTCGTGCCGCGCCCTTCGCGCCTGGCCGATGCCCCCCGGGGTTCGAGTTTCGCGGAGCCCCTGCGCCGTGCCCTCGTCGCACTGACCGCCTGCTCTCTCGCACTCACCGCCTGCGCGTCGTCCGGCGATGGCGCCGCCGGAGGAGCGACGCGCACTACCGTCGACTGCATGCCGCCCCAGAGCGCCGAGGCCGACCGGCAGTACCGCGAGGAGGACGTCGCCGCCTGTTCCTCGTCCTCCGGCGGCACCTCGCCGCCGGGTCCGGCGCAGGCAGCACCAAGGGCTGACAGCGCCCTCGTACCGCATCACGAAAGGCAGGCACCGTGGGACAGCCGACCCATGCCCCGGACCGCCCCGGCTGGTGGCGCTCCGCCGTCGTCTACCAGGTGTACGTCCGCAGCTTCGCCGACGGCGACGGAGACGGCACCGGCGACCTCGCCGGCGTCCGCTCCCGGCTGCCGTACCTGGCCCGACTCGGCGTGGACGCGCTGTGGTTCAACCCCTGGTACCTCTCGCCACTGAAGGACGGCGGCTACGACGTCGCCGACTACCGTGCGATCGACCCGGCGTTCGGCACGCTCGCCGAGGCGGAGCAGCTCATCGCCGAGGCCCGGGAACGAGGCATCCGCACCCTCGTCGACATCGTCCCCAACCACGTCTCCGACCAGCACCCGTGGTTCCGTGCCGCCCGAGCCGGGGGGCCCGAGCGCGCCCTGTTCCACGTCCGGCCTGGCCGCGGCGCGCACGGCGAACTCCCGCCCAACGACTGGCAGTCCCAGTTCGGCGGCCCCGCTTGGACCCGGCTGCCCGACGGCGACTGGTACCTGCACCTCTTCGCGCCCGAACAACCCGACCTCGACTGGTCCCACCCCACGGTCCGCCGGGAGCACGAGGACATCCTGCGCTTCTGGTTCGAACGGGGCGTCGCCGGTGTCCGCATCGACTCCGCCGCCCTGCTCGTCAAGGACCCCCTGCTGCCGGACTTCACCGAGGGCCGCGACCCGCACCCCTACCTCGACCGCGACGAACTCCACGACGTCTACCGCTCCTGGCGGCGCATCGCCGACGAGTACGGCGGCATCTTCGTCGGAGAGGTCTGGCTGCCCGACGCCGAGCGCTTCGCCCGCTACCTGCGCCCCGACGAACTGCACACGGCGTTCAACTTCGCCTTCCTCTCCTGCCCCTGGGACGCCGCACGGCTGCGCGCGGCGATCGACGAGACCCTCGCCGAACACGCGCCGGTCGGCGCCCCGGCCACCTGGGTGCTGAGCAACCACGACGTGACCCGCACCGTCACCCGCTACGGGCGTGCCGACACCGGCTTCGACTTCGCCGTCAAGTCCTTCGGCACACCGTCCGACCAGGCCCTCGGGACGCGGCGGGCGCGGGCCGCCGCCCTGCTGTCGCTCGCCCTGCCCGGCGCGGTCTACATCTACCAGGGTGAGGAACTGGGTCTGCCCGAGGCGGAGATCCCCGTCGAGCGGATCCAGGACCCCGTGCACGTCCGTTCCGGCGGAACCGACCCCGGCCGCGACGGCTGCCGGGTGCCGCTGCCGTGGGCGGCCGACGCGCCCTGGGCGGGATTCGGGTCGCACAGGGAGCCCTGGCTGCCGCAGCCGCACGACTGGGCCTCGTACGCGGTCGACCGCCAGGAGGCCGACGCCGGGTCCATGCTCACCCTCTACCGCGAGGCGATCGCCGCGCGTGAGGTCTTCGGCGGCGGTCCCCTGACGTGGCTGCCGGCACCCGGCGGAGTGCTCGCCCTCGCCCGCGCCGACGGCCACGCCCTGTGCGTGGTGAACTTCGCCGCCGCGCCCGCCGAACTGCCCGCGCACTCCGAGATCCTCCTGGGCAGCGGCCCCCTGGACGAACGGGGGCGGCTGCCTCAGGACACCGCGGTCTGGCTGCGTGCCTGAGGCCGAGGCCGGGCACCGCGCAGCGGAGCAGAACCCCTCTCGGCACCGCACCCTCCGACGGCGCGGTCGGCCGCGTGACCGCGGGCGCCACGCGGATCCCCGGCGTGCCCGCGGATCCGCAGCCGGACGCGGCGCGGGGCACCCCGCGCTCCCGGGTGCGCCGGGGTGGGGACAGCCGGCCGTACCCCGCCCCGTTCCCGGAAGCATCCGGCGACAGGGAACCCCCAACACCCCGCCGCAGCCCCCGGAAACCGGGCGAACAGGGGCGAGTCCGGCTCGCCCACCGCACGTACCGACGACCTTCACTGCCGCGCCATCGCGCCCTTCCCTGACGTTCGGTGCTCCTGGAACACTCCTTCCGCGCGCATTCGCTCAACGCCGGCCGGCCGACTCGTCCTCAGGCAGAGAGGTTCCTCCGTCATGCCCGATGTCAACCGGCGCCGATTCCTCCAACTGGCCGGAGCCACCACGGCGTTCTCCGCGCTGTCCGGTAGCATCCAGCGCGCGGCGGCCCTGCCCGCCAACCGCCGCACGGGATCGATCGAGGACGTCGAGCACATCGTCGTCCTGATGCAGGAGAACCGTTCCTTCGACCATTACTTCGGCTCCCTGCGCGGGGTGCGCGGCTTCGGGGACCCTCGTCCGGTGCTCCAGCCGGGCGGGAAGCCCGTCTGGTACCAGTCCGACGGGACCAGGGACGTCCTGCCCTTCCGTCCGGACGCCGACGAGCTCGGCATGCAGTTCCTCGAAGGGCTGCCGCACGGCTGGCCGGACGGCCAAGCCGCCTACAACGGCGGCAGGTACGACCGGTGGGTCCCCACGAAGGGCACCACGACGATGGCGTACCTCACCCGCGAGGACATCCCCTTCCACTACGCCCTCGCCGACGCCTTCACCGTCTGCGACGCCTACCACTGCTCGTTCATCGGCTCCACCGACCCGAACCGCTACTACATGTGGACGGGGTACACCGGCAACGACGGCTCGGGCGGCGGCCCGGTCCTCGGCAACGACGAGCGCGGCTACGGCTGGACGACCTACCCCGAACGCCTGGAGCGGTCCGGAGTCTCCTGGAAGATCTACCAGGACACCGGCGACGGCCTGGACGCGGCCGGATCCTGGGGCTGGATCGGCGACGCCTACCGCGGCAACTACGGCGACAACTCGCTGCTCTACTTCGACTCCTACCGCGACGCCCGGCCCGGCGACGCCCTGTACGAGAAGGCCCGCAGCGGCACCGACGTGAAGAACGGCGACGGCTGGTTCGACGAGCTGCGCGCCGACGTCAGGGCCGGGGCGCTCCCGCAGATCTCCTGGATCGCCGCCCCCGAGGCCTTCACCGAGCACTCCAACTGGCCGTCGAACTACGGTGCCTGGTACATCGCCCAGGTCCTGGACGCGCTCACCGCCGACCCGCGCGTCTGGGCGAGGACGGCGCTGTTCATCACCTACGACGAGAACGACGGCTTCTTCGACCATGTGGTGCCGCCCCTGCCGCCGAAGTCCGCCGCGCAGGGCAGGTCCACGGTCGACGTCTCCCCGGACCTCTTCCCCGGCGACGCCAAGCACCCCGCCGGCCCCTACGGCCTCGGCCCGCGGGTGCCGATGCTCGTCGTCTCCCCGTGGAGCAGGGGCGGCTACGTCTGCTCGGAGACCTTCGACCACACCTCGATCCTGCGGTTCATGGAGCGCCGGTTCGGCGTCGAGGAGACGAACATCTCGCCCTGGCGCCGGGCCGTGTGCGGCGACCTGACCTCAGCGTTCGACTTCTCCCGCCGGGACAGCAGCCCGGCCGCGCTGCCGGACACCGCCGCGTGGGAGCCTCCGGACCGCAACCGCCGTCCGGACTACCGCCCGGCACCGCCGGCCGACCCGGCCATGCCCCGGCAGGAGTGCGGTCAGCGCCCCGCCCGTCCGCTGGCGTACGACCCGTCCGTCGACGGCTCGGCGGACACCGCGGCGGGGACGTTCACGCTGAGCTTCGCCTCCGGTGCCGACGCCGGTGCCGCTTTCCACGTGACCTCCGGCAACCGCACCGACGGTCCCTGGATGTACACCACCGCGGCGGGCGCTAGGCTCTCCGACACCTGGAACTCGGTGTACTCGGGCGGCGCGTACGACCTGACGGTGCACGGCCCGAACGGATTCCTGCGCACCTTCAGAGGCCGCAACAAGGTGGCCGGCCCCGAGGTGACCGCGCGCCGCAGCGGCGACGACATCGAGCTCGTCCTCACCCAGCACGGCTCCGGCACGGTCCGGTTGACGGTCACCGACGGCTACGGCGGTCCCGTCCGCACCGTCACGGTGCGTCCGGGCTCCACGGTCCGCCAGGTCGTCGACCTGACCGCGAGCCGGCGCTGGTACGACCTGTCCGTCACAGCCGACGGCGACGCGGCCTTCCTGCGGCGCTTCGCCGGACACGTCGAGAACGGCCGCGCCGGTGTGAGCGATCCCGCGATCGCCGCCGTCTGACCTGCGCGGAGGGGTGCCGGCCGGCAGACCGCAGGCGCTGATCGCGGGCGGACGGGGTCGGGGTAGTGTGCCCCGGTGACCACGCAATCGAACACACCTGCAGGCTGGTACCCCGATCCGCACGGGGCGCCTCGGACGCTGCGCTACTGGGACGGCGTGCAGTGGACCCAGCACACCAACCCCGACCAGCAGGCCGCGGCCCCGGCCCAGCAGGCCCCGCACATACCCCCGCAGCAGGGCGTCCCCCCGCAGATGGGCGGCCCCGACCCGCACGTGCAGCGCCAGGTGCAGCAGGAGGCCGGGGTCGCCGCCGGGGGTGCCGGCGGCGGCACCCTCTTCTCCGAGCCGGTCCTGGTGGTGAACCAGAAGGCCAAGCTGATCGAGCTGACCAACGAGTACAAGGTCATGGATCAGAACGGCGCCCAGCTCGGCTCCGTCGTGCAGGTCGGGCAGAGCGCGTTGCGCAAGATCCTGCGCTTCCTCTCCAGTATCGACCAGTTCCTCCCGGTCAAGCTGGAGATCCGCGACAACCACGGCCGGCCGGTCCTGTTGCTGACCCGCCCCGCCAAGATCTTCAAGTCGCGCGTCATCGTGCAGCGCCCGGACGGGCAGCCGGTCGGCGAGATCGTCCAGCAGAACGTCTTCGGCAAGATCAACTTCGCGATGAACGTCAACGGCCAGCAGGTCGGCGCCATCAAGGCGGAGAACTGGCGGGCCTGGAACTTCGCGATCGTCGACCACGCCGGCAACGAGGTCGCCCGGATCACCAAGACCTGGGAGGGCCTGGCGAAGACCATGTTCACCACCGCGGACAACTACGTCCTGCAACTGCACTACCAGCTGCCCGAGCCGCTGCTGAGCCTGGTGGTGGCGACGGCGCTGACCGTCGACACCGCGCTCAAGCAGGATGCGCGCGGCCTCGGCTGACGCGTCGCCGCCTCATCGGCGGCCGTTCACCACGGCGTGAGGTGCCCCGGGTCCGACGGGCGGGGCACCAGCGCCGGTTCGGCCGACGCCGCCCGGGCGTCCAGGGCGAGGACCGCGGCCACCGGATGTGCCTCGCCGGCCGGTGGGGCCCCGCCCGTCGCGGGCCCCGCGGACTCGGGCGGCGCACCGGCCGCCTGCTCCGGGCCGGGCGCGGCCCGCGTCAGCAGGAACACCCCCCAGGCGGCGAGCCCCGCGCCCCCGATCGCGAGCAGCGCTCCCACCGCACCGCCCTGCAGCCTCTCCCCGAGCAGTGCCACACCGATGACGGCGGCGGCCACCGGGTTGGCCAGCGTCACCACCGCCAACGGCGCGCCCAGCCCGCCCCGGTAGGCGGTCTGCGACAGCAGCAGCCCGCCCGTCGCGAAGGCCGCGACCAGCAATGCCACCCCGATCACCTGCACGCTCAACAGCGGTCCCGACCGGTCCGTCGCGGCGACCGTCACGGTCTGGGTGAGCGCGGAGGCCACCCCGGAGGCCATCCCGGAGGCCGTGGCGTGCCGCAGGCCAGGGCGGGCGCCCGGACGGGACAGCATGCCGATCAGTGCGGCCGTCGCGCCCGCCACCACCAGCGCCTCGGGCAGGCTGAGCACGTCGTCGGGAGCCGGGCCCGAGGCCGTGACGAGGATCGCGCCCAGGCCGAGCAGGGTGAAACCGGTGCCGCGCCACTCGACCGCGCTGACCCTGCGCCCCGCGAGCCGCGCGCCCATCGGCACCGCCGCGACCAGCGTGAGCGCCCCCAGCGGCTGCACCACGGTGAGCGGACCGTACTTCAGCGCCACCACGTGCAGCAGGGCGGCCGAGGCGTTGAGCGTCACCGACCACCACCACGCGCCACTGCCCAGCAGCCGCAGCACACCCGGACCGCCGGACCGGGCGGCGAGGCGTTCCTGGGCCACCGCGGCCGCCGCGTAGGCGACGGCGGAGAACAGGGACAGGACGACGGCCGTCAGGGCGGCGTTCACCGGTGCGCCCCTGCCAGGACCCGCTCCCGCTCCCGCCCCGGCCACCGGGCCGGCACCGCGGTCCCGCGACCGCGGTCCACCGGCAGCCCCGGGTGGTGCGGCCGCGGGACCAGCGCGAGGGCGGCGCCGAGCAGCGCGGCGGCGAGGAGCGAGTCGAGCCAGTAGTGGTTGGCCGTGCCGACGATCACCACCAGCGTCAGCAGTGGGTGCAGCAGCCAGAGCATGCGCCACCGCGACCGGGTCGCCGCGATCAGCCCGACCGCCAGCATCAGCGCCCAGCCGAAGTGCAGGGACGGCATCGCCGCGAACTGGTTGGAGAGGTGGTCGGCACGCGGCGGCCCGTACACCGACGGTCCGTACACCTGCGCGGTGTCGATGAGACCGGTGGCCGCGAGCATCCGCGGCGGTGCCAGCGGGAAGGCCAGGTGCAGCACCAGGGCGGCGGCGGTGACCGCGGCCAGCACCCGGCGGGCCCACAGGTAGTGGGCGGGGCGCCGCAGGTACAGCCAGACCAGGAACGCGGCGGTGGCGGGGAAGTGCACGGCGGCGTAGTAGGTGTTCGCGAGATGTGCGGGGACGTCGCCGTGCAGCAGCAGCGACTGCACCGCCCCCTCGCCGGGCAGGTGGACGGCTCGTTCGGCGTCCCAGACGCGATGCGCGTTGCGGAAGGCCTCGCCGGTGTGGTCGGCGGCCAGCTGCCGGCCGAGTTTGTAGACCAGGAAGAGACCCGCGACGAGCAGGAGCTCACGGACGAGCGCAGGCCGCGCTGCCGCGTCGGTCTGCGGTGCTTGCCCGGGTTCTTCTCCAGGCTCGGTGCAGGCGTTCATCCCCCGGCCCCCTCGCTGACGGTGGTGCGTGTGTGGTGCACGCCGCGCGGCGGAGCGGCGCACGGCATCGATACGGCATCGTACCGATACGGCAGTGTACCGATACGCTTCGGTACCGGTACACTGGTGTATCGATTGACCTTCGACACACGGGGGAAGCGACCCACGGACAGCAGGGCCGCACGGCCCGGAAGAACGGCGAGGAGAGACACCGATGACGTCGCAGGCCGCGGAGGAGCCGGAGCAGGCTGCCGCGTCGCGCCGCTCCAAGCTCACGCCCGAGCGCGAGCAGGAGTTCTTCGACGCCGTCCTCGACCAGATCCGCGAGTGCGGGTACGACGCCGTGACCATGGACGGCGTCGCCGCGAGCACGCGGTGCAGCAAATCCACCCTCTACCGGCAGTGGAAGACCAAGCCGCAGTTCGTGGTGGCCGCGCTGCGCTCGCGCCGCCGCTCACGGCTGGGCGGCATCGACACCGGCTCGCTCGCCGACGACCTGCGCGAGGCCGCGCGGGCCGCGGGGGAGTGGGCGGTGAAGGACACCAAGCTGCTCCAGGCGCTCGGCCACGCGGTCACCCAGGACGCGGAGCTGGCGGGGGCCCTGCGCGAGGCGCTCGTCGAACCGGAGATCGCCGCGTTGAAGGAGATCCTGCGCCGCGGCGTCGAGCGCGGCGAGATCGCCGCGGACCATCCGGCGCTGGAGTACGTGCCCGCGCAGCTGTTCGGCATGCTGAGGGTCCGGCCGATCCTGGAGGGCAAGTACGCCGACGAGGAGTACCTGGCCCACTTCACCGAGGCCGCCGTGCTGCCGGCCCTCGGGCTGACATGAGACCCAGGCCGCCGTCCACGGGATGACTGGACGGTGACCTGATCGCGCCGCACCGTGGGGACGGGGGCGGCGCGCACCCCCGGCCGGGCGGGGTCCCCCTTGAGCGGAGAGGGGCCCTGCCCGGCCGGCCGTTCTCCCCGGCCGGGCACCCCGGGGGCGTCCGGCGGACAGGTCCCCGGTGCCGGGTGCGGCGCCGGCTCAGCCCGGATCCATCGGTCGATGTCCAGCGGTGATACTGCCGGGAACGAGGAAGTGCCTTGCGACCTGCGATGACGGGAGTTCTCTAGGCTTCCAGCACGCACGATCAGCAAGGCACTTCTGAGATGCAATCTTCCCATGCCGCGGCGAAGGTCTCCGCGTGGTTCGATGATCCGAATCTGGTCGCGTACGGCGGGCTCGCGCCGCTGGTGCGCCTGGCCGAGCGGTGCGGGTTGCCGGGTCTGATCGGCGAGCTGGTGCGGCTGCCGGCCTCGAAGGACGGCACCGGTGCTTTCCCGGCCGCCAAGGCGATGGGCGCTGATCGCGGGCATGGCCGCGGGCGCGGACAGCATCGACGACATGGACCGGCTGCGGCACGGCGCGATGCGGCGCCTGTTCACCGGGGTGCGTGCCCCGTCCACCCTCGGCAGCTTCCTGCGGTCTTTCACCCACGGACACGTGAAGCAACTGCACGCCGTAGCCTGACGGTTCCTGCCCCGGCTGGCCTCGCACACGCCGCTGCTGCCCGGCACGGACCAGGTCGCCTACCTCGATCTGGACGACACCATCAAACCGGTCCACGGCTACGCCAAACAGGGCGTGGGCTACGGCTACAACAAGCTCAAGGGCCTGAACGCGCTGATCGCGACACTGTCCATGCCGCTGGCCGCCCCGGTGATCGCCGCAACGAGACTGCGCAAGGGCAGCGTGAACTCGGTGCGCGGAGCCGGATCGTTCGCCGCCGAGGCGATCCGCACCGCCCGCGCGTCCGGTGCGAGGGGCATGCTGATCGTGCGGGCGGACTCGGCCTACTACGCCGCCGAGGTGATGGCCGCCTGTCGGTCCGCCGGCGCACGCTTCTCGGTCACGGTGCGGATGGACGCCTCCGTCAAGCAGGCCATCGCCGCCATCGACGAGACGGCCTGGAAGACGATCAAGTACCCCCAGGCGGTCCGGGACAGCGAGGAGGAACGCTGGATATCGGACGCCGAAATCGCCGAGATCCCCTACACCGCTTTCACCTCGAAACCGAAGAAGCAGCAGGTCACCGCCCGCCTCATCGTGCGCCGCGTGAAGCGCCTCAACCCGGCGGCGGTGCCTGAGGGTCAGGGCGAGCTGTTCACCACCTGGCGCTACCACGCCGCATTCACCGACAGCACGCTGCCGCTCATCGACGCTGAGCGTGACCACCGCCGGCACGCGACCGTGGAACAGGTGATCTGTGAGCTGAAGAACGGACCGTTCGCGCACGCCCCCTCGGGCAACTTCCAGGCGAACGCCGCCTGGCTCGCGCTGGCCGCCCTCGCCTTCAACCTGACCCGCGCCTGCGGGACGCTCGCCGACACCGTCCACGCCCGCGCGACGGGCGCGACCATCCGCGACCACCTCATCAACGTGCCCGCCCGGCTGGCCCGTTCGGCCCGGCGGCTCACCCTGCACCTGCCCGAACGCTGGCCCTGGCACGACGCCTTCGAAGCCCTCTTCCACGCCGTGCACACCCCGCCCCAACCGGCCTGACCAGGCCGTATCAGACCCGCCCGCCAGGGCCCGAGAGCTGTGGACATGTGGAAGAGCTGGGCAGACCAGCGATCACTCCATGCCCGCCGCCAGACCCAGCACCCCGATCAACGAAAACGATCACTCACGAAGTAAGCCGGTGGATCCGGGCTGAGGCGGTCGGTGGGCGCCCGATGTCCTCCTGAACTGCGGACTTCGTACGCGGCGAGGTGAATCCGGCAGACGGCGGACGGCCCACGCAATGCGGCCCCGCCGCTCACGCGGCGGGGCCGAAACCCGGTCCTCTGGCTAGGGGCATCCGTCAGCGAACGAGGTATCCCAGGAGCCGACGTAGACAGCCCCACCGTCGTAAGGCTCGAAATCACATACAAGGATGCCGCCGCTGGCAGAGTCAGCACCACTGACGCTGACTGTCCCCTCGTAGTCAACGGCCTGGTTCGCCGTGTCGAGCGTGAATCCGTCCGGCAGTTGGTATCCCCAATCCACTGCCGTGCGGACTGTGTTGTAGATGTCTTGGTGAGTCTTCTTGTGGCGCTGGTTGTCGTTGTCCTTCCATGTGACCGTGAAATCTCCGGTAATTGCGGTCGTGACGCCCACCGTTTCGTTGACCTGCCCCGTAATCATCCATCCGTAGGTGTGTGTCATCGAATGAGCGGGAACGACGATGTTTTGGGACGGTATGCTGTACGAGGTCTCGTCCCAACTGCTGCATGATCTGGTTTCGGTCAGCGAGGTTGTCACTGTTTGTGCATAGGACATCGAAATGGGGCTGAGGTTGACGTTGAATGTTCCCGTGGCGGAATTAGTGAGACCCTTTGCGGTGGTGTACGTATAGACGTTCTTGTAGGTCTTTCCGGCACTGGTCGACGTCAGTGTCTGCTCTTCATCGGTACCGTTGTACAGTGCGCTTGAGACCAGCACCGCACCGTTCAGGTTCTGGTTCGTGGACTCCACGGACTGGCCGACCATGTTGTAGTTGATGCCGTCGTGGCCGTGGATTTCGACATCATGGGTGCTGTTGGGGCCCCAACGCTCCGAGTGGAACCACGCCCTCTTGAGAAAATCGTCCAGATCCTGCCAGTTGGCTTGGCTGACACTGCCATCACAGGAGGACCCTGCGCTGTCATCGGCAAACGCCGAGGTTGCCGGGGTGATGGACAATGTCATTGCCAGAACCGACGAAACCGCCAGTCCCAGTCCAGCTCTCCTGCGTCTACTCAGGATATTCATGATGCTGTGCTCCATGTCTTGGCCGACTGTTGCGGAAATGAATAGTAGCCATGCCGCAGGCGGCAGGCCGGATCGCTGAAACGGTGCGGAGAATGCGAAGGGATAATTCGAACTGGCGCTTCACGGGGCAGGTGAGTGGAAAATTCACCTCGATTCCCCACAGGGGATTGCAGCCGGACGTCTGGTGTTGCCGTGCTGCAACCGGACTTCCGTCCGGGATCTGGCACGGAAGTCGACTCCGATACGGTGGTCGAGTCGCCCCTGGCCTGGCCGGCGGACCTGAGAGACATATGATCTCCCATTGTCCGCCAGTGAAGTGCCGTATTCGGCGAGGAGTTGCCGTACCCGGTCAGGTACTGCACTCGGATCGTCCGGGGGTTTTTCGGTGGCGTGAACCATTCCGTCGGGCCGGGCCGCCTGTCAAGTGCCGCTACGGCAATGATTCATGGAACATTCCCCGGGGGTGCTTCCATACGTAGTGGTTTACGTATTTTCCGGGTCGTCGAATTCAACCCGACCCTTGGCCGTGAAGTCTCTTGACGGTCCGCCGACGGATTCGGGGGCGTTCTCGTGCCTGGGCTCAGCAGTCGGTGCACTGCCATGTGCGCAGAGGCACCGGGGCCGGTGCGTACGTAGCGGTCTACGTATTTTCCCGGTGCTCCTCCTGCGCATGGCGACGCAGCGTGGGGACTGTTCCGTTCTCACCTGCACATGTGGTGATCAATATGTACTGCTCACAGTCGCTGTCCCCCCGGGGCCAGACCTCCGCGGCATGCGCCACTGTCGCAGGCGGCGTCGGCGCGGGAACGGACGCGCTCCCCGGCAGCGTCGGGGATGACCGGCCCGCCGACTACATGTCGCCGTGCCTCGCCCACCGCCCGGAGTCGGTCGGCCTCGCCCGCCGGCTGGCCCGATCGGTGCTCCGTGACTGGCGGATCGACGAAAGCGCTGCCGCCTCGGTGCTTCTGGTGGTGTCCGAGCTGGTGACCAACGCCGTCCAGTACGCGCGTCCCCCCTTGTACCTGCGCCTGTGCCGGGAGACCGCCGGCCTCCAGGTGCTGGTCGGGATCACCGACGGCGGCAGGGCGGTCCGGACGGGGGACTGGGCGGCCTCCTGCGCTGCCGAGGAACACGGGCGCGGCATGAGCATCATCGATGCGCTGGCAACCTGCTACGGAAGCCGATCCCACGGCCTGGGACTCACCACGCACTGGGCCCGCCTTGCGGTGCCGAACGCGGTTCCCGCGCCGGGCCCGAGCGACGGGGTGTGAGGCTTGCGGTGCCCTTCCGCCTCCGGCACCCCGGGCGCTGCGGCGTCCGCCCCGTCCCCGGTTCCGCCCTCGGACGGGCGCCGGCGCCGCGGCCCGCACGCCGTGCGCGCCCGCCCCCGCGACAGCGACCCGGAACACCATCGGGTCGGCCCGCTCCTCGGAAGTTCATGCAGGTCGAACCGGCAACAAGCGGTCCCGGCGACCCTGATACGGAACCTGGACCGCAGTAGAATGGGATCATGGTCGAGCTGACAACCTTTGTCGGTCGCCGCCGCGAGGTGG
>NZ_JAFFZS010000045.1 GCF_016921115.1 Streptomyces actuosus
CCGCCGACTCCACGGTGAGATAGGGCACATCCCGCCCGTCGAATACGAAGCCAACTACTACACCGAACTCAAGAAACCCCAGGTCATCACCACAATCTGAGATCTCTACCGAACCCGGGGCGGTTCACTACGCCGCCTGGCGCGACGAGGGAGTCTTCACCCAGCTCAACTACGACCTGACCGGACTGGCACGCGTAAGCTTGCGGTTCATCCAGTTCGGAGTGGTTTGGCGCCCACTTTGTCGTAGTTGGGTCGGCGGTGAGTTCGCCGGTGATAGAGGGACGCCGGTCGGAGAACGGCGGATGCGGTCGTTGATGATCAAGGTGTCTGACGCCTCATCAACAACAAGCGCTTCCGATGCCATCATCCTCGATCACCGCACTCCTGCGCCACCACGATCACAATGCGGTCGCCTCTCTCGACCCCGCCGACCCTGACCAGGCGGTCGACCTCGCCGAGGTCCTGGACGGCCTGCCCGATCCCCGGCGCCGCCAGGGCCGCCGCTACCGCCTCGGCCCGATGCTCGCGCTGTGCACCCTCGCCGCAATCGCCCGCATACCGCCGAACTCACACCCCACCTGCACGAACGCCTCGGGCTGCGAGCCGCACCCCGCGCCAGCGCCCTCGGCCCCCTGCTGGCCCGCCTGGACGGCGACGCCCTCGACACGGCCGTCGGCGCCCGGCTCACCCACCTTGCCGACCCCGGCGAGGCCGTGGCCCTGGACAGCAAGGCCCGCGGCTCGCACACCGCCGAACAGCGCGCGCTCCACCTCGTGTCCGTGATCACCCACAACGGCAGACTGACCTTGAACCAGCGCCGAGTCGCGGACAAGAGCGGCGAGATCACCACCTTCAAGCCGCTGCCGGCCGACCTCGACCTGACCGGCCGCACCGTCACCTTCGACGCGCTGCACTCCCAGCACGAGCACGCCCGCTACCTCGTCCAGACGGAGAAGCCCCACTACATCACGCCGATCAAGGACAATCATCCCAAGCTCGCGGCGCTCCTGCGCGAACCGCCCGGGCCGACATCCCGCTCGGACACCGCACCCGCCACCGCGGCCACGGACGCGATGAGACCCCGGCGACCTCACAGCCCTCGCCGTGCTCAGCCTCGGCGGCCACCGCGCAGCCTGACAGGCAGTCACACCGCACGGCCCCAGACCCGTGGATCCGACGGAGGGCCTGGTCTGTCGGCACCCGCAGGCCCGGCGATCAGGCGCGGCGCAGCCACGTCGCCGAGGGCCGCAGCGTCGGAGAATCTCCCCATCAAGCGCTTGATTGAGAGGCGATTGCTGCGTACTCTTCCGGCATGTCCGAGCCCCAGTCCACGGTTGATGCGAGCCGCAGTCGCATCATCGCCGCCGCGACCACGCTGTTCGCCGAGTACGGCTACGACGGCACGACGGTCCGCAGGATCGCCGCCGAGGCGAAACTGAACATGGCCACCGTCGCCTACCACGTGGGCGGCAAGGCGGACCTGTACCGCGAGGTCATGCGGGTCGCGCACGATTCCGAGCGTGCCGCCGTCGGCGCCGCGCTGGACGCCTTCGCACGCGACGCCGTGGAAGACCCTGCGCGGGCCGCAGCCGCCTTCGCCGACCACTACCTGGACTTCTGCTTGGAGCAACCGCACATCCCTGCGCTGTGGATGCGGCGCTGGCTCGCCGACGCTGCCGAATTCGCCGATCTGGAGGAGCGCTACACGCGGCCGCTGCTGGAGTCCGTGCGCGACGCCCTCGTCACCGCCCTGCCCGACCTGACCGCGAACGAGGCGGAACTCGCCGTCTGGACCGTGCTGTGGACCACCCATGGATTCTGCCGCTCGGTGATCCACGAGCAGGTGCCTCGGTTCCGGGTGCATCTGCGGGGCCTGGTCCTGTGCCAACTGCGCCTGGACGAAACGGCCCCGAACGAACGGAGCCCGGACGAGGGACGGCGGCCCGACCCGGGTGACTGACCGTGGGCGCCAGCGAGCCCGGCCGCCGTGAACTGGCCGCGTACGCCCTCGGCTCCATAGGCACCGGCATCTACTCGACTGTGCCCGGCCTGCTGCTCCTGTACTTCATGACCGACGCGCTCGGCGTCCCGGCCGGCGTGGCGGGCCTGGTGGTCGTGCTGCCGAAGGCCTGGGACGCCGTGTTCAACCCGATGGTGGGCGCCGCCAGCGACAGCGAGGCGCTGCGCACCGGACGTCGCACGAGGATCCTGATGGCGGGGACGCTGGCCCTGCCCGTGGCCTTCGCCGCGATGTTCGCTTCCCCGCTCACCGGAGTTGGTGCCGCCGCCTGGGTGTCCATCACCTTCGTGCTGGCGTCCAGCGCGTTCTCGCTGTTCCAGGTCCCGTACGTGGCCCTGCCGGCCGAGATGTCCGAACGGCCCGAGGTCCGGACCCGGATCATGGTGTGGCGGATCGTGTGTCTGACCATCGGCATCCTCGTCGCCGGGAGTGTGGCGCCGGCCGTGGTCTCACTGGTCGGCGGTGGGCGGGGCGGATACGGCGTCATGGGCGTGGCGATCGGCGCGGTCCTCGTGGTGACGCTGCTGATCCCGACGCTCGCCGCCCGCCGGGTGCCCTCCCGGGCGGGAGCGGAGCCGCTGTCGCTTGCCGGGGCGCTTCGCTGCGCGCGTGGCAACCACGCGTTCTTCGCGCTGCTGGGCGCGTTCGTCGTCCAGGCGGCAGCAGTTGCGATCATGCTGGCAGCCGTACCGTACACGGCGACCTACTGGCTCGGCGGCTACCAGCTGACCTCGCTGCTGTTCGTCTGCCTGGTCGCGCCGAGCGCCGTCGCGGTGCCGCTGTGGGGCAAGGCTGCCGCCCGCTGGGGCCGATTGCGCTGCCTGACCGTCGCGGCCTGCGGGTTCGCGCTCGGCGCCGTGAGCCTGTGGCCGGCGGTCGGCCCCGGGCCGGCGCACATGGCCGCGACCCTGACGCTGTCGGCGCTGCTCGGCGTCTGCTACGCCGCCCTCCAGGTCCTGCCGCTGTCGCTGCTTCCCGACACTGTCCACGCCGACGCCGCCCGCACGGGACGTCTGCAGTCGGGCGCGTTCACCGGGCTCTGGACCGCTGGGGAGACCCTAGGGCTGGCGGCGGGGCCCGGGGTGTTCTCCCTCGCCCTCGCCTGCGCGGGGTTCGTGGCCTCGACCACGCACCAACCAGTGGCTCAGACCCCGGCCGCGCGCACTGGGGTACTTCTCGGTTTCAGTATCGTCCCCGCCGTCCTGATGCTCCTGTCCCTGCCCGCGCTGCGCGCCTACGGCCGTCACCGCGCGGCCTCCCCTGGCGCGGCGCCGGCCCCGGCTGCACCGCCCGATTCCGACCTCGAACCGGAGAGTCCTCGATGACCGCGCACCACCCCGGCCTGCCGGCCCACGGCCGTACCGCCGACGACCTGCTCACCGAGCTCAGGGCCCTCACCGTGGCCGACCTGCCAACCCGCGGCGGCCGCACCACCGCGTACACCTACGACCCCGGCCGGGCCGAGGTGCGCGAAGCAGCCGTGCAGGCGTACATGACGATGCTCGACGTCAACGGCCTGGACCCGACGGCCTTTCCCAGCATCGTCGCCCTGGAGCGCCAAGTGATCGGCGCGGTGGCCTCCCGCCTCGGTGGCGACGACGCCACCCCGGGCATCTTCACCAGCGGCGGCACCGAATCGATCATCCTCGCCGTCAAGGCCGCCCGCGACGCCCGGCCCGACATCGCCGAGCCCGAGATCGTCGTCCCGGTGACCGCCCACGCCGCGTTCCACAAGGCCGGCCGGTACCTGCGGGTACGCGTCGTCACCGTCCCCGTCGACCGCCGCACCTTTCGGGCGGACCCGGTGGCCGTAGCCACCGCCTGCAATGACCACACCGTACTGGTCGTAGCCTCGGCGCCGAGCTACGCTCACGGCGTCGTCGACCCCGTCGCCGGCATCGCGGCGAACGCCGCGGCCCGCGGCATCCCCTGCCACGTCGACGCCTGCGTCGGCGGCTGGCTGCTGCCCTGGCTCACGGAAGCCGGAGCGCAGATCCCGCCGTTCGACCTGTCCGTCCCCGGCGTCACCTCGCTCTCCTGCGACCTGCACAAGTTCGGGTATGCGCCCAAGGGCGCCTCGGTCCTGCTCTTCCGCGACCAGGCGATGCGGCTGACCGCCTACTACGCGTGCGCCCAGTGGCCCGGCTACCCCGTCGTCAACTCCACCGTCCAGAGCAGCAAGGGTGCCGGTCCGCTCGCCGGTGCCTGGGCCACCCTGCAGGCCCTCGGAGCCGACGGCTACCAGGAGCTGGGCCGCGCGGCGCTCGCGGCGACCCGCCGTCTCATCGCCGGCGTTGCCCAGATCGAGGGCCTGCGAGTCCTGGGCGAGCCGGATGCGACCCTCGTCGCCCTCGGCACCGACCCGAAGGCCCCACTGGACCTGTGGGAACTGGCCGACGAATCCCGCGCCCGCGGCTACTTCCTCCAGCCCCAGCTCAGCATCGACGGCCTGCCGGCCAGCCTTCACCTCACCCTCACCGGCGTCAGTGAGCAGGGGGTCGACGGCCTGCTGGCCGCGCTGAGGGACAGCGCCGAGGCGGTCCGCCCCCACGGCACCACGGACCCGCAGCCGGACCTGCTCGCGCTGCTCGACCAGCTCGACTTCGCCGCCCTCGACGACGCGACATTCGCCGAACTCCTCCCGGCAACGGGAATCGAGCTGACCGGCACGTCGACCGGCCGGATGGCCGCCGTCAACCGTCTCCTCGACGCCCTCCCCACCACCGTCCGGAACCAACTCGCCGCCCGGTTCCTCTCCGTCCTCTACAGCCCCCACCTCGGCAACTGACATACCGGCTGATCGCCGAGAACCGGGCCGCCGCCCTGGGCCGGCATCCACACCCGCCCTCGCGGTGCCGTGGTCCGGTGCGTCCGTCATGTCCTTCTGCCTTGCGGTGGCCGACCCCATCGATGCCGATCCGGCTCAGCCCCGGCAGCCGGTCGGCCGCCCGGTCGCGTTCGGCGATCACCCGCTCCACCATCGCCCCGACCGTGCGCCAGGACGTCCCCATCACCTGCGCGGTCGCGCTCTCGGAGCACTCCGAGCTCTCCCCCTGGCTCTCCGCGCCGTGGTGACGGCCGGTGCTGGTCAGTAACTGCAGGCCAGGACGCTGCCGTTGGTCTCGGCGCCAGGTGAAGTGACGCATCGGGCCGCTCGTGGGCACCGGCTCCTGTGCGAGATCGCGCACGCGGCATTCGTCGGGCCCCTTGATCCGCTTGCCTTGCCTGCATCCGCGATCAGCTGGCTGCAGGCAGGTGGCTCATTGCCATCGTGGCGTCGGTGTACCGTCAGGTTCTCCACTACGGCCGTGGTGTCGTCGTGGACGTAAAACGCCTCCATCGGCCACACGGTGCGCTGCGCGGTGAACGGGATGATCCCCAGGGAGACGGACGCGAGCGACATCACGGCCAGGAGGTGACGCAACTGCCCGCGCATCGCCTCGTGGCCAGCGGTGCGGTAGCAGGACGGATTCCTCGACGAGGACGACGTAGCGGTGGCCGCCCTCGTATAGGAAGCGGGAACGGGCGACGCGGGCGGCTACGGCTTCGGCGACGTCGTCGGGGGTGCCCTGGAAGCGGGTGATCTGCTCCATGAGGGCGGTCGCGAAGGCCGGCGTCTGGAGGGAGCCCGGGGGCACGTCGGAGACATGAACCCCGCGGTGGCGGGTCTGCTCGTGCAGGGCGTACCAGTCCTGCTGGACGGCGCATGGCGCCGGCGACGCCAGCGAGAAACACCTCTGACAAGAACGCGGCTGCCGAGGAGCGGCAGACGGACGATGATCGATTTTGAGCAAGGAACATCCAGAACGGGAACCCGTGGGTCAGGATGGGAGGGTGCTGAACGAAGGAGAGAACGAACTGTGGATCCGGGTACCGGATCCGGACGCCCATCTGCCGTCACTGCTCGACTGGCTGCGCCGCGAGGACGCGCTGCGCCGAGGGGTCCACCCACGACACGCACCGCTCGGCGAAGGCCAAATGGGCGGCGCGCTGGACGCGCTCGCCGTGGCGGTCGGTTCCGGAGGCATGGGGGCGGTCCTCGCCAACTGTCTCTCCGCCTGGATCTCCCAGCGCCGGTCGGACGTGCGGATCACGCTGAGCACCAGGGACGGACGGACCATCGAGGTGGACGCAAAGGGCGTCGATCCGCGCTCCCTGGCGAAGGACGTCGAGCGTTTGCTCGACCGAGGCGACCAGGAGGCGGGCGGGGAACCATCGTGACGCAGTTCCCCGATCCGGGCCGCTCCCGGGCCGTGCTCATCGGCACCGGCTCGCACACCGAGGGCTCGGGTCTGACCGATCTCCCCGCCGTCCATACCAACCTCGCCGCACTGCGCGCGGTGCTCACCGATCCCGACACCGGCGTCCTGCCCCCGGAGCACTGTGTCACTGCCGCCGACCCTGGGACTCCCGCCGAAGCCGGTGCCGTCCTCGCCTGCGCGGCACAGCAGGCGACCGACCTGCTGCTGGTGTACTACAGCGGCCACGGCCTGGTGGACGACCGGGGCCGACTGCACCTCGCCCTGCCGCAGACTGAGCCGGGACAACCCAGGTGGAGTTCATTACCGTTCGATACCCTCCGCGAGGAACTGCTCGACAGCCCCGCCGTCATCCGCGTGCTGATCCTGGACTGCTGCTTCTCCGGCCGGGCCATCGAGGCGATGGGCGGCCCGGACGGCGAGATCTCCGGCCAGATCGACATCGCCGGGACGTACACGCTGGCCTCCACCTCGGCCACCACCGTGTCCTACGCACCGAGGGGCGCGGCGCACACGGCCTTCACCGGGCCCTGCTGACGGCGTTGCGGAGACCCGAACCGCTCAGCCTGGACCAGGTCTTCGGCGAGATACGGCACGACCTGGCGCTCGGCGGCTTTCCCCGTCCCCAGCGCCGGGTGGTGAACAACGCCGGAGACCTCGCCCTCGTACGCCGCCGCGCTCCGGACTCGCCCCGCCATCCCACCGCGCCCGTCGTCCCCGCCTGGCCCGATCCCGGTGCCGCAGCTCCGGTGCGGCCAGCGCCGCGGGTTCCCCCACCCCGCCCGCTGCCCCGGTGGCACAGCCTCGGGATCGCCGCCGTCCTGGCCTGCCAACTCCTCGTGGGAGCCTGGGCGTCTGCCAACCGGCTCGTGACGAGCCTGCGCAGGGACGCGGGCGTCGCCATCGACCACGACCACTGGATCCGTGATGCCTTCTTCCTGGCCCTCGCGGCCTCCCTGCCGCTCGCCGGACGGATCGGTGACCAGTGGGGGCGGCGGAACGGCTTTCTCGGCGGAACGGTCCTCTTCACCGGGGCCAATGCGCTGGGTGCGCTCGTCCCCCACGGGGCGGTACTGCTCACCGCCCAGGCGCTCCAGGGCGCTGGTGCGGCCTTCACCACCGTCAACGGTGTCGCCCTGGTCGTCGGAAGGTTTCGCAGACCCATCGCCGTCGGCCTCTGGGGCGCCACCACGGCAGCCGGTCCCGCCCTGGGCCTGGTACTCAGCTGGTGGCTCGTCCACACCGACCAGTACACGACTGGGTCCGTGTGGCTGGCCGTGCTGACGGTCCTGCTCGCCGCCCTCGGCTGGTACCGCGCCGACCCTGTCGAGGGGGTCAGCGATCCCGAGGCGCCCACCGACCCGTACCCGCGGGCTGCGTCCTCCGGCCGCCTGTGGGCTGCCACCGTCGCCGTCTCCCTCTTGGCGACCAGCCTGGTCCACGGCCTGGCCCGGATGAGGATGTCCCTCTGGGAAGATCTGACAGGGTGGCTGTTCATCGCATTCGCGTGTGTGGCGGGTGTCGGATGGACGATCCTGGCCCGCCGGCGGCGCGGCGGGGCCCGCACGCCTTACAGCCTGCTGGCCGGGCGCCGGTTCACCGGCGCCTGGGTCGCCATGACGGGCGTGGTCTCCGCCATCGTCAGCATGCCGCTGTTCCTCTCCGTCTACAGCAGCAACCTGGACTTCCAAGCCGCCGGGGCCGTACTCGGCCACCTCCTGCCCGTGCCGCTGTCGGCGCTCCTCAGCGGGCTGCTCGCACCGCTGCTGCGCAGGCGCCTCGGCACCACCGCAACGGTGGTGGCCGGATCGGTGTCGTTGTCGGTCGGGCTTCTCGTGCTCGGTCCCTCCGGGTACGACAGCGACTGGATCACGGTGCCGCTGCTGCTCCTGACGGGCGCGGGAGCGGGGCTCGCACTGGCGGTCCTCGCCGAAACCGCGTTCGCGGAGGTCTCGTTCGCGGGACTGGGCCCCGCGGCCGTCCTGCTGGGCACCGGTCTGTGGGTGGCGACCGAGCTCCCCGTCACCGTCTTCGACTCGGTGACGGCCTCGGCCCTCTGGCGCTGGGGGCTCTCGGGCGAGGCGTACTGGGAGGCGTTCAGGCACGTCAGCAGCCAGCTCATGACGCTCGGCGCCGTGCTGTCGCTGTCGGTCGCGGCGATCGCCGTCCTGACCTTGCGCCGTCGGGCGGAGCGGGCACTGGAGCGAGCCCGCCGATAACGCCCGCCGACCGGAGGCGGGTGGGTGCCTCCGGTCGCCCGGCCGCTGCGGAGCACGGCCAGGGCCTGGCCAGATCCGAGCCCTCGCCGAGCAGGCCGTCACCACCCTCAAGTCCTGGCGGCTCCTGCGCCAAGGGAGCCCGGCCGTATGTCCAGGCACACCAGCGCGGGGTGAAGCTCGTCGGTGCCGCGGCGCACTACGTCACGCCCGACCTCGACGAAGGTCCGATCATCGGACAGGACGTCGTCCGCGTGGATCACTCGCGCGACCCCGCTGAGGTGGTCACCATCGGCCGCGACGTAGAGGCCGGGTACTCGCCCGCGCCGTCGAGTGGCACAGCGAAAACCGTGTGCTGGTCAACGACAGCTGCACGGTCGTCTTCTGTTGACACACCGACAGCCCTGGTGCGCACAGAGGCAGTCGGGGCCAAGATTCCGACCGGCCCCTACCCGGTCGCCGCGATCTCTCGCCGCACACCCACGATGGCGATGGACGTACAGTTGCGCCATGAGCAACCAGGCCGCAGATACTGGAACACCAGCACCCGCGCCGCGCAGGGTGGTCGTGGCATGCGCCGGGACTCCCTGTGATCCCCGCGTGCTTCGTCTCGTCGCGGGCATCACTGGCTGACGAGTCCCAGTGGATGGTGGGCGTCGTGCGGGCACACGGCGATCGTCAACGTGCCGCGGCCCGGCGAGACCTCTGTGGGGTCGTTGGCCCGCATGGTGCCTGAGTCCTGCTGGTCCTCGAACGGGATCCAGCTGATGGTGACGGACAGTACTTGTCGGACATCGCGCCGGGAACCTTGCGCAATGGACAGCTCGCGCATCGCTTCGTGAGGATGGGCTTCTTGGGCGCCCGGTTCAGCCACTACCTGGAGGTCGACGTGACCGGCCCGGAAGTGATCGAGGGACGGGCGAATGTGTTCGTGGTCCCCAACTAGGGTCCCCTTGACGTGAGCAACCGCATCGTGAGCTGGGGGCAGAACTGATGACGTCGTACGTGAAGGTGCGCTGGGACCACGAGTTCGCGGAGGAACCGGTGGAGGTCTTCAGCGAGCTCGGCGATGACCGCTACGAGGTTCGCAAGGTCGAGGTCTACCGGGATGGACGGCTTGACTGGGCCGATGCCAGCCGGGACACGGACACGATTGGCCTGGGCGAGGCCCCGTTCCCGGACCTGGAAGAGATCAACTCTCAGGAGGAGTTCCACGCGGAGACCATCACCGCCGCAGAGTTCGAGGCGGCATGGGCACGGGCCCGCCGCGCAAGGTGACGAGAGTTCAGGGACGGATCGGTGTCGGGGCAGGCGGAAGCCACGCGCCGGCGGTGAAGAGCTCCACCGGCGCGTCGAGCTTGTCGTGTCCCCACTTCCCGGCGGTGGACAGATAGGACTGGACGATTGCGAAGTCCGCGAGGCCGGCCAGGGTGCGCCAGCAGCCGCCGGAGGTCCGCTGCTGGACCTTGACCGGCCGCTGGTCGCGCTCGGCGAGGTTGTTGCTGAAGGGCACCGCGAGATTCGTGGCAAAGCGCAGGATCATGTCCTCGTAGCGTTCGAACCTACGGATCAGCCTTCCCGCCTCGTCCACGAGCGGTCCGCGCTTGCCGAGGTTGGCACTGCGGCCGAGAGACAGCGCGCCGAGGTAGCGGTTTCGGATCCGGGCCAGTTCATGCGCGGGCAGCGCGTCCCACCCGTCGACGCGGGCTCGTTCAGCGGCGTGCTTCGCCGCCAGGAGGGTATCGGCCATGGCCTTGGCCCACAGCTGGCCCGCCGGATCGCCTTCATGGACGCTGCGCAGGCCGCGAAGCAGGTGGGCGCCGCACCAGGCGTGCGCGATGTGGTCGAGGTGGGTGTATCCGTTGTAGCCGTCGCGGACCAGCACCCCGTCGAAGGCGGGCCAGATCCCGCCCGCGTCTATCGTCTCCACCGTGCGGTCGCCGACGTGCATCGCGGTCGGCGTGTGCGACCGGTGCTGCGACGATCAACTCGCGCACCCGCGGCAGGAACGCGGCCTCCAGCAGCCGCGCCGCGCGTCCGCGCACGGAGGCGACGAAGCCGGTGGACACGTCCGCGCCGAGCAGCGTCTTCAAGATGCCCGCGGCGCGGCGGACGGGCAGGTGGTGGGCGCAGACCAGCCAGGCGGCGCGGGCGGCGAGCCGGGGCCCGTACTGCACCCTGCCTCTGGCCCATATCGGACCCTCGTCGATGGTGGTAGTGCTGCAGCCAGCGCAGGTCTTCGCGACGATCTGGTGCTCGGTTACGTGCGGGCGCGGCGGTGGCTGCGGGGTGTCGAACACCTGATGGCGACGCTCGTCGAAGATCGCAGCGTCAGCCAGGTCGGCACCACAGCCGCAGCAGGCGGCGGGCTCGTGGCGGACAACCTGGTCCGGGCCCTCGACCAGCCGCAACGTCGTTCCGGGCGCACCGTCCTGCTTGCCCTGCTTCCTGTCGGACAGGACCCGCGAGGATCGCTTCGGTGCGGGCTTGGAGAACGGCAGATCGGACGACGGCGGCTTCGAGGAGTTCGAAGAGTCCCGGCCAAGCCGCCGTTCCAACTCCTCCACCCACGCAGCGAGCCGCTCGATCAGGGCGGCTTGCGCGGTGCTCGTGGCGTCCTTCGCCGCGAGCAGGAGGTTCAGCCCCTCGACCGACCGCTCGCTCCCGGACTCCACGACCCGCAGGTTATCGATCTCGGGATGCTCTGACCAGCGACTTGTCAGCCGTGCTGAACAGCTACGCAGATCACGCCCCGAGCCAGCCGACGACCCGTGGACGATCATCGACTACGAAAATCTAGTAAGAGCCGAGAGCTACACCCATCGAGGATCAGAGCAGCCGGATCTCGATCGTTTCGTTTTTTGATCAGTTAATGTCTGGTCACATGATCTCGAAGCTACGAGGTCGCCACAGGGGACGGAACACGGCGATGTTGGTTGTTCTGTCCTCGTTGGCGGCATTGATATGGGGTAGCCAGCAGGCGGTGGCTGCCGACAGCCCGACCATCAACGACACGGGCAAACTGTTCACGAGCAAGGGCGCGTCCGGATTCGTTCTTTATCCGCGTGAGATGCCGGGTGTTGACGAGGGACAGAGGGCACGGTCGGTGATCGAGGGGGCCGAGGCGAAGGGCGTTGTGACGCGGGTTTCCTCGCTGAGCGTCGCGCAGTCCAAGCAGCACATCGGCCGAGGCCTGTGCCATACGACCGGCATCAACGGCACATTCAAGTACAACGGGTTCTGCTGGGACGAGACGGACGACAACACCAGCGCCTGGTCCAACGGCTGGCACCCTCAGGGCCTTACCGCCTCCCACGATGCGGATCCGAGTGGCACGATCGACGGTCACCACCTGTACATGGCGACCTGGTACTACGGCGTTTCGGGAGACGACCGCAACAAGAAGGCGCGCGTCTCCATCCTTGAATCGACCGGCACGGAATGGACCTACGGACACGTACTGCTCGTCAGGCCAACCGGCAGCCGGGCCAATCCCCAGTTCACCTCGGTCGGTGACGTTCACGCCGATGGGATGGTCTGGTACGGGAACAGGCTATTTGTGGCCAACGGTGGGGAGTTGCAGATCTACGACCTCAACCACCTGTGGAAGGTGAACTCGATCTCCGGGGGGTCGGGCATCTCGGGCGGCACGTCGGCGGCCGAGTACCACCAGTGGGCCCTTCCCATGGTCGCCCGCTACTCGAACCGCACCAAGGCCCAGCAGGACGCGGCTGCCCCGGACAAGCGCTCCAACATGAACTGCGACGGAGCCGTTGCATGCCTGAGCTCCCTGAGCCTGGACCGCAGTGTGTCACCGCCGCGCTTGGTGTCCGGACGCTATGGGAATGCCGAACGAACCGAGCCGCTGGACGTGATCCGCTGGCCGCTCGAATACATCGGTGAAGGCGGCACGTCCCCCATCACGGCGACAGCTGCCTACTCTGCTCCCGTCCACGGTTTGCAGGGCGTGGCCACAGATGGCACGTACTACTACCTGTCAGCCATGTGCGACACGGGCTACATGGGGGTTGCCGACCCCACGAACAGCGACGCCTACTACTGCATCTGGCAGGCCAAGCCGGGGGGCCTGTATCGATCCTCACCCGTGCGTCGCCCCTCACCCAGAACCTGTCCTACTCGTTCTCCTCGGGCCGCCTGTGGGGTATGAACGAACGCAACGGCAAGCGCGTCGTCTTTTCCCTGCTGCCGCGGGAGGCCGACAACTATCAGTACCTGTACAACGACTACAGCAAGCTGTGCGCGGGTGCCGGAAGCAAGATCGACAACAGCATGCCGGTCATCCAGTGGGGCTGCAATAACGCCCAGGACGAGCGCTGGCTGTTCGAGGAGACCGAGGACAACAACGGCAACCTCGCCTACTTCATCCGCAACACCTACTCCGGCAAGTGCATGGGCACCGGCAACAGCCTCGCCGACGGCGCCGGCATGATCCAGTACACCTGCAACGGCGCGGTGGACGAGAAGTGGTGGTACGACTCGACCACCCACGAGGTGCGGAACGTCTACTCGGGCAAGTGTCTGGGCCTGGGCGCCGCCGCCACCAAGGGCAGCCAGCTCGTCCAATGGCCCTGCAACAGCGCACAGGACGAACGCTGGACCATCTCCAGGACCGCACCCGACGTGTGACCTGAACGCCCGTCTCCGATGGCCCAGCCGACCAAACCGGCGGGCCATCGCCATTGGGTGTAGCCCTTCCCTGAAGAAGAGCTCCACGCTCTTCTTATTGTGCGCGGTGCGGCGCCCAGCTCGGGGTGTTCACGAGTGCCCCTGACCAGGTCCATGAGACTCCGGTTGGGGATCGCTTCCCGCCCGACGGTTGATCGTTTCCCGGATCTGAAGGCAGGGCCGAGGTCAGTGGCAGGCAGTTGACGCTCCCGCCCACTCGTTCGTCTCCAACTGGCGCGAGGCGTCGACCTGTCATTCACGGACAACGGTTCTGGTGACCAGTACGCCGTCGTGTTCGATCCGGCCGGGGTGTTCCTCTACGGGTTCGATCACGAGAGTGATGCCACTCCCTGGCGAGAGTCGCCCCGTGCACACTGGCCTGGTCTTCTCGACGGTCTGCCCGCGTCGCTTGCGCACTACTGATGAGTCGGACGGGCCGACTGGCTGTTCGAGCTTCTCACCGACGGCAGCGCGGACGCGTACGTCAGCTTTGTCGAGGACTACTTCGAGCGGAGCGTCGACCGCGGCGCCGTGGCAGCGATTCTGGCTCAGGCCCCGCTGAGCAGAGCACGGCGACGTCGTAATAAGGCTCCATTACCGGTGCAGGATGAGCAGGCGGCTCGGCGTGGGCGGCCGTGGCCAGACGGTGAAGACCTGTGGTGGATCACCCGCGAGAGGAAGGCGAGGTCGAACGTGCCGGCGGCAGCGGGTACAGCGTCTGCCGCACCGGATACGTAGCGCACGGCGGGATGAGGATGGTGGCGCCTCGCCTCGGCGAGCATCGGCTCGGAGGCGTCCGCAGCCAGCACCTCGGTCACGTCGAGCCAGTGCGCCATCGCAGCGGAGAACATGCCCGTCCCGGCGCCGATCTCGACGATCCAGGGGTTCGAAGAGCGCAGGTAGGTACCGATCAGCTCCTCCCAGGCCCGCACGGAGCTCTCGGGCATCTCGTTGCCGCGCTCGTAGGCGCCGGCACGTCGCTCATCATCGTAAACACGGCCCATGGGGGCCGATCCTGTCGAGGCGCGCATGCCCGTGCAAGGGTGTGGCCGGAATGCGTCCCGGGCGCCTCGACGCCCGCCTGCCCGTTCACCTCAGTGGCGCCGGGCGTCGAGTGCTTCGGGGAAGTCGGCTTGTTCTCGAGGTAGCGGCACGCTTTGCCGGCGGCGGTGCGCTGGTCGTCGGTGAGATGGCGGCGGTCGGCTTCGGCGCGGATGTCGTGGGCCGCGCCGGCCAGGATCCGGGCGGCCCAGCGGGCGGCTGCCCACAACTTCTCGATCACGTGAACGATGTCGAGGACGACGTGGACCGTGACATCGCGGCGGGCGGCCTCGGCCTGGATCAACTCCCGCTGGTGGGTGGCGCCGTCAATCAGCACGACCTGCGGGCCGCGGCCCTCGCCCCGCCCGGCGGCCGCACCGGCACAGTCCCAGACTGTGCCGGCCGTGGGGGCAGGCCCAGCATGGCGTCGGTGGGATAGAGGTTGGTCATGCCCGCGCCGCGTAGGGCGCATCGGGTCACGGTCACCGGCCCCAGCACGGTGGCCAGTTGCCGATGATGGCCCTTCTCCTGCCGGCGCCGGCCGCCGGCCGGCGCAGCCCGCTCATGCGGATCGAGGGCGGACAGGTGGTCCTTCTCGTGGCGGGCCCGCCACTCGAGATGGACCTGCAGGAGCAGTCGCCCCAGCTCCCGGGAGCCCGCTTCGACGACGGCCTCGCCCTGTTCATGCGTCGCGGTGAGTGCCCCACACCGGCGCGACGCCGCTCGTCGGCCGCAGCTTCCTGCTCCGGCGCACCCGCGCCCGCCCGCCGCGCACCGCCCCACGCGAACAGGCCCGGCTCGCCCTCGGCCGGCCAGCCCCGCTCCACCAGCCGTTTCAGCTTCGATCGGAAGCCCTCCACCTTGTTCTTGTCCGTCGACAACCCCAGCGTGGCGCACAGATGATGCGCCCGCATCGGATGCACCGCGTCCTGCAACACCCCGACGACGTCCCGGTAGGAGCGCGGCAGCACATCCGCCTCAAGCCCCGGCTCCCGCTGCGGCACCGGCCGCACCCCGACCGACGATCCCGCCCGGCTCGGTCCGCCGACACCGGGACTCCCCCGCGGACTCGTCCATGGACACCGTCACCGCCCCGTCGCCAGACAGGTCTCCGTCATCGTCTCCCGTGTGATCTCCAGCCGGGACAGCCTCTCCTCTCGGCCAGCAAGACGCCCTGTCAACTCTTCGATCCGGACCGCAGTTCGGCGATTTCCTCCCGCGCGGCAGCCTTCCGCCATCACTAGCTGTTGCAGGACAGGACCTTCGTGACGCAGTGCTTCGGGTGCTCCTCCTCGCTCGAGGAAGCTGTCAACTGAGCATCGACCGGATGCCCACTTCCTCAGATCAGAGTGTTGCCGAGCTTTCGAAGCAAGGATGCGAGGTGTTGGGCCTCTGTTGAGGAGAGTCCTTTCAGGAGCCGCGCCTCAGTGCCGAGGTGTTCGGCGACGGCCTGATCGATGAGCGCCATGCCTTTGGCTGTCAGGCGGACGCGTCGCCCGCGCCCGTCTGCACGGTCACGGCTGCGGGTAACCAGGCCCGCGCGTTCGAGACGTGCAACCCGTTTGGTTGCCGCGCCCGATGTGATCATCGTCGCCTGCATCAACGCCGAGGGCGAGAGTGCGTACGGGGCGCCGGCGCGGCGCAGAGTGGCGAGGGTGTCGAACTCACCGCGATCAAGTCCGTATCGCTCGAAGACCTGTGCCAACTCGTTCTCGACCTGACGCGATAGTCGCGAGATACGGCCGAAGACCTGGACCGGCGTGGCGTCCAGATCGGGACGCTCCCGGACCCACGCGTCCACGATGCCGTCTACGTGATCGTCCACAGGCTCCAGGATACCTTCCCCAGAAGGTATAGTTATCTTCCGTGGAAGCTACCTCGACTCAAGAGCGCCCAAGAGACGACACCCGCAGCCGCAGCCGCAGCCGGGCAACCGCGTTCGTGTTCGTGGGCATCGCCCCGGTGATCTGGGGGTCGCACTATCTCGTCACCACCGAGTTCCTGCCGCCGGATCGGCCGTTGCTGGCGGCTGCACTCCGTGCCCTGCCTGCCGGTCTCACCATCACGCTGGCCTATCGACAAGTGCCGCGTGGGGCGTGGTGGTGGCGGGTTCCCGTGTTGGGGATGTTGAACTTCGGACTGTTCTTCGGGCTGATGTTCGTTGCCGCGTACCGCATCCCCGGCGGGACCGCCGCAACCATCGGCACAATCAACCTCGTCTTCACCATCGGGCTCGGCTGGCTGGTGCTGCGTGAGCGCGCCAGGTGGTTCCAGATTCTCGGCGGCCTCGGCGGCCTCGGCGGTGTCGGACTGCTCGTCGCGAACGCATCGACGCCGCTCGATCCGATCGGGTTGGCCGCCGCTGTCGGGGGAGCAGCGACCTTTGCGGCGGGCCTGGTGATGACGAAACGCTGGGGCCGCCCCGCTCCCGTCCTCTTGTTCACCGCCTGGCAGTTGATGGCGGCCGGACTGGTTCTACTGCCCCTTTCGCTGCTCCTCGAGGGCCCAGTCCCACACCTGACGGCAGGGAACATTACGGGGTACGCCTACATCGGCGTCCTCGGAACCGCCCTGGCGTACTCGCTCATGTTCAAGGGCCTCGATCTCGTCCCGGCCGCCGCCGCGTCGTTCCTCAGTCTGCTCAACCCGCTGACCGCCAGCCTGCTGGGCCTCGTAGTCCTGGGTCAGACACTCACGCCGCTGCAACTGCTCGGGGCCGCACTCGTCGTTGCGTCGATCGCTTCCGGTCTGATGCCGGGGCCAGCCGTGCCGCCCACAACGCGGCGATAGAGCGCTCCCGTACACGTCCACGCCCTGGGCCCATCGCCACCCACCACCCCGAACACCCTCGAACACACCCCACAAACGACGAAAATCCCGCCCGATCCGAAGATCAAGCGGGATTTCGACAACCGACCCTGAGCTAGCTCAAGATCGGCGCCGCGGTGGGGTGTTCACGAGTCGACCGGATCAGGCACGACTCAGCAGCTTGAAGATCGTTTCCTATGACGAGAGTGATCGTTCCCCTCCGAGTAGCGGTCGGCCGCCACGGAGGGCTCCGGCTCGGGACCCGGCAGCGTCTTGGGCAACGACTCGACCGTCAGGGTCTACTCGTCGAGATCCAGGTGTACGGTTCCGCCGCTTTGGGCGCGGAGCGCCGCCATCCGCCACCCCGAACAGGCCCGAAGAGGAACCGAGGGTCTTGCCGAAGTAGGGGTTGTTGCTGCCGAACAGCATGGACGGGGTGCCGAACTCGTCGACGATGTCCGTCCACACGCGGTCCTCTCCAGCCCATGCTCGGACGAACCGTCGGTCGTCGATGACCTGACGCGGACGCCGACGCCCCGCGCGTCGTCCCCAGGACGCAGATCGAACTCGATGTCGTCCTTTGCGGTGTGCCTGCGCAGGATTTCGTCGCTCCGCGGCGGGGCCGTCCTCCACGGTGCGGGCGGCCCCGCCGCGGAGCCCGGCGCAGGCGTGGGACGTCAGGGACATCACCGGGCACGTAGCGCTGTCTCGCGTGTCAGGTACGTCACCGGGCGCGCAAGGGCGTCCCGCGCGTCCGCGCCGAACTGCGTCGCCGAGCAGGGCGGGTGAACCGCAGGAGCACCGCCCGGCTGACAGGCGAGCGAGACTTGCGTGGCATGACCCGGTGAGGAAAGCCACTCGCCGACCCGGCATGGCACCGGGCTGGTCGGCGACCACCCACCTGCCCACCACCGAAGGCCGGCACCGCCACGCCTGTCCGCCGGACCTGACGGCCCACCAGGCCGTCGGCCAGCCACGGCCCGACCACCACCGCGCCGAACTCGTCGTGGCCGCACTCGACATGGCTCACGCCCGGACCGGACCGGAGCCCGGCTGCGCCTTGCGCAGCGTTCGTGCCTGCGAGTACGCCTCGGCGCAATCGCGTCGCCGGATACGGGAGTCGGGGCTTGGGCAGGGTTGCGGATGTATCGGATCCCGCCTCGGCGACAGCGCCGAGGACTACGGCTGGACCTTGCTCTGGGAGGAGATCGGCACCGGGCCCGGCCCCACCGCACCTCGGACAGTCGGGTCCTCGGGGCATCGCATGAGTTTCCTGAGTCAACCTCTAGGCCGCCAGAGGCTCGTCGGCGGGTGTGTTGATCTTGCTGTTGGCTTGGTGGATGGCGGGGTCGTAGCAGGTGCCGTCGCGCCAGCAGGCCCACATCACGCGGAGCCGGGCGCGGGCCAGGATGCGGACGGCGTGTGGGTGTCGCTTCTTGCGGGCCCGGGCGTCGTTGTAGATCTTGGCGGCCCAGTCGCTTCCGTGGCGGCTGTTGTCCGCGAAGGTGGTCAGCGCGACGGGTGCGCGACGGTTGGTCGCGAAGCGGAAGGAGACCGTGCGGGACTTGCCCGAGGCACGGGTGACGGGGACGACAGCGGCTTCGGCGATGAGCTGTTCGCAGGTCTGGGCGCGTTCCAGGATCGGGCCGATCTCGCCGATGACCTGTCCGAGGCTGACCGTGCCGATGCGGGGCACGGTGGCGAACAGCGGTGCGTAGGGGTGGGTTCGGGTGGCTTCGGCGATGGTCTTGTCCAGGGTGCGGAGGGTCGCGCGTATGCCCTGCGCGAGCTGGACCTGGACACGTACCAGCTGCTCGACGACGGCGTCACTGAGGCGGGAGGCGGCCTTCGGGGCGGCGCGCAGGCGCTCCATGAGGACGCTGCCGGGCTTCTTGCCGGAGTAGCCGCGGCGCTTGCACCAGGCCTGAAGCCGTCCGGCGGTGAGCTTCGCGGCGGAGGCCGGGGTGGGATGACGCTCCAGGAACGCGAGAGCGATGTCGCTGTCCAGGTCGGCGAAGACCGCCTTGCCGCCGGGCCAGTGCTCGTCCAGCAACGCGGCGAGCTGATTGACGGCGGCGATGCGGGCCTCGATGTGGTCTGCCCGCTGCCGGGTCAGCGCCTGCAGACCGAGAGTGGCCCGCTCGGTCGGCTCCAGGCGGGACAGCAGGTGGCCGTCGGTGCGCAGGTAGTCGGCGAGCTTCATGCTGTCACCGGCGTCCGTCCTGGCCTTCGAGGCGCCCCAGCGCGCCCGCATGGCGTGGAAGGCATGGGGATGCACCGGTACGACCGGGTGGCCGGCGGCCAGATACCGGTCGACGGCCAGGCCCCGGGTGGTTTCGATGGCAACGGGCAGGTCGGCCGGGTCGCCGTGCCTGCGCAAGCGGGCCAGGGTCCTGGCGAACCCTTCCTCGGTGTGGGCCAGTTCCCACCGGTCGATGCGCTTGGCGAAGGGGGCCATGACGGTCACGTCATGAGTTTCGCTCGCCCAGTCCCATCCGATGAACACGTGCGTCGTACTCCACTGCCGTTCCAGGAGCACCTGCCCGGTGGTGAGGTCGTCTGCCGGGAGCTCATCGATCGGCCCTCTGCGGGGCGTGTCCCTGAAGCCGATCAGACGGCCTCGGCCCGGCAGGGCCGGCGTCACTCATGCAGGCCGTCGAACGGCACGCAAGACAGGCCATGCACCCGCCGGGACCGAGAGGTCACAACCCTACCCGTGAGGGCTGCAGAAGGGATGGTCCTCTAATGAGCAAGTCCGGCCGTGGCGCGGAACACCGTTCCCTCTCCGCCGAGCCGGAGCGGGTTGCCTGCGGGAGCGTACTCGGCGCGGCCGGGACCGAGTTCCACCGAGCGCCCTCCCGAGGCGACGGTCGCTTCACCGCGGACGCACAGCACGATCTGGGGTGCGTCGACCGTGAGTGCGCGCGGTGCGTCTCCTCGCACGAGGTCGAACCGCGAGAGTCTGAAGTCGTCGACGGGGGCCGGGTACACGTGCTCCCCGGTCGCCGCGTCCCGCCGTGGGGCGACCGCTCGGACCGGGAGCATGGTGAAACGGACGATCTCCAGCAGCTCGGTCGCATCCACGTGCGTCGAAGTCAGCCCGCAGCGCAACACGTTGTCGGAATTCGCCGTGATCTCCACGCCGAGGCCGGACAGGTAGGCGTGCCCGGTGCTCGCGCCGAGGAACAGTGCCTGCCCGGGTTCCAGTTCCACGTGATTCAGCATCAGGGCGGGCAGCAGGCCGGGATCGTGCGGGTGGGCGCGAGTGATGGCTGCGTATGCGGCGAGGTCCGCCCCGTACGGCCCGCCGCCCATGGACGCGCGCCGCACGGCCTCCGTGACGGCGGGGAGGAGTCTGGCGGGCGGCGCCAGGAACGCGGTGAGCACCTGTCGAAGGGCGGCCTCCCCCGGGCGGGTGTGAAGCACGGCGGCATACGGCCTCAGCTCGGGGACGTCGAGGAGTTCCAGGAGGTCGCCGCACCGTTCAGCCCGGAAGCCGCACAGGGCCCGGAACCGGGTCAGGGCGACGATCATCTCGGGCTTGTGCTGGTCGTCCCGGTAGGTCCGATGCGGAGAGCCGAGCGGGATCCCCAGGGTGTCTTCCCGCGCGAAGCCGACTGCGGCCTGGGCGAGGTCGGGGTGGACCTGGACGGACAGGGGGGTGTCGACGGCCAGCACCTTCAGCAGGAACGGCAGCCGCGGGCCGAACCGGCGCGCGAGGACGGGTCCCAGTTCAGCCGTCGGGCTGTCGGCGAGCAAGTTGTGCCATGCCAGTTGTCCTCGTCCCGGTCCACGTAGGACGGGGCGGCAGGGTGTGCGCCGAGCCGCAGCTCGGCCTGCGGTTTGCCGGTGGACGGTACGCCCATCAACTCCGCGAGGGCGGTGGTGGAACCCCAGCCGTAGGGCTGGATGGTGGTGAGCAGGTCCACGGGATCCTGGCTCCGGTCGGCTACGGGCGGGCGGCGGGCAGTTGGGGCGTCCGTGTCCCGGGGGCGGCAGCCCGGCGACGGCGGCCACTGCGATGAAGCCGGTGTCCGTCGTGCAGTCGGCGAGCACGTCGGGCAGGCGCGGGGGCGAAGCCGAGTACGGCGTGATCGGCGCGGTGGCAGCGGAGGGGCGCGGGAAGCAGCGCGTCGGCCCGGGCGCCACCGCCGCCACGACGACCCGGTCGAGTTCGACGCGGGCGGCCGTGGCGGCCGTCACGACCGCGTCCCCCACCTCACCGTGCTCCACGCCGCGTAGGGCCCGAGGATGCGCCGCGTATCCGGTCCACGGGTGAAAAGGCGTGCCGGGCCGGGATGTTGATCGGGCTGCCCGTCCCGGTCGCGGCGTCGGCCGGGTCCGTGCTGACGATGCCGAGGTGGGAGTCATCTGTTCTTGCCCGCCCACGGGGCTTCTGCGACGTCGCGCGCCCCGGGGCACTCCCCGGCGCGCGCGACGTTGCGAATCGGCGGTCACATGGGTTACTTGGTGAGCGGGGCCAGCTTGGGGTCGTTGGCGTATGCCTCGGCCGCGTTCTTCTTGGTCACGATGATCGGCGGGAGGAGGTAGGCCGGGACGACCTTGGAGCCGTTGTTGTACGACTTCGTGTCGTTGATCTGCGGCTTGTCGCCCTTCTGCAGAGACTTGATCATGTTGATGGTCTCGGCGACGAGCTTGCGCGTGTCCTTGTTGATGGTGGAGTACTGCTGCCCGGCCATGATCGACTTCACCGACTCGGCCTCGGAGTCCTGGCCGGTGACGATCGGGATCGGCTTGCCGGCCCCCTTCACCGAGGTGAGGATCGCGCGGGCGAGAGTGTCGTTCGGCGACAGGACGCCGTCGAGCTTCTTGGCGCCGGCGTAGGTCGAGGTCAACAGCGAGTCCATGCGCTGTTGGGCGTTCTCGGCCTTCCAACCCTGGATGGCGGTCTGCTTGATGTCCGTCTGGCTGGATCCGACAACGATGTCACCCTTGTCCATCAAGGGCTTGAGGACGCTCATCGCGCCGTCGAAAAAGACCTTCGAGTTGTTGTCGTCGGGCGAGCCGGAGAACAGCTCGATCGTCCACGGGCCCTTGGGCTTCTTGGCCTTCATGCCCTCCACGAGGGCCTGCCCCTGCAGCTGGCCGACCTTGAAATTGTCGAAGGCGATGTAGTAGTCGACGTCGCGCGTGTTGGTGATGAGGCGGTCGTAGGCGATGACGGTCACCCCGGCCTGCTTGGCCTGTGCCACCTGCGTGACGAGTTGCGAGGCGTCGGTGGCGCCGACGACGATCACCTTGGCGCCCTTGGTGATCATGGCGGATATCTGCGACTGCTGGTCCGCGACGGTGGTCGAGGCACCCGCGTACTGCACGTCGGCCTTGAATCCCGCCTCCTGCAGGCCGTTGGTGAACAGGTCACCTGCGAGGACCCAGTTCTCCGAGGTCTTCGACGGCAGCGCGACACCGACGAGGGAGTCCTTCGCGAAGCCCTTGGCCTGGGAGTCGCCGGTACCGGTGGAGCCCTCGCGTTCGTTGGAACAGGCCGTGCCCAGGGTGAGCAGTGCGACGGCGCCGACCGAGGCGATGCCTCTGGTGATGATTCTGCGCATGGTGAGTTGAACCCTTCGTGCGGTGTTGCTGTTACCGGGGGGTGCTATGCCGCGGGATCCGGCCCGCGAGTGAAGTGGCGGTCAGCCTGCGACCAGCGTCTTGTCGGGGTCGGAAGCCGGGCCGGCCGGGCCGGGGGGTTCCTCCCGACGGAAGGGACGCATGAGCGACCCAATGATCGAGAAGTGGCCCTGCCGCTTGTTGTAGACGTCGAAGGCGACGGCGAAGAGGAGGACCAGCCCCTTGATGATCTGGACCATGTCGGAGCCGACCCCCTCCAGTTGCAGGCCGTTGTTGAGCAGCGCCATGACCAGGCCCCCGACGATCGAGCCGCTGACGGTGCCGAGGCCGCCGGAGACCGCCGCGCCACCGATGAAGACCGCCGCGATGGCGTCGAGCTCCCAGCTCAGGCCGTCCTGCGGACCGGATGCCGCGGACCGCGCCACGAAGATCATGCCGGCCAGGGCAGCCAGTACGGACATGTTCATCATGACCACGAAGTTGACCCGCCTCAGCTTCACACCGGACAGTTCGGCCGCGCGGGCGTTGCCGCCGACGGCGTAGATGTGCCGGCCGCCGATGGTGTTGCGGGTGTAGTACGAGTACGCGAGCACCAGGAGGATCAGGATGATGCCGGAGATCGGCAGGCTGGTGCCGATGCGGCCACCCGCGAAGCGCAGCGTCGCGAAGACGATGGCGCCCAGCATCACGGCGAGGCGGATGCCCGTGATCCACACAGGTGCCACGTCGGCCTGCATCTCGCGGCGGGTCTGCCGTGCCTTCCACTCGCGCCACACCATGCCCGCACAGGCCACCAGTCCGAGCAGCAGGGTCGGGTTGTTGTATCCGGTGTCCGGCCCGACGTCGGGTAGGAAGCCTGCTCCGATCTCGCGGAAGTCCCTGGGAACCGGCACCGTGTCGGCGTTGCCGATGTACTGGTTGCCGCCGCGGAACAGCATCATCCCGGCCAGGGTGACGATGAACGCGGGCACGCCTACGTAGGCGACCCAGAAGCCTTGCCATGCGCCGATCGATGCGCCCACGATGAGGCCGAGGGCGATGCCGAGGGGCCACGGGAGCGAGTAGGTCTCCATCGCCTTGGCGACCACGATGCCGGTGAACGCCGCGACCGAGCCGACCGAGAGATCGATGTGCCCCGCCACGATCACCATGAGCATGCCGATGGCGAGTATCAGGATGTAGGAGTACTGGCTGACGACCGCGATGAGGTTGCCGGAGGTCAGCGTCAGTCCCCCGGTCCATATCTGGAACAGCAGGACGATCGCCACGAGAGTGAAGATCATGCCGGACTGGCGGGCATTGGAGGCCGTGCCTCCGAAGAGGTTCTTCTGCAGGTCTTTGATTCGGCTCATGAGGTCGGGCTCTTCTTCATCGCGGTCATCTGCTTCATCAGCACTTCGGGGTCGGCGTCGCGGCGTGTGACCTCGCCGGTGATGGTGCCTTCGAACGCCGTGTAGATGCGGTCGCACAGTCCGATGAGTTCGGGTAGTTCCGAGGAGATGACGATGACGCCCTTCCCCTGGCTCACGAGCCGCTGGATGATGCCGTAGATCTCGTACTTGGCGCCCACGTCGATGCCGCGGGTCGGCTCATCAAGGATCAGCAGGTCCGGGTCGGTGAACATCCACTTCGCCAGGACGACCTTCTGCTGGTTGCCGCCGGAGAGTTTGACGACGCCTTCGTCGACGCTGGGTGTCTTGATCCTCAGGCTCGTGCGGTATTCCTCGGCGATGCGGTACTCACGCACCGGATCGATGACACCGCGCCTGGTGATCTTCGACAGTTTGGCGGCCACCATCGAGGTCTTGATCGCGTCCAGCAGGTTCAGGCCGATGGACTTGCGGTCCTCGCTGACATAGGCGAGGCCGTGGCGGATGGCGTCCGCCACCGACTTCAGCTGGATCTCCTCGCCGTCCTTGAAGATCCGGCCGGACAGGTAGGTGCCGTAGGAGCGCCCGAACAGACTCATCGCGAGTTCGGTGCGTCCGGCGCCCATGAGGCCGGCGAAACCGACGATCTCGCCGCGCCGGACATGGAAGGTGGACCCCTTGCACACGAGCCGCTCGGCGGAACTCGGGTGCTGCACCGTCCAGTCACGGACCTCAAAGAAGACCTCGCCGATGTCGGGCGTGTGATCGGGGAACCGGCTGCTGAGCTCCCGGCCGACCATGCCACGCACGATGCGGTCCTCGTTGACACCGTCCGCCTTGACGTCGAGGGTCTCGATGGTGCGGCCGTCGCGCAGGATCGTGATGCTGTCGGCGATCGCCTCGATCTCGTTGAGCTTGTGCGAGATGATGATCGAGGTGATGCCTCGCTCGCGGAAGCCGCGCAGCAGGTCGAGCAGGTGCTGGGAGTCGTCCTCGTTGAGGGCGGCAGTGGGCTCGTCGAGGATGAGCAGCTTCACATCCTTCGCGAACGCCTTCGCGATCTCCACGAGTTGCTGTTTGCCGACGCCGATGTCCTTGATCAGCGTGTCGGGATCCTCCCGGAGCCCGACCTGGTCCATCAGCTCCGACGCCCGGCGCCGGGAGGCCTTCCAGTCGATCCCGCCCCGCCTGCGCGGCTCGTTGCCGAGGAAGATGTTCTCGGCGATCGACATGCCCGGCACCAGCGCAAGCTCCTGGTGGATGATGACGATCCCGGCTTGTTCACTGGCCCGGATGCCATGGAACCGCATCTGCTCGCCGCGGTAGACGATCCCGCCCGTGTAGCTGCCGTGCGGGTGAACGCCGCTCAGCACCTTCATGAGAGTGGACTTGCCGGCACCGTTCTCCCCGCAGATCGCGTGGATCTCGCCCTCTCGGACGACCAGGTTGACATCGGCGAGCGCTTTGACGCCGGGGAAGGACTTGGTGATCGATCGCATCTCCAGCAGGGTCGAGGCCTCAGTCATGGGCAGGGCTCCGCTGTGCTCGGGCCACGTCGAGCGCTCACGGCCGAGCCTTCGGGGATACGGGGTTTCGTGGACATCAACTTGCCTCCGATGACACTGCTCGGTGCCTCGTTTCCGTGGTGCTACGACTGCGTGCGGGACATTAAATCAATTTGTTTTACTAAGTCAATGGCCAGGCGATATATTTGTCACGCAGCCAACCAGAGAGGACCGGCGCGTGCGGCAGGCAGGAACGAACCTCCCCAAAGTGGGGCGGTACAACCGGGCGGTGGTCCTGGACCAGATCCAGCTTGCCGATGGCATCAGCCGGGTGGAGATCGCCCAGCGGGCCGGTCTCACCCCCCAGACGGTCTCCGGCATCGTGCGCCGGCTGCTGGACGAGGGCATCGTCCGGGAGGACGGAGCCAGCCGGGTCGCCAGCGGCGGGAAGCCCCGCACCACGCTGCGGGTCAACGCGGAGGCGGGCAGTGCGGTCGGACTGCACTTCGACCCGATCGAGCTGACCTGCTCCGTGGTCGACCTGCGCGGACGCCCTCTGGTCGTCAGGAAGCGCCCCACCCCGCCCGGCACCGACCCGTCCCATGTGGTGACGGCCATGGCCGAGCTGGTTGCCGAAGTGCTGGCCGAAGCGGACGTCCCGCGTGACAAGGTGCTCGGCCTGGGCCTCGCCACCCCAGGACCGATCGACCTGGAGCTCGGCATGATCGTCGCACCGCCCCAACTGGCGCACTGGACCCGGGTGCCTCTGCAAAGGATGCTGAGCGATGCCACCGGACTGCCGGTGACCATGGACAACGACGCCACCGCCGCTGCGGTCGGCGAACGCTGGTCCGGCGCGGGCAAGGGCGCGGCGAACTTTGCGTACTTCTTCTTCGGCACCGGCATCGGCGGTGGCCTGATCCTCGACCACCAGGTGTACAGGGGCGGTTCGCTGAACGCGGGAGAGTTCGGCCACTCGACCGTGCTGCCCGACGGGCCGGAGTGCTACTGCGGCAACCGGGGCTGCCTGGAGCGGCTGGTCAATCCCTCGGCGATCGTGGCCGAGGTGCATCGCCGACTCGCCGGCCGGCCCCCGGGCGACAGTGAGCTCTTGCAGGCGTTCGACCGGGACCCGGCTTCGGTCGACCATGCCGCGATCCGGCTCGCCGCCGCGGCCGGCGACCCCGTCGCCGCCGCTGTCATCGACGAAGCCGCGGAACACGTCGCCTCGGTCGCGGTCAGCGTCGTCAACTTCATCGACGTGGATCTCATCGTTCTCGGCGGTCACGGCATCCAGCACGTGGAGTCGCGGTACGTCGACATCGTCGCCTCTGCGCTGGCAACCAGACCGCTGTCCCGCAGCATCCGGGTCGCCGAGGTGAAGGCCTCCCCCCTCGGCACAGACGCCGCGGTGGTGGGTGGTGCCGCCCTCGTGCTGCACTCGACGTACTCGCCGCAGCTGTCCGCTCTTCTCGCTGACTGACACAGCCCGGATGCCGAACCCGAACCACCCCTGTGCGTCAGCGAGTTCGCACCCCGAAGGACCGGAGCCCGCGCCGATGAAGGGGAAACCCGGGTTCACCGGCTGATCGGCGCGGGGTGGCCACAGGTCGAACTCCACGTGCTCAACGTCCGCGAGGCGGGGCCTCTCCAAGCAGCCGGCGCGGCGGCCGGCGTCCTGCAAGGACACCGCTGAGCATCCCGGTCCGGGGGCTGGCCGCCCTCCAGGTCGAACACTCGATCATCACCGCTTCTGACACATGCTCAACGACAACATGCCCTACCACGAGCGCGGAGGCAGGTACTTCGCCCGGCGGGATCCCGAGCGGGCCGCACGCCGGGCGGTGTCCCGACCGAACGAACCCGGCTACGGCGTCCCCCTCGACCCGCTGCATGCCGTTGGACGAACGGATGCGGCAAAGCCCGGCGGAGATGGCATCGGCCGGCCGACGCCCCTGCCCAGCGGCTCCTACCTGCAAATTGTTCACGCGTCAGAGTCAAGCTGAGTGGGCGGCAGTCCGGCACCGTCGGGTTCGGCCCAGTCCTCCCTCGGGTTCACCCACGTTGATCGTCGCGACCACCTCACCGGCCGCCCAGTCGTTCGGCGATCGCGCCGCTGAGGCGGACCCGACGTGGGCCCGCAGCAGCGCGATGAATCCGCCGAGTTCATCGGTGTAGCGGGCCGGGCCGCCGAGCATCTCGACGAAGAGCACTGGCTGCAGCGGTTCACCCCGCGACGACGGGGCAGCAAGTGGTCCAAGGTGAACCGGGAGAAGGCCACCGATCTGATCGAGCGGGGCCGGATGCGGCCCGCCGGTCTGCGCGAGGTGGAGAAAGCCAAGGCTGACGGCCGTTGGGAGGCGGCTCACACGGCGCAGAGCAAGGCGACGGTACCCGACGACCTCCAGGCCGCCCTGGACGCGGCACCGGCAGCCCGCGACTTCTTCGCCGCTCTGGACGGCCGCAACCGGTACGCGATCCTGCACCGACTGGAGGACGCCAAGAAGGCGGAGACCCGGGCGGCGCGCATCGAGAAGTTCGTCGCCATGCTCGCCGAGGGGAAGAAGCTCCATCCCTGAGGCGCCCGGGTCGGCCCCTCCGACTCCGAACGCACCACGGTCGAGCGTTCCGCTGCACCGGTACTCCGCCACGAGGTCCCTGACCGCGGCTTCATGAAGCCATCACCGACACCATCGACCCGCCCCCTCTCGGCGCAGGCAACCGACCACCACTCGCCGCACAGACAACGCCCCCCGCGAGAAGACTGCCGCGCGGGGGCTCCGTCCCGTGCGTGCCGCGCTCCGTCCGGGCCGCCGACGACGCAGGGCGCTTCTCCTCATATCTGCGCAGAGGCCTGGGCACTTGACGCCACGTATGGCTGACCTCCACTATTCCATCCCGAAGAGCTCAGAAGAGACCGCAGTCATTGCTCGGGACAGAGAGGTCAGCATCGGCCCGGTCATCTCCTCCTCAGGACAACCGCCTCAGTGAGCAACCCATCGGGCCCGGCTGACGTGCCCTCCCCCTCCCACAGGCAAGACAGGCAAGGCAAGCACCAACGCTTGTGTACATGCACGAGGAGCACGTAACCCCGATGGCCGCCGACGACTCCCTACTCCTGCGTGCCTTCCGCAGTCTGCATCCGGCCGCGCAGGCGGCCCTGTGCCCCGAACTGGCCGAGACGTCGGAAGACGCCGCATCGGCTTCCGGGGCCGAGACGAGGAGCATCAGCGCCGCCTCCGCTCGACGACAGTTGAGCGAGGCGTATGTGAGGTCCTACGCAGCCGAGGCCCCCAGCCGAACCTGCCGTCACCTCACCGCCGTGATGGACGACGCGGTGCGAGGCGGCGTCTCCCACCGCTCCCAGGACCTGGATCTCCACGCCGACGCGTGCCGGAGCTGTTCTCGCGTCCGCGCCGAACTCACCACCGTGCAGAGCGCCGCTGCGGGCGTCCTCAACAGAATTCTGGTCGACTCCGCAAGCGCTGCCGCGGTCGCCGTGCAGGCGGCGGACGGCGACGAGGACCGCCCGGCCCCCGGGGAGCCGGCGCCGGGCACCACCGCGTCCGCGGAGCGGACCCGCGCACCGGGCCGTACCCGTCGACTGCGGGCGCTGGTGGCGGCCTCGCCGTTGCGTGCCGCCGCCGTGGCAGGAGTGACCGTGACGGCGCTCACGGCGGCTGTCGTCGTCCTGCCGCGCCACCCCGAGGGCGCCAGGAGGCCCCTGGCCCTCGCGACCGTCACGCCTCCGGGGTCGGCTCTCCCAGCCGCCGAGCCGTCAGCCATCGTGTCGGCCGCTCCTTCCCGGTCGGCAGCCGCCACCTCCGGGCCGGCGACATCCCTTCCCACTTCGGCCGCTCCTGCCGACACCTCGGGGCCGGCCACCGCTGCCAAGGCCAAGGCGCCCGCCGCTCCCGCCGGGAGCACACCGACCCGACCACCGGCCGGCTTCCAACTCGTCAACAGGAGCACCGGCCTCTGCGTGGGCGTGCAGAGCGAAGCCGCCGGAGCGACGTTGCGCCTGGAGGACTGCGGCGCGGGCGCCCGGCAGCGATGGGAGACCGTGGAGGCCGGCTACGGCGCGTACCGGATCCGCAACGTGGGTACGAACAAATGCCTCGACGGCACCAGCGGCGGCGGAAACGTCGTCAGGGTCGTCCAGAACGACTGCCGCGACCGCCAGTCCACCCAGCTGTGGATGATCGAGCCCCAGGCGGATGCGGGAGCCTTCCGCCTGTACTTCGTGCCCCCGGTCCCCGCAAGCGACTATTCCTCGCACCTTCTCGGACCGGAGGACTGGTGGAGCGAGAACCCGCCCCGGAGGGGGTCGTATCTCGCCCAACTGCCCAACTACTACAACTCCGAGAGTTTCTTCTTCGTGATGAACCGGAGCTCGTGACGTTTGATCACTCCACTCCCCCGAAGACACGAGGCGGTGCCGAGTGCGTTCAGCGCACGCACTCGGCACCCAGGCAGCACGCGCGCTGTCCCTCCGGCCGCGGCCGGAGGGACGCGCCTGTCACCGGACGACGCGGATAGCGCACCAGCCGGACGGGGCGGAGGAGCACCCCGGCCCCGTCACCGGGCCGCTCACGAGCGATGCCGGTGGAACTCCGCTGTCACCGGAGCGAGGGGGTGTTGCCGAGGATGAGGTCGCACGATCACCGACCTGAGGATCGCAGTGACGGTCAGGGTGCCGTTGAAGACGTAGCCGCGCTTGTCGTAGCAGGTGGCCACCGCGCGGAACTGCTTCCACTTGTTCACACACCGCTCGACCGCGTTGCGACGACGGTACTGCGCCTTGTCGAATGCGAGGGGCCGGCCACCGGCTGAAGTTTCCCCGTGATCCTGGACACTCTTCTTCTACGCTGCGAGTGCTTGGTCGTTCTGGAGCCGCTGGCGTGTCTCGTGGGGTGGATGTGAACTTCGTCGTTCCGTCGGTCAGTCGGCGGTTGCGGGCGTCGAACGTCGCCGTCGTCGAGCCCGCCTTGGTGCGGTTGCCCGCCGCGTCCCACTCGTACACCGTGGTGGTGCCGTTCTTCGTCCAGGACGTCAGGCGGGTCGCCTCGTCGTAGCCGCAGGTGTTGTCACCGGCTCCCGCCGTACCCCCGTCTTCTTCGACGTCAGGTTGTCGTCCAGGTCGTAGCCGTACGTGGTCGATGCAACGGTCGTCGTACCGTCCGGGCTGGTGACCTTGTCGCCGGTCAGGCGGCCCAGGCTGTCGTAGGAATAGGTGCGCTTACCCTTGACGCCGTCGGGTTCGGTGACGTACTGCTCCAGGCGCGGACGGCCCGCCGCGTCGAAGTCGTGCCAGATGCCGTAGCCGGTCAGATCGTCCCACGTCCAGTCGAGGCGCCCGGCACTGTCATAGCCGCAACTCTTCGATCTCTCGGAAAGAGAGCGGGAAGCGGTGATACAGCCACACTGCATGGGAGATGACCTCCGCCGGGAATCGCAACCCCCTGTACGACACCACCGCCCCGGTCTCCACGGCCAGCCCCCCAGGTGATCAACAAACCCGGCGGTTCATCCCGCCCGCGAGCGGCTGGGCGGGCGGGCCGGGTGTGCCGTCCCACCGGCGTTCGGCGGTCGGTTGCCGGGGCGTTACCAGCCGGGCGGGGTCGTCATGCTCATCCGGGCACCCCAGGGGCGGCCTCCGCGCCTCCTACAGAGGGGTGACGTACGCACCCGAGATGCCGCCGTCGACCAGGAAGTCCGTGGCGTTGACGAACGACGAGTCGTCGCTGGCGAGGAACGCCACGGCTGCGGCGATCTCCTCCGCGTCCGCGAACCGGCCGAGCGGGATGTGCACCAGGCGCCGTGCGGCCCGCTCGGGGTCCTTGGCGAACAGTTCCTGGAGCAGCGGGGTGTTGACCGGACCGGGGCACAGCGCGTTGACCCGGATGCCCTCGCGGGCGAACTGCACACCGAGTTCGCGGGACATCGCGAGGACACCGCCCTTGGACGCGGTGTACGAGATCTGGGAGGTGGCGGCGCCCATCCGTGCGACGAACGACGCGGTGTTGATGATGGACCCCCTGCCCTGCCGCTGCATGTAGGGGATGGCGGTCTTGCAGCACAGGTACACGGAGGTCAGGTTGACCTCTTGGACCCGCTTCCACGCCTCCAGGCCGGTATCCAGGATCGAGTCGTCGTCGGAGGGCGAGATGCCCGCGTTGTTGAAGGCGATGTCGACGCTGCCGTAGGTGTCGAAGGCGGTCTTGAACAGGGCGTCGACCTGGTCGGCGTCGGTCACGTCGGCCTTCACGAAGGTACCGCCGACCTGCTCGGCCGCGGACTTGCCGGCGGTTTCGTCGATGTCGCCGCAGACGATGTTCGCCCCCTCGGAGGCGAGGCGGCGCGCGGTGGCGAGTCCGATGCCGCTGCCGGCGCCGGTGACGACGGCGGTACGGCCGACGAGGCGACGGCACACAGGGGTTTCGGTGGTCATGGCGTTCAGGCCTCCGTGGCGATGAAGACGTTCTTGGTCTCGGTGAATGCGGTGAGGGCGTCGGGGCCGAGTTCGCGGCCGAGGCCTGACTGCCTGTAGCCGCCGAACGGGGTCCAGTAGCGGACGCTGGAGTGGGAGTTGACCGACAGGTTCCCGGCGGCGACGGCTCCGGAGACGCGTAGCGCTCGGCCGACGTCCCGGGTCCAGATGGATCCGGAGAGGCCGTAGTCGGTGGCGTTGGCGAGCCGGACGGCATCGTCCTCGTCGTCGAACGGCAGGACGACGGCGACCGGCCCGAAGACTTCCTCCACAGCGGCCGGCGCCTGCGGCTCGAGGCCGGTGAGGACGGTCGGCGGGAACCAGAAGCCGGGACCGGTGGGGGCGGTCCCGCGGATGCCGGGAAGGTCGCCGGGTACGTACGAACGCACCTTTTCCAGTTGGGTCTTGGAGATCAGCGGGCCCATCTGGGTGTTCTCGTCCGCCGGGTCGCCGACGACGACGGACTCGACGGCCGGGGCGAGCAGCTCGACGAACCGCTCGTATACCGGTGCCTGCACGAGGATGCGGGTACGGGCGCAGCAATCCTGGCCGCTGTTGTCGAGGAAGGACATGGGAGCGGCCGCCGCTGCGGTCTCGAGGTCGGCGTCGGCGAAGACGATGTTGGGGCTCTTGCCGCCGAGCTCGAGGGTCACTCGTTTCACGCGGTCCGCGCAGGTCGACATGATCTGCTTGCCGATCCGGGTGGAGCCGGTGAACACGATCTTCGCGACACCCGGGTGGCGCACGAGGGCGTCCCCCGCGACGTCGCCGCGGCCCGGCAGCACCTGGAAGAGGTCCTCGGGGAGACCGGCCTCCAGGGCGAGCTCGGCGAGCCGCAGCGCGGTCAGCGGTGTGGTCTCGGCCGGCTTGAGGATGACGGCGTTGCCGGCGGCGAGGGCGGGGGCGGTGCCCCATGCCGCGATCGGCATGGGGAAGTTCCACGGGGCGATCACCCCGACGACGCCGAGCGGTTCGAGGATGGTGAGGTCGATCCCGCCCGGTACGGGGATCTGGCGGCCGGTGAGCCGTTCGACTCCCCCGGCGGAGTAGTCGAGGAGATCACGGACGTTGCCTGCCTCCCAGCGGGCATTGCCGATGGTGTGCCCCGCCTCGCGCACCTCCAGCTGCGCGAGTTCCTCCACGTGGGCGTCGACGGCGGCGGCGAACCGGCGCAGGTGCCGGGCGCGGTCCGCCGGTGACGCCGCGGCCCAGGTGCGCTGGGCCCGGGCGGCCCTGGCCACGGCGGCGTCGACGTCCTGTGCGACGGCGCCGGGGACGGTGGCGATGACTTCCTCGGTGGCCGGGTTCAGCACATCGAGTTCGTACGGTTGTGACAAGGGGTGCCTCACATGCGTTCGAAGGAGCGACGCAGCTCCCAGTCGGTCACCGCGGCGTCGAAGGCTTCCTGTTCGACGCGCGCCATGTTGCGGTAGTGGGCGACGACTTCGTCCCCGAAGGCGGCCTTCGCAAGGGGGCTGTTCTCCCAGAGCTCCGCGGCCTCCCGGAGGGTGGTCGGGACGTGTGCGTAGTCACCGCTGTAGGCGTTGCCGGCGCAGACCTCCGGCAGCTCCAGCCGGTTCTCGATGCCGTACAGTCCGGCGGCGACCAGACCGGCGACGGCGAGGTGCGGATTGACGTCGCCGCCGGGGAGCCGGTTCTCGAAACGCGTCGAACGTCCGTGGCCGACGACGCGCAGCGCGCAGGTGCGATTGTCGTAGCCCCAGGCGGCGGCGGTGGGGGCGAAGGAACCCGGCTGGAAGCGCTTGTAGGAGTTGATGTTCGGCGCGTACAGCAGGGAGAAGTCGCGCAGCGCTGCGAGCTGGCCGGCCAGGAAGTGCCGCATGACCGGGGACATCCCGTGGTTGCCGTCGCCGGCCATCACGTTGTGGCCGTCAGCGTCGGTGAGCGAGAGGTGGATGTGGCAGGAATTGCCCTCGCGCTCGTTGTACTTCGCCATGAAGGTGAGCGAGACGCCTTCCTGCGCGGCGATCTCCTTGGCGCCGGTCTTGTAGACCGCGTGCTGGTCGCAGGTCACGAGGGCCTCGTCGTAGCGGAAGGCGATCTCGTGCTGCCCCGGGTTGCACTCGCCCTTGGCCGACTCGACGGTCAGTCCGGCACCGGCCATCTCGTTGCGGATGCGGCGCAGCAGCGGCTCGATGCGGCCGGTGCCGAGCACCGAGTAGTCGATATTGTACTGATTGGCGGGGGTCAGGCCCCGGTAGTCGCGGTCCCAGGCTTGCTCGTAGGTGTCCTTGAAGACGATGAACTCCAGCTCCGTGCCCACCTGGGCGGTGTAGCCGTGGGCGGCGAGGCGGTCGAGCTGGCGGCGCAGGATCTGCCGGGGGGCGGCGACGACGGGGCTGCCGTCGTTCCAGGCGAGGTCCGCGATCAACATCGCGGTGCCCTCGTTCCACGGGACACGACGCAGGGTGGCGAGGTCGGGGTGCATCGCGAAGTCGCCGTAGCCGCGGTCCCACGAGGACATCTCGTAGCCGTCGACGGTGTTCATCTCGGTGTCGACGGCGAGGAGGTAGTTGCAGCCCTCCGTGCCGTGTTCCAAGACCTCGTCGAGGAAGAACGGCGCGGCGAACCGTTTGCCCTGTAGCCGCCCCTGCATATCGGGGAAGGCCAGGACTACGGTATCGATCTCACCGCTCGCGACGAGAGCCCTCAGCTCCTCGACGGTCAGCGGGGGTGTGCGGTCTGCCACGGGATCTGCCTCCTAAGGTCAGCCGGAGAGCCATAAGGTATTGCCGAAGACCATTGCTTGGGAAGGGGAATCCACAACGTGACGGAGAAGAGCGAGTCCGCGGACCGGCTGACGTCCGTGCTGAGGCCGGTGCGCGGGGGCAACGGCTTCGAAGAGGCATTGGAGCAGATCCTCCAGGTCGTGCGGCTCGGGCTGGTGCCCGGCGGCGAACGGCTGCCGGCCGAACGCGAGCTTGCCGAGCGGATGGGGATCAGCCGGGTCACCCTGCGCGAGGTGCTGAAGGTCCTCCAGGAAGAGGGCCTGGTGGAGAGCCGTCGCGGGCGCTACGGCGGGACGTTCGTCATACACCGGCAGGGCACCGGGAGCGAGGACGAGCTGCGTCGCCGCATCGCAGCGATCGACGTCGAGGACACCCTGCGTTTCCGGGAGGTGTTGGAGGTCGGGGCCGCCGGGGTGTGCGCCACCCACGGGCTCGCCGCGGAGGGCGCTGCACGGTTGCGCACGGCGCTGACGGCGACCCGCGACGCCCCGCTGGACGACTACCGGCGGTGTGACACGCTGCTGCACCTCACGCTGGCCGAGCTGTCCGGGTCCCCGACCCTCACCACGCAGTACGCGGCCGTTCGGGCGACGGTGAACGACCTGCTGGACTGCATCCCGCTGCTCGTGCGGAACCTGGAGCACTCCCAGCAGCAGCACGTGGCGCTGGTGGACGCGGTCCTCGAGAGGGACGCGGACGCGGCGCGCGAGGTGATGCGCGAGCACTGCGCGGGCACGGCGGCGCTCCTGCGCGGCTTCCTCACGTGATCCGAACGTAACGCAAGGGTCTTGCATTTGCCCTCCCCCACCGCAAAGGTATGGCTCCATTCCATTGGGCCCGACGCGGGAGCTCTACCATGACGCTGGAAGACACCACCGGGAGCAACACCCCACCATCGGACAACTACCTCGAACGCCGGACCCTGCGGCGCGGCAGTGCGGGCTGGCTGCTGCTCACCGGGCTCGGCGTCGCCTACGTCGTCTCCGGAGACTTCTCCGGCTGGAACATCGGCCTGTCCAAGGGCGGCTTCGGCGGTCTCGCCGCGGCGACCGTGCTCATGGGGCTGATGTACGCCTGCCTCGTCTTCGCGCTCGCGGAACTCTCCGCCATCCTGCCGACGGCGGGCGGCGGCTACGGCTTCGCGCGCCGTGCCCTCGGCACCTGGGGCGGTTTCCTCACCGGCACCGCGATTCTCATCGAGTACATCCTCGCGCCCGCCGCGATCTCCATCTTCATCGGGGACTACGTCGAATCCCTGGGATTGTTCGGTCTGGAGTCCGGCTGGCCGGTCTACCTCGCCTGCTTCGCGATCTTCATCGGCATCCACCTGTGGGGCGTGGGCGAGGCACTGCGCTTCAGCCTGGTCGTGACGGCCATCGCCGTCGCCGCGCTGCTCATCTTCGCGTTCGGCGCGTTCACCGACTTCCACGTGAGCGGCCTCGACGACATCCCGGTCGACAAGCACGCACTGGGCTCCAACTCCTGGCTCCCGTTCGGACTGCTCGGCATCTGGGCGGCCTTCCCGTTCGGCATGTGGTTCTTCCTCGGCGTGGAGGGCGTGCCGCTCGCCGCCGAGGAGGCGAAGGACCCGGTCCGGTCCATGCCGAAGGCGCTCTCCATCTCCATGGGCATCCTGGTGCTGCTGGCGGCGCTGACGTTCTTCGCGTCCACCGGGGCACGCGGCTCCGCCGCCATCCAGGACGCCGGGAACCCGCTGGTCGTGGCCCTGCAAGGGGACGGCGAGGCGACCGCCCTGAGCCGCTTCGTCAACTACGCCGGACTCGCGGGCCTCGTCGCGTCGTTCTTCTCGCTCATCTACGCCGGATCGCGACAGCTGTTCGCCCTGTCCAGGGCCGGGTACCTGCCCCGCTTCCTCTCCCTGACCAGTCGGCGCAAGTCGCCGTACCTGGGGCTGCTGATCCCCGGGGCGATCGGCTTCGCGCTGGCCGCGGGCACCGGGGACGGCGCCCGGATGCTGAACATCGCGGTGTTCGGCGCCACTATCAGCTACGCCCTGATGGCGCTGTCCCACATCGTGCTGCGCCGCCGCGAGCCGGAGCTGCCGCGGCCGTACCGCACCCCGGGCGGCGTGCTCACCTCGTCCGTGGCCCTCGTCCTCGCCCTGTCGGCCCTGGTGGCGACGTTCCTGGTGGACAAGGACGCGGCCCTCATCGCCCTCGTCGTGTACGGCGTCGCCCTCGCCTACTTCGCGTTCTACAGTCGGCACCACCTCGTGGCCAGTGCGCCGGAGGAGGAGTTCGCGGCACTCGCCGAGGCCGAGGCCGAGCTCGAACGCGACTGACTCCCCCTTCGGCCCAAGGAACGGACAAGCCGTGACCCAGCCGCTCATCGGTGTCAGCACCTACCTCGACCGGGCTTCCTGGGGAGTGTGGCAACTGCCTGCCGCCCTGCTCCCCGAGGGGTACCCGCGCCTGGTCCAGCGGGCGGGGGGCCTCGCCGCAATGCTCCCGCCCGACGACCCTGCGCGTGCCGCGTCCGTGGTCGCCAGGCTGGACGGACTGGTCGTCGCGGGCGGCCCCGACGTGGAACCCGTGCGGTACGGCGCCGAGCCCGATCCGCGCACCGGTCCCGCGGCCCGCGAGCGGGACGGCTGGGAACTCGCCCTGATAGACACCGCGCTGGAGTCGGGGACGCCGCTGCTCGGCATCTGCCGGGGCATGCAGCTGCTGAACGTGGCCCTCGGCGGGACCCTCGTCCAGCACCTCGACGGGCATGCGAAGGCCGTCGGGGTCTTCGGGGAGCACGCGGTGACCCCGGTGCCCGGGACGCTGTACGCCTCCTTGGTGCCGGAGGAGTCGTCCGTGCCGACGTACCACCACCAGGCCGTCGACCGTCTCGGCGAGGGGCTCGTGGTGTCGGCGCACGCCGGGGACGGGACGGTGGAGGCCGTCGAGCTACCCGGCACGTCCTGGGTGCTGGGCGTCCAGTGGCACCCCGAGATGGGCGAGGACGTCCGGGTCATGGCCGGCCTGGTGCGCGCGGCGTCCTGACCGATAGCTGGCCCGCCCCGCCGACGACCCCGGCGGGGCGGGCCAGCCCCCGCCTTCGGGCCCCGGCTCCCCGAAGCAGCGGTCAGGCGGTGGAGCGCGTCAGCGACAGCAGGTCGCGCCGGGCCCACCGGGCGGCGGCTCCTTGTTCCAGACCAGCTGTCTCCGGACATCGTCGGGAGACGGTGCGCAGGCATCTGTCTCCCTGGTCCGGCAGGGCTGCGCCCCGAGCCGTGCCGCGGGCGGCGCGGCCGGCAGACTGAAGCCGCCGCGGCCCCGTACGAAGCCTCGCTCCGGCGGGTGGCGTACGAAAGCTGCGGTCGCATTGAGGGGCCCTGGTACAGGAAAGGGGGATCCCCTCACGCGGCCCTGCAACACCACGGCCACGACCAGGATCCCCGGAAACCTCACTGTGAGTCCTGGACCGGATAGTTGCCCACCCCCCTCAACCCTATTGGAGGCAACCTTCATGAGATCCAACAGACCGACCCACGCCGGCCGCAGGCTGCTCGTGCGGGTCTCGGCCTTCGCGACGGCCCTGACCTGGTTCAACCTCGGACTGGCCCTCCAGTCTGACGCAACACCCCTCACCGGCACCGCAGCCAGCCCCACTGCCCCGGCAGCGCTGACCGGGCCGCAGCTTGCCGCGACCTGGACCGGACCACTCAGTACCCGCGACCGGTACATCGTCGACGCCACGGGCAACCGCTTCAAGCTGAAGGCCGGCAACTGGTCCGGCGCCCAAGGCACATGGGAGGGCAGCGGCGACGTCAACGACGTGAACAACCACCAGGCAAAGCAGAAATCGAACAACATCCCGCTCGGCCTGGACCGCGCCCCGATCGACAAGATCATGTCCGACTTTCACGCGCTGGGGATCAACAGCGTCCGATTGCCGTTCGCCAACGCCATGATCCATGACACCACTACGGTGCCGGTCTCGGCGGTGGCCGCCAACCCACAGCTGCGCAGCAAGACCCCGCTGCAGGTCTACGACGAGGTGGTCGCCGCACTGACCGCGGACGGGTTCGCGGTCATCCTCAACAACCACACCACCAGCTACCGCTTCTGTTGCGGCCTGGACGGCAACGAACGATGGAACAGTGGCCAGTCCACCCAGCAGTGGGAGGACGACTGGCTGTTCCTGGTCAACCGGTACAAGCACAACAAGCGCGTCGTCGGCGCGGACCTGCGCAACGAGGTCCGCCGCGACACCTGGGACGACCCCAACTGGGGATGGGGCAACGCCCAGGACGAATACGCCGCCTTCCAGGAGGCGGGTAACAAGATCCTCCAGGCAGACCCCGACATGCTGATCATCATGGAGGGTATCAACTGGCAGGGCATCCCGTTCGGCCCGTTCAGCCACGGCCGTCCGATGCTCACTCCGGTTCGCGACCTCTCCAACACCCTGATCAGCTCCGGAAAACTTGTCTACTCCGCGCACTTCTACGGCTTCACCGGCCCCAACCACACTGGCGCAAGTGGCGGCTGGCAGAACGGAGAAACCAACGACCCCCGCTACCGGGACCTCACCCCTGACCAGCTCATCCAGGCCGTCAACGACGAGGCCCTGTTCGTCACCCGGTCCGGCCAGCACTTCACCGCCCCCGTCTGGATCAGCGAGTTCGGCGCAGCCGGACGCGGCCAGACCGAGAACAGGGAAATGGGCTGGTTCCACCGGTTCACCGACATCCTGGCCAAGAACGACACCGACTTCGCAATCTGGCCCTTGGTCGGCTGGAGCGACGCCAAGGGAGTGCCGAACGACAACTGGGCCCTGATTTCCTACGATGCCAGGGGCACGAGGCTGAGCCTCAGCGATCCCGGCGACTGGCGCGCCACCGACTGGAACAAACTGATCGATGCCCCCGCCAAGACCGGCCCCACACCTCAGGTCGACCACTGGAACATGCTCGACCTCGACTTCGGCGACCAGAACGTCTCCAGGACCATGCTGGCCAAACCTGACTGGTCCCCCGGCAGCCGTAAGGGCAACTGTCCTGACGGCCAGCGCCTGGTGGGGCTCGGACGCGGCAACAGCCGAGGCCTGTGCACCGACGCCGCAGAGCCCACCATCGGAGTCGGCGACTGGGTGACCGTCACCGATGAACGCTATGTCAGCCACGGCGACTGGGCCGACGGATACAACAAGCTCCAATGCCCCGACAACACCTTCGCCGTGGGGTACAGCGTTCATGACAACGCAATGTCAGCTCTGCTCTGCGCACCCTCTTCGAGACAGCTGACGACCAACGGCCACAACATATGGTTCGACAGCGGCGACAACCGGCCCGCCACCGGTGGATCCACAGGCAGCGATTGGGCACCCGGCCACTACAAGGGCCAGTGCGCCGACAACGAATACCTCGCTGGCGTCGCCTACACCTGGAAGTGGCTGCACCACGGCGCCCCCGACGCCCTGCTGTGCCGCCCGCTGGCCTGACCCGCCGGGAACCGGTAGGCGCTGTCAAGTGATCTCGGCTGGTGGAACACAGTCGGCGAACGCCGTCATGAACCTCCGATGCCGAGTGGGAGGTCGTCCGTCCGCTCCGGCCCGAGCCATTGCGAGGGCGGAAGCGGCCGGACGACCAGCCGGACCCGGCCGGTCGTGTACACGACCGACGATGCCTTCCTGCTGGGATGACAGAGACCTTCGGCCAGCCTCAATTCCCAGCTCGGAGGGCATTTCGCCCCACCTTGTGGCCGGTGTCGGACGAGGCGGCCTACGCGTTCGCCGACCACGCCTACACAGCGCTTGCCGAACCCCCCTTCGAGGTCGCCCAGGCCGTGCACACGGCGACCCGGCGACTTTGGGCCTCGTTCCGCGCGCCACTCCTGTGGGCGTCCCACGTCCACCTCGGCCCGGCGAGCGACACCATCTGACCGCCCCCTGGAACATCCGAGGCCGGAGAGACCACATGCTGCGCCGCCGTCCCGGCGGCACGCCAACGGCATCTCCCCTCCTCCTGTGGAGACCTTGACCGGAGGGATAGTTGGAAAGCGGCTGAGTATCGACACGGTCGTGGCCGTCGCGATCAGCGTGGCGGACGCCGACGGCCTGGACGCGGCCACCATGCGCCACGTCGCGCAGCGACTCGAGGTGGCACCGATGACGCTGTACACCTACGTGCCGGGCAAGGCCGAGCTGCTGGATCTCATGCTGGATGCCGCCTACGCCCAGATGCCCCGGGTCGACACCACTGGTCAGCCCTGGCGGGCCCGGCTGACCGCCGTGGCCGAAGAGAACAAGGCGCTCTTCGAGGCGCACCCGTGGGCAGCGGCGATCTCCACGAGCCGGCCACCATTGGGGCCGGGGACGATGGCCAAGTACGAGCACGAACTGGCGGCACTGGACGGACTCGGGCTCGACGACATCGAGATGGATGCCGCCTTGACCTACCTGGTCGCCTTCGTCCAGGCCAACGCCCGTTCCGCGGCCGAGGCGCACGCCGCCCGGCAGGACAGCGCGATGGACGATGAGCAGTGGTGGGCCGCCAATGCCCCCTGCTCGAAAAGGTCCTCGATCCACGCGCCTACCCCACCGCCGCCCGCGTCGGCACGGCAGTGGGCACCGCCCATGGTGCCGCCTACAGCTCCGAACACGCCTGGGAATTCGGCCTCAGCCGTGTCCTCGACGGCCTCGCCGCCCTCATCGACAGACGTACTGATCCAACCGAGACCAAACCGCAGTATGGCCTGGGTCGGCTGTGAGGAGGGAACCGGCGGGCGTGACCTACACGTTGGGCGGTCGGTTCACGGCACGAGCGCGACGGCCGGGCTCCAGCCGCACACCCGGACGGCATCACGGCCGAGATGGTGGCAGTGGCGGCTGGAGGCGCCGGAGCGCGGTCCGGGTCACCAACACCACCGCAGCGCGCATCGAGATCGATCCGACCGGGGTGGGGGCACCTTGCAGCTGACCGCCGAGAAGGTGGCGGGTACGTGCGGGATGTCGGGCACCCCGTACGGAGGGTCCATCGCTTGTGGCCCGTACCGGTGGGGGCCAGGGGCATCAGGGCCATGTAGACGCACTTCATGCCGGCGTCGCCCCCGCCCCGAGCACTGGCAGGAGCAGCCGGAGCCGTCCGTGGGAATGACTCCCCCGCCTTCGGACGCTGGAGCCCCGGGGCCGCGTCCCGTACCCGCAACGGGCCGTCGACCCCGCTGTGCACGCCCGCCCATGGATCCCGGCCTCGGACGGACCGGTGCGAGAGGGCCGCGACCTCACACGGCCATGGCCTCCTGGAGCCAGCGGGAGACGCGGTAGGGCAGCCACCACGCGAGGTCACCGACGCGCAGGACGAGGTGTTCGGCCGTGAACTCCTCCAGTACGTCGGCGGGTACCTCGGCGTGGTGCACACCCGGGTCGAGAACGGCGATGGCCTCCCGGTAACGGGGTTCGTCGGCGGTGAAGCGGCGCAGGTCCCCCCAGCGCCGGTCACGGATCTGGACGAACCCAGGTCCCTGGCGCCAGACCAGCTTGCACAGGTAGTGCCGGGTCCGCCAGGCGTGCAGGGCCTCCCCGGCCTCCTCGAGACCGGCGATCGAGCGGGGCGGCTGCAGGTGGGACAAGACCTTCCACTGGTGATCCGACTGCTGGGGCGACAGACGAAGATCCCAATCGACGGAGACTGCCCGTGCGGTGAGGTCGCGGACCAGGCACAGGCGGTCGACGGCCCGCCGATGGGCCATGGGATCGTCGGTGGACAGGTCGACGGCCGTGTCCAGTTCGGCGTGACGTACGCCGAGGGCCCAGAGGCGGTCGGCGTCCTGGGGCACCGGAGTCACCGGCAGGCGGCCCAGTGACATGCCCGGCAGGTCACGGGCCTGCGGGTCGAGGTCGCGCCAGGCACGTATCGCGAGGTCCGGTGTGGTGGCTGTCATCTGCCGTCCTTCGTTCCGGGTCGGGGAGTCGCGTGGCTGGGAGGCGCTGAGACCGGCCCTCAGGTCAAGGCGGGCGCGGGTGCGGGCTCGGTTCCGGCCGTGGTCTCGTCGCGGGCGTGGGTGTGCCGCATGTAGTCCAGACGCAGCAGGTCCTGGTTCACGGCGGCGGGGGCGATGTGCACGTACTGGCCCGCGTCGGTGAACACCACGCCGTGCGCGACCCACTCCTCCAGCAGGGCCTCGATGTCCTGCGGCGTGCATCGGGCGCCCCCGGACGACTCGGCGGCCGCCGTCAGCTTGCGGTGCATCGCCACGACGGTGTGCGGCTGGTCCAGGAGACGGAAGAGCGCGGTCGCCAGCGGGTCGGCTAGCTCCATGGTCCGCCAGCCGAAGGACGGCCGCCGGCTGACCAGCACGATCCGGTCCCGCAGGTCGGTGTGGGTCAGGCGGGCGTCGGCGTGGTGCTTCTTCCACGCGGCGATAGCGTCGTTGAGGACGGTCACCGTGGGCTCGGCGATGCCACGCTCCGGGGCCTGGAAGACGTAGGCCAGATCGTGCAGTTCCGCCTCGGACAGTTCGTAGGTGAACAGGTAGTGCTCCTCGGGCCGCAGTCCGGTGAAGCCCAGTTCGGGGCGCTTGAAGTACGGGCTGAACCGTTCGATGGCGATGCGCGCGGACAAATCGACCGGTGGGTTGAGGTGCTCCAGGGCGGGGAGTTGGCGGATCACGGGTTCGTAGTCCTCGGCGGTCTCGCCGGGGAAGCCGTGCAGGTAGTTCCACGACACCGACAGCCCTGTCTCCGCCGCGTCGCGGAGCATGCGGACGTTCTGGCAGCCGCTGACGCCCTTGTCCATGAGGTCGAGGACGCGGCTGTTGAGGCTTTCGATGCCGGGCTGGACGTAGATGAGTCCGGCGTCCGCCAGGACCTGGAGCTGCGGGCGCCGCATGTTGGCCTTGATCTCGATGTGCATGCGCAGGTCGTAGCCGCTGTCGATGATGCGGGGCAGGACGGTGGACAGGTAGCGCATGTCGAGGATGTTGTCGACGACGTACATGTCGAGCACCTGGTGGCGCTCGGCCAGATCCATGATCTCGCGGTAGAAGGTGTCCGGGCTCTTGCTGCGGAACTCCATGAAGGAACCGTTCAGTCCGCAGAAGGTGCAGTGGTGCTTCTCTCCCCACCAGCAGCCGCGCGCGCCTTCGACGACCAGCTTCGGCTCGACCCAGTTGCGTGCCACGGACGCCGCGAGACGTTCGAAGTAGCCGCTGTAGTCGGGGGGCAGGATCGCCGCGGGCGGCAACGGTCCGGCCGGCATGGGGTTGGCGGTGTGCGCGGAGTCCGTTGTGCGGTGGCACAGGCCCGGGATCGAGGCTGCGGCTGCCGGGTCGCCGTCCCGCAGTGCGGTCAGCAGCCGCGGGAAGGCGTCCTCGCCCTCGCCGCGGACCACGTAGTCCACGAAGGGGAAGTTCCGGTGGACCGCGGCGCCCTGCTCGGCGTCGCAGTTGGCACCGCCCATGACGGTCACGACGTGGGGGGCGAGGCGCTTGATGTGCCGGGCCGCCGCCAGGGCAGCGGTGTTCTGCTGGAAGGTGGAGGTGAACCCGACCACGTCGGGCTGCTGGTCGACGACGCGGCAGGCCACTTCGGTGACGAACTCCGGTACGAGGCGGTGCAGTTCCCGGGTCATCCGCATCCGGGACCGGCGCAGCTTCGGCGTCATCACCTCGACGAACTCCGGCTCCCGCCACTCGGGGTCGTCGTAGAGGGCCGAGGAGAAGACCCAGTCACCGCAGCCGAGGAAGTAGGAGGAGAGGGCGTAGTAGTCGTAGTCCTCGGCGGTGAACTCGGTGCGGCTGGTGATCCAGTCGGTGAACTCCAGATTGGCGTGCAGCACCTCGCACGTGGCGTCTCGGACGTGTTCGTCGACGCTTCGTTTCAGGATGCCGAGCGCCAGTGAGGGCAGGTCGATCGGTGACCAGGGCATGTTGACGAGAAGAACACGCACGGTGGGCTCCTTGCGCGCGGGCGGCCGACGGGGTGGGAGGCGCGGTGGAGGGGCCCGGCCGGCCCGTATCAGGTCGGGTCGGCCGGGCTGTGGGTCACTCCTCGTCGTCGCTCTCGGCGGCGTTGCGGAACGGTATGGTGATGGTGATCCCGATGCCGGGCTTGCGGTTCTCCTCGTCGCCGGCGAGCGGGTCGTTGTGGATGATGTCCTTCTGCACGGTCGTCCTCCTTCTCGGATTCAGGGCTTGTCTTCGAGCGGGTTGTGCTGTGCACGACCCGGTCCCGCTGTGTCTGTCAGCGGGACCGGGGTCCTCCCGGACGTGCCGGGGGACGTGAGGGGGTGGCGGGCCGCGGTGCGGGCAGGTGCGTCTGGAGGAAGGACAGGGAGCGGCGCAGTACCGCGACGTGTGCCGCGCCGTCGTAGCCGTCGTGTCCGGTGTCGAGCCACATCTGCTCGTGGGCGACGTCCGCGGCGGACAGCGCGGTGAGATAGCTGCGGATCTGCTCGGGTGGGCACTTGACGTCCCGGTCCGCGCCGACCACGAGCAGGGGTGCCCTCACCTGCGCCGCGAAGGTGAGGGGCGAGCTGTCGGCGTAACGTTCCGGCACCTGTTCCGGAGTGCCGCCGAACCAGCGGACGTCCAGCGCACGCAGCGTCGGTGTGGTCATCCGGTGGGCGGTCACCCAGTCGGCGACGGGTTTCACCGCGACACCGGCCTGCCACAGTTTCGGGCGGGTACCGAGGGCGAGCAGGACGAGATAGGCGCCCCAGGACACCCCCCACAGGGCCGTGGCCCGGTCGTCGACGAGTCCGCGCCGGACGAGATCGGCTCGGACCGCGGCCAGATCGGCCACCTGGGGGTGGCCGACACCTGCCTCCAGGGCCCGCCGCCAGCGGGGGCCGTAGCCGGTCGAACCGCGGTAGTTGACGCGTGCCACGGCATAGCCGGAGGCCACCAGGGTGTGCAGCGTGGCGTCGTAGGCGTCCCGGTCGTGGTCGGCGGGCCCACCGTGCACCAGGAACACGGCGGGCGGTGGAGCGGCACCGGCTTCGGTAGGGGGGCCGGTACCGCGTTCGGCTTCGGTGAGCCGGCTGTGGAGGGGGCGCGGCAGGCTGAGCAGGGTGTGGACGGGGCCGTCGGGCGTCGGGGTCCACAGGTCGGTGTGGTGCCCGGGCACCTGCGGCAGCGGTCCGGGGGCCGGGAGGGCGACGCCGTCGGTCGCGCGCAGGACGGGCGGGTGGGCGGTGTCGGTCCACAGGTAGTGCAGACCGCCGCCCGGACGCGCGGCCGCGTCCAGCAGGCTCCCGGCCGGAGTGGGGACGGCACGGCGGGTGCGGCCGCGCAGGGACACCCGGTGCAGCAGCGACCGGCCGTGGCGTTCCTGACGCACCAGCACCTCGTCGCTGTCGGGGTACCAGCGTGCCGTGATCTCGGTGTCGAAGCGGCACCAGGAGTGTGTGACCAGACCGCGGCGTGCCGTCCACGTCGCCAACTCGTAGCGGTCGTCGAACTCGTGCACCAGCAGCAGTTCCGATCGGCCCGGCCGTGGCGAGAAGCCCCGGCACCAGAATCTGCCGCCGGGGCCGTCCGGGTGCGGCAGCGTCGCGACGACCCGGCCGCCGGAAGTGACCACGGTGACGGTCACCGCGCCGTCGGACACCGTCGCGAGAGCCACCAGATCGCCTTCCGGGGTGATGCCGCCGAGACTCCCCTCCCCGGCGACGCGGAACACCTCGTGAGGGACATGGCTCCGTCGGCCCAGGAGCAGACTCGTGCCACCGCCCGGGAGTGCCAGCGCCGCGGCGACCGTCCCGTCGTCCGTCACGGCCAGGCCGCGCGGCCGCCCGGCCGGTGCTCCCGGCAGGCCGGGCAGCCGGGGGCCTCCGTCGAACGGCTGGAACCACCAGTGCCCTCGGCCGTCGGCGTCCTCGTCGAACCACCACACGTACGACTCGGCGTCGATCGCACAGTGCACCGTGCCCTCGGAGCTTTCGGTGACCTGCCGCGCCGTGCGGGTGGCCGCGTCCCACGCGAACACCTCGCAGCGGCCGTCGGCGTCAGCCGTCAGCACCATGCGGCGCCCGTCGCGCGGGCACACCTCCGGCAGGACGCCGAGGAAGACCTGGAAGCCGTCACTCATCGGCGTTCCCTCGCCCGGCGACAGCCGCGGCGCCCGCACGCAGGACACCGGGGGCTCTCACCTGTGTGTACACGGCCAGCAGGCCGAACAGTACGGTGCACAGCAGCGCCGGAGTGCGAAGACTCCAGGCCGTCACCAGGGCCGCGGCGAGCGCCGGCGCACCGGCCGCGGCCAGCGCGGACACCGAGCCGAGCACGCTCGCGGTCCGCGACTGCAGAGCTGCCGGTGTGCACGCGATGGCGACGCTGGACAGGACCACGGTGATCAGCGGCACCAGCAAGGACAGCCCGGCGAACGCCGCTCCCCAGCCGAGCGCGCCGTCCACCCACAGCAGTGAACCGCACGGCACGGGCAGCAGCCAGGCAGCCAGGGTCAGCAGCCGTGTCGCACCGAGCCGTCGTACGGCGTGGGCCGCCACCAGCGAGCCCAGCAGGCCGGCCGCTCCGGACGCGGCGAGGACCAGACCGGCCGCCGCGCCCCGCGCGTCGGAGCCCAGCCGGAACAAGGCGGTGTAGAACAGCAGCGTCAGCGCGCCCCCGGCCGTCGAGGTCCAGACCAGGACGAGTCTCAGGACCGGTGATCCGGCGAGGGTGACGACCCCGTCTCTCGCGGAGCCGAGCAGTTCGGACCGCTTCCCACGCGGGCGGGGACCGGTGCCGGGCGTTGCTCCTTGGCCGGCGGCCGGTGTGTCCAGGGGGGTGCGGATGGCCCGCACACCCACTGCGGCCGCCGCGTAGGAGAGCGCGTCGGCCAGGAAGGGCACGGGCCGGGCGAGCTGGAAGAGGGCACCGCCGAGCGCCGGGCCCACGATGAGCGAGACCTGGTCGCCCACCTGCATCCCGGCTGCCGCCCGGGGCAGTTCGTCGGTGGTGGTCAGGTGGACCAGGGCGCCGCGTGACGCGGCCTCGTAGGCCACGGCGCACAAGCGTTCCGTCAGGGCCAGCGTCACCACGACCCATAACGCGGGGCGGCCCAGACAGGTCAAGGCCAGCACCCCCATTCCCAGAGCCGCGAGCGCCGATGAAGCCGTCATCAGTCGCCGCCGCCGTCCCTGGTCCGCCGGTATCGCGACGAGCGGTCCGAGGACGACCCCGGTCAGCGCGGCCGCGCTGGCCAGCGAACCGGCCGTACCGGGGCTGTGCCCGAGTTCCAGGAGCAGCAGCGGAAGGACCAGCCCGGACGCCTGGCTGCCGAGCCCGTCGATCGCGTTGACCCACCAAAGGACCCTGAGGTCCCGGTGTGCCCGGCCGGGCGGATCGCCGTGCCGGTCCGGCCGGTCCGCGCTGCGCTGCGGCTCGGCGCCGGGGGCGTGCTCGTCCTGTGACGGCGCGGGCCGGCCGAAAGGCCGGCGGATCGATGACGCGTCGACGCTTCCCACCCCCCGTACGGCTGGGAGGCCACGCCGTACGGCGGGTACGGCGAACCCCCGTGTGTCGAAAATGTGCTTGAAGCGTGAAGTCGAGCGGGAGCCTAGTCAGCACTCGACGCCGGCGACAAGTGGTACACAGCGCGCAATCCCTGCCCGACAGGGCGACATATGGCCGAGGACCGACTGGCCAGGAGCGTGCGGGTGGCCACGGGCCGGACACGGGGTGCCGACACGGCGGCGTTACCGAAGCCCGTCCGTTTCACTTCACAATCGCACAGTGGAGCGGTGTGGTCGAGGTGCAGGGCAGCGCCGAGAGAACGGCGCATGATGCGGTACATGTTCCTGTTCATCGCTCCGGGCGTCGCGGTCCGGCGCCGGCCAGGCTCGGTCCGAGCAACGGTTGCGTCACTGAACTCGGCGGCGCACCGACGACAGTGACGGGGCGCCGGCCTCGTCGTCGACCGGGACCGCAGCGGCCTCCCCGAACGTCCACGTGCGTGGCGGGCCGGCGCGCTCATTGGCCGACAATCCCCGCTGCGGCCCGGCGGAGAACGGTCGAGCGGCCCGTAGGACATGACTCGCTCGCGACCCGTTGGCGGATCCCTGCGCCGGCCCACGCCCTCCCGGCCGCCTGGACCGTGTTCAGAAGCCAGCGCCGGCAACGAGGCCACCGCCGAGTGGCCTGACCAGGCCGCACGCGCGGAGGGCCGTGGAGAACGAGCCTACGAAGGCACCCGAGTCCTGACCACCAGCCGGGTCCGCTACGAGTACGCTGCAGCGGGCCGCACCACACTGCGCCAGAAGACACGACTGTCGAAGAAGCCGGACCGGAAGATTTCAAGTCCAGTGAGACGGTCGTGACGCTATGAGGTTTGTGGTGCGGGTTCCCTGCGCTTGGCCGGGTCGTTGATCCATGCCTGCTGGGGTATCCGGGGTGGTCGGGGGCGGCGGCCG
>NZ_JAFFZS010000046.1 GCF_016921115.1 Streptomyces actuosus
GGTCAGCCCTGGCCCGTTCGTACGCCTCTGCCGTGACGTTGGCGTGCGCCGCCAGGTCAGCCGGCGGCGCGAAGCGTCGCTCCTCCTTGAGAAGGTTGGCCAGGCTCTCGTTGCTCACGACATCTCCCTTTCCCGGGGTGTCCGTTGTGTCCCAGGCCACAGCTCATCAGACCCGAGGGGCCGATGACAAGGGTCGACGGAAAATTGGTTTAGACCTATGGGGCGCGTTCCTCGGAGCGGGCACCTCCGAGGTCGCCCCTGGTCATCCGTACCCACGGACCGGGCGGCGCGCGAGTTCACCGCATGTAGCGCGCTTCACACTCCAGCTGTCCGGGCGAGAGGAGGCGGTGCGGGGCGACCAAGCGGTACGAGGGCGGCCGGGGGCGCACGGGCGGGGCAGGTGGGGCGCGGGAGTCAGGGGGCGTTCGGTCCGGTGCGCGACGAGATCGGCCGGTGAAGGGGCGGCGGCCGCCTGCTCGGCGCGTGCGACCGGGATGGGCCGCGGGGTGGGCGGGACTCCGCCCACCCCGCGGCGTGCGCAAGCCGGGCAGCCGTCACGGGTGCGCGTCACGGGCGCGTACCCGTGACGCGTCCCCGCCGTGCAGGGGGCGTACCCGTGCACGGCGGGGGCCGGGCCGTCGGTCAGGCCGGCAGGTCCACCTCCCGCACGTGGTCGAACACCCTGTCCTCGTCCGCTCCGGCCAGCAGATAGGCCTGCGCCTCACCCACGTGGAAGTACATCCCGTGCAGCTCCAGCGCCCCCTCGCGCAGCGCCCGCGCCACCGACTCGTGGGCGCGCAGGTGCTCCAACTGCTCGATCACGTTGATCAGGCACAGCTGCTCCACCGCGTCAGCGGGCCGCCGGCCCGCGAGCCGGGCCCACGGCCTGCTGTCGTCGGCCATGCGCTCCAGACTCGGCAGCCCGTGCCGCAGCCACCGCTTCAGCGGCGTTCGGGCGCCGCCCGGTTCGGAGTTCAGCAGGGCCTGCATGGCCCCGCACCCGGAGTGCCCGCAGATCGTGATGGACCGCACCTGCAGCACGTCGACGGCGTACTCGATCGCTGCGGCCACCGAGTCGTCGCCGCTCTCCGCGCCGGGCAGCGGCACCAGGTTGCCCACGTTGCGCACCACGAAGAGGTCTCCCGGGCCACTGGAGGTGATCATCGAGGTGACCACACGGGAGTCTGCGCAGGTGAGGAAGAGCTGGGTCGGCCGCTGCCCCTCCCGGGCCAGCCGCGCGAGCTCGCCGCGCACCAGAGGTGCGGTGTTGCGCTGGAAAGCGCTGATGCCGCGTACCAGTTGGTGCTCACCCGGCTCGGGGACGGCGGAGGCGGCGCCGGGGCCGTCCTGCCGCCCCTCCGCGCCGGCGCCCGAGCGCTGCCCGGCCCGGGTGCCGGCGGACGGGCGCTCGCACTGGTGGTTGCGCCAGGGCGTCCAGGGGCGGCAGCGGCAACCCGCCGACGCGAGCGGTCCGGCGGGGTCGGTGCCGTGCGCCGACGGGGGCGGGTCCTCCGGGTGGGCGCCGGAGTCGGCGACGGCGGCCTCGGTCCTGGGCTCGGACGCGTCGCCGATGGCCGGGGGCTCGGACAGGTCCTCCGGTTCGCCGATCCGGACTCCGGCGCGGCGACCGGTCAGCTCGACCGTTCCGCCCTGCGCGATGTGCGTCTTCTGCCAGTCCTGCAGCGCCTCGTACGCCGCGTGGTCCATGAACGACCCGCTCAACTCCACGACGACATCGGCGCCCTGGGGGACGAGATGCAGGGCCCGGCTCAGCCGCGGCACCGCCAGGAACGTCAACTGGCCTCTCACCTGTACATGGTGGGTCCCTTCCTGCTCGTCATGGGTGATCCGGGTGCGGGTGAGGCGGTGCAGGGCGGTGGCGACGGCCACGGCGATCCCCAGGGCCACACCCTGCAGCACACCGAGGACGACCACGCCGAGGGTGGTGACGGCGTACACCAGCACCTCGCGGTGGCGGGTCACCGTGCGGATGTGGTTCAGGGACACCATCCGGATGCCGACGGCCATCACCAGGGCGGCGAGGGAGGCGAGCGGGATGAGCTCCAGGGCCGGGACCATCAGCAGAGCGGCCACCACTACGAGAACGCCGTGCAGCATCGTGGAGTTCCGGCTGACGGCACCGGCGTTCACATTCGCCGTACTGCGCACGGCCACGCCCGCGACCGGCAGTCCGCCGAGCGTGCCGGAGACGATGTTGGCGGCGCCCTGGCCGAGCAGTTCGCGGTTCAGGTCGGAGCGGTGGATGTGCAGACCGGGGCCGGGGCGGGAGGCGACCAGCTTGTCCACGGCGATCGCGCCGAGCAGCGACTGCACGCTGCAGACCAGCGTCGTGGTCAGCACGGCGGCGGCGAGGCCGAGCGCCGGGCCCTCGGGCAGGCCGGCCAGCGCGTGGTTGCGCCAGGAGGGCAGATCCACCTTGGGCAGGCTGAGCCCGGTGAGGGCCGCGGTCGCGGTGGCGCCGGCGACGGCGACGAGTGGGGCCGGAACCTTCCGCAGCACCTGCCCGGTCCGGCCCGGCAGGCGCGGCCAGAGCAGCAGCAGGGCCAGGGTCAGCACGCTGACGGCCACCGACGCGGGCGCAAGATGGGCCAACTGGGCGGGCAGGGCCCGAAGGTTGGAGAGGACGGAGCTCTGGGGGCTGCCGCCGAGGACGATGTGCAACTGAGCCACGGCGATGGTGACGCCGATGCCGGCGAGCATGCCGTGCACGATGGCGGGGCTCACGGCGAGCGCGGTGCGCGCCACCCGGAGGCAGCCCAGGCCGATCTGGGCGAGTCCGGCGAGCACCGTGATGGCGCACGTCGTGCGCCAGCCGTAGCGCTGGATCAGGTCGGCGGTGACGACGGTGAGACCGGCGGCGGGGCCGCTGACCTGCAGCGCGCTGCCGCCGATCCGGCCGGCGACCAGGCCCCCGACCGCGGCGGCGACGAGGCCGGCCTGCAGGGGCGCGCCGGTCGCCAGGGCGATACCGAGGGACAGGGGGAGGGCGATCAGGAAGACCGCGATCGAGGCGGACACGTCGGCCCCTGCGGGCCGGAAGCGGCGTCGCGGGACGGGGGGCGGGCTGTGCGGCGGGTGGGTGCGGTGGGTGTGCGTCGAGTCGGAAGCGCGAGTGGGGGTGCAGGCGGACATGTTCCCGTCTCCTCCGGGGCGGCGCGGTCGCGGAACTGGTGGGCCCCCGTTCGATGGCGGGGGCGGGTCGCGGCCGTGGGTCACGGCGTGCAGCGGCGGGATGGATCAACATTCGGTAAACGGATCGTAATGCAGAGTAAAGGCAAATTCGGAACTGTCTGGGCAAATGGGGTAAGAAGCCACTCACGTGAGTGAAGTGAGCTGTTGATCGGCTTGTCGTACAAATTGCTTCCCTGGCCCGTGCGACCTTGGCGGCGCTGTCGGCACGTCCCGGCACATCACCGACAAGACGCCTTGATCGGCGTTGGCCTCGACAGAAGGAAGAAGGTGGGCGGACATGGCCGCCACCGCAAGGATCGTCGCAGGCGCCGTGGTCGCTGCGACCCTGGCCGCATCGCTGGCGGGTTGCGCGACGGGAACCGGTGGACCCCGCGACACCGGGTCAGGCGCCCCGGGCGCGCCGAAGGTGAAGCAGGCCCCGGCACCGAAGAGCGCGGTCCGGCTGATCGGAGACGGATCGACGGCGTTCACCGGGGCGCAGCCGCATCTGCCGACGCCGAAGCGGATGAAGCCGGGTCAGAAGCCGCCGCAGTTCGTCGTGTTCTCCTGGGACGGCGCCGGGGAGGACAGCCAGAAGCTGTTCTCCCACTTCCGCGAGGTCGCCAAGGACAACCACGCGACGATGACGTACTTCCTCAGCGGCGTGTACATGCTCCCGGAGAGCAAGCGCGACCTCTACCGGCCCCCGCAGCACTCGCCCGGCCGCTCCGACATCGGCTTCAACGACCAGCAGGGCATCACCGACACCGTCAAGCAGCTGAGGCTGGCCTGGATCGAGGGCAACGAGATCGGTACCCACTTCAACGGTCACTTCTGCGGCAAGAACGGTGGCGTCGGCGAGTGGTCCGTCGAGGAGTGGAAGGACGAGATCAACCAGGCCAAGCAGTTCGTCAGGACCTGGAAGACCAACACGGGCGTGAAGAACGCCGCGCCGCTGCCCTTCGACTACGACAAGGAGCTCATCGGCGCCCGCACCCCGTGCCTGGAAGGCCGGAAGAACTTCATGAAGGCCGCGCGCGAGCTCGGCTTCCGGTACGACTCCAGCGGCGTCAACAACCAGGTCTGGCCAGGGAGGAAGGAAGGCCTGTGGGACCTGTCGATGCAGCTCGTGCCCTTCCCCGGGCACTCCTACGAGCAGCTGACGATGGACTACAACTTCATGGTCAACCAGTCCGGCACCGCCACCCAGGGCGACCCCGCCAAGCGGGAGTTCTGGGGCGATCAGATGCGGGACGGCCTGCTCGACGGGTTCCGGCGGGCCTATGACGGCAACCGGGCGCCGCTGATCATCGGCAACCACTTCGAGTCCTGGAACGGCGGCACCTACATGCGCGCCGTCGAGGAGGTCGTCCAGACCGTCTGCAACAAGCCCGACGTGCGCTGCGTCTCCTTCCGGCAGCTCGCCGACTGGCTGGACGCCCAGGACCCGCAGGCCCTGGCCAAGCTGCGGACCCTGCAGGTCGGCGAGGCCCCCGAGCAGGGCTGGGCGTCCTTCCTGTCGGCTGCCCCGGCCCCGAAGGGGGTGCCCGGGGTGGTGGCCCGGTAGCGGCAACACGCCCTACGGGACAGCCCTCAGGCGGGGGTGGTGACGCTCTCGCCCAGCACGAAGCCCGGGTCGACCTGCGCCGCCAGGTCGGCCCCGGTGCGCTCGTTGCCCCAGGAGTGGGCGTTCTTCAGATGGAAGTGGACCATCTGGCGCGTGTAGCGCTCCCAGTCGCGCCGCTCGTAGCTCGCGTCGGCGGCCGTCTGCAGCTGTCGCAGGGCGTGGCGGTTGGCGTCCTCCAGGAGTGCGAAACGGGGCGGGCGACCCTTCTCCATGGCCCGCACCCAGTCCGAGTGACCGACGGCCACCAGCAGGTCGTCCCCGACCTCGGCGCGCAGGAAGTCGAGGTCGTCCCGGCCCTGCACCTTGTTGCCGACGACCTTCAGCGTCACGCCGAAGTCGCGGGCGTACTCCTTGTACTGGCGATAGACGGACACTCCCTTCCGGGTCGGCTCGGCGACGAGGAACGTGATGTCGAAACGGGTGAACATGCCGGAGGCGAAGGAGTCCGAGCCGGCCGTCATGTCGACCACGACGTACTCGTCACGGCCGTCCACCAGGTGGTTCAGGCACAGCTCCACCGCTCCCGTCTTGGAGTGGTAGCAGGCGACCCCCAGGTCGGCGTCGGTGAAGGGACCGGTGACCATCAAACGGACGGTGTCGCCGTCGAGTTCCACCGGCCGGGCGCAGACGTCGTAGACCGGGTTGTTCTCCCTCACCCGCAGCAGCCGGGAGCCGTCGCCGGGCGGCGTCGTCTTGATCATCGTGTCCGCGGAGGCGATGCGCGGATTGGAACCGCGGAGGTATTCCTTGATCAGCGGCAGTCGTTCGCCCAGCGCGGGCAGTTCGGCGGCCTCGGACTCGTCCAGGCCCAGTGCGGCGCCCAGATGCTGGTTGATGTCGGCGTCGACCGCGATCACGGGCGCGCCTGTGGCCGCGAGGTGGCGGATGAAGAGGGACGACAGGGTGGTCTTGCCGCTGCCGCCCTTCCCGACGAAAGCAATTTTCATGTTCACGAAGCGTAGTCGCCTCGTCGCCGTGGGTGGCGAGAAGGCGTGAAGAAGACCACTCCTTCGTGGGGCGCGGGCTCGGGGTGCGTACTGTCGTACCCATGAGTACGACAGGCGCGACCGCCGATCCGCTCGCGGCCCTGGGCTCCCTGCCCGGCGTGGCCGAATCCGTGGAGTCCGTGCGCAAGGCCGTGGACCGGGTCTACGGGCACCGGATCATGCGGCGCCGCAGCAACGAGATCACCTCCGAGGCCGCGCTGCGCGGCGCGCGCGGCTCCGCGGCGCTCTCCGGTGCCGACTGGGCCCTGGAAGAGGTGCGGCGACGTTCCGACTTCGGTGGCGACGGGGAGGCGCGCGTGATGGGCGCGGCGCTCCGGCTGACCGCGGAGGCCGGCCAGCTGCTGTCCATCTGGCGGCAGTCACCCCTCAGGGTGCTGGCCCGGCTGCACCTGGTGGCGGCGGCGACCCAGGGGGAGGAGGTCGGGCGCCCCCGTCGGGCGGGTGAGCCGGTCGACGAGCCGCTGGTCGAGCTGCCGCTGCCCGATGCGCAGGAGGTCTCCGGACGGCTGGAGGGGCTGGCGGAGCTGATCGTCGCGGGCAGTTCCGCCCCGGCGCCGGTGACGGCGGCGGTCGTGCACGGAGAGTTGATGGCCCTGCGCCCGTTCACCTCGCACAACGGTCTGGTCGCGCGGACGGCCGAGCGCATCGTCCTGGTCGGCAGCGGCCTCGACCCCAAGTCGATCTGCCCCGCCGAGGCCGGACACGCCGAACTGGGCCGTGCCGCCTACCTGGCGGCTCTGGACGGCTACGTCTCCGGGACCCCGGAAGGGATGGCGGCCTGGATCGCCCACTGCGGGCGGGCCGTCGAGCTGGGTGCGCGGGAGTCGACGGCGGTCTGCGAGGCCCTGCAGCGCGGAGCGGCCTGACGCGCCCCTGCTTCCTGGCAGTGCCTCGCTCGTCGGGGGTGCCCGGCTTGCCGGCGGGGCCGGAACTGGAGCGAGCCCCCGCGATGGGGCGCAAAGGGTTGCGGCGGTACGAGTCCTCGTACCGCCGCTGGCACGTTCACCGGGTTACCAGGCGTCCTCGATATCTACCCATCAGGTCGGGGACTTTGCCCGAAACCTGGTGCGGCTGGCCCGTAATCGACGGGTCGACGTCGCGTGGGTGCCCGATGTCCGTGCGCGGTCCGTGGGGCCACATGCGCTGTGAAGGTGATCCTCGCGGATGTCCTTGGTCTCGCGGGCCGTTGACTCCTTTGTACTCCAGGCCCCCCGCAAGCGGAAGCCTGGACCGCACTTCTTTACTTTTGCCGTCAAACGGGAGCTCATCCGGTACAAGCATCCCGAAAACGTTCGTTTCGATGTGGACGTGCAGGTCACAGCTGCGGAGCGCGGCGTCGGCTCGCGTACCAGACGAGGCCGGCCGTGGCCGCTGCCGCGCCTATCGCGACCGCCGCGACGAGTGCCGGGCGCGACGGCACCGACAGGCCCGGGATGCGCTTCTTGAGCCGGACCGGGCGGTGGAAGTCGAGAATCGGCCATTCGCGTGTCAACGCCTCCCGGCGCAGCGCGCGATCCGGGTTGACGGCGTGCGGATGGCCGACGGACTCCAGCATCGGAAGGTCGGTCACCGAGTCGCTGTAGGCATAGCAGCGGGCGAGGTCGTATCCCTCGGACGCGGCCAGTTCCTTGATGGCGTCCGCCTTGGTCGGGCCGTAGGCGTAGTACTCCACCTCCCCGGTGAAACAGCCGTCGTCGCCGACCACCATGCGGGTGGCGACGACCCGGTCCGCGCCGAGGAGTTCGCCGATCGGTTCGACCACCTCCGCGCCCGACGTGGACACGATCACGACGTCCCGTCCGGCCGTGTGGTGCTCCTCGATGAGGGAGGCGGCCTCGTCGTAGATGATGGGGTCGATCAGGTCGTGAAGGGTCTCCGCGACGAGTTCCTTCACTTGTTGCACGTTCCAGCCGCGGCACAGCGCGGACAGGTACTCGCGCATGCGCTCCATCTGGTCGTGGTCGGCGCCGCCCGCCAGGAAGACGAACTGCGCATATGCGGTCCGTAGGACGGCTCGGCGGTTGATCAGTCCGCCCTGGTAGAACGACTTGCTGAAGGTGAGCGTGCTCGACTTCGCAATGACCGTCTTGTCCAGGTCAAAGAAGGCCGCTGTGCGGGGCAAGGAGTGGTTTTCCACGACCCCGAGCATAGGTGCAGCCCATTCGGCGTAAGGTGGGCGCGTGGGTTTGCCTGAGAGGCCTCTCGGGTACACCATGGAAGTCACGGATCGTTCGCGACCGTGCTAACCCGGTCCGACTCCTCCCCCCCCGAGTCGGCCGTGGAGACGACCCCCGCTCTCCCCCCCGGCGGGGGTCGTCGCATGTCCGGGCGGGTTTTCCTGCGTGCGTCGTGGCTGTCGCCCCGCACTGTCCCCAGGGTGTGGACCACTCGACCTCTCCCATGATTCGTCGCTCTCCGTAGTTGATGGGCTGCTCTACGGAAGTTGTACGCGCACCTGTGCGGGCGTCACCGGTATGGGTGATGACGATATTCACAGTCGTTGAGTTGTCCACAGTTTTCGACCAAGATCCACACGATTTCCGGGACCGCCGCACCGTGATTCCCACGCGTCGTCGGGTCCGCGCCGAGTTCTCGGCCGGATCCGATTGCCGGATACGTATGGCCGGATTCCGTCGGCCGTTCATATGGAGGCCGCTTGCCGGTTCTTCACACGTTTGGGAATCGCGGGGCCCCAGGGGCTGCGCGACACGCAGCGAAGGGGGAAGGAAACCGTGTCAGGAACCGTCACACACGACCCGCCGCCGGCCACCGGAGGACGTCAGGCACGCCCGCTGATCGTCACCGAGGACCCCGGACTTCTCGACGACCTGCTCCGGCTGTGCGCGGCGGCCGGGGCCACACCCGAGGTCCACCACGCCCTGCCGGAAGCCGGGGGCAACTGGGAGACCGCCCCGCTCGTCCTGGTCGGCGACGACGCCGCCCGCCGGGTGCGCGGCGCCGCCCGCCGCCGCGGCGTGGTCCTGGTCGGCCGCGACCAGGACGACTCCGGTGTGTGGAAACGCGCCGTCGAGATCGGCGCCGACCACGTCCTGATGCTCCCCGACGGGGAGCAGTGGCTCGTCGACCGCATCGCCGACGTCGCCGAGGGCGCCGGCCGGCCCGCCCTCACCGTCGGCGTCATCGGTGGACGCGGCGGCGCCGGGGCCTCCACGCTCGCGTGCGCGCTCGCCGTCACCTCCGCCCGCGAGGGGCTGCGCACCCTGCTCGTGGACGCCGACCCACTCGGCGGCGGACTCGACGTCCTGCTGGGCGGCGAGACGGCCGAGGGGCTGCGCTGGCCCGCGTTCGCCGCGTCCCGCGGGCGGGTCGGCGGCGGCGCCCTGGAGGAATCACTGCCCGAACTGCACTCCCTGCGGGTCCTCAGCTGGGACCGCGGCGACCGCGTCGCCGTGCCTCCCCAGGCCGTCCGCGCGGTGCTCGCCGCCGCTCGCCGACGCGGCGGCACGGTCGTCGTCGACCTGCCGCGCCGCATCGACGAAGGCGTCGCCGAGGTCCTCGCCCAACTCGACCTCGGGCTCCTCGTCGTCCCCGCCGAACTGCGCGGCGTCGCCGCGGCCGACCGCGTCGCCCGCGCCGTCGCCATGGTCCTGCGCGACCTGCGGGTCGCCGTGCGCGGCCCCTACGCGCCGGGGCTCGACGAACGCGAGGTGGCCCGGCTGCTGAGCCTGCCCCTGGCCGGAGAAGTGCCCGTGGAACCGGCGCTGCTGCGCCCGCGCGAGGGCACGTCCACGCCGGGCGCGGCACCGCGCGGACCGCTCGCCCGGTTCTGCAGGGAGTTCTGGGAGCGGGCGCTGGTCGAGGCGGGCGGCTCATGACCGGCCCCGCTCCCGACACCCGCCCCGAACTGCTCGACGGCGTGCGGCGATGGCTGGCCGCGAGCGGCGCCGAACCCACCCCCGCGCGCGTGGCGCAGGCGCTGCGCGAACAGGGACGCGTCCTCGGCGACGCCGAGGTCCTCGTCGCCGCCGAACGCCTCCGCTCCGAACTGGTCGGCAGCGGGCCGCTGGAGCCGCTGCTCGCCGATCCGTCGGTCACCGACGTCCTGGTGAGCGCCCCGGACCGGGTCTGGGTCGACCGCGGCGGAGGCCTGGAACGGGCACCGGTCCGCTTCCCCGACGCCGCGGCCGTACGGCGGCTCGCCCAGCGCCTGGCCGCGGTCGCCGGACGCCGGCTGGACGACGCCCGGCCCTGGGCCGACGCCCGGCTGCCCGACGGCACCCGGCTGCACGCCGTGCTGCCCCCGGTCGCGGTCGGCTGCGCCTGCCTGTCGCTGCGGGTGGTGCGCCCCCGCGCGTTCACCCTCCAGGAACTCGTCGAGGCGGGCACGGTGCCGCCGGGAGGGGACCGCGTGCTGCGCGCCCTGGTCGAGGCGCGGCTGTCGTTCCTGATCAGCGGCGGCACCGGCAGCGGCAAGACGACACTGCTGAGCGCGCTGCTGGGACTCGTCGGACCTGGGGAGCGGATCGTGCTCGCCGAGGACTCGGCGGAGTTGCGTCCCGACCATCCGCATGTCGTCCGGCTGGAGACCAGGCCCGCCAATCAGGAAGGGGCGGGCCTGGTCACCCTGGAGGACCTGGTCCGGCAGGCGCTGCGGATGCGACCGGACCGGCTGGTCGTCGGCGAGGTGCGCGGCCCGGAGGTCGTCCATCTGCTGGCGGCCCTGAACACCGGCCACGAGGGAGGCTGCGGGACGGTCCATGCCAACGCCGCCGCCGACGTGCCCGCGCGTCTGGAGGCGCTCGGCACGGCCGCCGGGCTCGACCGGGCCGCCCTGCACAGCCAGGTGGCCGCCGCCCTGTCGGTGGTGCTGCACCTCGTACGCGACCGGGCCGGGCGGCGGCGGATCGCCGAGGTGCACGTCCTGGAACGGGACCCCTCGGGCCTCGTCAGGACCGTGCCGGCGCTGCGGTGGGCCGAGGACGCGTTCGTGCCGCAGCGGGGCTGGGAGCGGCTGCGGGGGCTGCTCAGCGGCTCCGCCCTCCCTGAGGTGACCCCGCCGTGCGCCGAGCGGCGGCACGCGACCGACGCCCACGGACCCGGGGGTGAGCGGCGTGGGTGAGACGCTCCGGGAGCTGGCGGCAGGCGGCCTGGGCGCGCCGGTCTGGCGGCTGCGGGCGGGTGCCCTGGACGCGGCGCCGTGGCCCGCCGGGGCCGGCGTTGCGGCCCGGACGACGTGGGGTGCGGCCGTGGCCTGCCTGGGAATGGCCGCCTGGATGCTGGGCGGTGGAGGCTTCGGGGCCCGGCGGGCCCGGCTGCTGCCGGCGCGCGGCGGCGTGGTGGTGCCGGGGCCGCCCGGCTGGCAGGAACTGGCCGGCGAACTGCGGCGGATGCGCGGACGCTGGCGGCCCGAGTGGTGGTCGGCCGTCGGCGGGCTGGTGCTGGCGGTGCTCGGCGACTCGCTGCTGCCGGTCCTCGCGGGTGCCGCCGGGGTGCCCCTGCTGCGGCGGGTGCGGCGGGCCGCCGAGGCGCGACAGGCCCGGGAACGACGCACCGCCGCGGTCATCGCCCTGTGCGCCGCCCTGGCGGGGGAGGTGCGGGCCGGGCGGCAACCGGGCGAGGCCCTGCTGCACGCGGCGCGCGACTCCCGGGGGCTCGGGGAGGCACGGGCGGCGGTGCTGGCGGCGGCCCGGTTCGGCGGTGACGTCCCCACCGCGCTCGCACAGGCGGCACGGCAGCCCGGCGCCGGCGGCCTGCTGGGTATCGCGGCCTGCTGGCGGGTGGCCGTCGACCAGGGCGCCGGTCTGGCGGCCGGTCTCGACCGGCTCGAGTCCGCGCTGCGCGCCGAGCGGGACCAGCGTGCCGACCTCCGGGCCCAGCTGGCCGGGCCGCGCGCCACCGCGCTGCTGCTCGCCGGGCTGCCGGTCGTCGGCATCCTCCTCGGCCTCGCGCTGGGTGCCGACCCGCTGCACGTCCTGTTCCACACCCCGGCGGGACTGGGGTGTCTGCTCACGGGAGCGCTGCTGGAGGGGACCGGTCTGTGGTGGGCGCTGCGGATCGTTCGGCGGGCCGAGGACGTGACGTGAGGCGGAGGAGGTGGCGGACATGACCACGGACGTTGTCCACAGGCTGGGGGCGGCGGTGGGGATCGCGGTGGCCCTCGGGTGGCCGGCCCTGCGCTTGGAGGCGGCGCGGCGCAGACGGCGGACGCGGCGCCGGCTGGCCGCACTGCTCGGCCTGAGGCCCGCCCGCGCCGAGCGCCCCCGTCTCCCGGCGCGCGGTGCCGTGCGGCGGTGGCTGCCCGCCGTGGGTGTCGTGGGCGCCGGCTGGGTGTTCCTCGGCGGGCCCGCGGGTGTCGCGGTCGGCGTGGCGGGCGCCGCCGGACTGAGCTGGTGGCGTCGGCGCCGGGCGGCAACAGACGGCGCCGCGGGGAAGGCCGCCGCGGTGGAGGCGGCCCGCCGGCTTCCGCTCGCCGCCGATCTGCTGGCCGCGTGCATCTCCGCGGGTGCCGGTCCGGCGGTCGCAGCGCAGGCCGTGGGCGACGCTCTCGGCGGCCCGGTGGGCGATGCGCTGGCCCGCGGCGCGGCCGAGGTGCGGCTGGGCGGCGAACCGGCCGAGGCGTGGCGGCACCTGGCCGCCCTGCCCGGTGCCGGGGCGCTGGCCCGGCTGCTGGAGCGGGCCGACCTGACGGGCCTCCCCGCGGCCGGTCCGGTCGCCCGGCTCGCCGCGGATGCCCGCGCCGGCTGGACGCGCACCGCGACGGAACGCGCCCGCCGGGCGTCCGTCGCCGTCACAGCGCCGGTGGGGCTGTGCTTCCTGCCGGCGTTCCTCGCGGTCGGGATCCTGCCCGTGGTGATCGGCCTCGCGGGCGAGGTGCTGGGAGGGGGTGGCGGATGATGCGGGACGCGTGAACGGCACGGCGCCTCGATCACGGGCATGCCCCGGGCGGGCGAGGGGTGCCGGACGAGCAGTCGGCCGGCGGACGGTGTTGCCCGGACCCCCAGGGCCGGCCTTGGAACCGGTGAACGGGATCCGGCCGGCGAAGGCCACGTGGCCGAGGCCGACTCCGCTTCGGCTGCGGGCTTCGGACCGGCCGTCGGTCTTCCGGTCGGCCGTCGCCGTGTGACCGCCTCTCGGACGCGAACCGCCCCTGGACGGGGAGCGCGGCCGCACCCGGAGCGGCGTCGGACCGGCCCGCCCACCGCTCACCGGTCTCGGGTGTGAGCCGGACCCGGCTGTGAGCCGACCCGGCCATGGGGCTGACCCGATCGGCGTATCGGAATCACCAGATCGAAGACGGACAACGGACGGACAAGGAAACGGCGATGAACCTCACGGGGATCGAGATGGGCAAGGCGGTACGGGCGCGGTTGCGCGCGCTGATGGGCAGGCTGCGCGGGGCGCGGGGGGACGCGGGGATGGTCACCTCCGAGTACGCGATGGGACTGCTGGCGGCGGTGGGCTTCGCCGCCGTGCTGTACAAGGTGGTGACCAGCGGACCGGTCGGCGAGGCGCTGCAGGCCGTGGTGGATCGGGCGCTCGGTGCGCAGGTCTGAGCCCGGCCGGACCCGTGGGCGAGCTCCGGATCCGGTGCGCACCCAGGGCCCCGGGTACGGCCGGGCACCTGAGCACGCCCGGGACCCCTGGCGCACCACCGGCCGCGTGCACGCTCCGGATCCTGTGCGCCGCCGGGACGCGGGGTTCGTGACGGCCGAGTCGGCGATGGCGCTGCCCGTGCTGGTGCTGTTCGCGACGGGGCTCGTGTGGGGGCTGCTCGTGGTCGCCGCGCAGATCCGTTGCGTGGACGCCGCCCGCACGGGCGCCCGGGCGGCGGCCCGCCAGGACCCGCCCGAGGCGGTGCTCCGGGCGGCGCGCGACACGGCCCCGCCAGGTGCGCGGATCACCGTCACCCGGGACGGGGGCCAGGTCAGGGTGCTGGTCGTGGCAAGACCCCCGCTGCTGCACGGCCTCTCCCCCGAACTCCGCGAGGAGGCGGTGGCGTCGGCGGAGGAGGCGGTGGGGGACGGGCCATGAGGCGCCGCCCCCGTGCGGTGGCCCCGCGGTGGTCGGACCAAGGGTCCGCCACCGTCTGGAGCGTGGGCGCGATCGCCGTGCTGTGTGCGGTGTTCGGGGTGCTGCTCGCTCTGGGGCAGGCCGTCGTGACCCGGCATCGGGCCGCCGGCGGTGCCGATCTCGCCGCGCTCGCCGCCGCGGACCACTGGGCGGAGGGAGGCGCGGCGGCCTGCGCCCGGGCGGACCGTGTGGCGCGGGCCCAGAGGGCGCGGCTGGTGCGGTGTGTGATCGTGGGGGAGATCTCGGACGTGACGGTCGCGTCGGGACGGGGACCGTTCGCCGTGGAGGTCAGGGCGCGGGCGGGCCCTGCCGGGCCGGTTCCGGCGGGTTCGCCGTCGGTGCGGCCGCCGCCGGATCCCGCTGCTGCGGGGCGGGTGCGCCCCGCAGCAGGACCGTGAGCAGCCGTACGGCGCCCCTCTTGTGCAGCGGATCGTTGCCGTTGCCGCACTTGGGGGACTGGATGCAGGACGGGCAGCCGGCGTCGCACTCGCAGGAGGAGATGGCCTCGCGGGTGGCGGCCAGCCAGGCACGGGCGGTGTGGAAGGCACGCTCGGCGAATCCCGCACCGCCGGGATGGCCGTCGTACACGAAGACCGTCGGCAGGAGGGTGTCCGGGTGCAGGGGGACGGAGACGCCGCCGATGTCCCAGCGGTCGCAGGTCGCGAACAGCGGCAGCATGCCGATGGACGCGTGTTCGGCGGCGTGCAGCGCGCCGCCGAGGATCTCCGGGGGGATCCGGGCCTCGTCCAGTTGGTCCTCGGTGACCGTCCACCACACCGCGCGCGTGCGCAGCGTACGGGGAGGCAGGTCGAGCTTCGTCTCTCCCAGGACCTCGCCGGTGATCAGGCGCCGGCGGAGGAAGGAGACCACCTGGTTGGTGACCTCCACCGAGCCGTAGCACAGGCGGCCCTGGCCCCAGGGCACCTCGGTGTCCGTCTCCAGCACGGAGATGGACGTGGTGTCGCGGGCGACCGTGGAGTACGGCGGGGAAGCCTCCTCGACCAGGGCGACCGCGTCCTCCAGGTCCAGCGACCGCACCAGGTAGGTGCGGCCCTGGTGGAGGTGGACGGCGCCCTCGTGGACCGCGGTGTGGGCGGCGCCCTCGTCGACCGTGCCGAGCAGGCGTCCGGTGCCGGTCTCGACGATCTGCACCGGCCGGCCGCCCTCACCGCGGATGTCGGTCAGGTCGGCGGCCCGCTCTCGGCGCGTCCAGTGCCAGGCCTTCGTCCGGCGGCGCAGCAGCTTCGCCGACTCCAGCTGGGGCAGCAGTTCGGCGCAGGCCGGGCCGAACAGCTCCAGGTCGTCGTCGGTGAGCGGAACCTCCGCGGCGGCGGCGCACAGGTGTGGGGCGAGGACGTACGGGTTGTCGGGGTCGAGGACCGTGGATTCCACCGGTTGGTCGAACAGGGCCTCGGGATGATGGACGAGGAAGGTGTCCAGCGGGTCGTCACGGGCGACCAGGACGGCCAGCGCGCCCCCGCCGGAGCGTCCCGCGCGGCCGGCCTGCTGCCACAGGGAGGCCCGGGTGCCCGGGTAGCCGGCGATGAGGACGGCGTCCAGGCCGGACACGTCCACGCCGAGTTCCAGAGCGGTCGTCGCGGCGAGGCCCAGCAGTTCCCCGGAGTGCAGGGCGCGTTCCAGGGCGCGCCGCTCCTCGGGGAGGTATCCGCCGCGGTAGGCCGCGACACGCCGGGCCAGGGAGCGGTCGACCTCGGCGAGGCGCTCCTGCGCGATCACGGAGATCAGCTCGGCGCCGCGCCGTGAACGGACGAACGCGACGGTGCGCACACCCTGCACGGCGAGATCGGTGAGCAGGTCGGCGGTCTCGGCGGTGGCGGTGCGGCGGATCGGCGCGCCCTTCTCCCCGTGGAGTTCGGTGAGCGGTGGCTCCCACAGGGCGAACACCAGTTCACCACGGGGTGAGGCGTCGTCGGCCACCTCGACGACGGGGAGGCCGGTGAGACGGCGGGCGGCCACTGCGGGCTCTGCTGCGGTCGCGGAGGCGAGCAGGAAGACGGGGGAGGCGCCGTAGCGGGCGCACAGCCGGCGCAGGCGGCGAAGCACCTGGGCGACGTGGGAGCCGAAGACGCCGCGGTAGGTGTGGCACTCGTCGACGACGACGTACTTCAGCGCCTTCAGGAAGGAGGACCAGCGGGGGTGGGAGGGCAGGATGCCGCGGTGCAGCATGTCCGGGTTGGTCAGCACGTAGTTGCCGTACTGCCGGATCCACTCGCGCTCCTCGAACGGGGTGTCGCCGTCGTACACGGCCGGTCGAACCGATGTGCCCAGAGGGTGGGCGAGTTCCTTCACCGACCGGCGCTGGTCCGCCGCGAGCGCCTTGGTGGGGGCCAGGTACAGCGCGGTGGCGCCGCGGCCGTTGGGCGCCTCGGAGCCGTCCAGGAGGGCGGAGAGCACCGGGACGAGGTAGGCCAGGGACTTGCCGGAGGCGGTGCCCGTGGCGACGACCACCGAGTCGCCGTCCAGGGCGTGCTCGGCCGCCTGTGCCTGGTGGGCCCAGGGGTGGTCGATACCCGCCGACTGCACGGCGGCGACGACCTCGGCACGGATCCGGTCGGGCCAGACGGCATGGCGGCCCGCCCTCGGGGGCAAGTGCTCCGTATGAGTGATGCGCGAAGCCCGGCTGGGCCCGGAGGCGAGCCGGTCCAGGATCGTGCCCGGCGAGGGGCCGGAAGCGGTATCGGTCCGGGTCCGATCGGGTCGGTGATTCTTGGCCATCGGCATCGAGTGTGTCACTGGCGTGACGGACAATGGAGTCAAGGCGTCGTGCACGCCCGCCGGGAAGTGATTGAATGCCATCGCGGCTGGCGAACCGTCATCGGGGCAGCAAGCCGAAAGTCCCGAGGGACGACCGCTCGATAGCAAGGTGCTGGAGGATCCGTGGACCTGTCCCTGTCGACCCGTACCGTCGGCGATCGTACGGTCGTCGAGGTCGGTGGCGAAATCGACGTATATACCGCGCCAAAACTGCGCGAGCAGCTGGTCGAGCTGGTGAACGACGGGAATTTCCACCTCGTCGTCGACATGGAGGGCGTGGACTTCCTCGACTCCACCGGGCTCGGCGTGCTGGTCGGCGGTCTGAAGCGTGTACGAGCCCATGAGGGCTCCCTGCGCCTGGTCTGCAACCAGGAGCGCATTCTGAAGATCTTCCGCATCACCGGTCTGACCAAGGTGTTCCCGATTCACACCTCGGTCGACGAAGCGGTGGCGGCCACCGACTGACGACCCGCCCCGGGCCGCGGGCCCGGGGCGGCTGGACGACCCCGACGGGGACCGGGCCGTGCGCGGCCCGGCCCCCCGACAGCACGCCCGAGTTCCTAGGGGGATGCATGGCCACCGTTGAACTCCGCTTCAGCGCGCTGCCCGAGCACGTCAGGACCGCCCGACTGGTGGCGGCAGCGGTGGCGCGCAGGGCCGGGGTGGAGGAGGCCGTCCTCGACGAGGTCCGTCTCGCGGTCGGTGAGGCGTGCACCCGTGCCGTCGGGCTGCATCAGCTCAGTGACATCACGGAGCCGGTGAAGGTGCTGTTGATCGAGGAGGAGAAGCAGTTCTCCATCGAGGTCGGCGACCGGGCGCCGCACCAGGTGCCCGGAGAGTCGTCGGATGCCGGCGAAGGCTCCGACGCCGAGCCCGAGGAGGACGAGATGGGCTTGGCCGTCATCAGCGGGCTCGTCGACGACGTCGAGGTCTCCACTGGTGAGCACGGTGGGCTGATCCGGATGACCTGGCCGACCACACCGCCACCGGCGGCGGCGCACGCCTGACCGCCGCCACCGTCCGCAACACCCGAAGGGCCCCCTCGTGGGGCCCTTCGGCGTGTGCGGATGTTCGCGCCCGCACCTACAGTGGTGATCGGTGCACCACCTGTGAAGAACGTCGCCCGTCAGCCGGATGCCATCAACGAGCCGTAATGCCCGCGATGCATTTCGTGAATTCCTTCACGATCAGTCGCGGCAGCGGATCGTCTCCCCTGTCCCTCCACAACGCTTTCAGGGCATTACTGTACGTCGAGGCGAATTCTGTTTACCGCGCCCTGTTTTGATCAGGGTCGGGTACCTACAATCCCGTCCACATCTTGAGCTCAGCCCAAGCGTCAAGGAGGACGAATGGCGGGGCTTTCCACCTCAGAACAGTTGGGTCATCCCACAGCCCTCGCGGCTGCCGTACTGACCGACGACAACCGGGTGCTGGTGTCGGTGATCGCGGTCGTGGCGCTGGCCGCGCTCGTGGTCGCGGGCGTGCTGGTGCGCCAGGTGCTGGCGGCGGGCGAGGGCACCGACACCATGAAGAGGATCGCGGCAGCCGTCCAGGAGGGCGCCAACGCCTACCTGGCCCGGCAGCTGCGCACGCTCGGCGTATTCGCCGCCGTCGTGTTCTTCCTGCTCATGCTGCTACCTGCGGACGACTGGAATCAGCGCGCCGGCCGATCGGTGTTCTTCCTGATCGGCGCGGCATTCTCTGCGGCCACCGGCTATATCGGCATGCGGCTCGCCGTGCGCAGCAATGTGCGGGTCGCCGCGGCGGCGCGAGAAGCCACCCCGGCGGAGGGTGAGCCGGAAAAGGATCTCACCGCTGTCTCGCACAAAGCCATGAAGATCGCTTTTCGCACGGGCGGCGTCGTCGGCATGTTCACGGTGGGGCTGGGCCTGCTGGGCGCCTCCTGCGTGGTGCTGGTGTACGCGGCCGACGCGCCGAAGGTCCTGGAGGGGTTCGGTCTCGGCGCGGCCCTCATCGCGATGTTCATGAGGGTGGGCGGCGGCATCTTCACCAAAGCCGCCGACGTCGGCGCCGACCTGGTCGGCAAGGTCGAGCAGGGCATCCCGGAGGACGACCCGCGCAACGCCGCGACCATCGCCGACAACGTGGGCGACAACGTCGGCGACTGCGCCGGCATGGCCGCCGACCTGTTCGAGTCGTACGCGGTGACCCTGGTCGCCGCACTGATCCTCGGCAAGGCGGCGTTCGGCGACGCGGGACTCGCCTTTCCGCTGCTGGTGCCCGCCATCGGGGTGATCACCGCGATGATCGGCATCTTCGCGGTCGCCCCGCGGCGCGCCGACCGCAGCGGCATGACGGCGATCAACCGCGGCTTCTTCGTCTCCGCGGTGATCTCGCTCGCCCTGGTCGCGGTGGCCGTCTTCACCTATCTGCCCTCCTCGTACGCCGACCTCGACGGCGTCACCGACGCGGAGATCACGGCCAAGGGCGGCGATCCGCGGGTCCTCGCCATCGTGGCGGTGGCCATCGGCATCCTGCTGGCCGCGGTCATCCAGCAGCTGACCGGCTACTTCACGGAGACCACCCGGCGCCCGGTGAGGGACATCGGCAAGACGTCCCTCACCGGCCCCGCGACGGTCGTGCTGGCCGGCATCTCCGTGGGGCTCGAATCGGCCGTCTACACCGCGTTGCTGATCGGCCTGAGCGTGTACGGGGCGTTCCTGCTCGGCGGTACGTCGATCATGCTCGCGCTGTTCGCGGTGGCGCTGGCCGGCACCGGCCTGCTCACCACGGTCGGGGTGATCGTCGCCATGGACACCTTCGGCCCGGTCTCCGACAACGCGCAGGGCATCGCCGAGATGTCCGGGGACGTCGAGGGCGCGGGCGCGCAGGTGCTCACCAACCTGGACGCCGTCGGCAACACCACCAAGGCCATCACCAAGGGCATCGCCATCGCGACTGCCGTTCTGGCGGCGTCGGCGCTCTTCGGGTCGTACCGCGACGCCATCACCACCGGCGCGCGGGACGTCGGCGAGAAGCTCTCCGGTGAGGGCGCGCCGATGACCCTGATGATGGACATCTCGCAGCCCAACAACCTGGTCGGCCTCATCGCGGGCGCCGCGGTCGTCTTCCTCTTCTCCGGACTCGCCATCAACGCCGTGTCGCGGTCGGCGGGTTCCGTGGTGTTCGAGGTGCGGCGGCAGTTCCGCGAGAAGCCCGGGATCATGGACTACAGCGAGACGCCGGAGTACGGCAAGGTCGTCGACATCTGCACGAAGGACGCCCTGCGCGAGCTGGCCACCCCTGGTCTGCTCGCGGTGCTGGCGCCGATCTTCATCGGGTTCACGCTCGGTGTCGGCGCGCTCGGCTCCTACCTCGCGGGCGCCATCGGCACGGGCACGCTGATGGCGGTGTTCCTCGCCAACTCCGGCGGAGCCTGGGACAACGCCAAGAAGCTCGTCGAGGACGGGCACTACGGCGGCAAGGGCAGCGAGGCCCACGCGGCCACGGTGATCGGCGACACGGTCGGCGACCCCTTCAAGGACACCGCCGGTCCTGCCATCAACCCGCTGCTGAAGGTCATGAACCTGGTGTCGCTGCTGATCGCCCCGGCGGTGATCAAGTTCTCCTACGGCGCTGACAAGAGCGTCGGCATCCGGATCGTGATCGCGGTCCTCGCCTTCGTGGTGATCGCCGGCGCGGTGTACGTCTCCAAGCGACGCGGTATCGCGGTCGGCGACGAGAACGACACCGGCCGGTCGTCCAAGTCGGCCGACCCTGCGGTGGTTTCGTAGCGGTCGCAGGCCGGGATCGGCCAAGGGGCGGGCGGGCGGCGCGCGTTGCGTGCCGCCCGCCGTGCGAGGTGTGTGGGTCGCGTCTCACCCGTCCCGCCGTGAGCATTCTCTCACTTGGTGTAAATCATATTCATATGGACATTTCGCCCCTCCTTTCTCGGGAAGTCGCCGCATCGGCGTGTATGTTCCGGGGCCGAGAGCCATGGAAGGGACCGATCCGGTGAACAAGAAGCTCGCGGTCGCACTGTCCGGCGGTGCGGTACTCGCAGTGGCGCTGACGGGATGCAGCGGCGAGAAGGACAACAAGGAGCTCGACGCCTGGGCCGCGAAGGTCTGCGAGAGCGTGCCCGCGCAGCAGGCGAAGATCGAGGCCGCGTTCGACGCGCTCGGCAAGGCCGCCAAGGACGGACCGCCGCTGGAGCTCCAGAAGACCGACTCCCAGGCCTTCCAGGACCTCTCGGACGGCTTCAAGGCCCGGGCCGCCACCATCGGCAGCGCCGGTGCGCCTCCCGGCGTCGACGGCAGCGAGCGCAAGCAGCAGGACGCCGTCAAGAAGCTCACGGTCCTGTCGGCGTCCTACGCCGATCTGAAGAAGCAGGTCGACGCCCTCGACACCAAGGACCAGGGCAAGTTCGCCGCCGGGCTCGACGACGTCTCGGAGCGGATGAAGGAGGTGTCCGTGCAGTACAAGGGCGCGGTCACCGCCCTCCAGGCGCTGGAGGAGGGCGACGTCAAGCAGGCCGTGGCCAAGCAGCCCGGCTGCAAGAAGGCCACCGCGCCCTCGTCGGCGTCCAGCGGCTGAGCCGTCCGGCGCGGGCCACAATGGGTGCGTGAGTAACGCCACCTCGTCCCCCCTGCCCTCGACCGACCGCGCCGACGTGGCCGCACGTCTGAGGGACGCCCTGATCGGGGCGTCCTTCACCGCGGACGGCCTGCTCGACCTGCTCGGCGCCCCCGCGTACGCGGCACTGGCCCGCAGCGAGATCGTGCCCGCGCTGCGGGCCACCCGCGGGGACACGCCGCTGGAGAGGCTCGTTCGGCTCTTCCTGCTGCAGCAGCCCGTGCCGTACGGGCGCGTGGCGGACGTGCTGCCCGTCGACGCCTGCCTGGAGGCCGGCTGGCTGGTGCGCGCCGGTGCGGAGCCCCACGGCGACGTGGCCGCGACCGTGGATGTACGGCCGTACGGCGGACCCGACGGCGAGGACTGGTTCATCGTCTCCGACCTCGGGTGCGCGGTCGGCGGGGCCGGCGGCATCGGCAGCCGCGCCGAGGGCGTCGTCCTGGGCGTCGGCGGCGCGTCGACCACGCTGGCCGGCATCACCGTCCGCACGCCCGTCGCCGCCGCCCTCGATCTCGGCACCGGCTCGGGGATCCAGGCGCTGCACGCCTCCCGGCACGCCACGCGGGTGACCGCCACCGACCTCAACCCGCGCGCCCTGCACATCACCGCGCTCACGCTGGCCCTGTCCGACGCCCCGGCCGCCGATCTGCGGGAGGGTTCGCTGTTCGAGCCCATCCGGGACGGCGAGACCTTCGACCTGATCGTGTCCAACCCGCCGTTCGTGATCTCGCCCGGTGCCCGGCTGACGTACCGGGACGGCGGGATGGGCGGGGACGATCTGTGCCGCTCGCTCGTTCAGGAATCGGGGGAGCGGCTGAACGAGGGCGGGTTCGCGCAGTTCCTCGCCAACTGGCAGCACGTGGAGGGGGAGGACTGGCAGGACCGAGTCCGGTCGTGGGTGCCGCGGGGATGCGACGCGTGGATCGTCCAGCGCGAGGTGCAGGACGTCACGCAGTACGCCGAGCTGTGGCTCAGGGACGCCGGCGACCACCGCGGTGACCCGGCGGCGTACCAGGCGCGCTACGACGCCTGGCTGGAGGAGTTCGAGGCCCGCAAGGTCAAGGCGGTCGGCTTCGGCTGGATCACCCTGCGCAGGACCGGGGCCGCCGAGCCGTCGGTGCGGGTCGAGGAGTGGCCGCACCCGGTCGAGCAGCCCCTCGGCGACACCATCCGCGCGCACTTCGAGCGGCTGGACCATCTGCGCTCGCTCGACGACGCGGCGCTGCTCGCCGGCCACTTCAGGCTGGCCGCCGAGGTCGTCCAGGAGCAGGTGGGGCTGCCGGGCGCCGAGGACCCGGAGCACGTCGTGCTGCGCCAGCACCGCGGCATGCGGCGGGCCACCAAGGTCGACACCGTGGGCGCGGGCTTCGCCGGCGTCTGCGACGGCAGCCTCAGTGCCGGGCGCATTCTGGACGCCATCGCCCAGCTGATGGGCGAGGACCCGGTCCTCCTGCGCGACCGTACGCCCGCGCAGATCCGACTCCTGGTGGAGCAGGGCTTCCTGGAGCCGTCGTAGGCGACCCGACCCGGCGCCCCGGCGCGGCGTGTGCTCCGCCACACGGCCCAACGGTCGGGCGCGCCGCGAGGCGCGCCCGGTCCACGGACCGGGTGTGACGATCGGACACGCACGGTGATCCGATGAAAACAAGCCGTGTTCGCGGCCTCGAGTCACCGCCGTGCCCGACCTGCCCGGGATCGTCCGGCCGAGTGCGCGGGTGCCGGGGAGGGACCGTGTCGGCCTGGCGTTCACCTCGGGTTCGCCGAGGCGACGTCCGCACGTGCCAGTCTCCCCACGCTGGGTACGCGCGGACAGGACATGAGGGGCACGGGCTGCCATGGAGAGCGGACCGGCGATCTTCGCTGGAGTGGTGTTCGGCCTGTTCGGAGCGGGTCTGCTCGCCTGGACCGCGGTCCGGGTGCGGCGGCGGACGCCGGTGGCCCTCGGTGTGAGTCCGGTCGCATCGGCGGCTCTGGCGGGCCTCGTGTCGGTGGCGGCGCTGGCGCTCGGCGGCTGGTGCCTCACCCGGCTGTGACCATCGCCGCCGACGCGCCGGGCGGATCGCCCCGGGCGGTATGTGAGAGGTCACGCTCCGGAACGCCCGAAAAGTCTGCTGAGCATTCCGGGCGGCAGGAATAGTGGTAGTCGGGTTACCGTTCGAGTGGCCGTTGCGGGCTTTCCCCGTTTGACACGGGGGCGGGATGTACCGTCACACTCCGCAGCGTCAGCATCGTCCGACCCCGGGACCAAGGCCTGGGGAGGCCCCAGCGTCGACCGGAGAGAAGAGCGAAGTTGTCCCCGACCAGCGAGACCGCCAACGGCGGGCGCCGACTCGTCATCGTCGAGTCGCCTGCCAAGGCGAAGACGATCAAGAGCTACCTCGGCCCCGGCTACACCGTCGAGGCGAGCGTCGGGCACATCCGCGACCTTCCCAACGGCGCCGCCGAGGTGCCCGAGAAGTACACCGGTGAGGTCCGCCGCCTCGGTGTGGACGTCGAGCACGACTTCCAGCCGATCTACGTCGTCAACGCGGACAAGAGGGCGCAGGTCAAGAAGCTCAAGGACCTGCTGAAGGAGTCCGACGAGCTCTACCTCGCCACCGATGAGGACCGCGAGGGCGAGGCCATCGCCTGGCACCTGCAGGAAGTCCTCAAGCCCAAGGTCCCGGTCAAGCGGATGGTCTTCCACGAGATCACCAAGACCGCGATCCAGGCCGCCGTGGCCAACCCGCGCCAGCTCAACCAGAAGCTCGTCGACGCCCAGGAGACCCGCCGCATCCTCGACCGCCTCTACGGCTACGAGGTCTCGCCGGTGCTGTGGAAGAAGGTCATGCCGAAGCTGTCGGCGGGCCGTGTCCAGTCCGTCGCCACCCGGCTCGTCGTCGAGCGGGAACGCGAGCGCATCGCGTTCCGCTCCGCCGAGTACTGGGACCTGACGGGCACCTTCTCCACCGGCCGCACCGGGGACGCGTCCGACCCGTCGTCGCTGGTCGCCCGCCTGCAGACCGTCGACGGCCGGCGGGTGGCGCAGGGCCGCGACTTCGACTCCCTGGGACAGCTCAAGAGCGCCGCCACCCTCCACCTCGACGAGGCGAACGCCCGCGCCCTGGCCGCCGCCCTGGAGAGCACGCAGTTCTCCGTGCGGTCCGTCGAGTCCAAGCCGTACCGCCGCTCGCCGTACGCCCCGTTCCGCACGACGACGCTGCAGCAGGAGGCCAGCCGCAAGCTGGGCTTCGGCGCGAAGGCGACGATGCAGATCGCGCAGAAGCTGTACGAGAACGGCTACATCACGTACATGCGTACGGACTCCACGACCCTCAGCGACACGGCGGTCTCCGCCGCGCGCGCCCAGGTCACGCAGCTGTACGGCGCCCAGTACCTGCCCGACGCCCCGCGCACCTACGCCGGCAAGGTGAAGAACGCGCAGGAGGCGCACGAGGCGATCCGCCCCTCGGGCGACCGCTTCCGCACGCCCGCCGAGACCGGTCTGACCGGCGACCAGTTCAAGCTCTACGAGCTGATCTGGAAGCGGACCGTGGCGTCCCAGATGAAGGACGCGACCGGCAACAGCGTCACCGTGAAGATCGCTGGCACCTCCGCCGACGGACGGAACGTCGAGTTCAGCGCCTCCGGCAAGACGATCACCTTCCACGGCTTCCTGAAGGCCTACGTCGAGGGCGCCGACGACCCGAACGCCGAGCTGGACGACCGCGAGCGCCGCCTGCCGCAGGTCGCCGAGGGCGACGGGCTGACCGCCGAGGAGATCACCGCCGACGGCCACGCGACCAAGCCCCCGGCCCGCTACACCGAGGCGTCGCTGGTCAAGGAGCTGGAAGAGCGCGAGATCGGCCGCCCGTCGACGTACGCGTCGATCATCGGCACGATCCTGGACCGCGGCTACGTCTTCAAGAAGGGCACGGCCCTGGTGCCGTCCTTCCTGTCCTTCGCCGTGGTCAACCTCCTGGAGAAGCACTTCGGGCGGCTCGTCGACTACGACTTCACCGCCAAGATGGAGGACGACCTCGACCGCATCGCCCGCGGCGAGGCCCAGGCAGTGCCGTGGCTGAGGCGCTTCTACTTCGGCGAGGGCACCACCAACGGCACCGCGGCCGACGCCGGCAACGGTGACGGGGACCACCTCGGCGGCCTCAAGGAGCTGGTGACCGACCTGGGCGCGATCGACGCGCGCGAGGTGTCGACGTTCCCCCTGGGCAACGACATCGTGCTGCGCGTGGGCCGCTACGGCCCCTACATCGAGCGGGGCGAGAAGGACACCGAGGAGCACCAGCGCGCGGACGTCCCCGCCGACCTGGCGCCGGACGAGCTGACCCCGGAGCTGGCCGAGGAACTCCTGGCCAGGGGCAGCGGCGAGCGGGTGCTCGGCACCGACCCGCAGCCACCGCACCACTCGATCGTGGCCAAGGCCGGCCGTTTCGGGCCGTACGTCACGGAGGTCCTGCCCGAGGGCACGCCGAAGACCGGCAAGAACGCCGTGAAGCCGCGGACCGCCTCCCTGTTCAAGTCGATGTCCGTGGACACGGTGACCCTGGAGGACGCGCTGCGCCTGATGTCGCTGCCGCGCGTCGTCGGCACCGACGCCGACGGGCAGGAGGTCACCGCGCAGAACGGCCGCTACGGCCCGTACCTGAAGAAGGGCACCGACTCGCGGTCGCTGCAGTCCGAGGAGCAGATCTTCACGATCACGCTGGAGGAGGCGCAGGCGATCTACGCGCAGCCCAAGCAGCGGGGTCGCGCGGCGGCCAAGCCGCCGCTGAAGGAACTGGGCGAGGACCCGGTCAGCGGCAAGCCGGTCGTGGTCAAGGACGGCCGCTTCGGGCCGTACGTCACCGATGGGGAGACCAACGCGACCCTCCGCTCCGGAGACAGTGTCGAGGCCATCACCCCGGAGCGCGGTTTCGAGCTGCTGGCGGAGAAGCGCGCGAAGGGCCCGGCCAAGAAGACGGTGAAGAAGGCGGCGGCCAAGAAGACGACCACCGCCAAGAAGACGACGGCGGCCAAGAAGACCGCGGCGAAGAAGACGACGTCGGCGGCGAAGAAGACCACCGCCAAGAAGACGACGGCGAAGAAGACGACCGCGAAGAAGGCGACGGCGTCTCGGGCGGCGTCCGAGGACTGAACCCGGGTGCGCCGGAGGCCGGACACACCCGGCCTCCACGCCCCCGGCCCCCCGGCTCGGCATCCCGACCATCCGGACGCCGGTGCCTGCCGCCCCTCGCCGGCGGGGGCCCGGGGGCTCCTTCCCGGACCCTCTCGTGTCCTGGGCCGGTACATCGCGTCGCCGCCGCGGGCACGCCCGTCCCTCCCTCTCGCAGCCCGTGTGCCGTCTCGCGGCCGGACCGGGTCCACGTGCCGCAGCCCGGGGCGGGGCGCCCTTTCCGCGTTCGCGAACAGAACACCCCGGCCACGTGCGCGTTCAGGGGCGAGCGCGTGTGCGGTCGGGCGGCCCGGGCTGTCGGCCTGTCCCGATAGGCTGAAAGCATGACGCGAGCCGAGCAGCCAACGGCCCCCACCCCTGCCCCGGACGACGCCCTGGTGGCGGACTCCCGCGAGCGCGCCGTGCGCGCTCTGCTGCGCCATCCGCAGCTCAAGCGGCTGTGGAGCGCGCAGCTCGTGAGCGGCGTCGGCGACATGCTGGCGCTCCTCGTGCTGGTCGTTCTCGCTCTCCAGGCGGCGATCGTCGAGGATTCCTTCGGCGGCGGCTACCGGGGCGCGGCGTTCGCAGTGGCGATCGTCTTCGGGGCGCGGATCCTGGCGACCCTGTTGTTCGGAGCGGTCCTGCTCGGGCCGCTCACCTCATTGACCTCCCAGGACGGCCCGCTCGACCGCCGCTGGACCATGGTCGGAGCCGACGGGCTGCGGGCCGTGCTGCTCATCGTGGCGCCGCTGTGGATCGACTGGACACCGGACAACGCCCTCGCCTTCCTGCTCGGCACCGTCTTCGTCATCGGGATCGCCGAGCGCCTGTGGACGGTGTGCCGGGAGAGCGCGGCGCCCGCCCTGCTGCCCTCCCCGCCGCCGGAGGGCGCCACGGTACGGCCGCTGCCCGACCACATGGACGCCCTGCGCCGCCTGTCGCTGCGCACCGGGTTCGTCGCGGTCCCGCTCGCGGCCGCCGCCCTCGTCGCCGCCGCGTTGCTGAACAACCTGCTCGGCGCCGGCATCGCCTGGTTCTCCCAGCACCAGGCCGCCCTCGGCTCGTACGTGGCGGCCGGACTGTTCGCCGCCTCCCTGTCCGTGGTGACGTTCCTGGAGCTGCCCGGGGTCCGCACCCCGCGCCCCCGGTCACCGCTGGAGGGTCTGCGCCGCCCCAGGACCGGCACGGGCGTCGACAAGGGCCGGACCGGCGCGATCCCGCTGCTGGTGCTCGCCTGCGCCGCCGTCGCCGGGGCGGTCTCCGCAGCCGTCGGCGTGGCCGTGCTGCACGCCGCGGACCTGCGCGGCGGGCCCGTGCTCTACGGGCTGCTGGTGCTCGCCCTGACCGGAGGCGTCGTCGTCGGCATCCGCACGGCCCCCGCGATCGTGCCCGCGCTGTCCCGGCGCCGGCTGCTGGCGCTCGCCCTCGCCTTCACCGGCGTCGCCCTGCTCGCCGCCGGTCTCGTCCCGGACGTCACCACGGTGCTGCTGATCGACGTGCTGGCCGGCGTCGGCGCCGGCGTGGCCGCCAACACCGGGCACACCCTGCTCGACCAGGAGGCGGAGGACTACCGCCGGCCGCGCACGACCGAGCACCTGCACGCCGTCGTCCGGGTCTTCGTGGCGCTCGGCGCGGTCGTCGCACCGCTCGTCGCGGCGCTCATCGGGCCGCACCGGCTGGAGAGCGGCCGGTTCGTCTTCGCGCACGGCGGCGCGGCGTTCACCCTGATGCTCGTCGGTGCGCTGCTGCTGCCGGTGGCCGCGCTGGTGCTGGCCAAGGTCGACGACCGCTCCGGCGTGCCGCTGCGGCAGGACCTCAAGGACGCGCTGCTCGGCGGCGACGATCCGGTGCAGGAGCCCGCGGGATCCGGGTTCTTCATCGCGCTGGAGGGGGGCGACGGCGCCGGCAAGTCCACGCAGGCCGAGGCGCTCGCCGAATGGATCCGGGGCAAGGGCCACGAGGTCGTGCTCACCCGTGAGCCGGGCGCCACCCCGGTCGGCAAGCGGTTGCGCTCGATCCTGCTGGACGTGTCGTCGGCGGGCCTGTCGCACCGCGCGGAGGCTCTGCTGTACGCCGCCGACCGAGCGGAGCACGTCGACACCGTCGTACGGCCGGCCCTGGAGCGGGGCGCTGTGGTGATCTCCGACCGGTACATCGACTCCTCCGTGGCCTATCAGGGAGCGGGCCGCGACCTGTCGCCGACCGAGATCGCCCGTATCAACCGCTGGGCGACCGACGGCCTGGTGCCGCACCTGACGGTGCTGCTGGACGTCGCGCCGGAGACCGCCCGCGAGCGGTTCACCGAGGCGCCCGACCGGCTGGAGTCGGAGCCCGCCGAGTTCCACGCGCGCGTGCGATCCGGCTTCCTCACCCTTGCTGCGGCCGATCCCGGCCGCTACCTGGTGGTGGACGCGGGACAGGAGCCCGAGTCCGTCACCACCGTCATCCGGCACCGGCTCGACCAGGTGCTGCCGCTGTCCGAGGCCGAGATCCAGGCCCGGGAGGAGGCGCGCCGCCGGGCCGAGGAGGAGGCCCGCCGCAAGGCCGAGGAGGAAGCGGCCCGCAAGGCCGAGGAGGAGCGCCTGGAGCGCGAGCGCGAGGAGCAGCTGGCCCGGCTGCGCGCCGAGGAGGAGGAGCGCAAGCGGCGCGAGCTGGAGGAGGCGCAGCGGCGCGAGGCCGAACGGCAGGCCGAGGAGGCCCGGCAGCGGGCCGAGGAAGCGAGCCGGCGCGCGGAGGAGGAGCGGCGGCGACTCCTCGCCGAGGAGAAGGCGCGCGCCGAGGAGGAGGCCCGCCGCAGGGCCGACGAGGAACGGCGCCGTCAGCAGGCCGAGGAGGAGGCCCGGCTGCGGGCCGAGGCCGAGGCGGCGCGGCTGGAGAAGCAGCGCAAGGCCGAGGAGGCGCTGCTGCGTGCGGAGGAGGCCCGCCGGGCCGCCGAGCAGGCGGCAGCCGCCGCTCAGGCCGGGCCGCCGCCGCTGCCCCCGGCGGTGACCCGGGAGGCGGCCACCGTGCCGACGCCGGTCGTGAAGCCCGAGCGGATCGGGCGGGGGGCCGACGCCACCCGCACCGACGGCTCCGCCCGCACCGGCGAGACGTCCGGCGCGCATGGCTCCGACCGTGCCGGCGCGTCGGCAGAGTCCGGCCGCGCCACCGGTGGCACCGGTGCGTCCGACTCCGAGGTGACCGCCGAGCTGTCGCAGCCGCCGGTGCCGTCCGGTGCCGCGGACGAGACGGCCGTGCTGCCGCCGGTGTCGCCGGGTGCCGCCGACGACACCGCCGTACTGCCTCCCGTGCGGGAGGAGACCCCCGGGGACCGTGTGCCGCCGGGCTTCTTCCGGGACGAGCCGCGCGACGCGGGCCCGGCCGACCAGGGCGAGGACCGCACCCGCGAGATGCCCCGGATCGACGCCGACGACGCGCCCCGCAAGCGGCAGCGGCCCGACTGGGCCGAGGAGACACCGCTGGACGACCTGCCGTCCCTGGCGGACGAACTGCTCGGCCCGCGCCAGGACGGCGACGACACCGACGGCGATCCAGGGGACGGGCGCGGCCGGGGACGGCGGCGCTGACGGACGGCGCCGCCGCGCCGGGGCCCCACTGACAGCGGCCCGCGCGCCGGTGCTGTCAGTGGGGCCCCGCACAATGGAGACCGCAGGGTGTGATGTGACGGAAGGGCGGCATGACCCATGACCGTGTGGGACGACCTCGTCGGGCAGGAGCGGGTGAGCGAGCAGCTCGCCGCCGCTGCCCGGGACGCCGACGCCCTGGTCACCGCCGCCGCGACGCACGCGCCACCGCCGGAGGCGTCGAAGATGACACACGCCTGGCTGTTCACCGGCCCGCCGGGGGCGGGGCACGTCCACGTGGCGCGTGCCTTCGCCGCGGCACTGCAGTGCGTGAGCCCCGACCGGGCGCTCGGCGGCGCTCCCGGATGCGGCTTCTGCGACGGCTGCCACACGGCGCTGATCGGCACCCACGCCGACGTCACCACGGTCGCCGCCGTCGGCACGCAGATCCTCGCCGAGGACATGCGCGACACGGTCCGCAAGTCCTTCACGTCCCCGGCGACCGGACGCTGGCAGATCATCCTCGTGCAGGACGCCGAGCGGCTGAACGAGAAGTCCGCCAACGCCGTCCTCAAGGCGGTAGAGGAGCCCGCCATGCGCACGGTGTGGCTGCTGTGTGCGCCGTCGATCGAGGACGTCCTGCCCACGATCCGCTCCCGCTGCCGCCACCTCACCCTGAGTACGCCGTCGGTCGGGGCCGTCGCGGACATGCTGGTACGCCGCGAGGGCGTCGAACCCGATGCCGCCGCTGCCGCCGCCCGCGCCACCCAGGGCCACGTCGACCGGGCCCGCCGCCTGGCCACCGACCCGGCCGCCCGCGCGCGCCGCGCCGCCGTGCTCAAGCTGCCCCTGCGCATCGAGGAGGTCGGCGGCTGCCTTCGGGCCGCCCAGGAACTGGTGGACGCCGCCGCGGAGGACGCCAAGGCCCTCGCGGAGGAACTCGACGCCAAGGAGACCGAGGAGCTCAAGGCCGCACTCGGCGCGGCCCAGGGCGGCCGGCTGCCGCGCGGCACGGCCGGCGTGATGAAGGACCTGGAGGACAAGCAGAAGCGGCGCCGTACGCGCACCCAGCGCGACAGCCTCGACCTCGCGCTCACCGACCTCACCGCCTTCTACCGCGACGTCCTCGCCCTCCAGCTCGGCTCCCGCGTCGCGATCGCCAACGCGGACGCGGAGGACGCGCTGGAACGCGTCGCCCGCACCGGCGGCCCCGAGGCCACGCTGCGCCGTATCGAGTCGATCGGCGCCTGCCGGGAGGCCCTGGACCGGAACGTGGCTCCACTGCTGGCGGTGGAAGCCATGACGATGGCCCTCAGATCGGGCTGAGCCCGACAGCACGCCGTCCTGCCGCACGGCAGCGGCGTGCCCCGGCCGGGCGTTGCCTCCTCGTGGGGTCCGTGGTGCGGCCTGACGGCCGCCCCTCGGCGTAGGGCGGCAGGGGGGAGGCCCGGCGCCGGTGCATGCGGCCCCTGCACTGGTCCCGCTGCCGCCGCGTGGGTGACCGGCGACCGCGACGGTTGACCGCGTCCCTCGTCCGAGGCGTGTCGCACACGAAGGGCGGTCATGCCATTGCGGAGAGTTACGCTCGCGGAATGCACACACGGCGCACTCCCCGCAGGCCTCGCACCGCCGCCGCTGCCGCCCTGGCCGCAGCCGCTCTGCTCGTCTCCGCCTGCTCCGCCGGCGGACCGTCCGGCACGGCCGCCTCCACCGCGGCCCGGGCCGCGGTGCTGGCCGCCCTGCCCGCGGCGACGCCGGGCGAGCTGGCGCCGTACTACGGGCAGAAGCCGGACTGGCGCGAGTGCGGCGTGCCCGGCTTCGAGTGCGCCACGCTGAAGGCCCCGCTCGACTACGCCGAGCCGGCCGCGGGGGACGTGCGGCTGGCCGTCGCGCGCAAGAAGGCCACCGGCCCCGGCAGGCGGATCGGCTCGCTGCTGGTCAACCCCGGTGGCCCGGGCGGCTCCGCGATCGGCTACCTGCAGCAGTACGCCGCGATCGGCTACCCCGCCGAGGTCCGTGCCCGCTACGACATGGTGGCCGTCGACCCGCGGGGCGTCGCCCGCAGCGAACCGGTCGAGTGCCTCGACGGACCCGAGATGGACGCGTACACGCAGACCGACACCACCCCCGACGACGCGCGGGAGACGCAGGAACTGGTCGACGCGTACAAGGAGTTCGCCGAGGGCTGCGGTGCCCGCTCCGCGCAGTTGCTGCACCACGTCTCCACCGTCGAGGCGGCCCGCGACATGGACATCGTGCGCGCCGCGCTGGGGGACCGGAAGCTGACGTACGTGGGCGCGTCGTACGGCACGTTCCTCGGGGCGACGTACGCCGGGCTCTTCCCCGGGCGCGTCGGACGGCTGGTGCTGGACGGGGCGATGGACCCGACGCTGGCCGCACGCCGTATGAACCTGGAGCAGACGGCGGGGTTCGAGACGGCGTTCCGTTCGTTCGTCCAGGACTGCGCACGTCGCCCCGACTGCCCGCTGGGCACCGATGCCGGTGACGCGGGCCGGAGGCTCAAGGCGTTCTTCGGCGAGCTCGACGCCCGTCCCCTCCCCGCCGGGGACGCCGACGGCCGCGTGCTCGGCGAGGCCCTCGCCACCACGGGCGTCATCGCCGCGATGTACGACGAGGGAGCCTGGGAGCAGCTGCGCGAGGCACTGACCTCGGCGATGAAGGAGCACGACGGCGCGGGCCTGCTGATGCTGTCGGACAGCTACTACGCGCGTGACGCCGGGGCCCGCTACAGCAACCTGATGTCCGCCAACGCCGCCGTGAACTGCCTGGACCTCCCGCCCGCCTTCGACGGCCCCGACGCGGTGCGCAAGGCCCTCCCCGACTTCGAGAAGGCGTCCCCGGTCTTCGGGGAGGGCCTCGCCTGGGCCTCGCTGAACTGCACCTACTGGCCGGTCCGGGCCAGCGGCGAGCCGCACCGCATCACGGCCGAGGGCGCCGCGCCGATCGTGGTCGTCGGCACCACCCGGGACCCCGCGACCCCGTATCCCTGGGCCCGGGCCCTCGCCGGCCAGCTGTCCTCCGCCCGCCTGCTCACCTACGAGGGCGACGGGCACACCGCATACGGCCGCGGCAGTGCCTGCATCGACTCCGCGATCGACGCCTACCTGCTGCACGGGACGCCTCCGGCGAAGGGGAAGCGCTGCTCCTAGCCACCGCCACCGGCCCCGGAATCCCCCGCTCCGAGGGCGGTGCGTAGCACTCCCGGAAACTGTGTAGACTTACCGACGTTGCCGATCGCACCATGGTGTCGGCGGCGCGCCGCTTTAGCTCAGATGGCCAGAGCAACGCACTCGTAATGCGTAGGTCTCGGGTTCGAATCCCGAAAGCGGCTCCACCGAAGCCCAGCTCAGATGGTATCTGAGCTGGGTTTTTTCGTTCAGCGGACGAGACGGCGGCGGGAGCGGGCCGCGCGGGTGTCGGCGGTCTCGGTTCTGGTCTCAGTGGGGCCCTGCGGAGCGGGTACGAAGAACTCGCCCATGCCCCGCATCGCGTCCTTCGACAGGTGAGATCGGCCCTTCCCGTAGCGCCGGGTCTGGCTGATCCGGGTGTGACGGAGAATCTCCATGATCGTGGGCATGTCGACGCCCAGCTCGTTCAGGATCGTGCCCGCCGTGTGTCGGCTCCCGTCGTACAGACGACGGTCGTCGATCCCGGCCTCCTTCAGCTCCTTGAACTCCTCATAGTCGGCGCGCGGGTCGAGCGGGCGTCCATCCGGCCGTGAGAACACGACGTGGTGCTCCTGCCACAGTTCCCCGGCTGCCGCTCGCGTCTCGTCCTGTCGGGCCTTGTGGTCGTGCAGGAACGGAATGAAGACGGGCGGGATCGGGACGGCGTTGCGGCTCTCCTTGGTCTTGGGCCGTGTGAAGACCAGTCCGCCCTCCTTGCGCTCGGGGCAGGCGCTGGCGTGCTTCGTGCACGTCCTGGTGCACGGTTTCGGGCAGCCTCGCTTGTAGCCCTTGTGCGTGGTGGGCCCCGGTGGGCACGGGGGAAGGCCCCCGTGGAAGCCCGGCGCAGCCGCAGCGACATGCGAAGATCCCACCCGGCACCGGCCGGGACGAACGGGGTGAACCGATCACCTCAGCTGGCAGCGATCACCTCTGAAGGATCGAGGTCCACATGCCAACTACCGCGCGGTGGATCGGGGATCAGTCGTCGTACCAGTCCTCGCGGAATTCGGTCACACGGTTCCGCAGGATTGCCACCCGGGGGTCTTCGGGAAGCGCTGCGAGTCGTGTCAGGAGCGCGTTGAGTTCACCGAGCAGTGCGGGGTCGCCGCCCTGCATCCGGTCGATCCCCGGCTCCACGAACAGATCGAAGAAGGCACGCAGTGCTTGGACCAACCCCGTCGGCGGATCGTGCTCGGGGGGCGGCTTCCCGGGGCCGGCAAGATGAGCGGCCGGGTGAGCGAGCAGCCAGCCCGCGTACTCACCGTCGGTGAACACGAGGTCGAAGTCAGGCGCAACACGGAGCCGGAGCAGTTCCTGGTGAGCGTCGGTCGCCTCGCGGAACGTGCACAGCAGCACGTCGCCGTCCGGGCTCACCCAGCGGAACTCGGTGGGGGGTGCGTCGAAGTTCTTCGAGGCGAGCGAGCGTAGGTTTCCCGGGATCGGTGGCGCTTCGAGCCACGAGACAGGGGCCCCCGACACCGCGAGAGCGCGCTCGGGCACGTACAGGGTGAATCCCTTGAGCTCCCGGTCGGACTTGCCGAAGCGGTATTCGTCGTTGGCGGACGACAGCCAGTCGACGCTGCCGAAAGTCTTGGACAGCAGCTCCTCATGAGTCCGCTGGTCGGTGTGGGGGGACACGGAGACGATTCCGCCCAGCGGGGTGAAACGTGGTGTGAAGGACAGCGGTGGACCTGAGGCGACGACCGCGTGGCGGTCGGTCAGAGTGAGCTCGTTTCGTGAGACCGATGAGAAGGCCATGGAACGTTCCTCTGTCGCAGCGGAGTTGCGGGGGGCAGGGTGCCGCCCTTCGGGGTCGGGATCCTGCCCTCAATGATCATCTCCCGGGTCACCGCCGGCCCTGGATCCTCCGGCGATCCTCCCCAGGCGGCTGCCCCGCTGTCGTTCTTCGGACCGGAAGGTCCGTAGCTGGTGATCACGTTTCCTCGTGCTCCGCCCTTGCTCTCCATCACGACGATGTCCTCACCTTGATGGAAGATGAGTCGCTCGGCGCCGCCCTGTGAGATGTAGACGCCGTCAGGGTTCGAGAGGATTTCGAGTTCCCGCTCCGACGAGAGGTGGCCGTGGTAGCCGGATGCCGTGCGGCGCCGTCCCCCCGATGCCCGTTCGATGGTCTGGTCGATGACTTCGGTGACCTTGGTGCAGTCGTACAGGCCCAGCGGGTCCATTCCGCTGAGCGGGTGACTCACATAGGCGACGGGATTGGGTGCTGCCGCCAGACCCAGTGGGTCCGGGCTGACGTACTGGGCCGTTTCCGGGTCGTAGGAGCGGAAGAAGTTGTAGTGCAGATCTGTCTCGGGATCCAGGAACTGGCCGGGGAAGCCCAGCAGGCAGTCCTCGGTGGAGCCGTCCACAGGGGAGGGAAACGGCGTTCCCCACAGCGTCGTACGACGCTGCCAGACCACCTCACCCTCGGGCGTGACCAATTCGGTCGGGGTGCCCACGCCGTCCGTGACGATCGCCCGAAAGCGGGTGCTGCGGCCGACGTCGGTGGTCTCCGCCAGATGTGAGAGGAAGGAGGCACCAGGGGCGCGGAGCACCGGCGGGTGGCTGGTCTGGGTCAGAGGCCGATGTGAGCCAGGCGCGTACTCCCAGATGGTGGCCGTTCCGTCCGGATCGGTCTGCTCGGCGAGGCGGGTGTCGTCCCACACGAATTCCGTGCGACGGCGGCCGAGCCGTCCACGGCCACGCGGTGCCTGGAGACGCGGCGGCCCAGCGGGTCGTACGTATACCTCCAGCACTCACCGTCGGGCGTGACCACCTCGCTGAGGCGGTCCTCGGCGGTCCAGGCGTACGTCCAGGTGCGCGTCTGTCCGTTGAGGAGCCTGACCGTCCTACGAACCCGGCGGCCCTGCGTGTCGTGCTCGTACGTTGCACGCCCCGCGCGACGGATCAGAGAACCCTCGAACTCACGTTCGCTGGAAGGGCTGTGGCCGGGCGCTGAAGCCCGTACCACGTTGCCCATCACGTCGTAGGCGTAGGTCTCCGTCCAGAGCAGCTGCTGCGGATGGCCACGGACGGGGCGGGGCTGGGGACTCGTCCACCTCGCCTCCGGTCTCGGGGGCAACGTTCCCGCCGCCCTGACCTTCGGCCTGATGGCGGGCCTCGCCGCAGCCGTGACCCTGCGCCTGATCGGGCGCGGGGCGGGCCCGTCGGACACGGCAGGCCCGGAACCCTCGCGTGCGGCGGGCGCGGACGCCTGACGTACCGTGAGCCCGGAGCCCGGAGCCCGGAGCCCGGAGCCCGGAGCCCGGTGTATTTCGGTGTGCCGACGGTCCGTACGTCTGACGCGTGGTGGGCGGCTGCGCCTGGCAGCGGCACGGCTCCGGCACAGTGCGATGCGACCCGGACGGTCCCTGCGGGCGGACGACGCGGTGGGGCAGGGCCCACGGAGCGATGGAGCCGGCCCGCGGAGCGGCGGGCCCGGCGCACGGTGTGATGGGGCGGTCTCGGGTGGGCGTACGGAAAATCACCGCAAACAGGAGGCAAAGTGAATCGGCGTCAGGACAACCCTCGCCCTTGAGGCAACATCTTCGTGAACGACGGGCGGCGTGCGGCAGGGACGCGTCGTGGCCGGTGGCCGGATGGGGTTGGTGAGGGACATGGTGGAGCCGAGGATCGCGGTCGCCGTGGTGACCATGGGCAACCGTCCCGCGGAGGTCGACGCCCTGCTGGAGTCCGTGGCCAAGCAGGACGTTCCGCCGACCCGCATCGTGATCGTGGGCAACGGCTGCCGACTGCCCGACTTCGCAGGGCGGCTCGCGCTCCCCGGTGAGGTCACCGTGGTCGAGACCGACGAGAACCTCGGCTGCCCCGGAGGCCGCAACGTCGCTCTGGCGCGGCTCCGCGAACTCGGCGACGTCGACGTCGTGGTGGAACTGGACGACGACGGGCTGCTCGTCGACCCCGACGTGCTGCGTCGCGTACGGGACCTGTTCGCGGCGGACCCGCGGCTCGGCATCGTCGGCTTCCGCATCGCCGACGAGAACGGTGAGACGCAGCGCCGGCACGTGCCGCGCGCCGGCAACGCCGACCCCATGGACGGTGGTTACGTCACCGGCTTCCTCGGCGGCGGGCACGCCTTCCGCATGGCGATGCTGGACGAGATCGGCGACTGGCCCGCCCGGTTCTTCTTCGCGCACGAGGAGACCGACCTGGCGTGGCGGGCGGCCGACGCCGACTGGAAGATCCTCTATGCGCCGGAACTGCTCCTGCAGCACCCGAAGACGTCTCCCGCCCGGCACGCCATCTACTACCGCGTCAACGCCCGCAACCGCGTATGGCTGGTCCGGCGCCGGCTGCCGCTGTTGCTGATCCCGGTCCACCTGGCCGTGTGGACCGCCGTCACCTTGCTGCGGATCCGGTCGTTCGGTGGGCTGCGGGCCTGGTTCGGCGGCTTTCTGGAGGGCATGCGCGTGTCCGCCGGCGAGCGTCGGCCCATGCGCTGGCGCACGGTGTGGCGGCTCACCCGCCTGGGGCGCCCGCCCGTCATCTGACCGCGTCCGTCGGTCGTCTGCCCGCACCCGCCTCGCGGCGTCCGGAAACGCCCGCCCCCACGTCCGGCGGTGTCCGTCCCGGTCGCCCCCTGCGTCCGTCCCGGTCGCCCGCCCGGGTCCGCCTCGGCCGCCCGGACGGATCCGCCCCCTCGACCGGACGGGGCCGGCCTGTCGTACGACGGCGTCCGTCCCCGGTGAAGCGCCGAACCGCGCTGCTGGTCAGCTCACTTGGCGTCCCCGTAGCACTCCACCACCGCCGTCGTGAACGGGAAGCGCACCGGCGTCTCACCGAACGTCAGCCGCCCGGCCAGCTCCGCCGCTTCCCGGATCGCCGCGACGACCACGTCGGCCTCCTCCTGCGGGCAGTGCACGATCACCTCGTCGTGCTGGAAGAAGACCAGTTCGGCGGCCATGCCCTCGCACCGCTGCCGCAGCGCGGCGAGCAGCAGCAGGGCCCAGTCGGCGGCGCTGCCCTGGACGACGAAGTTGCGGGCGAAGCGGCCACGCGCGCGGGCGTCGGTGGAGGCGTAGCCGGGCACCCACGCGTCACCGCCGCGCTCCTCCTCCGGCACCGGGATGCCCGCCTCCTCCGTCGCGTCCTGCCGCGCTCCGGCCGCCGGTGGGCAGGTTCGGCCCAGCCATGTGCGCACGAGGCGCCCCTCCTCCCCGGCTCGCGCGGCGTCGTCGACGTAGGCCACCGCCTTCGGGAAACGGCGGCGCAGTGCGGCGAGGTTCTTCAGCCCGTCGCCGGAGGTCTGGCCGTAGACCGCGCCGAGCACCGCCAGCTTGGCCTGGGCGCGGTCGCCGGCGAAGGCCCGGTCCGAGACCGACTGGTACAGGTCGGTCTCGCGACCGGCCACCTCCATCAGGCCGGGGTCGCGGGAGACGGCCGCGAGGACGCGCGGTTCCATCTGGTCGGCGTCGGCGACGACGAGGCGCCAGCCCGGGTCGGCGACCACCGCGCGCCGGATGACGCGGGGGATCTGCAGGGCGCCGCCGCCGTTGGTCACCCAGCGGCCCGTGACGGTGCCGCCCGCCTGGAACTCCGGGCGGAACCGGCCGTCGCGGACCCAGTCCTGCAGCCAGGCCCAGCCGTGCGCCACCCAGATGCGGTACAGCTTCTTGTACTCCAGCAGCGGTTTCACGGCCGGATGGTCGACGGACTCGATCTCCCAGCGGCGTGTCGACCTGACCTTGATACCGGCCCGGGCGAAGGCCTTGACCACGTCGGCGGGCAGATCGGGGCGGACCCGGCGCCCGAAGGCGGCCGACACCTCGTCGGCCAGTTCGGCCAGCCGGCGCGGCTCGCCGCCGCCCGCGTACCGCTCGCCGAGCAGGTCGTGCAGCACGTCGCGGTGGACGTCGGCACGCCACGGCAGTCCCGTGTGGTTCAGCTCGGCGGCCACCAGCATCCCCGCCGACTCGGCGGCGGTCAGCAGCCGCATCCGGTCGGGGTGCTCGGCTCGCCCGTGCCGCCGCTGCTGCTCGGCGTAGACCTCCATCAGGTCCGTCAGCGGCAGGTGGACTCCCCGCGGTTCGAACAGGGAGGACTGGGCGCCCGGTTCGGCCGTGCGCTGGGGCGGGTCGGGCGGTACGGGGCCTCCGTGCAGCCGGGCCAGGGCCGCCGCGGCCGAGCGGGGCTCCCCGTACCGCCCCTCGTGACCGAGGAGGAGGGCCTCGGCGGCCTCGACGTCGTAGCACCGCGCCACTCGCACCCCCGTGGCGAGCAGCTGCGGATACACCTCGGCCGTCGAGCGCCAGATCCAGCGGGACACGTGCGGCCTGCTGCGCACGGCTCCCGCCAGGTCCTCCTCCCGGCACACCGGACCGTCGGGCAGCCCGTCCGGGCCGAGGGGGGCGATCTCCACGCCGCCGCCCTCGGCCGGGGCGAGCGCCCAGCGGCCGGTCATGGGAGGAGTCTGGCAGCCGGGTCTGACAATGCGATCCGACCTGCGGTTTCGTCGGTCACGCGGCCTCTTCGGCCGGGACTCCTCCGATCACGCGGCCGTGTCGGTCGCGAGGGTTGTTCCGATCGTGCGGGTTCCTCGGCCGTGGCGCCCCTGCGGTCACTGCGGGTCCTGCAGCTCGGTCCCGCCCGTGAGCGACGCCAGGATCCGCGCGACGAAGGCCTCGGTGCGGGCCTTGTCGAGGCCGAGGCCGCTGAGGACGCCGTCGCCGTTCTCGAACTCCAGCAGGGCCAGCAGGATGTGCTCGGTGCCGACGTAGCCGTGGCCCAGGCGCAGGGCCTCCCGGAAGGTGAGTTCCAGGACCTTCTTGGCGTCGGAGCCGTAGGGGACCAGTTCCGGGGCCCCTTCGACGGCCGGCGGCAGAGCGGCCGTCGCCGCCTCGCGCAGGGTGTCGGCCGTGACGCCCTGGTCGGTGATCGCCTTCGCCGCGAGGCCCTCCGGCTCCGCCAGCAGCCCGAGAACCAGGTGGGCGGGGGCGCCCTCGGCGCTGTGGGCCTGCTGGGCGCTGCTGTGGGCGGCCATGACGACGTTGCGCGCGCGAGGCGTGTACCGGCTGAAGCCCTGGCTCAGGTCGAGGCCGGACTCCTTGGGCACGAACCGCTTCTGCGCCGCCTGCCGGGTGACACCCATGCTCCTGCCGATGTCGCTCCAGGAGGCCCCCGAGCGGCGGGCCTGATCGACGAAGTGGCCGATCAGGTGGTCGGCCACCTCGCCGAGGTGCTCCGCCGCGATCATCGCGTCCTGGAGCTGGTCGAGGGGTTCTTCGTGGACCTTCTTGATGGCTGTGATGAGTTCGTCGAGACGTACGGATGACATGGCGGTCGGGTTCGTCGACATGTGTCAACCGTAAGTTGACGCGAGGAGAGGTGTCAACTCTTGGTTGACATGTGGTCGCCGTCCTGAGGCGCGGGTCTCGACGGCGTGAAGGGGTCCGTCCCGCCGTTCCGGCTCGTGCCGTGCCGGGGTCGCGCATCGGCCGTTCGTCTCGCGGCGGCACGCGCGCGTGGAGGGGCGCCGGCGCGGGGGCGGGGGACCCGGTCGTCGGCGGCTCGTGTCACGATCGACGGGTGAGCAGCACCGACACACCGACCGACACCGTCGACCGAGCCTTCTCGGCCGCCCTGTACGACACCGGGGACGCCGCCCTGGACACCGGTGCGTCCCTCCTCGCCGCCGATCCCGCGGCCGACGGTGAAGTCGCCCGGCGGGGACGGGAGTTCGTCGCGGGTGCCTGGCGGCGGGGCTGGCAACCCGCCGATGTCGTCCGCATCGTGCGGCGCGAGCTGGACGACGGGCACGTGCGCCTCGCCGCGGCGCTGATCCGGGCCCAGGTGCCCGACGACCGGCCGCGCGGGCCGCGATGGGCCGTGCAGCTCGACGGGCTGCCCGCAGAGGACCCGCCCCGCTCGGACCGTTTCGCGCACGCCACCGCCGTGCTGGAGCTGTACCGCCTGCTGCTGCGCCTGCCCGCGCTGGAGCAGCTCGACGAACCGCACCGGCGCTCAGGGCCGCGGACGCACGCCTCGGAATCCCGCATGCTCACCCGTATCCGCGCGCTGCTCGCCAAGGCCGAGGCGACCGCGTACCCGGAGGAGGCGGAGGCGCTGACCGCGAAGGCGCAGGAGCTGATGGCCCGGCACAGCGTCGACGAGGCGCTGCTCGCCGCACGGGACGCCGACCCCGACGCGCCCGGCGCCTGCCGGATCGGCGTCGAGCCGCCGTACGAGCAGTCCAAGGCGGTCCTGCTGGACGCGGTCGCCCGCGCCAATCACTGCCGCGCGGTGTGGAACGAGCCGCTCGGCTTCTCCACGGTCGTCGGTTTCGAGGCGGACCTGGAGGCGGTCGAGCTGCTGCACACCTCGCTCCTGGTGCAGGCGCAGACCGCGCTGGCCGCGGCGGAGGCGGCCCAGCGCCGCGGCGGGCGCAAGCGGACCAAAGCCTTCCGTCAGTCCTTCCTCGCCGCCTACGCCCACCGCATCGGCACCCGGCTGTCCGCCGCGGCGGAGGAAGCGGTCGCCGACAGCGGCGCCGGCGCCGACCTGCTGCCGGTCCTCGCCTCCCGCGAGGTCGCCGTCACGGCCGAGGCGGACCGGATGTTCCCGGAGACGGTCACCACCCGCCTGCGCGGCGTCAGCGACTCGGCCGGATGGGCCGAGGGCTCCGAAGCCGCGGACCGGGCGCAGGTCGGAGCCCGCCCTCGGCTCTCCTGAGCAATCGGTGCGCTGGGCGGCCTGGATGAACCGGGCGGCCCGGAGCACCTGAACATCCCGGACGGCCAGGACGACCTGGATGAGATGGCGACCGGGACGGTACCCACGGTCGGGCACGGAGCGTGCGATACGCAGGGCCCGGTCGGCGTGTCACTCCGCGGCAGGCCGTGGCCACGGTCGTGCCGCAGCGCAGCCGCAGCCGCAGCCGCTGGCACGGCCACAAACCGCTGTCACGGCCACAAACCGCCGTCACCGTCACAGGGATGGCCGCTGTCGCCGTCGTGGCCCCGGTCGGCTGCCGTCCGGGCGGGGCGTCTCGGCCCGAGCGGTGTGCTCGGGCCTGAGGCGTGTGTCTCGGTGCGTGGGAGTGTGCCGGTCGCCGGGAACCCTGCGGGCCGAGAGGCGTGCCCCCGGCCCCGGATCCGGAGCTCTACGACCCGAGGTTCGCCGTGGGCAGCCCCGACGGCAGTGTGCCGCCCTCGGAGCGGGTGTAGGTCTCTGTGCCGAGGGCGCCCTGCCAGGTGATCCTCAGCGTGCCTCCGTCGACGGAGGCGACCGTGCCGGACGCCCGGTCCTTGCTGCCGTCGGTGCATTTCAGGTGGATGGTCTGCGTTCCCGACTCCGCTCCGGCGGTGCCGCTGCACACGGTGCCGCCGGTGGTGAACACGCCGGCCTCCGTGCCGTGGACGACCAGCACCACGGCCTTGCCGCCCGTGCCGGCGAGCCAGTTCCCCTCCAGGTCGCCGGCCGATGTGCTCGCCGTTCCCGTTCCGCCGCCGGCGCCCGCGGTCGGGGTCGCCGTGGGGGCGGGAGCCGCCGACGCCTTGTCGTCCGTGCCGTCGCCGTCGCTGCACGCCGACAGCAGAAGGGCGCCGGTCAGCGCGGCGGTCAGGGCGAAGGCGGTCGTGCTCCGCGGTCGCCACGGGGACGCGCCGGGCGACGCGCGGTGGTGCGGACGCGATGAGGGCACCGAGGTCACGGGGGCTCCCGAGTCGTGGCCGATCGGCCGCATCGGGGACGGCCGGAGGACCGCAGCAAGCTACCAGCCGCCGCAGGGCCGTCGTCCAGGTTTCCGCCGGAACACCGGACGACCCGCGGGACTCCGGAACGCCGCCGGACGGAGGGACGGGGCCGGAGGGAAACCGGAAGATCCCCCTCCTTCCTTCCCCCTCGCTGTCTCTTCCCCCTCCTTCCCTCCCTTCGGCATCCGACGGCCCCCGACCGAGCCGGAGTTGCCCGCGCGGTGGCCGATGCCGGGCTCGGGTGGCTTGTGCGTGCGGGTCGGCCACCCGTACCGGATGCCCTCCGTCCCGTGGCCCGGCTGCCACGTCTGTGGTGTCGTCGACGTGGAGGTCCTCGCCTACGACGTCGAGCGGATGCCGTTCCTCCGCCGGGCCGAGGCCGATCCGGCCAACCGGGCGGACCGGACGATCACCCGAACGCTGGAACACGAGGGCCGCGGTGTGCGTCTCTTACTGGTGCACGCGGGATTCGAGCCGGACGGACCGGTGGCGCGCGATGGCCGGTCAGGTCGTGTACGGATGCCGGAGCACGCATGTCCCGCCCGACCGGGGGCAGGCGCTGGAACGGCTTCGGTAAAGCGTCCGTCAAAGCTGTAACCGGAGGAACACCCCGTGTGCACGTGCATCTGCCCATGCATCTGCACGTGAACAGGACTATGATCCGGCTCAGTTGACCACTGCATCAATGGCCTCATCAGCCAGTGCACCACCGGGGAGCGACCTGTGGATCACCACGTGTACGACGCCCACGACGCGTCCGGCGTGTACAACGGCATCGCCGCCACGCAGCTGCACGGGGCGGCCTGGCAGAAGAGCAGACACAGCAACTCCCAAGGATCGTGCGTGGAGTTCGCCCGACTGCCGGGCGGTGACGTGGCCGTGCGGAACTCGCGGTTCCCCGACGGCCCGGCGCTCGTCTACACCCGCGCGGAGATCGAGGCGATGCTGCTCGGCATCAAGGACGGCGAGTTCGACCACCTCATCGCGGGCTGATGGGGCGCCGATCCCCTTCCTCTCCGTGATCGTCGCCGGATGCCGCCTCGCCGTCGCCGGGCAACGCAGGGCATTCGTCGCACAACGTTCGGTGACGCGCGTAGATCCGCAGCGCGGGTGAGCGCTGCGGATTCTCATTGGGAGTCGGCTCGCAGCCGGAACATCGCCCAGACGACCTTGCCGCCCAGGGTGCCGGCGAGCGGGTGCCAGCCCCAGCCGTCGCTGAAGGAATCGACGAGGAAGAGTCCTCTGCCGGACTCCGCGGAGAAGTCGTCGGCCTCCCGTGCGACGGGCGACTCCTTGCTGGGGTCGCGCACGGCGCACACCAGGCGCTCCGTCCACCGCATCAGGTGCAGCCGCACGGGCTGCTGCGGTTCGGGCGCGCACACGGAGACTGCCGGGACCGCGTGTCGCAGGGCGTTGGTGACCAGCTCCGAGACGACCAGGCACACGTCGTCGAAGTGGTCCCCGAGCTCCCACTGGTCCAGGGTCTTGCGGGTGAAGTGCCGCGCGTCGCGCACCGCTTCGTAGCGGGCGGGGAGGGCGCAGGAGGCGGCGTCGGACACGGCTGCGGGATCCAGCGGAGGAAGGCCCTGCCGTAAGGGCTCGAGCATGGTCGATCCATTCGTCCCCATGCGAGGCACTCCCGGGAATTCGCGGTCGTTGCGATGCAGCGGTTGCGCGGGACCATGGTTTCGGATGCGCACAACAGATGCAAGGGCAGATGCACGTGCACGTGACCGAATTGGACCCGCCCGTACCGCTTCTTGGCCATTTTTTCCGCCACCTTCTCGCTCAACTCCCGCCTTCCCGGCGTCACTTCCGTGCCCGACCCAGGCTCGATGCAGAACGGACGGTTCTCCTTCTTTGCTTCTCTGTAATCGGACGAGTACTGCTCGAAGTGTTTTAGTGGCAGACTTCGGCCCCTGAAGACGGTTGGGGAGGCAGGCGAACGTGAGCGCGGGAGAGCCCGGATCGGTGGTGCGACGCATGCTGCTCGGCTCGCAACTCAGGCGACTGCGTGAGGCGCGCGGGATCACCCGCGAGGCGGCGGGGTACTCCATCCGCGCCTCCGAGTCGAAGATCAGCCGGATGGAGCTGGGCCGGGTGAGCTTCAAGACGAGGGACGTGGAGGACCTGCTGACGCTGTACGGCATCACGGACGAGGCGGAGCGCAACGCACTCGTCGCCCTTGCCCGTGAGGCCAATGTCGCGGGCTGGTGGCACAGTTACTCCGACGTGCTGCCCAACTGGTTTCCCACCTATGTGGGTCTGGAGGGCGCCGCCTCCCTGATCCGCGTCTACGAGGTGCAGTTCGTGCACGGCCTGCTGCAGACCGAGTCGTACGCCCGCGCGGTGGTCCGGCGTGGCATGAAGGGCGCCGGCGAGGCGGACGTCGAGAAGCGCGTCGCGCTGCGGCTGGAGCGGCAGAAGTACCTCGTCGCCGAGAACTCCCCCGAGTTCCACATCGTCCTGGACGAAGCCGCCCTGCGCCGCCCCTACGGCGACCGCGCGGTGATGCGCGAGCAGCTGCAGCACCTGATCGACATGTCCGAGCGGCCCAATGTCCGCCTGCAGGTCATGCCGTTCAGCTTCGGCGGCCACTCGGGCGAGTCCGGTGCCTTCACCATCCTCAGCTTCCCCGAGTCCGACCTGTCGGACGTGGTCTTCCTGGAGCAGCTCACCAGCGCCCTCTACCTGGACAAGCGCGAGGACGTCCTGCAGTACGAGCACGCCCTGAAGGAACTCCAGCAGGACAGCCCCGGTCCGGCCGAGAGCCGGGACCTGCTGCGCGGGCTGCTCCAGCTGTCGTAGGGCGGCGGGCGGGGCACACCTCCGCCGGACCTGCCGGTGTACCTTCAACTCGGGTGAAACGTCAGTACGATGACAGGTGATCAGGCTGATCGGACGGATTGAGGGATCACATGTCGTCGTCCTGCTTCACCGACCTGGCCCAGCAGTACATCGACGGTGAGTGGCGCCCCGGAACCGGCAGCTGGGACATCATCGACTTCAATCCCTACGACGGCGAGAAGCTGGCCTCGATCCCGATAGCCACGGTCGACGAGGTCGATCAGGCGTACCGCGCCGCCGCGCGCGCCCAGCGGGCCTGGGCCGCGGCAGACCCGCCCGACCGGCAGGCGGTCTTCGAGACCGCGCTGCGGCTGGTGGACGAGCGCGAGGACGAGATCGCCGCGCTGATCGCCGAGGAACTCGGCGGTACCCGCCCCAGGGCCGCCTTCGAGATCGGCCTGGTCAAGGAGTTCCTGCGGGACGCCGCCCGGCTCACCCTCAGCGCCGAGGCCTGTGTCGTGCCGGCGCGGACGGCCGGGAAGGAGCACCGCCTCCACCGGGTGCCCGTCGGAGTCGTCGGTGTCATCAGCCCGTTCAACTTCCCCTTCCTGCTGTCGATCAAGCCGGTCGCGGCGGCCCTCGCCCTCGGCAACGCCGTCGTGCTCAAGCCGCACCAGGACACGCCGGTCACCGGCGGCACCCTGATCGCCCGGCTGTTCGAGGACGCGGGGCTGCCGCCCGGACTGCTCAACGTCGTGCTCACCGACATCGCGGAGATCGGCGACGCCTTCATCGAGCACCCGGTCCCCGGCGTGATCTCCTTCACCGGCTCCGACAAGGTCGGCCGCCACGTCGCCACGGTCTGCGCCGGGCAGCTCAAGCGCGCCGTCCTCGAACTCGGCGGCAACAGCGCACTCGTCGTCCTCGACGACGCCGACCTGGACTACGCCGTCGACGCCGCCGTCTTCAGCCGCTACGCCGACCAGGGCCAGATCTGCATGGCCGCCCACCGTGTCCTGGTGGACCGCGCGGTCGCCGCGGAGTTCACCGAGAAGTACGTCGCCAAGGTGCGCACCCTGAGAACCGGTGACCCGCGCGACCCGCGGACGGTGATCGGCCCGGTCCTCAACTCCCTCCAGGCCGGCTCGATCTCCGCGACCGTCGAGCAGGCCGAGGCCGAGGGCGCCACGGTCCTCGTCCGCGGGCGGGCCGCGGACAACCTCGTCGGCCCGAGCGTCGTGACCGACGTCCCCGCCGACTCCTCCCTGCTGCACCGGGAGATCCTCGGCCCGGTGGCGCTCCTCGTCCCCTTCGACGGCGAGGAGGAGGCCGTCCGTGTCCTCAACGACACGCCCAGCGGACTCAGCGGCGCCGTCCACACCGCCGACGTCGAGCGGGGCGTGGCCTTCGCCCGCCGCATCGAGGCCGGCATGTTCCACGTGAACGACGGCACCATCCACGACGAGCCCCTCGTCCCGTTCGGCGGCGAGGAGTGCTCCGACAAGGGGCGTCTGGGCGGTCGGTCCGTGCTCGACGCCTTCACCACCCTGAAGTGGATCTCGGTTCAGCGCGGTCGGAGCGCCTTCCCGTTCTGAGACGCGTGCTCCTCGCCCGTCCATGCGGACAGGATCTGACCTCATTGGCCCGTAGCGTCGTGGATGTCGGTCGGAGGAGGTTCCTTCGGCGCATCCCGGCGAAAGGCGGCTGATCATGGTCACTCACGTTCCGGCGGAGGAGCACGGCGACGAGCGCGGCGCACTGCTGAGCTTCCTGGCCGAACAGCGCGGCGGCATCCGGAGGTCCGTGCTCGGGCTGACCGACGAGCAGGCGTCCTCCCGGCCCAGCGCCAGTGCCCTGTCCCTGGCCGGACTGGTCAAGCACGTGGCCGAGGTCGAGCAGGCCTGGGTCGCGCGCGCCCGGGGCGAGGCCCCGGCGGTGGAGCGGGACGAGACGACCTGGGACGAGTGCTTCCGCCTGGTCGGCGACGAGACGCTCGCCTCGCAGCTGGCGTACTGGGAGAAGGTCGCCGCCGAGACGGAGGCCTTCGTCAACGGCGTGCCGAGCCTGGACGACACCTTCGCCCTGCCCGACCAGCCATGGTTCCCGCCCGAGGGCCGGGTGTCGATGCGCTGGCTGTGCCTGCACCTGATCCGGGAGACGGCCCGCCACGCCGGGCACGCAGACATCATCCGCGAGTCCCTGGACGGGAGGACGGCGTTCGAGCTGGTGGCCGCGGAACGGCGGTCGGCCTCCGGGTCCTAGTAGATTGTTGCGGCTTATTTTTGCTGTGATGTTGGGTAGAGGTGGCGCAGTTTCACGCGTGCGTCGTCGGTGGTGAAGTGCCAGTCGACTTGGCGTTGGTCGCTGTTGGTCTGCTGCTGCCAG
>NZ_JAFFZS010000047.1 GCF_016921115.1 Streptomyces actuosus
CCGCGGGCAGGCCCTTGGACTGCAGAGACATCGATTCCACCCCCGCGGCCACTCGACGGGCTACCAGCCGCGGAAGCGATCATGCCGCCAACACAGCGTCCCTCGCAGAGAATTGAGCAACGGAGTCAGCGCGCGGCTGTCTCATTCACAGCGGATCTACGACGTCGTCTTCGTCGTGGTGGCTTTCTCCGTCACCGTCCAGGGCTCCCTGGTACCGACGGTGGCCCGATGGTGCCGGATCTCGATGCGCTCGAGCGCAGTGGAACCGTGGGCACTGGGCATCCGTCTGCGCCATCGCCCCGAAAGCGCACAGCAGGTGACGGTACAGGCGGGATCGAGCGCTGAGGGAACGGCCATTGCCGACCTCGACCTCGGTGAGCACGTGTGGATCAGTTTCGTCGTCCGCGACGGCCGTCTCCTGGCCGCCGACGGCTCTACGCGTCTCAGGCCGGACGACGAACTGTTGCTGCTGGCCGATCCTGGGGGCTCTGATGACTGGAGCCGCCTGTTCATAAGCCCGCCGCCGCCCCCATGACAGCGGTATCCACAGATTCCCTGTGCCGCGCGAGGGCCGGTGCTCCATCAGAACGCACCTTGATGGCCTCTTTGCCCGCCTCGCGGGTTTCTCTGCCTGTCAAGCGGTTAGCCGAATGTGAAGTTGTCAGAGCTACGGAAGCCACCTTCCGAGCAGCATGCGTGGTACGAAAAGTGCACGGTCGCTCGGTAGGGGGTCATATTGACCCTTTCGTGACGTGATCGACGGGTCCGGTGGTGAATGTCGTGTGTGGCGCCCCCAGCGGTGATGGTCGGCCTGAGCTGCAAGCCCGAGAACACGCAACGAAGTGGAAGAAGGCACATGAGCGCGGAGCTGCAGTCGGATGGATCTTCCGAGCCGGACGGGAGCGCCCTGTTCTTGGATGCCGCGGCACTGTGCGAGGCTCTGAGCCGGCGGGTACGCGGAGAGGTGCGCTTCGACGCGGGCAGCCGGGGGGCCTATGCCACTGACGGGTCGAATTACCGGCAGGTGCCGATCGGGGTCGTGGTGCCCCGCGATGTCGAGGCCGGCGCCGAGGCGGTTGCGGTGTGTGCGCAGTTCGGTGCCCCGGTGCTCTCGCGGGGCGGGGGTACCAGTCTGGCCGGGCAGTGCACGAACGCCGCCGTGGTCATTGACTGGACCAAGTATTGCAACCGGCTCTTGTCGGTGGATGCCGGGCAACGGACGTGTGTGGTGGAGCCGGGCATCGTGCTGGACGAGCTCAATCGCCGCCTGTCCGATGACGGACTGATGTTCGGGCCAAAACCATCCACGCACAGCCATTGCACGCTCGGCGGAATGATCGGCAACAATTCCTGCGGTGCCTCCGCGCAGGCGTACGGCAAGACTGTCGACAACGTGCGCCGTCTGGAGATCGTCACCTACGACGGCATGCGCTGCTGGGTGGGACCGACCTCGCGGGAAGACTTCGAAGCGATCCTCGCGGCCGGTGGGCGCCGTGCCGAGGTGTATCAGGGGTTGCGGCAGATCACCGACCGGTATCTGGCGGACATCCGCACCCGGTTCCCGGACATTCCCCGCCGGGTGTCGGGATTCAACCTGGATTCCCTGCTGCCGGAGAACGGCTTCGACCTCGCACGGGCACTGGTCGGCAGCGAGGGCACGCTGGTGACGGTGCTGCGCGCCGAGCTGGACCTGGTGCCCGTGCCCGCTTTCGAGTCCATCGTGGTACTCGGATACGACGACATCTGTGCGGCGGCCGATGACGTGCCGCGCCTGCTCGAGCACAGCGCGCCCGAACTCCTGGAGGCGATGGACAGCCGCATGGCGCAGCTCATGCGTGCGGAGAAGTCCCACCTCGACTCGCTGGACCGGTTCCCGGCAGGGGAGAGCTGGCTGCTGGTGCAGTTCAGCGGTGACAGCCGCGAGGACGCCGACCGCCAGGCGCGCGATCTTCTGCGGGCCGTGGGCCGGTCCGAGGACGATCCCGCGGTGTTCTGCTCCGACGATCCCCGCCGTGAGCGCGAGATGCTCCGGGCGAGGGAGGCAGGGCTCGGGGTCACGGCCCGTCCGCCGGACGGCCGGGACACCTGGGCGGGCTGGGAGGACTCCGCCGTGCCCCCTGAGCGGCTCGGTGACTACCTGCGGGACCTGAAGACGCTGTTCGCCGAGTTCGGCTACGGTCACGCCGCGCTGTACGGGCACTTCGGCCAGGGGTGCGTCCACACCCGGATCCCCTTCGAGCTGAAGACGGCCGATGGTGTGGCTGCCTTCCGTCGATTCCTGCGCAAGGCAGCCGATCTCGTCCGTTCCTACGGGGGCTCGCTGTCAGGTGAGCACGGTGACGGGCAGGCCCGCGGCGAACTGCTGACACGCATGTTCGGCGCCGAGGTCGTGGCCGCGTTCGGACAGGTCAAGACGCTGTTCGACCCGGACAACAGGATGAACCCGGGCAAGGTCGTCGCAGCGCACGCCGCGGACGACGACCTGCGGCTCGGACCGTTGTGGCGCCCACGCGCGTACGACACCCACTTCGCCTACCCGCAGGACGAACACTCCTTCACGCGGGCCGTCATGCGGTGTGTGGGGATCGGGAACTGCCGCAGCCACGAAGGCGGCGTCATGTGTCCCTCCTACCGGGCCACTAAAGAGGAGGAGCACTCCACACGCGGCCGGGCCCGGCTGCTGTTCGAGATGCTCGCGGGGCACGCGGACTCCCCGATCACCGACGGCTGGCGGTCCACCGAGGTCCGCGATGCCCTTGACCTGTGCCTGGCGTGCAAGGGCTGCAAGTCCGACTGCCCGGTCGGCGTCGACATGGCCACCTACAAAGCCGAGTTCCTCTCCCACCACTACGCGGGTCGCCTGCGCCCCGCGGCGCACTACTCCATGGGATGGCTGCCGCTGTGGGCCAGACTCTCCCGTCTCGCTCCCCGCCTGCTCAACGCGGCCCTGCGGGCACCGGGCATCGCCAGCATCGGCAAGCGCCTCGCCGGGGTGGCCGGACAGCGTGAAGCGCCCGCCTTCGCCGAGCAGTCCTTCGTGCAGTGGTGGAAGGCCCGCGACCTGCCGGAACCCGATCCTGCTGATCCCAGGACCGTGGTGCTCTGGCCCGACACCTTCAGCAACACCTTCCATCCGGCTGTTGCCAAGGCCGCGGTCCGGGTGCTGGAGCACGCGGGCTTCCAGATCGCCGTGCCCACCACGGCGGTGTGCTGCGGCCTGACATGGATCTCCACCGGCCAGCTCGCCACGGCCAGACGTGTTCTCGAGCGCAGTGTGGAGGTCTTGCGGCCGTGGCTGGAAGCGGGCACGCCCGTCGTCGGTCTGGAACCGTCCTGCACCGCGGTCTTCCGCGCGGACGCACCCGAACTGATGCCGGACAACGAGGACGTCAAACGCCTCGAGCGGCAGTTCCACAATTTCTCGGAATTCCTGCTCGACAAGGCGCCGCAGGGCTGGCAGCCTCCCGCGCTCGCGCGGGCCGCCATCGTGCAGACCCACTGCCACCAGCACGCGGTCATGACGTACGACGCCGACCGCGAACTCATGCGCCGCGCCGGAATCGACGCCGACGTCCTGGACGCGGGCTGCTGCGGACTCGCCGGCAACTTCGGCTTCGAACGGGGCCACCACGACCTGTCCATGGCCGTCGCCGAACACGGTGTCCTGCCCGCTGTACGCAAAGCCCCGCCCAGTTCCCTCGTCATCGCCGACGGCTTCAGCTGCCGCACCCAGGTCGAGCAGGCCGGCACCGGACGCCGGGCCATGCACCTGGCTGAAGCACTCGCCCTCGGCCTGGACGGGCCCGCGCCCGCCGACCATCCGGAGAAGGCCGTCTCGCGCCCCGAGCCTTCGCAGCGGCTCGCCCTGTGTGTCACCGGGGTCACCTGCGCGGTTCTCACCACCGCCGCCGCCGCGGCTGTCTACGGCTGGTCCCGCCGCCACCGCGGCTGACCGGCTCGTCACGTCCAGCACGACTCGCCATCACGATGAGGAGCGTCATGTCGACCAAGGTTTCCGACTATGTCCTGCAGCGGCTGCGCGAGTGGGAGGTCGAGCATGTCTTCGCCTACGCCGGAGACGGCATCAACGGCCTCCTGGCTGCCTGGGGCCGTGCCGACAACAGCCCGCGGTTCGTCCAGGCCCGGCACGAGGAGATGGCCGCCTTCGAGGCCGTCGGCTACGCGAAGTTCTCCGGAAAGGTCGGCGTCTGCGCAGCCACCTCCGGCCCTGGGGCGATCCACCTGCTGAACGGGCTGTACGACGCGAAACTCGACCATGTGCCCGTGGTGGCGATCGTCGGCCAGACCAACCGCAGCGCCATGGGAGGTTCCTACCAGCAGGAGGTCGACCTGCTCAGCCTCTACAAGGACGTCGCCTCCGAGTTCTGCGAGATGGTGACCGTCCCCGAGCAGCTGCCGAACGTCATCGACCGTGCCATGCGTACCGCGTGCGCCAAGCACACGGTGACCGCGGTCATCATCCCGGCCGATGTGCAGGAGCTCGAGTACACACCACCCACCCACGCCTTCAAAATGGTCCCCTCCAGCCTCGGAATGGCCTCCTACGCACCCCTGCCGGCCGCGGCCGACGTCGAGAGGGCAGCCGAGGTCCTCAACGCGGGGGAGAAAGTCGCGATCCTGATCGGACAGGGCGCCCGGGGCGCACGCGCCGAGGTCGAGGCGGCGGCGGAGGCACTCGGCGCGGGGGTGGCGAAGGCGCTGCTCGGCAAGGACGCGCTGCCCGATGACCTGCCGTACGTGACGGGCTCGATCGGGCTGCTGGGGACCCGGCCCTCCTACGAGCTCATGCGGGACTGCGACACACTGCTCGTCATCGGTTCCAGTTTTCCCTACACGCAGTTCCTGCCCGACCTGGACCAGGCCCGTGCGGTCCAGATCGACATCGACCCGTTCATGGTCGGCCTGCGCTATCCGTTCGAGGTCAACCTCGTCGGTGACGCCTCCGCCACCCTGAAGAGATTGCTGCCGCTGCTGAAGCGCAAGAAGCACGGGTCCTGGCGCAAGAAGATCGAGAAGGACACCGCTCGCTGGTGGGAGGTGATGCAGCGGCGGGCAGCGGTCGACGCGGATCCGATCAATCCCGAGTACGTGGTGCACGCCCTGGACGCCCTGCTGCCGCACGACGTGATGCTCGCGGCCGACTCCGGCTCCTCCGCCAACTGGTACGCCCGGCATCTGCGGATGCGCGATCAGATGCGCGGTTCCCTGTCGGGGACGCTGGCCACCATGGGCCCGGGTGTGCCCTACATGATCGGGGCGAAGTTCGCCCACCCCGACCGGCCCGCCATCGCCCTCGTCGGGGACGGCGCCATGCAGATGAACGGCATGGCCGAGCTCATCACCGCCGCCAAGTACTGGCCCGAGTGGGAGGATCCGCGCCTGATCGTCGGCGTTCTCAACAACCAGGACCTCAACCAGGTCACCTGGGAGATGCGGGCCATGTCCGGCGCCCCCCAGTTCCTTCCCTCGCAGGCTGTTCCGGACGTGCCCTACGCGGACTTCGCCCGCTCCATCGGCCTCGACGGGACGCGAGTGGAGAAGCCCTCGGACGTGGAGGCCGCCTGGCACCGGGCGCTCGGCTCCGACCGGCCCTTCGTCGTCGAGTTCCGCACCGACCCGGCCGTCCCGCCGATCCCCCCGCACGCGACCCTCGACCAGATCGAAGCCGCCGCCTTCGCCATCCTCAAGGGCGACAGCGACAGCGCCGGCATGGTGCGCCAGGGCTTCAAGGCGAAGGTCCAGGAACTGCTGCCAGGACACCGTCACCGCGACGACCGCCCCGGTGCGCAGGACAGCGGAACGAACTGATGCCACCCGGTGCACCTGGCGAGGGGGGAAGTGAACCGGCCGTGGACCGGCTGGAGGCCGCCGCCTACACCGTTCCCACCGACGCACTCGAAGGCGACGGCACCCTGACGTGGGGCTCCACCACCGTGATCGTCGTCCAGGTGCACGCGGGCACCACGACAGGGCTCGGCTACACCTACGGCGCCCCAGCAACTGTCCAGGTCATCGAGGATCAACTCGCCAGCGTGGTGACCGGCCGCAACGTCTGGGACGTTCCCGCGGCGAACGACGCGATGAACCGGGCCGTACGCAACGCCGGCCGGCCCGGCCTGATCGCCCAGGCCATCTCAGCCGTCGACACCGCCCTGTGGGACCTCAAAGCCCGTCTGCTGCACGTGCCCCTGACTCGCCTGCTCGGAGCCGTCCGCAGCAAGGTTCCCGTGTACGGAAGCGGCGGGTTCACCACCTACGACGCCGAACAGCAGGACCGCCAACTGCGGAAATGGACAGAACAGCAGGGCATCGGCAGAGTCAAGATCAAGATCGGCGAGTCCTGGGGCCGCAACGAACACCGTGACCGTGAGCGCATCGCGGCAGCCCGGCACAGCATCGGGGAAACAGCCGAACTGTACGTCGACGCCAACGGCGCCTACACCCGCAAGCAGGCCATCCGCCTCGGCCCGTACCTGGAAGAACACGGGGTGACGTGGTTCGAGGAACCTGTCTCCTCCGACGACCTGACCGGCCTGTCCCACATCCGGGCGGCGGTCACCGCCGACGTGACCGCCGGCGAGTACGGCTACACACTGCCCTACTTCGCGCAGATGCTCGACGCAGGGGCGGTGGACTGCCTGCAGGCCGACCTCACACGCTGCGGAGGCATTACCGTCTGGCTGAAGGCAGCGGCACTTGCCGAAGCCCACGGGACACAGATCTCCGGCCACTGCGCCCCTCACCTGCACGCCCATGTGGCAGCCGCCGTCCCCAACCTCCGCCACCTGGAATGGTTTCACGACCACGTGCGCATCGAAGAGCTCCTCTTCGACGGCACGCTCGACCCGGCGGGCGGCACAGTGCGCCCCGGCGCTTCATCGGCCCCGGGGCTGGGGCTGACCCTGCGCACCGAAGCCGTCCAGCAGTGCCGCACCCTCTGACCGACCTCCAGGCACAGGAAGGCAGCATGTGACCCACCCGTCCCGTCCCTTGGCCACGGCGCCGGGCCCGCAGAGCCTGCGCGACTACGCGCTCATCGCGGACGGCGAGCGCGGAGCTCTCATCGGCCCCCACGGCGACATCGCCTGGATGTGTGTACCGCGCTGGGACTCCGACGCCGTTTTCGCCACCCTCATCGGGGGACATGGCCACTACACGCTCCAGCCCGGCGGCCGTTTCGTGTGGGGTGGCCAGTACGAGAACGGGACGCTGATCTGGCGCAGCCGATGGGTCACCGAGAGCGGCATCGTCGAGTGCCGCGAGGCCCTCGTCTTCCCCGGCGACGCCCATCACGCGGTCTTGCTGCGCCGGGTCGAAGCGGTCGAGGGGACGCCACTGGTCAAGGCGCTCCTGGAGCCCGCCGCCGGGTTCGGCCCCCGGCGGCTGGACGGCCTGAAACGTGACGCAGAAGGCGTGTGGACGGGCCACGCCGGGAACCTGCGCCTGCGATGGAGCGGGGCGCCGTCCGCCGAGCCGCTCCTGGACGGACACGGGCCGACGGGCCTGGCCTGGGATGTCGTGCTGCAGCCGGGAGAGCACCACGACCTGATTCTGGAACTGTCGGATCGTCCGTTAACCGCGAAACTCGACCCTGTCCGGGCCTGGAAGGCGACCGAAACCGCGTGGACACGCCAGATCCCCCGCCTGGAAACGAGCCTGGCCCCGGACGACGCCCGCCACGCATACGGCGTGCTGCGCGGTCTCACCAGCGGTACGGGAGGCATGGTGGGAGCGGCCACCACAAGTCTGCCGGAACGGGCCGAGGAGGGGCGCAACTACGACTACCGGTACGTGTGGATCAGAGACCAGTGCTACGCCGGACAGGCCGCCGCCGCAGCCGGCGGTCACCCCTTGCTGGATGACGCGGTGCGTTTTGTCTCGGTCCGCCTCCACCAGGACGGTGAACATCTCGCACCTGCCTACACCACCGCCGGCGGCCGGGTGCCCGACCAGCACACACTGAACCTGCCGGGCTACCCGGGCGGCTACGACAGGGTCGGGAACTGGGTCAACCGGCAGTTCCAACTCGACGCGTTCGGCGAAGCCCTGCTGCTCTTCGCCGCGGCACACCAGCACGGGCGCCTCGACACTACCGGCCGGCAGGCCGCAGCGATCGCGGCCGACGCCATCGCCCGACGCCATCACGAACCGGACGCCGGCATCTGGGAACTGGAAGACCGCCCCTGGACCCACAGCCGGCTCATCTGCGCGGCCGGCCTGCGTGCCGCCGCCCAGGCCGCACCCTCCCCACGCCATGCCGATGCATGGGCGGCGCTCGCCGACCGGCTTCTCGCCCAGACAGCAGCCACCAGCCTCCACCCCACCGGCCGCTGGCAGCGATCCCCCGACGATCCGGGCCTGGACGCCGCTCTCCTTATGCCGCCCCTGCGCGGCGCCCTGCCCGCGAAGGACCCGCGCACCGTGCGCACCCTGCGGGCCTACCTCTCCGACCTCACCCACAATCACTTCGCCTACCGCTTCCGCCACGACCAGCGCCCCCTGGGGGAAGCTGAAGGAGCCTTCCTCTTGTGCGGCTACGCCGTCGCTCTCGCCGAACACCAGCAGGGCCATCACGACGAGGCCCTGCGCTGGTTCGAACGTAACCGGGCCGCTTGCGGTCCTCCGGGCCTGTTCACCGAGGAGTACGACATCGGCCAGCGCCAACTGCGCGGCAACCTTCCCCAGGCCTTCGTCCACGCCCTGATGCTCGAGACCGCCACCCGCCTCGCCGCCCCCATCGGCCAGACCAACCGAAAGCAGGCCTGATGAACCAGATGCAGACCGTCGTCATCACCGGTGCCAGCGCCGGCATCGGCCGCGCCACCGCCCGAGCCTACGGCGCCCGAGGAGCCAACGTCGTCCTCCTGGCCCGCGGACAGACCGGGCTCGACGCGGCCGCCCGCGACGTCGAAGAAGCCGGCGGAACAGCCCGGGCCGTCCCCACCGACACCGCAGACCCCCAGCAGGTCGAGGCAGCGGCCGACACCGCCGTCCAAGCCTTCGGTGCGATCGACGTCTGGGTCAACGTCGCCTTCACCTCTGTCTTCGCGCCCTTCACCGAGATCACGGCAGAAGAATACGAACGCGTCACCCAGGTGTCCTACCTCGGCTTCGTCAACGGCACCCGGTCCGCCCTCAAACGGATGCTGCCACGCAATCAGGGAACCATCGTGCAGGTCGGCTCCGCCCTGGGATCCCGATCCATTCCCCTGCAGTCCGCCTACTGCGGCGCCAAACACGCCGTCAACGGCTTCACCTCCTCCGTACGCACCGAACTCCTCCACCAAGGCAGTGACGTGCGCATCACGATCGTGCAAATGCCGGCCGTCAACACACCCCAGTTCTCCTGGGTCCTGTCCCGCCTGCCCAAGCGCCCGCAGCCAGTCCCGCCCATCTACCAACCCGAAGTCGCCGCCCGGGCGGTTCTCCACGCCGCCGATCACGCCCGCCGCAAGCAGTACTACGCCGGTGCCAGCACCGTCGCCACCATCTGGGGCAACAAGATCGCCCCTGCACTCCTCGACCGCTACCTCGCCCGCACCGGATACGACTCCCAGCAGACCGCCGAGCCCGACAACCCTCACCGGCCCCACAACCTCTGGCAACCACTCGACGGCACCGAAGGCACCGACCACGGCGCCCACGGCGCCTTCGACGACCGAGCCCACACACACGCCCCTCAGCTCCAGCTCTCCCAGAACCTGCCCCGTGCCGTGGCCATGGCCGGCACCGCCGCCGTGACCCTGCTGATCGGCCGCGCCCTCCGCAAACACCGAGGCTGAACCTGCCCGATCAGCAGCGGTACTGGAGAAGTAATAGGACCCCGGCGCTCATCCCCCGACCGGGCCCCACCAGAGTGCGAGGCTCAGGGCTACCGGCGAGGGAGCGGCGCTCGGATCCCGGCGGCAGCCCCAGGAACGGCGGCGGTCCGGCACCCTGCCCCTTCTTGTGGACGCTCCGGTATTGCTCCAGCCTGCGCTCGTCGTCCCACTGCGTCGCAGGGCCGTGCCGGCCCCTCGCTCCGACGCGAGCCCCGGAGCGAACCGGGAGACCGTCCGACCTCCCCCAGCTGCCGCCTTTGCCACGCGCTCACCGGATCCGCGACGGCAACGATGAACGAATTTCGTTCGCGCTCCCCTGGGGTACGACGAGCGACCGTTGGGCCAATTACGTGAGCGCCAACACCTTCCTGGTCATGACGCAGCGCCGTCCGGGCGCCGGCAGACGGCGCTACGGCGGGCACTCTCACCCGCTCCTTCCGCCGCAGACACCGCCCCTCGCCGAATACCGCAGCGCCGCCGTACGCCGTACGCCGTACGCCGTACCGGAAAGCGTAGTGCGGCCAGGGTGCAGAGGACTCCCGCCGCGAGGGAACGCCGTGCGATGACACGTAGCCGGGGCCGGGAGCGCAGCGTGCGCTGGAGCTCGACGTCGGCTTGAAGCCTCTGCTCGATGTCCGCGAGGATCTTGCGTTCGTGGGGTGACAGCGCGGCTCCGTCATCCATTCCAACCCACCTCCGCTGATCGCGTACGGCCGGGTGCAAGTGCCACTGGCCGACCGATGCTGCCGGGCGGCTGGTGATCAGTTCCCCGGCTGCGCTCGGGTCGCTGTTGCGCTGCCGACCTGCGTCATGACGGTGGTCCTCTCGCTTCTGCTCCTCGGCCGAATGACCTAGCAGGTCACCGTCGCACGGCGCGTGCCACGACAGCCCGCCGACACATCTTGCGGCGGCGAGCCCGGGCGGGATGGAAGTGCGGCGAGGGTCCCGGGTAGCGGACCGTGGCCGACCGGTGTGGAGTGGGAAAGGGGCTGACGGTGGCGTCGGGGAAGGCGCTACCGGGTACCCGGTAGCGCAGCCACCCGGACAGGAAGGAATGAGGCGTCATGCCGGCAGGATCGAGCAAGAAGCGGGAGCGTCAGTACGAGCACATCAAGGAAAGTGCCGAAGAGCGTGGTGCGTCCGAGAGCCGTGCGAAGGAGATCGCCGCGCGCACGGTCAACAAGGAACGGGCACGGTCGGGCGAGGCGAAGTCCTCCAGCAAGACCTCTACCCGTGATCCGAAGTCCGCCTACCAGCGGGGTGGGGAACGCTCCCACTCCGGCTCCCAGGGGCCCACGAAGGACCAGCTCTACGAAGAGGCCAAGAAGAAGAACATCGAGGGCCGCTCTAGCATGAACAAGCGACAGCTCCGCGACGCCCTCGGCCGCTGACCGCCCTCGTCGGCCCGGCAGACACCGGGAACAGGGCAGTCGCTCACCATCGCTGCCCGCCCCTGCCCAAGCGGGCGCGTACGTGCCGGCTTCCGTGCTGGGGATCGAGGACGCATGACATGTGGAGCTATCACCCGAAGTCCCACCACCGGCCCGGTGTGCGGATGACCGGTCACACCGTCGTGGCCACCGACGGCCCCATCGGCACCATCGACGAAGCGATTCGAAGAGCTCGGCTCCACCTACGTCGTCGTCGACACCGGACGGACCGTGGACCCTCGGCAGGCACGTGCTGCTCCGGGCCGCCACTCTCGTGCGGGCCGAACGCGACGAGGCGAAGCTCCTCGTCAGCCGGACTCGGGACGAGATCAAGGATGCGCCCCCATACGACCCGGACCTCCACCGCGGCGACAGCCATACTGCGAGAACGTCGCCGACTGCTATCGCCCCCTTTTACAGCTGACACGGCCATGCTGCAGCGGCTTTCGAGGAGAACCGTGACACCGGAGACCAACAACAGCGGGATCGGTACGGCTGCGCGCTGCGACCTCTGCGAGGCTCCCATCACCGACGAGCACGTGTTCTGCACCCATGTCAGGGATTCGTCCTACCTTCACCCCCATGACCGTCACCTGGACGGCGACCGGCCCTTGACGGCCTGCTCCGCGGAGCACCTGAACGAATTGATCAAGAAGGTGGGTGCCCGCCCCTTCGCGAACGAGGAGCTGTGGGCCGGGAAGATGGCCCGCGTGCTGGCCGCTCACTCCCAGAGCCTCAGCCTCTACGCACTCGCGATGGAGACCGGGCTGACACAGGACCAGATCGCACAAGCCGCCTTCTGGGCCGGCCGAGCCGAACCCTCGCAGCCAGCCTCCGAATCACTGCCGGGCCCGGCTTCGACGGGGCCCGAGCAGGTGTAGACACGGGCCGGGCAAGGCAGGCCGTCAGCCTGTGCATGAGCTGCGGTACTGGCTCCACCCGGGTGGAGCCTCCGGCGCCGAGCTGCGTCATGGTTGGCCTCATCCGCCCCGGACGGCCGCGACCGACGTCGGCGGCAGGCCGGACCGCGCGGCACGACGACACGACGTGGCCCGACCGCGCGGAGGACTCAAGGAAAGGTGGAGAGATGGCACGGGCGGCACTCTTCGACGTCGACGGCACCCTCGTCGACACCAATCATCTGCACACGGTCACCTGGTGGGAGGCCTTTCGCCAGAGCGGTCACCGGGTGACCATGCACGCGGTCCACCGGGCCGTGGGCCTCGGCTCCAAGGACCTCATCGCCTACCTCCTCGGCGAGGACCGGAACCGGGACGAGGACGACGCCCTCAGTGACGCCCACCGGACGCTGTACGGGACCTATTTCGAACGCCTTGCGGCCTTCGAGTCCGCGGGCGACCTGCTACGCACGCTCGCGGGGCGGGGCTGGAAGATCGTTCTGGTGACCTCGGCAAGCGGCGCCGAGCTCGGGGCGCTGCGCCGCGCCATCGACGCCGACGAGGCCGTCCTGACCACGACCAGCGCCGACGACGTCTCGTCTGGCAAGCCTGCCCCGGAGCCCGTGCTGCAGGCCCTAGAACTCGCACAGGCCCGCGCCGAGGAATCGGTGTTCGTGGGCGACACCGCCTGGGACATGGCGGCGGGCACGCGGGCCGGAGTCACATGCGTCGGGTTACTGAGCGGCGGACTCCCCGGGGCGGCATTGGAGGCCGCGGGGGCCTCGGCCCTGTACCGCGACGCGGCCGAGCTGCTGCGGTCGCTGGACGACAGCCCACTGGGCTGAGGAGCGGCAGGCCGGCTGCCGCGGCCGCACGTCACAGGAGGCTGCCGCCGTGCGGAGGGGATGGTCGATCGCCCGCGGGGCCGAGAGCCTTGAGAACCTTGTCGGCTTGCGGAAAGTCGGTTCGCCTAGAGGCGCAAAGTGGGCCATGACCTCCGAGGACGTCGGAGATCCGGCGTCCTGGCGGTGCGTGTGCGCAGGCGTACGGCGGCGGGCCCGGCCGTCGCCCCGTTCGGCCGGGCCCGCCGCCCGTCGTGCTGCGGATCGTTCGCCCCGGACGGGACCGCCCGTCCGCACGGACGGACGATTCCGCGTCCGGGGCGCCGCCGCCCCTCTCAGGCGGTCCGCACCTCGTACGTCGCCACGTGCACGTCCTCGTCGTCCAGGCACCTGCCGGAGGCCAGGTCGAAGCGCTGCTTCAGCAGCGGGCTGGCGACGAACGCGCTGCCCTCGTGGGTGCCCGTCAGGCCCCGGGACAGGACCGCCGCGCCACTGAAGGGGTCACGGTTGTCGATGGCGTACAGCCGGCCTCCGCGGTCGCGGAACAGGGCGATCTGGCGGCCGTCCGGCAGCAGGGCGGCCACGCCCCGGCCGGGCAGCAGCCGGGGCAGGTCGCAGACCGTGAACCAGTCGTCCGCCCCAGTGTCCAGGCGCAGTTGGACCTTCAGGTCGGTCGTCTCGGGTGCCAGGGTCATCGCTGGGCGCTCCCTTCCAGGACTTCTTCGGCAGGCCGCAGGCCGATCGCCAGCAGCGGCAGGTCGGGCTTGATCTGGTCGCGCTCGGGGACGAATCCGACGACCGGGTCGGGGGTGTCGGGCGCGTTGACGAAGGACACGAAGCGGGCGAGCTTCTCGGGGTCGTTGATGGTCTCCGCCCACTCGTCGCGGTAGTGGGCGACGTGCGCGGCCATCAGCTCCTCCAGTTCCCCGCAGATGCCGAGGGAGTCCTCGACGACCACCTCGCGCACGTGGTCCAGGCCGCCGGGGATCCGCTCCAGCCAGGTCGAGGTGCGCTCGAGTCGGTCGGCGGTGCGGATGTAGAACATCAGGAACCGGTCGATCAGGCGGACCAGCTCGGCGTCGGACAGGTCCTGCGCGAGGAGGTCGGCGTGGCGCGGGGTGGCGCCGCCGTTGCCGCCGACGTACAGGTTCCAGCCGTTGGCGGTGGCGATCACGCCGAAGTCCTTCGACTGGGCCTCGGCGCACTCGCGCTGGCAGCCGGAGACCGCCGACTTCAGCTTGTGGGGCGAGCGCAGGCCGCGGTAGCGCAGCTCCAGGTCGATGGCCATGCGCACCGAGTCCTGGACGCCGTAGCGGCACCAGGTCTGCCCCACGCAGGACTTCACCGTGCGCAGCGCCTTGCCGTAGGCGTGGCCCGACTCGAAGCCGGCGTCCACCAGGCGGGCCCAGATGAGGGGGAGCTGTTCGACCCGCGCGCCGAACATGTCGATGCGCTGGCCGCCGGTGATCTTCGTGTAGAGGCCGAAGTCGCGGGCGATCTCCCCGATGACGATCAGCTTCTCGGGGGTGATCTCACCGCCGGGGATGCGCGGCACGACGGAGTACGAGCCGTTCCGCTGCAGGTTGGCGAGGAAGTGGTCGTTGCTGTCCTGGAGGGTCGCCTGCTCGCCCTCCAGGACGTAGCCGCTCGCGCCGATCGTCGGGGCGAGGGAGGCGATGACGGACGCCACCGCCGGCTTGCAGATCTCGCAGCCGTCGCCGCCGCGGGCGCCCTCACGGCCGTACCGGTCCAGCAGCTCCTGGTAGGTGCTGATGCGCAGTGCCAGGACGATCTCGTAGAGCTCCTCGCGGGTCTGCGCGAAGCAGCCGCACAGGCCCTTGTCGACCTCGACGCCGTTCGCCTCCAGCTCGGCGGTGACCAGCTGGCCGAGCACCTTGACGCAACTCCCGCACCCGGTACCGGCCTTGGTGCACTTCTTCACCTCGGGCACGGTGGTGCAGCTGTGGTCGGTGACGGCGCCGCGGATCGTGCCCTTGCTGACGTTGTGGCAGGAGCAGATGATCGCGTCGTCGGGCAGCGCGGACGGGCCGAGCTGTGCCGGGGCGCCGGCGCCCGCGGGCAGGACCAGCGACTCGGGGGAGACGGGCGGGACCGAGCCGGTCAGTGCGCGGAGGGTGCCGTACGCCTCCGCGTCGCCGACCAGGATGCCGCCCAGCAGGGTGCCGTCGCGGCCGATGACCAGCTTCTTGTACAGGCCCGCGCGGGAGTCGGAGTAGACGACGTCGAGGCAGTCCTCGGCGGTGCCGTGCGCGTCGCCGAAGGACGCCACGTCCACGCCGAGCAGCTTCAGCTTCGTCGACAGGTCGGCGCCGGTGAAGGACGCCTCGTCGGCGGCGATGGTCGCGGCGGCCGTCTGGGCCTGCTCGTAGCCCGGCGCGACCAGGCCGTAGACCCGGCCGTCGGTGGCCAGCGCGCACTCGCCGATCGCGAACACGTGCGGGTCGGTGACCGTGCGGCACTGCGCGTCGACGGCGACGCCGCCGCGTTCGCCCACCCGCAGGCCGCAGTCGCGGGCCAGCTGGTCGCGGGGGCGGACACCCGCGGAGAAGACCACCAGGTCGGTGGTGACCGTGGAGCCGTCGGACAGCTTCATGCCGGTCACCCGGCCGTCGTCGCCGGTGACGATCTCCTGGGTCCCGGTGCCGGTGTGCACGGTCAGGCCCATGTCCTCGATGGTGCGCAGCAGTGCGGCGCCGCCGCCGTCGTCGACCTGCACCGGCATCAGCCGCGGCGCGAACTCCACGATGTGCGTCTCGACGCCGAGGCCCTGCAGCGCGCCCGCGGCCTCCAGGCCGAGCAGGCCGCCGCCGACCACGGCTCCCACGCGGGCGTTCTTCGCGTACTCCTCGATCGCGAGCAGGTCCTCGATCGTGCGGTAGACGAAGCAGCCGTCGGCGTCCTTGCCGGGTACCGGTGGGACGAACGGGTAGGAGCCGGTGGCCAGGACGAGGGTGTCGTAGGCGAAGACCCGTCCGGAGCGGGCGGTGACCGTGCGCGCGTCACGGTCGACCGTGTCCGCGGGGTCGCCGACGTGCAGCTCGATGCCGTGGTCCGCGAGGAACCGCGGGTCCGTCATGGACAGGTCCTCGGGCGTCCTGCCCGAGAAGTACGAGGTGAGCTGTACGCGGTCGTAGGCGGGGCGCGGCTCCTCGCACAGCACGACGACGCGGTGCGTGGCGGTCAGGCCGCGCTCGGCGAGCGCCTCGAGGAAGCGCTGGCCGACCATGCCGTGGCCGACGAGCACGATCGTGGGCCGAGGGCCGGTGCCCACGGAATCGGTCGACATCAGGAGCCTCCATCGTTGGTGAGCAGGTGGAGCAGGGGGCCGCCGTCGGCGGGGAGCGGCTCTGCCCCCTCCCAGGCGCGGGCGAGTGCGCCGACGGTGCCGAGTTCGCCGACGAGGACCCCGCCGACCAGGCGGTCGTCGCGGACGACGACCTTGCGGTAGGTGCCGCGGGTGGCGTCGGCGAGTTGCACGACGTCGTCACCCGGCCGCGGGACCGTCTCGCCGAACGCGGCGAGGTCGAGCGAGTCCTGACCGGTCAGCGTGAGCCGGGTCAGGGACCGGGTGCCGGTGTAGCGGGCGGCGGTGTTCCCGCTGAGCAGCTCGGCGAGGGTGTCGGCCTGTTCCAGCGCGGGAGCCGCCAGGCCGTACACGGTGCCGCCGTGCTGGGCGCAGTCGCCGATCGCCCGGATGTGCGGGTCGGAGGTGCGCAGTTCGTCGTCGACGAGGATGCCCTTGTGCACGGCGAGCCCGGCGTCCCCGGCGAGGCCCGTCCTCGGGTGCACCCCGCAGGCCAGGACGACCAGGTCGGCGTCGAGGGCGTACCCGTCGGCCATCTCCACCGAGCGGACCGCCCCGCCCACGCAGCGCACGTCGCGCACCCGGCACTCGGTGTGGACCTCCACCCCCAGCGCGGTCAGGTGCCGCTCGACGAGCCGGGAGGCGCTCGGGTCGAGCTGGCGCTCCATGAGCCGCTCCGACTGCTGCGCGAGCACGACCTGAGTCCCGCGCCGGGCGAGCGCGCGGGCGGCGGACACCCCGAGCAGGCCGCCCCCGATGACGACGGCCCGCAGGCCCGGCCGTACGGCCTTGGACAGGCCCAGGCAGTCGTCCATCGTGCGGAAGGCGTGCACGCCCTCCGGCAGCACGTGGTCCGGTGTGAACAGGCCGCGCAGCGGCGGCAGCACCGGGTTGGAGCCGGTGGCCAGGACCAGAGTGCCGTAGTCGATCCGTGAGCCGTCGGCGCAGTGCACGGTCCGCGCCGCGCGGTCGATGCCGGTCACCTGGGCCCGGATCGGCCCGGTCCGCCCGGTCGGCGCGGGCAGGGCGATCACTTCCGGGCTGTAGCGGCCGGCCAGCACCTCGGCGAGCAGGACCCGGTTGTACGGGTGGTGCTCCTCCTCGCCGACGAGCAGCGCGGGCACGCCGAGCTCATCGAGCCGCCGGGCGAGCCGCGCGCCCGCGAGCCCGGCGCCGATCACCACCACACGCGTATTCGAGGTCATGTCCAGGAGCGTGCGATGCCGGTGTTTCCCGATGGGTTCGCAGCTGTTTCCCGTGCGGAACGCTGCCCTCAACAGGGCCGGTGGACGGCTGTGAGGGTTCGGTGCGGGCCGCTCGGACCGCCTGTGAGGTGGAGCGGGGCGGATGCGCACCGGCCGGGGTCGGGGCCGGCCGGACCTGCGGGATGCGTGGCGGCACCATCGTCTACAACGGGCCCGGCCGGGAGGTCCGGCGGTGCCCGTTCCGGGGGACGGCGTGCGGCGGACCGGTCCGCGCCCCCGGCTGCCCGGCGCTCCACGACGCCGGCCCATGCTGCCGCGCGCGCCGCCGGCGGCACCCGGTTGCGAGTCGAGGGCTGGTGCCGTGCCCCGGCCTGCCGACAGCGCGTCCAGTGCGGTCCGCCGGGCGCGGGGCCGGCAGGCCGCGCGCGGGGAACCTCGGCACGCGGCGGTGCATCTCCCTGGCCGGCAGTGCAGTCGCACCGGGGGGACGGGCATGGCACGGCGGACGGTGGTACCGGTGATCGGCCTGCTGATCGGCCTGGTGACGCTCCCGGTGACGGCCGCCTGCGGCCGTCACCCGAGCGTCGCCGACTGCCGATCACCGCACCTGCACTGGCGGCTGACCCGGCTGTCCGAGAGGGCGCCGGGCGCTCCGGCGGCCCTGCTCAGCGGCACGAACACGGGCGCGCGGCCCTGCGCCTTCGACGGCTACCCGCAGCTCGACGTCCGGGTGGGCAAGGCCCAGGGCGTCCGATCGGAGCCGAGGGAGAAGGGCGAGCCGGCCCGGCTGGTGGTGGAGCCGGGCCGCACGGTCGACGTCCCGCTCTTCTACCGGCCCGACGGCGGGGCGCCGGGCAGCTGCTGGATCGCGGGCGGGTACAACGCGTCCAGCCGGGTGGTCCCGCCGCACGCCACCGGGGACGACGACGGTTCCCCGGTGCACTTCACCGATGCCGGGGGACACCGGCTGCCCACCCAGGTGTGCAGCGACACCCTCCGCATGGGCCCGCCCCGGCTGCGCTGACGCCGGCTCAGCGGACGCTGCCGGTGAGGTGGGCGAAGACGACCACGTTCCCCTGGTAGCCCGTCGACCGGGCATAGCCTCCACCGCAGGTGATGACCCGCAGTTCGGGGCGGTCCGCGGCGCCGTAGACCTTCTCGTCGGGGAAGTCGCTCGCCGGGTACGCCTCGACCGCGTCGACGGTGAAGACGGCCGTGCTGCCGTCGCGGCGGTCGACCTCGATGGCGGCGCCCTTCCTCAGCGCGCCGAGGTCGTAGAAGACGGCGGGGCCGTCGGTGTTGTCGACGTGGCCGGCGACGATCGCGGTGCCCCTCTCGCCGGGGGCGGTCCCGGCCGCGTACCAGCCGGCGAGGTTCTTCTTCTGCGCGGGCGGCGCGTCGAGGCTGCCGGCGGCGGTGAGGCCGAGGCCCGTCAGGGGGGCGTCCACACGGATCGACGGAATGCGGATGCGGTCGGGCGGTGAATGCGGCAGCGCGGGCGCCGCTCGGCGGCGGGCACCGTTCGTGTCCTGTGTGCCGTCGGTGCCGTGCGTGCCGTGCGTGCCGTCCGTGCGGCGCTCGGCGGCCGACGGCTGCGGCGGGGCGTGGCTCCCGGCGCCGCCGTGCAGCAGCCACGCGCCGGTGCACAGGGCCGTGACGCTGACGGCGGCCAGCGCGGTGTTGCCGACCCTGCGCATGCCTTCCCCTTTCGGCAGGTGGCCCCCGTGCCCCCCTTCCGGGCCGCGAGGGGCGTCGGACCCGGAAGGGGGAGGGGACATGCGGTACCGGCGGACGGACAGCGGAGGGCGCCCGTCAGATCCTGTCGCCTCTCGCCCGGCGATGCAGGAGCCAGGTACCGCCCGCGGCGGCGACGGCGAGAGCCGCCACGCCGGCCGCGGTCTGCACGGGGTCGGGGCCAAGCGCGCCGCCGACCCCCGTCTTCACACTTCCGTGCGGCTGGACCTGGCCGCGCCCAACCGTACCGAGTGCCACCACCAGGTCGCCGCGCACCTCACGTCCGCCGTCGGCGCAGCGCGCGACGATCTCGTAGGTCCCCGGCTGCGCGCTCGGCGGCACCCGGAACCGCCCGGTCGCGTCGCCGTGGTGGCCGCCCGGCGCCAGTGTGAACCGGCCCGCGCCGACCGCGGCGGCGTCGCCCGCCGCCGAGCCGCCTTCGCCGCACGCCGCGGTGTCGACCGCGACCTCGACGCCCGGCACCGCGACGGCCGGGCGCAGCTCCAGCCCCCCGGTCTCCGCGCCGTACGCGGGCGCCGCGATCCGGCCCGCGACGGCTGCGGCGAGCGCGGTACCGGTCAGCAGGCGGACGGTACGTCGCATGGTGCTCCCTGGAGCGTTTCGATGGTCCTGTCCCTACCGAGGTAAGTGGCAGCCGAGCCCGACCGCTTCCTGAGGGGACGTCAGAAATAGGGTGAACGGGTGGCCCGTCGTGCCTGCCTCGTGCTGTTTCGGCAGGTCACGGGCGCCCGGCGGGCGTGTCATGGAAGAGCACCCGAAGAGCCCAAGGCGCGCGGGTGAACGGGTGACCCGCCCCCGGAGCGGGGTGACGCCGCCCCTGCGCCGGTGGCGTCACGCCCGGTCCGCGGCCCGGACCACGCGGCCGCACGGCCCGGACTGCCCACCCCCGATCGCGCGCCGGGTCCCCACCACGTGGCCGCACGCCCCGGACCGGGCGCCGGCCCCGGCCGTGCGGTCCTGCTCCGCGGTGCGAGGCGACCCCTCGTGCCTGCGGCCCGCGTCGGTCCCCCGGGGCGTCCAGCGGTACCGACGCCGGACGCCGGACGCCGGACGCCGGACGCCGCCGCAGGCGCGGCGAGGGTCGGCGACGGCTGAGAGGTCACACGGCCTCCGGCGGCGCTCTCGTCCGTCCCTGCGCGAGGCCGGAGGCCCCGAGCCCGGACGGCGCGCACGGGCCTGCCCCGGCCCGGGCGATGCGGGTCGCCCGGGCCGGGACGGTGACGGGCCGTCGGAGGCGGCGCGGGCGTCAGTTCACGTTCACGGCGCTCCACGCCGCGGCCACCGCCGCGTACTCCGTGCTGCCGGCGCCGTACAGGTCCTTGGCGGCGTTGAGGGTCGCCGTGCGCGCGCCCGCGTACTTCGTCGACGACGTCATGTAGACGGTCAGCGCGCGGTACCAGATCTTGCCGACCTTGTCCCGGCCGATGCCGGTCACCGTCGAGCCGTTGTAGGTCGGCGAGTCGTAGCTGACGCCGTTGATCGTCTTCGGGCCGCTGCCCTCCGCGAGCAGGTAGGCGAAGTGGTTGGCGACGCCCGAGGAGTAGTGGACGTCGAGGTTGCCGACCGAACTGCTCCAGTAGTCGGCCGAGTTGCCGTCCTTGGACGGCTTGTCCATGAACCGCAGGGCCGGCTTGCCGAAGCCGGAGCGGACGATCTCCTCGCCGATCAGGTAGTCACCCGCGTCGGAGGGGTTGTCGGCGTACCACTCGACCATGGTGCCGAGGATGTCCGAGGTGGCCTCGTTCAGGCCGCCGGACTCGCCCGAGTAGTTCAGGGCGGCCGTCTTGGACGTCACACCGTGCGTCATCTCGTGACCCGCCACGTCCAGCGCCACCAGCGGCCCGAAGGTCGAGCCGTCGCCGTCGCCGTAGGTCATGCAGAAGCAGCTGTCGTCCCAGAACGCGTTGTTGTAGTTCTTGCCGTAGTGGACGCGGTTGTACGAGCCCTTGCCGTCGCCGGCGATGCCGTTGCGGCCGTGGACGTTCTTGTAGTAGTCCCAGGTCTCGTCGGTGCCGTACTGGGCGTCGACGGCCGCGGAGGCCCGGTCCGCGGTGGCCCCCGTGCCCCAGTGGTTGTCGGTGTCCGTGAAGACCGTCGAGGGGGCGCGGACGAAGCAGATGCCGAAGATGCACAGGTCCGTCTTGTTGGCCGCGTCGCCGGTGTAGGTGTTGCCGCGCGTCGGGTCCTTGAGCTGGTACGTCGAGCCCGACGCGGTCGTCTCCAGCGGAACCGTCCCGCTGTACAGGGACGAACCGTCGCCCGTGGCCGTCTCGATGCTGTCCCAGGCGTCGATCTGGGCGCCGGTGGTGGCGTCGGTCAGGACCGTCCTGGCGACCGGGTTGCCCTGCGTGTCCTGCGCGACGGCGTCGGTGCGCCAGGCCAGCTTCGGAGCGCCGTGCAGGGCGTCGACGACCAGTCGGGGCTTGGCCTGCAGCTTCTTCAGGCTCTGGCCGAGGTTCACCGCGCGCAGTGCCTGGGTGGCGATGCCGGCGGCCTTCGGGGCGGAGACCTTCGGCGTCACGCTCGGCAGGGACAGGGTGCTCCGGGTGGCGCGGGAGGCGCTGCGGTAGGCGCCGTCGGGGGCCAGATGCAGCACGAAGTCGCCGCCCAGCACGGGTAGTCCGTGGTAGGTGCGGTCGTAGCGGACGTGCTGGCTGCCGTCCCGGTCGACGATCACGTCGCGGACGGCCGTGCCCTGCGCCGAGGTCAGGCCCAGCGCGGCGGCCCGGTCCTTGAGGGCGTCCGTCGCGTGCTCGACCGCGGACGCTCCGGTCGGCCGGTCGGCCGCGCCGGCGGTGGGGGAGAGGGCGGCGGCCATCAGGACGGCGGCGGTGGTGGCGACGCCGGCGGTGGCGAGGCGGCGGGACGTGCGGGAGGCGCCGGATGTGCGAGACGCGCGGTCCTTGCGGAGAGCGGGGACGTGCTGCCGTAACCGACTCATCGGTCTCCTCGGGGGAGGCGCCCTGGGGTGGACGCGTGGGGGTGGCACTGATGTTCCCTCAGATTTAAATGGCCATGACATGTCATGTCCATACCGCCCTTGGGGAGGTGTGCGGGGGGAGAGAATCGTTTCTGTGAGCCTCCCGAGACCCCCGCAGCCCCCGCAGCTCCCGTTCTTCGTCTACGGCACCCTGCGCCCCGGCGAGCCCCACCACGCCACCCTCCTGAGCGGCCGCACCCGCCGCGAGGAGCCGGGACGCCTGCCCGGCGCGGTCCTGTACGACGGGCCCGGCTACCCCTACGCCGTCGAGGACCCGGGCGGCGTCGTCACCGGGGAACTCGTCACCGCCGAGCCGGAGGACTACGGCGAACTGCTCACCAAACTCGACCGGTTGGAGGAGTTCCGGCCCGGCGATCCGCTCCGCAGCCTCTACGAACGCGTCGAGCGGCACGTCGTCCGGGATGCCGACGGGACGTCCGTACGGGCCTGGGTCTACCTCGCGGCCCCGACCGTCGCCGCCCGGCTGCGGGCCCGCGGCAGACCGATCGAGGGCGGCGACTGGCTCACCCGCTCCTGACCTGCCGCGCCCATCGGGAAGCCCCGGGGAAGGAGGGCCCCCGGAGCGGCCGGAGGGGCCCCGACGACGCCTGAGGAGCGGCCTGGAGCAAGGGGGCGGCGGCCGGACGAGAGGCTCGGCGAGAGGGGCGTGGGGCGCTCGGACACGAGGGCCGGGCCGAGGGACCGGCCAGGGGGCGGCAGGGCACCTCGCGCCACCGAGCCGGCTGATCCACCGGTCAGTCCTTTTGCACGACGGAGCAGGTCGCCGCTGGCGTGCAAGCGCCTGGCCACCGTGCGCCAGGGCAGCGCGCCACCGCATGAGGAGCGTCCGCCGTGGGAACCACGGTCTCGGTTCGGGGCCGGCTGCAGTGTGACGACGGACAGTCGGCCCAGATCAGGAAGATCGTGGAAGCCGACGATCCGGAGCGCACCTACAGCGGGGGCCGGGCCTTCCCCGCTCGGCGGTACAACGACGTCAGGTGGGTCTTCCACGGGGGCGGCATCCGCGCGGTTTCCCTCGGCTGGTTCGAGGAGAGGTTGCGACAGATCGCCCGGATCCCGGCCTCCTACCAGGATGACGACTACGACGACAGGCCCCGGGGGCTCTTCCTGGTCAGCCACGATGGCGCCGCCACGAGCGAGTGGAGGGTCCACAACGGCGGCCTGGTGATCGGCCTCCCGGACGGGGATCACCACTACCTCGACGCCTGGCCGGATCACGACCGCACGGGAGTACCTACCCCGTCACCGTCTCCACCCGCACCGCGCACACCTTGAACTCCGGCATCCGCGACGTCGGATCCAGCGCCGGGTTGGTGAGAATGTTGGCGCGGCCCTCGCCCGGCCAGTGGAACGGCATGAACACCGTGTCGGGGCGGATGGCGGTGGTGATGCGGGCCGGCGCCACCGCGCGGCCGCGGCGGGACTCCACGGCCAGCAGGTCCCCCTCGGCCGCGCCCAGCCGGGCCGCCAGCCTCGGGTGGAGCTCGACGAAGGGGCCCGGCGCGGCCCTGTTCAGCTCCGCCACCCGGCGCGTCTGGGCGCCGGACTGGTACTGCGAGACCACCCGTCCCGTCGTCAGCAGCACCGGGTAGTCGTCGTCCGGCTCCTCGGCCGACGGGCGGTGCGCGACGGGGACGAACCGGGCCCGGCCGTCGGGCGTCGCGAAGCGGTCGAGGAAGAGGCGGGGCGTGCCCGGGTGCGGATCGGGCAGCTCCCGGGCCGGGTCGTCGTCGGGCAGCGCCGCGTCCAGCGCGGCGTCCTCGCCGTCGTCGGCGTCGCCCGCCGCGTCCGCGGCGCCCCCGTCCGCTCCCGGGGCCCGCTCCGGTGCCGGGCACGGCCAGAACACGCCGTTCTCCTCCACCAGCCGCCGGTAGGTGATCCCGGAGTAGTCCGCGACCCCGCCGGCGCTCGCCCGCCGCAGCTCCTCGAAGACCTCCTCGGGGTCCGTGGGGAACTTCTTCTCCAGCCCCTCCCGTGCACCGAGCCGGGCGGCCAGCTCGTGCAGGACCTGCAGATCGCTGCGGACGCCCTCCGGCGGCGTGATCGCCTGCCGGCGCAGCAGCACCCTGCCCTCCAGGTTCGTCGTCGTCCCCGTCTCCTCGGCCCACTGCGTCACCGGCAGCACCACGTCGGCGAGAGCCGCCGTCTCCGACAGCACGACGTCCGCCACCGCCAGGAAGTCCAGTGACCTGAGCCGCTCCTCCACGTGCGCGGCACGCGGCGCCGACACCACCGGGTTCGATCCCATCAGCAGCAGCGCCTTCACGTCCCGGCCCAGCGCGTCCAGGAGTTCGTAGGCGCTGCGGCCCGGGCCGGGCAGCGAGTCCGGGTCCACGCCCCACACCTCCGCCACGTGCCGCCGAGCCGCGGGGTCGTCCAGCTTGCGGTACCCGGGAAGCTGGTCGGCCTTCTGGCCGTGCTCGCGCCCGCCCTGCCCGTTGCCCTGCCCCGTCAGGCAGCCGTAGCCCGACAGGGGCCGGCCGGCCCGCCCCGTGGCCAGGCACAGGTTGATCCACGCACCGACCGTGTCGGTGCCCTTCGACTGCTGCTCGGGGCCGCGCGCGGTCAGCACCATCGCCGTATCCGGCGCGCAGAACATGCGCACCGCCTCCCGCAGTTCCGGAACGGACACGCCCGTGATCCGCTCCACGTACTCCGGCCAGTGCGCCATCGCCGCGGCCCGCGCCTCCTCCCAGCCGGCGGTGCGCTCCCGGACGTACTCCTCGTCGACCCGTCCCTCGGCCACCACCAGGTGCAGCAGGCCCAGCGCGAGGGCGAGGTCGGTACCGGGCCGCGGCGCCAGGTGCAGGTCGGCCTGCTCGGCGGTCCTCGTGCGGCGCGGGTCCACCACGATCAGCGTGCCGCCGTTCTCACGCAGCTCGGTGAAGTAGCGCAGCGCCGGCGGCATCGTCTCGGCCGGGTTCGACCCGACCAGGACGACGCAGCCCGTCCTCGGGATGTCCTCCAGCGGGAACGGCAGCCCGCGGTCCACGCCGAACGCCTTGATGCCGGCCGCCGCGGCCGACGACATGCAGAAGCGGCCGTTGTAGTCGATCTGCGAGGTGCCGAGCACGATCCGGGCGAACTTGCCGAGCGCGTACGCCTTCTCGTTGGTCAGCCCGCCGCCGCCGAACACGCCCAGCGCGTCCGCGCCGTGCTCGGCGCGCACCGAGCCCAGCGCCCCGGAGATCCGATCCATTGCCTCGTCCCAGGTCGCGGGCACCAGGCGCCCCTCGGAGCGCACCAGCGGGGAGGTCAGCCGCACCCGGGACGAGAGCACCTGCGGCGCCGTACGGCCCTTGCCGCACAGCGCTCCCCGGTTCACGGGGAAGTCCGCGCGCTCCGTCAGCGCGACCGCCCCGGCGGGGCCGTCGGGGGCCGGCGTCAGGTTCATGCCGCACTGCAGCGCGCAGTACGGGCAGTGCGTGGGCGTCGCGGTGTTCTGCATGCCATTCAGCGTGCTTCTGCCGTGTTACGTGCCACGACGGCGCCTGTTACGCGGCCGGGACACTGACCTCCCCGCGCCCGCCCGAGCGGCGTGAGGACCCGCCCGGGCGACGGCGCGAGGCGCAGGGGCATGCACGGACGATCAAGAAAAATCGGCGACTCCTCCCACAGGCCGGGTGGCGCGGGGAAACAGCCATCGCGGCGGCACGGTGAAACGGCCGACGTGGCGGCGTCAAGGCTTCCGGTCGTGCGGCGCCGCACGGAAGGGCGGGGCCGCACGGAAGGGCGGGACCGCGGGACGCCGGGCGCCCGGCACCGCACCCGGGGCCGGAGGGCCGTCACCGGTCCGCGGCCAGTGCCCGCGCCACCCCCGGCTCCTTCGGCCCGAGGAAACGCGGATCCGGCTCGAAAGCCGCCTCCAGTGCCGCCTTGCCCGCCGCGAACACCTCTCGCGTGCCGCCGTAGTACCAGGTGACGTCGTGCGGCTCGGCCACCCCGACGCCGTAGGACGTCACGCCCGCCGCCTCGCACAGCGCCACCGCCCGCCGGATGTGGAAGCCCTGGCTGATCAGGACGGCCCGGTCCACGCCGAAGACCTTCTTCGCCCGCACGCAGGAGTCCCAGGTGTCGAAGCCCGCGTAGTCGCTCACGATCCGCCGGTCCGGCACACCGTGCCGGGTCAGGTACGCGCGCATCGCGTCCGGCTCGTCGTAGTCCTCGCGGCTGTTGTCGCCGGTGACGAGGACGACCTCGATGCGGCCCGCCCGGTACAGCTCGGCCGCCGCGTCCAGCCGGTGCGCGAGATACGGCGACGGCTCGCCGTCCCACAGCCCCGCGCCGAACACGACGGCCACCTCGGTGTGCGGCACGTCCGCGGCGGTGCGCAGCCGGTCGGCCGTGGCGGCATGCAGCCACGTCGCGGGCAGCAACGCCAGCACGCACCCGCCCATCACGGCCTGCACCAGCCGGCGCCGTCCGGCACGGGTGCGCGGCAGACGCGGTCGGCGGAACTCCATCGCGGTCCTTCCGTTCGCCCTCGCAGGACGCCGCCCGCGAGGATCCGGTTCGCTCACGCCCGCCGGGGGTACGCGGTGAAGCCCCGGAAAACACCCGTCACCGCCGCGCAACGGGCGCGCAACGTCGCACCGGCAGGATCCTTCCATGACGGCGTCGAACGCTCCTCGCGACGAGCAATCCCCGCGTCCGGGCGGCCAGCCCGGCGTCCACCTCGACAGTACGGCGCACCTGATGAACCGGATCAGCTCCCAGCTCGCCGGCCAGCTCAGCCTGGTCTCCCTCGACGGCAGGCGGCGTCCCGGCCCGCCCGCGCTCGTCCTCGTCGCCCACGGCAGCCGCGATCCGCGCGCCCTGAGCACCGTGCGGTCCCTGCTGGAGCTGGTGCGCGAACGGCGCCCCTCCCTGCCGGTGCGCCTCGGCCACATCGAGCTGAACGCCCCGTTGCTGCCCGACACCCTCGCCGAGCTGGGCGACACCCCTGCCGTCCTGGTGCCGCTGCTCCTCGGCCGCGGCCACCACGTCAAGCAGGACATTCCCGCGACGGCCGCCGAGGCCGGCGGCCACGCGTACGTGGCGGCCCCCCTCGGCCCTCACCCGCTGCTCGTGGAGACCCTGTACGCCCGGCTCGGCGAGGCGGGCTGGCAGGCGCCCCGCACCGAGGCCGAGCGCGCCGCCGCCGCCGTCGTCCTGGCCGCCGCAGGCTCACGCGCCCCCGACTCCGCCGCCGACACCCGCCGCAGCGCGCAGCTCCTCGCCGAACGCCTCGGCGTGCCCGTCGTCCCCGCCTACGCCTCCGCCGCGACGCCGACCGTCGAGGCGGCCGTACGGTCGCTGTCCGCGCGAGGCCGCCACCGCATCGCCGTGGCCTCGTACTTCACGGCCCCCGGCCGGTTCGCGACCGAGAGCGCCGCGAAGGCCCCCTGGATCGCCTCGGCCCCCCTGGGCGCCCACCCGGCGATGGCCCGCCTGGTACTGCACCGCTACGACCAGGCCCTCGCGGCGGGCGGTGCCAGCAACGCCGCGTGAGGCGCGCCGCAAGCCGACCGCCCCGCCCGCCCGGCGGCCCCGACCCGCCCGTGCCCGCTCCGGACCGCGGACCGGGCCCGCCCGTCGCCGCGCCGCGCCGTGACCGGGCAGGCCCGAGGGCCGCACCGCACCCGCTCGACCACCGCGTCCGCCCACCACCGCCCCCGCGCGCCCCCTGAAGGCCGCCCGCCTCGGGGGCGCACCCGCCGATCACGCCGCCCGAGGACCGCACCCGCCGATCACCTCGCCTCGAAAGCCGCGCCCGCCGATCGCCCCCGCCCCGAGGGCCGGGCCCCGACGACCGGGCCCCCGAAGACCGGGCCCAGGGGCCGCAGCCGCCCGGAGAAGGGACCGCCCCCGGGACCGCACGCACCCCCGCGGACCGCTTCCGGGGCCGGACCTGCCCCGAGGCGCACCCGGCCGGTGGCAGGACCCGCCCGACGCGGAGGGGCACGTCTGTCACTCGGGACGCCTACTGTCGAGGCATGGCAGGCACCGAACCCCTCCCCGGCTACGACCCGGCGTCGGTCGAGCGCTGGGCCCCCGAGCCCGACAAACGCCCCGGCCGCACCGCCTTCCAGCGCGACCGCGCCCGCATCCTGCACAGTGCGGCACTGCGCCGCCTCGCCGGCAAGACCCAGGTGGTCACCCCCGGCACCGTGAACCAGGCGTGGGACGCCAGCCCCCGCACCCGCCTCACGCACTCCCTGGAGTGCGCCCAGGTCGGCCGCGAGCTGGGCGCGGCGCTCGGCTGCGACGCGGACCTGGTGGAGGCGGCCTGCCTCTCCCACGACCTCGGCCACCCCCCGTTCGGCCACAACGGCGAGTCCGCGCTGAACGAGTTCGCCCACGACTGCGGCGGCTTCGAGGGCAACGCCCAGTCGCTGCGGCTGCTGACCCGCATCGAGCCCAAGCGCTTCACCTCCGAGGGCTCCGTCGGCCTCAACCTCACCCGCGCCGCCCTCGACGCGGCGACCAAGTACCCCTGGCCGCGCGGCGGTCACCCCACCGACCCGGCGTCCCGGAAGTTCGGCGTCTACGAGGACGACCGCCCCGTCTTCGACTGGGTCCGCAAGGAGGCCCCCGGCACCCGCGCGTGCTTCGAGGCGCAGGTCATGGACTGGTCCGACGACGTGGCGTACTCGGTGCACGACGTGGAGGACGGCCTGCACGCCGGTCACATCGACCCCGACTGCCTGCACGCCGAGCCCGAACGGCAGGAGATCTTCGCCGTCGCCGTCGGACGGTACGTCCCCGCCGGCACCGACCCCGCCGAACTGGCCGCCGCCCTCGACCGCCTCCAGGACCAGCAGTGGTGGCCGCACGGCTACGACGGCACCGCCGTCGCCCAGGCCCGCCTGAAGGACGCCACCAGCCAGCTCATCGGCCGGTTCTGCCTGGCCGCCGAGGGCGCCACCCGTGCGGCGTGGGGACCCCGGCCGGGCGGCGCGGGCGGCGGAGCCGGCCACGGGCGGCTCACCCGGTACGCCGCCGAACTCGTCGTACCGCACGAGACCCGCCTGGAGTGCGCGGTCCTCAAGGCCGTCGCCGACCGGTACGTGATGCAGCGTGCCGAGCAGGAGCGGGTCCGCGCCGACCAGCGCGTCGTCGTCGCCGAACTGGCCGAGGCGCTCACCGCCCGCGCGCCCGACGGCCTCGACCCCCAGTTCCGCACTCTGTTCGAACAAGCGGGCGACGATCGCGCGCGCAAACGAGTGATCGTCGATCAGATCGCCTCGCTCACCGACACGTCGGCGCGCTCGCTTCACGACCGACTGACGAGGCAGGGGAGACACTGAACGGCACGTGTGCCGTGAAACGAACGCGACGAGCGAGCCCGGACGTGACCCTGAGTGGCCCGTCCGGGCCACTCCCTCTTCCCCCTTCACGCTCCGTGCGGGACGCTCCCATGTGGCGGCACCCTTACGAGGAGGCATCAAGTGGTCGACGCGGATCAGACATTCGTCATCGTCGGAGGCGGCCTCGCCGGCGCGAAGGCAGCCGAGACGCTCCGGGCCGAGGGCTTCACGGGCCGCGTGATACTGATCTGCGACGAACGCGACCACCCCTACGAGCGGCCCCCGCTGTCCAAGGGTTACCTGCTCGGCAAGGAGGAACGCGACAGCGTCTTCGTGCACCAGCCCGCCTGGTACGCGCAGAACGACATCGAGCTGCACCTCGGCCAGACCGTCGACGCCGTCGACCGCGCCGCGAGGACGGTCCGCTTCGGCGAGGACGGCACGGTCGTGCGGTACGACAAGCTGCTGCTCGCCACGGGCGCCGAGCCGCGCCGGCTCGACATCCCCGGCACCGACCTGGCCGGCGTGCACCATCTGCGCCGCCTCGCCCACGCCGAACGCCTCAAGGGCGTGCTGGCCGCGCTCGGCCGTGACAACGGGCACATCGTCATCGCGGGCGCCGGCTGGATCGGCCTGGAGGTCGCGGCGGCGGCCCGCGAGTACGGCGCCGAGGTCACCGTCGTCGAGCCGGAGCCGACCCCCCTGCACGGCGTCCTCGGCCCCGAGCTCGGCGAGCTCTTCGGCGAGCTGCACCGCGAGCACGGCGTCCGCTTCCACTTCGGCGCCCGGCTCACGGAGATCGTCGGCCAGGACGGCATGGTGCTGGCCGCCCGCACCGACGACGGCGAGGAGCACCTCGCCCACGACGTCCTCGCCGCGATCGGCGCGGCTCCGCGCACCGGGCTGGCCGAGGCGGCGGGCCTGGAGATCGCCCGCCGGGAGCACGGCGGCGGTGTCCTGGTCGACGAGCAGCTGCGCACCTCCGACCCCGACATCTACGCGGCCGGCGACGTGGCCTCCTTCCCGCACGCCCTCTTCGGCGCCCGTCTGCGGGTGGAGCACTGGGCCAACGCGCTCAACGGCGGTCCGGCCGCCGCACGGGCGATGCTCGGCCGGGACCTCACCTACGACCGCGTGCCCTACTTCTTCTCCGACCAGTACGACCTCGGCATGGAGTACAGCGGATGGGCGCCCCCGGGGGCGTACGACGAGGTCGTCGTCCGCGGCGACGCCCACAAGCGCGAGTTCATCGCGTTCTGGATGAAGGACCACAGGGTGCTCGCCGGGATGAACGTGAACGTGTGGGACGTCACAGAGCAGATCCAGCGGCTCATCCGGACCGGCGCGCAGGTGGACACCGAGGCCCTCGCCGATCCGCACGTGCCGCTCCAGAGCCTGGGCGCCTGAGCAGGTCGGGCGAAGTCCGCCGGGGTCCGGCAGCGCCCCGACGGGGCACGGGGAACCGCGCGACCGGCCACGACGGTGCCGCGGCCGACGGACGTCGGCCCCGGCACCTCCGGCGGAGCGCTTCGGGCGCCCCGGGCGCGCTCGCCGCGGCGGCGTGGGCCGTGGGCGGCGGGGTGCCCGGTCCACCGCGCCCGCGGGCACGGCGAGCGCGCCCCGGAGCTGTCGGTACGTCCCCGTAGAATTCACGCGTGGCAGGACGGATCAACGACGAGGACGTGAAGGCGGTACGGGACGCGGTCCCGATCGACGCCGTGGTGTCCGAGTACCTCCAGCTGCGCAACGCCGGCGGGGGCAACCTCAAGGGCCTGTGCCCGTTCCACGACGAGAAGTCGCCGTCCTTCCAGGTCAGCCCCGCCAAGGGCCTCTTCCACTGCTTCGGCTGCCAGGAGGGCGGCGACACCATCACGTTCGTGATGAAGATCGACCACCTCTCCTTCTCCGAGTCGGTCGAGCGGCTGGCCGCGCAGGCCGGCATCACCCTGCGCTACGAGGAGGGCGGCTACAACCCCTCCCACCAGCGCGGTGAGCGGATCCGCCTGGTCGAGGCCCACAAGATCGCCGCAGAGTGGTACGCGGAGCAGCTCGCCGGCAGCGCCGAGGCCGAGACCGGCCGGGTGTTCCTCGCCGAGCGCGGCTTCGACCAGGCCGCCGCCGTCCACTTCGGCGTCGGCTACAGCCCGCAGGGCTGGGACCACCTCACCCGCTATCTGCGAGGCAAGGGCTTCTCCGACAAGGAACTGGTGCTGTCCGGCCTGTCCCAGGAGGGCCGCCGCGGCCCCATCGACCGCTTCCGCGGCCGGCTGATGTGGCCGATCCGCGACATCGGCGGCGACGTCGTCGGCTTCGGTGCGCGCAAGCTGTACGAGGCGGACACCGGCCCCAAGTACCTCAACACCCCCGAGACGGCCCTCTACCGCAAGTCACAGGTGCTGTACGGCATCGACCTGGCGAAGAAGGAGATCGCCAAGTCCAGCCGGGCCGTCGTCGTCGAGGGCTACACCGACGTCATGGCCTGCCATCTGGCGGGCGTCCCCACCGCCATCGCCACCTGCGGCACCGCCTTCGGCGGCGACCACATCAAGATCCTGCGCCGCCTGCTGATGGACAACGGCTCCGCCCGGGTGATCTTCACCTTCGACGGCGACGCGGCCGGCCAGAAGGCTGCCCTGCGCGCCTTCGAGGACGACCAGAAGTTCGCCGCCGAGACGTACATCGCCGTCGCACCCGACGGCATGGACCCGTGCGAGCTGCGCCTGGCCAAGGGCGACGAGGCGGTCGCCGACCTGGTCGAGCCGCGCACCCCGCTCTTCGAGTTCGCCCTCCGCCAGATCGTCGGCCGCTACGACCTCGACACCCCGGCCGGCCGCGCGGCGGCCCTGGACGAGGCGGCCCCGGTCGTCGCCCGCATCAAGAACAGCGGAGCCCAGCACGAGGTCGCCGTGCAGCTCGCGGGCATGCTCGGCATCCTCGACACCCAGTTCGTGGTCAAGCGGGTCGCCCAGCTGGCCCGCTGGGCCCGCGAGCGCGGCGGCCGCGGCGCGGGCGGCCCCCAGCAGTCTCCCCAGGCGCCCTCGCAGCAGTGGGCCGCGCCCGCCGGCTCCGCTCCCTCCGGCCCGGCCCTGACCCTGCGCAACCCGGTCTACGCCACCGAACGCGAACTGCTCAAACTCGCCCTCCAGCGCCCCGAACTGGTCTCCCCGGCGTTCGACGCGTACGGCGTGGACGAGTTCACCGCGCCGCCCTATGCCGCCGTCCGCCAGGCGGTCCAGGACGCGCTCGGCGCCGAGTACGGCCTGCAGGACCCGCAGGAGTACCTGGTCCGCGTCCGTGAGGCCGCCCCCGACGACACCGTCCGGGCGATGGTCACGGAGCTGGCCGTCGAGCCGATCCTGCGCCGCACCGTCGACGAGGTGTACGCGGGCACGGTCCTGGTCCAGGTCCGCCGCCGCGCCGTCGAGCGCCGCATCCGCGACGTCCAGTCCCAGCTGACCCGCCTCACCGCCGCCGGCGACCCCGCCCGACTCGCCGCCGTGCAGAACGAGCTGTGGGTCCTCCAGCAGTACGACCAGGCGCTGAGGGAGCACGGGGCCGCCGCCCTGTGACGTCCCCGCCGCCCGTGCGGCGCCGCACGGCAGAGGGGCCCGTGCCGGTCGCGCCCCCGGCACGGGCCCCTCTGTCTCGCACGGATCAGACGGTGGTGGGCGCTTCCGACGCCGCGCTCCGGCCCGGGCGGGCGGCACGCGGGGCCAGGACGCGTTCGGCGAGGAAGCCGAAGATCACCCCGAAGGAGCTCCACAGCAGCGCCTGGATGCCGATGGAGGCGAGACGGAACTGCCACAGCACGCCGGCCGGGAAGTCCTCCGGCGTCTCGTTCACCGCCGGCAGGAACACCGCGGCCACCGCCATGACGGCGACGAACGCGGCTCCCGCGGCCAGGCCCGCGTTCCAGTTGCCGAACCGCCCGGCCAGACGGCGGCCGAGGATCACCGCGGCCAGGCCGACCAGCACGGTCAGAGCGGTCATCAGGAGGTACAGCGTGGTGCGTTGGCCGATGGTGTCCCCTTCGTTGGCCCCCGGCGGGTTGCCCGGGTACTTCAGGAACGGCACCAGGTAGACGGTGACGAAGGCGCCCCCGGCCACCAAGGCGGCGGTGGCCCGCGGGCCGATACGGCCGATACGGCCGAGGGCGAAGCAGAACGCCAGTGCGGCGATGCCGCCCACGGCGGTGCCGAAGACGAGCACCGCGGTGGCCAGGCCCGCGGTGGACTGCACGGCCCGGCCGACCAGTTCCACCTCGTGCTCGTGGTCGTGGCCGGCATGGGCGTGGGCATCCTCGTAGGCGATGCCCGCGTTGAGGCCCGGCTCACCCACCAGGTAGGCGAGACCGAAGGCCAGCAGCCCCGCGGCCAGGCCCGCGAGCATGCCGCGGACCAGCAGCGTTCGGACGGTGACGGAGTTCATGACGGTGGTTCCCACGCCCTGTTCAGTGGCAGGGGAAGCCGAGCAGGTGCCGGCCGTCGTGGACCCACTCGTGCACGCCCGCACCGGACAGCAGCGAGGTGGCGCCCTGCTCGGCGCCGACGAAGTACAGCAGGACCAGCATCAGCAGGCCGAAGAACGCCGCCCAGGGCAGGACGGTGCGGATCGGCAGCTTGGCCGGGGTGGCCGCGGTGGAAGGGGTGAGCGGAGCGGGGGCAACGGCGGACTGCGCCATGGCGGGCCTCCTTCGGGAACACGCGTCCCGTGTCGGTGGAGCACGCGACGACGGCGCGAGGGTCTGACTCACCGACAGCACCCGTCGAACGAGGGGAGTTGCTCGGCACACAGTGGCGCGACCGTGCCGGATTTGCACCGGACTTCCAGACGCACCGTCGTCCTGTCCCTGCAGACGGTACCGGCCCCGCCTCCCACCGGGAAAGATGGCCTTCGCCACCTTCGTGCGGGAACCGGGTCCCGAACACCCCGGGGCCGGCCGCGCCGTCGTGACGTCGCAGGGGGCTCACCACCACCGTCCCGGCCCGGGCAACCAAGGCCGCGGCCTGTTGCGGCACTAGCCTCCAGGCCATGACAGTTCGGCTCACCCTGCTCGCCCCCGCCCCCGGACCGGCCCTGCGCCAGGCCCGCATCGACGCCGACGGCCCGCTGGACGAGGCCGGTCGGCGTGCGGCCCGGGCCGCGGCTCCCGGTCTGCCCGCGGCGGGCCGTCACCTCAGTGCCCCGTCCCGGCGCTGCCGCGAGACCGCCGAGGCCCTCGGCCTCGACGCCGTGACCGAGACCGCGCTGAGCGACCTGGACCTCGGCTCGTGGCGGGGCCGTACTCTCGACGAACTGGCCGCCGCCGAACCGGCCGCGGTCGCCGCCTGGACCACCGACCCCGCGGCGGCCCCGCACGGCGGCGAGAGCGTCCTCGACCTGTGCCGGCGTGTGTCCCACTGGCTCGACCGGCTCCCGGACGACACCGGCCGCGTCCTCGCCGTCGCGGACGCCTCCGTCGCCCGCGCCGCCGTCCTGCACGCCCTGACCGCGCCCCCGCAGGCCTTCTGGCGCATCGACGTCCCGCCGCTGGGCCGTGTCCTGCTCACCGGCCGCGCCGACCGGTGGAACCTGCGCATGGAGTGATCCGCCGCCGCCGATGCCGCCGCCGCTGATGCCGGGGCGGGGACGGGGGCGGTCCGGCGCCCCGCGGCACGGACGGGCCCCTGGGCAGCCGTGACGCGGACGGAAGCGGTCCGGGCCCCGGCGGGACAGGGCGTCAGGCATACCGTGAGGCGGACGGGAGCGGTTCCGCAGACCGCGGGGCGCGGGCGGGAGCGGTCCGGGAGCCCGCGGCGCGGACAGGGGCGTTCGGGTACACCCCGACGCGGACATGAGCCGTTCCCGACCCGCGGCGGAGCCGTCCCGACCATCCGGACATCGGTCCCACCGGTCACCGTGCGGTCACCGACCGGACTCAAAAAGTCACCGCACGCCCCTCGTGGCTTCGTTGTGTCGTACCCCACACTGGGTTCCGGTGCCTGAGTCCCCGGAGCGCGGCCGATCCGTCCCCCACGGGTCGCACACCCCCGCGGTTCCGCCCATCGCCTACGGGACGGACAGCGGCGAGGCCGCCGATTCCGCCCCCGAAGTACCGCTGCCGAGCCCCTCAGCAGCGATCATCCTGGAGGTCGCCCCCGTGCAGACCCAGACCCTCGGCCAGACCCCCGTCAGTGCCGTCGGCGGCACCGGCGGAACGGAGCCTGACGCCGAGTCGGACACACTCCTCGCGGTGGCCCCGCAGCCCCGCGTCGTGCTCCGTCCCGAGACCGCGGAGCCCGCCGATCCCCCAGCGGAGGCACTGGAGGCCGCCGACACCCCCGAGCCCGTCGAGCCGCCGCCCGCCCGTGCCGCCGAGAGCAGCGGGCCGTCCGCGGACCTGTTCCGCCAGTACCTGCGGGAGATCGGGCGCATCCCGCTGCTCACCGCGGCCGAGGAGGTCGACCTCGCCCGCCGCGTCGAGGCCGGCCTGTTCGCGGAGGAGAAGCTCGGCAGCACCCCCGACCTCGACAGCCGGCTCGCCCACGACCTGGATCGGCTCGTCGTCATGGGCCGGATGGCCAAGCGCCACCTCATCGAGGCCAATCTGCGGCTCGTGGTCTCCGTCGCCAAGCGGTACGTCGGACGCGGCCTGACCATGCTCGACCTCGTGCAGGAGGGCAACCTGGGCCTGATCAGGGCCGTGGAGAAGTTCGACTACGCGCGCGGCTACAAGTTCTCCACCTACGCCACCTGGTGGATCCGCCAGGCCATGTCCCGGGCCCTGGCCGACCAGGCCCGCACCATCCGCGTCCCCGTCCACGTCGTCGAGCTCATCAACCGGGTGGTGCGGGTCCAGCGCCGCATGCTGCAGGAACGCGGCTACGAGCCCACCCCCGAGGAGGTCGCCGCCCAGCTCGACCTGCCGCCGGAGCGGGTCGGCGAGGTCCTGCGGCTCGCCCAGGAGCCGGTCTCCCTGCACGCCCCGGTGGGGGAGGAGGACGACGTCGCCCTCGGCGACCTCATCGAGGACGCGGACGCCGCCTCACCCGTGGAGTCCGCCGCCTTCCTGCTGCTCAGGGAGCACCTGGAGGCAGTGCTCTCCACCCTCGGGGAACGCGAGCGCAAGGTCGTCCAACTGCGGTACGGCCTCGTCGACGGCCGTCCCCGGACCCTGGAGGAGATCGGGCGCATCTTCGGCGTCACCCGGGAACGGATCCGGCAGATCGAGTCCAAGACCCTCAACAAGCTCCGGGACCATGCCTTCGCGGACCAGTTGCGGGGGTACCTCGACTGACCGGAGGGCCGCCGTCCGGCGGCCCTCCCGGCACACCCCGGGGCTGTGGCCAACGCTTCAGTCGACCTCGGCCACCGCCTGCGCGAACTGCGCCTTGTACAGCCGCGCATAGGCCCCGTCCGCCGCCAGCAGGTCGGCGTGCGCGCCCTGTTCGACGATGGAGCCGTTCTCCATGACGAGGATGGTGTCCGCGTCCCGGATGGTGGAGAGCCGGTGCGCGATGACGAACGAGGTGCGCCCGTGCGCGAGTTTCGCCATCGCCTTCTGGATCAGCACCTCGGTACGGGTGTCGACGGAACTGGTCGCCTCGTCCAGCACCAGGATCACCGGGTCGGACAGGAACGCCCGCGCGATCGTGATGAGCTGCTTCTCGCCGGCGCTCACGCCCGCGCCCTCGTCGTCGATGACGGTGTCGTAGCCCTCGGGCAGGGTGCGGATGAAGCGGTCGGCGTGGGCCGCCCGCGCCGCCTCCTCGATCTCCCCGAGGGTGACCTCGCGCGAGGCGCCGTAGGCGATGTTCTCCGCGATGGTGCCGCCGAACAGCCAGGTGTCCTGGAGCACCATGCCGATCCCGGCGCGCAGTTCGTCCCGGGACATCGTCGCGATGTCGACACCGTCGAGGGTGATGCGCCCACCGGAGACCTCGTAGAACCGCATCAAGAGGTTCACCAGCGTCGTCTTGCCGGCGCCGGTCGGGCCGACGATCGCCACCGTGTGGCCCGGCTCCGCCTTCAGCGACAGGTCCTCGATGAGCGGCTTGTCGGGGTCGTAGCGGAACTGCACGTGCTGCAGCTCCACCCGCCCGAGCAACTCCGCGGGCCGCTGCGCCGGCACCGGATCCGCCTCCTGCTCCTCCGCGTCCAGGAGTTCGAAGATCCGCTCGGCCGAGGCGACACCGGACTGCACCAGGTTCGCCATCGACGCGACCTGCGTCAGCGGCATCGAGAACTGCCGCGAGTACTGGATGAAGGCCTGGACGTCGCCGATGGACAGCGCACCGGTCGCGACCCGGAGCCCGCCGACGACCGCGACCAGCACGTAGTTGAGGTTCGACACGAACATCATCAGCGGCTGCATGACGCCGCTGTTGAACTGCGCCTTGAACCCGGCCTCGTACAGGGCGTCGTTCTGCTCGGCGAACTGCTTCGCCGACTCCTCCTGCCGGCCGAACACCTTCACCAGGGTGTGCCCGGTGTACATCTCCTCGATGTGCGCGTTCAGGGTGCCCGTCGAACGCCACTGCTGCACGAAGTGCGGCTGCGACCGCTTGCCGACCCGGGTGGCGACCAGGAACGACAGCGGCACGGTCACCAGCGCGACCAGCGCCAGGATCCACGACACGTAGAACATCATCGCCAGCACGCCGATGATCGTCAGCACCGAGTTGATGAGCTGGCCCATCGACTGCTGGAGCGTCTGGCCGATGTTGTCGATGTCGTTCGTCGCCCGCGACAGCACTTCGCCGCGCTGCCGCTTGTCGAAGTACGACAGCGGCAGCCGCGACAGCTTCACCTGCACGTCCTCGCGCATCCGGAACATCGTGCGGTTCACCGCCCGGTTGACCAGGCGCGTCGCGACCGCCATCAGCACGCCGGCGAGGAGGAACGTGCTCAGCGCCAGCAGCAGGACGTGCCCGACGGCGGTGAAGTCGATGCCCTGTCCGGGGGTGAAGTCCGTGCCGCTCAGCATGTCGGCGATGCCGTCGTCGCCGTTCTCCCGCAGGCCCCGCAGTACCTCGTCCCTGCTCTCGCCCGCGGGCATCTGCCGCCCGACGATGCCCGCGAACACCAGGTCCGTGGCCCGGCCGAGGATCTTCGGCCCGACGACGTTGAGCCCCACGCTGACGACCACGCAGGCCAGCAGCGTGAACAGGGTCACCCGCTCCGGCCGGAACCGGCCCAGGAGCCGTGTGCCCGACGCCTTGAAATCCATCGAGCGGTTCTCGGGGCCGCCCCCGACCATCATCCGCCCCATCGGCCCCGCCATCAGGCAGCCTCCGCTTCCGTCAGCTGGGAGAGCACGATCTCCCGGTACGTCTCGTTGCCCGCCATCAGCTCGTGGTGCCGGCCCGTGCCGACGACCCGGCCCTCGTCCAGGACGACGATCCGGTCGGCGTCCCGGATGGTCGCCACCCGCTGGGCGACGATCACCACCGTCGCCTCGGCGGTCTCCTCGGCGAGCGCGGCCCGCAGCGCGGCGTCGGTGGCGTAGTCGAGCGCGGAGAAGGAATCGTCGAACAGGTAGATCTCCGGCCGCTGCACCAGTGTGCGGGCGATGGCCAGCCGCTGCCGCTGACCGCCGGAGACATTGGTGCCGCCCTGCGCGATCGGCGCGTCGAGTCCGGCGTCCAGCCGTTCCACGAAGTCCTTGGCCTGCGCCACCTCCAGGGCGCGCCACAGCTGCTCGTCGGTGGCGTCCGGGTTGCCGTAGCGCAGGTTGGTGGCCACCGTCCCCGCGAACAGGTACGGCTTCTGCGGCACCAGCCCGACCGTGCGGGCGAGCACCCGGGGGTCGATGGTGTCGACGGGCACGCCGTCGACGAGGACCTCGCCGTCGGTCGCGTCGAACAGCCGCGGCACCAGCCCGAGCAGGGTGGACTTGCCGCTGCCGGTCGACCCGATGACGGCGGTCACCTCTCCGGGGCGGGCCACCAGCCCGACCGCCTTCAGCACCGGCTCCTCGGCACCCGGGTAGCGGAAACCCGCGTCCCGCAGCTCCAGGTGGCCGTGCCGGCGCAGCTCGGTGACGGGTGCGACCGGCGGCACGACGCTCGACTCCGTCGACAGCACCTCCTGGATGCGCTCGGCGCACACTTCCGCCCGCGGCACCATCATGAACATGAAGGTGGCCATCATCACGGACATGACGATCTGCATCAGATAGGCGAGGAACGCGGTCAGGTCGCCGATCTGCATACCGCCGCTGTCGATGCGGTGGGCGCCGAACCACACCACGGCGATCGACGACAGGTTGACCACCGTCATCACGATGGGGAACATCAGCGCGAGCAGGTTCCCGGTCCCCAGCGCCATCGCCGTCAGGTCGGTGTTGGCTTTACGGAAACGCTCCTGCTCGTACTCGTCGCGCACGAAGGCGCGGATCACCCGGTTGCCGCCGATCTGCTCGCGCAGCACCCGGTTCACCGTGTCCAAGCGCACCTGCATGGCACGGAACAGCGGACGCAGCCGCCGCACGATGAGCGTCACGCAGATGCCGAGCACGGGGACGACGGCGACCAGCACCCCGGACAGCGGCACGTCCAGGCCGAGCGCCATGACGATGCCGCCGACGCACATGATGGGCGCCGACACCATCAGCGTGAACGTCATCAGCGCCAGCATCTGCACCTGCTGCACGTCGTTGGTCGTCCGGGTGATCAGCGACGGCGCGCCGAAGTGACCGACCTCACGCGCGGAGAACGACTGGACCTTGTCGAAGACGGCACCGCGCACGTCCCGGCCGAGCGCCGACGCGGTCCGGGCGCCGAGGTACACGGCACCGATGTTGCACACGACCTGGGTCAGCGAGATGCCGACCATCAGGGCGCCGTAGGACAGGATGTAGCCGGTGTCCCCCTTGACGACGCCGTTGTCGATGATGTCGGCGTTCAGCGTGGGCAGGTAGAGGGTGGCGCAGGTCTGCAGGAACTGCAGCAGCACCAGCAGGGCGATGGGTTTCTTGTAGGGCCTGAGATAGGTCCGCAGAAGTCGTATGAGCACGCTGGTCTCTCGGAGTCGGCGGTAGGGGCCGGGTCGGTTGCCCTTGGCCCCTATCGTCGGACACTCCCCCCGCGTTACCTCAACCGATTAAGCCGACGGCTGCGCGGTACGACCGTACGGGTGCCGGCCCGCGGCCCCGCCCGCACGCCGGTGCTACGACCGGAACGCTCCCGGATGGGTCTGCTCCCGCACCGAGGCGAACTGCTGCCGTACCGCCTGGCCCATCGCCAGCTCCTCGCCGGGGTCCAGCACCTGCGCGGCGGCGCCCTGCCACGGCGGCGGGGTGCGCGGGTCGAGGGTGCCCTGCGACACGCCGAGCGCCCATGCCGCCTGCCGGGCGGCGCCGATCGCGGCGTAGTCGGCGGGCTGCGGTACGACGACCTGCGCGCCGAACAGCGCCGGCGCTGCCGCCTGTACCGCGGACAGCTCCGCCGCCGCGCCCAGCAGGAAGACCCGCCGCACCTCCACGCCCCGGCCGCGCAGCACGTCCAGCGCGTCGCCGAGCCCGCACAGCATGCCCTCGAACGCGGCCCGCGCCAGGTGCTCCGGCTTCATCGACTCCCGCCGCAGCCCGGCCAGCGTGCCCGCCGTGTGCGGCAGGTTCGGCGTCCGCTCGCCCTCCAGGTACGGCAGCAGCACCAGCCCGTGGGACCCGGGCGTCGACTTCATCGCCAGGTCGGACAGGGACTCCAGGTCCGTCAGCCCGAGCAGCTCGGCGGTGCCTCGCAGGGTGCGGACGGCGTTCAGGGTGGTGACGACGGGCAGGTGCATGCCCGTGGCGTCGGCCAGGGAGGTGATCATCCCGGTACTGTCCAGCAGCGGCTCGGGATGGACGGCCATCACGGAGCCGGACGCGCCGAGCGAGACGACCGCGTCGCCCAGACCGATGCCGAGCCCGAAGGCGGCGGCCATGGTCTCGCCGGTGCCGGCCGAGATCAGCAGCCCCTCCGGGGTCGTGCCGGCCGCCTCCGCCGGTCCGATCACGTCCGGCAGCATCGCCTGGTGCCCGAGCGCCAGCTCCACCAGGTCGGCCCGGTAGGCGCCGGTCGCCGCCGACCAGTAGCCGGTGCCGGAGGCCCCGCCGCGGTCGGTGGTCCGGCGCGCCGGCCGTCCCAGCAGCTGCCACACCAGCCAGTCGTGGGCCTGCATCAGCAGAGCGGTGCGCTGCGCGGCCTCCGGCTCGGCCCGCGCCAGCCAGCGCAGCTTCGTCACCGGCTGACCGGCCTGCGGCACGCAGCCCACGGCCTGCGCCCATGCCTCGCGCCCACCGAGCGCGTCGACCAGGTCGGCCGCCGCGACCTGCGCCCGCTTGTCGCCGCCGACCATCGCCGGGCGCACGGTGGCGCCCTGCGCGTCCAGCGGCACCAGCGCGTTCTGCTGCGCGGACACGCCGATCGCCTGCACGCCCTCCAGCAGCCCGCCACCGGCGGCCTCGCCCAGGGACAGCAGCCAGGCCTGCGGATCGACGTCGCTGGGCCGACCCGTGCCGCCGCCGACCGGCGGCTCGACCGGATGCGGGGCATAGCCCTGCCGGAGTACGGCCCCGGTGTCCGTGTCGCAGACGACGATGCGCGTGAAATCGGGCGAACTGTCCAGCCCGGCGACTATCCCCATGCCGAAGATTCTGCCGTAGCGCGGCGCCTGCCCGGGCCGAGGGCGTCGGTCACCGCTCCGGCGCCCGCCTTCCGGTCGCTCCACTGCCCGGTCGCTCCACTGTCCGGCACCGCGCCCCGCGTGCGTGGCCGCGCGGGGCGCGGTGCCGCGGCTCGCCATGCCGGACACCCCCTACGTGTTGCTGGTGCCCCAGTCGTCCTCGCCGCCCCCGTTGTGCGCGGAGCGCTCGCGCAGGGAGCGGACCCGCCCGGCGACCGAGTCGGGCATGTGGTCGCCGACCTTCTCGCTGACCGCGTGGTAGGCCCGGCCGGCGAACCGGCGGCTCTGCTGGGCGGCGCTCTCCGCGGTGTTGCGGACGGCCGGGTTCTGCGCGACCTGGCGCGCCGACTTCCTCAGCTGCTCGTAGCGCTCGCGGCCGGCCTTGGTGCCGAGCACGTATCCCAGGGCGAGTCCGGCGATGAACGTGAGCCGGTAGCGCATGGCGGCCACCCTTCCCTTGCGTCGGTCTGCGGTGCGGCATCGGTGTCAGGGGGAACCGATTGGCGGAGCACCCCCCTGCTTGCGCTAATGTATGTGTCGCAGCGAGCGCGCGCCCCCTGGCGACCATCCGAGGTGGCACGTTCGATGCGAACGAGGCATTCCTCCGTAGCTCAATTGGCAGAGCAGCCGGCTGTTAACCGGCAGGTTACTGGTTCGAGTCCAGTCGGGGGAGCTCGGTCCTCCGTAGCTCAATTGGCAGAGCAGCCGGCTGTTAACCGGCAGGTTACTGGTTCGAGTCCAGTCGGGGGAGCATGCTGAACGAGGACCCCTTGGGGGTCCTTTTTCATGCCTGGAGGAACCGCTCGGTCCGCCGTGCAGTCCTCGAGGTCAAGCAGGCCGTGCGAAGTCGACCATGCGAGGCGGGAGATCGTATGACCGGCTATGCTGCGGCACACGGCGCGCACACGTGTACGCGACACGCCGCTATGGGGCGGTAGCTCAGCCGGTTAGAGCAGCGGACTCATAATCCGTCGGCCGTGGGTTCGAGTCCCACCCGCCCCACCACTAAGTGGTTCAGGAGAAACGTTCTGACCTGCGTCTTAGCAGGTCGGGAGCGAGTACGGCAGGATCTTGGCGGCCCTTCTCGATCATGGTTTCATGATCGTGAGGACAAATTGAGGACGCAGGTCACGCGGCGGGACGCAATCCCTCGTCCGGCCCATCCTCGTCCGCCTCGGGAGCCTCGTCGGCGCCCTCCTCGGGCTGGCTCTGGGGCTCGTCCTGCTCCTCTCTCGGAGGGGTCTTCTTCTGCGGGGACCGGGGCACGACTGCGCTCGTCGACTCCGCCTCGGCGGTCAGAAGCTGAGGCAGGACGCTCGTGTACGTGTCCGAGGTGATCTGGCGGGAGCTGTGGCCAAGCCGCTCCTGGACCACCTTGATGTCGGCCTTGCCGAGAAGCGCGAGCGTGGCCGACAGGTGCCGCGTGTCGTGCAGGCGGATCGGCGGGAGTCCTGACAGCTCCACGAGCCGGTTGAAGCGTCGGCTGATCCAGTCGGGGTGCAGGGGCTCGCCGTTCTCGTGCGTCCAGACCCGGTTGCTCTCAACCCAGGCGGCTTCGCCGGACCACTGCTCACGCTCCTTGGCCTGGGTGACCTGCCACTCCTCCCACTTCCCGCGCGTCTGGGAGTCGAGGGTGACGGTGCGGACGCTGTCCTGCTTCGGGGCTTCGTCGTACTGCCGGTACGCGATCTCCACGATCTGGGCGGAGATCCGGAACCACGAACCGGAGAGGCTGACCTCCGTCCAGGGCAGCGCGCACATCTCGCCGCGTCGCGGGCCTCGGAAGATGAACCCGTGCCACATGCCGCAGAGTCGGTCGTCGGAGATGAAGTCGAGGAACTGGCCGGTCTGCTCCGGGGTCCAGACCATGACGGGGCTGGGCTTCTGGCCGGTCCGCTTCCACTCTTCGACCCGTTCGGGTGTCCAGACCAGAGCCTTGGGGCGCCTGACCGCCGGCAGCTCGACCATGGCCGCCCAGTTGGTCGCGTACTCGCCGCGCTTGATACCGCTGCCCAGGAACGAGCTGAGGGTGGCGTTGATGCGGTGCATCGTCGCGGCGCTGGTGATCTTCCGCTTGCCCTTGCGTCCCTCGCGGAGAGCGGCGTTGGCAGCCAGGTAGGCCCGGCGCGTGGCGCGGCGCTCCTCCTTCTTGCCTGCGGCGCGAACCCACGCCGTGTGGGCGGCGTCGCGTGCCTCCTCCAACTCCACCACCTTGGCGTGGTGAAGCAGCCGCTCGGAGTTCTCTCGCTCGATCGCGTCGTACATCGCCTCGACGTGGCGCAGCTTGAGGTCCCGCCGCTTGATGTGCCCGAGGTGCGGTTCGAGGTAGAGGGTGATGTGCTCCTCATACCCGTGCCGGGTGGTGCGGGCCAGGCCCCTCTTCCTCTTGAGCCAGCCATGCAGGTCCTCGCCCACGGTGGCGTCGCTGAGCACGTCAGCGCCTCCGATGACGTCGCGGTAGACCTCCTCCGCCTTCGCCTTCGCGTCGTTCTTCGTGGCGAATCCCCCTCGCCGCACGCGCCGACGCTTGCCGCCCTCCCCGGCTTCCAACTCGAAGTAGAAGTACCAGGTGCCGTGCCCCTTCTGCGGGAGATTCGGGCAGTTTGCGTCAAGCATGCGCATCTTGGGCTGCCCGTTGGCGTTGAGTATGGGAGCGCCGTCCTCGTCGACGGCGGGCGCCTTGCACGCGCAGCGCCGGTAGTAGCTGGGATCGAACACAAACATCCCCTTCGTGGCTTTCGGTTGTGGATCTTCTGTGCCGGTCCTTGTCGAACCGATGCCCTATCTTGCCCCAACACTCCAGTGTTGGCGTATCCTTATGTGACGTTGGCGCGGGGGAGAACGCGACAACGGGAATGACCACGAAGAACGCTTCTGTAGCTACGGACCCCGGGGTCAGCACCATGACCCTGGAGGAACTGCTTGCACTGCCGCCGACGGTGAACGTCACAACGGCTGCGCGGGCACTGGGTATCGGTGTGCACAAGGCATACAAGTTGATCAAGGAAGGGTCTTTCCCGGTGCAGACGCTCACGATGGGCAGCACGGTGAAGGTTCCTACTGCCGCGCTGTGGCGAGTGCTCGAAGTGACGCCACCCGCGGGCTGATCACGTAGCTTTGGCGTATCGATTCCCCTAGCTCACGGCCCTTTCCACAGGGCTGTGATCTAGGATCGGGCGGCTAGGGGGCGCACCAGAGAAGAACGGACGACCGCATGCCACGGCTCTACGGTTTCGATGACGCGTCGCGTCGTCGGCTACGTGATGACGAGGTGGGCCCGCTTCGCCAGATGGTGAGCCGAGCGTTGCAGGGCGGCCAGTCCAACGCGGACATCGCCGTCTGGGCGAACGGCGAGGGCTACCGAGGCACGCTCGGGGGAGAGTGGAAGGACGCGTCGGTCGGACGCCTCTTCCGGAACCCGGCGATTGCCGGACTGCGCTATGACGACGATGGTGAACTCGTCGATGCCGGCCACCCGGGCGCCATCACTCCGGAGGAGTTCAAGGCCCTCCAAGAGCGGGATCAGAGCCGTAAGACGGGTGACGCGGCCCCGCCCTACGACTACCTCCTGGTGGATGGCGCCAGCACGTGCGGCAAGTGCACCTGGGCGCTTCAGGGGGCACGCACCAACGCCGGGACGCCCGGGTACCGCTGCCGCCCAAAGGACAAGGACGGCCGCGGAGGCTGCGGTGAGGTCCGCATCGATGGCGAACTCCTGGAGAACTACGTCGGCGAATACGTCGTGGCCGAACTCCTCAAGCCCGGCATCCGCGACCAGATCCTCAAGGCTCAGGCTGCTGTCCGCGCCCAGGTCGAGAAGATGAAGGCAACCATCGAAGAGCTGGAGGGCCGCCGCGGCGAAGCGGCGACCCTCTACGGTCAGCGGCAGATCAGCAGCGAGGCGTTCGTGGCCGCCGATCGCGAGATCACGGCCAACATCAAGGACACCCGATCGCGCCTGCGGTACGCCGAGCAGATGGCGGACTTCTCCCTCGGCAACGCCAAGGACCTGGTGCGGTGGTGGAACACGGCGCCGTCCGCGTCCAAGAGAGCCATCGTGAGGTTGTTCCTGGAGAACATCGAAGTGTTCCCCGCCAGGGCCCGCGGAGTGCGCACCGTTGAGCCTGGCAGGGTTGTCCTGCACTGGCGCAAGCTGCCCGGCCTGTCAGACGCCCGCTGAAACGGACGCCTTGCGCAGTGCGATGCGCCTACCGACCATCGCCATGGTTAGACCCGAGATGAGCGCGATGGTGGCGAGACCGGCCAGGGCGGGCGAGACGATCTCCTCGGCGTGCAGCGGCCAGGGGTGGCCGAGGTAGTGGGTCACCAGGTATGAGCCCTTGCTGGCCGCGTACGCGACACCCAGGATGGCTGCTGCGGCCGACAGGCCCAGGCCGCGCGCCGACCAGACGTTTCCGCTCCGCTGCACGGACAGAGCCATGCCGAAGCAGAGGAACGCGATCTCGCCGCACGTGACCGCCACATAGGCCAGGTAGACCATGAGGTAGACGGTGACGCCTGGAACTGTGGCGTACTCCGTCGTGAACTCGATCCTCTCGCCAGTGGTCTCGACGAACAGCGGCAGCATCGCGGCGAGGACGCAGACAGCGAACGCGATCCGCGCGTACAGGCTGGCCTTCAGCACCTCATGCTTGTACGACCAGTCGACAAGCATGAGCTGAAGGCTGCCGCACCAGAGCACGGCGCAGAAGTGTGCTCCGAGCTTGGTAGCGTTGTTCATGCCGGTCATGGACTCGACGAGATCTTCGACCGGGGGTATGGCGAAGATGACCCCGATTGTGCAGACGCCGAACGCTATGGTGCGGGCGAAGCGGGCGATGCGGTAGTCGTTCCGGCTGCGCTGGCGCCAGGCTTCCCTGGCGGAGAGCACTGTGAACCGCCCCGGGTTCGGTAGAGATCTCAGATTGTGGTGATGACCTGGGGTTTCTTGAGTTCGGTGTAGTAGTTGGCTTCGTATTCGACGGGCGGGATGTGCCCTATCTCACCGTGGAGTCGGCG
>NZ_JAFFZS010000048.1 GCF_016921115.1 Streptomyces actuosus
GAGGTCGAGTACAACCGCAGCCGGCTCCGTCGGCACCCCGACTACGGGTACGTCACTCCACTCGAAACGAGATCCTTGCTCAGGCAGAACCTCGTCCCGGCAGCGTAAACACCCGCTGTCCAGTTCGCGGGGGGAACTTCAGGGGGCTTCTCGCCTGGGGTTGCTGCTCGCATGCGCCTTGTCGACGGTCGGCGGGTGTTCGTGAAGGCGGTGGGCCCTGAACCAAACCCCGACACCCCTGACCTCCACCGATCCGAGGCACGGATCACCGCGGCCTTGCCGATCGCAGCGCCTGTGCCGCAGCTGCTCATGACTTTGGACCTCGAAGGCTGGGTCGTTTTGGTCTTCGAAGACGTCGACGGGAGAATGCCGGCCCAGCCGTGGCGGCTGGACGAGCTCCACCGTGTTCTTGCAGCGGCTAACGAGCTGTCCGTGCTGCTCGATCCTTCGCCGATCGCGGCACCACCGGTTGCTGACCGATTCGGCGAGAAGTTCCAAGGCTGGCGTCGGCTTTCCGCTGCTTCCGCCGATGGGACAGACGACCTGGCCTGGCTCGATCCCTGGGCACGACGCAATCTGGGACACCTCGTCGACCGAGAAGCCGCCTGGATCGCAGCTGCAGCCGGCAGTGCCTTGATCCATGGCGATCTGCGGGCGGACAACGTTTTGCTGACCGACGACCGCGTCATGGTCGTCGACTGGCCGTGGGCCGCAGTCGGAGCTTCGTGGTTTGACGTCGTCGCGATGGGCCCGAGCGTGATCATGCAGGGCGCCCCGGATGCCGTGAGTCTTCTTGATCAGCACCTGTTCGCTCGTGGTGCCGACCCGGAAGATGTCACCACCGTGCTCATCGCTGCGGCTGGATACTTCCTTCGTCAGTCCGTGCAGGCCCCGCCGCCGGGGCTGCCGACGGTGCGGGACTTTCAGCGTGCTCAGGGTCAAGCTGCACTCCATTGGGTGCGTGAGCGGACACATTGGCGATAGAGCCTCGGGAGACCCCGAGGTCAAGTTCCTGGTGAATCGGGGCGTGGGCGTGGGATGCCGAGGTCGGCGACGGGTCTCTTGACGAGGCGGGCGGCCTCGGCCTGCTTGGCACGGAGGAAGGTCAGGGTCGAGTCGATGCCTTCGACCTCGCCGAGCCAGTGCTCTTCCTGGGCTCGCTTGCGGCGCAGGAGGAGGTCCTTCTCGATCTCCGCGAGGCGGGGCAGCATCTTGGGGTTGACCTGGAGCATTGGGCAGCGGATGCAGGCTTCTCTGAACTTGCCGGTTGGACCCCTGGACCGCCTCCGGGGTCTCGATAGAGTCGGAGTGATGACTGGGAACCGAGGCCGTTGGCCGAAGATTGATGAGGAACGCGGCGTTGAGGACGTGACGCTTCTGATCTTGGAGTGGCTGGGCGAGCAGGATGTGAATGCCATGATCAGGATGGACGCCGGGAGACTGGCTGACAACGCGCCGGCGTGGACGTTCACTGCCAGCGGCGGCCCGTTGGCGCATGGGATGCGAGCCGATGGGAGGACTGTTCAGCAGTGCATGTCCGTTGCTCTGGCCCGCCTGCGCGACTCCAGTCTGTCGGTTCCGTTCTGATCTTCGACCGCCTCTGCTGAAACCTCGCCTTGGGACAGACCTGCATCATGGTCGGATGATGCCCGGTCCCGCGGCCGGCAGCCCCGGTCCGGGCCCCGCACAGGGGGGGTGCGGCATCCCCGGCGCACCCCCGCGGTTCTAGGCCGACACCAGCAGCCGCCCGCCGCGCCTGGCGTGCGCCAGGGCCTCGGGCGTGAGCACCGGACGGGGAACGAGAATCCCGCAGTCCGCGCAGACCGGGCCCGAGGAGGGCTCGTGGTCCAGGTCGTACCTCCACATCAGACGCGCCCCGCCGCAGACCGGGCAGCCTGCCCCCGGCGCGCGCTCCAGGGCCGCGATCAGCCGCCGCAGCACCTCCGCCAGCGGCTCCCGGGGGTGGATCCGCGGGTCGTCGCACCAGGCGACGCCGAAGCCGCCCCACGTCAGCCGGTGCCAGTCGTCCACGCTGCCAGGCCTGCGCAGCCCGTCGTGCTTCTCCTTCCTGCGGCGCTCGGCGAACCCGGCCTCATAGGCCAGCCACACCGACCGCGCTTCCTCCAACTCGTCCAGCGCGGCCACGAGCCGCACCGGGTCGGGGGACCTGTCCTCGGGGCCGAAGCCCCAGTGCGTGCACAGATGGTCCCAGGTCGCCCTGTGTCCGTAAGGGGCGAACCTCTCAAGGCACTTGCGCAGTGAGTACCGCCGCAGCGCCAGATCGCACCGCGGGTCCCGCACCTGTCTCGCCAGGCTTCGGAAACCGGCCATCGCCTTGCACCTCCCTCACACCTGCACCTGTACTTCGGTCATGTCGGCCGCGTCGCACGCCATCCGCGTGTGCGGCCCGACGGCGTCCGTCGCCGTCGGGTGTCCGTCGGCGCCGTCCGTCGTCGATCCTCCTTCGTCCGCCCCCGTCGCCCTTCGACATCGCCGAGTAGACGCGTCGACAGGCGATTCGGCTCCATCCGTTTCCCGATGCGGCCCATAACGCCGCCCCGCTTGACCTCTCGGCCTCTCGTTGAAACGCCGAAAGTTGACGCATGTTCATCTTCACACGCGGGGATACCGCCGGTAACGTCCGGCCAACCCCACGTCGGTAGGAGCCGCCCATGTCATGGCGCACCCCACGAAGCACCGCTGACAGACAGAGAACTCCTCGCAGATTCCCCGGGTTCCTGAAGGCCGCCGGCGCATGCGCGCTCTTGGCCGGGCTTTTGTCGCCGCTTTCCACACCCGCGGTGGCGGCCACCGGGACCTCCGCTGTGAACGACTACTGCGGCGGCAGGTGTTCGGACATCCTCCCGCCGGGCGAGAACGGCAACGCCACCCTCGTCCAGATCCTGTTCAACCAGGCCTTCGGCACCCAGCCGGCGCACGCCGAGGATCAACTCGGCCCGTACGCGAACCTGGCCACCGGCTACCCCGCCCTCACCGCGGACAAGATCAACACTTTCTTCAACGACGCCTCCTTCGGTGTCCCTTCCGACCAGATCGCGTCCACCCGGAGGCCCGCGGGTCGCACCGACGTCACCATCGTCCGCGACAAGAGGACCGGCGTCCCGCACATCACCGGCACCACCCGCTACGGCACCGAGTTCGGTGCCGGCTACGCCGCGGCCCAGGACCGGCTGTGGCTGATGGACATCTTCCGGCACGTGGGCCGGGGCCAGTTGACCTCCTTCGCGGGCGGCGCCGCCGCCAACCAGGGGCTGGAGCAGCAGTTCTGGCGCAACGCGCCCTACACCGAGGCCGAGCTCCAGGCCCAGATCGACCGGGCCGTCACGACCAACGGCGACCGGGGCCGGCAGGCCCTCGCCGACGCCGACGCCTACCTGGCCGGCATCAACGCCTACATCGACGCCTCCGACAGGGGCCGGTACTTCCCCGGCGAGTACGTCCTGACCGGCCACAAGAACGCCATCACCAACTCCGGCACCATCGCCCATTTCAAGATCACCGACCTGGTGGCGCTCGGTTCGGTCGTCGGCGCCCTCTTCGGATCCGGGGGCGGCGGTGAGGTGAACAACGCGCTCTCCCTGCTGGCCGCACAGGCCAAGTACGGCGTGGAGGAGGGCACCGAGGTCTGGGAGTCCTTCCGCGAGCGCAACGACCCCGAGGCCGTCCTCACCGTCCACGACGGCCGGAGCTTCCCGTACGCCACCCGCCCCGACGACCCCCGCGGCACGGCCCTGCCCGACCCCGGCTCGGTCACCTCGGAGCCCCTCGTCCACGACCGCACCGGCAGTGCCGCGACCAGCGCCGCGACCGCGGCCTCCGGCGCCGTGGCGAAGGCCGCCGTCAGTTCCGCCCGGCGCGGCATGTCCAACGCCCTCGTGGTCAGCGGCGAGCACACCGCGAGCGGCCACCCCGTCGCCGTCTTCGGCCCGCAGACCGGCTACTTCGCCCCGCAGCTGCTGATGCTCCAGGAGATCCAGGGCCCCGGCATCAGCGCCCGCGGCGCCTCGTTCGCCGGACTCAGCTTCTACGTCGAACTCGGTCGTGGCCAGGACTACGCCTGGAGCGCCACCACCTCCGGCCAGGACATCATCGACACCTACGCCGTCGAGCTGTGCCAGGACGACTACCACTACCTCTACCGCGGTACCTGCACCGCCATGGAGAAGGTCGAGCGGAAGAACGCCTGGAAGCCGACCGTCGCCGACGGAACGGCCGCGGGCTCGTACACCATGCGGGTCTGGCGCACGGCCTACGGCCCGGTCGAGTACCGCGCGACCGTCGGCGGAAAGAAGGTCGCCTACACCAGCCTGCGCTCGTCGTTCCTCCACGAGGCCGACTCGATCATCGGCTTCCAGATGCTGAACGACCCCGGCTACGTCACCGGTCCCGCGTCCTTCCAGAGCGCGGTGCGGCACATCAACTACACCTTCAACTGGTTCTACGCCGACGACCGGCACACCGCGTACTACAACAGCGGCGACAACCCGGTGCGCGCGGCCGGCGTGGACGCCGAGTTCCCGGTGTGGGCGCGGCCGGAGTACGAGTGGCGGGGCTGGGACCCGGCGCCCAACACCGCCGACTACACCCCGCCGTCCGCCCACCCCAACTCCGTCGACCAGGACTACTACATCTCCTGGAACAACAAGCAGGCCGAGGGGTACGCCGCCGCCTCCTGGGGCAACGGGCCGGTGCACCGCGGCAACCTGCTCGACGACCGCGTGAAGCGTCTGGTCGCCGCCGGCGGCGTCACCCGCACCTCCCTCGTGCAGGCGATGGCCGAGGCGGGCGTCTCCGATCTGCGCGCCGAGGACGTGCTGCCGGACCTGCTGAGGGTCGTCACCGATTCTCCGGTGACCGATCCCACGGCGGCCGCGGCGGCGAGCCGGCTCCAGTCCTGGGTCGCCGCCGGCGCCCGGCGCACCGAGACGTCGGCGGGATCCGGGAAGTACGCCGACGCCGACGCGATCCGCATCCTCGACGCCTGGTGGCCGCTGCTGGTCAAGGCCGAGTTCGAGCCCGGTCTCGGGAGCGACCTGTACTCCGCCTTCACCGCCGACCTGCCGGTCGACGAGGCGCCGTCCGCCGGCCACGGCCCCACCGGGGCGCACGCCGGAAGCTCCTTCCAGTACGGCTGGTGGAGCTACGTCGACAAGGACATCCGTGCGGTGCTCGGCGAGCCGGTCCGGGGACCCCTCGCCCGGACCTACTGCGGCGGCGGCAGCCTCACCGGCTGCCGGGACGTGCTGATCGGCACCCTGAAGGAAGCGGCGGGCAGGACCGCCTCCCAGGTCTACCCGGGAGACGACCAGTGCTCGGCGGGTGACCAGTGGTGCGCCGACTCGATCGTCCAGCGCACCCTCGGCGGCATCAAGCACCGCCGGATCGGCTGGCAGAACCGGCCCACCTACCAGCAGGTCGTGGAGTTCACCGGACACCGGTGACGGCCGCGGTGGCGGCGGGCCGCCTCACGGGGCGATACGGCCCGCCGCCACCACCACCTGCGCCAGCTCCCGGTGGAGGATGTCGCTGTGCGCCCCGGACGGCGGCCCGCCGCGCCGCACCACGGACGCCGCGTCGACGTTGACGCACCCCGACGCGGGCAGCGAGCCCCGCACCGCCTCGGCCAGCGTCACCGCGCGTGTTCCCGGCACCGCCTGGACGCCGTCGTACCCCATCGCGCCCCACCGGGCCCCCAGCAGGCCCCCGATCCGGATCTCCTCGGCGGCCACCCCGGCGGCGTCGCCCGCCATCCGCGAGGCCATCGGATACAGCGTGCCGAGCGCAGAGTCGTACCGGGAGTGACAGCACACCACCGGGCCGTCGACCCGGCCCTGCCGGCCCCGCAGCACACCTCCCGCGCGCGGGTCGTGCGGGAGCCGGGAGGCGAACGCGTAGTGCGAGAAGGCCCCCTGGAGCAGGGTCACCGACTTCACCGTGCGGACCCCCTCGGGCAGACCGCGCAGCGCGAACGACACCAGCCGCGCCCCGAAGCTGTGGCCGACGAGATGCACCCGCACACCGGGGCCGGCCGCGGCCAGCCGCCCGATCACCGGGCCCAGCCCGCGCTCGCCGACCACGCCGGCGCGCCGCTTCATCGCGTAGTACGTCGCCTGCCGCAGCAGCTCGCGGGCGCCGTGCCAGGGGTTCGGCAGCGAGAACCCCTCGCCCCCGCCGACCGGTTCGAGTCCCGCCAGCGCCTCGGAGAACTCCCGGCACACCTCGGCCACCGGCCGGTGGAACATCGCAGGGCCGTCCGGCGGCACTCCGTCCACCAGGGTGTCCGCGGCGAACACCGCCTGCGTCCCGGACGGCGCGGCCTCCACCAGCAGCCGCACCAGTCGCCCGAATCCCTCCAGTTCCGCCTGCCCGCGCGGCTGCCGCTCCAGCAGGAGCGCGATCCGGTCGACGGCCTGCTCCTGCCCGGGGAAGGTCGCCCGCAGGGCCTCCAGGGTGTCCTCGTCCAGCGCGGGTCGGCGTGCCGCCGTCGCGGCCACGGACCGCGGGAAGTCGGGGATCGGCTCGTCGGAGAACCGCATCGACGGCCACACCACACCGGCGAACCCGAGCCCGGCCCGCGGCGCGAGCCCGGGGAAGGGGGCGAGGAAGCGGCTGAACAACCGGGTGGCACCGGAGCGGTCGGTGTTCCAGCCGTGCGCGAAGACCACCAGGTGCCGCACGCCGCGAGCGGTCACCTCGGCCGTCAGCCGGTCCCGCCGGCGGCCGTCGGCGTCTCCGTCCGCATCGAAGGTCAGCTCCCAGTAAGGAGCCACGCTCATCTCCGTCCCTGCCATGCCAGACCCCCTCGTCCGAAACGGCGCGTCGATACGGGCGCATCGTCCTGCGAACAGAGGGACTTGGCCATACGTCACGGCAGTACGGACGCGCCGACCGCGTCGCCGGTACAGCAGGTACCGCTCGCGCGTCCGGCGGAAGGCCGCGAGCTCCCGCCGCCATCCCCGCGCGACCGCGTCGGTGTCGGTGTCGGCGTCGATCGTGGCGCTCACCCGGACAGAGCCCGTGAGCCTGTCGGCTGTGGCGGTTCGGCGCGGTCCGGTCGTGTCCGGTTCGCTCCTGCCGGGTCCGGCCCTGTCCGGATCCGGTCGGGCTTCGGCCGGCGGAGTGGCACGGTGAGCACCTCCTGGCGCATACAGGTTGGGCCGGTCACCCCTTCCTTCACACATACCGACCGGTTAGTCTGGCGCGGCAGGAGGCCGGAGCCGAATCGCGTCGCGTCGAAGGAGACCGATGGTGGAAGCCGTTGAGGGTGCTGGGGTCGTCGTCACGGGTGCCGGCGGCGGGATCGGGGCCGCGCTGGCCCGCCGGTTCGCCGCACAAGGGGCCAGGGTCGTGGTCAACGACCTCGACGCGGACAAGGCGAAGGCGGTCGCCGACGAGATCGGCGGTAGCGCCGTGCCCGGCGACGCCTCCGCGATCGTCGCCGAGGCGCGCGAGGTGCTGGGCGGCACCGTCGACGTCTACTGCGCCAACGCCGGCGTCCCCTCCGGCGGCTCGGAGTCCGCCGAGGAGGACGTCTGGGCGCTCGCCTGGGACGTCAACGTCATGGCGCACGTCCGCGCGGCCCATCTGCTGCTCCCGGACTGGCTGGCGCGCGGCAGCGGCCGATTCGTCTCGACCGTGTCCGCCGCCGGCCTGCTGACGATGATCGGCGCCGCCCCCTACAGCGTCACCAAGCACGGTGCCTACGCCTTCGCCGAGTGGCTGTCGCTGACCTACCGCCACCGCGGGATCAAGGTGCACGCCGTCTGCCCGCAGGGCGTGCGCACCGACATGCTGGCCGGCAGCGGCAGCGCGGGCGACCTGGTGCTCAGGCCGACCGCGATCGAGCCCGAGGACGTGGCCGACGCCCTGTTCCGGGGCATCGAGGAGGACCGGTTCCTGGTCCTGCCGCACCCCGAGGTCGCCGAGTACTACCGGGCCCGGGCCGCCGACCCGGAGCGCTGGCTGGTCAACATGAACCACATCCAGCAGAAGTGGGAGGCCGCAGAGTGACCGGGTACGCCGCCCAGCCCTGGCGGGACCTCCTCACCGAGGTCCAGCGCGCCCCGGTGGACCCGGCCCCCTCCCTGGTGCACGCCCTGCGCCGGGCCGTCGCCGAGGTGCCGGAGCGGACCTTCCTCACCTACTTCGACGGGCGCCTGACCTACCGCGAGACCGAGGAGCTCAGCGACTCCGTCGCCGGCCGTCTCGCGGCCGGCGGCGTCGGACGAGGCGACCGCGTGGCCGTCCTGCTCCAGAACTCCCCGCACTTCGTGCTCGCGGTGCTCGGTGCCTGGAAGGCCGGCGCGATCGTCGTCCCCGTCAACCCGATGTACAAGTCCGCCGAGGTGGCCCACGTACTGCGCGACGCCGAGGCCTCCGCGCTGATCTGCTCCGACCGGGCCTGGGAGTCGTACCTGAGGACGACGGCCGCCGACTCCCCGGTCCGTGTCGTGCTCACCGCCTGCGAGCGGGACTTCCAGACCGCCGACGACGCGCGCGTGCTCTCCTTCGAGCGGCTCCCGCTGGCCGCCGACGCCGACGACCTGACCGCCGTCGCCCGCGCCGGCCACCCGGCCCCCGAGGGGCGCGTCCCCGCGTCCGGCGAGATCGCGCTCATCAGCTACACCTCGGGCACCAGCGGCACCCCCAAGGGCGCCACCAACACGCACGGCAACATCATGTACAACGCCGAGCGGCAGCGGACCGGGCTGGCGCTGCCCGAGGCACCGGTCTACTTCGCCATGGCCCCGCTGTTCCACATCACCGGCATGGTCGCCCAGTTCGCTGCCTGTCTGACCAGCGCGGGCACGCTGGTCCTGGCGTACCGCTTCGAGGCGGGCGTCGTCCTGGACGCGTTCGCCGCACACCGCCCGCACTACACGGTCGGCCCGTCGACCGCGTTCATGGCGCTGGCCGCCCACCCCGGCTGCACCCGCGAGCACTTCGCGTCCTTCGCCGCCATCGCCTCCGGCGGCGCCCCGCTGCCGCCGGCCCTGGTGGAGAAGTTCCGGGCCGGTTTCGGACCGTACATCCGCAACGGGTACGGCCTCACCGAGTGCACCGCCCCCTGCGCCGCCGTGCCCCCGCACCTGGAGGCACCCGTCGATCCGGTCTCCGGCACCCTTGCCGTCGGCCTGCCCGGCCCCGACACCGTGGTCCGGATCGTCGACGAGGAGGGCCGAGAGGTGCCCTTCGGCGAGCAGGGCGAGATCCTGGTGCGCGGACCGCAGGTCGTGCCGGGCTACTGGCGCCGCCCCGACGCCACCGCCGAGACCTTCCCCGGCGGGGAACTGCGCACCGGCGACATCGGCTTCATGGACGAGCAGGGCTGGCTGTACGTGGTCGACCGCAAGAAGGACATGATCAACGCGTCCGGCTTCAAGGTCTGGCCGCGTGAGGTCGAGGACGTGCTCTACACACACCCGGCGGTACGCGAGGCGGCCGTCGTCGGGGTGCCCGACGGGTACCGCGGGGAGACCGTCAAGGCGTACATCAGTCTGCGTCCGGGCGCCGAGACGGCCCCGGACGACCTGGCGGCCTACTGCAAGGAGAGACTGGCCGCGTACAAATACCCCCGTCAGGTGGAGATCCTGCCCGACCTGCCCAAGACGGCAAGTGGGAAGATCCTCCGGCGGGAACTGCGTTCCCGCACGCAACAGAACCGTTAGGAACCACGGAAAGGCAGGTGGCGGCAGTGCCCAGGACGACGGACACGGACGGCACACCCGTGCCGCAGCGGCTCCTGGCCGCCGCCACCCGGCTCTTCGCCGAGCAGGGCTACGACCGGACCTCGGTGCAGGAGATCGTCGAGGCCGCGGGCGTCACCAAGGGGGCGCTCTACCACTACTTCGGCTCCAAGGACGACCTGCTGCACGAGGTGTACGCGCGCGTCCTGCGCGTCCAGCAGGAACGGCTGGACCACTTCGCCGAGATGGACGCGCCGGTGGAGAAGCGGTTGCGGGGCGCGGCGGCCGACGTCGTGGTCACGACCATCGAGAACCTCGACGACGCGTCGATCTTCTTCCGGTCGATGCACCATCTCAGCCCCGAGAAGAACAAGCAGGTCCGTGCCGAGCGCCGCCGCTACCACGAGCGCTTCCGCGCCCTCATCGAGGAGGGGCAGCGAGAGGGCGTCTTCTCCACGGCCACGCCGGCGGACCTGGTGGTGGACTACCACTTCGGCTCGGTCCACCACCTGTCCACCTGGTACCGCCCCGACGGCCCGCTCAGCCCGCAGGAGGTCGCCGACCACCTGGCCGACCTGCTGCTGCGCGCACTGCGCCCCTGACAGGGGCCCGTGCCACGCCCGCTCCCGGGCGCACCGCCCACCGGGCCCGCACCCGTGCGGCGCGCTCGGGTACGGGCCCGGGACGCGGGGGGCGGCCCTGCGAGGTGACCGGTCGGGCGCCGTGACCGCGGGCGCACGGTGCCGGAACCGGCTCGGACCGGCGTCACGGACCGGCCGAGGACCGAGGCGTGAACCGGGCGAGATCCGCCCCCGTGCCTCGGCAGGCCCGGACGCGGACCGGCACAGGCACGGGACTGTGGACGGGCGAGGGCGCCGGACCGGCGTCGGCCGGATCCGACACGCGGACCGGCGCGGGAGGGGCGACCGCTCCCGCGTCCGCCCCTCCCGCGCCGCCTCAGAGGCACTTCAGAGGTACTTCTTCAGCTCCCGCCGCGCCAGCGACCGCTGGTGCACCTCGTCCGGACCGTCGGCGATCATCAGTGTGCGGGCTCCGGCGTAGAGCTCGGCCAGCGGGAAGTCCTGGCTGACGCCTCCCGCGCCGTGCAACTGGATGGCCCGGTCGATGATGTCGACGACCGCACGCGGGGTGGCGATCTTGATGGCCTGGATCTCGGTGTGGGCGCCCCGGTTGCCCACGGTGTCCATCAGCCAGGCCGTCTTCAGCACCAGCAGCCGCAGCTGCTCCACCGTCACCCGCGCGTCGGCGATCCAGTTGTGGACGACGCCCTGCTGCCCCAGCGCCTTGCCGAAGGCCGTCCGGGACACCGCCCGGCGGCACATCAGCTCGATCGCCCGCTCCGCCATGCCGATCAGCCGCATGCAGTGGTGGATGCGGCCCGGACCCAGACGGGCCTGGGCGATGGCGAAGCCACCGCCCTCCTCGCCGATCAGATGGGACACCGGCACACGCGCGTGGTCGAAGACGATCTCGGCGTGGCCGCCGTGGAAGTGGTCCTCGTAGCCGAAGACCTGCATGGCACGCCGCACCGTGACGCCCGGGGTGTCGCGCGGCACCAGGACCATGGACTGCTGGCGGCGGATGTCCGGGCCGTCCGGGTCCGTCTTCCCCATCACGATGAAGATCGAGCAGTTCGGGTCCATCGCCCCGGAGATGTACCACTTGCGGCCGGTGATGACGTACTCGTCGCCGTCCCGCTCGATGCGCGTGGTGATGTTGGTGGCGTCCGAGGAGGCCACGTCCGGCTCCGTCATGGCGAACGCCGAGCGGATCTCACCGGCGAGCAGCGGCTCCAGCCACTGCTTCTTCTGCCAGTCGTCGCCGAACTGCGCCAGCACCTCCATGTTGCCGGTGTCCGGCGCGGCGCAGTTGGTCGCGGTGGGCGCCAGCTGCGGGGAGCGCCCGGTGATCTCGGCCAGCGGCGCGTACTGGAGGTTCGTCAGGCCGGCGCCGTACGCGGCGTCCGGCAGGAAGAGGTTCCACAGGCCCTGCCGGCGGGCCTCGGCCTTCAGCTCCTCCACCACCGCCGGGGTGTCCCACGGGGAGGCGAGCCGTGCGCGCTGCTCGTGGGCGACGGGCTCGGCCGGGTGGACGTACTCGTCCATGAAGGCGAGCAGTCGTGCGCGCAGTTCCTCGGTACGGGCGTCGAACGCGAAGTCCATGGCGGGTCAGCCTTCCTGGAGACCGTCGTGAAGAGTCGTCAGGCCGTGCTCGATGAAGACGGGGACCAGGTCGCCGATGCGGTCGAAGCCCCGCCCGACCGTCTGGCCCAGCGTGTAGCGGTAGTGGATGCCCTCCAGGATCACGGCGAGCTTGAACCAGGCGAACGCCGTGTACCAGGAGACGGCCGACACGTCCCGCCCGGACCGCTCGGCGTACCGGGCGATCAGTGCGGAGGGAGCCGGATGGCCGGGTGCCTCGGCTGTGGTGGAGACCGGCGAGCCGGCCATGCCCAGCGGCGTGCTGTACATCACCAGCAGCCCCAGGTCGGTCAGCGGGTCGCCGAGCGTGGACATCTCCCAGTCGAGCACGGCCTTGATCGTGTCGTCGGCGCCGATGAGGACGTTGTCGAGGCGGTAGTCGCCGTGCACCACCGCGGGGGCGGGGGAGCGGGGCAGCGCACGGCCGAGCGCGGCGTGCAGTTCGTCGACGCCGGCCAGCTCGCGGTTGCGGGAGGCGTCCAGCTGCTTGCCCCACCGGCGCAGCTGCCGGTCCAGGAAGCCCTCCGGGCGCCCGAAGTCCTCCAGACCCACCTCGGCGGGTTCGACGGCGTGCAGTCCAACGAGTGTGTCGACGAGGGACAGCACCGTCTCCCGGGTGCGCTGCGGGCCGAGCGGGGCGAGCTGGTCGGCGGTGCGGTACGGGGTGCCCTCGACGAACTCCATGACGTAGAACGGTGCCCCGAGCACCTCCTCGTCCTCGCACAGCAGGACCGGCCGCGGCACCGGCACCGACGTCGGGTGCAACGCGCTGATCACGCGGTGCTCGCGCCGCATGTCGTGCGCGGTGGCCAGCACGTGGCCGAGCGGGGGCCGCCGGACCACCCAGGTCGAGGTGCCGTCGGAGACCTTGTAGGTCAGGTTCGACCGTCCGCCCTCGATCAGCCGGCCGGTCAGAGGCCCCTGCACCAGGCCGGGACGCTCACGGTCGAGCAGGTCGCGCAGCCGTTCGGGATCGAGTCCGGGCGGATGGTCGGGGCTCATGCGGCGCTCCTACGGGTCACTGGGCAACAGAACTCGACTTATCATGCCGACCAGTCGGTATGTCGTCCAGTGCGAGGTGCAAACGTGATCGGGGACACGATAGGCCGACGGCCCTTGGGGCAGTACCCCGAGAGCCGCGCGCCGGTGCGCGGGCGGTCCTTTCCGGCCGGGCCCGGAACCCGGGCCCCGCCCCGCGCCCACGCGTCGGCACCCGTGTCCGCCGCACGTGCGCCGCGCCCGCGGGGCCCGTCGAACCCGCTGGGTGCCGGCTCGCGCCCGCCGGACCCGCCGCTCCGCACCCGCCGCTCCGGACCCGCCGCTCCGGGCCCGGCGAAACCGGACCCGCCGCTCCGGGCCCGGCGAAACCGGACCCGCCGCTCCGGGCCCGCCGCTCCGGGCCCGGCAAAACCGGACCCGGCGAACCGGCGCCGCGCCCTTCCGCCCGGGTCGGTCAGTGGTCGTCCCAGTGGCCGTCGTGCTCCGCGTGGCGGTGGCCGTCGTGGAGGTAGTCGACGTGGTCGCCGTGCAGGACGCTCTCGTGCCCGCAGTCCTGCCCGTGCCGATGCTCGTGCCCCTCGTGCACCACGTGCTCGTCGCGTTCGCACTCGTCCCAATGACCCTGGTGCTCGCGGTGCATGTGGCCGTCGTGCGCGTAGTCCACGTGGTCGCCGTGCGGGACCTCGGTGTGCCCGCACTCCGGTCCGTGGGTGTGGGTGTGGGAGTGGGAGTCGTGTGCGTGGTGCAGGGTCGTCATGGTGCTCACCTTCGGTGACGCGGGGATGCCGACGGACAGGCTGCCACGCGAACGGCGCATATCGGGGCATCCGGCTTGCGTGGCGTCAGGGTACCCCCGAGGGTCGGAGCCATGAAGGCGATCAGCTACAGCCGGTACGGCGGTCCCGAGGTGCTGGAGTACGGGGAGGTGGGCGAGCCCAAGGTCGGGCCCGACGCCGTCCTCGTCAAGGTCCGGGCGGCGGCCGTCAATCCCGTCGACTGGAAGTGCCGGGAGGGCTATCTGGACGGCATGCTCGAAGCCGTCTTCCCGGTCGTCCCCGGCTGGGACGTCTGCGGGGTCGTGGTGCAGCCCGGCGTCTCCGTCACCGAGTACGCCGTCGGTGACGAGGTGATCGGGTACGTCCGTGAGGACTTCCTCTCCCGCGGCACCTTCGCCGAGTACGTCGCCGCCCCCGTGCGCACGCTCGCCCGCAAGCCGCGCAACCTCACCTGGGAGCAGGCCGCCGGGCTGCCGCTGGCCGGGCTCACCGCCTACCAGGTGCTCACCCGGGCGCTCGGCGTCAAGCGCGGCGAGACCGTGCTGGTCCACGCCGCCGCCGGCGGTGTCGGCTCGATCGCCGTCCAGCTCGCCCGGCACTTCGGTGCCCGCGTCATCGGCACGGCGAGCGAGGCCAACCACGACTTCGTGCGGCAGCTGGGCGGTGAGCCGGTCGCCTACGGCGAGGGACTGGTCGACCGCGTGCGGGGGCTGGCGCCCGAGGGGGTCGACGCGGCCTTCGACACCGTCGGCGGTGCGGCGCTGCAGGCCTCGGTGGCCCTCCTGGGTTCCGAGGGGAGGCTGGCCTCCATCGCCGACCCGGACGTGCTCACCTACGGCGGTCGGTACTACTGGGTCCGCCCCGACGCCGAGGACCTCGACCGGCTGTCCGGGCTGGCCGAGCAGGGCGTGGTGGACGTGAACGTCGCCGCGGCCTTCCCGCTGGAACGGGCGGCCGAGGCGCATCGGCTGAGCGAGGGAGGCCACACCCGGGGCAAGGTCGTGGTGACGGTGGGCTGGGAGGAGGGGGAGTCCGCTTGAGGCCCGTCGTGGGCCCGGCCGCTCGGACGGGCCCACGACGGTCCCGGCCGCTCGGACGGCCGGGACCCCGGCCGTCGGGCTGTGCCCGGGCGGGGACCGGTTCAGAGCACGAGGAGCGTCGCGCACAGCGCCAGCGCGACCGTGTACAGCACCGCCGCCGTGGCGTGCCTGGGCGCCAGGGCCGTGGGGCGGCCGGTCGCCGCCAGGGTGCTGATGCGGTGGTGGGCGACGAGCAGGAAACCCAGCCAGAGCAGCGCGCTGACGGCGCACACGGTGAGCCCGATCGCCGACGGGCCGTTCTGCAGAGCGTTCCGGGCGGCGAGGACGGCGACCACCGTGGAGGCCAGCGTCGTACGCCGCCAGGCCAGCCGCGTCCGCTCCGGCTGCAGGCCCGGGTCCCGCCCGCTCACCCCTCCCACCCCGCGATCACGACGACCACCATCGCCACGGCCACGACGGCGACGGCGAGGCTCAGCACGGTCGGGAAGCGCGACAGCGGGAGGTCCTCCCCGCGCCGCATGGCCTGCTCGGCGCGCACCCAGTGGTTCACCGCGCGCAGCGCGCACAGCACGCCGGACGCGAGCAGCGCGAGGGCGAGCCCGACCCGCCAGGCCCAGCGGAGGTCGGGCAGGAACTGGTCCACCGCGAAACCGCCGCCGATCAGTGCCAGCGCGGTGCGCAGCCAGGCGAGGAAGGTGCGCTCGTTCGCCAGTGAGAACCGGTAGTCGGGCGTGCTGCCCTCTTCGCGGATCCGCTGAGGCGCGAACCATAACCGAACATTGCGGGCGAATGGGATCACGTGAGGACCTTACCCGGCGGACTCCTCGCGCCCCTCGGTCCAGAACTCCCTCAGCCGTTCGAACGCCGCCAGCCCGTCCGGTACCCACGTCCACTCCGCGAGACGCCGTTCGACCTCCTCCTCGGGCAGGAAGTCGTGCCAGGCGACCTCCTCGACCTGGGGGCTGACCGGCAGGTCGCAGCGCACCTCGTACACCGCCGACCACCAGCTGTGTCCGGCGCCGTCGTCGTACAGGAACTTGAAGAGGAACCGCGGCCGGGGCAGCCCGCTCACCCCCAGTTCCTCCTCGGCCTCGCGCAGGGCGGCGTCGTCGTAGGCCTCGCCCGCGCCGACGACCCCGCCGACGAACATGTCGTACAGGGAGGGGAAGACCAGCTTGGTCGGGGTGCGGCGGTGCACGAAGACGCGGCCCGCCCCGTCGCGGGCCTGGACGAAGACGCAGCGGTGGCGCAGGCCCCTGGCGTACGCCTCGCCCCGCGACCACTGGCCGACGACCCGGTCCTGGTCGTCGACGATGTCGAGAATCTCGTCGGCAGCGCTCATGGCCCCATCCAAGCAGCCCGCCCGCGCCCCGGGAGCTGTTCCCGGACCCTGTCCCGCCTTCGTCCGGCGGGGGCGATCCGGGCCTGTCGGGTGTGCGGACCGGTGCCGGGAACCGGCGGTGGGCCACACGGGGGTCGGCGGGGCGGGACGGTGGGGCTCGGCGGGCCGGCGCGGGCGCGGGCGGAACGTGCCGGCTCAGCTCGGCTGGAGGGCGGGGACCCGCTCCGGTTTCGCGGAGCCGCAGGGCATCGCGGGGTGCAGTCCCAGCAGGACGATGCCGGTCACGATCGCCGCGAGGCCGGCCGCCTCCCAGGTCAGGGCACCTACGTCGGTGCGCAGGCGGTCGCCGAGGAACCCCACGCCGCAGGCGATGCCGGCCAGGGGCTGGGCGGCGGTCAGTGCGGGCAGGGACATGCGCAGGGAAGCGGTCTCGAAGGCGCTCTGCACCAGGACCAGCCCGGTGACCCCGAGTGTCACCACGGCGTACGGCTGCCAGCCGGTCAGCAGCTCCTGCAGGCCGCCCGCGGAGAAGCGCTGGCCGCTGATCCGGGTGAGCGCGTCCTGCACTCCGTACAGCAGGCCCGCGGCCACGGCCAGCAGCATCGGGCCGATGCTCAGCCGGGAGCGCTTGGCGTAGGTCGTCAGGAGCAGCGCGAGGCCGGTCATCGCGCCGATGATGAGCCAGTGCCGCAGGGGGTCCGGCACCGCGGTGCCGCCCCGCGGCCGGCCCGCCACGATGAACGCGGTCACCCCGCCCGCGAGGAGGGCCAGCCCGGACCAGCCCTGCCGGCCCAGCGGCTGCCGGGTGCGGTGGCGGGACAGGGCCATGGCGAACAGCAGGTTCGTCGCCAGCAGCGGCTCCACCAGCGAGATCTCGCCCTGGCCGAGCGCGACCGCGCCCAGCGCCATGCCGAGGGCCATCAGCCCGATGCCACCCAGCCAGCTCGGCACCTTCATCAGGTCCAGGAGGATGCGGGGGGAGAGGAAGTCGCCGAGCGGTGCTCGCTGTGCTGCGCTCTGCTGGAGGACGAACCCGAAGCCCAGGCAGCATGCCGCGCTCACGGCGAGAACAAGGATGAGAACCGACACGCTGCGTACCTCGATCGTCCGGCCGGGACACGGGTCGTAAGGGCCGACTGTAGCGTCCCAGGGCCGGCGGGGCCCTGGGGAGTGCCCGGAGAGAACCGTCTCCGGGGAGGCCCCGGAAACGGGCGGCTGAGTCCCGCCATGGTCGGACGCCGGCTCCGGCTTCGCTATGGCGTACGTCACACCGGTGGGGTCCAAGCTTCCGGCCGCCGGGTGCGCGGTGCCACGCCCGATCGATCAATTCCCGCCATTCCAGGGGTGGTTGACCTTCCGACTGCGCCGTCGGCCCTTGACGTCAAGTGTTGGCGGCGGGTTTGCTGTGCGTGATCGACTGAACGCGGGCCGATGTCCGCACGGGCAGGACGAGCATCAACGGCAACAGCGACAACGCCCCCTGGCGGCCACCGGCGTCATCGGGTGACAGGAGCGCCGCCGGCGGGACCGACGCCAGTGGCCGTACGAGGAACATAGGAACACGAGGTAGTCCCGCGGTGTCCCCACCCCCGCCTCCGCCTCCGCTCGGCCGCGTCCGCAGGCGTCCGGCCCAGGTCTTCGACGCCGCACTCGACGACGTCGAGCTCTGCGCCGCCCGCGCCGCGCTGGCCCAGGGCCGCTGGCAGGTCGTCCGCACGCTGCTCACCCGCACCGGCGACGACTGGGACCGCCGGGACCACCGCATCGCTGTCCTCGCCAGGGAGCCGTACTGCGCCGCCTGGGCGAGGGACTGGCTGCTCGCCGAGCCCGACTCCGCCGATGCCGCCGCGCTGCTGGCCGTGGCGCTGGTCCGGCACTGCTTGCGCGGCAAGGAGAAGCCGACCCGCGCCCGCGAGGCCTGCCGCGTCGCCGCCGCCCTCGCCCCCGGCGACCCCACCCCCTGGCTCGGTCTGCTGATGCTGGAGCGCCGGACGGGCGACGACGCGGGGTTCGTACGTGCCTTCGAGCAGGTCCGCGCCCGCCACACCGACCACCATCACGCCCACCATCTGATGATCGCCCGCCTCGCCGAGCGGCGCGCCGACGCCGGCCCCGACCCCCTGCACGAGGTCTACGACTTCGCCGCCTGGGCCGCGGAAGGCGCCCCCGCCGACTCCCCGCTCGCGGTCCTGCCGGTCGTCGCGCACGCCGAGCGCTACCGTGTCCTGGCCGCCGCCGGGGTCGAACCCGGCGATCCCGTGGCGTCGGGGCACTGGGCCGGGCGCCGGGCCCGGCAGGTACTGAAGGCCGCCTTCGACTGGTGGCTCGAGTGGGAGCACGAGGGCCACCCCCGGCGTCTCGTCGACCTGAACTTCCTGGCCCACGCCAAGGTCTGTGAGGGCCGCGGGGCCGAGGCAGCGGCCCTCTTCCACCGCATCGGCGACCACGCCACCCCCGAGCCCTGGTCCTATCCGGACCGAGACCCCCTCGCCGCCTTCCGTGCCGCCCGCGACCGTGCGCTCGGCACGGGCTGAACCCCGACCGCCGCCCTCCCGTCGACCCCTCGCCCCACCACCTCGAACCGACCGCCTCCCCTCGACCGCCCCCGCCCCGCCGCCCACCTCCGCCCACTTCAACCGACCGCGGGCAACCCCGCGGTCGAGCGGCCGCCGCCCGCCACGCCCCGTCGGCCGACTGCCTCACCCGACCGCCCGACCCGATCGACCGTGTGCCACCGGCCGCCACCGGCCGTTTCCGACAGATGGCCCCCCACGAGAGAAGGACACCACCGATGACGATCGGCCGTTCGAGCCCCGGTCGCCCCACCGCCGACATCAGCACCTACCTCGGCCGGGAGCGCGCCCTGCGTGCCGACCGCCTCGGCACCGGAGGGCTGCTTCTCTCCGTCCTCGCCGCGACCGCCCCGCTGATGGTGGTCGCGGGTGTCATGCCCACCACATTCGCGGTGATGGGCATCGTCGGCCAGCCCCTCCTCTTCGTCGCCCTCGGCGCCGTCCTGGTCCTGTTCAGCGTCGGGTACGCCGAGATGAGCCGCCATGTCCACAACGCGGGCGCCTTCTACGCCTACATCGCCCGCGGCCTGGGCGGCACGGCCGGTGCGGGCGCCGCCCTCGTGGCCCTCGTCGCCTACAGCTCGCTCCAGGTCGGCATCTACGGCATCTTCGGCTTCGAGGTCTCCGGCCTGTTCGCCACGTACGCCGACCTGGAGATCGCCTGGTGGATCCCGGCGCTCGTGGCCGTCGCCGTGGTCGGCGCGCTCGGCTGGCTGAAGATCGACGTCAACGCGCGCGTACTCGGTGTGCTGCTGGTCATCGAGGTCGCCCTGGTCGTCGTCTTCGACTTCGCGGCGCTGACGGACCCCGGCGCGGAAGGCCTCTCCCTGCACGCCTTCAACCCCGACACCCTCGCCGGCGCCGGCGTCTCCACCGCCCTGTGCTTCTGCATCGCCGCCTTCACCGGCTTCGAGCAGGCCCCCGTCTACGCCGAGGAGACCAGCAGGCCGCACGTCCTGGTGCCGCGCGTGATGTTCCTCGCCGTCGGCTCCGTCGCGGTGTTCTTCGCACTGAGCTCCTGGGCGCTCACCGTCGCCACCGGCCCCTCCTCGATCGTCGGCACCGCGCAGGAGGAGAGCGCCGGCCTGTTGTTCACGCTCACCTCGTCCCGGCTCGGCGCCGCCTTCACCGACGTCCTGCACGTGCTCTTCGTGACCGGCATGTTCGCCGCCACGCTCAGTTTCCACAACGTCGTCTCCCGGTACGCGTTCGCCATGGGCCGTGAGGGACTGCTGCCCCGCGCCTTCGGCCGCACCAACGGCACCAGCGGCGCCCCGGGCATCGGCTCCCTGCTCCAGACGGTCGTGGCGGCGATCGTCGTGACCGCCTTCGCGGTCGCCGACGACGGCCCCGCGGGCGACCCGACGGCGCCCGTGCTGCACCTGTTCACCTGGTGCGGCAATCTCGGTGCCCTCGGCGTGACCCTGCTGATGGCCGCCTCCTCCCTGTCCGTGATCGTCTTCTTCGCCCGGCGCGGCGCGGCCGGCGCCCAAGCCTGGCGACTGGCGACCTCCGCACTCGCCGGCCTCGCCCTGCTGGTGCTCGCCGGCTACACGGTCAAGGACTTCGACGTCCTGGTCGGAGCGGGGCCCGGATCCGCCCTCAGCTGGATCCTGCCTGCCGTCGTCGGCGCCGCGCTCGTGGCCGGGCTCGTCCTCGGCCTGCTGCTGCGCTCCCGCAACCCCGAGGCGCACGCCCGGATCGGACTCGGCAACGAGGCGTTCCGGCTGGAGCGTGAGGCCTCCTCCTGAGACCGCACCCGCCCTGAGCCCGCGCCGGGCCACGACCCGGTGCGGCTCCGGGCCCCGCGCGAGCGGCCCGCCCCGGGCGGGCCTGTTCCGGCACCGAGCGGCCCCCCGCTCCGGTGCGGGCCCGCCCCGCCTTCCGTGTACGCTCCCGCTCTCCGCCCCGGGCCCGGCTCCGCCCGTGCACGTGAACGGGCGCGAAGTGGTTACGGAACCCTGACGAGCCGCTGGGATCCCTTCTCCGGCGGGGGCCGCGAGTGCTCGAATGGCAGGGTGAACCCCGAACAACCAGCGGACCCCCCGGACGAGCCGCCCGCGCAGGGCAAGCCGATAGGCCGCCGCGTCCTCCTCGGCACCCTCGGCCTGGGCGCTCTGGGTGTGCTCACCGCGCCCACCCTGCAACGCGGCCTGGAGGCCTTCCTCGGCAACGCCGCCGACAAGGACCCCACCGGCCTGACCGGACTGCTGCCCAACGGCGGCGGCTTCCGCTACTACTCGGTCACCTCGTCCGTGCCGCACAAGAGCGCCGAGGACTACCGCCTCACGGTCGACGGGCTCGTGCACCGCCCCACCACCTACACCTTGGCCGACCTGCGCAAACTGCCCCAGACCCGGTTGGTCAAGGACGTCCAGTGCGTCACGGGATGGCGCGTGCCCGGCACGCCCTTCGAAGGGGTCCGCCTCTCCCGACTGCTCGACGCGGTGGGCGTCCGGCCGCAGGGCAGAGCCGTCCGCTTCACCTGCTTCGACGGCGCCTACACCGAGAGCCTCACCCTCGACCAGGCCCGCCGCTCCGACGTCCTGGTCGCGCTGCGCATGCAGGACAAGGACCTGGGCCACAGCCACGGCGGCCCCGTTCGCCTCTATGTCGCCCCCATGTACTTCTACAAGTCCGCCAAGTGGCTCTCCGGCATCACCGTCACCGACGAAGTACGGCCCGGCTACTGGGAGGAGCGCGGATACGACGTCGACGCCTGGGTGGGCCGTTCGAACGGACGCGACGATGCCCCTACGAGCTGACGCCTCCGCCCCGAAGACCGTGCGCCTGCCCCGCTTCAGCCGTGCCGAGCGCTGGATCCACCGCACGACCGCCGTCCTGATGGGCACCTGTGTGGTCACGGCGGCCTGCCTGTACCTGCCGCAGCTCGCGGAACTCGTCGGGCGTCGTGAACTGGTCGTCCGCATCCACGAGTGGGCCGGGATCGCTCTGCCCGTACCCGTCCTGGCCGGTCTGGCGTCCCGGGCCTTCCGCGCCGACCTCGGCCGCCTCAACCGCTTCGGCGCGCACGACCGGCGCTGGCTGCGCGCGGCGCTGCGCCGCGACCGGCGGCACGCGTCACGGCCCGCGGACAAGTTCAACGCCGGGCAGAAGATCTACGCCGCCTGGATCGCAGGGGCCTCGCTGGTGATGCTGGGCACCGGACTGCTGATGTGGTTCACCCATCTCACGCCGCTGATGTGGCGGACCAGCGCGACCTTCGTCCACGACTGGTTGGCCCTCACCATCGGCGTCGTCCTGGCCGGGCACATCGGCATGGCCCTCGCCGACCCGGAGGCCCGGCGCGGCCTGCGTACCGGCGCGGTCGACCGGGAGTGGGCCGAACGGGAGCACCCCCTGTGGCGCCCCTGACGACGGTGCCGCTCCGCGCCCCGGCCGCGGACGCGACGGGCAGGCACCACCGTCGGTGAGCCCGCCCGCTGGTACCCGCCGCCCGCTCTCGTCCTCCCGGTCCCGCGCCTCGGTTCGCGCCTGCCCCGGACGAGGACTTCCGGCCGGCGTGCTGAGAGCAGGCACCGGACGCCGCTTTGTGACGGGCAGACGCTGCCTGCCGCGGCACCGGAGATCGGCGCTCGTGTCGGTCGCTGTGCGGCTGCCGGGCGGCGCCGTCCACGGGCGACCGGGAGCTCCTGGGGTCCGCGAACCCGGCCGACGTCACCGGCGCGCCGGGTGCCTCCCGGTCACCGACCGGGGCGGGTACGACTTCGGATGAGGACACCTGCCCCGGTCAGCGGGCGCGCGGCGTCAAACGGACCCACAGATGCCACCCCAGTGCCTTCCCGCTGCCAAGGCCGTGCACGGGCAGTGGCGGAGCATGCAGGAAGTGCTTCTCGGCGTGGCGGACGTCGAAGTCCGGGAAGTCCCGGCGAACCCTTCGGACGTCGTAGACCTGTGCATACGGATTGTGCGGCCCGTCGGTATTGCTGTGGATGAAGGTCCCCATGCGCAGATACCGTGCGAGCCCGAGCCTGCGCGCGTTCTCCAGGTGGTCGCCGAGGAGCCCCTTGGGGTGGGGCAGCCCGCCCAGCCGTGCCACGGGGTGGGCCGCCAGCAGCACCATCCGCCGCAACAGCCCGATCGAGACGAGGTAGTTGAGGGACCAGCGGGCGTACAGCATGACCACCAGCTCCCCGCCGGGTTTCAGGACGCGACGGATCTCCCGCTGGGCCCGGCGGATGTCGGGGACGTGGTGGAGCACCCCGTGACTGAAGACCAGGTCGAAGGACCGGTCGGGAAACGGCAGGTCCAGAACGCTGGCCCGGTGCAGCCCGTCGTACGGCAGCCCGCGCAGTGCGAGGCGGGTGCCCGTTCTTCTGACCGCCGTCCCGGTCAGATCGACTCCCGTCCACCGAGCGCCTCGGCGGATCAACTGCTCGGCCTCGGAGCCCTGTCCGAGCCCGATCTCCAGAACGCGTCGACCCAGGACGCCCAGTCCGTCCAGACACGCAGGAATGTGCGATTCGAGCCGGTACTTGGCGGCGTCGTAGCGTGAGAAGAACTCCTCGTAGTCCTGCCGCTGGTCGCCGCCCGGCGCTCCGAAGACGTTGTCTCCGCACGGGTGGTCGGACCAGAACTCCTTGATGTCCGGCTCAATCACGGATTCTCCTGCCGTTCGCATGCACATACGGGGGTCAACGGGGGCCGTCGGCCGACTGGGTCTGCCGACGAGCCGGTTCACCTGGTCGAGCACGGACCGGTGCCGCCCGGTGACGGCGGCCGGCGGCTCGGAGCGGGCCGATGCGTGCAGTGCTTCGACGACCGGAGCCGTGTCGACCGCTTCGGGACGGGTGCCGTGGACGGTCGTGGCCCGCTTCACGGTTCGCCTCCCGCTGGGATCGCCGCACTGGTGCATGCGCACCTGGCTATCGCGCGGTACGCCGGGCGCCGTGCAGGCAGGCGCGCCGGTCGGCCGGCCGGATGCAGGAAATCGCCCTTTCCGGTCGTCCTGACTCTTCGCCGCGTGGCCTTTGCCCGGGGTGCTCCCTGCGGGGCCTTCCCCTCTGCGTCGTGTCCGACCGGCGTCGAGTGCACTGGCCCGTTCGAGTTGCGGTCTCGGCGGGTTGCGCATCCTGCGGCCGTCCGGGCTCGGACGGCACTTAGTGTGACGGACACGTCCACTGTCAGGCGGAGGCTATGGGGCCAGACAATGTTCTTGCGCCGATGAACCGACCGGGCCGTTCGAGCGAGACGGCGCCGGTTCCCGTCTGCGGATTGCCGGTGCACGCGCTCACCCTGGCGGAAAGTGTCGCCGCGGCCGAGCAGCTGATCGCCGACGAGCGACCTCACCAACATGTCTCGGTGAATGCGGCGAAGGTCGTCAGGGCCCGGCGGGATCCCGAGTTGGCGCGCATCATTCGCTCCTGCTCGCTCGTCAACGCCGACGGGCAGTCCGTCGTGTGGGCGGGCCGGGTGCTCGGGCACCCTCTTCCCGAACGAGTCACCGGCATCGATCTCATACTGGCGCTGTGGGACCGCGCGGCGCGTGAACGCTACCGGGTCTTCCTGCTCGGCGCCGAGCCCGCGGTGGTGCGCCAGGTGGCGGCCATCGCCACGCGCCAGGGGGTGGACGTGGTCGGATACCGCGACGGCTACTGGTCGCGCGAGCAGGAACCGGAGGTCGTCGCCGCCGTACGCGGAGCCCGTCCCGACCTCCTCTTCCTCGCGGTGCCGACGCCGCGCAAGGAGTACTTCCTCGCCAGGCATCTGGCCGACCTGAACTGCGGTCTGGCGGTGGGCGTCGGCGGGTCCTTCGACGTGGTGGCCGGGCTCAGGGCGCGTGCGCCCGGGTGGATGCGCGGCGCCGGCCTGGAGTGGCTCTTCAGGCTCCTGCAGGAGCCGGGGCGGCTGTTCGCCCGCTATCTCGTGGGCAACACCGCGTTCGTCCTGCTGGTCCTCCGCGAGGCCCTGGCGCGACGCAACCCGCGCGGGTAGTGCCGTGGCGCGCCTGGACTCCCAGTCCCCTCGGTGACGGCCCGCCTCCGGCCCTCCTGCGTGACGAGATGTCGTACCCCCTCAAGACGAAGTGACGTACTCCCCGAAAGGAACGCGCGTGTTCAGCACTGTCTCCGTTGTAGGGCTCGGCTACATCGGGCTGCCGACCGCTGCCGCACTGGCCACCAAGGGAGTGGACGTCATCGGTGTGGATGTCGACCGGGCCACGGTCGACCTGATCAACGCCGGGCAGGCGCCCTTCGTGGAACCGGACCTCGCCGTCGCGGTGAGCGGCGCGGTGGCCATGGGACGCCTGCGCGCCACCACCGAGGTCGAACCCGCCGACGCGTTCATCATCGCCGTCCCCACTCCCGTGGGCGAGGACCGCGAACCGGACCTGTCCTGTGTGCGGGACGCGGCGGCATCGGTGGCCGATGTGCTCAGGCCCGGCGCGCTGGTGGTGCTGGAGTCGACGTCGCCGCCGGGCACGATGCTGCGGCTCTCGCAGTGGCTGGCCGAGCGGCGGCCGGACCTGACCTTCCCGCACACGCAGGGCGCCGCCGCCGACGTGCATGTCGCGCACTGCCCCGAGCGCGTTCTGCCGGGCCGGATCATGATCGAGATCGTCACCAACGACCGTCTGATCGGCGGGGTGAGCGAATGCTGCGGTGCGCGGGCGAAGGGGCTGTACGAGCTGTTCACCCAGGGGCAGTGCCATGTCACGGACGCCACCACCGCCGAGATGGCCAAGCTGAGCGAGAACGCGTTCCGGGACGTCAACATCGCCTTCGCCAATGAGCTTTCGATGATCTGCGACACGCTGGGCATCGACACCGGTGAGGTGATCGCGCTCGCCAACCGGCACCCTCGGGTGAACATCCTGCAGCCGGGCCCGGGGGTCGGGGGGCACTGCATCGCAGTCGATCCGTGGTTCATCGTCAGCGTGGCAGGTGAGCAGGCGCGGCTGATCAAGACCGCCCGGCAGGTCAACGACGCCAAGCCCGCTCATGTGATCGCGGAGGTGTCGAGGACCGCGGCGCGTTTCAAGGACCCGGTGATCGCCTGCCTGGGGCTGGCGTTCAAGGCCAACGTGGACGATCTGCGGGAGAGTCCCGCGCTGCACATCACGGCGGAACTCGCCCGTCAGGGGGTGGGCCGTCTGCTGGTGGCCGAGCCGCACATCACCGAGCTACCGTCCGTCCTTGCGGACACCGGGCAGGCGAAGCTCGTCGACCTCGAGACGGCCCTGTGCGAGTCGGACCTGATCGCCCTGCTCGTCGACCACGACGCCTTCCGTGGGGTCAAGCGGACCACGCTGCGGGGGAAGGCCGTCTTCGACACGCGCGGCCTGTGGCACTGACGGCGGCGGGAAGCCGGCCGGCACGGGTCGCCCGCGGTGCTCCTGACTTCGTCTCGGCGGGGTGAACGTCGGCGAAGCCCCTGTCAGTGATCTGCCCGGTGGCTGACGCATCGTCGGCGTCCTGGGCGTCAGCGGGAGCGTTCCCTCTTCTGGCGGACGTTGTCCTGCCAGAACCGCACGAACGACTCCTCGACGCATGTGGGTTCATACAGGGGCGCAAGATCCAGCCAAGCCTTGCGTTGGCGGCGTCTCATCGCCTCCAGGTCGGCGGTGCACGCCTGGAGGAATCCGGTGACCGAGTCCACCGTGCTGTCGACGGACTCGACACACCCCTGTCCGAAGAGTTCAGCAGCCCCGGCAGACCGCGTGGCGGCGACGACGCACCCCGCCTGCAGCCCTTCGAGCAGCACGAAGGGAAGGCCTTCGGCCCAGCGGGCGGGCAGCACGAAGACATCGGCACTGCGCCAGAACGCAACGACCTGGCCCGGTCCGAGGACGCCGAGGTCCTCGTCCACGCACGCCATGTCAGCGGCGGAACCGTCCAGGCGCAGACCGGCGACGGTGAACGTCAACGGCAGGCCCCGGTCTTTGAGCCGTCGCACGGATCTGCACACGATGTCGAAGCCCTTGGCCCGACACATCGTGCCGAGCCAGCCGACGCACAGCGCGTCGCCCGGCGCGCTCGCCTCGGGCGGCGCGCTCATCGGGGGGGCCGGGTTCCTCACCACGGCGACGGACTGTGCCCGGCAGCCGCTGGCACGCAGTTCCGCCGCGACGGCTTCACTCAGGACGATCCAGTGCGCCCCGGTGAGCAGTGCGCGCAGCACGCGGCTCGAGGCAAGCCGGGCCGGCAGTTGCGACCCGTGCAGGTGCACGACCGCGGCACACCCGAACATCCTGGCCAGCGTGACGATCAGCAAGTCGCGGCAGAGCGGAAGTCCCCCCTGGGAGACAGGCAGGTAGAGAGCGTCGGGTGAAGCGGTGAGCAGCCTGACGGCACAGCGCCACACCGCACCCGTGGTGGCGCGGAATTTGGCCGACCAGCGTGCGTCGAAGTCTTTGCCGGCCCGGTCGGCCGAGAGGCATACGACGCCCACCACCCGGCAGTGGGCCTGAAGGATCGGGGTGAAGAACTCCGCTGCGCGCCCCATACCACCCAGGTCTGCCCGGTGTCTGAGAACCAGGACCTTCGGCTTGGGCCTTGCGGACGTTTTCCTCTTGGCGAGATGAATCATTGCCGATTTCTTTGTGAAGAGTGCCCAACACAACCGGGCCCGAGGGAAGTCAACCGGTCAGAACAGCGGCGCTACGGCCGGCCTTCTACGCAGCAGTGTGTTCACCTGGACCATCAGACCACCTGCGTATGAGCGGGTCCAGTGCGACACGTTGCGGGCAGCGACTGTCGCCTCACGCGACCTGCCGCGGCGCCTCCCGGCGAGGAAGCCACCGCCGTGCCACACTCAGGCGTCATGATGAAAACGACCGGGGCGACGGCCCAGCGTGGTCATTGTTTCGCTGCGGCAGCAGCGCTGCTGACCCTTCTGGCCGGAGACACCGGCCGTGCGGTCGAATTCGCCCCGTCGGTCACCTTGTCCGCGGTCGTGACGACTCTGCTCACATTCCTCTGGGTGCTCCTCACGGTGACCCTTCCCCTTTTCCGTGACGCCGATGACTCCCTGCCGGGCAAACACGCGGAGTTCATCCATGGCGGCGCCCCAAAGAACAGGAAGCGCCACACATCGGCAGCTTGGGTGCACGTGATTCTGTGGATGTTCATGTGCTGGACAGTCCTCGACACTGCGTTGCAGAACTTCACGGTTCAAGGCGCGCAGAATCTGGCCTGCTATTTCCTGTTCGTCAGCACGGTCCTCTTGGTGGCCTCCTGCGCCAGGAGCGGGGACGCCCACCGTTTCTCCCGCGCGGTGATTGCTGTCGGCTGGGCACGGGCCGGGATCTACGCGGTGGACCTGATGCGGTTCGGGTTCGGCGCGCAGGGCGTGTTCGCCGCCCGGTCGTTCGCCATTGAGGCCACACTCATCATGGCGGTGGCCATTCCGCTGAGCCGCGGATCGGGGTGGGCCGCTCGTCTTCTGCCCTATGCGCTTTTCGTCGAGGTGGTGTTCAGCGGGTCGCGTACGGCCATGGTGGTGGCCGGCCTGCTCCTCGCGTGCGCTCCGCTGTGCAGCACCAGCGGAGCCCGCAGGGTGAGGTACCTGTTGCGGATGTCGGTGGTCGCAGCCGCCGGATACGCCGGACTGATGCATATCCAGGTTCTTCACGACCGTTTCTTCACCGGCGACATGGTCCCCGTGGAGGGCGCTGTGGTGAACGTGTCGGGCCGGGACCTGCTCTGGTCGGTCGTGAGTGATCATGCGGCTGACAGTCCATGGGTCGGGTTCGGGGGCGGGAGCGCAACCAATTTCGTCCGTCAATTCGTCAGGACCTCAGGGGAACCGCACAACGACTGGCTGCGGATCTGGCACGACTTCGGCCTCGTCGGACTGGGTTTGTGGGTCATCTGCTTCTTCGGCCTCATCGCGCGCTGTGCCCTGCTGGCCCGCAGGAATGCCGGCCGCAACGCAAGACCCCATTACGCAGCCCTTCTCGCTCTCCTTGCCACCGGCGTGGTGATGATCACCGACAACATTTTGATCTACTACTACGCGATGTTGCCGCTCGGTGCCGTCGTCGGGCTCAGTATCGCCGACAAGGATGCGACAGATTCCGCAGGCGCGGCACAACCGCGGACAGAGCAACGGGTGGCACCGGAAAAGGGCGAGGGAGTTCCGGTCCTTTCCTCAAGCAGTGTGTGACGATCCCCCAAGACCCCCTGGTTGACTGGTGATGTTGTACGGGCGCTGACTTTTCAGCAAGGGCGACACGTATCCAGAACACGGGTGGATCGGAGATGAACCGCCTACGCTGTGGGGCAGCACAAGTGCGTTCCAGAAGAGGGCTCCACGGTGCACGGGATCGCCCGTCGGGCTGCCTCGCAGTGCATGCCCCTCACGCGTCTGCCTCTCTGGCACCGCGCTGATTGCGGGGTCCGGCCTGAAACCGAAGGGACCGCATACAGGTGAAAGCAGCCGACCAGCCGTTCGGCCTGACACGCAAGGCAGCACCGGTCGGTCTGGACGCCGCTGACACGCCCGCATGCGGTGGACTCGAACCGGCGGCCGACACGCCGGGACAGGGTGGCGGGAAGAGCGGGGCGCGTCTGATCAGCTCCCTCACCCGGTCGGTGGGGGCGCGGGCGGTGACGCTTCCCGTGACTGCCGTCACGAACCTGGTGATGTCCCACTCCGTGGTCGGGGCCGTCGGGGTTTCCGGGTACGCGTTCTTCACCTTGGTCACCACCTTGCCGGCCATGCTTCCCGTCACCGATCTCGGAGCCGGTGCCGCCATCGTGGAGGCTTGCGCACGCGACCAGTCACGCGAGCGGACGTTGGTGCGCAGGACGGTGTCCACCGCGGCGCGCAACCTCTTGGGGGCCGGAGTCGCCATCGCCTTGGCGGGAGTGGCGCTCGGCCTGTTGGGGATGTGGGACCGGGTGCTGGGCAGTGCCGCGCAGCCGGGGTCGAACGTGGTGGCCGCAGTTGCTGCGGTGCTGTACGGCTGTTCCGTGCCGCTGGGGGTAGGCAGAGCCGTGCTGCTGGCGGTGAACCGCAACGACGTGGCCTTCCTCCTGCTGGGGGCCGGGAGTGTCCTGCAGAGCGCCTTGGTGATGGCCGCCGCCTCGGTGGGCGCTTCCACGGCCGTCTTCATCTGTGCCGCCTTCTTCTCGCAGCTGCTCACGGGGCTGGTGAGCATGGTGGTGACGGGTCGGCTGACCGGCCTGCCGCTGCTGCGACTCGTCGTCCGAAGTGCACGTCACAGCTCGAGCAGCCAGATTCCGTTCGCTCAGCTCGCCGTGCCGATGACCGTCATCACCGCGGCCACCGTCGTGGCGTACGGCACCGACCGGCTCGTTCTCAGCCACATGGACGACGCGAACGCAGTCGCCCAGTACTCAGCCGGGGCCCAGTTCTTCTCACCCGCCACCAGTCTGCTGGCCGCCGCCGCCCTGCCGCTGTGGGCGCTGTTCGCCCAGCGGAGACAGGCCGAGGGCTCAGCCCGGAAACATCTCGCCCGTCTGACCGTGTACTTCGCACTGGGCGGTCTGGTGATGGGTGCAGGCCTGATCGTCGTCGGCCCCGTCCTGGGCAGCTGGATGTTGCACGGACAAGTCCGTGTGGGAACCGACCTCATGGCAGCCTTCGCGGCACTGCTGTTCGTCCGGGCCGCCAGCTATCCGGCCAACATGTGGTCGACCGACGCCTCAGGGCTGCGTTTCCAGGCGATCGCCTTCAGCCTGATGACCGTGGCGAACATCGCCCTGTCCATCCCGCTCGCTCAACTGGGTGCGCACGGCCCCGTCATCGGTTCGGTCCTGTCCTACACATTCGTCGTCCTCGTACCCAGCCTGATCCGCGCCCACCGCCGGGCGTGAGGCCACGGCTGCGCGGCGGAGCGGCTGGGGTCCTTCACGGTGCAGCCACCAGGGCGATCACGTCGGACGGTCAGAAGCGGGAAGCCGTGGACGTGTGCAGGTCCAGCAGCCCGGCCACGCCCTGGGTGAACCGGGCGCTCATCTGTTCCACCGTGTAGCGGTGGGCGTCAGAAGCGCAGCCCTGTTGCAGCTGAGCCACTCGCTGGGGGTCGGACAGTGTCTGGAGTACCACCCGGGCATACTGCTGCGGGTCCCCGGAGACCACCAGGGCGTTGCGGCCGTGCTGAAGGTATTCGAATTCTGCGCTGCGCCAATGCCAGTCGGTCGTCACCACCGGTGTGCCCAGCGCGAACGAGTCGACCGCGCAGAGGCCGACGGTTCCGGGTACGAGCATGAGCTGTGAGACCGCGCCGAACAGAGCGCGGCGTTCGTCGTGGACGGCGCCCAGATGCACCACGCCGTCTCCGCGTGCGGCCGCCGCCTCGACCACCGGGCGGTAGGGGCCGTCGCCCACGACGAGGAGCCTGAAGTCCGGCATACGGCGGACGATGTGTGCGGCTGCCTCCAGCAGGAAGGGAATGCGTTTCGTCGCGTGGAGCCCACCGAGGTAGAGGGCGGTGCGTTCGGGGACCAGGTGATGATGTTCGGCGAACGTGCGGACCTGTTGATCGGTGACGGCGTTGCGGGCCGCCACCAGGGCTGTGGTGTCTGTGGCGTTGCGGACGACGGTGATGCGGCCGGGAGGGAAGCCGTGACCGGCGACATGGCGGGCGCCGCCCAGGGTGTAGGCGAAGAACCACGACGCCTGCCGGGTGAGGAGACGTTTGGCCGACTCCATCGGGAAAGGGACCTGCTTGTAGTTGCGGCCCAGGCCCCACATGCCCACGGCCGGCCCGGATCGGCCTCGCGCAGCGTCCAACCACCTTTTGGCGAGCAGATAATACGTCTCCAGGTTCTGCAGGGCCTGTTCCACGATGACCACGTCCGAACGCCGGGGCAGGTCGCCCAGCCGCCGCAGGCGGACAGGGAGGCCGCCGATCCGCCAGGAACGCTCGACGAGCGGTACGGCGCCCTCGACATCGCGGCCCTCGGCGTCGCCGTCGGCGCGAGAGACGTAGGGGCGGGAGCCGTAGGCGACGGTCAGTTCCGCTCCCAGCTGCTCGTGCAGGTCGGCTGCCAGGCGTCTGAAGAAGGGGAGGCGGTAGGGCGGGATGCAGGGCTGGACGATCGTGATCCTCGGACGGTTCATACCGGCTCCTCCTGGTCGATCGGCATGCTGCTCGGCCCACGGGACGCGTGCAACTGGACGACTCCGACAGCTTCCGCTGCAGTCCGCCGGCGGCCGCTTCGCACGACACGGGCAACGCATGGATCCGAGTGGCGGCGATGTCGGGTGTGGAGCCCGGTTCGGCGGGTCGGGGCACCGCCCGCGCCCCTCGGGGCAGTGGGGGAGCGTGCCGGGCGTCGCGACGGGGCGAACGTTGCCTGTTGTGGCACTGGAGGCAGCTCAGCAGCCACCCACGCGGCACGAACCGGGAGCAACAGGGCCCAGCCGTCCAGGCGCTGACGAGTGGGATCGCCAACTGGACAACCGGGGTCCCTGTCACCTCTCACACATCCTTGACGAAGACATCCGTCCGGGTCCAGATGAAGGTGCTCGGACTGGCTCCGGGGAAGGAGTGCTTCTGGAAGCCCTTCAGGTCCTCGCCGGTGCGGCGGAAGTAGTCCGGACGCTCACTGTTGTCGACCACCAGCATCCCGCCAGGCCGCACCTTCGATACGGCACGCCGGATGCAGGACGCGCGTGCTCTTCCGTCAATCAGCACCAGATCGAAGTGCTCCGGCGGGAATTCATCGATCTGCGAGACATATTCCTCGAAGGAATACCCGTGGTAGCGCTCGTCGGACGACAGGCAGCTTGCGGGATCATCGGGTTCGCTCAGGAGAGCATCGCCCGGAAGCGGCCTCGGCATGACCAGCCGGCAGTCGACGGTGCCCCTGGTGAGGAGCGGGCGCAGGGTCTCGTACCAGCGACGGTCGTGCTCGATGCTCACACACTCTGCATTCCGCGAGAGCCAGTAGAGCGTCGATCCTCCGCTGCCGTACTCGAAGATCTTCTTCCCGGCGAGGGGTTGATCCTCCAGATAGCTGATGGCGTCAAAGGTGAGCCAGGGAGAGGGAGCACGCAGAAGATAGCCGGGGGTAACCGAGCGAATCCATTTCAGCAGATGCTTCCGCTGGCTCCCCAGACAGATGATCGATCCGGCGAAAACAATGTACCGCAGGAACAAGTAACCGCGCCTGAACCGCCGGTACATCGCGGATTGCATGACCTGGTCCGACATGGAACTCCGTTCGTATCTGACAACCTGGCACCCCCTATGCTTCTCCATACCGTGCTGTGCCGCTCGTGCGCCACGCGGCACGCTCGCCGCGGAGGTCGTCGACCTGGCCAACCGTCACCCTCGCGTCGACAGTCCGCGGCCGGGCCCGGGAGCCCGCGGGCACTGCATCGCCTGGGATCCCCGGCTCATCGTCTCCGCCGCGCCCCGGCAGCCGCGGCTCGTCCGGCTCGCCCGTGAGGCCGACGACGACCGGCCCGACCAACTGATCGGCGAGGCCGTGCGGTCCGCCGGACGGTTCAGGGGCCCGGTGATCGCCTTCCTGGGTCGGGTGTTCAAGACGAACACCGACGGCCTGAGGGAGAGTCCCGCCCCCGTGACACCTCACATGGCTCGCCGACGCCGGGCCGGTCGGCTGCTGGTGCGCGAGTCACCGGCAGACTTGGGCCGGGTCGAACTCGTCGGCATCGTCACCGCCCTGCGGGACGCGGGCATCGTCGTACTCCTCGTCGGCCACGACACCTTCCGCAGCGTCGAGCGAACCGCGATGGGCGGCACGGCCGTGGTCGACCCCCGCGGTCTCTGGCGCTGACGCCGCAGCACACACGGGATGCGACGTCCCGCCGAACTCCGCAGGACGCCCGCACAGCCCCAGCCAGTGCCCGATCGCCTGTACGGTACGGTCCGCGGCGCGGCCGTCCCCGTACGGGTTCACGGCCTGTGCCATCGTGGCGTACGCCTGCCGGTCGTGCAGGAGCCGTCGCACCTCCTTCACGATGCGCTCCCGATCGGTGCCCACCAGCCGGGACGTACCGGCCTCCAGCGCCTCGGGTCGTTCTGTGCTGTTCCGCATGACCAGTACCGGCTTGCCCAGGCCGGGCCCCTCTTCCTGGATGCCGCCGCTGTCGGTGAGGATCAGGTGCGAGCGGTGTATCAGCCGGGCGAAGGCCGCGTAGGTGAGCGGTTCCGTCAGCCGCACGTTCTCCAGGCGCCCCACGTGCGGCAGGATCGCCGCCCGCACCACCGGGTTCGGGTGCAGCGGCAGCACGATGAGCAAGTCCGGCTCGATCTGGGAGAGATCGGCGAGGGCGCCTCCGACGGACTCGATCGCACGGCCCCACGACTCACGGCGGTGGACCGTCACCAGCAGCACCCTGCGGGCGGTGTCGTCCAGGTCGGCCAGAGCCGGATCCCCGTAGTCGGCCTTCCGCCCGACCGCCCAGCGCAGGGCGTCGATGACCGTGTTGCCGGTGACGACGACGGACGCGGCGGGCACGCCGTCCCGCAGCAGGTTGTCCCGCGCGTGCCCGGTGGGCGCCAGGTGCAGCGATGCCAGCTGGGTCACCAGCCGGCGGTTGATCTCCTCGGGGAAGGGCGCACACCGGTTGTCGGTGCGCAGTCCGGCCTCCAGGTGGACCACGGGGACGCTGGTGTAGAAAGCGGCCAGAGCCCCGGCGAACGCCGTCGTCGTGTCGCCCTGGACCAGAACCGCGTCCGGGCGCTCGTGCTGCAGCAGGGGGCAGATCCCGTCGAGGACGCGAACGGTGATGTCGCACAGGGACTGGCGGCGGGTGAGGATGTCGAGGTCGTGGTCGGCGCGGATGCCGAACAACGTGTGCACCTGGTCGAGCAGTGCACGGTGCTGACCGGTCACCGCCACCGTCGACCGGAACATCGGGGACCGGCGGAGCGCCTCGATGACGGGTGCCATCTTGATGGCCTCCGGTCTGGTTCCGTAGACGGCCATCAGTCGTTTCACCCGAGTCTCCTTCCGAGTGGCGCTCGTCCGCACTCGGGGCCGTGGCGCATGCGTGGCCCTGTTCTCCGGAGCGGAAGCAGAGCTGTTCGGGCACCAGCGAACCGCCAATGCGTGGAGAATTCCGTCATGCCGTCGGCATGATCACTCCCGCGTATGGAGATGTTGGTCCGTCTGGTCCGTTGATGCGGGACCGACGGCCACCCGGGTGCGCAGCCGTCCATACGGTGTCCCGCAGGCCGTGCATCCCTCTCTCGTAAGGCTGGACATTGAAGACAGTGCTCCTGTCCCCGCGCACCGGTTCCATCACGGTCGGAGACATCCCCGCCCCCGAGGCAGCCGCTGGGATGGTGCTGATCCGCAACGAATGGTCGCTCATCAGTGCGGGTACCGAGCGGGCGACCGTGGCCACCGGCACCAAGGGGCTGATCGGCAAGGCGCGACAGCGACCCGACCAGCTGGCGCAGGTGTTCGACAGCGTGAAGCGCACGGGCCTCCTCGACACCTACCGGACCGTCCAGTCGCGCCTGGACCGCCCGGTGCAGCTCGGCTACTCCTGCGCGGGCACGGTGCTGCGCACGGGCGAGGGGATCGACGACATCCGGCCGGGGATGCGAGTCGCCGCAGCCGGGGCCCGCTATGCGTCGCACGCGGAGATCGTCGCCGTACCCCGCAACCTCGTGGTTCCCGTGCCGGACGGTGTGGACACCCGGTGGGCCGCCTTCGCCGCGGTCGGTGCGATCGCGCTCCAGGGCATCCACCAGGCCGATGCCGTGCCAGGTTCCCGCATCGCCGTCGTCGGCCTGGGACTGGTCGGCCAGATCACGCTGCATCTGCTGCGCGCCTACGGGTACGACGGGCTGGGCATCGATCCGGATCCGGCCATGGTGGCGCTCGCCGAGTCCGCCGGCCTCGCGGCCCTGCCGCGCGACGCCGACGGTCTGCCGGGGGCGGTCTGCCGGCGGTGGGCGAGCGGGGGCGCGGACGCGGTGCTCGTCACCGCCGCCACCTCCAGCTCCGATCCCGTCGAGTTCGCAGGTCGGCTCGCCCGCGACCGCGCCACGGTGGTCGTGGTCGGCGACGTCGGCGTCGCGCCGCCACGGTCGTCGTACTACCACAAGGAACTGTCGATCCGTTACGCGCGGTCCTACGGCCCCGGCCGGTACGACCCCCGCTTCGAAGAGCGCGGCCAGCCCTATCCCGAGGGCTACGTCCCCTGGACGGAACGTCGCAACCTCGCCGAGGTACTGCGGCTTCTGGCGACGGGTGCCGTGGACCTTTCCCTGCTCGACCCGCGGGTCTTCGGCATCGAGGAGGCCGGCCGAGCCTACGAGGCGCTGAAGCCGTCCGACACGGGGCGCAGCGTCGCCCTGCTGCTGCGCTACCCCGGAACCGCGCAGCTCCCGACGCCACCGGCGGCGCGGGCCGACAGCCGCACCTGGTCGGCCCCGCGCGGCACCCTGCGGATCGCGGCCGTCGGTGCGGGCAACTTCGCGACGAGGACGCTCTTCCCCGAGCTGAAGAAGGAACCCGGCCTCGCGTTCTCGTGGGTCGCCGGCGGGCGAGGGCTGTCGGCCGCACACCAGGGCCGGCGATGGGGTTTCCGCACCGTCGCCGAGACCGTCGATACCGGTCTCGCTTCGGGCGACGCCGACTGTGTGCTGGTGCTCAGCCGCCACGACAGCCACGCGCGCTACGCGGCGCAGGTGCTGCGTACCGGCGCAGCCTTGTACTGCGAGAAGCCACTGGGCCTGAGCGAGACGGAACTGGAGGACATCGCGGAAGCATGGCGGGAAAGCGGTGCCCCGGCGCTGGCCGGGTTCAACCGGCGCTTCGCCCCCGCGGTGCGAGACCTGCGCGCCGCACTCCCCCCAGGAGCCCCGCTCCAGGTCGTCTACCGGGTGTTCGCGGGCCGGCTCCCGGCGGACCACTGGTACTTCGACCCCCGGCAGGGCGGTCGGCTGCTCGGCGAGGTGTGTCACTTCATCGACACCGCGAACTTCCTGGCCCCCGGCAGGCCGGTCGCCGTGCGGACCGTCAGCGTGGACGCGAAGGACCCGGCCACCGCGCAGAGTCTCGTCCTCCAGCTCACGTACGACGACGGATCGGCCGCGTCCATCGTCTACGGAGGCCTGACTCCGCCCGGCGCTCCCAAGGAACTCCTCGAGGTGGCCTGTGACGGAGTGGCGTCCAGGATCGACGACTTCCGTTCGCTCACCGTCTGGAAGGGGGGCCGTCCGGCCACCAGGAAGTACCGGGGCGCGCCCAAGGGCCACGCGGCGGAGATGCGCACCCTCCTCCGTCTCCTGCGGGGCGGGCCCCTGGACGCGGAGACGGCGGCCGCCGCCGACTTCGCATCGGCGCTGCGGAGCTCACTCGTCACCTGCCTGGCGGCCCGCTCACTCACTGAGGACCGAGTCGTGGAGTGCGTCCCCGGCACACCGGCCCTGGCCACAGCACTGGGGGACCCGCCACCCCCTGCGGTCCCCGCCACCGAGGTGCCCGGGACGCAGGAGCAGACCGGTGGATCCCCTTCGACCACGGCAGCGTCCTGATGTGCGGCTTCGTCGTGCTGCTCAACCGAGCCGCGCGAGCCCGGCCGCGGCAGCCCGCCCCCTGCGCGTCGATCGCCCACCGCGGCCCCGACACGAGCGGGCACATGAACCTGGAAGGCCCGGACTGGCAGGCGGCGCTGTACTTCCGCCGCCTGGCCGTCGTGGATCTCGACCCGCGCAGCGATCAGCCCTTCGGTTCCCGCCGGCGCGGCGTGCTGGTCTACAACGGTGAGATCTACAACGTGCCCCACCTCCGCGATCTCCTCCGCAAGCGGCACGTGAGGTTCACGACGGAGGGTGACACCGAGGTCCTCTACGAACTGCTGCTCCAGCCGGATGCGCCACGCCTGCTCGACGAGGTGGACGGCATGTTCGCCTTCGCCCTGCTTCTGCCCGACGGCGAATTGCGCTACGGGCGCGACCGACTGGGCATCAAGCCCCTGTACGCCGCGTCCGACCCGTCGGGCCGTCTGGTGGCGCTCGCCAGCGAGATCGAGCCGCTGCGGGCCGCCGGCCTGGCCGGCGACGTCGATCCGGTGGCGGTGGCCCAGGGCGCCATGTTCCTGTGGACGCCGCCGCCGCGCACCGGCTGGCAGCGCGTGCGTGCCGTTCCGGCGGGGACGGTTCTGTCACGGCGCGCCCCCGAGTACGACGAGGCGTCATGCCGATGGAGCTCCGGTGCGGTGGCTGCGGTGGAGGACATCGGGGCGGCGGTGCGCGCATCGGTCGCCCGGCAGGTGCGTGCGGACGTGGCCGTCGGGTTGCTGCTCAGCGGAGGCCTCGACAGCACCTGGCTCGGAGTGGAGCTGGCGCGCGAAGGCTTCACCGGCCCGGCTTTCGCCGCCCGGCCGCACCGGGCGGCGGCCGGCACTGAGCCCTTCGAGGACGACGCTCCCTACGCCGCCAGGGTCGCCGATCGGCTGGACCTGCCATTGACCTGGGTCGACCTCGACATCGACGTGCTGCGCCGGATCCCGGAGCTGGTCGCCGTCATGGAGGTGCCGTTCGGGGACCCGGCAGCCCTCGCCCTCCTGCAGCTCTCCCGTGCCGCACGTGGTCGGGCCACCGTGCTGCTGTCGGGGCTGGGAGTGGAGGAGTTGTTCCTGGGCTACGAGCGCTACCAGGCTGTGCTGTTGCTGCAACGGCTCCCTGCTTGGGCACGCCCCGCCCTGGGGGCCACCACCTCGGTGCCGAGCCCTCGCCGCTTCCGGGGCCGCGCGGCCAAGTTCGGGCGGCTGCTGCAACTGGGCGCCCGGGACTGGTCGTGGGCGACGCAGGCGTACTACTCCGGGCGTGAATGGGCGTCATTGTCGCCGCTCGTCGGGCTCGACGCGGTCACAGAACGGCACCGTGAGGTGGCGGGAGCCGTCCTCGATGCGGGCGGGACGCCCCTCGCGGCGCTGGCGGAGTGCGACCGCCGGCTGTTCCTGCCGGGGCTGAACCTGCTGTACGGCGATCGTGCGTCGATGCGGGCGAGCGTCGAGCTGCGGGTTCCGTTCCTGGGGGAGCCGGTGGTGGCCGCCGCCCTCGGGGCCGTTGCGGAAGATCAGCTGAGCCTCGGCGACGGCAAGGCGCGCTTCCGCGCGGCTGCCGTGGCGTCCGGGGTGCCGGATTTCGTCGCCCGCCGTCCCAAGACGGGGTTCGGGGCGCCGGTGCGGTCGTTGTTGCGCGAGCACGGCGGTCAGCTGTGGTCCGAGGTACGGCGCTCCCCCCTGTTCGACGACGTCTTCGACCGGCGGACCGCCGATCGCATCGTCGCCGAGCATGTGCAGGGCCGGCACGACCGCGGACTCGCCGTGTTCGGGTTGCTGTGCGCTGCCGTGTGGTGGGACCGGAACGCGGCCGGGGGCGCCGGGCGGAGCGCGGAGGCCCTGGCCGGGTATCAGGCTTCAGCGGTGGGCTGACTCACGGGGGCGGGCGCAGCGGCCGGGCGGGGTCCGTCCGGCAGGGCATCGTGCAGGGCCGTCAGCGCGTCCAGGAGGGGAGCGGCACTCCAGCGGGGTGACTCCCACAGGGCGCTGTTCGCCCGGGAAACCCCGGTGGGCGTACCGAGGCCGGGGTAGCGGTGCGCGACGGCCGCGAGTACCGCGTGGGCGAAGTCCGCCGCGACGAAGCCGCGCTCGGCTGCCCAGGCCGCCATCCGCACCGCTGTCGCGTCGTTGTTCGGGTCCCGGCGGGGTCCTCCGTCAGCGAAGTAGCGGGGGAGCGGGCCATCGAAGAGATGCCGCAGGTAGTGGTTCACGCCCCGTTCGAGGGGGGCTCGGACGTCCATGCCGAGCAGCGTCGCCGCCTGGTCGAGGCGCAGCAACGTGTATCCGGTGTGGAAGCCGTCCACCCAGCCCAGGCGACGCCCCCGCCCGTACGGCCACGAGCCGTCGGGGCGTTGGCCGGCCAGGCTGACCTCGGCCGCACGGCGTGCGGAGTCCGCGAGACGGTCCGCCGAGGCGCCGGGCAGGACACCGGTGAGTGACAGCCGGGCGGCGAGAGCGGCGCCCATGAGGTTGGCATTGTGGACGAGGACGCCGCTGGTGGGGGTGTAGGTGAAGTACGTGCCGTTGTGCAGGTGCTCCAGCAGCCCGCGTGCCAGCGACCGTACGGCGTCGTCGTCGAGCGTCCCGGTGTCCAGGCAGCCCTCTGCGCAGAAGGTGGTCGCCACGAGGTTGGGGACGGTGGCCGGGTAGTACGCCCAGCGGGTCTGCACGTCGAACTCGTAGCGCCACAGCCCGGCGTAGCGCCCCGCCATCTGCTCGGCGGCCGTCCGGCGGCCCAGGCGGACGGCGCGCTCGCGCCACACCGGGGACGCGGAGAGCCGGGCGCAAGCGCTCGCCGCGCATCCCGTGGCCGTGGCGGTGCGCAGCGGGAGGATGCCCAGGACCGGCCGCAGGTCGACCGGGCTGCGTTTGACGGTCTGCAGCAGTGCCTGCCGGAGCACTCGATGAACGGCCAGTCGCCTGAGCGGACCGGCCAATCCGTCGTACGGGTCGGGTCCCGCCCAGTCGCGGGCGTCGGCCCACCGGAACAGCTGTTCCGCCCACGTGAGCACGTCCGTGGCGGCGCCGGAGGCGTCGGTGTGGGATGGCATGCGTCTCCTTCTGCTCAGTAGGCTCCCGCGCCCGTCATGACGGCCCGGACCGTTCGCACCAGCACCTCGAGGTCCGCGGACGGGGTCCAGTTGTCCACGTACCTCAGGTCCAGCGTCATCGTCTCGTCCCACGACAGGTCGGAGCGGCCGCTGATCTGCCACAGGCCGGTCAGGCCCGGCTTGACGGCCAGTCTGCGCAGTTCCACCTCGTCGTAGCGGGCGACCTCGTCCGGCAGCGGCGGCCGCGGACCGACCAGGGACATGTCCCCCCGTATCACGTTGAACAGCTGCGGCAGCTCGTCCAGAGAGCAGCGGCGCAGCACGCGGCCGACCCGGGTGATCCGCGGATCCCGGCGGATCTTGAACATTCGGCCGTCCTGTTCGTTGGTCCAGGCCAGTTGACACCGCAGACGTTCCGCGTCGGCGACCATCGTGCGGAACTTCGCCATCGTGAAGGGCACCCCGTCACGGCCGATCCGGGTCTGCCGGTACACAACCGGGCCCGGGGAGTCCAGGCGTACCGCCAGGGCGATCGCCGCGAACACCGGAGCGAGAAGGACGATGAGCAGCGCCGCGCCGAGCCCGTCGATCACCGTCTTCAGCAGAGCGGCGAAACCCCGCCTGAGCGGCGGGGCCACGTTGAGCATGGTGAGCCCGGCGACCGAGAAGACGCCCACCCGGCGCCCGGCGACCTCGGTCAGACCGGGTACGACGACGAGCCGGCACCCCTCGCCGTGCAGTGCCCAGGACAGCCGGCGCAGACGTGTTCCGGTCAGACCCGGTCCCGGTACGACGAGGACCGCCTCGACACGGAGCTGCCGGGCCGCCTCCAGCACCGGTGCGGAGTCGGCCGACATGCTCGATGGTGCCTCGGCGTCGAGGCGGGCGGTCACGGGAGCCGACGCACAGGATTCCCCGTCGCCGACCGGGCACACTCCGACGACGGCGAACTCGTGGTCCGTCCGCCGTGCCAGATGGCTGACCAGCCCGTCGACCGCGCTCACCTCCCCGATCACCAGGGCGCGGCGCACCGTGCGGCCGCCATGGCGCCGGGCGGCGAGATGACGGTGGATGAGCGCGTGCACGACGGCGCTCGTCGGGGCGCTGGGCACGAGGGCGGCGAGCGCGAGGAAGAAGGGGGACTCCTCACCCGTCGCCGCCCGGACCACCGCGAGCGTTCCGACCAGGACCAGCCAGTCCTGCAGCGCGGGGCGGAAGGCACCGTACTCGCCGAGGCGGCGTTCGGCGTAGCGGTTCCGCGAGGCCCGTACGAGGAGCCAGCACGCGGCGGCCACCGCCGCGTTGGCCACCGCATGCGCACCGCCCATCAGGGCACCGGCAAGGTACACCGGCAGGGCGACGCCGACCGCGTCACCGAGGACGGCGGCCGGTGTGTACCAGACGGCTTTGCCGGTGGGGCGTCCGGCCGGTGGCTGCTCCTGGACGACCTGTGTCCGCGGATGTCGTACCGCTGATACCTGGGGCTTGATCTTCCCTAACAGCCACATTTCGCCCTCCAAATGGCAAAACAAGGGACAAGCCGAGTGTGTACGGCCCCCGTCGGGGGAGCGCGGTGCGACGCTGGTGACGACGGTGAATCTCACCCGATGGGCAGATCGCATGCTGTGCTGATTCAGGCCCCCGCGAAGGCCGCGCCGACGGTCCCCTCGCCGTCTTCGCGGATCCGCGACGGGGCTCCCGGCCCCGGTACGACTACTCGTCCCCGCCGTACGCACGGCAGTGCCGACGGTCCGGGCGCACATGGCCTGAGGCACTGCTCGACCGCTGATGAGGAGCCTGACAGCCACCCGGCCCGGCAACGCCGGGGCCGCGACAGGGCGGACCTGTGAGCGAAGCGACGGCCTGCGCGCGGTGCTGGGGACAACTGGAGTACGGGCGGGTTCTTTGAGGGGCTGATCGGCGCGTCGTTCCATTTCAGCTGGCAGGAGGTTCGATGGGCTCCTGCATCTGCTGCTCAGGATGTTAGGCCGTTCTCCTGAATTTCAGGACTCTCTGCTGTAATTTCAACGTCCGTGGCAGATCCCGGGACTCGCGTGCTCTCCCTCGTACCGCCTCCCAGCGAACCGTCGCCCGCAGAGGCGGAGTTGCTGGGAGGCGAGCCGGGGCTGAGCGACGTGCTGTTGCTGCAACGCCGGTATGCAGGCGGGGCGGACGAGGAAGACGAGCAACTGTTCTTCATGGACGCGCTGGTCGAGTACCAGTGGGCGCGAGACGTGGCGGGCTTGGCGTCCTCGACGCTGGACGGCCTGACGAAACCGGTGATCGAGGTGTGCGACCACTACGGTGTGGTCCCGTGGCGGTTGACGCCGCGTCACGTCGACGCCTACTTCGCCGGGGTCGGCAAGCGCCAGGCGCCGACGGTGCGATCGAAGCTGAACCGGATCGACCACTTCTTCGCGTTCCTGGAGCAACGCTACGCGCACGAGATCTTTCGGCGGTTCGGGGCGGTGGTCGAGTCGCCGGTCGATCCGTTCAACCGACACGCACACCGCGGTGACTTCGGCCTTCGGGTGCCACCGTCGGCCCGGGCGGTCAACGAGTTCTTCGCCGGTTGGCGGCAGGAGCTGGCGCACGCACGCAAGGAGGCGGTGGCGTGCAGGGACTACGTGATGGCGAAGTTGATCTACATATCCGGGGTGCGGGCTTCGGAGCTGTGCCAGATGCGCATGAAGGACCTGCACTGGGAGGCCGGCGACTTCGGGCGGTTCGTGGTCCAGGGCAAGGGCGCCCGAGGGTCGGGGCCCCGGCAGCGAGAAGCGTTTCTGTTCGCCGAGGGACGTGAGCTGCTGTGGTGGTACGTGGAGGAAGTCCGCGGGTTGTTCTCAGACGACCCGGAGCACCCTGAGTCGCCGGTCTGGCCCTCGGAGCGCCTGGCGCGAGATCTTGGCGGCGTGCCGAACCCTGTCGGCCCGGCGGTGACAACGTCGACGCTACGGAAGGCCCTGGCGAGAGCCTCGGAGGCCCACCTGGCAGGTCCGGTCGAGCGGATCTTTCCTCATCTGCTTCGGCATGCTTGTGCCACACACCGTTACGAGGCGGGGATGTCGCTGTGGGAGGTGCAGAAGTTGCTCGGTCATGACTGGACGACGACCACGGTTCGGTACATTTTGTCCGCTCAGAGCGATCCAGAGATGGCCAGCCGACGTTCGTCGGCTCGGGCCGCACAACGCCTACGCGTAGACACGGGGGGTCTGTCGTGAAGTGGAACCTGCGGTGGGCGGCGGCCAACCGAGGCATCTGGAGGCCCAGTGACCTGATGCCCGTGTTCAAAGAAGTCGGCTTCACTCCGTCGGTGTCGAAGGTCTCCGCGCTCTGGTCGGGCACACCGGTAACGGTGCGGCTGGACGACCTGGACCTGATCTGCGCTGCCCTTCAGTGCACGGTCGCGGACCTGCTCGTCGCCGAACCTGTAGCCGGGAAGACGCCGGTGGCCCAGGACGAGGGGCTCGCGACGGCTGCGGGCGAGCCGCCCAGGCCGGTGCCGCGCCGGTCCACCGGGGCGGGGCGGCCCAGGTCACTCCCACCGAACTGAGGTGGCCCCAATACGAAAGCGCCCCAAGCGCCTGCCCTCGCTGGGGCAGTGCACCGGCTGCCTCGGCTGGGGGCTGCGGGTCCAGTCACCGTTCTGCTCCCCCTGCCACCAGTGGCGCTCCAAACGGAACCACCCGGAGGGCGAGTGCAGACGGTGCAAGCGGCTGTGGCGCATCAACGACGAAGGCTTCTGCCGGGCGTGCGTCGTAGCTGTCACCGAGTACGACGCGGCCTGGTACTTCGAACCCGCACGGGCCGCAGAGCAGCCGACATCGACCCAGCTCGCGTTCTGTCTGCCCGCTTCCGTCGGCCGGCCTGCCCTGCCCACCGGTACCTACCGCCTGCAGACTGACGGCCGCTACCACGCACCTGGCTGGGCACGCGCCCAGCGCCCCGCCCACGTCGTGGACGACGAGCGGATCTGTCCGCCGGCAGTGCGTGGACAGGTGGCCCTGTTCCCTGCGCCGTACCGGTTGCTGGAGCGCCACGCCGTCGCGATTCGCAGCCGATTCCAAGACGATCTGATCCGACTCAAACCGATGGTCGGTCAAGTGCAGGCCGAGCACTGCCTCGGGCGTGCCTGGCGCGTCAGTGCCATGAACATGTTGGCCCTTGCGCTGGCGGCGCGCGACGCGGCCGGCCAGGACGTGGTTGACGCCGCGATCCTTGACGCCCTGCCTCACCGGCCCGTCGGAGTCACTCAGGTCCTGAACAAGGCTGGCTGGCTCGCCCCTGACCTGGACCGTGAGGTGGTCCTGCTGCCGCACGCCCAGCGGGCCCGCCCCCAATCTCAGCCACGAAGTTGCGATCACTGCCTTTCGTGGGGCCGAAACCAGATATGCGACGGCTGTAGGCATTGGCGTCGCGTATACGCTGACCAGCAAGGATGCTGCGGTCGGTGTGGCGCCGGGCCGCTTCCTCTTCGGAACGGTCGATGCCGCGACTGCACTCGACAGCGCCTTCGCCTGGGACCTGACACCGACGCCTCTTCCTGGCGACAACTCCGGTTTGCCGGACCGTCCTTGGCGAACGGCAGCGCGGCCCGTCGCGAGCTCCGCGCGGATCGCCCAGAGCTCAGTCCGCCAGCCGTACTTGAAGGTCAGGTGACGATCTTCGAGGTCGAGCGGGACTGGCGCCCGCTGGCCGGAGCCCTGCTGCCGGCCCCGCTACCGCCGGTGAAGGCCCTCCTGGCGGACTTCGCCCGGTACACCTCCGAGAACCGCTGGCACCAGAAAGTCTACGAGCCGATGGCTCGGGTTCTACGAGTGGCCGCCACCTGGCTGGGCGCCGACACCGTCTTCCGCGAGGATGAGCTCCGGGCGCTGCACCGCGTGGCCGGTGGCAAGGGTCGTATTCGCGGGCTTCTCGCCTTCCTGGACCAACGCGAACAGCTCGTCACCTCGCCGCCGCGGCGCAACCGCCACGAGGCTTTCGTCCAGCGCACCATCGCCGCCTTCCCTCCACGAATCAGCGACGAACTCGGCACGTGGGTCGGGGTCTTGCGTGGCGCCAGCAGGCCCCACCACCGCGTCACCGACTACGCCACCCTGCGCCGCTACCTCATCTACCTGGCCGCGCCACTTGCTGCCTGGACCACCCGCTACACCACCTTGCGTCAGGTGACGGAGGCTGACGTCACAGCCGCTGTCACCGCGGTCAAAGGCCCACGCGCCCACGAGCGCGCTGTGGCGATCCGGTCGCTCTTTCGAGCCCTGAAACACGCCAAGCTCGTCTTCGTCGACCCCACCCGTGGACTCCGCATCACCCGTCAGGAACTGCTGCCCACAACTCTGGCACCCGACCGGTTGGCCGGGCTCTTTGAACCGCCCCGTGTCAGGTAGAGACTCGATTCCGTGAAAGGATTGAGTCATGGCACGACCCTCCCGTTACCCGCTTGAGCTGCGCCGTCGCGCGGTGCGCATGGTCGCCGAGGTGCGCGACGACTA
>NZ_JAFFZS010000049.1 GCF_016921115.1 Streptomyces actuosus
TGCCCCCCGGCCCCCTAAGACACCCCCGTGAGTATTCAGTGCGCCAGCGCGAACTTCTGGCCCGCGCGAGCGTTCTTCGCGCGCAGCTTCTCGTCGCGCGCTCGCTGAAGGCTGCCGAATGTCTCCTGCCCTTGCTTCTTGAGAAGGTGCGGAATCCGGTTCGCCGGGATTCCGACGAGAGGGGACTCGCTGAGCACCGCCAGAAGGTCCGATTCCGTCTGGTCGGTGTAGTCGGCGGCGATCAGCGCTTCGACGTTGGGGAAGACGTCCGCGTGCCTTTCTGTGCTCAGGTCGATGAGGTGGTCCTCTTTTCCTCCGAGGCTGTAGCACCAGAGGAAGTTTCCGGGCGGATCGTTGGCGACAAGCCGCTTAAAACGGCTGATTTCCTTGGTGTAGCAGTAGAAGCGAACGCCCGGTGAGCTGCGCATGATGCGCAGCCAGGTGAGAAGGTATTCGTCGGAGAAGAACTCGCCTGAATCGTGCACGCGAATCCACTTGCCGACGTACCTCTTGTGCGTGAGTTCCTCCGTCATCTGCCTCTCGAATTCCTCCGGGTTGTCCCGGCAGAGGAGGAGATTCCGAATGTGTGCTGCGCGGACGTTCTTGAACCGGTACGTGCCGACCCGGGCGTAGCACAACTGTGCGCACACGCCGGCCTGAGGGCAGACGTTGAAATGGCTTCCATCAGGCATTTCGATCACGAAAGCCGGCAGTGTCCAGTTGAATACGCCGATCCTCCTCAGATCCGAGTTCTGGGTGAGGAGCCGCTTGGTGGCGGTGCGGCCGGTCGCGTTGGTGCTCTCAGACATCTCGTTCCTTGTGTTCCGAAGGGGAGGGCGGGCGGGTGAGGCGCCGGGCATCCCGCGTGCGGGCGCATGCGTGCGTGGATCCGAGCGCGATCACGCCGCAGTCGGCTCTCGTGAACGCGGCCGGTCCTGGCGATGGCGCTGGCGGTGCGCGCTGCTCTGGTGGTGGCCGCCGAACTGGGCGTCGTCACCCTGACTGGCGATCAAGCCGGTGGGCCGTGGCGAGGTGCGCTTGGTCTCGGGCTCCAAGAGGCCCTGTAACTCGGCGACGCCCGGCGACGTCGACGACGCGGACGTCGCACTGTCTCCCCGGGTCGCCGCGACCCGGCCGAGCGGCTGCCGGCGTGGTGAGGTGTCGCTTCATGCAGGGCGCCCCCGGCTGATTCAGCCGGGGGCGCCCGTCGGGTAGGGGAGCGCGATCAGTTGCCGCGTGCGAGGCAGCCGTCGGCGTGCGCGGGGGAGGTACGGAGGCGGGGGGATCCCCCGAGGCCGTCGCGGGTCTGGAGGAAGTGATCGCCCAGATCTTCCAGGGAGTTGATCTCTTCGACGGGCACCGGCTTGCCGCACCGGTCGCACGGGCCGATGAGGTCGAAGGTGAGGCGGCGGCGATCGTCGTAGGTCGCGAGGAAGTTCAGTGTTCTGTCCGCGAAGGGGATGGACAGCGCCACCGCGGGGAAGTGCTGGCCGTCCGCGACGAGCGGATGGGTGTCGTCGTCCTTGGTGCGGATGCTGACCGGGCGGCCAAGGGAGTTGAGCGAGAGACGGTGGCGCAGTACCGCCTCCACCCAGCGCAGCTCGGTGTCGTGGCTGTGGAGGGCCGGGTCCGGACCGATCCGGCTGGCCTGTCCGGTTTGTGCGCGCTTCACCGCGGCCTGGATGGCTGCGGCCTCAATGGGGTTGGAAGGCGTCCTCGTGGTGCTCGGCATCGGATCTCCGAGAAGAAGGGTCGGGTCCGTGATCGGCACGCTTGCGCGCCTCATGGACACCGGGGCTGGAATCGAAGGCCGCGGACAGCGGCTCCGGCCGGCGGAATCTCCCGCCCGGCGTCAATCACAGTACCTATTGAAATAGGAATACGCAACATGATGGTTGAAGGGACGGCCGGCCAGCCGCTGCTCCCAGGGAAGACGTACGAGTGGGGGCAGCGGCACGGCCGGCCTGTGTGCTGCGGACGTGGCCGGCCTATGCCGGCGCGGTGGTGAGCTGACCGACCTGGTCAAGCAGGAGTTGGGCCCGGGCGAAGGCGGCCGCCTTGTGACCGTACGACGGGACGACCAGGTGCATGGTCTCGTGTGCCAGGGCGCGATCGGCTTCCTCGCGCGTGGTCACCAGCCCGAGGTTGATGGCCATCAACGGCACCTTCAGCCGTCCGGTCTTCGGGCCCAGGTACACCTGGGCGGCATAGTGCGAGAGGTAGGGCATGCCGCTGATCGAGGCGTATGCCGCAAGATCGGTGACGAGGTGAAAGTTGCGCTCGGACACCGTCGCGAACAGCTTGGCGCGCCAGCGCAGCCAGCCCACGTCGACGGGGAGGTCGCGCTCGTGCTCCGGCAGCGGGCTGCGCAGATCAGCGTGCCGCTGTTCGGTCACCGGATGTGCTCGATCTGCCATGTGCTTCCTCCTCTCGAGTGGGGTCCTGCTCTTCCGCCAGGGCGTCCGGCAGGCCGTCCCCATCTCCGGGCCGGCCAGTGGTCGTCTCGCGGCGGTCGGGCCGCGGGGACATCATGCCAACACGTCCCGCGGCCGCCCTTCGGCACCGGCGACGGCGCTGCTCAGGCATAGCGTCCGTGCCAGGAGTCCGCGTCCAGCCGCTCCAGTGCGGCGTCCTCCTCTGGGGTGAGGCGGTTGGTGAAGTCGTCCCAGCGGTTCAGCTGCTCGAGTTCGGGGCCGTCGGCCGGCTCGATCCGTGCCTTCTGCCCCGTGGTCAGCTCCATCTCCACGCCGTCGTCCACGAGGTCGGCACTGGCTACCGAAAGAGATCGCCGCCGAGTCAGGTTGAGGTTGAACAGGTAGCCGCCGCCCTCGGCGTCCTGGCCACCGACCAGGGGCCTGATCCATATGACCTGTTCGTCGTCGTCCTCGAAGCGGTGGTGGCGGGCGAGAGCGGCGCGGAAGACCTCCGTCCCGTCAGGGCCCGACACGACCAGTCGCGCGCCGGCATCCACCGGGTCCCCGGTCGCACTGTGGTTGCCTGCGACGAGGTCTGCGAACCGCTGGCGCCACTGCTGCTGTGTTGCTGTCATCGAATCGCTCCTGGTCAGCCCTAGTAGTCGGATTCCGTGCACAGGACATCCTCGACGGGTTTCCCGCCGAGCTGGGTGATGCCCCGCGCGGTGAGGGAGGCAAGGATGCTGCTGCGCTCCGCGGCGGTGTGGCACACGATCCTGCTGGGAGCCTCGGCCCCCAGCAGGTCGATCCCGTTCCGGAACATGATTTCGTTGCTGCTGCCGGTGAACTTGGCGATCTTCATCGGGTCCCGTGTGATGGCCCCCGCGTTGTAGTTGTGGTGCGCGGGGTTGATGGCGCCGTAATGGTCGCCGTTGTAGGCGTAGTAGTCGCTGCGCTGCATGAGTACGCTCGGGTCGTCCCAGATCAGCCGACCCCCACCGGGGGAGCTGGGCGTCTTCTTGACCCGCAGGAACACGCTGTTGGCGCCGCCGGTCATCTTGTCGGCCTGCTCGCTCAAGCCCAGTCCCCCGCCGATGCCCATCACGGCCCGCTTCTCCGTGGAGGCCAGGACCCCGACGCCGAGGAGACTGGCGAGATCGCCGCCGTTGAGGTTGTGGCTCAGTGACCGGCCCTTGAATGCACTCTGGATCTCCGCCTTCTTGCCGGTCACATCGAAGCGGGACCAGGTCAGCCACTTCCCTCCGGTCGAGGGCGTCGGCTCGTAGCCCGGGCTGGCCGCGAGTTCGGCGCCGCTGGAGAACCCGGAGGCCTTCGCGACGGCGTCTCGGACGACCTCGACCTTCATGGGCAGCACCTTGTGGGATGCCTCCAGGTGGATTCTCTTCATGGCCGTCTGCAGCGCGTCGCTGTCGAGCCCCATGAGGGACTCCATGCGCTGGTGCACGATCTCCTGGACCTGGAGATCCTGGAGTCCCTGGGCCGTCTCCATGGCGGCCTTCATGCCGGCGGAGCCCTCCAGCCCCTGGGCCTGGATGTTGTTCGCCAGGTACGTCCACTCGCCCTCGGCCGCGGTCATGGGCTTGTTCATCAGGTGCAGCTGTTCCAGCCGATCCACGAGGTCCTTGCCGTGGCCGGCGCCCGCAGGGGCGTGGACTTCAAGCTGTCCCCTCAGCGAGAACTCTGTGTTCGCCGGGTCGTTGTCCTTGTACGGGCGGTAGACGGCCTTCCAGCCGTCGCCCATGTCGATCTCGTACTCCGTGCCTTTGGCGGAAGAGCGGCTGACACCGTCCCAGGACGTCTGCCCGGTGGCCGGGTCGAGGTTCGCCTGGATCCTGCTGGCCTTGCGGACCGTCGCGGCGAGCGTGCCGGGCTCCGGATCCCCGTCGGGCACCGGTATCTGCTTGGTGACCATCTTGGTCGCGGTGACCTCGTAGGCGTCCATCCACGGCATGACCGACCCGCCGTTGTCGATCTTGTCCTTCACAACGTCCAGCTGGTCCATGTAGTGCTGGGCCATGGCTTTCTCGTCGTCGCTGATCGACGGGTCGTTGAGGACGGCGGAGACCGCGTCGACGGCCGCCTGGTGCTTGGCGATCGACGCGTCCGACATCGGCAGGCCGCCCTTGAGCTTGTGCTGCACGGAGGTGATTGCGGTCTTGGTCAGCTCGGCCAGCTTCTTCTCCTTGTCGAGGTCGAGGCGCTCCTTGACCTCTTCCTCGACCTGGATCTCCTCCATGTGCGTGCCGGGGATACTCAGCGCGTCGAGGAGCTTCTCCTCGGCCTCCTCGGATATGTGCGTAAGCAGCACCTCCCGCGGCCCGTCCGGCGAGTCGTAGGCGACCAGGGTTGCTTCGGAGTTGATGAAGTCGTCCCCACCCACCAGAATCGGCGTCCCGGTGGGCTCGCCCACCGGAGGCGCCGCCGGCACCGGGGTCAGCGGGGGATCCGTCTCCTCCTCTTCCTCCTCGACCTCCTCGATGTCCTCGGCCTGGAGCAGCACGTCTTCCTCCGCCGACGGCTCCTCACCGCTGCTCTGCAACTCCCCCTCGGCGGACGCCTCCTGGGCCTCTTCCTCAGACGGCGCGGCGGCCGCAACAGGCTCGGGCTCAGATTCGGTGCCCAGGAGCCCATCGAGCTCCGCCAGCGGGTCCTCGTCGACCGGAGGTTCCGCAGGGGAAGCCGGCTCGGCAACAGGCTCAGGCAGCTCGGGCACCTCGAACGCCGCCTCCCCCGAAGCCCCCGCGGACACGCCCGCCAGGTCGGCCCCCTCACCTGCCACCGGCGCACCGGTGATGTCCAACGGGGCGGCAGGGGCCTCGGCGAGCGCGGTGGGGCTGACCGCGTAACTCTGGTGGCTCGACTTCGATCCGGTTCCCATCAGCTACCACCGCCGTGCTTGAGGGAGGCGCCGGAGGGCAGGCCCAGCTGCTGGACGAAGAAGTCGGAGAAGTTCTCGCGCAAGTTGTTCTTCCTCTCTACGGCGTGGTCCAGGAACGCCGTGGCGATCTGGTCATGCGTGACCTGGGATTGCGGGATCTTCAGGGCTTTGGCCGCCCGGCTGCGCATCTGCGGGACCCAGGCCACACCGGATTTGGCGCCCTCGTACGCGGTGGAGTGCAGGACGGAGCGCAGCTGTGCGTCCGGCATGGACTCGAACTTCTTGATCACCGGGTGTGCGGCGGCTGGATTGATCTTGACGCCGTTGGCAAGGCCGCCCGAGAGCGCCGCCTGATAGAGCTTCTGGTGGATGGGAGTGACCCCGTTGGGGTCGTAATTGACCGAGAGCTTGTCCGCACCGAAGAACTTGTACGACTGGCCGTGATCAATTTGCACCAGTCCTCCAGATGGCGTCTGGAGCCAGTTGTCCTGGTAGCCGTCGTGATCGCTGATGAGCCACGAACCCACGTGCGACCGCACGATGGTGTCCACCTGGGTCTGTGTCCACTGGCTCGGGCTGGAGGTGAACGGCTTGGCGCCCTGCAGCAGCGGCTGGACAGAGCCGGCTGTGCCGTCCTTGGTCTTGTGGTGGTAGACCGGCACCGACGGGACGCCGCTCAAGGCCAGGATCTGGGATGCGGCGGCCTCGGTGTGGCCCAGTGCGCCGCCATGGTTGTGATCGGCCTTGAACATCCACGGCGATCCGTCCGGGGCGGCATGGATGGTCTTGGCGTGTATCCCTCCGAGGTGGGACGCCGTCGTGCCGGCGCCGAAGGTCCAGCTGGCGACCTCCTTGGCGTCGACGCGGGCTGGCAGGTCCTGGTTGGTCGCCTTGGCGTGCTGGACGGCAGCCATCATGGCCTGGACGTTGGCGTTGAAGGAGCCCGGCTTCGGTGCCTTCACCGGCTTCGCCGCCGAGCCGGTGCCCTTCGCCGGCAGTTTGCTCGCCAGAGCCTGGACCGCCTCGTCCGACGCCAACCCGTCATCGGGCTTCGTCGAAGGGGCCGCGGCGGCTGCCGCCTTGGCGGCCTTGGCCGCCTCCTTCTTCGCGACGTCCGCGTTGACCTTGTCCTTGATGGCCTGCTGGTCGTACTTCTTGTTGAAGCTCGCGGCTATGTAGTTCTGGACCTGGGCACGAGTGGCCTTGGCGTTGTTGTCCATGCCCAGCTCGCCCGCGACGGTGCGCAGGTCGGAGAGCTTCTGCTTCGCGGCCCACGACTTGAAGTCGCTGGTCAAATCGCCGGGGTGAAGGTACTTCCCAGGTCCGAGAGCCGGGTGCTCTGCGTACGGGGTATCGCTGGCACCGCCTTGCTGGGTGTAGGAGTACCAGGCGTTCACGTCCGTCTGCATGTCCCGGACGTCGCCGGCGTTCTTCGCCCACGCGGCGATCGCCTGCGGCGCGCCAGGGTCGCCCGCCGGCGGCAGGTTCAGCGGCTGGTCGCCACCGGGAGCCATCGCGACGTGGGCGGCGTAGCCGGCGTCGAGGTTCGCCAGCTGCTCCTGCCGCTTGGCCGCAAGGGCCTTCAGCGACTGCACTTCGCTCTCGGGTGTGCTCGGCCGCATCAGTGCCACGAGCTGGTGACCACCGAGGTGCATCGCCTCGGTCTCGCTCAGCTGCCCGGAAGCGAGAGCCTGCTGCACCAGAGGCTGGACGTCCTTCGCGTGCACGTACGTGTGGTTGAGAGCCTCGTCGACCGCAGACTTGGCCTCGGCCTTGGCCTTGGTCAGGTCCTCGCCGAGCTCGGGACAGTCGGCCGACGCCAGCTTCTGCTCGGCCGCGAGCATCGTGTGCAGGGCCTCGGCCCTCTGTTCCTGAGCTTGAGGCCCGTAGGTCTTCTTCGCCTCATTCCAGGCGTCGATCGACGCGGTGACTGCCTGGGCGGAGGAGGCGACCTCGTCCGGCGTGGCCTTCCATACGCCGCCGCTGACGGGCGGCTCGGTGCCCTCGATCTCGTGCAGGTCGGCGAGCGTCATTCCGCCGACCGTCTTGCCGGCGAGCAGCTCGTTGTACCGGCTGAGCGCGGCGGCCTGGATCTTGGCCTTGGACGGAATGTCGCCCGGGTACGCCGGGTCGAGCCAGTGGACCAGGGGGTGCTGGCCCTTGCCGGACAGGCCCACCAGTGCGGGGTGCTCGAAGCCCTTGGCCTCGGCGATCTCGCGCAGGTCGTCCTCGTCGAGCGAGTTCAGATAGGCCAGCGTCTGCGCCTTCAGTGCCTTGGTGTGGGCCTCGATCTCCTCGTCGGAGGCGCCCGCCTCCTTCAGCTTCTCGATGGCCTCCTGAGCCTGCTCGACCTGGCCGACGAAGAGGTCGTAGCGCTCGACGGGATCCGTCGGGACCTCGTCTTCGGGGTCGACGGCGAACGGCGGGTCGGCGATCTCCTCCATGAGGTTCATCGCCACCAGGAGGTCGGCCTTGGCCTGGACCTCCTCGTCGGACATCGGCTCCGCGGGCGCCTCGGCCACCACGTCGTCCGCTTCGGACGCCGTGGTGGGCCCGACAGCGTAGGAGGCGTGCGAGGACTTGCTGCCGGTGCCCATCAGCCGTCACCCCTCGGTGGGAGCGCAGGGATGACCTCGGCGAGCAGTCCGTCCAGAACGAGGTCGGCGGCGTGCGTGAGGTCGAGCGCACCCTCTGGAACGTCGGCGGGCTCGAGCGAGCACGCGCCCCCGGACTGCGCGATCCAGCGCTCGATGTCCTTGTTGGTCGTGGTCTCGCCCAGGCGCTCGCGCCAGGGATCGGCCTGCTCGTAGACAAGGGGGACCCAGCGCACGACCCGCTCGGCCGGCTGCCGGCCCTCGTCGAGGCCGAGCACGGCGACGGGGTCGACGGGGAGGCCGAGTCCGGGGTGCCAGACGAGCAGGATCCACAGTCGCCAGGCCGGAGCGGCCGGTGACGGCTCCGCCGTCTCGGCATCGGTGGGGTTGGGTTCAGTCGTCACGGAGGCTCCTCCCGAAGGTGCTTTCACCTGCTACAGGTGTGGGAGGAGCCGCCGGTGTGACAGTGCGGGCGAAGAAGTTTCAGCGGCTGGGCAGGAGCGAGGCCATGTACTGGACGGTCGCGGCGAAGGCGTCCTCGGTCCGGGCGTGGACGTCTTCGCGCCCGTTGGCGGTCATCACCGCGCCGTGCAGGGCGTATTGGTGGGGGTTCTGGGAGATCAGGGTCAGCCTGGGGCCGAAGATCTGGGCCATCTCGGCGATGCGGTTGGCCCGGGACAGGCCGGTGAGGATGACCGGCATGTCGTCGGGGAGGTTCTCGGCCAGGAAGTGCAGGCCAGGCCGCTCCCAGCTGTCCCAGTCGGCGTTGTCGCGGACGGTCTGCACGTTGATGGCGATGCCGGCCGGCTGGGTGTCCTCGATCCAGGAGAGGTAGCGCTGGAGGTCCTCGAGCCGGAACCAGTACACGTTCGGCACGACGTTCACGCCGGCCTCGGCGAACTCCTGCGCGAGCAGGAGCGATCGGCGCATGTTGAGCAGGTGCTCGGTGCGCGGCCAGTCCCCGTAGATGCTGTAGTTGCACGAGAGGACCAGGTCCCACTCCTGCTCCGCGATCCGCTCGACGAGCCTGTCGCGGCCGCGGCGGGTCCAGAAGGCCTCGACGAGCGGGTCCTCGCCGTAGCCGACCAGCACGGCCTTCTGGTGGTCCCCGAGGGCGAGGGCCTGGCGGGCGGTCTGCTCGGTGAACCGCTTGTAGAGCGTGTGGGTGTCGGGCGAGAACACGCGCCGCAGACCGACTCCGTAGGCAGGCCAGTTCAGGCTGGCGTCGAGCTTGGTGACCGCGGAGCCGTCGGTCATGGGGATGAAGGCGGGCAGGCCGTCGGGCAGCGTGCTGTCGACGGTGATGTCGTCGAAGGTCAGGGTGCCGCCGACGTCCGCCATCCACCCGGCTATGTCGGTCCGGCTCCCGCACCGGATCGGGCACTTGCGGGTCACGCACGCGTTCGCCGGAGCGTCCGCCTCGGCCGCCGAGCACCCGCAGAACCGGCAGTCGGAGTTCTGGCCGGTGCACAGGGGCTCGACGGTCGCCGGGCCGCCCCGGCCGTCGGGCCCGGCGTAGAAGGCGCAGCTGTTGCAGTCGCAGCCTCGGCCCGGAAGGGGCACGCCGACGGTCGGGATGGGCAGGGAGACACTGGTCATGCTGCTTCGCTTCCTTCGGTGGTTGCATCGTGGTCCGTCGCGCCGTCGCCGGTGGCGCCTTCGAGGTGGTCGTGGAGCTCGCGCAGGGCAAGGCGCAGGGAGCCGCGGTCGTACCGCGCGATCTCCTTGCCGGCCCGGACCTCGGCCAGCAGCCCGCGGATGCCGTCCAGGGCGGTACGGATCGTGTTCGACTCCACCGCCGGACGACTCGGGGCGGTGTCGGCCGGCATCGCTTCTGCGGCGGCTTCCGCTGGCGCCGTCGGCTGCATCGGATGGCCCAGCTCAGCGATCTCTGCCCCTTCATCCGCGCCGAGGGCCGACGGAACAGCAGCGTCATCGCCTTCGTCGGTCTCCTCCTGGTCCTCAGCGCGGGTGGGGACCCGGGTGAGCTTCGCCCGGCGGTCGGCGTTCGCCGCGTCCTGCCGTTCCTCGGCTTCGGTGATGATCTCTTCTGGTCCGAGCTCGGGCTCCTCCAGGCCGACGTTCACGGCGGTCGGGAGCAGGTGGAGCCGCTTGGAGGACTTCAAGGCTGCCCAGATGCCCTCGGCAGCCTGTGCCCGGCCGTTGCGGAGCTCGGCGAATCTGATCCTCGTGTTCAGGCGGATCGCGGCTTCGTCCATCTCCTCGGTGAGGTCACGCGGCAGCGCGCGGAAGGCCCGTACGAGTTCACTGGCCTTGCGCTCGTTGAGCTGCAGCCCCAGGCGGTCCAGCACCTCGCTCCAGGGGGCGGCGCAGGAACTGTCGGTGCCGCGGATCTTCTCCAGGGCAAGGAAGCGTTCGGCCGGGTCGGGGATCGCGTAGACCTCTTGCGGCACGGGCTTGCCGGCCTTGAGGAGCTTGCCGACGAGGATGGCGCACCGCTGGTACAGCAACGCGGCGGCCTGCTCCCCGGGCCGGAGGGGCTCGCGGGCGAAGTTCTCGACGAAGCGCCACATGTGACGCTCCTCCTCGGACAACGGGCCCGGGCAGACCACGGCCGGCAGCGCCTGGAAGTGCGGGTTCTCCGGCCTGTTGACGGCGCCCCAGCGCATCGCGCGCAGGCGGCGCTCCCCGGTGACCAGGCGGATCGTCGGTGCCTTGCCGTCGACGACGATCTCCTCGGCCAGGACCGGCTCCAGGAGGCCGATGACGGACATGGAGGAGATGAGGTCGGCGAGTTCGGAAGGTGGCAGGGTGTCGGAGGGGTTGCGGGCGTGGGGCTCGGTGAAGGGTGCGCCCTGGCCGCGTAGCGGCAGCATCTCGAATCGCCGCTGCCGCAGCTTGACGCTGCGGTGCAGGATCTCGGTGAGCCGGATCATGCTCCCGCCGTCCGGCGGAGCCTCGAACGAGGTACTGGTCATGGCGCTGCTTCCTTCAGGGCCGCGGGGAGCGGCCGGTTACTTCGTGGCGAGGTAGAGGTCGGTGGGGGCGGGCCGGGTGGCCGGAGTGCCGCGCAGCAGCGGGGTGAAGATCGGGGCGAAGGGCCCGTGTTCCTGGAGCTGCTGCAGGGTGGTGACGCCGATGTTGATGTCGCCCTTGAGCCGGCTGAGGCGGACGTCCGCACCGGCGCGCGTGTAGAGGTCCTCGGTGCGCGCGGCCAGCCGTTGCGGGCGCCGGTCCGGCTCCCCGGCCTTCGGCGGCGCCGCGTCAAGAACAACCAGGACCCGGGGAAAGACCGGGTAGTTGTACATCCACGCCGGCCGGGTCGCGTTCGGGGTGCGTCGCGTGCGATCCGCGCTCTGCGGGACGTACTCGTACAGCCGGCCGTACGCCTGCAGCTTCGCGGCGAGCCGCGCGGAGGTCATCGTGGCGCGGTCGAGTTCGACGAAGAAGCTGAGCATGGTGCGCCGCCCGTTCTCCACGTGCACGTAGTTGAGGACGGCGTCGCTGATGACGTGGTCGTCCTCGAAGCGTCGTTGGCCGTCGCGGATCCGGTTGGCGACTTCGGGGGTCCAGTCCAGCGGCCCGCACTCGTGCCCCAGCCGACGCGCCCACTCGACGAAGGCGACCCCGACCTCGTTCACCGCGAGCGTGTGCGCCTGCCGGGCGCCGGCGACGGACTCGGGCGTCACCCGGTACGGCCGCGCGGGCAGTTCGCCGGCCTCCTCCACGGACTCGGCGCCGGCTTCGGTGAGGAACCACAAGAACGGCTGGCTCTGCACCCGCCCGCGGCCGCCTGGCCCTTGGGCCCGGATCCGGTCGACCAGTCCGGCCTGGAGCAGCTCGGCGAGCTGCCAGCGCAGGTACACGGGGCGGGCCGGCCGCTTCTCCGGCAGGGTCAGCAGCACGTGCAGCTGGTGGGTGGAGAGCACCCGGTGCTGGTACAGCAGCTCCAGGACCTCGCCGCCGATCGCGTGGAAGCTGCGCGTGGGTGACGCGAAGCTACGCGTAGGCGCCGCCGAGGCGGCCGCTTCGACAGGGGGCAGAGTCATCCGAGCCTCGACTGGTTCTGGTGGGGGTTGATCGGGTGGACGTTGTCGGGGGCTTCCTCGGCCGGGTTCGGCTCCGCGCCGCTGATGACGGTGCCTTCGCTGTCGTGGACTCGCGGCCTTGCCGCTCCGCTGTCGGACGCGGTGACGTCGACCGGTCCGTCCGGGCCCTCGGGGTCGGGCGGTGCGGCCTCTTCGAAGTCGGGCTCGTCCGGCGGCAGATCGGCGCCGGCCGGTTCGTCGTCGTCCGGCGGGACGGGGAGGGTGACGATGAACCGGCGCAGCCGCGAGTCCAGGCGGCGCAGGTCGGTGAGGATGTCGCGGACCGAGCGCCGCTGCAGGTTCTCGTCGATGGCCCGCGCCAGCCGCTCCTCGTTCTGCGGCCGGTAGTAGTCGCCGTACAGGTCCTCCACCGAGGCGCCGCGGACCCGGAACGGGTCGGTCGTGCCGCCTTCGAGCGTCACGGACATCACGTAGCTGTACCGGTTGAGCTGGACGATCGTGTCGGGGGCGACCTTCTTGCCCCAGCGGCGGGTGACCAGCGTCGCCTCGTCGACGTCGGACGCGGTCGTCGACAGGATGGACAGGTTCTGCAGCAGGCCCTGCCTGGTAGTGGCGCTCAACCGCTGCGCCATCTGCGTCATGGCGAGCAACTTCACGTTGTACTTGCGCAGCTGCTCGGTGATCTGGGCGAGGGTGCCCTTCGATGCGCCGTCCACGCTGGTCAGCTCGTCGATGAAGGTGTAGAAGTCGCGCCGCTGGTCGGGCGGGGTGTCCCGCCGCGAGAGGCCGGCCCGGAAGAGGTCGTAGATCAGCAGGGAGCTGATGATGCGGTCGACGTCGCCGGTGCCGGCGGGGCAGACAAAGACGATCTTCCCGGTGTCCATGGCGTGCCGGATGTCGTACGTCGACCGGCTCGACCCGAGGAACGCCTTGATCGCGTTGGAGGAGGACAACCGCTCGATGATGTTCGTGACGACCGGGATGGCTTCCTTGCTGTAGCCCGGGAAGACGTTCTCCCAGAAGTCCCGGATGTCCTTGGGCAGGTACGGCAGCACGTTGGTCCGCCAGACGGCGTCCGTGAGGATCGTGCGGATCTGGAAGACGGTGGGCGCCAGGTCGGGCCGGCCGGCGCGGCAGACGTGCCACGACAGGTACACCAAGGACTCGACCGCGCGCGTGAGGATGGTCTTCGCACGGCCGGCCGAGTCGGACCAGTTCAACGCCGCGGCGAAGCCGGTGACGATGTACTGGACGATGTCGGGGATCTCGGACTCGCGCCGGCGCTCCATCGACAGCGGGTTCCAGGAGCCGACCATCTTGTCGAGCTCGGGGCTCGTGAGGTCGATCTCCCAAATCCGGTCGGCCAGTTCCTTGTGCGCCAGGTACGGCCGGGCACGGGTCCAGCCGTCACCATGGGGATCAAGGAAGAGGACGCCGAACCCGCCGTGGGCGATCGCGATCGCCTGCACGAGCGACATCTCGGTCTTTCCGAAGCCGGACTTGCCGAGGAACAGGGCGAAGAGCAGGTACTTCAGCGGGACGCCGGCGAGGCGCTCCCCGCCTCCGGACTTCGCCACCCACCCGAGAGGCAGCAGACCGCGCTGTCCCGTCCACGTCGGCAGTGCGGCGGGCGGCGGCGGGACGACTCCGCCCGAGCGGGCGATGTTCGGGGCCATGTTGTGCTTGGTGGGCGGCTTGAGCAGCCCGGCGATCTCCTGGGCGGTCACCCAGGAGTGCCGGCGCGGTACGAAGAGCCCGGTCTCGAAGCGGCGGTCGAACCTGCCCCGGTAGATCCAGTGGTCCGCCCGGACGCGGGTGACTCCGAGGTGGAGACCGACGGGGCGCAGGTGGTTGTCGCCGGACCACGGCTCCAGGGCGGCGAGGACCTGGTCGAGCAGCATCCGGGCCCGGTACTCGTCGCGAGCGCAGGTGCGCACGAGCAGCTGCATGGAGAAGACGGGCTCGGCCCCGGGGACGAGCTTGCCCATGGCGGCCTTCATGTCCGTGATGCGGTAGGTGGTGCGCTGTTGGTGGTGTTGCCGCTGCCGTGCGCCGCCGCCCTGATTGCCTTTCATCTCGGTGGCGATCTCGGACATCACCGCGCCGAGGTCGAAGCCGAACCGGTTGGTGCGCTGCTGGGGCATGCCGGGTATGGCCGGCCCGTCGGAAGGGTTGCGGCGGGCCTGTGCCAGCAGGCGCCGGCGGCGGCTGCTGACACGGTTCGGGGAAACGGGCACGAGGTCCAGGACGACGTCGGCGCTCTCACCGAGGTCCTCGCGGACGTCGGCTACCGCATTGGCCAGGGCCTCGAGCGGATCCGGGGTGAGCGGCACTTCGCGCAGGGCGAGGTGGTCGGGGAGGGCCAGGGCGAGCTCGGCGCGGGCGTAGTGCATCTCCCGGGTGGTCGGCCTGCCGCGGCCGTCTGTTTCCGGCTTGGCTAGGTCGACCGGTTGGGCGACGGTCGTGTCTGCTGCGATGGTCATGATCTACCTGTCTGTGGTGTGCGTTCGGGGCGTCAGGAGCCGAGATGGATCTGCGGTCGTTCGCGCGTAGCCCGGCCGTCGGCTTCCACCGGCCGCATCTCCACCTGGGCGTAGCCCTGGTGGCGCAGCACCGACATCGCTCGGTCCGGGCCCTCGACCCTCATGGACAGCGATCCGTTGGAGCAGGTGAAGCGGACACGGAGGGCGCTGGTGCGGGTCGAGGAGACGAGCCAGCGCGACACGCTCTTGTGCGCGCGGGCCATCTGGTGTCCGAAGCGGATGACCTCTTCCGGCTTCGGGTCGAAGCCCGTGGTCGGCAGCACCTCCAGGGCGGTTCGCTTGGCCATCGGGCCGCGGGACAGGGCCCAGCGGACTGCGGCAGCGCCGCCGCCGGCAGCAAGAGCGAGCAGCGCGACCCACCAGGCGTTGGCCATCACCGAGTCCGCCAGCCGCTCGGCGTGACCCGGAAGGTCCCCGATGAAGCCGATCGCGCCGTCGACGAGGTCGTTCGTGGTCATCGCCCACCGCCCGGGGACGAGGCGCGCGGCGGCGCCGCGGCGGCCGGAGCGGGCACGGGGGGAGTCGGGAGCACGGCGGCACCTCCAAAGAGCAAACGGGCCTTTCACCTGCTACAGGTGTCGGGATCCGGCTCGGTGTGACACTCCGCTCCGAATTTCTTCGCGGTGTTGCGTCGGCCGGCGTCACGACCCCTTGCAGGGGCACGTGACGCCGACCGACGGGTCAGATGTCGACGCCGTGACCGCGGAGGTAGGCCAGCGGGTCGATGTCCGATCCGTACTCCGGTCCGGTGCGGATCTCGAAGTGGAGGTGCGGACCGCTGACGTTGCCCGTGGCCCCGGAGTATCCGATCCGGTCGCCGCCCTTCACCTTCTGGCCCACGGAGACGTTCAGCGAGGACTGGTGCGCGTACTGCGAGTACTTGCCGTCCCCGTGCTTGATCACCACCTGGTAGCCGTACGCGCTGTTCCAGCCGGCCGTCACCACGGTGCCCGGGCCCACCGCGCGGATCGCGGTCCCTGTGGGCACCGGGAAGTCGATCCCGGTGTGGTAGCCGCTCGACCACATCGACCCCGAGACCCGGTAGCCGGTGCCGATGTGCTTGTCGGCGACCGGGGCGACCCACGAGCCCGAGGTGCTGCCCGAGCCAGGCTCGGTGTAGTTGGGCCGCTTCATGATCAAAATCCGGCCTTTCCAGAACGAGAGGGGCTTGATCCGGACGCGGGCACCGGTATGCGGCGCGTCGATCACCTCCCCGCCGCCGATGAACATGGCGACGTGCTCCGGGCTGGAGGCGCTGCCGCCCGAGAAGAGCAGGTCGCCGGGACGCAGGTCCTTCTGCGAGTTCACCTTGGTGCCGATGTCGACCTGGTCGTACGTGACACGGGGGAGGTTCACGCCGACCTTGCTCCAGGCGTACTTGACCAGGCTGGAGCAGTCGCACCCGTTGGAGCCCTGGAACGGGGGCTTGCAGTTCCCGCCCAGGACGTAGGGGGTGTTGTAGGCCTCCTTGGCGCCCGCCACGACCTTGGCCAGACCCCCGGACGTCTTGCCGTCCATCGGTGCGGACCAGCGCTCAGCCCTGTCCCGGATCTCGCGGACGTACTTGCGCGTCTCCTCGTACGGCGGGATCCCGCCGTACTTCTTCACGTTGTTCCCGCCGGCGTTGTAGGCGGCGAGCATGTTGTCGACGACGTCACCGGGCACGCTGCGGATCTCATCAGCGAGCTTGCAGTCGTAGGCCACCATCGACGGAACCGCGTCCTCAGGGTCCAGCGGGTCCGCACCACCCTTGTTGTTGGCGTCGATGCCTTCGGTCGCCCAGGTGGAGGGGATGAACTGCGCGATGCCCAACGCGCCGGCTCCGCCGTCGGGCGGGTTCTTGCGAAAGGTGGACTCCTGGTAGAGCTGGGCGGCGATCAGCGAGGGAGTGACCTCCGCACAGCCGTACCTCGACACGGCATCGAGGATGATGGGGCGTAGCCAGTCGGGTATCTCTTTGGTGTCCGACAGGCCGCCGCCGAATCCCGCGTTCTCCAGTGCGTCGCTCGTGTTGTCCTCACCGATCGCCGACGACAGGGCCAGCACGGCGCTGATGATCAGGCCGAGTCCGAGCAGGGAGGAGACAAGGCCCGCGATCAGCACCCGTCGCAGGACCTTGGACTCGCCCTGCTCAGACATTGGGCAGCCCCACGACACGCCAGCTGCCGTCGGCGCCGCGGCGCAGCTTGAGGGCCACCTGCTCTTCGGACTCGGTGACGGGCCCCTTGGCCGGCGACTCCTTCAGCTTGTAGATCACGCGCGCGAAGCTGGAGTCCTCGCTGGGGGCAGGCGCTCCGTCCGGCAGCGACACCCGCAGAACCGTCACGGTCACCTGGACCTGGCGGTCCTTCCAGCTCAGCCACTGTTGCGTGCCGGCGCTGCCGCTGGTGTGGGTGCGCAGGTCCTCGGCGAGGTCCCCGGCGGCGTAGGCGGCGGCACGCCTGGATGCGTCGTCGAACGACGAGTCCCGGCCCGGCCGGGCGTCGTGGCTGGCCCATGCCGTCGTGAAGGCCCGGGCCACTTCGTCGACCGGCGCTGGAACCGACGCCGGGTCGGGGTCCGGTACGTCATGAGACCCGGACGGTTCGGCATTGGGCGAGGCCTCGGCTGGGGGTGTGTCGTCCTTGCCGTTCCCGACCGCTGCGCTGGATGGCGCGGTCGTACGCGGAGCCGATCCGGAGCCGGCGGGACGCTCGCCTCCACCGAGTCCGAGGAGCAGGGCGACACCAACAGCTGCCAGGACAGCCGCAGCGACGAACAGCGCGATCGTCCCGCGCTGAGCACGTACACGCGCGGCATCGGTTTTGGGCATGGAGGTCCCCCGTGAGGTGGTTCTGGTGCGGTGATCTGGGCGGCCGGGACCTTGGAGGTCCCGGCCGCGCCCCGGCTACGGCCGGGGCCTGGGCGGGCCGGGCGGCCGGGTGGCTCGCCGGATGGCCCGAGGCGGACCAGACGGCTTGGCCGGCGGTTTCGGCGGTGCAGGGGTGGGCGGGGTCGGCATCTTCGGCACCGCCGCCGGCCCGGCGGCCGGGGGCTTCACCGAACCTGGCGTCTTCGTGCCGGCTGTCGTGGTCGCGGGCTTGCCGGGTGTCTTGGCTCCGGCCGCCGTCGGCGCGCCCCCAGGAGTCTTCGGCGCGATGGCGCCGGCTCGCGGGCCGGGAGGAGTCGCGGCCCTGGGGTTCGACTGGATCTGTGCCAGGCCGAGGTTGACCTGCGCCTTCGTGCCTTGCTTCGCGACGAACTTGCCGGCCGTGGCGACGTTGCGCTTGTACTCGGCGCCGAAGTCCTTGGCCTCCTGGACCTTCTTGTCGATGGTGCGTTCCTTGACGGCCTTGAGCTGGTCGCGCACCTGCCCGGCCCGGGCGGTGGCCGCAGCGGCGCCCCGCTTGGTCGCGGCGACGCCGCGGGGAATGCCCACCGGCGCGCCGACGGTGGCCATGAAGGCGAACTTGGTTGCCTTCGCGCCGTACTTGGCGGTGGCGGCGGCCGCTTTGCCGGTGGCCATGGTGGCCCTGCCGCCCCGGGTCTGGGACATCTTGTTCGCGGCGGCCGTGGCCAACCGCTTCTTCAGGGTCTGCTTGGCCGCCTGCTGTGCCGCGACCTTTGCGGCCGCGCTCGCGCCGCCGGTGCCCACGGCTGCGGCGGCGTTGGTGGCGAGCCGGGCCGCGGTTCGCAGTCGGCTGGCCTTGCGGTTGGCCTGCGGCGAGCCGACCCAGGCGTTCTTGGCGGCCTTCATGCCCTGGCCGACGGGCCTGCTCACGCGCCGGGCCTCGCTGCGGGCCTCGCCCCACATCTGCTTCAGGCCGGGGGCGGTCTCGGCATAGCGGCCGGGGCTGTTGAACACCGAGCGGCGGGATCCGCCGACGCGGGCGTTGACGAGCTTGCGGTTGAGGTTGACCGCGATGCTCTGCGCGGTCTGCTTGATGCGCTTGTGGCCGGCCAGACCGGCGACGGCGGTGACGTCGATGACGATGAATTTGACGGCGAGGACGTCGCCGGTGTCCGCGTCGATGAGGGCCAGGACGATCAGGATGAAGATCGCCAGGAAGAGGATGGAGATGATGACGCCGAGGACTGCCTTGGTGATCGCGGAGAACCAGCGCCACAGGGTGGCGCGGCCGCCGCCGGGCAGGATGCCGGCGGTGAGGGCCCAGTGGCCGCGGATCGCCTCGAAGGCCAGCCAGCCCTGCGCGGTGAGGAACGTGCCGGTGACCAGGATCATGAGGATGGCCACGATGACGGCGGCGATCGCGACGAACAGAGCGGAGAAGGCGAGGTCGGCGGAGGCCCGCTTGGCCTTGGGCTTCACGTCCCCGCACGCGGCCTCGAACTTCTTCGAGTTCTCGGTGAGCTGCCCGATGAAGTTCGTGTCGTAGATCGAGTCCATCATCGCGGCGTCCCAGTAGTTCATCCCGAGCTGGTCGAGGTTGAACTCGGCGAGCTTGAACTCGCGGAACGCCTTGTCGCACTGTCCGTCGAAGGTCTGCCCGTACACCATGAGCTGGTTGGGCTTGACGATGAACGCCTCCACGAGGGCGTCAGTGATCGGCTTCGCCACGTTGTTGGGGTCGGCGCTGCCCTTGGCGCTCGCCGGGTCGTCGGCCAGCACGATGGAGGCGACCTCCAGAGTGAAGTCCTTCGACTTCCCCACCAGGCCTCCCTCCGAGAGCAGCATGGTGGAGCCCTGCGGCTGAGCCTGGTCGTGCTGGCCGAGCAGCACTTGGGCCGGCGAGACGAGCACGGTGGTGGTCAGTGCGGCGACGACGAGGGAGACCCCGATCTCGGCGAAGCCTCGTGAGCGCTCCTTGAAGAGGATCAGCCAGCCGCAGTAGAAGCCGGCGAACGTCAGGAACAGGCCGGGGAGCCCCAACCTGTCGATGACCTGGTTCTTGATGGTGCTGGAGATGTCCTCGACGGGGCCGACCATGACCTTGGCCAGTCCGAAGTTCAGAGCCCACTTGATCAGCCAGCAGGTGAAGCCGATGACCCACTTCGAGACGCCGAAGAGCAGCTGGGCGACGATGTTCCAGATCTTGAGGTCGATGTCCTTCCAGCCACCGGTATCCGTTTTGACGGTGTAGGAGCTGATCGGGACGCCGTCCTTGTCGGTGACGTTGAACGGCTGGAGCAAGCCGTCGCTACCGTCCTTCGGCTTCTGGTTCAGGTTCTTGCCGGCCGGGCCCGCAGCCGGCGCGGAGGTGCTGGGCGAAGGCGACGGGTCTGCCGTGGCCGCAGGGGCCAGCACCACGGTGAACAGGGCCACCAGGACGGCGATCAGACCGAGGCGCCGCTTGATCCCCCTTCGCTGTATGCGGCTCATGCGAGGGCTCCGTCCGCCTCGGCGAACTCCACGGCCTCGTCGTCCTCCTCGGCGCCCTGCCCAGGCGTCGTAGTGATCGCGGCGGCGGCGTTCTCGTCCGCCGGGATCAGCACCTTGATCCCCGCGATCCGCTTGCGGAGGTCGCGGTAGAGGCCCTCGCCGGCCCGCAGGGCGCGCTCGGTCTCGCTGACGTTGAGCGGGGAGAGGTTCTCGGTGATGACCTTGAGCATCTCCTCGTCAGCCGGGTCGAGATCGAGGAACTCCAGGCACCTGGCGGCCAGCGCCTTGCCGCGGTGACGGAAGACGAAGATGTGGGACAACAGCGCCCGGATCTTGTCGCCGATCTCCGACTTCGGGCCGATGTCATACGGGTCGTGCGAGCCTGCGAAAGCGCCGGCGTTGTGCTTGCGGCCGTCGGCGATGAGCTCGAGCAGCAGGTTGGAGCCCTCCGCGGACGAGGTGAGCCACCAGCACTCGTCGAGGAAGACGCCGGCGAACTCGTTCGGGTCGGCGAACGCGATCTCCCGGCAGAGCGCCGTCATCAGGTACATCAGCCGCCAACCGAAGCGCTTTTCGACCTCCAGGCTCGGGAGGCGGTGCTCGGAGAGCTCCTCCTTGGTGGGCAGGCCCAGGCGGTCGACGGCGAAGACGATGCTGTCGGCGTCGGTGATCCGTACGACCGGCAGCGTGGGGTCGAAGATGACGCGGCCGAGGTCCTTCTTCGCCAGCGACCGCAGCTTGCGCACGAGTTCGGAGGCGGCGGCGCGGACCGCGTTGTCGTTCGGCTCCTCCGGGTCGGGCGTGCGGGCCCGGTCGGCGAGCGTGTCCATCAGCGCGGTCATGCTGGGCTTGGGCCCGAGCCGGGTGGCCTCGATCGCCTCGGCGAGGGTGATGCCCTCGATGCTCATCGAGCCGATGTCCAGGAGCGGGGTGAGGAAGGACTCGGTGTAGCGGGCGGCGCGCGGGCCGCGGAAGACGCGCAGGGGGTCGAGGGAGACGCCGGCGTTCTCGTCGACGTTGATGATCTGGGTCGTGCCGGGGCAGGCGTTCGCGAATCGCGACCACTCCTGCTGCGGGGTGCGGTCGATGACCAGGGCGCGGCCGCGGGAGTTCCTCTGGCCGGCGCGGTGGCCGGTGGTGAGGATCGAGTACATCGCGCACTTCATCGCGACGGACTTTCCGGAGCCGAGCTCGCCGACGAACGCGGCGGATGCCGAGGCGTTGACGCGGGGGCCGTGGGAGAAGTCGACCAGAACGGGGCGGACGCCGCCGCCGTTGAGCTGGAGGCCGAAGAGGCTGCCGGAGTCGTCGCCCAGGCCAGCGCCGCAGAACGGCATCGACATGGCGAAGTCCCTGGCCAGCAGGTACTGGGTGTAGTCGAGCATGGGCCCCGGGGTCTTGGTACCGGGCAGCATGCCGTGGAAGAGCGCGACCTGGTCGCCGGTGGGCCTCACGAGCGTGTAGTCGTTGCCGCCGAAGTGGTTGGCCAGCGACGTCGCCTTCTCGTCGGCTTCCTCGGGGGTGGTTCCCCACACGCAGGTGGCGACGGTGGCGCGGATCTCGACCTCGGTGCTGGAGGCGGTGAGCCGGTCGCGGTACTCGTCCAGGGCGAAGGACGCCTTGTCGAGGGAGGCAGGCACACCGGAGGTTTCCCCGTCGTATTCGCCGCGCTGGTGGGCGAGCTCGCGCTGCTGGCGCCGGCTCTTCGGCTCTGCCTTCGAGCCGGACTCGACGTGCAGCCGGACGGCCCAGTCCACGGGGAAGTTGAACTCGTCCAGCGCCGCCAGGTACTCGCTGCCGGGGAAGCGGAAGGCTTCGGGCATCTCGCTGAGCACGCAGAACGCCTGGTAGGAGTCGCCGTGTTCGCTGGTGGCGCGCAGGTAGCGGCGCTTGAAGGGGTTGGTCGGGCCCTTGGAGGCCCGGGTACCGCGGCCGCCCTCGTCCAGGATCACCTGGGTGTGGGCGGTCACCGTGTGCCCGCGGCCGCGCAGGGCGCGCGGTGCGCCGTCCTCGGGAAGGAGCGGCTCGCTCAGGCCTCGGCGGGCGCTGTGCCCGTAGATCCACAGGATCTCCGCCTCGGTGGCCGGCCGCATCTTGATGCCGGAGGGCCAGCCGGCCGCCAGGCGGTTGGCCTGCTCCAGGCGCTGGCGCTCCTCGGCGAGGGAGATCGGGGCGACCGGCAGGCCGAGTGCGCCCATGACCTCGACCTGGAGGGAGGACAGGACCGCCCGGCTGCTCTGCTTGAAGTCGAGGTGGGGCAGGGGGACGGCGAGGAAGTCGACGCGGCCGGTGAGTTCGAGGTCCTGGAGCTGGTCGAGGACCTTCAGTGCCAGGTCGACGTACTCGGGGGAGGCGTCGAGGTCGACGCCGGCGGTCATGCGGGTGACGACCGACGCGGCGTCGACGCTCGGGCACAGGCTGAGCAGGAGGGCCTCGCCCCGAAGGGATTTGAAGAGGGCTTCCAGGGAGTCCAGCCGCTCACGCTTCGTGGACTTGCTGGCGTGGGTGTAGTTCTCGGTGTCGACGCGCCACACCGCCCACACGGTGGCGGCGGTGGTCCAGATGAGGTGGCCGCTGATGTGCCGGACGGGGAGACGCATGGGTTCTTCCTTCTGTGCTGGTGGTGATGACGAGACGGTTCGTCACTGCTCGTCGAGGGAGGCCAACAGGGCCTGCAGCCCGGTCTTGGGTTCCGACCGGGCCGCCGCGGCCGCGGCTGGCATCGGTACCGGGCGGGCTGTGCGCCGGGCTACGGGAGCGGGCACCGGGGCGGGCTTGGCGGCGGCCGCCGGGGCGGGCCGCTCGGCGGACCGGACGCGCACCGTGCAGGTGGCGGTCGCCAGTCGCGGTCGAGCGACCCGCTGCGGCTTGCCGGCCAGACGTCCCTGGGCCGGAGTGGAGGAGTAGATGAGCAGGCTGCGCACGGCGCGTGCCGGGTCCCGGCCGTCGAGCCGCGCGTACCGCAGCACCCAGGCCAGGCCCCAGGGGATCAGTGCCATGAGGATGAAGTTCATGGCGCCGAAGTGGGCCCACAGGTCCCGGGTCATGACGAGGAGCCCGAAGCTGATCACCATGGTCATGACCTGGGTGATCGTGTAGGGCCCTCCCGGGAGCCGGCCGGCTCCCGGGAGCTTGCCGATGACCAGCGGGTGCTTACGGGCTCGCGTGTACGAGTGCCCGATCAGCTCCTCCTCCGAGGCGCTCACGAGACCCGCCAGCCCTCACCCGCCATAGCGGGGGCGTCGCCGGTGACGTGGACGACGGACACCGACGCTGCGGTGTCGTCGATCTCGGAGCCGACCTTGGTCTTGAGGACGTTGAGGTTGCTGATGCCCCAGAGCACGAGGGCGGCCAGGACGAAGGCGACGAGGGTGCCGACGAAGGACCGGGTCTTCCACCAGGCCATCAGCACGGCGATGATCGCCATGAGGGCGGCCACGGCGAGGACCAGCGTGCGGACCTGCCCCGTCTTGGTGTTGGCCCAGTCGAGGACGTCGCCGGCGAGGACGACGTGGTCGGGGTTGGCTGCTGCCAGAGTGCGCATGAACGATTCCTCTTTCTCAGGAGTTCGACGGCGACGGCGAGTCAGATGCCGTGGCTGCGTCGGGGCTTGGGGTGGTGGTGTGCGGCGCCGCCGAGGGCGGGCTGCTCGCGCGAATAGCCGGGGCGTCGTCGACGGACGCGACCTCCCAGCGGCCGGCGCGGGACTTGAGGGTGAGCGCGTAGTTCAGCGAGACCGGGCTGCCGGCCTGGTCCGTGGCATCGACCTGGACCAGCTGGTGCAGCACCGTGCCGTCGGCCGGCACCTTCTGCTGGCCCGAGCCGGACGAGTCGTCCTGGACGCCGGTCACCTTCACCGCGGCGTACGGTGCAGGGCTGATCGGCTGGAGCCGCGTGCCGGGCGAGGTGTAGCGGTCGAGCTCGGTCGTACCGGTCAGGTAGGCGGCCAGGAATCCTCGGGCGGTCTCGACCGACGGGTCCGCGCTGCTCGACCCGCGGTCGGTCTCGTACGCCAGGCCGCCCGGCTTGAGCGCGGCCGGTGCGGCCACCTGAGCCGGCAGCGACGTCGCCGCGTAGCCAGCGGTGGCGCCCTGCTCCGTGCCGCCGGCGCCGGCCGGGCCGGTGGCCTGGATACCGACACGGAAGTACTGGACGCCCAGCCGCGTGGACTTGCCCTTGTCGTCGTGGGCGGTGACGTCGGCGGCGACGGTGACGGACCAGTAGCCGGGCTGGACCTCGCGGGAGGCGATCACGGTGGACTGCGTGGCCGTGCGGGTTCCGGGCTTGACCGCGAGCGCGACGGAGCCGGAGTAGTACGGCGCCAGGTCCCGCTCGGTGCCCTGGCCAGCCTGCAGATAGGCGGAGACGAACAGTTCAGCGAAGCCGGCCGGCCCGACCGGCGACGCCGGCGACGCCGCGGCGGCCGGTTTGGCCGCGCCCTGGGCGGGAGCGGACGAGGAGAGGAACGCGAGCGCGCCGAGGACGGGGCCGGAGACCACGAGCGCCCAGACACCGGCACGGACCAGCCGGGAGAGCCCGGCCATCTGGGCCGTGCTCGTCTTCCACCCGGTCTCATCCGGCTCGTCCGGCGTCTCCAGGGGCTCGTCGACCTCCTCGTCCCAGGCCTCCGCCTCGACGAGCTGCTTCTTGGCCGCCTTGCGCGGCCGGCGCTGCCGCTTCACGACGCCGTCCGCAGGGCCTGGACGGTCAGGACCGTCGAGATGCGCTCCTTGAGCTGGTCCGGCGTGCGCTGCAGCAGCACATCCCACGACGCCAGAGAGGCCTCCGACTCCTTGTCGAGGAAGGCGCGCATCTGCTCGTGCAGGTCACGGTCCATCGGCCGGCTCACCAGAGCGGCAGCGATCTTGGTCAGCTCGCGCGAGGCACGGGCCACACGGGCCTCGTCGGCGTCGAGCAGCTGTCGGCCGGTGCCGGCCGGGGACATCGTGGTCACGTCGGTTCTCCCGGAGTCGAGAAGGGGCGGGGGCGGGGATGTTCAGGTGGGGCGGAGCCGATCTGGCGGCCCTCTCGCCTGCTACAGGTGTTGAGAAAGCGCGCGGTGTGACAGTGGGGCCGAGGTTTTTTCGAACGACTTCTGCGGCGCCCGATCCGAGGGGCGCCGGGCGCCCTCAGGCCGCGGCGTGGTACTGCGCGAGGTCCGACTTCGCGCGCAGCGTGCGCACGGCACGGCTGGCGTGCTGCCGCAGCAGGTCTCCCTCGTGGCCCATGGACCGGGTGGTCATGTGGCGCTGGTCGGGGCGCTGCGAGGTGGACAGGTAGTACCGGGCGATGCGCTGGGCTTCGAGCTCCTTCAGCGCTCCGACCTCCACCGCCCACAGCAGCAGGTCGAGGACCTCCGTCCGCGTCTCGTGACGCGACAAGGCCGGCTCGTCGACATCGACGAGCTCCATCTGCGCGGCCCGCACAAGGAGATCGGCGAGCTCGACCGTGTGGTGCGGGGTGTCGGGGTCCTCGCTGGCGACGACGTGCGCGTATCGGGTGTGGGACTCGGCTTCGGCCAAGGGCGCGACGCCGGCGGCGAACTCCTGGACGTCCTCCACGTCGTCGAGGCAGGCGGCCAGGGTGCGGCGGGTCAGCTGCAGGGTGTCGAGCGCGAGGTTGTTGAAGATCCGCCGCGGCCGCCGGTCGAGCGGGTAGGTGCGGACGACCTCGAAGGCGGCGCCGAGCACCGTCGCACAGACGTCGTCCCACGGAAGGCCGTAGGACCGCCGCTGCGTCTTCGCCATCAAGACCGCCTTGGGCAGCAGGACTCGCACCGCCACCCGCCACGCGAGGTGAGCGTCGAAGCCGGTCCCCCCGGCCCGCTCGACCAGCAGGTGCATCACGCGGTCGTGGCCGTCCAGGTCCCCGCAGCGGTGGTACGCGGAGATCTTGTCGACCACGTCCTGAGGACTGGCCGCTCCGGCGAGGTCCGGGTGCTCCCCGGCCCACGCGGCGACGCGGTCCGCCGCTCGCAGGTCTCGGCAGAGCGCGGCCCAGTCGCGGTTCATCACGGTGAGCGTGTCGTAGCGGGGCGTGGACTCGGAGAAGTTGAGTGCCGGGGTGTGCTGGGTGGTGGCCACGTCCGTGTCCGTCCTTTCGCGCCATCTGGTCTCGATGGCGCTCACACTCCCGACGGGCCCCTTGACCGCCGTCTGACCGCGATTGCGGCCTGACGAGGTCAAGGGGAAACCGGCCTTGCCCACCCGGGCGGCCCAGCTGGGCAAGGGGGCCGTGGTCAAGGGGTGGGCGGAGTGGTCAAGGGGGATGGACGTCCACACAGCGGGGTGGATGGGTGCGCCCCACTTCCACCGAGGAGGGGATGGAGACCACTCCCACTGGCAGTGGATGGAGTGCGGCGCATCTGCCCCGCTCCATCCACTGGAGTGGATGGAGCACACCGAGTGGGTGGACCATGACCCGCCGCATGGCGTTCGGGTCCACCCGCACTCCGGCCACTCGGTGGGCCACCGCCCCCCATCCGTCCATCGCGATGGACGCCACCGCGAACTCGGACTGAATCCCCAGTGCCGCCATCGCCTCCGCACGGCGTCCTGTACGACTCCGGCGCGCGCTCGGGAGGAAGCCCTGTCCGGCCGCACCGCCCATCCGCTGGCCGGCCGGCGTCTCTCGGGTCGGCTTCCGCTGGCGTCGGTGCAGCCCTCAGCCTCATCGGGTGAGGCACGGTGAGCGGCCGCCGGGTTTCCCCTTGCCCCGGGCCGAGGTCAAGGGGAAACAGCAGGTGCCCCGGCCCATGGTCAAGGGGTGGAGGCGAGGCCGGTCAAGGGGGGTAGCAGCTCGTGCGGTGAACCTGGTCAAGGGGTGGATCGAAGAGAAGGGGGCATCGACCGAAGCTGTTCGGGGGCGGACACCCCGGGGTGGGTGACACGCTCAGCTCCAGCACGACCGGTCCGTGCCTCGGGCTGACGGCGTCTTCCGTCTATCGCCCGTTTCTCAGCAGTGGGTTGAGAGTGGGTGCCACCGGTGTAGTGCATCGCGGCATCGAGTGGAGCCCACCGTGTGGATGGACCATGGCCGATCCACTGGTGTTGCCCATCGAGTGGAGTGGGCCGGTGGGCGCCACTCGGTGGCGGAGGCCGGGCTCCACTCCACTGAGTGGGCTCCACCGTGTACGCGGTGGAGCCGGATGGAGCCCACTCAGTGCGAGGCGCCGGCGATGGATGGTGGGCTTCGCGAGTGGGCCGGGGTGGAGGAGGCCGTCGCACTGGCCCCGGTGGCGTCCACTCATCGGGTGGCCGCCACCCCCGGCCCTACTCCGCGCCGGCGTTTTCCGGTGCCGCAGCGCTGGGCGATGCACAGTGCGGTTTCCCCTTGACCCGGACTGCGTGTCAAGGAGGATCGCGGGCGGCCGGGGAGGCCGGTCAAGGGGGACCTCAGGCCCGGGTCCGGTTCATGGGCGTCGGCCACGCCTGCGCCCGTTTTCCGGGAACGGCCGCTGAAGCAGCGGCGAGGTGGGTGGCCGAGCTCTGCCCCATCGGCGCGCAGTGGAGCGCGCTCCAGTGGAGGGGGGCCGGCCCCACCCGGCAGTGGCGAGCCTCGACGGGGTGGAGTGCGCGGCTCATGATGCGGCCCACTCCATCCGGCGGGTCCGGCACCGGACGCAGAGGCCGGTGGAGCCGAGCGCCGGACGGGTGCATCCACTGCCGTCCCACCCCGCGCACACCTCGGGGTGTTCCGACGGGGATGGACCGCTGGCACGTCCACCCTCGTGCTCCTCTCGGCACGGCTTGCACCGGGGGGCGGCCGAGGCGGCGGGGTTCAGCACCAGGACGGCGCAGCCGCACTCAGGGCACCGGCCCCGCGGAGCTGCAGGAGTGGACCGGGGGACGGGAACCCGAGCGGGGGTGGGGCGGACGGTGGAGAGAGTGGAGGCGTCGGACTGCGCCGTGCCCTGGCGCCGGTCGCGGACGATCTCCTCGCACACTGAGCACTGGCGGCCGCTGCTCCACAGGACGCCGGCCTCGCAGTCGAAGATGCCGCAGCCCCAGCGGGGCAGGCCGACGCCGAGGATCCACCGGCCGGGGTCGCGGATCTCGTCGGTGAAGGTGCGGCAGACCCGCGTCTCCAGGCGCTGCCGAAGCCGGGCGTCATCGATGCCGGAACGCAGCTGGCTGCCGACTTCCCGGGCGATGCGCCGCTGCATGTAGATGCTGGTCTGCCGATAGAGCCGGTGCACCGGCTCGAGGACGGCGTGCACCCGGGCGCTGATGGTCAGCCCGGGCCCGCCGTAGGCGCCTGCGCGGTTGGTCAAGGGGGTGCCCGAGGGCTCGGTCAAGGGGGTGGTCAAGGGGGTCTGGTGGTCATCCGCGCGCAGCGCGAGCCCACCTTCGCCGGTGCCGTGCTGCGGCTGCGCACCGCGGTTTTCCACACCTTCACCTACCTGTACCTCGCCTACGGCGGGTGAGAAGAGGGCGCGCTCGTCATCAGGTCGGTCAGTCCTAGGTTCTTCCATAGTCGCGAGTGATCCCGCACCAGCCGACGAACCCGATCCCTCACCAGGACCAGAGGTGGAGGAGGGCGCGACGCCCGTGGAGGACGGCTGTCCACAGGCCGCGTCCTGAGCGGCGGCCGGGATGTCGTGAGCGACGAAGTGGTGGCGGCCGCGTACGCCCGCCCGCCGCTCCACGGTGATCCACCGCGTCGCCTCCAGCTCGTCGACGATCTCGCCGGCGGCCGCGGTGGTGAGCGGCTGACCGGCCCGCTGGCCGCTGTGGTGGTGCAGCGCCCCTGCGATCTCCGACTCGGTGAGCGGGAGCTTCTGGGCCTGGGCATAGGCGATGAGCGCGTACGCGCGCAGCTGGCGCGGGGTGAGGTCCTCCGAGGCAGCCACCGGGATCCACACGAACCGCTCCGTCGCGCACAGCGGCCGGGTACGGCGCACCGCCGAAGTGCCGTTCCCGCCGGGCAGGGAACGCCGGGTCGAGGACAGCTCGACTACGCCGTCGGGTCCGGGGCGCATCAGCTGCGTCATCCCGCGCTCGACGGAGGACTTCGACAGGCGGAGGTACTCCGCGATGGTCACGGTCGCCGCCGTGCACCCTTCCGGACGCGACGCCAGCGCGGCGATCTTCACGTAGACGGTCACCGCGACGTCGGCGTAGTGCGGGTTGGCGACGAGGCGCAGGGGCACCTTCACCCGCTGGCGGCGCTGCGGGCGCGCCTGATCGCCCGTCGGCGGCGGGCTACTGGGAACTGCTGCTGTGCGGGGCACGCTTCTCCTGGCGCACCGGTGCCGCGGGGCGGCGAGTCGGGTGCGCTGGGTCTCGACGGCGTCCGGCAAGGACGCGCGGTCTGGGGTCTGGCCAAAGGCACTCGGGCGGAAGCTGAAGGAACAGGTCCTTCAGCTGCTACGGGTGTTGAAAAAGCCGACGGTGTGACAGTCCGGCCGAGAAAATCCCTGGCGAGCCTGTGACCTGCGGGTCAAGGGGGTGCCCGGGGCGGCGACAGACCCCCTTGACCAGCCACCTGGCCGGGGCCGTGAAGGCCCGTCGGGCAGGCGTGGGAAGCGAGGCGGTCAAGGGGTGCTGGCGGCAGCGGGTCAAGGGCCGACCACCGGGCCGCGCTGCGCTCCGGCCGGTCCCGGCGGGAGCGCCGGTCGCGAGAGCGGGTACGCAGCGTGGCGTCGAAGTCACGGACGGGCGAAAAACAGCCGGGATCGGCGTGCTTAGGTGGCGTCCGAGCTGACAAAGGGCATGGGTGTACTGCAAGATGGACCCCGTTCTCCCGGGTCGCCCCGGGAAACGACAAACCCCCTCGGGGGAATTGCTGCTGGAGGGCAGTGATTGCCGGACCATTCGGTCTGGCCCTCGCTCAAGCTGGGCCGCTAACCCAGGACTGAGCGGTGACGGCCGGCAGAGGAGCTGCTAACTCCGAAGCCGGCGGAGAGGGGCGAGGAGCAGCCTTTGCTAGAGGCGCCCGCCCGGAAGACCTACGACATCCTCAACTCCCCCTTCCAGGGGGCATTCGCGTTTCTGGGCCCGGACACGCCGGGCAGCGCCCACGGCAGCTCCGCGCCCGGCGCGGTGGATCCGCTCGGGGCCTGTGCGGTGCTGGTCATGGGAGAACCGCCTTCTCGGTTCGCCGGGCTCGGCGCCGTGCGCCGGGGGCCCGAGGTGAGGCGTATTGGATCAAGCGAAAGTCACCCTATCCCCTGACGCCCGTCGTGCACACGCACTCGGCGCGTTGTCCACTCGACGTCGAAAAGTGCGGCCAAAAGGGGCAGTTGACTCGGAGAGTTTCTAACTGGCGCTTCCTGTACGGATGGTCACGCGATCCGCACGTACTACCGTCAAAAGGTATGAAGTTGGGCGCTCATCCGTAAAACCGACTCTTCGAATCTCGAACACCGTGGTGCCGACCTTGGACTTGAGGAGCGAGCACTCTTCGGTGGTGGCCGGCCGCGCGTCCCAGTTGCTGGCGTGGCTGTCCTCGCGCCGCAGCGGGCCAACCGTGAACGGCGCGACGGTGGCGGCTTCGACCGCGGTCACCGTGAGCGCGGCCGGGGTGAAGAGGGTCTGCAGCGCCCATGGAGTGCCGGCCTGCAGCAGCACCGCCTGCCGGACGGACAGGGCGGCGTCCGGCGCGACGGCCAGAGCCTCGACGGCTGCTGCATCAGTGCCGGGATCCCCGCGCCTGATGTCGTCGTGGCCGCTGTCGCCGGGATCCCTCGGCCGGAGCAGCCCGTCCTCGTGCAGTCGGACCTGTATGGCGGAGGCCGGCTGCAGTACCCGACTGCGGCGGCGCGGCGCCGTCTCGACCAGGCCCTCCTTCTCGAGGAGTCGTAGGGCCTGGGCCACGGTGTTCGGTGCGACGCCGAGCTTCTCACCCAACTCGCGCTGACCGGGGAGCTGCTCGCCCGGAGCCAGCTTGCCGCTCAGGATGTCGGCGCGCAGTGCGGCCGCGACCTGCTCGTGCGGGTGATGGGACGTCATGGGCATGGGCACATCTTGCCGCACCCGCCAGAGCGCACGGCTCATCCGCTGGACCTTCTTCCTTGACGTGATCGCCAACAGCATGCATCATCTGACGCATCTGCATTAAGGCAGTTAAGGCAGATGGCGCGTGTAAAAGCAAGCGACCCCCGGGGCTGGTCCCCCCGGAGGCCGCGAACGCGCCTCACCACCCACCAGAGCGTCACAGGAGATGAGAACGCGTGAACACCATGATGGCAGCCCGCCCGCCAGCCTCCCGCGCCATCCCGGGCACGGCCGAGGCCAGCATCGCCCAGTTCGTCGCCGCGACCGATCCGCTCGACAGCCTCGTCGCCAGCGGCTTCCTCGACCGGCAGGACGGCCACTACGTCGCGCAGGAGCTGCGCACCCCGCAGCTGCGCCAGACGATGAAGTACTCGGTCTGCCTCACCGCCGACCCGGACATCGGCCACTTCTACCAGGAGGACGGAGAGCCGGACACCGACTGGCGCCGGCGCCGCGCCCAGACCGTTCGCGACCACTGCGCTGTGTGCCCGGTGCGCGCCGCGTGCGCCGAACTCGCCCTCCGCGAGGGCGACACCGTCGGCATCCGCGGCGGGCTGACCCCCGAGAAGCTCAAGCGCCGGCTCGTCATGGAGCGCGACCGGCTCGACCAGGCCCTTGCCGAGGACCAGCGCGCCGCCCAGAGGCAGCAGGCCCGCATCGCCGCGGCGCGCGAGGTGCAGCGGCTCGCCGGCCAGTACCTCGGCACCTCCGGGAAGCCCGAGAAGCGCCTGGAGAACATCGAGAACGTCCGCAAGGCCGCACGTCACCGCGACGAGCTCGTCGCCGACCACCGCCGCTCCGCCGGCTGGACGGCCGCCGCATGAACCCCGCCGACGACGCCCACGCCCTCAACCGCGCCCTGGTCAGCGCGCTCGCCCGCCGCGACGACGTCCTCTTACTCCCCGTCCTCGTGCCGGCCGGCGCCGACATACCGCCCGTCAACCCGCTCACCGCGTTGCTCCTGGTCCTGCTCCGCCAGGCCACCGCCGAGCGCGACGCCTACAGGGACTGGATCACCCAGGACCCGATCCCGCCCAGCGACGACCCGCTGCGCGCCCGGGCCGCCGAAGCGGCCAGCAACCTCGCCCGGAGGGACTCCCCGTGACACCCGACCTCGCCCCCCACGGCGCGGCTCTCGCCGAACTCCTCGGCAGCTGGCAGTTCGTCCTCGGGGCGCTCGTCCTCACCCTCGGCCCGGCGATCGCCCTGCGCCGACGCCGCATGGCCCTGGCCGCGCTCACCGACGTCGAGCGCGCCGCGGCAGCCGACCGGCGCGGACGCCGGGTCGAGGACCTCCTCACCGTCGTCATCGCCGCAGCCGCGGCCGCCCTGTCGGCCACCGGTCTGCGCCGGGTCGGACACCACCAGATGGGCCTGGACGCCCCGTTCGACCTCCTGCCCTTCGTCGCACTCGACGTCGCGGCGATGGTCTGCGGCCGCCGAGCCCGCCGCCGTGCCCGCGACGGCGACGGATCGGGTCTGTCTGGCGCTCTCTTCTGGATCCTCGCCGGCATCAGCTCGGTCTTCTCCGCGTCCGAAGCCGGCTCCCTCCTCGGCGGCGCGGTCCGCGCGGTGTGGCCGGTCCTGGCGGCCGTGCTCTGGGAGATCGGCTCGCTCGAGGAGCGCCGCGCCGCCCGCACCAAGGGAGGACGCCCCGACCGCCGCATCGCGCTGGTGCGCCTGCTCCACCCCGTCGAGGCCTTCCGCGTCGCACTGCTGCTCGCCGCCCGCCAGGACCTGGCCCAGGAGGAGGCCACCGCCGAGGTCCGCATCTCCCGGGCTGCCTACCGCTGGTACCGGCTGCGCCGTGCCCAGGACGCGGTCAAGAGGGCCGGTGGGATGACCCGCTGGGCATACCGCCTCGCCGAGATGCATGCCGACGGCCGCGCCCAGGATGCCAGCGAACGAGCGGGATGCTCCGACCCCGCCATCCTGAAGCGCGTCGTCGCCCGGCTGCAGCTGCGCGTACGCCAGTCCGACATCGCCGGGATGAACCTGCGCAATCCCGTCGCGTTCGAGGGCATCCTCAACACCCTGATCGGCACCATCCCGGCCATCCCATCCCAGACGGCCGACCCCCATGCCGCCCCGTCATCCCACTCCCGCGACGAGGAAGACGGGCAGGTCAAGGCCGGGATGGGCGAGGGAGACGAGCCAGGGGAGGACAGCGGCGACGAGGACACCGCCTCGCCGGACCCGGACGCCGACGCCGGGCAGGATGATGACGCGGCTGCCGGGCGGAAGACAGACGAGGAAGTCATGGCCGCCTTCGTCGAGACCGTCCCACGCAAGGAGGACGGCACGTTCGCCTGGGGCATCAACAAGATCTCTGCCGCCCTCGGCATCGGGAACGGCCGGGCCAAGAAGTTCCTGGACACCCAGTCCGAATGGCTGCCCAAGGCGCTGGCCGCCCATCCCGTCGCGCACGGCGCCGACGGCGAAGAGCCCGACCACTTCGACCAGGCCCTCGCCCTCGCCAACGAGTCGCCGCAGCCGGCCGCCCACGCCCAAGACCCCCAGCCCGCCCCGGCTCCGGCCGGCCAGCAGCAGCTCGAAGAGCTCCTCCGCCTCGACCCGACCGCGGGTGACCACTTCGAGGAGCACGACAGCGGCCTCCTCGTCCCCGCCGCCGGCAGCCGACCCTGACGCCCCGCTCCGCAGGGCCCCCCGCAGGGCTGCCCGCGAGCACGACCGTGAGGACCACACATGTCCACCACCTTCGACCAGCACGTCACCGAGGCCCTCGCCCTCATCGCCCCGGCCCGCCGCCCGGTGACCTCCGCCCGGCCGGCCCGATCCGCCGGCGCCCCACAGCACGGCCGGCCCCGCCTCGCCCTCGTGCGGCGCCCCGTCTCCCACGAGGGGAGCGAGCAGTGAGCACGACACCCTTCACCCGCGGCCGTACCAACCAGGCAAACACCGAAACCCCCGAGAACGAACCGTCCCAGACCCCGGAGACGGGCGACGGCATGCCGGACGACGAGACGCGGCTGCGCCGCCTCCTGTTCCGCATCGGCGTCCGACCGCTCGGCCACGCCGAGCAGCCCGTCGAGGAGGAGCCCGAGCAGGGCGCGGCCCGCCCCGACCGGGCCCTGGAATCCGCCGGTTCCACCCGTCGGATCTCGATGTCGCCCGGCGGACGGCTGCCCGTTCCCGGCCAGACCATCAACCTCACGGACGACCAGCAGATCCCGGCCGACGAGCCGATGCCCGCCGAAGACCAGGACACCACTGCGGAATCGGAGCCCGCAGGGGAGCCGGCGAACAGCACGTGGCCGCCTCGTGTCCCCTGGCGCCGGGGCAAGGACGACGACCAGGCCGAGGGGGCCGGGGGCCCGGAGGCCGCGGACGCGGACGAAGACCTCCCAGGTTCGGAGGGCGAGGGGCCCGACTGGTTCCGCGTACGGAAGACCGCCGATCCGCAGGCGCCGGAACCGGACCCCTACGAGGTGCACAACCACTACTACGGCACCGGCCAGGAGCCGGCGGCCCCCGCAGGGGAGGGGACCGGCCCGGCCGGCCCGGGCCGCAACCGCAGGTCCCTCACTGCCTGGTGGGCGTCGCTCACGCCGCTGCAGCGGTTCATCCTCCACAACGGAGCCGCGGCAACCGCCGGCGCCTGGAGCTGGGGCGTCTTCACGGCCCAGTGGAACACCGGCCTGCCTCAATGGACGCTCGCCGTCATGCACGACGCTGCGGCCAGCAGCAACGAGCCGTCCACCCCGTTCATCGTCGGCGGCGGCGTGATCCTGCTCGCCGCGGTCGTCGGCGGCGGCATCTCCGCCTTCGTGGAGAGGTGGCTGTACCGGCTGCCCTCGTTCTGCGCCGCGGTCCGCTTCCTCACCCACATCCCGGTCGCCTCCGCCGGCATCGCCGTCCTGCTGTTCTCCGCCCCCACCTTCTAAGGACACCCGTGACCACCCTGCTCGCCGCCGGGGCCGGAACCAGCGCCCTCGGCCCGATGTCCGCCACAGCCGTCAGCGTCATCCTGATCGTCACGCTCATCTACGGCATCTGGGGCAAGGGCAAGAAGAAGCTGGCCCGAGGCCCAGCCCAGGCCATCGGCTTCTTCGCCGAGCTCGCCTTCCTGCGCGCCGGCTCCTGGCCCCACGACCTCGGCACCGCCGTCCAGGACATCCCGCGCCAGATCGCCGAGAACCCCGACCTGGGGTCCATCGGCATGACTGCCGTCGTGATCATCCTGCTCGTGCTGTCCGCCTTCGCCCCCATCGTGCCGTTCACCGGCGCCCTGTGGGGGATGCTCACTGCGGCCGCCATGTCCGCAGCACAGGGCTCCATCTGGCGGGCGGTCATCGCCGTCGCCACCGCCGGGCTGTCCCTGGTGGGGGCATGAGCGGGAAGCCGGACACGACGAACACCGCCAAGCAGGGCCGGCGGAAGATCAGGCTGGAGCACATCCCGTTCGTGCGCGAGGTGCCCGTGGTGGCCAGCGCCACCATGGTCGCTCTGCGCTACGTGGGAGCCTGGCTGCGCGCCGGCGACCAGGAGAGCGGGGGGTTCCTCGTCCGCCTCGGTGCTCTCGGCATCGCCGGCTACATCGCCCTCTACTTCACTCAGAAGCACCCCGGCCTCTGGTACGCCTACGGCGCAACCGGACTGGTCATCGTCACGACCGTCGCCGTCCGTACCGGACTGTCGGCCGGCCGCACGGTGAAGGACCTGGAAGACGCGCACACCACTGCCGAGGAGGAAGCGCCTCAGGGAACCGACACCCTAAACGATCATGAAACGGCGGGGGAGTGGGACCCCGAAACGACGCAGGCCCAAGCCACTTCGGCCGAAGCCGACGCCGCCTTCGCAGCGTTCGTCGAGCACAGCGTCGCCTTCGCCGTCCGCCAGGGGCGCAAGGGCGTCCACACCGACACTCTCCTCGAACGGATCCACCGGGAGAGGATGCTGGCCGACTGGACGGAACCCATGATCAGACAGAAGTGCAAAGCCCTCGACATCCCCGTCCGAACCCAGATGGGCATCCAGGGGAGGAACTACTTCGGCGTGCACATCGCCGACCTCGAGCAGGCCCTCGGCAGGGCCCTACGGATCCCCGCCCAGCTGGTCCCCGACCTCACCCCGAACGCCCCCGCCGCACCCCCTGCCGAGCCCCCCGCTCCACCCCCCGAAGTCGCCTTCCTCGAGGCCCCTGCGGACAGTGCCTGAACCATCCGCCCGGGAGCTCCCCCGGCCGCCGGCCAGAGGGGGCTCCCGGGCGCCCGAAACCCCTTCCCGCCGGCCATCACTCCCCTCCCCCGCGCAGGCGCCGCCAGCCATCTATCGGCGACATCTACGACCGTCTGACCTGCGCATCTATGGCAACGCTAGAAGCATCTACCGCCCCCATCTACCGTTCCCTATCGGCTTGTTCCGATCCCGTAGGGCGCGGCACCCCGGTACCGTCGAACCACATCCGACAGGACCGGCGGAAGAGGAGCCCGCAGTGGCATGGCGGTACGAGTGCGGCCCATGCGGGATCACGACCGGGTGGCTGCCGAAGGATCAGGCCGCCGCCAAGCGGGATGAGCACAGGGACACCGTCCACCCCGGCATGATGCCGACGGCCGAGGTGTTCGAGTCCAACGCCAAGTCGATCGCTAAGGATCCGGCCGCCCTGCGCATGTGGGCGGTCATCGCCGGCATCTGCCTGCTCGCCTGGATCATCCAGTCCATTAGCTGACGCGCAAGCACTCACACAGCGCTCTGACGCGCCCAACGCCGGGGCTGCCCAACGCCTCACGACGAGGAGACGGATCGACACCTCAACTATGCGTTGCGTATTGAGGGTTCAATGTGTACTGTGATCTTCGCGGAGAAAGTTCCGCCTCTGTGTCACACGCCGCTCGCGCACAACACCTGTAGCAGACGAGCGCACCCACACACCTCCTGGAGCCCAACGTGCCCACGCCCCGCACCCTGACGCTCGGCACCGCCCTAACGGCCGCCGCGCTCCTCGCCCTCACCGGCTGCACCAACGAGCCCATCAAGCACGGCGAGGTCATCGACAAGCGTGGCTACGACGGTCGCTGGATCACCGACTACGAGGACGTGTACCGCCAGGACTGCTCGACCATCCGCACTAGCTCGTTCACCACTACCGCCTTCGCGGGCCGCAGCGGCGGCTCCAGCGGCAGCAAGTCCAGCAGCGGCAAGTCCAGCTCGTCGGGCAGCACCGGCAAGAAGAACAACGACACCACCCCCGGCGGCTCCGGCGGCTCGTCCGGCGGTACCCAGCCCGGCAAGTCGCTCACCAACGGAGGCACCTCCGGCACCACCCAGCCCGGCTCCTCCGGCTCGACCACAGACGGCAGCAGCCAGCCCACCAAGCAGTGCCAGCGGCAGTACGTCGGCCGGAAGCAGACCGGTCAGCACTGGCAGCCGGGCAAGTGGGAGCTCCAGCTCCGCGACGGCGACCGAACCGGCTGGATCACGGTCTCCGCGACCACCTACAACGACACCGATCTCCACGACCACATCTGACCGACCCCGGAGACCCGCGAGGAAGATCCGTCATGCCCGACGCACCCAAGTACACGCCCTACAGCATCTACATGCTGGAGCCACACGCTGATCATGCGACCGCCGAGAACGGCCACATCCCGATCGAAGCCATTGCCGAACGCGTCTACGGCAAGCCGTATAGCTCGCTGCGCGGATGCCAGCGGGACGACGAGCACATCGGTAATGACAGCGTGAAGCTGTACGAACTCACCTCCGACGACGACTACCTGGAAGCACTCGGAGACCTCGACGACGCCGAGCTGTACCTGGGCTGGGACTCCCGTACCGGCGAGAGCGTCGTCAAGACCGGCATGACTGAGCTGGATTACTGGCTGAGCATCCGCGTCGCTGACGAGAACACGCCAGCCACTGTCGAGGCGAACCCGCCTGAAACGCAAGACCTTGAGAACGCCGTGTTCGAGGACCGATTCTTCGCCGATCGCGCCTTCTCTCCCTCGCTGAAATTGGTCCTGGCCGATCTCATCCGGCGCGGCGAGATCCCGCGCGGGGATTACCTGTTCCGGCACTGGTGGTGATCGAAACGGAACGAGGACCGACGCCACGGAGCCCCGGTGAGTCACGACTGGCCCTCCTCCCTGGCGATCCGCTGCCACGCGACCAGTTACCCACCCCCAGCACACCCGTCCCGACTACCTCCGATGCGGGGCCACCACCCGGTGGCCCCGCATCATCCAGTGGGAGACACCAGATGCACCCCTTCGTTCTCGGAAGAGGCCTCGGAGCCGTCGTCACCCTGCTCGCTCTCGCCCTCAGCCGGCGCCTGACCAGGCGACCGCACTGCTCCTGGTGCGCCACAGCCTCGGCGTGGCCCACCTCCCAGCACGACCCCCTGCACTGCCGCGGCTACGTACAAGAACGACGCCGCGAGCGCCTCCGCGACATTGCACACGACGCCCGGTCCCGGAACCGAACCTCTGGGGCCACGCGCACCTCTCGACGAAGAACGGTGCTAGTCGCAGCCCAGGCTCAGTCCCCGCCAACCCGGAGCCCCATAAAGCCACTTCACCCAGCCCACCAGATGAGGACCGATGGCCCGCTGCCCCGCCACACTCCCGACGGATTACACCCCCTGCGCCGGCCCCGTCGCCGTGACCGTGCTCGACGCGGACAACGCTGGCGCCGATGGATGCGAACATCACGCCGCACGCCTCCTCGCCGTCCTCGACCGCGGCCGCGTCTTCGCACTGCCCCACGCCCCCGCCGGAGCGGCGCACCGCGTCTTCAAGGCTGCAGCTCCGCAGGGCGACAGCCTTCACCGCCTAGCCGACGCCATCGTGACCTCGCCTGCAACGACCCGATGAAGCCCGGGCCGACCAGGCCCCGCTAACCCGCCACCAGTCACCTGAAGGGAACCCTCGTGCCCGTCGGCCACCACCCCGAACACACCGTAAAGGCGTACCGCGATGAACGCCCGTCCATCACCCGGCTCATCCTCGAAGCGCGTTGGGCCCACTTTCGCCTCACCGACGCTCTCGAATACGACCCCGACAGCGACGCGGTTCCCGCCCTGCGCCGCTTCAACCTCCTGCACGCCGGCGCACTCGTCGACGTCCTCGCCCTGCGCACCCGAGACCCCGACCTCTACGAAGCCGCCCGCGACCACGGCGCCCTCCTCCGCGAGGTCGACGGCCTGGCCCTCGGCGACCACCCCCACAACGGTCTCGACCACCTGCGAGCCCAGTACGCCCGACTCCACCAGGACACCCACGGCGACTCATGCCTAGCCCCCCAAGCCACTGACGACTCTCTGCCACCCAAGCGCCCCTTCCTCCGACCCGGCCCCCGGCTGGTTCGCCAAATGCTCGACACCTACGCCTGGGCCAACCTCGGCCTCACCTCCCGCTTCCCCGCCGTCGACGTGGCCAGCGAACAACGGCGACACCTCATGACCCGCGGACTCCTACTCGACTGGGCCGCCACCGCGGCACCGGCCGACAGCGCCGCAGCGGTGGCCGCGGCCACCGCCGGCCACGCCCTGCGGGCCCTCGACCGCCGGCCAGCCCTGAACGATCTCCGCGCCCGCGCCTATCTCCTGGACGCCTTCCGCGACTTCGACGACCAGCACGAAGACGAGGACTCGCACCCCCACGACTGCGCAGGGCGATGCGACGGCACCGGCGAAGTCCTCACCGTGCTCACCTGGGAGCACCACGGCGACGACAACTACACCGCCGTCCACCAAGAGCCGATTCTCTGCATCGGCGCCCCCACCGCCCACGCCCCGGACTGCGCCACCTGCGGCGGACACGGCTTCACCTACACGCCCGGCTACCGCGAGCTCTGCCTCGACGGGCGCATCGGCGACGGCGAGCCCATCGCGGCCACCGTGGCATCGCAGGGAGCATGACCCCGCCGCGTCCCAGGCAGCTAGAACAGCCGGCGCTGAGCGGCACGCTCCACCTGCGCAGGCGCCGGCCTTCCCGGGGCCGCTCCTTTGGACTGTGATTTCTCTCCCCCGACCTGAGGGGGAGAGAAGTCTCTCCCTCCAGCGCGGCAACTGAGAAATCTCCCCCCTGACCTGAAAGGAGGGAGATTTCTCCTCCCCTTCCCAGGGAGCCCAACTGCAGGGGGGTGATTTCTCTCCCCTCCGTGAATGCCGGAGGGGAGAGAAATCACCCCCCGCGAAACAGGGGACTTGGCCACGCAGACCACCGCCAGAGGCCAGCTTGCCTTACAACTTGCCCCACAACATGCCCTACAACTTGCTCTACAGCTTGCCTTTCAACTTGCCTTTCAACTTGCCCCCAGGCTGCGCCCTCGACACGGAAACCTGCACTTCAGGGCGACGGTCAAGGGGGTTGGAATGCGCCGACTACTTCTCTACGAGACCCCCAAGGGCACTGAGGACATCAGCGAAGAGCCACAGGCGAACGACAGGAAGGAGGAAGCCGGCGGGGAGTGAGGAGGAAGGGAGACGGAAGGGGAGAGCAGCAGGAGACGGGAGGAGCGAGGGAGAGAGGAGCAGCGAACAGAGAGAGCAGGCGGACCGGCAACGGCAAGCAAGACGAAGATGCCGAGGAGCACAAGAGCCGAAGAGACAGAGGAGCAGCCGAAGCACACAACGACAGACGAGACACAGACAGACCACGAAGCACGGAGCCAGACAGGGAGAACGGAAGCGGGAAAGCCAGGGACCGTCAGCACGAGGCAGAGCCGAGACAGGATCGAGAGGGGCGGGGAGTTGAGCAGGTCGCGACGAGGGATGCGGAACGCAAGCGGCCCCGCCCAGCGAAACGCTGAGCGGGGCGCGAACAAGGGAGGCGGGGGAGGGGGCGTCGGAAGGGGGCGCGGCGCGCGGGATTAGGAGGCTGTCCGGAGCATCCGCCGGGCGGCCGCCCGGCCGCTGGCGCTGACGCGTTCCGCCGCGTGGAGTCGCAATGCTCGCGCTCGCACGAACGCGGCGGCCGCCTCAGAGTCGCCACCCGCTGCGCGGGCAAGCAACTCCGTGATCTTGCTGTCAGTCATCAGGGGTCCTTTCGGGGCGCACCAGCGCGAGCCGTTACCGGCAATGCGGCATGGTCTGTTCGGCGGCGGGGTTCGAGAGCGCGCGCGAAGCATCCATGGAGATCTTGAAGCTGAACACGGTAAGGACGATCGCGGAGACACCCAGCAGGACACCCAGGAAGATTCCAGTCCTGCGCCCGATCCTGCGGCCGATCCTGTGGTTCATCATTGCTCCCACTTTCCTAGCTTGTGAGGGTGGCGCGGAGATGTGCGGTCGGACTTGGGTGCCGCCCCCACCGGGGGGCGGCACCCGGCGTTAGAACCAAGTCGCCTCACAGCCGAGGTCGTTCCGGGCAAGGTCCCGAAGCGCGGACAGTTCACCGTGCGCCCCGCACTCAACACATGTGCCGCCGCGCCGGTCCCCGTCGGACTCGAAGTCGCCGATGAGAAGGATGTGCGGACGGGCTATGGGGGTCTTGATGTTGGACACGACCAGGCCGGACTCGGGGCGCGCGGCGGCGCGTGCCGCGAAGTACTCCATGCGCTCCTGGATGTCCTCCAGGTCCTGCTCGGCGAAAATCCAGGTCAGTCGCTCCACGGAGCCGGGCTCGCCGTACGGGAGCCCGGTCGTGGGGCACATCGCCGACTTCTCGGTGACGGGCGTAGCGACCTTCGGCGAACGGCGAAGCAGGGCGAGCATGGAATCTCCCAGGAGTTTGGCGCTGACGGCGACCGGCTGATGTGATTACAGTACACAACGAAACGCTAATACGCAACAATCGGGCGGTAAGACAGGCGGCGGGGGCGGGGCGGCCCGGCCCCGGTGGGTGAGGGGGGCCGGGGCCGGGCCTGTGGCGGGCGCGAGCGGCCCTTGGAGGGCGGGGCCGCCCGGCCCTGGTCTGGGGCTACTGCCGTCTGGGGGAAGGGCTACAGGGGGATCCGGGGGGATTGCGCGTCCAGCCGTCCCATGAGGCAGTCAGGGCAGAGGTCGGCTCCCCTCTCCGTCTCGTTGCCGCACTCCTCGCCCCATCCGGGGCAGGTGGCGGGTATCTCAGGCTGGCTGTTGCGCTGCGTCATCCTCGGCTCATCTCTACTGGTGCGGGTGGGCCCGGGGTGGGCCCGGGCACGGGCGGGGGTGGGGGGTGTGGGGGTTCGGCGGCCCCGTGTTGGGGGTTGGGGCCGCCGGGTGGTGGGTGGGGGGTCAGGCGGTCTTGTAGCCGTTGAGCTTCTCGACCAGCTCGGCGCGCATGAAGGCGAGTGCCTGTGCCTTGTCGTCGAGCTTGTTGATCTCGGCCTGGACGGCCTCGGCGCGCTTGCCGTTGAGGAACTTGGTGTACGCGGCCTCGCGCTTGGGGGTGTTCTTGTCTGCCTGGTAGGTGGTGACCAGGCCGGTGACGAGGTCGCGGACCTTCTCGAAGGTGTCCTGGCTGGCGTTCTCGGCCGGGGAGTTGGTCTCGAAGGCCGCACCCATGATCCGCTTGCGGAACGTCAGCAGCGGCGCGGCCCCGTTGTCCGTCTCGGCGGTCAGGTCGGCCGGGTTGACCAGGTGGCTGCCGACCACGTAGGGCAGGTCCATGTCGCCCAGCTTCGGGGCGTCGGTCCGCTCGTGGCGGTCGGTCGCGCTGCCCTTGCCGAACTGGACGTTCAGCAGACCCGCGACCTTCGGGAACAGCTCCCAGTTCGGGTGGACCACGACCGTGCCGATCGGGAACACCCCGTCCTGGAGGACGCGGGACAGGTCGTAGACCGCCTCGCCGTTCTCGCCCGTCTCGACCGCGTACGAGTAGGTGTTACCGGCCGGGGTGGTGAACGTCTGGGTACCGGACATGAAGATCCCCTCCAACAGGGTCAGTAGGTGGTTTCTCGGCCGGTTCTTCGTTCCCCCGACCTCGTGATAACTACAGTACACACCGAACCGCGAATACGCAACATCGGAACGGGATCACCCCCACACGCTCAACCAAACCCACCCCAAACTAGAAACCTCACGCCCTCCCCCCACCCTCAACGACCACCCCCACACCCCACCCAAGCCCGCGCGGCCAACCTGCCCCGAACCCACCGGAGCCACCCGACCCCACCCCCGCGCAACACCGGATCTAACACCCCCACCACCCCCCGCCCCGAATCTAACGGCACCCCGGGAACCCCCCACCAACCCAACCGGCGAATCTAACGCCCGCCCCACGCACGACGATTGAAGCGGCCCCGGATCTAACACCACCGGCCCACCGAATCTAACAACCCGCCAATTCCCGGAACGCGAATCTAACGCCACCCTCACGCACGCCCCGGATTGCCGCACACGGCCCCCTGGAGCCTCGCCCCCGCTATCCCCTTCCCCGACTGCCAACACCCCTGTAGGCTGCCGCAAGAGCCGCACAGGGAACGCCCGGCCGGACCGGAGTCACCCCCGGGGCCGGAGAAACGGAAACCCCGTCAATTCCCGCCCCACAACTTGAATTCCGGGGCCCCAAACCCTTAGAATGATCAGACCGCACGAGAAATCAGGACCACCCGCAGAGAAACGCCACCGGGACAACCTGAAAACCCGTCGAGAAACCACAGAAAAGGCCCGCCAGGACCACGAGGGAACCCCCTCCCACTAGCCAGCCAATCTCTGACCCCAACCCCCGGAAAGAGGAACCGAATTCGAGGCCGAACCGCCCGCCGGCCTCCGGCCCGCCCCGCGGGCCGGCTCCACGGCCGGCCCCTTGGCCGGCCGGTCAGCGCTCTGCGCTGACGGTCTGTCAGAGGGCGCTCTGCGCCCTCTGTACCCCCGCGGAGCGGGTACAGAG
>NZ_JAFFZS010000005.1 GCF_016921115.1 Streptomyces actuosus
TCGTGGTCGTCGCCGTGAGCGTCCTGGCGCTCGGAATGGCGGTGATCTGGCGGAGAGCTGAGCGTGCAAGGCGCCGGCTTGACTGATCTGATCGCTCAACCGGTCCACAACTATTGACAATTACTCCGGGCTTCCGCCCACACCTCTCCGTATCCGGTGTCCTGGATGAGCCCGCCGCGCTGCGTCCGGAACAGCCGTCCGTCGGGGGCGACGCCGTAAGCCGTGACGTGCCACCGCAGCAGGTTCACGAGATCGGGCGGGATCGGCACGGTGCGGACGGCTTTCCGGGGCCGGTGCTTGAGCCCTCTCCGGTCGTGTGCCTCCCCGCTGTCCGTCCAGGCCGAACCCGAGCGCGGACGGGTCTCTCGGAGCCGCAGAGTGCCCCACCCACGACGGGGCAGGGCACAGTCCTGGAGGCGGAGACCGATGACTTCCGCCGGCCGCGCCGCCGCGTAGTACATGCAGCCGAAGAACGCGACCAGGCGCCGCCCGCGGGCGCTCTGCCTGCGCACGGCATCGAGCAGCGCGAGAGCCTGCCGGGGGTCTGGCACTGAGGCGGGGTCCAGTTCCTCCGCTACCTGCTCCGGAGCTTTCCACTGCACCTGCGGCAGAGGGTTGTCCGTCAGACGGCCGGCGTCGACGGCGTAGCCGAGTGCGTTGTGGAAGATGGCCCGCTTCCGGCGGATGGTCGACGCGGATGCTGTCGTGCCGTCCAGCTTCTTGGTCAGTGCGTCCAGGGCGGCTCGTACCTGCATGCGGTCGGCCAGCGCGGACGTGGGCAGGGACTTCTGTTCGAACCAGTCCAGCACGGCGGCCACGTCGTCCGGCGGTTCCTGGTCACGGCGGCTCACATTGAATGCCCAGCTATAGAGTGCCGTCCGTACCGTCTGGGCGTCGGCCATGCCCTTGGTGTCCCTGATGAGAGCGGGCGTGACCGTGGCCATGGCTTCAGCGAGCGTCCGGCGAGTGGAGCCGGGGGAGTGCTGCCACTTCATCTCGATGTACTCGCGGGCGTGCCGGTACCAACTCACGTCGTTGCGCTGCCGCAGCTCAGAGAGTGGTACCCCGGTCGACTCGTCGAACGGCTCGCCGGCGTGTGCGGCTCGCAGTAGCTCAGCGCGTCGGCCCTCCGCCAGCGTCTTGGTGCCGAACGTCTGGGAGTGCGGAGTCTCGCCCGTCTTCCAGCGCAATTCTGCGGAGGACTGGCCACGGTCCTTGCGCTGTCGGACAGACCAGATCCGAACGTCGTACGTCTTCCCCATCGGGGGCCTTCCTGCGAAAGGGGCCCGGCGTGAGCCGGGCCCCTGGGGCTGTATCGGTGAGGCGGTGTGATCAGTAGGTGGGCGTGTCCAGGCTGCTGAGCCAGTCGTCCAGGTCGTCGCGGCGCACCCGCAGGTGACCGTTGGGCAGCTTCACCAGCCGCGGCGCCTGCCCGCGTGCGCGCATGCGGTAGAAGGCAGCGCGGCTCATGCCGATCTCGGTGAGGACTTCGGGGAGCTTGAGCATCCGGGGGCGGGCCATTTCACTCCTTGGGGAAGGCGTGGTCCGGTGCTGAGTGAGTTGGAGTGACATTGCTCTGAGTCGCGACTCACCGCGACTCAGAGGCGGGTACGCGGCGTTTGAGTCGCGGTGAGTCACGACTCAGGCAGATGTGGTTCGGACGCGGTGAGCGTGATCCCGCTGTACGTGGCGACCTGCCGGCCGTAGGCGTCGCGGGGGCGCGTGCGGTTGAGCCGGGGGACGACGGAGAGCAGGTTGCGGCCGAAGACCTGTTTGGTCCCGGGGCGGACGCCGTTGTCCTCGGCCCACTCCCGCCAGACCATCCACAGCGCATCTACGGGGATGGTGCACGTGGGCCCGGTGGTGCAGCGCTCACGGACGAACGCGCTGGTGGGTGAGGCGGTGTCCTGCATGGTGGTGATGGCTTCGCGGCTGGACGTCGGTTCGGTGATCCGTCCGCTGTGCTGGAGACGGGCGAGCCCTTCCAGCGACCAGTTCAGGATGCCGGGCATCTCGGCGGTGAGCCGGTCGGTCAGGGTGGTGTCTTCCTTTCCCAGCCACGACGTGCGCATGCTGAGCAGGATGAACCGCTTGGCGATGACGCCTGAGGAGTCGCCGAAGTGCGGCAGCTCGTTGGACAGGATCACCAGCCGGGTGGGGAGCTTGCCGGTCCAGGGCTCGCGGTACTTGCGGTCGATGTCGATGGTGTCCTCGCCGGAAATGGTCAGCAGCCGTTCTACGACCTGCGTGTTGTCGTTGCCGGAGAGGCGGGCGTCGGAGATGACTCCGAGGGGCTTGCCGACCAGGGTGGACAGCCCGAAGTTGGTGCCGAGTCCGGCGAGGGTCGGGCCGGCGAGGTTCTCCTTGCCGACCAGCGCTTTCAGTACGCGCGCGATGGTGCCCTTACCGGACCGGGTGGGGCCGACCATGAGCAGGATCTTCTGCTGGTCTGTACGGCCGGACAGGACGTATCCGAACCATTCCTGTACTGCGCGGATGGAGTCGGGGTCATTGGGCCAGAGCTGGGACAGGAACCCTTCCCAGGTCGGCGCGGTGGCGTTGGGGTCGTAGGCGAAGGGGACGGACACGAGGTTGAAGAAGTCGGGGGTGTGCGGCAGCAGCGCGCGGTCACGGATGCGGAGCAGGCCGTTGGTGCACGCCACGATCGGGCCGCCGTCCGGCTCGCACGCGTCGGCGTCGTGGAGCCACGCGGGCGCGTCGGTGTCGGTCGGCAGGAGGGTGATGGCTCCGAGGGCGTCCAGCAGGTTGCTGATTTTCGGTTTGGTGGGGGCCCAGTGGCGTTCCTCGGTCTCTCCGTCCTTGACGGCTACCTGGTAGACGGCGTGCTCAAGGCGCTCGTACATGGCCTTGCGGACCTGGGCTTCGTCGATCTCGCGCCAGCAGGTTCCGTTCCAGCGCATCCAGGACGCACGCCAGCGCCGGTAGATGAGCTGTCCGTCCTCGGTCTGCCAGTCGGGCAGCAGGCGGCGGGCGACGGCCATTGGATGGGACGGCGCGGGGAGTTCCTCGGTCTCGGGGGCGGGGCGGTCCATCACGCGGCATCCCTCCGTTCCTGGGGGCTGCGGAGCGGGCAGGCGTCTCGGTGTGCGGTGTGGTCGGCGATCAGGGCCAGGACGCGGGCGCGGCCGAACGCCCGGCGGTTCCATCCGCACTCGCACCGTGAGGATGCGGTGGGGGTGGCACCGTTGGGGGCGCTGATGGTCAGCCACGCGACGGGGTACCGGCCGTCGGCACGGCGCGGGTCAGGGCGAAGGACAGAAAGGACGCCCTTGCGGGCGGCGACCTTCGCTTCGCCCACGGACGGCTGTGGCGGACCCTGTACGGCGCCCTGAGGACCGTTTACGGGATTCCGTGTTGGTTTGTTCATGCCGCCCGCCCTGAGGGCGCCTGGAGGCCGTTGGCGACCGCGCGGCGGGCGTAGGTCTCCGGGACGCCCACGGAGACGGCGGCGGCCACGATCTCTTCCCCGAGTGCCTCCAAGGCACAGGGGCCGGGGCATGCGGTGTGCTGGACGGCGAGGAAGCGTGCCGCGCCGAACGCCTGTGATCCGGCGCCGGATTCGGTCCGGGACCGTACGAGGGTGAGCCCGCGTTCCAGGCCGGTACGCACGAAGCGCTCGGTGTGTCGGCACCCGGTGGCGGCGTGCCGGTCCCATGGGGTGCTGGGGGAAGACACCACCCCTGCGCGGGCGGGGGTGGTGTCTTCCTTCTCGACCAGCGCGCGCACGGCCGACGGCAGCGCGGTCATCGGGCCGGTGCCGTGGCCCAGCCAGCGGGCGTACTGCATGCGCGACTTGACATCGACTCCGGGGCGCACGGCGTTCGCCGACCGCATGGCGCCCCGGTAGATCCAGTGCTCCCCGCGCGTCGTCTGCACGGTCCGCGTGGCGGGCAGGGTGGTACGGGCCCAGGCGATGGCGTCCGCGTCGTCCAGGTCGACCACGGTCAGCCCGGCGCCGCCGGGGTGGTAGCCGACGCAGACCGCTTGCCGCCAGGCCGCGACCCACGGGGGCGAGGCGATGAGGGACGGGTCGGTGGTGGCCGCGGCCCAGGCATGGCATACGCCGGGGCAGTGGCAGGGGCCGGGGGTCTTCATGTTCGGTCGGCCGCCGCACGAGTTGCCCGCGCACGTCGTGCAGTTGCCGAACGGCACCTTGCCCCGGCGCAGGGGCAGCACGGGCACGCCGGACGCCGCGAGGCTCAGTGCGGTGTGCAGGGGGTACGGCGTCTTGCTCATGCAGCGGCGCTCCCTTCGAGGGTGAGGAACTGGGCGGCGATCCAGTGGGTGTAGGCCGGGGGGACGGCCTTGCGGGCTTCGAGGTTGGTCATCCAGGTGCAGCCCATGGCGTCTGCGTAGGCGCGCTCTGCCTTGTGGGCGAACGCGAGCAGGCCTTTGTGGTGCCAGCAGGGTGGGACCAGGTCCCCGCCCCCGCCCCACGACGTCTCGAAGACCCGGTGACGGCGGACCTTGAGGCCGAACTGGGTCCCGCAGAGCAGGTAGTCCGGGCGCAGCAGCCCGGCGGCGGCGGTCTCGGGGACGTTCTCCAGCACCCACGGTCGGCCGGTCGCCTGCATAACTTGGCGCCCCGAACCGATCAGGTCTGGGTGCGACTCGGGGTTGCCGCGCCACCTGGTGACGGCGGCGTAGCGCTCGCAGGGCCAGGAACCGTGGACCAGGTCGAAGGCGTGGCCGTGCTGCGCTGCGTAGTCCAGGCCGTCGGCTTGGACGAAGGTGAAGGGGTAGTTGGGCTGCGGATGGATGTCGACCCCGACCACGTCGAAGCCGGCGAGGTAGTAGCCCATGGATAGCCCGCCCGCCCCGCAGCACAGGTCCAGCAGGCGCCGCCCGTTGGGGCGCCGCAGCGGCAGCGCGTGGCCGTTCATGCGGTCCTCTCCGGTCCGGCGTGGAGCGGGGAGTTGTCGGTTCGCGGGATGTCGGTGGGGTGCGTCATGCTGTGAGCTCCAGTTCTGGAAGTGGTTCTGGACGGTGGGCGGCCGCGGTCTTTTTGCGGAGAGGCGGCCGCCCGTGGCTGTCGGGACGTGGGCGAGGGGGAGTCGATGACGAACGCGTGGCTGGTGCTGGCGGTGGGGGACGATCGCACCCACGGCAGCAACGACGGCTACGACGACGAGCCGTCGCGGCACTACAGCTGGGACGACACGGTGCCCAATCACGCGGCGTTGGCGGTGGGCGATGTGATCGCCCTGTGGGACAAGAAGTCGCTGTTGGGCGTCTCGGTCATCGAGGTCATCGAGACGGGACAGGCGGTCAAGAACACCTACACGTGTCCCGAGTGCGGCAAGGCGAGCTTCAAGCCGCGCAAGGTCAAGAAGCCCACCTATCTGTGCTGGGACTGCGCGGCCCAGTTCGATGAGGTGGTCACCCATCGCAAGACGGTGAAGACCTACCGCTCCCGCCACGACGCGGCCTGGGTGGACATGTCGGGCCTGCTGCCCGGTTCCGTCCTCCGGTCGCTGTGCGATGCCCCCAAGTCACAGCTGAGCCTTCGCCCGCTGCGGTGGGAGAAGCTGAGCGCAGCCATCGCCGCGACCGGAGCACCGACAACGATCACCATCGCGGAGACCACACAACAGCGCATCGCGGGTGGGCACCGACAGGCCACCGTGCGAGTGCGGGTCGGACAGGCCGCCTTCCGCAAGCGGCTGCTGGACGAGCAGGGCCAGACGTGCGCCTTCACCGGGCCCGCCCCGGGAGCTGCCCTGGAAGCCGCCCACCTCTACAGCTACGCCGACTCCGGTGAGCACCACGCCCGCGGTGGCCTGCTGCTGCGTCGCGACCTGCACCGCCTGTTCGACCTGGGTCTGATCGCCGTCGACCCACGGACGGGCCTCCTGGACGTCTCGGGTGAACTGGCCGCGTACCCCGAGTACGCCCGGCTTCAGGGAAAGCCGCTCGGGGTCAGGCTGACTCCGGACCATCGTCGATGGCTGGCACAGCACTGGAACATGCACCGCACGCCACAGGCCGACATCCCTGCCCAACAGGGACAGGAACAGCTCCTGACCACGTGAACCACCAACCAGGTCGCCCGTGACCTGGCTAGCCGTGGAAGTGGTTGCGCTTGAAGACGGCCCTGCGGATGTTGACCGTGGTCCCGCCGCCCTGGCGGCCGGTCGTGCTGAGGATCTGCACGGCGATCCATCCGCCGAAGATGACCGTGGCCAGGGTGATGAGCTGGGTGACGAACGCGGTGAGTGCGGCGATGAACGAGGTGAGCAGAAGCAGCCCTGCGCACACGGCAAGGAAGCCGACGCCACCAAGGGCGACGTTCACGGCCGTCCGGGACACGGCCGGCTTGGCGACCACCGGTTCCGGGCGGGCCGGTTCGATGGCGTAGCCGGTGACGACCCGGCCGTCGGGCAGGACGATGCTCGCCACCGCCGGAACGCTGCCGGGCTGCACCGGCACGACCGACGCCGGGGCGGTGGCGGTGGGTGGGATCGGGGTGGGCTGGTGGACTTCCACGGCCCGCCGTGCGGGCGGTTGGTGGGTGTGTTCGGGGTGCATGCGGAATCCCTTCCGAACGTTGGTCAGGGAGGCAGCGGCACCCCCTTCGGGGTGTCGTGTGGAGGGGTGTTCGGGGGGTCTGGCGTGCGTGCCTCCCTGACTCCCTGGACGATCATTTGTGCAGGTCAGGGTCAGGGAGGTGGCCCAGGGAGGCGGTCAGGGAGTTCTCCCTGCCTCCCTGACCGTTCGGGGGTCGGCTCCCTGTCACCGGTCGGCCGAAGCGGAACCCTCGGTGTCGCGGTTGGCGAGCGCTTGGGCGACGCGGTCGCGGGCGACGACCATCACGCCGTCGGACTTGTACGGCTCCGCGCCGACGTCGTCCAGGACGCGCTTGAGGTCGATGAACGACCAGCCGCCGTAGGCGTCCGCGTTCCGCGTGGCCAGCCGCGCCAGTACGTCCTTGGTCCGCACGCGGGGCGCGTCGCCGATGACGGCGGCGATGTCGGCGAGCGGATCGTGTTCCTCGCCCCGTTCGATGGTGTGCAGGGTGGTGACGCCGTCGCGCAGGGCCTTGGCCCGGTCGGTGAGGGCTTCGGCGGCGTCGTCGTCGATGTAGTGCGTGCGCACCGTGAGGGAGGACTGCCCGGCGGGGATGGTGATGCCGTCGGAGGCGACGACCAGGGTGCCCCGGTCCAGGCCAGGCCGCAGCAGGTTCGGCGCCGCCCCACCGTCCACGGCCTTGTCCCCGAGGGCCATGCGGGCCTGCGACTCGGTTCCCAGGGCGAGTGAGGCGCGGGTGTGGGCGCCCTCGCGGACCAGCTTGGGCAGGTTCTCGTTGGTGGGGTCCTGGGTGCCCTGCCACATGAGCACGTTCACGGCCCGACCCTGGTTGTGGATCTTCCGGACGGCCATGAAGTACCGGGAGTTGGCCTTCGAGCCACCGTAGGGGCGCTTGTCCTCGTCCTTGGCCGGGCACATGAACGCCACCTGCGCCTCGTCGACCAGTACGATCAGCGGCGGAAACGTCGTGCCGGCCGGGGCCTGGATGCGGCGGTTCATCTCGTCCACCGCGCCCTCGACCATCTCGGTCACCTGGATCACGTGCTCGTCGGTCGGTCCCTGGATCAGGGTGGTGGCGAGTCCGTCGAACATGGCCCAGTCGCCCACGCCCTTGAGGTCGCCCATGAGGAACTGCACCGACTTGTCCAGCGCCAGCCACAGGGCCAGGGAGCGCAGGGCGACGGTCTTGCCCTGGTTCGAAAGCCCCGTGATGAGCAGGTGCCGCTGATACAGGCTCAGCGCGGCGGCGTCGCCGCGCAGGTCCTGACCCCAGGGTGCGCGGCCCTTGGCGTAGTCGGCAGTCATCGTGTCGTCGACCACGAGCGGGGACGGGCCGATCGGCTCGTCCAGCGCGCCGGAGTCGGCGATCCACAGCCGCACGGTGCGGGCGGCGGTCGGGATGGTGATGAACACCTCGTGCTCGTGCCGGGTCAGGTTCTCGGCCAGCTTCCGGCGCCGGTTCTGCACCTCGACCGTGGACACCCCGGAGGGAAGGGCCACGTCGACCTCCACCCCGCATCCGGCGATCCGGATCGGTCCGAGCATGGAGGCACCGGCGTCGCCCATTTCCTTGATGGCGTTGCGCAGGGCGGGGACGCCGAGGTCGCGCAGGGCCTTGACCACGATCGAGGGGGTGATCGGCTCCCCCTCACTCGACCGCACGTTCGCGGGCAGGGCCCAGGTGGGTGCTGCCTGCTGCTTGCGGCCGACCGACCACAGGGCCAGCAGCGCCAGGAACGGGCCGATCGTGAGGGCCGGTCCCCACACGATCCGCACGATCCGGATCAGCAGAGCGATGAAGTCGATGGTCGCCGACAACGGGGTGATCACGTCGCCGACGTGGCCGCTGTTAAGGGCCATAACGACGCCGAGGGCTACCAGCACACCGATGCTCATCCCGGCACCGACGACCACGCCCTTGGCGGCCTCCACGGGGGAGTGCAGGAGGTCCATGCGGCGGTGGTGGCGGGCGGCACGGAAGCGCTGAAGGCGCTCCTCCCACTCCTCGGCCGCTTCCAGGTTCCCGGCGGCTTCGGCCGCACGGATCATCCGCTCGTAGCGGGACCCGGTGCGGCCGTCCCAGGTCCGGCGGGCCACGATCCGGCCGCCGTTGATGGTGTAGAGGCCGTGCCGGGCGGCGGCACGCGTGGCGGTGCGGGTCCGCTCGTGCGTGATGGCGTTCTTCACCGCACGGCCAGAGCGCACCCACAGCGGCACCGGCTTGGCCGGGGCGGGATCGGGGACCACGGTCAACGTGGTCACGGTCGCCTCATCGGCGATGTCGGCGGGAGGGTCGGGGTTCTTGTGCAAGCGAACGACGTTCTCGGACATGCTGGGAGTGCTCCTGACTGCCCCCAACAAGGGGGCGGGAGTGGAGGGAGTGGGCCGGGGTGGCCGGGTCCGTGGCAGGGATGGCCACCCCGGTGCAGGTCAGCGGCCCTGACGGGCCCGGTTCTCGATGGCGCTGAACTGGGACGGCTCGGTGCGCGGGCCGTCGACCCAGCAGAACGGGCGGATACCGGCGGACGCCTTGAAGACGCGGATGGCGGCGCCTTGCGGGGCATCGGGCAGGGCGTAGACGCGTCCGCCAGCGAGGGAGGCCAGCAGCCGGGCGCCGTGGTGCTCGCACCCGTCGGCCCCGGCGTTGACCGCGTCCAGCACGGTCACCACGACCGGACCGACGCAGGCTGTGGGGTCTTCCGGGTGGGCGGCAGGGCAGCGACCGGTCATGCTCACCACCACCCCGACGACTTCCTGGCCTTCTTGGCGGCCTTGGCGGCGGCGTACTCGCGCACGATGCGCTGACGCTCGATGTGCAGGGCGGTGATCTCGGCCGTCAGCCGGGTGATGGCCTGCTCGGAAACGGACTCCAGCCGGTTCTCCTGCCGGGTGGTGCTCTTGCCGCGCAGGACCCGGTACGAACCCCCGGCGAGCGCGCCGAGGACCGTGCGCCGCTCAAAGCTGTTCAGGGGCCACATCTCGCCCCGGCGGACCGCTTCGAGCTTGCGGTTCGCCTTGCTGATCTCGCGGTCGATACTGCGGGTGTCGGGCTTGCCCATGGGTGAGGACTCCTCAGTAGGTCACGGTGCGGAGCGGGAGGGGTAGACCACGACGCGCTTCCACGCGGCGCGCAGACGCACCTCGGAGGCGGAGTGGCCGGCCGCGCGGAAGCGGATGGCCATCTCGCGGTAGGACAGGGCGGGCGTCTCGCTGTGCCGGATCTCCTCGACCAGCGCGTCGAGGGCGGCGTTCGAGAGGGCGTTGCCGTCGCCTGCACGGAGTGCGACGGGCTCTGACGGCCCCCACACCGGCAGCTCCCACGCGGCCGTGACGTCGGGCGTGACGCGGGCCGTCACGCTGGTCAGCGCCCTGCCGGTGTCCTCACCCCGCCGTGTCGTCTCCAGCGTCGACCACGCGTCGGCGAGGGTGGCGGCGGTCCTGGCCTGGACACGTGCGACGCGCGCGCCAGCCGCCGTCACGGCCGTCAGCCGGGTCTCCTCGGTGCAAGCATCGGCGCGCAGCCGGGCACGGGCCACGGCCGCTTCGTCGCGGGCCTCCTGCTGGATTCCCGCGATGGCGTCCAGCGCGGCCGGGGTGAGCGCGGTGCGCTCCCACAGGCCATGCACCAGCCACAACGCCTTCGCCGCGACCGGGAGCCACGCCACGGCCAGCCACGCGCCGCGCGAGTGGTCGGCCATCAGCGCGTGCGCGACCAGCACGCCCGTGGCGACTGCCCCGAACGACCAGCCGACGGCGGTCACCGCGCGGCTGTGGTCCCCCTGCGCGGCCAGCCTGCGCTCGTAGGCCAGGGTGGCCAGCCACCCGCCGTCGATGCCCAGTCCGACGACCAGGGCGACGGGCCACGGCATCGCGGTGCCCAGCCACATCACCACCACGGCCAGGGTGAGCACCATGGAGACCGCCGTCATCGTGACGGCGGGCAGTACGGTCCTGGCCTTCATGCCGCACCACCGGGCGCACTCGCGCCGGCCGTACGGTTGGCCAGGTCCCGCCACGCGGCCAAGGCCCGGTTGCGCGCCCTGCGGATCCGGCGGGCGTCCACCTCGTTCACCGGCCGGTCCAAGGCCTTGATCTGCACGTCCAGCAGGTCGACCTCCGCCAGGATGACGGGCATCTCCTGCTCGATCGCGTCCAGCTCCGCATCCGTCGGCTCCATGAAGTCGGCGAACGCGGTAACAGCGTCCTGAACAGTCACGATGTGATCCATTGGGTCGCGATTCCTTCCAGGGGTGTACGGCCCGAACAGCGCCCCCGGAGCTGCAACTCCGGGGGCGCGCGCCGTTGCGATGGCACCCCGCGCCGTGCGCGCGGGGGAGTGCTGCTACTGGCTGTCGTTGACGTCGTCGATCAGGACGTTCTGCCCGTAGCCGTCCCGCAGACGGACGATCTGGAAGAAGCTCCCGCCCACGTCCGTGATCCGGTGCGTCTCGCCCTCGTACTGCACGTCGGTACCGACCTGGTCGACGTTCGGGTGCTTGGGGTTGGTCAGCCTGCGCATACCTGTGTCTCCTCGTGTCGATGGAGAGGACAAGAGCCGGTCCCGCGACCAGAGCGGTCAACGGGGCCACCGACTCCCCACGCTCCCGCCCGTACGCCCGCACGCAGAGCGCGGGACGGACGGGCGAGAGAGGCAGTCGGCCGCAGCAGCGGTGCTGCGAACGAGAACGGACCGGGCTACTGCGTGGCACCGCCGGCCGGTCCGTACCGGCGGCGCCTGGATATGTCGTCGGTACACACCGACCTCCCGCGTTCGCAGGGACTTGAGGCGCGGCTTCATGCCGCGCGGTCCGTCTTTTCGACTCGGGGAGACGGGGCCCGCATATGCAGTTCTCAATCAGCCGGCGCTTCCTTCGAACCCGTTTCACGGGGCCCTCCAGGCGCTACCTGCACACCGGGATTCCAGAACCAGCCTGCAATCTGGTGCGCACCAGTAGAGTGCATCTGGTGCGCACCAGTGTCAAGGTGGTTCGCTGATTCGGTGGCGGTCGAGCCGCCGCGGTGCATCTCCAGAAGACCTCTGGAGGCAGGGCCGCCGGTAGCCAACAGGGCTTAACTTCCGGCCTGTTAACCCCTGTTGACCTGCGGCAATGTTCGTCATCCTGGCAAGGTGGTGCGAGGGGAACCAACGCCGGGAGGTGGGCCCGTGAGTGCGGGACTTCGGAGTGCGCGGACGGCGCGCGGGTGGTCGCAGGAGCGGTTGGTTCGCGAGATCGAGCAGTTCGCCCGACGGAACCTCACGGACGTTGCGTCAACCGCGAGTCTGCGGGTGTACGTGTCCGAGTGGGAGAACGGCAAGCGCACCATCTCTGACCGGTACGCGCGCGTCCTGCGGCAGCTTCTCGGCGTAACGGATGAGGAGCTGCGGGATTCCGGTCCGGCCCCGGTGGCGCCGACCGCCGACGGCTACGACGACCTACTGAGCCGGATCGATTCGGCCAGCAGCGTCAGCGAGTCCATGGTGAAGATGTTCAACGACCAGACTGAGCTACTGCGGACCATGGACCGCCAGAGAGGCGCCGCAGCCCTGGTCGATCAGATGTCCGGCCATCTGTCCGCCCTCGAAGACGCGCTCAACTTCGCGGTGCTGCCTGCTGCCCGTCGCCCCGTGGCCCTTGCGCTCGCGGGCGCCTCAACTCTTGCGGCATGGCAGGCAATCGACTCGGGGGCCGTCGAGCGGGCGTGGCGGCACTACGAGCTTGCCAAGCGTGCGGCGCGCGATGCTGAAGAGCCCATGTACCTGGCCCACGCCATGGGCGAACAGGCGTACGTCCTCTGCGAAGCGGGACGGCCGGCGCTCGCCGTCGACCTCGTGCGGGATGCTCAGCGCACTGTTGGGCAAGCCGGTTCCGCCCGACTCCGGGCATGGCTGTACGCCGCAGAGGCCGAGATGTGCGCTCATGCTGGGATGCCCGAAGACTGCCGGCGTGCACTGGACTCGGCCATGGCCGTCGTCCCGTCGGGCCCCGAGGACCGTGACCCGGACATGCTGAGCATCTTCCTGAACGGCGCGCATCTGGCCCGGTGGCAGGGCAATGTGCTCGCCCTGCTCGGGGAAGAGTCGGCGGTCACCAGCCTCTACAGCGCGCTCGAAGTGATGGACCCGACCTTCGTGCGCGCCCGGAGTGGGCTGCACGCCGACCTGGCCCAGGCGCACCTCACGCGAGCCGAGTACGACGAGGCCAGCACGCACCTGCGGCAGGCCCGACTGTTGGCGAGCCGGACCGGTTCGGTCCGGCAGCGCCGTCGCGTCGACCTGCTCAGTGCGCGGTTGTGAGTCCCTGAGTGCGTCGAGCCGCCAGGATGTGGAGCAGTGCGACCAGGGTTCCGGAGCCCAGTAGCTCACCCCGGGCCATGAGCCCGGGGATGTCTGCCAGAGGTACCCACTCGATGTGACCGGACTCCTCCGGGTCGCTCGGCGCACCGACCTTCTCAGCGCCGTGTCCCACGAAGATCTCGTGCGGTGAGTCGACCATGCCGACCATGGGCTGATAGCTCACGACGTGTTCCAGCGATCTGGGACGCCACCCCGTCTCCTCGATGGTCTCCCGCATCGCCGTGTCCGCAGGGTCTTCCCCCTGGTCGACGATGCCGCCCGGCAGCTCCCAGCCGAATTGCTTCGGTACGAAGCGGTACCGCCACATCATCAGGACGCGGTCCTGATCATCAATGACGGCTGTGATCGCTACATGGTGAAGCTTCACGACGTGGTGTTCGAACCGCTTCACTCCCGGCGGCTCCACGTCCCAGAGCTGGAGTTTGACCCATCGGTTGTCGTAGACGTCGCGCTCGCCATGGATTCGCCAGGGCTCCAGCCCTTCGGGCCGCTCAACGCTCACCGCGCCCGGTACCCGGTACGAACTCCGTCCCCGGACCTCCAGCAGTCCCTCTGAGACGAGGCGGGCGAGCACCTGCCGTAGGGCTGTCCGGCCGATGCCGAGTTCTTCCACAAGCGTGCGTTCCGAGGGGAATTTGTCGCCGGGGGCGTACTCACCTGCCGCGAGTCGCGCGCGAAGCGTCTCGTAGACCTTGGTCGTCTTCGGTCCCATCCGCGGAGCACTCTCCGTTCTGACGTGGTGCGTACCAGCGTAGCGGGGATGGGTCACGCTTCCTCCGGCCGTCGGGTAGCCCATGGGGCACGTGTGGGGCAGTGGGTCCTCCAAAGGTGGATATGCACAGGCCACGGCGTGATCGTCGCGCGGACTGTAAATCTGCCGGCTCAGCCTTCCCAGGTTCGAATCCTGGCGCCGCCACACGACCGAAAGGGTCCGTGACCAGCGAAAACGCTGGACGCGGACCCTTTCGTCGTTCTCGGGGCGATGTGGGGCTGTTGTGGTTGAAGATGATCTGGCCATATAGGTACAGTTTGTTCCGCCTTGGTGCGCAGGGTGGGCTGTGAGTGAAGAGGCGGCCGTCCGGTCCGGCGCCGGACCGGGGAACCGCGATCGAAGCGTTGCCCTCGGGCGTCGTGGTGGGTGCTGGATCTGTTCGGCCTCGGTCGGCGTGCAGCTGCGAACCCAGCGGGTTGCGGGTGTTCCGGCGTGAACCGGACAGCGTGCCGTGCTCGTGCTTCTCGTGGCGGACGTGGCCGGCTTCTTGAGGTGGCGCACGGCGGCCCGCTGATTGTCGGCGAAAAGGTCTGGTCGTCGCTGTCGAGGATGCTGCGACTGGCATAGGTGCGTGCGCGGGGAGTGCCGACATCGGTCCCGGAGCTGTTTCGCTGTTTGATGGGCTGTCGGGGTGGGGCGGTTGGTGAAAGGACTCCTCTCCGTCGTCTCGGGAGGAGGGGCCGCCTCGCGGAGGTGGTCGTTCTGCGCTCCTTTTCGTCCAGGTCCTGTTCGTCTGGACCGGCCCGTCCGAATCGAATTGCCCTGCATGCTTAATGTCGGCTTTCGCTGTGCGTGGCGACTGCCGGGGTGATCGGGTGTGCCGCCTTGCTGCTCGAGTGTCTTGAGGGGCGGGCGGGGGAGGTGCGGCGCGAGGGGTGAGTGGAGGTCTGAGCCTCTGCAAGGCATGCTGAATGCATGCAGGCGCGCTTGTGGTCGACCTCATGGCCGGGAGCGGGCAGGCACGGCCGGGTCCTCTTGGTGTTGATGCAGTGTGTGCCCTTCCTGATCGGGCTGGCCGTGCTGGTCATCGAGCTCACGCCGGCCCATTTCATCTACACCGGCCCCTTCCTCACCGCGATCCCGGCGCTCGCGGCGGTGACCCTGGGCCCCGGCGGGACCGCTGCGGCGGCGGGTCTGGCTCTGGCGATCAGCGTGACCACGGCCACTCATAACGATGCCTGGGGCACCTTGCAGGTCTATACCAACTTCCTGGCCTTGGCCCTGGTTTCCACGGCCAGCTTCATCACCAGCACAGCCATGCAGACGCGTCGGCGGAGAGAACTCGACCAGGTGCGTCGGATCGCCGTGGCAGCCCAGGACGTGGTGCTGCGGCCCGTACCCGCGCGGCTGGGCCCGGTGCGCGCGGCAAGTCTGGGCCTTGCGGCCGGGACGGGCGCGCAGGTGGGCGGGGATCTGTACGAGGCGGTGCAGACCCGGTACGGCGTCCGGATGATCGTGGGAGACGTCCGCGGCAAGGGTTTGGTCGCGGTGCGAGCCGTCGCGGTTGCGGTGGGTGCCTTCCGGGAGGCCGTGCACTACGAATCCGAGCTGGTGGAGGTCATGAACCGCTGCTCGGCTGCTCTGCGCAGGGAAGTCGTGGTGCAGGGCGCCTTCGATGAGGAAGTTCGGATGGAAGGGTTCACCACCGTGCTCATCGCGCAGATTCCGGACGAGCCCGTGGTGCAGCTCGTCAATCGTGGGCACCCGCCGCCGCTGCTGTTGCACGAGGGCAAGGCGACGCCGCTGATGCCCACCTCGCCTTTGCCGCCGGTCGGATTGGAAGATCTCGCGACCGGCCCTCCGCCGAAATCCGAGAGCTATCCCTTTCTCCCGGGCGACCGTCTGCTCCTGTACACCGACGGGGTGATTGAGGCCCGTGATCCCGCCGGTGAGTTCTTCGATCTGCCGAAGGCCGTGGAGGGAATGGGTTCCGATCCCGTACCGCCGGAATTCCTGGAACAACTGCACCGGGCGTTGCTCCGCCACACCCAGGGCGACCTGGCGGACGACGTGGCGATGCTCCTGGTCGACCGGCTCGACGGTGAAGGGGAGCCGTCTTCCGATGATGTGGACGTCGGGGAGACACTGCTGTGAGCTGAGCAACCGCCCGCAAGGCGGGTGACGCCGCTCCGTGCCCAAGACAGGCAGGCGGGTGGGCGGCCGGGCCCCGGGCGGGCGCTGAGGGCTGTCCCCGGTTCTTGCTCCGGTTCGTCCGGTGGGTTCCGCCGTGTGGTTCTGGTGGGTTCGGCCGTGTGGTCCTGTCGGGTCCTTGCCCCGGGGATTCGGTCCGGGGAGAGCGCAGCGCCGCTCGACGGCCGTCGCCGGGTCGTGGGGTGCCGCGTCGGCGTCGAGCCGGCGTCACGCCTCGCCGGTGGGGGGCTCCTGGGCGATCTTCTTCACCTCCGCCTCGACCTCGTTGCGCGGCTTGCCCTCGCTCTTGGCGTACTCGGTGACCGACGCCTGTGCCTCCCGCGCGAGGTCGCGCCAGGCGCGCCAGGCGGTTTCGTACGTGCCGTGCTGCTCGTCGGCCCAGGCCGACGCCGTCGGGGCGCCGAAGGCGTCGCGCAGCTCCAACACGCGCGCGTGCGCCTCGTTCGCCGCACGCTGCTTCTCCACGAGCTCGTCGAAGGTGTGTGCCACGTTGGGATGCTAAGGAGGTCACGGCACATCCGCGCGGCGGGCCGGGCGCCGCGCGCGCAGGGGTACACGACTGGCGCACCGGGGCAGACCGCCCGGTGCCCAGCCGCCCCGTTCGCTGCTCGCCGGCTTCCGGGAGAGCGCTGCCTTCGCGAGCCGGCGTCACCGCGAGCGACCCGGGCTTCGCCCGGCACGTCCCGCCCGACCCCGGGGGAGCGGAGTGCCGACGTCCTGTGCCCGTTCGGGGCAGGCCCGCCCGACCGGGCACGATGCAGCCGAGATCGGACTGACACATCGTTCCGCAAGTCCCTGGCCGCCCCTTCCGGCGGTCCGGTGGTCCGACGGGGTGGCGGGGCGGCGGGCCGTCGGTCTGTGGGGTCGACGGGGCGGCGGTCGGACGGGCCCGTGTCGCAAGCTGCCCTGGCGGCCAGGTGCTCCTCGGGGCTGGGCGGCGGGCGGGCCCCTCAGAGCCGTCGATCCGTCAGGGTCAGTTCCCCGCCACCGACTTCACCGCCACCGAGACCGGAGTCGAGCCGCTGACCAGCTCCAGGGTCAGTCCGGCTGTGGCCGTGCTGTCGACGAGCTCGGTGAGGACGGCGGCCACGTCGTCGCGGGGGATCGGGCCGCGGCCGGTGCGGGCCTCCAGGCGGACCAGCCCGGTGCCGGCGTCGTTCGTGAGGGAACCGGGGCGCAGGATCGTCCAGTCCAGGTCCAGGCCACGCACATGGTCGTCGGCCTCGCCCTTCGCCCGCAGGTACACGTCGAACACCTCGTCGCCCTGGTGCCGGGCGTCCGCACCCATCGACGACACGACCACGAAGCGCCGCACGCCCGCCCGGACCGCCGCGTCCGCGAACAGCACGGCCGCGCCCTTGTCGACCGTGTCCTTGCGCGCGATCCCGCTGCCCGGACCCGCACCCGCGGCGAAGACGGCCGCGTCCGCACCCTGCAGATACGCCGCGACCTCCTCGACGGACGCCGACTCCAGGTCCAGCAGGACCGGTTCGGCGCCGGCTGCGCGGAGGTCGGCGCCCTGTTCGGCCTTGCGGATCAGCCCTGCGACCTCGTCCCCGCGCGCGGCGAGCAGGCGCTCCAGCCGCAGCGCGATCTGACCATGACCACCAGCGATGACAATGCGCATGCCTTCGACCGTACGCCCGTGGCGTCGCATCCGCCGCACGATGCCGACAGCGCGCTCCCGAGTCGTGCACGGCGCGTGGAACGGCGCTCTCGGTCTGCCGTGCGCCGTCCGTTCGACCTCGACGCGCCGGTTCTTCCCGCTCTTCCGCCCTCCCGCAGTACGCCGGGCGCCCACCCCTCCGCCTCTCCGCCGGGCGTGGGCGCTGCCGTGCGCCGGTACCACGCCTCGCACAACGGCTCACGCGCTGTCACTGCACGACTGGCGCCCCCGCGCCCCCGGCACCCGCCGCGCCCCCGGCACCCGCGTTACTGCACCGCCGTATGCGCGCCGTGCACGGCGCGGGGGGCGGCCCGCACACGGCCGTGCCCGTAGCGCGGGGGGACGGCGCGCGGCGATCCGTGCGCCGTCAGGACAGCTCCTTGCGCCCCTGTCGCGGCAGGCCCAGCTCCACCGCCACGGCCGAGTCGCAGAATTCCCTGACCGCGCTGGTGCGTGCCACCACACGCCCCCGGTGGATCACGATCCGGCTGTACGCCAGGGACAGCGCGCCGGAGAGCCGGTCGCCCCGCACCGCCAGCAGTTCGGCAGGGAAACCCGCCTCCACGCGCACCTCGGGCAGGCCGATCGCGGCGCGCGCGGCGGAGCTGACGGTGTCGTAGGCGTCCTCGGGGCGGAGTTTCTCGCGTGAGGCGAGCAGGTACGCGGCCTCCAGGGGATCACCGCGGCCCACGGGGTTGCCGGCGTCCCGCAGGGCACCGCTGCCCGCCGCCAGGTGCACGCCCGCAGCGCGCAGGAGCCGTACGGGCGCCGTGTCCCGCTCTTCCGCGCTCCCGCAGCCGCCCTGCGGCAGGCACACCACGGAGACGCCTGCGGCGGCCAGCTGGTCGGCGGTGCGTCCGGCGATGTCCGCGGGCAGCCGGTCCAGGCCGCCGCACGGTCCGATGGTCACACCGGGCCGCAGGCCGCCGGACATCGCGGCCACGCGCGCGAGGCGTGCCGGATCTGCGGCGTCGGTGTGCAGGTCGACGGGGCAGCCGTGCTCGGAGGCGACCGCCAGGACGGCCTCGACGTAACCGGTGGGGTCCGGGTCCAGGTCCGGGCAGCCGCCCACCACGGAGGCGCCCATCTTCATCGCGTCCCGCAGCATGGCGAGTCCGTCGGCCCCCGCCGCCCCGGTCAGCACACGGGGCATCGCCACCGTCGACAGCTCCACCAGTCCGCGCAGCGCCCGCCGCGCCTGCAGGACCGCGGCCAGTGCGCCGAGTCCCTGCACGTCGCCCACGCGCACGTGCGCGCGCTGAGCGGTCGCGCCGTGCCCGAGTTGGAGCAGGGCGGCCTCGGTGGCCCGGCGCTGGACGTCGTGCGCGTCGTACGGGACCGGTCCGCCGAGGTCCGCCGACAGCGCGGTGTCGGCGTGGGCGTGCGGTTCCGCCGGCGCCGGCAGGAGCAGGAAGCCGCTGAGGTCCAGGCGGGTGCCGCCGCGGGCGCCTCCGGCGGTCAGGCTCCCGGCGGTGCCCACCGCCACGATGCGCCCTGCGCCCAGTCGTACGTCCACCCGCCGGCCGTCGGTGAGCCGCGCCCCGCTCAGCAACAGGGGAGAGGGGTGGGCCGGGCCCGAGGGCGGCGGCGTCGCGTGGGGCGGCTGCTGCTGACTGTCGGGCATCGCGCTCCAGGGGCTCGGGCCTGTCGTTCGGGATGACGTCCGGTCGTGGTCCGGTCGCCGTCCGGGTGTCGTCCAGTTGCCGTCGGGTGCTCGGATCGTGCCCGGCACGCCCGCGCGGTCGGGTTCCGGACCGGGCTGCGGTGCAAGATCGCACAGGCTTCGAGCCTAGGGCGGACGCCCGCCCCCGTAGCGGAGGAGCGCAATAGTCGTACCGGTGTGGTCCGCCGTTCGGATGGCGCGGTCGGGGCCCGTGAGAAGGCTCTGCGGTGCCGCCGGCGAGGGCGCGGGATACGGATTTGGGCGAACGGCGGGCGACCGTGTAATGTCTTCATCGCTCGCCCCAATAGCTCAGTCGGCAGAGCGTCTCCATGGTAAGGAGAAGGTCAACGGTTCGATTCCGTTTTGGGGCTCTGGTGAGAGAGGTTCCCGCCGCAAGGTGGGAACCGATCGATCCGCAGCGGTGTAGCTCAGTCGGTAGAGCAAGCGGCTCATAATCGCTGTGTCACCGGTTCAAGTCCGGTCACCGCTACTCACAGTAGCCGATTGCCGGGTCGGTCCGTCGATCGGCTACTCTTTTTGCGTTAATAGCCTACCCGTTCGTCAAGGAGCACTCACGTGGCTGCCACCGACGTCCGCCCGAAGATCACGCTGGCCTGCGTGGAGTGCAAGGAGCGGAACTACATCACCAAGAAGAACCGGCGGAACAACCCCGACCGGCTCGAAATGAAGAAGCACTGCCCGCGTTGCAACGCGCACACCGCGCACCGCGAAACGCGCTGATCCAGGCTCGTACACGAGGCCGCCCCCGCAGTCGGGGGGCGGCCTCGTGTCGTTTCCGTGCCGGTTACCCACCGGTTCGGGCAGGCGGCCAAGTCGTCCGCCGGTCATCCACAGCAGACACCAGGAGGTGCCGGGCCATGGCGCTCGACCAGTCCTTCGTCGGGCGGAGCTACCCGCCCACCGAGCCCTACGAGGTGGGGCGCGAGAAGATCCGTGAGTTCGCGGAAGCGGTGGGGGACGCCAACCCGGCGTACACGGACCCGGAGGCCGCCAAGGCGCTCGGCCACCCCGACGTCGTGGCCCCGCCGACCTTCGTCTTCGCGATCACCTTCAAGGCGGCCGGTGCGGTCGTCCAGGACCCGCAGCTCGGCCTGGACTACAGCCGTGTGGTGCACGGCGACCAGAAGTTCGCGTACACCCGCCCGGTGCGCGCGGGGGACCGGCTCACCGTCACCTCCACCATCGAGGCGATCAAGTCGATGGCCGGCAACGACATCCTGGACGTTCGCGGAGAGGTCCACGACGAGGCCGGCGAGCACGTCGTGACCGCTTGGACGAAGCTGGTCGCCCGCGCGGCGGACTCCGGTGAAGGGCAGGACTGAGGACCACATGACCGCGAAAATCGCTTACGACGAGGTCGAGGTCGGCACGGAACTGCCCGTCCGGTCCTTTCCCGTGACGCGTGCCACGCTCGTCCAGTACGCGGGCGCCTCCGGGGACTTCAACCCCATCCACTGGAACGAGAAGTTCGCCAAGGGGGTCGGCCTCCCGGACGTCATCGCCCACGGCATGTTCACCATGGCCGAGGCGATCCGGGTCGTCACCGACTGGACGGGGGACCCGGGCGCGGTCGTCGAGTACGGCGTGCGCTTCACCAAGCCGGTCGTCGTCCCCAACGACGACCAGGGCGCCGTGATCGAGGTCGGCGGCAAGGTCGCGGCCAAGCTCGACGACAACACCGTCCGTGTGGACCTCGTCGTGACCAGCGGCGGGCAGAAGGTGCTGGGGATGTCGCGGGCGGTCGTCCGTCTGGCCTGATCGGCGGACCGGCGGCAGGGTGTCCCGGCAGACCGGCAGACCGGCAGACCGGCAGACCGGCAGACCGGCAGACCGGAGGAACCGTGGCCGGCGTCCCGGCGTCCCGGCGTCCCGGCGTCCCGGCAGGCCCGCCAACCCGCAGACCGCGAAGGTCGCCAGGGCGTCCGGTCATCCGGCCATCCGGGCATCCGGCCATCCGGCCTGGAGCCGACATGCCGCCGGACCGACGCACCAGCAGGTCGGCACAACGTGAGGCCGGCACACCCGGAGGTCGGCACACCGCAGGCCGGCGGACCCGCAGGCCTGCAGGTCGGAAGGCGGGCCGGTCCTGCGGCGGGCCTGCCGTCGGTGACGTGTGACCGGCGGCGGCCAGGGGGCGTTCCTCGGTGGAGGGCGCCCCTGCGTGCGTGCATGCCCTTGACGAAGTTAGTGATTGAGCACTAACTTACTCTCATGGTCAGGATGAGCGCAGAAGAGCGACGCGAGAGTGTCGTCCGGGCGGCGACCGCCGAGTTCGCGCGAGGTGGTTACCACGGCACCTCGACCGAGGCGATCGCCAAGCGGGTCGGTGTCTCGCAGCCGTACCTCTTCCGGCTCTTCCCCGGAAAGAAGGCGATCTTCCTCGCGGTGGCCGAACGCTGCGTCGAGGACACCATCCGGACCTTCCGGCAGGCCTCCGAGGGGCTGCACGGCGAAGAGGCCCTGCATGCCATGGCGAACGCGTACACCACGGTCATCGCGGAGCAGCCCGAGCGGCTGATGATGCAGATGCAGATGTACGTCGCCGTGGGCGCCGCGGAGGCGGAGGGCGACCGCGAGTTCGGTGAGGCCGTGCGGGCCGGCTGGATGCGGCTGTGGGACACGGTCCATCTGCCGCTGGGGGCGGACGTCGACGAGACGACGACCTTCATGGCGTACGGCATGCTCATCAACTGCCTGGTGGCGATGGGCTTCCCGCCCGACCACCGGGTATGGGAAGGGGTGTACTCGTCGGCCCGGCTGCCGGACGGGCCGGAACGGTAGTGCGGGCGGCGGGTGCGCGGTGGCGCGGGCCCGCGGCCGTGCGAGCGGTGGTGGTGCAGGGGTGTGGAGTGAGTGCATTCCTGTGCCCCCGAAAGTTAGTAATCAATAACTAATCAACCTTGTCAGCGCTCTCTGGGGGAGAGATGTCACAGCGAACCGCACCACGCGGGGGAGCAGCATGGGCCCTCGTCATCACCAGCGTCGCCGGATTCATGGCGGCCCTCGACAACCTCGTCGTCACCACCGCGCTGCCCTCGATCCGCAAAGATCTCGGCGGTGCCCTGGACGACCTCGAATGGACCGTGAGCGCCTACACGCTCACCTTCGCCGTCCTGCTGATGTTCGGAGCGGCCCTCGGTGACCGATTCGGCCGCCGCAGGCTGTTCCAGGTCGGTCTGGTCATCTTCACCGGCGCCTCGGCGGCCGCCGCCCTGGCGCCCGGCATCGGCTCCCTCATCGCCGCCCGCGCGGTCCAGGGAGTGGGCGCCGCCGTGATGATGCCGCTGACGCTCACCCTGCTCACCGCCGCCGTCCCCGCGGCCAAACGCGGCATGGCGTACGGCATCTGGGGCGCGGTGAACGGTCTCGCGGTCGCCTCGGGGCCCCTGATCGGCGGCAGCCTCACGGAACACATCTCCTGGCACTGGATCTTCTGGCTGAACGTACCGCTCGGCATCGCCCTGCTGCCGCTCGCCCGCCTGCGCCTCGCCGAGTCCTTCGGCACCGGCGCACCGCTCGACGTCCCCGGCACCCTGCTCGCCAGCGGCGGCCTGTTCGGCATCGTCTACGGACTGGTGCGCGGCCCGGCCGACGGCTGGACCAGCGCCCTGGTGCTGACCGGCCTGTTCGCGGGCGGCGCCCTGCTCCTCGCCTTCGTCCTGCACGGCTCGCGCGCCGCCAACCCCATGCTGCCGATGCGGCTGTTCCGCTCCCGCGCCTTCTCCGGCATCAACGCGGCGAGTCTGCTGATGTTCCTCGGCATGTTCGGCTCGATCTTCCTGCTCAGCCAGTACATGCAGGGCGTCCTCGGCTACTCGCCCACCCAGGCGGGCCTGCGGATGCTGCCGTGGACCGGTATGCCGATGCTCGTCGCGCCGATCGCCGGCATCCTGTCCGACCGCATCGGTGGTCGCCCCGTCGTCGCCACCGGCCTGTTCCTCCAGGCGGCCGGCCTCGGCTACCTGGCCTCCGTGGCCGCGACCGACACCTCCTACGCCGGTCAGCTGCCCGGCCTGATCATCAGCGGCATCGGAATGGCCCTGTTCTTCGCGCCGGCGTCCAACCTGGTCATGTCCAGTGTCCGCCCGGCCGAGCAGGGCATCGCCTCCGGCGCCAACAACGCCCTGCGCGAGGTCGGCGGCGCACTCGGCATCGCGATCATGTCGTCGATCTTCTCGGCACAGGGCGGCTACGAGTCCGGCCAGGCCTTCGTCGACGGCCTCAGGCCCGCGCTGGTCACCGGCTCCGCCGTGGTCGCCCTCGCCGGTGTCGCGGCCCTGCTGATCCCCGCCCGGCGCGCGGGCGGCCGAACCGCGGCGGAGAACGCGCGGGCGCCCGAGGCGGCTCTCGAGACCGCTTCGCACTGACCACGACCCCACCTGCAGGAGCCAGGAGTCCGACATGCCCACTCTTCCCTGGACCGTGCCGAACACCCCGCCCCAGGGCGCCGCCGTCCACGTCTTCGCCTCCCGCTTCGAGACGCGCACCCTCCTGGGAGCGCTCCGCTTCCTGGCGCGTACGGCGGGAGTGTGGCGGCAGGTCGGCCGGGCGCCCGGAGCGTACGGGGCGACGCTGAGGGCGCAGCCGCTGAAACGGACGTTCTGGACGCTGTCCGCCTGGGAGTCGGCGGAGGCGCTGAAGGCGTTCGCCCGCTCCGGCACCCACGCACCGACCTCGCAGGGCCTGGCCGGCGAGATGAAGGACGTGAGGTTCGCCTCCTGGACGACGACGGCCGACCGGCTTCCCCTGCCGTGGGAGGAGGCGGTACGGCGCCTGAAGTGAAGCGAACGCGGCGGGCCGTCCCTTCGGGGCCACCGGTGCCGCCCGCCCGCCGACCGCGGGTGGGCGGCACCCGCGTCCCCACGTCCGCCCACGGCGCCTGACCCGGATCAGCCCGCTCCGCCCGCATCCGCGCCTGCCCACCGCGCTGGAGCCGAGCGCCCGCACCGGGCCCGAACCAGCACACGCGGCTGCGTCCGGGCCCGCAGCCGCGCCGGGGTCGGACGGGCCGGCCGCGCCGAGCCGCACGGTGCGGCGCCGGTGGGGCGACACCTGCGCGGCTGCGGGCCACCCGCGCAGGCCGCCGCGGACGCCCCGTCTCGTAGTCTTGGCGCGTGCAGGAACTCCACGACGCCCCCCTCGCCCCGCTGACCACCTTCCGGCTGGGCGGACCCGCCACTCGGCTGATCACGGCGACCACCGACGCCGAGGTCGTCGACGTCGTCCGTGAGGCCGACGCCGCCGGGACGCCGTTGCTCGTCATCGGCGGCGGCTCGAACCTGGTCGTCGGCGACAAGGGCTTCGACGGCACCGCCCTGCGCATCGCCACCACCGGCTTCGAACTGACGGGCACCACGCTGGAGCTCGCCGCCGGCGAGGCCTGGACCGACGCCGTCGCCCGTACCGTGCGGGCAGGCCTGGCCGGCATCGAGTGCCTGGCCGGCATCCCCGGCTCCGCCGGCGCGACCCCGATCCAGAACGTGGGGGCGTACGGCCAGGAGGTCTCCGCCACGATCACCGAGGTGATCGCCTACGACCGCCGCACCCACCGGACGGTCACCCTCACCAACGCCGAATGCGTCTTCTCCTACCGCCACAGCCGCTTCAAGGCCGACCCCGACCGCTACGTCGTCCTGCGGGTCCGGTTCGGCCTGGAGGACGCGGACGGCCTCTCGGCGCCGATCAGGTACGCCGAGACGGCACGCGTGCTCGGCGTGGAACCCGGTGACCGGGTCCCGCTCGCCGACGCGCGCGAGACGGTCCTGAAGCTACGCGCCGGAAAGGGCATGGTCCTGGACCCGGAGGACCACGACACCTGGTCGGCCGGCTCCTTCTTCACCAATCCGATCCTCACGGACGCCGACTTCGCCGCGTTCCGCGCCCGCGTCCACGACCGGCTCGGAGCCGACGCCGAACCGCCCGCGTACGCCGCGGGTACCGGCCACACCAAGACCTCCGCGGCCTGGCTGATCGACAAGGCGGGCTTCACCAAGGGCTACGGCACCGGCCGGGCCCGCATCTCCACGAAGCACACCCTCGCGCTGACCAACCGCGGCGGGGCCACGACCGAGGACCTGCTCGCCCTGGCCCGCGAGGTCGTCGTCGGCGTCCGCGAAGCCTTCGGCATCACGCTGGTCAACGAGCCGGTGACGGTGGGCGTCAGCCTGTAGCCCTCGGACCCCCAGGTCCCGCAGGCCCCGGAACCCCGCGGGGCCGTCCCGGTTCTTCCGAGCGGCCGAGGGTGTCCTGCCGGGACATCGGTGCCCCGTTGCCCCGCGCCCCGTTGCCCCGTGCCTCGCGAGCGCGGGCGCCGAATGCGGCCTGCCGAGGTGACGGCTGCCTGCGCGCCGACCCTGGTTCCGGCTCCTGGAGCTGGGTAAATCCGGCTTCCGCGGGCCCACAGAGATCGCATAAGGTCGGTCCCGCCCGGCCAGCCGGGCGGGACCGACGGGAGAAGAGGGGAAGCCATGCGAGGGGGACCGGGCCGCCGTACGGCCGCGGTGGCGGCGACAGCCGCCGTACTGGTGGGGATGCTCGCCACGGGATGCGGCGGGCGCGCCTCGGGGAAGGACCACGGGGCCGCGAGCGCCACGGCTCAGGCCTACACGGACGTCCACGAGATCCCGGAGTCGATCGCGCCCGACGGCACCACCGTCCGGATCGGCTCCCCGCAGGCGAAGGTCGTCGTGCACGTGTACGAGGACCTTCGCTGCCCGGTCTGCAAGGAGTTCGAGACCCAGGGCGGCGGCGAGGGGCTGCGCGACCTGGTGCTGTCCGGCGGGGTCCGCGTCGAGTACACGCTCGCCTCGTTCCTCGACGAGCGGCTCGCCGGTGAAGGCTCGCAGAAGGCGGCCAACGCGCTGCGGGCGGCCCTGGACGCCGGAAGGTTCGTCGAGTACCACGAGATGCTCTTCGCCCATCAGCCCGAGGAGTCCGTCGACGGCTACACCGACGCGTTCCTGTTGAAGACGGCCTCCGAGATCGAGGGCCTGCGCAGCACGCGGTTCGACGCGGCCGTCCACGGCATGAAGTACCGCGACTTCGTGGCCGCGTCCGAGAAGGCCTTCGAGGCCTCGGGAGTGCCCGGCACCCCCGGTATGAAGGTCAACGGCAACTTCGTGGGTGACCAGCTCAAGGACCAGATCTTCGACCGGCAGACGCTTCCGCTCGTCATTGCCCTCGTGGGCCGGCAGTGAGCGCCGGCCGACACCGCCTCACCCGGCGGCCAGCCAGTCGTCCACGCCCGACAGCAGCTTGTCGCGCACGCCGTCCGGTGCCGCCGACGCCCGGATCGACTGGCGGGCCAGCTCGGCGAGCTCCTCGTCCGTGAAGCCGTGGTACCGGCGGGCGATCTCGTACTGAGCCGCCAGCCGGGAGCCGAACAGCAGCGGGTCGTCCGCGCCCAGCGCCATCGGCACACCCGCCTCGAACAGGGTGCGCAGCGGGACGTCCTCCGGCTTCTCGTACACCCCCAGGGCCACGTTGGAGGCCGGGCACACCTCGCACGTCACCCCGCGCTCGGCGAGGCGCCGCAGCAGGCGGGGCTCCTCCGCGGCCCGCACGCCGTGCCCGACGCGGTGGGCGTGCAGGTCGTCCAGGCAGTCCCGCACCGACGACGGCCCCGTCAGCTCGCCGCCGTGGGGCGCGGACAGCAGCCCGCCCTCCCGGGCGATGTGGAAGGCGCGGTCGAAGTCCCGGGCCATGCCCCGGCGCTCGTCGTTGGACAGCCCGAAGCCCACCACGCCCCGATCGGCGTACCGCACCGCGAGCCGGGCCAGGGTGCGTGCGTCCAGGGGGTGCTTCATGCGGTTCGCGGCGACCAGGACCCGCATGCCCAGCCCCGTGTCCCGGCTCGCCCTCTCCACGGCGTCGAGGATGATCTCCAACGTGGGGATCAGACCTCCCAGCCGGGGCGCGTACGACGTCGGGTCGACCTGGATCTCCAGCCAGCCCGAGCCGTCGGCCAGGTCCTCCTGTGCGGCCTCCCGGACCAGCCGCTGGAGGTCCTCGGGCTCACGCAGGCAGGAGCGCGCCGCGTCGTACAGCCGCTGGAAGCGGAACCAGCCCCGCTCGTCCGTCGCCCGCAGCCGCGGCGGCTCCCCGCCGGTCAGTGCTTCGGTCAGGGCCTCCGGCAGGCGCACGCCGTACTTGTCGGCCAGTTCCAGCACGGTTCCGGGCCGCATCGATCCGGTGAAGTGCAGGTGCAGGTGGGCCTTCGGCAGCCCAGAGAGATCACGTACACGCTCCATCCCAGGATCCTGCCGTACGTCCCGGCGGTCCGGGTAGCGCATTCCCCGAACGTGGCCTTGCTCGCACAAACGAAGGGGCCGGCGCCCCCCCGGGGAGGGGACACCGGCCCGTAGGGGTCCGGAGCCGGAGTACGTCAGTCCCTGGCCTCCGCCAGCAGCTTCTGGAGGCGGCTCACGCCCTCGACGAGGTCCTCGTCGCCGAGCGCGTACGACAACCGCAGGTAGCCCGGGGTGCCGAACGCCTCACCCGGGACGACGGCGACCTCCGCCTCCTCCAGGATGAGCGCGGCCAGCTCGACGGTGTCCTGCGGACGCTTGCCGCGGATCTCCTTGCCGAGCAGGCCCTTGACCGACGGGTAGGCGTAGAAGGCGCCCTCGGGCTCCGGGCAGAGCACGCCGTCGATCTCGTTCAGCATCCGCACGATGGTCCGCCGCCGCCGGTCGAAGGCCTCGCGCATCCGCTCCACGGCCGACAGGTCGCCGGAGACGGCGGCCAGGGCGGCGACCTGGGCGACGTTGGAGACGTTGGAGGTGGCGTGCGACTGGAGGTTGGTGGCGGCCTTGACGACGTCCTTCGGACCGATGACCCAGCCCACGCGCCAGCCCGTCATGGCGTACGTCTTGGCGACGCCGTTGACGACGATGCACTTGTCGGCCAGCTCGGGCACGACCACGGGCAGCGAGTGGAACTCGGCGTCGCCGTAGACGAGGTGCTCGTAGATCTCGTCGGTGAGGACCCACAGGCCCTTCTCCGCCGCCCAGCGGCCGATCTCCTCGATCTGCTCGCGGGTGTAGACGGCGCCGGTCGGGTTCGACGGCGACACGAAGAGAAGCACCTTGGTGTTCTCGGTGCGGGCGGCCTCCAGCTGCTCCACGCTCACCCGGTAGCCGGTCGTCTCGTCGGCGACGACCTCGACCGGGACACCGCCGGCCAGGCGGATCGACTCAGGGTACGTCGTCCAGTACGGGGCCGGGACGATGACCTCGTCGCCCGGGTCCAGGACGGCCGCGAAGGCCTCGTAGATGGCCTGCTTGCCGCCGTTGGTGACGAGGACCTGGGTGGTCTCGACCTCGTAGCCGGAGTCACGCAGCGTCTTCGCGGCGATCGCGGCCTTCAGCTCGGGCAGGCCGCCCGCCGGGGTGTAGCGGTGGTACTTCGGGTTCTTGCAGGCCTCGACGGCCGCATCGACGATGTAGCCGGGGGTCGGGAAGTCGGGCTCGCCCGCGCCGAAGCCGATCACCGGGCGCCCGGCGGCCTTCAGAGCCTTGGCCTTGGCGTCCACGGCGAGGGTGGCGGACTCGGAGATCGCGCCGATGCGGGCCGATACCCGGCGCTCGGTGGGAGGGGTTGCAGCGCTCATACCGCCCATGGTTTCAGACCGGAAACGAGCCCGGCACGCGGGTTTCACAGACTGAACAGCACAGGGGACGGGGGCGAACGCCAGTCCGGAACCCCGCGCCGGCCTGGGTGATCTTCCGGTCGTTTCCCGCCGATCTTGTGTCTCCGGGGCCCTCACGGGCCCTTTCTGTTCGACGGGGCGCTTCGGACCACGTACACTCTCACCTCGTTGGCCTTCAGCAGCCGCACCCCAGTCGGTGCACACCAAGCACCCGACCGGATGCGGTACGTTGGGGGACACACAAAGGGTCGTAGCTCAATTGGTAGAGCACCGGTCTCCAAAACCGGCGGTTGGGGGTTCAAGTCCCTCCGGCCCTGCTACACACACCTTCGCCAGGATGTGTGCGCATGTACGTACAGCAATGCACCGCCGTGCGGCTCAGACCGGGCGCGGCACGGCCACGACCCGGGATCAGGTGAGGACTAATGGCGGACGCCGTGGGCTCCATCGACACGCCTGACGCCCAGGATGAGGCGCCGGAGTCGAAGAAGAAGACCCGCAAGGGTGGCAAGCGCGCCAAGAAGGGCCCGCTGAAGCGCCTCGCGATCTTCTACCGACAGGTCGTCGCGGAACTCCGCAAGGTGGTCTGGCCGACGCGGAACCAGCTGACGTCGTACACGACAGTGGTGATCTTCTTCGTCGCCATCATGATCGCCCTGGTGACCGTGATCGATTATGGGCTCAGCCACGCAGCCAAGTACGTCTTCGGCTGAGGCGAGAGCGAAGGGCGCCGAGGTATCCGGCGCCCGTTTCGCATGTTCCACCCCTCTGTATCCAGGAAGAAGCAGCCACCGTGTCTGACCAGAACCTGAACGACGCCGTCGAGCCTCGCGCGGAGGACGTCGAGTCCGTCGACGACGAGCTCGACATCGTCGAGGGCGCGGACGAGGACCTGGACGAGGTCGAGGCTGCCGACGCCGAGGTGGGCGAGCCCGCCGAGGAGGCCGCGCTGCACACCGAGGAGACGGTCGAGGGCGCCGAGGGTGCCGAAGACGCCGTCGAGGCGCTCGACGAGGTCGAGGAGGCGGAGGAGGCCGAGCCGGTCGACCCCGTCCAGGCGCTGCGCGAGGAACTGCGCACCCTGCCCGGCGAGTGGTACGTCATCCACACGTACGCCGGCTACGAGAACCGCGTGAAGACCAACCTGGAGCAGCGCGCCGTCTCGCTGAACGTCGAGGACTACATCTTCCAGGCCGAGGTGCCGCAGGAAGAGGTCGTCCAGATCAAGAACGGCGACCGCAAGACGATCAAGCAGAACAAGCTGCCGGGTTACGTCCTGGTCCGCATGGACCTGACGAACGAGTCCTGGGGCGTCGTCCGCAACACCCCGGGTGTCACCGGCTTCGTGGGCAACGCCTACGACCCGTACCCGCTGACGCTGGACGAGATCGTCAAGATGCTCGCCCCGGAGGCCGAGGAGAAGGCCGCCCGCGAGGCCGCCGAGGCCGAAGGCAAGCCGGCGCCGCAGCGCAAGGTCGAGGTCCAGGTGCTGGACTTCGAGGTGGGCGACTCGGTCACCGTCACCGACGGTCCCTTCGCCACGCTCCAGGCGACCATCAACGAGATCAACCCCGACTCCAAGAAGGTCAAGGGCCTGGTGGAGATCTTCGGGCGCGAGACGCCGGTCGAGCTGTCCTTCGACCAGATCCAGAAGAACTGACGACGCGATCATCCGGCAGAGCCCCTGCCCGGCGGTCTCCCCGCCGGGCAGGGGCTCCGCCGCGTTCCGGGCCGTCCTGTGGCGGCCTCGGGGCCGCCCGGGGGCGATGGTCGCCTTCCCGCGCCGCGGCCACCGGGTCCGCGGGCCCTCGGTGCGACCGTGCGCCCGTGCCGGACGCGGCCGTGCCGGCGAGCGGGGCCCGGAGTGCAGCCGTGGGGCGACTCCCGGCGCGACCGGGCCCGGGAGCCGCTGTCCCGAGCACCGCACGACGGGCCCGGGAGCCGCTGTCCCGAGCACCGTACGACCGGGCCGCGGGTGACCGCGTCCGGGCCGGTGGGCCGCGCCTTCGGTCACCCCCGCCGCTACCTCTGACCTGGGCGATTTCGTGCCGAGGGGCGGTGGCGGCTATCGTGGTGCGGTATGCCATCTGCAGGATCATGCATCCGAATGGTGCAGATGGTAATCAACCTCTCAGTAAGGACCCGGAGAGAGCATGCCTCCCAAGAAGAAGAAGGTCACGGGGCTCATCAAGCTCCAGATCCAGGCCGGCGCAGCCAACCCGGCTCCGCCGGTCGGCCCGGCGCTGGGTCAGCACGGCGTCAACATCATGGAGTTCTGCAAGGCCTACAACGCCGCGACCGAGTCGCAGCGCGGTTGGGTCGTGCCGGTGGAGATCACGGTCTACGAGGACCGCTCCTTCACCTTCATCACCAAGACGCCGCCGGCCGCGAAGATGATCCTCAAGGCTGCGGGTGTGGACAAGGGCTCCGGCGAGCCGCACAAGACCAAGGTCGCCAAGATCACCGAGGCGCAGGTCCGCGAGATCGCCCAGACCAAGATGCCCGACCTCAACGCCAACGACCTGGACGCTGCCGCGAAGATCATCGCCGGCACCGCCCGGTCCATGGGCGTCACCGTCGAGGGCTGACCCCCCACCACCCCCAGCAGAAGCACGTGGCGGGGCCTGCTCGGCCCGGACCACGACTCCTAGCGACAACACAGGAGACAGAAGTGAGCAAGCGCAGCAAGGCTCTCAAGGCTGCGGACGCCAAGGTCGACCGGGACAAGCTCTACGCCCCGCTCGAGGCCGTCCGTCTCGCCAAGGAGACCTCCACGACCAAGTTCGACGCCACCGTCGAGGTCGCCTTCCGTCTGGGCGTCGACCCGCGCAAGGCCGACCAGATGGTCCGTGGCACCGTGAACCTTCCGCACGGCACCGGTAAGACCGCCCGGGTCCTGGTCTTCGCGACCGGCGACCGTGCCGAGGCCGCGCGTGCCGCGGGCGCCGACATCGTCGGTGCCGACGAACTGATCGACGAGGTCTCGAAGGGTCGCCTGGACTTCGACGCCGTCGTCGCCACCCCGGACCTCATGGGCAAGGTCGGCCGCCTCGGCCGCGTGCTCGGTCCGCGTGGTCTGATGCCGAACCCGAAGACCGGCACCGTCACCCCCGACGTGACCAAGGCCGTCACCGAGATCAAGGGCGGCAAGATCGAGTTCCGCGTCGACAAGCACTCGAACCTGCACTTCATCATCGGCAAGTCGTCCTTCGACGACTCGAAGCTGGTGGAGAACTACGGCGCCGCGCTGGAGGAGATCCTCCGTCTGAAGCCGTCCGCCGCCAAGGGTCGCTACATCAAGAAGGCCGCCATCACCACCACGATGGGCCCCGGCATCCCGGTCGACCCGAACCGCACCCGCAACCTCCTCACCGAGGAGGACCCGGCCGCGGTCTGAGCCTGACGGCTCACCGAAGTCGGACACGGGCCCCGCACCCTCCGGGTGCGGGGCCCGTTCCCGTTCCGCGGGTCCCCACCACCGGGCCGGCCCGAAGAGCAGGAGGGATCGCGCTGATCTCGGGCGCCACGGGGTCGGGGAGCACGGGGACCGCGGGGAGCGATGCGCCCCCGTCGTCGGACGCGGCGGCCGTCGCGGCGGCCTCCCGACGCCCCCCGCCCGCCCAGCCCCTCCCCCCTGTTCTGGCCGCGAGCGTCGCTGTGACGGCGTGCAGGGCCCCGAGCGGCGCCGAGAACCACGTTCCCCCGGCTCCGGAAGCCCACAGACCCCACAGGCCCCACAGAGGTCCGTAGAAGTCCGCAGGGCGTCCACAGGGCGCCGGGAGCTGCCCACGCGCGCGGCGCACTCCGGCCTCCACGGCCAACCCCCACGGCGGGCCTCCACGGTGTCCGGGCCTCCGTGACGACCTCGTGGGCAGGCGGCACTCCGGGCTGCGCGGGGTGGTGGGCGGGCGGAGGCCGCCGGAATCGAGGCGACCCGTCGGTAACGAGGGGATATGGTCATGACACCGCTGCCGTGCACCGAGTCGCCGTGCACCGACCATGTCGTTCCTGGGGGGAACCGATGAAGCCTGCCACACCTGCCGTCGTCGTCGCCGCGCTGCTCCTCGCCGGAGCGGTCGGCTGCTCCAAGGGGGACGCGTCGCCGGAGATGGAGCCCGCCGCGGCGGTCGCCAGGGCCGCGAAGAGCTCCGACGACATCACGTCCTTCCGGTACCGGCTCACCGGCACCGTGCCGGAGACGGGCCGCATCCACGCCGATGCGGCGATGAACGTCGAGCCGCTCGCGATGAGCATGAAGATGACCGCCGAGGATCAGGCCGCCGACGGCCAGGTGGAGCTGCGGCTCGTCGACGGCGCCATGTACATCGACGGGGGCGCCGAGGCCGCCAAGGAGATGGACGGCAAGAGCTGGATCAAGTTGGACCTGTCCGCGACGGGCGCGGACAAGGAGCTCAACGGCCAGCAGCTCGGAGGCGGCCAGGCCGACCAGAACCCGGCTGCCGCGTCCACCTTCCTCACCGGCTCGAAGGACGTGAAGAAGGTCGGCACCGAGACGGTCGAGGGTGTGCGGACGACCCACTACAAGGGCACCGTCACCCTCGACGCCCTGGAGAAGTCCTTCGAGAAGGCCGACAAGGCCACCCGCGAGAAGCGGAAGAAGAGCGTCGAGCAGTACGAGAAGATGGGCGTCGACCGGCTCACCATGGACCTGTGGGTCGACGGCGACGAACACACCAAGCGGTTCCGCATGCGCGGCGACGCCGACAAGGGCCCGCTCGACATGACGATCACCTTCTTCGACGTCAACAAGCCGGTGACCGTCGCGGCCCCGCCCGCCGGGGACGTCGCCGACCTCGCCGCGATGATGAAGGGCGACGACGCCTGAGAGCCGGCGAGCCACGGGAGCGGGCGCCGCATGAGCGGATTTGCTTGACGGCGGCCCGTTCCCTTACTCTCCTCAGGAAGCCAAAGACCGCTGGTCGTTGCCGTGCCCCTGCCGGGGTCGGTGGCCGAAGGATCCGCTGAAAATGCGGACGACCCGCGCAGGTGACAGTGGAAGAACTCCCGGTGCGCGCGTGCCATGTGTGTGCGATCCGGTCGAGTCCGCCCCGTGCGCCTGCGCCGGGGCGTTTCGTTTTACCCCAGTCCTCCTTCGGGTCCGCGCGGTCCGAATCACCCGGAAGGAGGCCGAGGCTCTATGGCGAGGCCCGACAAGGCTGCTGCGGTTGCCGAGCTGACGGACAAGTTCCGCAACTCGTCGGCTGCCGTGCTGACCGAGTACCGGGGTCTCACCGTGGCGCAGACCAGGAAGCTGCGTCTTGCACTCGGTGAGAACGCCCAGTACGCCGTGGTGAAGAACACGCTGACCAAGATTGCGGCCAACGAGGCCGGGATCACGACGCTGGACGACCTGTTCAACGGTCCGACGGCTGTCGCCTTCGTCACCGGTGACCCGGTGGAGTCGGCGAAGGGTCTCCGTGACTTCGCCAAGGAAAACCCGAATCTCGTCATCAAGGGCGGTGTCCTTGACGGCAAGGCGCTGTCCGCCGACGAGATCAAGAAGCTTGCGGACCTCGAGTCCCGCGAGGTTCTGCTCAGCAAGCTGGCCGGTGCCTTCAAGGCGAAGCAGTCCCAGGCTGCCTCCGTCTTCCAGGCGCTGCCGTCGAAGCTCGTCCGTACCGTGGACGCGCTGCGCGCCAAGCAGGCCGAGCAGGGCGGTGCCGAGTAACTCGGCTCGCACCCCGGCCCCCGCTCACCGAACGCGGAGGCCGACGCGGGCCGACGTACGCCCGCCTCATCCAGTACATCCGGCACCTGCCGATTTAGTGGAAGGACCGCCATCATGGCGAAGCTCAGCCAGGAAGACCTGCTCGCGCAGTTCGAGGAGATGACCCTCATCGAGCTCTCCGAGTTCGTGAAGGCCTTCGAGGAGAAGTTCGACGTCACCGCCGCTGCCGCTGCCCCGGTCGTCGTCGCCGGTGCCGCCGGTGGCGCCGAGGCCGCCGCTGTCGAGGAGCAGGACGAGTTCGACGTCGTCCTCACCGGCGCCGGTGAGAAGAAGATCCAGGTCATCAAGGTCGTGCGTGAGCTGACCTCCCTCGGCCTGAAGGAGGCCAAGGACCTGGTCGACGGCACCCCGAAGGCCGTCCTGGAGAAGGTCAACAAGGAGGCCGCGGACAAGGCCAAGGAGGCCCTCGAGGGCGCCGGCGCCTCGGTCGAGGTCAAGTAGGACCTTCGCGACCTCCGCGACAGCGAGACCGGCCCCGCAGGGGCTGTAACGCGAACGCACCGAAGGGCGATCATCCATCTGGGTGGTCGCCTTTCGGCGTTCCCCGGGGTCCGGCGCGGGCCGCCTTGCACCTCGGTGCGCGAGGGGTAAGGTGATCTTCGTCGTGTCTCAGGAAGCCCCGGTTCGGGCAAGGGGGCCTTGACGAACCGCACGCAGCGCGCAATTCTCAGGACGCGTCGTCACAAGGATCCGAATCCGAGGCATGGATCGACGGCGAAGAGGGCAGTATCAACGTGCGTTGAGGGCAGGCATGCCGCAGGCGTTGAGAACAATGGGAGTCTCAGTAAATCGGGACTGGACATCAGTGTGCCATGTGGCTACACTGACCCTTTGCGCTGCCTGTTAGCTGTCCCCTGCCCGTCACCAGGGGTCTGCCCTCACTCGAGCACTGACCGACAGATGGTCTCCGACCTGGGACTTCTGTCTCTGTGTACGGGTGAGGGGCCGGTACGCGCGTAGTGAGTCCGAGCCCTCGGAAGGACCCCCTCTTGGCCGCCTCGCGCACTGCCTCGATCGCGAATACGAACAACGGCGCCAGCACCGCCCCGCTGCGCATCTCCTTTGCAAAGATCAAGGAGCCTCTCGAGGTTCCGAACCTGCTCGCGCTGCAGACCGAGAGCTTTGACTGGCTGCTCGGCAACACCGCCTGGCAGAGTCGGGTCGAGGAGGCTCTCGAGAACGGTCAGGACGTCCCCACCAAGTCCGGCCTCGAGGAGATCTTCGAGGAGATCTCCCCGATCGAGGACTTCTCCGGGTCGATGTCGCTGACCTTCCGCGACCACCGCTTCGAGCCGCCGAAGAACTCGATCGACGAGTGCAAGGAGCGCGACTTCACGTACGCCGCGCCGCTCTTCGTCACGGCCGAGTTCACCAACAACGAGACCGGCGAGATCAAGTCCCAGACCGTCTTCATGGGCGACTTCCCGCTCATGACGAACAAGGGCACCTTCGTCATCAACGGCACCGAGCGTGTCGTGGTGTCGCAGCTGGTCCGTTCGCCGGGTGTCTACTTCGACTCCAGCATCGACAAGACGTCCGACAAGGACATCTTCTCCGCCAAGATCATCCCGTCCCGGGGTGCCTGGCTGGAGATGGAGATCGACAAGCGCGACATGGTCGGTGTCCGCATCGACCGCAAGCGCAAGCAGTCCGTGACCGTCCTGCTCAAGGCGCTCGGCTGGACGACCGAGCAGATCCTCGAGGAGTTCGGCGAGTACGAGTCCATGCGCGCCACCCTGGAGAAGGACCACACCCAGGGCCAGGACGACGCGCTGCTCGACATCTACCGCAAGCTGCGCCCGGGCGAGCCCCCGACGCGTGAGGCCGCGCAGACGCTGCTGGAGAACCTGTACTTCAACCCCAAGCGCTACGACCTCGCCAAGGTCGGCCGCTACAAGGTCAACAAGAAGCTGGGTACGGACACCGCGCTCGACGCCGGCGTCCTGACCGTCGAGGACATCCTCGCGACGATCAAGTACCTGGTGAAGCTGCACGCCGGTGAGACCGAGACCACCTCCGAGTCCGACCGGACGATCATCGTCGAGACCGACGACATCGACCACTTCGGCAACCGCCGCATCCGCAGCGTCGGCGAGCTCATCCAGAACCAGGTCCGCACCGGCCTGGCCCGGATGGAGCGCGTCGTGCGTGAGCGCATGACCACGCAGGACGTCGAGGCGATCACGCCGCAGACCCTGATCAACATCCGGCCGGTCGTCGCCTCCATCAAGGAGTTCTTCGGCACCAGCCAGCTGTCCCAGTTCATGGACCAGAACAACCCGCTGTCGGGGCTGACGCACAAGCGTCGTCTGAACGCCCTCGGCCCGGGTGGTCTCTCCCGTGAGCGGGCCGGCTTCGAGGTCCGCGACGTGCACCCGTCGCACTACGGCCGCATGTGCCCGATCGAGACGCCCGAAGGCCCGAACATCGGTCTGATCGGCTCGCTGGCCTCCTACGGCCGGGTCAACGCCTTCGGTTTCATCGAGACCCCGTACCGCAAGGTCGTCGAGGGCCAGGTCACCGACGAGGTCGACTACCTGACCGCCGACGAGGAGGACCGCTTCGTCATCGCGCAGGCCAACGCGCCGCTGACGGAGGAGATGCGCTTCGCCGAGAACCGCGTCCTGGTCCGCCGCCGCGGCGGCGAGGTCGACTACGTCCCCGGCACCGACGTGGACTACATGGACGTCTCGCCGCGCCAGATGGTGTCGGTCGCGACCGCCATGATCCCCTTCCTGGAGCACGACGACGCCAACCGTGCCCTCATGGGCGCGAACATGATGCGCCAGGCCGTTCCGCTGATCCAGGCGGAGTCCCCGCTCGTCGGCACCGGCATGGAGTACCGCTCCGCCGTCGACGCCGGCGACGTCGTCAAGGCCGAGAAGGCCGGTGTGGTCCAGGAGGTCTCCGCGGACTACATCACCACCGCCAACGACGACGGCACGTACATCACGTACCGGCTGGCCAAGTTCTCCCGCTCCAACCAGGGCACCTCGGTCAACCAGAAGGTCATCGTCAACGAGGGCGACCGCATCATCGAGGGCCAGGTCCTCGCCGACGGTCCCGCCACCGAGGACGGTGAGATGGCGCTCGGCAAGAACCTCCTCGTGGCGTTCATGCCGTGGGAGGGCTACAACTACGAGGACGCCATCATCCTCAGCCAGCGCCTGGTGCAGGACGACGTCCTCTCCTCGATCCACATCGAGGAGCACGAGGTCGACGCCCGTGACACCAAGCTCGGCCCCGAGGAGATCACCCGGGACATCCCGAACGTCTCCGAGGAGGTCCTCGCCGACCTCGACGAGCGCGGCATCATCCGCATCGGTGCCGAGGTCGTCGCCGGTGACATCCTCGTCGGCAAGGTGACCCCGAAGGGCGAGACCGAGCTGACGCCGGAGGAGCGCCTGCTGCGCGCGATCTTCGGTGAGAAGGCCCGTGAGGTCCGTGACACCTCGCTGAAGGTGCCGCACGGCGAGACCGGCAAGGTCATCGGCGTGCGCGTCTTCGACCGCGAGGAGGGCGACGAGCTGCCGCCCGGCGTGAACCAGCTGGTCCGCGTCTACGTCGCGCAGAAGCGCAAGATCACCGATGGTGACAAGCTCGCCGGCCGCCACGGCAACAAGGGCGTCATCTCCAAGATCCTGCCGATCGAGGACATGCCGTTCCTGGAGGACGGCACCCCGGTCGACATCATCCTCAACCCGCTCGGTGTCCCGTCCCGGATGAACCCGGGACAGGTCATGGAGATCCACCTCGGCTGGCTCGCCTCCCAGGGCTGGAAGGTCGAGGGCAGCGAGGAGTGGATGGAGCGTCTGAAGGCCATCGGCGCCGACGACGTCCCCGCCCGGACCAACGTCGCCACGCCGGTCTTCGACGGCGCGCGCGAGGACGAGCTGGCCGGCCTGTTCGACTACGCCCTGCCCAACCGCGACGGCGACCGCATGATGCTGCCGTCCGGCAAGGCGCGGCTGTTCGACGGCCGCTCCGGCGAGCCGTTCCCGGACCCGATCTCCGTCGGCTACATGTACATCCTCAAGCTGCACCACCTGGTCGACGACAAGCTGCACGCCCGCTCGACCGGTCCGTACTCGATGATCACCCAGCAGCCGCTGGGTGGTAAGGCGCAGTTCGGTGGCCAGCGCTTCGGCGAGATGGAGGTGTGGGCCCTCGAGGCCTACGGCGCCGCCTACGCGCTCCAGGAACTGCTGACCATCAAGTCCGACGACGTCACCGGCCGCGTGAAGGTCTACGAGGCCATCGTCAAGGGCGAGAACATCCCCGAGCCCGGCATCCCCGAGTCCTTCAAGGTGCTCATCAAGGAGATGCAGTCGCTCTGCCTGAACGTGGAGGTGCTGTCCAGCGACGGTATGTCCATCGAGATGCGCGACACCGACGAGGACGTCTTCCGCGCTGCGGAGGAGCTCGGTATCGACCTGTCCCGGCGCGAGCCGAGCAGCGTCGAAGAGGTCTGACGGGAGTCCGGTAGGGGCCTCGCCGCCGTGCGAGGCCCCCGCCGACCCCCAGGCCCCCGTTTCAGACCACAGACTTAACGACCCTGAGAGGGATTGACGCATAGTGCTCGACGTCAACTTCTTCGACGAGCTCCGGATCGGCCTGGCCACCGCTGACGACATTCGGCAGTGGAGCCACGGCGAGGTCAAGAAGCCCGAGACCATCAACTACCGCACCCTCAAGCCCGAGAAGGACGGCCTCTTCTGCGAGAAGATCTTCGGCCCGACCCGGGACTGGGAGTGCTACTGCGGCAAGTACAAGCGCGTCCGCTTCAAGGGCATCATCTGCGAGCGCTGCGGCGTCGAGGTCACGCGCGCCAAGGTGCGTCGTGAGCGGATGGGCCACATCGAGCTGGCCGCTCCCGTCACGCACATCTGGTACTTCAAGGGTGTCCCGTCCCGCCTGGGCTACCTGCTCGACCTCGCCCCGAAGGACCTGGAGAAGGTCATCTACTTCGCGGCGTACATGATCACGTACGTCGACGAGGAGCGCCGCACGCGCGACCTGCCCTCCCTGGAGGCACACGTCTCCGTCGAGCGGCAGCAGATCGAGAACCGCCGCGACTCCGACCTGGAGGCCCGCGCCAAGAAGCTCGAGACCGACCTGGCCGAGCTGGAGGCGGAGGGCGCCAAGGCGGACGTGCGCCGCAAGGTGCGCGAGGGCGCCGAGCGCGAGATGAAGCAGCTTCGCGACCGCGCGCAGCGCGAGATCGACCGCCTCGACGAGGTGTGGACCCGCTTCAAGAACCTCAAGGTCCAGGACCTCGAGGGCGACGAGCTGCTCTACCGCGAGCTGCGGGACCGCTTCGGCACCTACTTCGACGGCTCGATGGGTGCCGCGGCGCTGCAGAAGCGCCTGGAGTCCTTCGACCTCGACGAGGAGGCCGAGAGGCTCCGCGAGATCATCCGCACCGGCAAGGGCCAGAAGAAGACCCGCGCCCTGAAGCGGCTGAAGGTCGTCTCCGCGTTCCTGCAGACGTCCAACAGCCCCAAGGGCATGGTCCTGGACTGCGTCCCGGTCATCCCGCCGGACCTGCGTCCGATGGTGCAGCTGGACGGTGGCCGCTTCGCGACCTCCGACCTGAACGACCTGTACCGCCGTGTGATCAACCGCAACAACCGCCTGAAGCGGCTTCTCGACCTCGGCGCCCCCGAGATCATCGTGAACAACGAGAAGCGCATGCTCCAGGAGGCCGTCGACGCGCTCTTCGACAACGGCCGCCGCGGCCGCCCGGTCACGGGCCCCGGCAACCGTCCGCTGAAGTCGCTGTCCGACATGCTCAAGGGCAAGCAGGGCCGCTTCCGCCAGAACCTGCTCGGCAAGCGTGTGGACTACTCCGCGCGTTCCGTGATCGTCGTCGGTCCGCAGCTGAAGCTGCACCAGTGCGGTCTGCCGAAGTACATGGCGCTGGAGCTGTTCAAGCCGTTCGTGATGAAGCGTCTGGTCGACCTGAACCACGCGCAGAACATCAAGTCGGCCAAGCGCATGGTCGAGCGCGGCCGCACCGTGGTGTACGACGTCCTCGAAGAGGTCATCGCCGAGCACCCGGTGCTGCTGAACCGTGCTCCCACCCTGCACCGCCTCGGCATCCAGGCCTTCGAGCCGCAGCTGGTCGAGGGCAAGGCCATCCAGATCCACCCGCTCGTCTGCACCGCGTTCAACGCGGACTTCGACGGTGACCAGATGGCCGTGCACCTGCCGCTGTCCGCGGAGGCGCAGGCCGAGGCCCGCATCCTGATGCTGTCCTCGAACAACATCCTCAAGCCCGCCGACGGCCGTCCGGTCACCATGCCGACCCAGGACATGGTGCTGGGTCTGTTCTTCCTGACCACGGACAAGGAAGGCCGCGAGGGCAAGGGCGAGGGCCGCTCGTTCGCGTCCACCGCCGAGGCGATCATGGCCTTCGACGCCGGTGAGCTCTCGCTCCAGGCGCCGATCGACATCCGCTTCCCCGTCGGCACCATTCCGCCGCGCGGTTGGACGCCGCCGGCCGCGGAGGAGGGCGACGAGGCACTCGGCGAGCGGGCGTGGCAGCAGGGCGACTCGTTCCGTCTGCGGTCGACCCTGGGCCGCGCGCTCTTCAACGAGCTGCTGCCCGAGGACTACCCGTTCGTCGACTACGAGGTCGGCAAGAAGCAGCTCTCCCAGATCGTCAACGACCTGGCCGAGCGCTACCCGAAGGTCATCGTCGCGGCGACCCTGGACAACCTGAAGTCGGCCGGTTACTACTGGGCGACCCGTTCCGGTGTCACCGTCGCCATCTCCGACGTCGTCGTCCCCGACGCGAAGAAGACCATCGTCGCGGGCTACGAGGCGCAGGACGAGAAGGTCCAGAAGCAGTACGAGCGCGGTCTGATCACCAAGGACGAGCGCACGCAGGAGCTCATCGCGATCTGGACCAAGGCGACCAACGAGGTCGCCGAGGCGATGAACGAGAACTTCCCGAAGACCAACCCGATCTTCATGATGGTGAACTCGGGTGCACGAGGCAACATGATGCAGATGCGTCAGATCGCCGGTATGCGTGGTCTGGTGTCGAACGCGAAGAACGAGACGATCCCGCGTCCGATCAAGTCGTCCTTCCGTGAGGGCCTGTCCGTGCTGGAGTACTTCATCTCCACGCACGGTGCCCGTAAGGGTCTGGCGGACACCGCCCTGCGGACCGCCGACTCGGGTTACCTCACCCGTCGTCTGGTCGACGTCTCCCAGGACGTCATCGTCCGCGAGGAGGACTGCGGCACCGAGCGCGGCCTGCGGCTGCGGATCGCCGACCGCGGCGCCGACGGCGTGCTGCGCAAGGCGGAGGACGTCGAGACGTCCGTGTACGCGCGCTGCCTCGCCGAGGACATCGTGGTCGACGGCCAGGTCCTGGCCCCGGCCGGCACGGACCTGGGCGACGTGCTCATCGACGAGCTCGTGCTGCGCGGCATCGAGGAGGTCAAGACCCGCTCGGTCCTGACCTGCGAGTCCGCCGTCGGCACCTGCGCGATGTGCTACGGCCGTTCGCTGGCCACCGGCAAGCTGGTGGACATCGGCGAGGCGGTCGGCATCATCGCCGCGCAGTCCATCGGTGAGCCCGGTACCCAGCTGACGATGCGTACCTTCCACACCGGTGGTGTGGCCGGTGACGACATCACCCAGGGTCTGCCGCGTGTCGTCGAGCTCTTCGAGGCGCGTCAGCCCAAGGGTGTCGCCCCGATCTCCGAGGCCTCCGGCCGCGTGCGGATCGAGGAGACCGAGAAGACCAAGAAGATCGTCGTCACGCCGGACGACGGCAGCGACGAGACGGCCTTCCCGATCTCGAAGCGCGCCCGCCTCCTGGTCAGCGAGGGCGAGCACGTCCAGGTGGGCCAGAAGCTCACCGTGGGTACCGAGAACCCGCACGACGTGCTGCGCATCCTGGGTCAGCGTGCCGTCCAGGTCCACCTGGTCGGCGAGGTCCAGAAGGTGTACAACTCGCAGGGCGTGTCGATCCACGACAAGCACATCGAGATCATCATCCGGCAGATGCTCCGCCGAGTGACGATCATCGAGTCCGGCGACGCCGAGCTGCTGCCCGGCGAGCTGGTCGAGCGCTCGAAGTTCGAGACCGAGAACCGTCGTGTGGTCCAGGAGGGCGGTCACCCGGCCTCGGGTCGTCCGCAGCTGATGGGTATCACCAAGGCCTCGCTGGCGACGGAGTCCTGGCTGTCGGCCGCCTCCTTCCAGGAGACGACCCGAGTCCTGACGGATGCGGCGATCAACGCCAAGTCCGACAGCCTCATCGGCCTCAAGGAGAACGTCATCATCGGTAAGCTCATCCCGGCCGGTACGGGTCTGTCCCGCTACCGCAACATCCGGGTCGAGCCGACCGAGGAGGCCAAGGCCGCGATGTACTCGGCCGTCGGCTACGACGACATCGACTACTCGCCGTTCGGCACCGGCTCCGGCCAGGCCGTTCCGCTGGAGGACTACGACTACGGTCCGTACAACCAGTAAGCGAGCAGCATGAAGGGCGGTCATCCCCGATCCGGGGGTGGCCGCCCTTCGGCATGCCCGGGTGCGGCGCGGTGTCAGTGCCGCTGCGGCTGGAGGTAGGGCTGGAGGTGGTGCAGCCGGGTGTAGTAGTCCGGGTGGGAGGCCAGCAGCTTGCTCACCGGGCTCTCCGCGGGCGCGGAGCCGCCGTTGCGGGCGGCGAGGGCGGCGACGGCCTGCTCCTCCTCGTGGTGCATCTTCTCCAGCACGGAGGCCAGCATCGGGGCGAACCCGAGGGCCGCCGCGTGCTGGTCGGCCCGCAGCTCGGAGCGCCGGCCGACGGCGGCGAGGGCGTAGGGCACGCCCAGGACCAGCAGCGGCAGGCCGTACAGGGAGCTGACGGTCACCAGGGCGATCCCGCCCACGATCAGGCCGAAGAAGAGGACGCCGAAGCAGGAGAAGGCCTGCGACATCTGGAACATCACGGTGGTCATCACGCGCAGCACCCGCCAGGCGATCCGGCCCGGCAGCGCGTACCAGTAGCCGAGCAGGCCGGACCAGGCGTGGCCGCCGACGTGGTGCCCCAGCTCGTGGGCCATGACGGCGGCGAGTTCGCCGTTGGGCAGGTCGGTCATGGCGAAGCGGGTGACGCCGACGATGTGCCCGGCCGCCGCGACGGCGTTCAGATGGTCGCTGTCCTCCACCCACAGCTCGTAGATCCGGCCGTCCACACCGGCCCGCGTGGTCACCTCCTGCCAGACCGGTTCGAGTTTGGCTCGTTCCTGCGGCGTGGGGTAGCGCAGGCGGAGCAGATGGCGCGCGAGGGTGCGTTCCGTGGGGCGGTGGAAGACGAGCGCGCCGGTCGCGAGCCAGGCGAGTATCAGCACCGGCCCGAAGTCGCCGAAGAGCAGGGAGATCAGGGCGACGACGAAGAGGCTGCACAGGAAGTTCGGCAGGTGCAGCAGCAGGCTGCCCACGGTGGTGGCGTCGGTGCGCCGCTGGTGGGCGGAGATGTGGACGCGGCGCGGTCCGGTGCTGATGTGGTGGGGGTGGTCGGTGTCGTCCGCGGCGGCAGGTGCCTGCGGGGCGGCCGGGGCCGCCGGTGGGGGAGCCGCCGGCTGCGCGGGAGCCTGGGGGTACTGCGGGGGAACGGCGGCGGAGGTGGGCGCCTGGGGGTACGGATGGCCCGGGGCGCCGGGGTGGTGGGGTGCCGCGGGGTACCCGGGCGGCTGCGGCGGCTGCGGGGCCTGCGGGTACCCCGGGGCGGCCTGCTGGAACGGCGACGGCCCGGGGCCGGGCTGCTGCGGCTGGTGCTGAGGGGGCGGGTACCCGGCGCCGGGAGGCTGCGGGTACTGCGGTGCGACCGCAGGCTGTGGCTGCTGCGGGTACTGCGGTGCGACCGCAGGCTGTGGCTGCTGCGGGTACTGCGGCTGCTGTGGTGCTGCCGCCGGCTGCGGGTACTGCGGTTGCTGCGGGTAGGGAGGGGTCTGCCCGGGCGGGGGTGTCGCGGGTTGCCCGGGGTGTTCCGGCGGTGTGGGCGGCGGCTGGGTCATGGGGTTCCGGATTCCTTCTCTGTGCGGGGACGGTGGCGGTCAGCCGATGAGCAGGGAGGCCGGCACCAGGACCGTGCCGACGCAGAACGCGATCAGGCCGGTGCGGATCCACTGGTGCTTGCGTGCGGCGATCCCACTCGTCTCGGTGAGGGCCGCGACCAGACCGGCCGCGGGGTCGCGCTCGGTGTCGGCGAGCGCGGTCTCCAGCCGGTTCGTGCGGACGGCTTGCTGGATGTCTCCGAAGTACGACAGGGGCAGGCCCGGCTCCCACGCGTCCCGGCGGTAGCGCGGCAGGACGGCCAGCAGCAGGGCGAACAGGGACAGGGCGAGTGCGGCGATCCCGGCCCACCACGCGACGCTGCCCGGACCGGACAGCGCGGCCGGGGACCAGTCGCGCCCGGCGAGCATCCCGCTGAACACGCCCCCCGCCAGCCCGAGCGCGGCGACCAGCACGGACGCCTTGCTGTCGGCCCGCGCGATCTCGCCCCGCAGATCCGCCAGCAGCCGCTCGCAGAGCTGCGCCCGGGCGGACGCACCGGTCATGGGCACGGGCTCGCCGGTCGTCGTCATGCGGCACCGCCGTCGTCGGCCTCGTCGGCGGCCGGGTCCGCGGCCGCCGACGAGGCCGACGCGTCGCTCTGCGCACCGGTGCCGGGGGAGGAGGGCCGCGGGGAGGCCGCACCGGAAGGCGCGGGTGCGGTGGGTGCCTGGGCGGCCGGCCGTGGTGCGGGCTGTTGCGGGGCGCTGTGCGCCGGGCCGGTCGGCTGGGAGGGGGGCTGCGGGGGTGCTGTCGGGATGCTTCCGTAGCCGGGCGGCGCCTGCCAGCCCGGGGCCGCCCCGCCGGACGCCGTCGGAGACGTGGCCTGCGGGGCGGGGGGACCCTGGTGGGGCGCGTACGGTCCCGGGGCGCCGGGTGCTCCCGCGGGCGCTCCGGGGGATCCCGGTACCGGACCTGCCGACGGCTGCGGCGGGGTGTACGGCGGCTGCGCCGGGAGGTACGGCGCCGTCGGCTGCACCCCGGGCCCGGGTACCGCTCCGGGCGGGGCCGTCGGGACCGGGCCGCCCGGGCCGCCGGGGCTGCCGTACGGCGTTCCGGTAGGCGGGGTGCCCTGCGGAGGCATGGCCGGGGGAGTGAGGGGCGGGCCGGGAGGAGGCGCGTGGGGCGGGGCTCCGGGCACCGGTGGAGCCGTCGGGGCCGTCATGCCCGGGTAGGGGAACGCGGGCGGCTGGGGCACGGCGTACGGCGCCGCGTCCTGCGGCCCGGGTGCGGCGGCCCCGGCTCCCTCGGCGCCCTGCGGCGTTCCGGCATGGGCCCCCGTCGCCGCGGTGCCGCCGGGCTCCGCGCCGGGCGGGACCGTGCCGGGAGGGAGACCCGGGGCCTGGCCGTCTGACGACGGGACCAGGGGCGGGTTCTGGGCCACGCCGGGCAGGCGCTGGTTCAGGATGTCGCTGACCGTGCGCAGGGCCAGCTGCTTGGGCCCCTCCAGCTCGAACTTCTCCGCGTTCTCACCGGCCAGCAGTTCCTTCACCAGCTCCATCTGCGCCTGGATCATGCGGAGCTGGTCGTCCCGCATGGCGTTCATGACCAGACCGGTGTCCTCGGGGTGCTCGGACAGGTGCAGCGCCCAGGCCTGGACGCCGCCCTGCTGGAGGTGCGCCTGGTAGAACTCGATCTTCTGCGCCTCGTAGTGCTGCATCGCCAGGGCGTACTGGGCCTGCTGCGCGGCGACCTGGTACTGCTGCGTGCCGTGCAGCATGGTCTGCTCGTGCTGCCAGTGCGCCTGCTGGAGGGCGAGCTCCTGCTGCTGCCGGCCGAAGGCCAGCGCGCGCTCGATCTGCAGCCGGTCCTGCTCGCGCGCCCTGAGGTCCACCTCGGCGTCGACCTCGGTGCCGCGCCGGGCGGTGTGCACCTGCTCGGTGGCCGAGTGGTCGATCGCCTGGAGCCGCTGCTGGTGCTCGATGTTGGCCAGGTCCCGCTTGATCCGCAGGGTCCAGGTGACCATCAGCCCGGCGGTCGCGCCGAGCGGATCGAGCGAGGTCAGCGCGCGTAGCAGCTCCTCCTCGGCCGTCGCGCTCCCCGCGATGGGGAACCGGCGGGACACCGGCCGGGCCGCCTGCTGGAGCTGCCCGATCAGCATGTCCGGCACGTCCCGGTGGCCGCTGGCGACGAACCGCGCGGGATCCAGCACCTGCCAGGAGAAGTCGACCTCGGCGGTGAACTCGAAGGCGTCGTTGTCGCTGGGCAGGGGGAACGTGCCGGTGAACGGGTGCACGCCCATGTCCACCTCGTACACGGCCGTGTACCGGTGGGCGGCGATCTCGCTGCGGCTCGGGCGGCGCGGTGGCAGGTACGCCTCGTAGCCGCCCTTGGGGGTGGAGAAGACCAGTGCGTGGTCGATGCGGACCACGTGCTTGATCGAGAGCTCGAAGCGGGACAGCTGGCGGACGGTGAGCACCGGGTCGATCAGCTGCGAATGCCGGTCCGCGTGCTGCTGCCATTCGGGTGGGCGGTTGAAGCGGGGCATGGGGTGGGTCTCCTCGGCGGGGCGGAACGGGGGCCGGTCGGCGGGGGGATCGGCCGGGTGCGGCAGGCGCCGGTCGGCGGGCGGATCAGCGGGGCGGAAGCGTGGTCAGCAGACGGGCCGCGACCCGGGGCGGGGGCGCGCCGTCCTTGCCGGGCATGGTGCGCAGCAGGTGGCTGAGCCGCTGGTGCTCCGTCGGCGTGGTGACGAGCTGCGGCAGCAGTGCGGCCAGCGGCCACTCGGTGCCGGGCGACCGGTCGGCGATCAGCACCCAGTCCCGCAACACCTCCAGCGCGTACCGGGTGCTGTAGCGGTCGCCGAGCACGGCGCGCCACAGGAAGGCGATGCCTGCCGCGGCCGGGGAGCCGGCGGTGGCCGCGTCGGCGTACCAGGCGAGGACGGTCGGGCGGCCGTCCGGGCCGGTGTCGTCCTCCTGGCGGCGGCAGGCGTTGACGAAGCCGCCCAGGGACAGCGCGTGCACCGCCTGGTCGTCGTCGAGGTGCTTGCGCAGTTCGGTGAGGACCTGGTCGTGGGCGGGGGAGAGCAGCAGCAGTGCCACCGCGTCGGACAGCTCCCGCACCATCTCCAGGTCGAAGGCGTCCGGGTCGTCGAGGTCGTCGTACAGGGTGCGGGCGGCGTCGCGCAGGGCGGCGAGCGCCTGGTCCGGTATCTCGGGGCCGATCAGCGCGTACGCCCGGGCAGCCACCCAGCGCAGACGCCGGTCCTCGCTCCCCGACCAACCGTCCAGGATGCGCGGGATGTTGGGCGTGCCGACGAGGTGGGCGAGGGTGAGGGAGTTGACCGCGACGAGCCGGTGCCGGAACAGGTTGGAGGTGGCCCACGGTTCGATGACCAGGGCCATCGCGGACGGCAGGTCGGTGCGGGCGAGGACGGCGACGGTGGACGCGGCGCGGGTGCGGACCAGCGGGCGGCCGTCGTCGGCGAGCACGCGCAGCCACTCGATCAGCGCGGGCCGGGCGGACGGGTGGCCCGTCCACACCAGACGCAGCAGCATCAGGGAGACCCGTTCGTCGAGGAACCTCGCCTTGAACTGGGTCACCGGCCCCCACTCGGTGTTCTCGTCGTCGTCGTACCCCTCGGCGCGGGCCAGCTGGAGCCGCTTGTCGATGTGGGTGCCGAAGACGGGCACCTCGGGCATCCGGCTCGGGTTCTCCGTCTTCAGCAGGTGGCGGTAGAGCAGGTCGCTCAGCTCGGCGGTGAGGGCGTACGGTCCGCCGTCGAACGCGGCGAGCGCGACGAGGAACGCCTTGTCCCGCAGGTGGATCGCGCTCTCGTCCTCCTCGAACCACTCCTGGACCTGGTTCTCCAGCGAGGCCCGGGAGAACGCCGCCACGACCTCGTCGGCCACCTCCCCGGCGGCATGGCGGCCCAGCAGCGCGGCGAAGTCGGCGATCTCGCGCAGCCGGTGGCTGCGGCCGAGGAAGTCGGCGGTGGCCGGCAGCGCCAGCAGCTCCGACACGGTCTCCCGCGCCACCAGGGTCCGCAGATGGGCGGAGAGCACCTCCGCCGCGGCGGGCGGCTCCCAGTGGACGACGGGTATGTCCTCCAGTACGGCCGTTGGCCCGACGGTGATCACCAGGTACGCGTCCTGCTCGGCGAGTCGGCTGCGGGCGGCCAGGAGATGGGGTTCGCGCAGTGGCGTGCCGCGCCGCGTGGGCAGATCGCCCAGGACGTATCCACGGGCCGGGCGTTCGCCGGTGGCGGTGAGCCGTTCGGCCAGGGAACCGGGGGCGGTGTCCCGGTCCAGGACGTGCACGGGCGCGGCGCCGAGCCGGTGCAGCAGGACCAGTGCCGCGGTCTGCCGGCCCGTGAAGCGGGCGCCGGCCAGGACCAGGACCCGCTCGCGGCGCAGCCGTTCCAGCAGGTCCCCCACAGTCCCGTCGTCCGCGACGAAGGACGACGCCAGCCGCTCCAGCCGCGCCTGCGGCACCTCGCCGGAGGTGACGGAGGACGCCGACAGACCGGCGAAGGTCCAATGGTGGACCTCCGTCTTGCCGCCCATGAAGACGTCGCCGGTGATCTGGTTGCCGGCCAGGTTGTTCTGGTCGCCGTGGACGGTGCCGCCGCCGAACCGGGCGCGGGCGCCTATGTTCATGGTCCGCGGGCTGTGGTCGACCAGGTCCCGTCGGGCGGCCCAGGCGTCCTGCGGCTGGTCCCGTTCCTCCGCCTCCTCCGCACCGGTGGAGGTCGGTTCCGGGTCCGGCTCCTGCGGGGTCTGCTCGGGCTCGGTGCTCGCCCGCTCCGCCTGCTGCTCGCTCATGCGTCCTCGGCCTGTTCCCGGGGTGTGCTCCCGCCCAGGTGGATGCCGCCGGTGATCTGGTTGCCGGCGATGTTGTTCTGGCCGCCGTGGACGGTGCCGCCGCCGATGGTGACGGCACCGTTGAAGTGGAGGGCGGGACCCGGCGCCGGGGCTCCCCGTGTTCCGTCCGGCGCCGGGCGGCGGCCCGCGCCGGGTTCGCCCTGCGCGGGGACCCGCGGCGCCGGGCGGTCCCCCGAACCGCCCGGCGCCTCCCCCTCCCCCGTGCCACAGTGGTCCTCGTCGGCCGCCCCCGTCGGGGGCGGCCCGTACAGCCAGGCAGTCAGCGGGCCGTTCTTGCTGGTCACGGTCACGCGGTGGAAGTCGCCCGCGGGGATGCCGGGGTGGTCGTGCCGTACGACCCCGGTGTAGAGCGGGTCGGAGACGCAGAGGGCCAGGTCGTCGGTCCGCTCGCGCAGGGCGGAGCGCAGCACGTCCGCGTCCAGCAGGCGGCAGGCGTGGTTGAGGTCGGAGCCGACCCAGCCGTCGCGCTCGTCGACGGCGACGTAGCCGGTGGCGACGACTCCGCGCAGCCGGATCTGGGCCGAGCGGGAGGCCATGCGGTTGACCGCGCGCAACTGGGCCGGCACCTCGGTGAGCAGGGCCCGCAGCAGTGCCGTCACCGGGGCGTTCGCGTCGATGAGCTCCATCACCGAGTCGCCGCGGTCGGCGCGCAGCCGCAGTCTCCGGTCGATGCCGGCGCTGTCCAGCGTGCGGTCGGTGACGTCGTACAGCATCCGCCGCAGGTAGGCCTGCTCCACGTCGTCCCGGTCGCTGAACCTCTCGATGTCCAGCAGCAGGATGGTGCGGCTCACGGGGTCGCTCATGGTCGCCTTTCTCGGGGGGTGACGTGCAGGGCAGCAGAGTGCGCCCGCCGGGGCCGCGGTGGTGAGGGCGGATGACGCACTCGGAGTGTGACCGTGTGCACAGAAGGCCCGCCGGGGCCCGCGGGCCGCCTGATCGGTGCCGGGTGCCGGGGTGCTGCCGGGGGCGCGGCGTCCGGGTGCCGGCCGGGTGTTCTGGGGTGGGAACGCGGGGACTGCGCGGCTTCGGGCCCCGGGGTGCGGGTGGTGACGGGGTGCCCGGGCGGGCACCCGGGGGGCCTGCCCGGGGGAGCCCGCGGTGTGTGCGGCGGGCCGCGCGCGCCGGGTGGGCGCGGCGGGTGGCTGCGACGCGAGCGCGTGTCCGTGGGCGAGCGCGCGCCCTTCGGCGTCGTGCGGGTGGGTCTCGGTGCCTGCGCGGTACCCGGACGGGGACCGCTCCGGTCGAGCCCGTCACTCCTCCGGTGGCCGCGGCGGGGCCGGGATCCCCGGTACGGGGGCGGAGGCGGCGATGCGGCCGAGCAGGTCGGGGCGGCGGATGAGGAGCTCCCGGCGGCCGGTGACCACGGCCTCCCGGTCCCGCAGCTCCTTCAGCAGCCGCTGCACCATCTCCCTGGACGCGCCGACCGACCCGGCCAGCTCCTGCTTGCTGAGCGGCACGGCGAGTTCGATCCCGTCGGCGGTGGGTCGGCCGTGGGTGCGGGCGAGGTCGAGGAGGAGGACGGCGAACCGCTGCCGCACGCTCATCGACGCGAACTCCAGGCGGCGCCGGTCGGCGGCCCGCGTCCGGTCCGCGGTGAGGCCGAGCAGGGCGAAGGAGACGCCGGGTGAGCGGCCCAGGAAGTCCCGGAAGCGCTCCCGTTCCACCGCCACCGCCCGCACCGCCTCCAGTGCGGTGACCGTGGCCGAGCGCGCCCGGCCGGTCAGAGCGGCCGACTCGCCGACGACGTCGCCGGGTCCGCGCAGCGCGAGCAGGGCCTCGTAGCCGTTGGCGGCGGATGCGGTGACCTTGGTCCAGCCGTCCACCAGGAACAGCACGTGCGAGGAGGGTTCGTGCTGGTGGAGCAGGACCATGCGGGGCGTGAAGGTGAGGGTGCGGCCGAGGGCGAGCAGCGCGGATCTGTCCTCGCGTTCCAGTCTGGCCAGGAAGGGCACTCGGTCCTCGAGGCCCCCGTCGTCCGGCGAGTACGCCGGCGTGCTCGTCGTCATGACCCATCCCCCGGATGTCGCAGCGGCCGATCAACGTACTGAAAGCGCAAGACTGCGTACGGTGGGAAGGGCGTGATTCGGCCAATATGCGACCGCAGGACAACCTGGGCGAATCGGAGACGACGAGGTGAGGGGCCCGGCGTGTCGGGGTGCGCTCCGTTTGTTTTGACCGGAGCTGATGGGCTAGGTACGCTCAGACCTTGTGCCTGGGGTGTGCCCTGGCCCTCGTGCGTGCGTACGACCGCACCGGGGTCTGAGACGGCCACCGCGATCTGCGCTTCCTCCTGCCTTCCGGTGGGAGTCCGCGTGATTCGACACACCCGACCGCGTGGGTCGGCGACGTTCCAGGTTAGCTGTACCTATCGGCACACAGAAACCGGAGAAGTAGTGCCTACGATCCAGCAGCTGGTCCGTAAGGGCCGGCAGGACAAGGTCGAGAAGAACAAGACGCCCGCACTCGAGGGTTCCCCTCAGCGTCGTGGCGTCTGCACGCGTGTGTTCACGACCACCCCGAAGAAGCCGAACTCGGCCCTGCGTAAGGTCGCGCGTGTGCGTCTGACCAGCGGCATCGAGGTCACCGCTTACATTCCGGGTGAGGGACACAACCTGCAGGAGCACTCCATCGTGCTCGTGCGCGGCGGCCGTGTGAAGGACCTGCCGGGTGTTCGCTACAAGATCATCCGCGGCTCGCTCGACACCCAGGGTGTCAAGAACCGCAAGCAGGCCCGCAGCCGCTACGGCGCCAAGAAGGAGAAGTAAGAATGCCTCGTAAGGGCCCCGCCCCGAAGCGCCCGGTCATCATCGACCCGGTCTACGGCTCTCCTCTGGTGACCTCCCTGATCAACAAGGTGCTGCTGAACGGCAAGCGCTCCACCGCCGAGCGCATCGTCTACGGCGCCATGGAGGGTCTGCGCGAGAAGACCGGCAACGACCCGGTCATCACGCTCAAGCGCGCTCTCGAGAACATCAAGCCGACCCTCGAGGTCAAGTCCCGCCGTGTCGGTGGTGCCACCTACCAGGTTCCGGTCGAGGTCAAGCCCGGCCGTGCCAACACCCTGGCGCTGCGCTGGCTCGTCGGTTACTCCCGCGCCCGTCGCGAGAAGACCATGACCGAGCGTCTGCTCAACGAGCTCCTCGACGCCTCCAACGGCCTCGGCGCCGCTGTGAAGAAGCGCGAGGACACGCACAAGATGGCCGAGTCCAACAAGGCCTTCGCGCACTACCGCTGGTAGTCGCAGTCCACATCGAGACCGAGAGAAGACTGAAGCCTTATGGCTACCACTTCGCTTGACCTGGCCAAGGTGCGCAACATCGGCATCATGGCCCACATCGACGCGGGCAAGACGACCACCACCGAGCGGATCCTGTTCTACACCGGTGTGTCCTACAAGATCGGTGAGGTCCACGACGGCGCCGCCACCATGGACTGGATGGAGCAGGAGCAGGAGCGTGGCATCACGATCACCTCTGCTGCCACCACCTGCCACTGGCCGCTGGAGAACGTCGACCACACCATCAACATCATCGACACCCCGGGTCACGTCGACTTCACCGTCGAGGTGGAGCGCTCCCTGCGTGTGCTCGACGGTGCCGTGACGGTGTTCGACGGCGTTGCCGGCGTCGAGCCGCAGTCCGAGACCGTGTGGCGTCAGGCGGACCGTTACGGCGTTCCGCGTATCTGCTTCGTCAACAAGCTCGACCGCACCGGTGCCGAGTTCCACCGCTGTGTCGACATGATCTCCGACCGCCTGGGCGCGCAGCCGCTGGTCATGCAGCTGCCGATCGGTGCCGAGGCCGACTTCAAGGGCGTCATCGACCTCGTGACGATGAAGGCCCTGGTCTGGTCCCCGGAGGCGACCAAGGGCGAGATGTACGACACCGTCGACATCCCGGCCACGCACACCGAGGCCGCCGAGGAGTGGCGCGGCAAGCTGCTCGAGGCCGTCGCCGAGAACGACGAGGAGCTGATGGAGCTGTACCTCGAGGGCCAGGAGCCCTCGGTGGAGCAGCTGTACACGGCGATCCGCCGTATCACCATCGCCTCCGGCAAGGGCACCGGCACCACGGTGACCCCGGTGTTCTGCGGCACCGCGTTCAAGAACAAGGGCGTGCAGCCCCTGCTCGACGCGGTCGTGCGCTTCCTGCCCTCCCCCGTCGACATCGAGGCCATCGAGGGTCACGCGGTCGCCGACGCGGACGAGGTCATCAAGCGCAAGCCGTCCGACGAGGAGCCCCTCGCGGCGCTGGCGTTCAAGATCATGAGCGACCCGCACCTCGGCAAGCTCACCTTCGTCCGCGTGTACTCCGGCCGCCTGGAGTCCGGCACCGCCGTGCTGAACTCCGTCAAGGGCAAGAAGGAGCGCATCGGCAAGATCTACCGCATGCACGCCAACAAGCGTGAGGAGATCGCGTCGGTGGGCGCCGGCGACATCGTCGCCGTCATGGGTCTGAAGCAGACCACCACCGGTGAGACGCTCTGCGACGACAAGTCCCCGGTCATCCTGGAGTCCATGGACTTCCCGGCGCCGGTGATCCAGGTCGCCATCGAGCCGAAGTCGAAGGGCGACCAGGAGAAGCTGGGTGTCGCCATCCAGCGCCTGGCCGAGGAGGACCCGTCCTTCCAGGTCCACTCCGACGAGGAGACGGGCCAGACCATCATCGGCGGCATGGGCGAGCTGCACCTCGAGGTGCTGGTCGACCGCATGAAGCGCGAGTTCAAGGTCGAGGCCAACGTCGGCAAGCCGCAGGTCGCGTACCGCGAGACCATCCGCAAGTCGGTCGAGAAGGTCGAGTACACCCACAAGAAGCAGACGGGTGGTACCGGCCAGTTCGCCCGCGTCATCATCGCGATCGAGCCGATCGAGGGCGGCGACGCCTCGTACGAGTTCGTCAACAAGGTGACCGGTGGCCGCGTGCCGAAGGAGTACATCCCTTCGGTCGACGCGGGTGCGCAGGAGGCCATGCAGTTCGGCATCATCGCCGGCTACGAGATGACCGGTGTCCGCGTGACGCTGCTCGACGGTGCCTACCACGAGGTGGACTCCTCCGAGCTCGCGTTCAAGATCGCCGGTTCGCAGGCCTTCAAGGAGGCCGCGCGCAAGGCCGGCCCCGTGCTGCTCGAACCGATGATGCAGGTCGAGGTCACGACGCCCGAGGACTACATGGGCGACGTGATCGGCGACATCAACTCCCGCCGTGGCCAGATCGAGGCCATGGAGGAGCGGGCCGGTGCCCGCGTCGTCAAGGGCCTCGTGCCCCTGTCGGAGATGTTCGGCTACGTCGGCGACCTCCGCAGCAAGACGTCGGGTCGCGCGAGCTACTCGATGCAGTTCCACTCCTACGCCGAGGTTCCGCGGAACGTCGCCGAGGAGATCATCGCGAAGGCCAAGGGCGAGTAACGCACCGCGTTCACACGCCGTAGGCTTGACTCCGGAGCCTCAAGGGGTAAACGTCCGCAATCGTGAGCGTTTGCCCCGGGTTCCGGGCTTTGACAGCAAAGATCACCTGGCGCCGATGAAGTAAGGCGTACAGAACCACTCCACAGGAGGACCCCAGTGGCGAAGGCGAAGTTCGAGCGGACTAAGCCGCACGTCAACATCGGCACCATCGGTCACATCGACCACGGTAAGACGACCCTCACGGCCGCCATTACCAAGGTGCTGCACGACGCGTACCCGGAGCTGAACGAGGCCACCCCGTTCGACAACATCGACAAGGCGCCCGAGGAGCGTCAGCGCGGTATCACCATCTCCATCGCGCACGTCGAGTACCAGACCGAGGCGCGTCACTACGCCCACGTCGACTGCCCGGGTCACGCGGACTACATCAAGAACATGATCACCGGTGCCGCGCAGATGGACGGCGCGATCCTGGTGGTCGCCGCCACCGACGGCCCGATGCCGCAGACCAAGGAGCACGTGCTCCTGGCCCGCCAGGTCGGCGTTCCGTACATCGTCGTCGCCCTGAACAAGGCCGACATGGTGGACGACGAGGAGATCCTGGAGCTCGTCGAGCTCGAGGTCCGTGAGCTCCTCTCCGAGTACGAGTTCCCGGGCGACGACGTTCCGGTCGTCAAGGTCTCCGCGCTCAAGGCCCTCGAGGGCGAGCAGCAGTGGGTCGACTCCGTCCTGGAGCTGATGAACGCTGTCGACACCGCCATCCCGGAGCCGGAGCGCGACGTCGACAAGCCGTTCCTGATGCCGATCGAGGACGTCTTCACCATCACCGGTCGCGGTACGGTCGTCACCGGCCGCATCGAGCGTGGTGTCCTCAAGGTCAACGAGACCGTCGACATCATCGGCATCAAGACCGAGAAGACCACCACCACGGTCACCGGCATCGAGATGTTCCGCAAGCTGCTCGACGAGGGCCAGGCCGGTGAGAACGTCGGTCTGCTGCTTCGCGGCATCAAGCGCGAGGACGTCGAGCGCGGCCAGGTCATCATCAAGCCGGGCTCGGTCACCCCGCACACCGAGTTCGAGGCTCAGGCCTACATCCTCTCCAAGGACGAGGGTGGCCGCCACACGCCGTTCTTCAACAACTACCGCCCGCAGTTCTACTTCCGTACCACGGACGTGACCGGCGTCGTGCACCTCCCCGAGGGCACCGAGATGGTCATGCCGGGCGACAACACCGAGATGCGCGTCGAGCTGATCCAGCCCGTCGCCATGGAGGAGGGCCTGAAGTTCGCCATCCGTGAGGGTGGCCGGACCGTCGGCGCCGGCCAGGTCATCAAGATCGTCAAGTAGGTTCCGCTTGCTTGAGGGTCCGGTGACCCGGTAGCTCCAGCTGCGAGCTCCTGGAAGGGGCCCGTACGACTTCGGTCGTGCGGGCCCCTTCTTCTGTCGGTGCAGCCCTTCGGGACGCGCCAGTTGAGCAGGCCCAGGTCCAGGACCCGCTCCTGCTCACTGGTCGGGAACGGTTCTGTCACAGGTTGTTCGTCCTGCAACCGGCCGGACCGGTGAGGCCCTCCTACTGCATGAACCTGGCCGGATTTCGGCCCCGGTCGCACTCCGGACCGTGCTCCGACCCGCCTCACCCACCTCGTCTTCCCGTCCGGGGGGAATCAGCATGACGACGCCATCACTCAGACCTGCCCTGCTCACGGCAGCCGGCCTCTGCCTGGCCGCCCTGACCGCCTGCACGCCCAGCAGCCACGCGGACGCCGGGGCCGGTCGGACGGCCTCCACCACCGCGTCCCCGTCGTCCGGCACGACCACGACGGACGGTGCGACCGGGACGCCGTCGCCGACCGGCTCCGCGACGCCCGGCTCGCCGTCCCCCGCGTCGTCGTCCTCCACCCCCGGCCGCTCCACCCCGGCCACCTCGGCGACGCCCGGCCCCGCGAAGGCCACACCGGCGCCCCGCCCCTTCTGGCCGCGCGCCACCTTCGGCGGCCTCACCTTCCAGATCCCGCCGAGCTGGGCGGTGAACCGGGAGAGCGACCAGTACGCCTGCGTCGAACCGGTGCGGCACGTCGGGCTGCCCCGGATGTTCGGCTGCACCGGGCTCGCGATCAGGGCGGACGGCTTCATCGCCGGCTACGAGCTGAGCACCTACAAGCCCGGCCAGCCCGGCGGCTGGTACGCGGCCACCGACGTTCAGCCCTGCCCCGTCAGCCCGCGCCTGGCGGACGGCTCCTTCAACGGCATCAGCAGCGCACACGCCGCGCCCGTCGCCTCCGGCCTGCGCCCGGTGGGCTCCCACAAGGCCTGGTACGACCGCTGGAGCGCGAGCTGCTGGAACGGCTACCGCTTCTCCCCCCAGGCCTGGTACCTGCCGGTGTCCAAGGTGCTGATCCTGGACTACACCGGACACGCGGAGACGGCCCGCATCCTGGAGTCGGTGCGGTTCCCGGGCTGAGGACGGCCCCTGGCCGCAGGCGGATCCGCCTCCCCTCACCCGGCCGTGGTGTGCACGAGGCCCAGCGCGTCCCGGTGCACAGGGATCCCCGCGTCGTGCGCGTCCTGGTGCACAGCGGTCCCCGCGTCGTGCGCTGTCCGGGGCGGTGGTTCAGGTGCTTCCCCCGCCCGGTCCAGGGGCAGGAATGGTCCGTTCGTGCCGGTGCTCCGACCGGGAGGTCCGCCGGAAGCGCGGGGCAACCGGCGTGGACGGGCCCGATCGACGCTCTTTGAGTGTGGTGTGTCAGGACGTTGGTTCCACGGCGTCAGCGCAGGCGTCCATTCGAGGGCAGCGGTGCGTTCCGGTGTGCCCTGCCGATGGCGCTCCTGGACTCGGTGGCCGTGCTCACCGGGAGCCCCGGGATCTTGGGGCTCCCGCGTGAGCGGCTGTGCATGGCGTCAGCGTGCGAACTTTGCGATGGCTGCCGGGGTGACGGGGGTGAAGAAGTTGACGAGGTTGCCGTCGGGGTCGCGGAACAGCAGCGACCGGTTGCCCCAGGGCATCGTGGTGGGTTCGTTGACGAAGTCGTCGACGAAGGCGGTCAGGTTCTGGTGAACGCGGTCCACGTCGTCGACGAGGAACTCGGTGATCACGCTGTGGTTGTCCGCCGGGCGGGCAGAGCCCGGAGCGAACAGCGGGACCGTGCGGGTGCTGCCGATCGCAAGGGTGGCGCCCGCGGTCCTGAGTTCGGCGAAGTCCTCGGTGGCCCACGTCGCCCGCGCCCCTGTGGCTCTCTCGTAGAACTCGACGAGGCGCGCTACGTCGCCGGTGATGATGCGGATCGAGACGAACTCCATGGGAGTCTCCTTGGCTGTGCTGGAGGCGTGCACTGCGCAGGCTAGGAGAAATAGTGGACAGAATCGGTCCTGTATTCGCGTTAGGCTGAGGATATGGCTCGACCCACCGGCCGCGTGCTGACACTCCTGGAGCTGCTGCAGTCGGGCGGCACCCGGACGGTGGCCGAACTGGCCGACCGGCTCGGCGTCGAAGGGCGCACCGTGCGGCGGTATGTGGACCAGCTGAACGACCTCGACGTGCCCGTGGAATCGGTGCGCGGCCGCTACGGCGGGTACCGGCTCGCTCCCGGGTACCGCTTGCCTCCGCTCATGCTCAGCGACGACGAGGCGCTGGCCGTGCTGCTCGGCCTGGTCGCCGGCCGCCGGGCAGGGCTGACGACGACGCAACACACGGCAGTCGAGACGGCGTTGGCGAAGATCCGGCGGGTGCTGCCCCAGCACATCGCCCGCCGGCTCGACACACTCCTGGAGACTCTCGCCTTCACGGATCAGCCGGGCGAGTTCGACCCCCCGGACGCCGGGGTCCTGCTCACCATCGCCGACGCGGTGCGCCACCGCCGACCGGTCTCGATCCGCTACACCGACCGCGACGGACGGCGCAGCGAACGCACACTGCACGCGTACGGGATCGTCGCCCATGCGGGCCGGTGGTACGTCACGGGCAAGGACGCCCGGATCGGCGAGGAGCGAACCTTCCGGCTCGATCGCATCACAGACGCCAGGGCCCTGCCCGGCTCATTCGAATCGCCCGTGGGTCCCGCGCCTGCACAGCGCGTGTTGTCAGGATTCGCCACGGCCGAGTACCGGCACGAGGTGACCTTGCGGATCCACGGGACAGTTGAGCAGATCCGCGCCCACCTTCCCATCAGCGTCGCGAGCCTGGAGGAGCACGAGTCCGCAGCCGGCCAGGACCGCGCGACCGAACGCTGGCTGCGTGTCGAGCTACGGGCGGAGCGACTCGACTGGTTGCCTCCGGTACTCGCCTCACTCGACCGGCCGTTCGTCATCGAGCGCCCCGATGAACTACGCGACCTCGTCATCGCGCTCGCCGATCGCCTCACCTCCTACGCCCGCCAAGCCTGACCGCGAGGAGCCAATGCCATGAGACGGCACATCAGGCTGGTGAGCGCCTACGAAGGGGATGTCGGGTGAACGGCAATCCGCTGTACCACTGGATGGCGCTGGCCGCGTCGACGGTGTCCACCCTGCCGGTACCGGCGGCGATGCTGGCAGGGTGGATACCGCGATGGATGCGGAACCGGCAGGCCGGGATTCGGCTTCGCGCCTACGGTCTCCTGTGCTGCTACGCGGATCTGGAACGCCGTGTGGCAGCCCGGATGGCACGGCGGGCCGTCTACGAGCGGGTCCCCGCGCCCGCTCTCGGGTTCGTCCTGGAAGAGGCGACGCTCCACCGCGGGGTCGGAGGCACAATGGTGCGGCGACAGCAGTTCGAACACCTGCTGGAGGTGGGGCGGTTGAACAACGTCACACTTCAGGTGACGCCGATGGACGGCGCTGCCCATCCCGGCATGGGCGGCAGGATCGAAGTGCTGAAGTTCGAGGACGGAACGGCGGTCGGGCGCTCCGACGGCGCCTTCAACGGCCGTCCGACGTCCGACCCTCGCCGGCTTCGAGTCCTTGAGCTGCGCTATGGCACCATCCGGGCGCAGGTTCTCCCACCGCGGGAGTCGCTGGCGCTGATCGAGCAACTTCTGGGAGAGAGATGATCCGCACGTCCACGACCGGGGGTGTCCCTGAACCGTTCTGGTTCAAGAGCAGTTACAGCAGTGGCCCCGACGGCGACTCCTGCGTCGAGGTCACCACCACCCCGGCCACCGTCCACGTCCGCGACTCCAAGCAGGGCACCGCCGGTCACCGCCTGGCGCTCACCCCTCACGCCTGGGAGGTGTTCGTCCGTGCCCTTTGACGACGACGAGCCCGTATTCCGGCGGAGCCGGTGGGGGACGAACCGCTACGAGTACAACCCGGACAACCCCGTCGGCTGCACGCTGATCGTGCTGACCGTCGTCTTCGTCGCGGTGATGATGCTGCTCATGGTCAACCACGCGGGCCCGTTCAGCTGAGGGGACGGACACCGGCGAGCGGCGGCCGGTGACGAGGCGCGCGGCTGCGGGACGCACGGGGCAGCACGAGAGGCCCGGCGGGGGAGGTCACGCCGCAGCCTCGCGGTGCGGTCACGTCAGCACCCGATGGACACAACAGCGTGGCCTGGCACGAGAGTTGCCATCCTCCGCACCTGTGAAGACACGGTGCCCGTGCACGGCCCCCGAGACCGTTGGCGGCGACCTCATGGTAGGAATGTTCGAGGTTTCGACCATGACGGGCAACGCCCTGGCTGATCGCGGTCGGCCGATGGCACGGCGCGGGCGGGGGCGGCCGAAGACCGAGGCCGTGCAACTGCATCCACACGGATGCAGTTGAACCACCTGCCCGCGGAACCGTGCTGCGGCAGGACGCCGGATCCCGCTGCCCTCGAGGACGAACTGGGAGAACTCGGCACCATGGCGTACGACACGTTCACCGCGTCCCACGGCTGCTCGGTCACGGCCGGTTCAGGAGCGCGGTGGTGACGATGCGGAAGAGCATGGTGGCCGTCGTTCTGCCCTTGCTGCTGGCCGCGACGGGGTGCGACTCGGGTGACGGGAACCAGCAGGACGACCGGGCCGGTGAAACCTGCACGACGCTGCTCGGCAAGGCCGGGGAGACCTGGGTCAAGGAGAGCAGCGCCCAGGAAACGGGTCGGGCGGACACCGGGGATCTCCCGTCTGCCAAGGAGCGGTTCTACCAGGACGCTCGGTCGTGGAGCGCCGGCGACGAGCAGGCGGTGCGTCTCTTCTCCAGGACCGAGGTGTGCCGCGTCGTCCTGAGGCAGCAGAAGCCGCACACGAGCCGCTTGTCTCTCGCCTACGGCGCGTCCAGCTTTCCCTTCGACTCCCCGTTCGGGGAGAAGAACTCCGTCGAGGTGCCCGAGACCCTCGTTCCGGTCAACTCCGACGTGAAGCTGGTGACACGGCGGCTGAACGGCTCCATGGCGTACTCCGTCTACGTGAAGTGCCGGGTCCCGGGCGCCCCTGTGGGGCAGGAGGAGGGGGTGCCGCTGGAGGGCTCCCTGACGGACACGCTCGTCGCCGGCGCTGGACGCCTGGAACATCTGACGTACCTGCTGCACTCCGCACGCGTGGTCGCGGACGCGTTCGGCTGCCGGAACGACCCGGTCGTTCCGGAGGCCCCTCCGGAGAGCACGTGACCAGGACGCCTGCACGGATCGCTGCGGTGGCACTGTCCCTCCTCGGCGCGCTCACTGCCGGATGCTCGGCCGAAGGGCGGGAGTACACGCTTCCGGCAGGCGTGCGCGGGGTGCCCGTGGGGGAGGAGACAGGTTCCCTCTGCCCGCGGGGAAGACGTTCGCTCAGAACCTGAGCGAGGTGAGCAGCAGGGGCAATCCTGATCACGACTGTGCGCTACTGGTGGACGGGGAGCTTGCCATGTCGACGACGGTCGCCGAAGCGGACGATGGGATCGACCCCATGCGCTCCTCGGCCGCGTCGTTCTTCACCCATCGCGAGAAGATGGCCGGGCTGTCCTTCGACGGCTCCGGCGCCCTGGGCGGCGAGATCGCGATGATCACGGCGAAGTGCAACGCTCCGCGGAGTCCCTACCTGTACGTCGAGGTGAATCTCGTCGGCGCCGGGAGCGGACTCGATCACTATGGGGAAAGTCCTAGCAGCGCGTGTCACACCCTTTCCGCGCCGGACAGCTTTTTGTATGTTTGTCCTGTCAATGATCGGGTTCGACCGCGTGCCGCAGGCAGGCCGCGGGGCAGGACGGGTGCTCAGCGTGGAAGAGACGGTGCCCGCCGGAGCGGGCCTGCGGCAGGTGTTGCTGGCACTGGGGGAGCCGGTCATCGACCTCGTGGCCGCGCCCGCCGGACTGGACGTCGAGATCACCGACGTGGCGATCCTGGACGCCGACGAGGAACCGGAGGCGTACCACGCCGACCTGGTGCTGCTCATCGGTGCGCGCGGACGCAGGGCGGCCCGGCTCGCGTGGGCCGCCGGCCGCCGGGGTGCGGCGGCCGTGGCGCTCAAGGTGGAGGCCGGCGACGACCGGCAGGCGCTGAAGGAGCTGGCGGAGGGCACCGGAACCGTCGTGCTCGGTGTCCGGCCGGAGGTGCGCTGGAGCAGGCTCGACGCGCAGGTCAGGGAGGTGCTCGCGGACGCCCGCTGGGCCGGGCCGGCGTCGGCGTCCGAGCAGCCCGCCGACCTGTTCGCGCTGGCCGAGACGGTCGCCGCGCTCACCGGCGGCATCGTCAGCATCGAGGACAGCGCCAACCGCGTCCTGGCGTACTCCCGCTCCGACGACGACGTCGACGAACTGCGGCGCCGTTCCATCCTCGGCCGGGAGGGCCCCGCCCACTTCCTCGCGCTGCTGCGGCAGTGGGGCGTGTACGAGCGGCTGCGGGCCGGCGAAGAGGTGGTGCACGTCGAGGAGCGGCCGGAACGCGGGATCAGGCGGCGGCTGGCCATCGGCATCCGCGTCGACGAGCAGACGCTGGGCTCGATCTGGGTCCAGCAGGGCCGGGAGGAACTCTCCGACAACGCCGAGAGCGCCCTGATCGGCGCCGCTCGCACCGCGGCCCTGCTCCTCGTGCGCAACCGCACGGGCGCGCCCACCGACCTGCGGCTGGAGGACGCCCTGCTCAGCAGGATGCTGGAGGGCCACATCGACCCGCGCACCTTCGCCGCCCGCATCGGGGCCGACCTGGGCAAGCCCGCCGCCGTCGTGGGCTTCGCCCTGCGCGACACCACGACCGGCGGCGAAGCCGGGCGGCCGGCCTTCGAACTGCGCCGGGCGGACCTGACCAACCTGGTCTCGGTGCACGCCGCCGCGTTCCGGCGCCGCTCCCTGGTGGCCGGGGCGGGCACCCGCGTGTACATGCTGCTCCCCGGTCTGCAGGAACGTTCCGGCGCGGGGGCCGTCGCCGCGCTGGCGCAGGACATCGTCCGCACCGCGGGCCAGCGGCTGCAACTGGACGTGTACGCCGCCGTCGGCTCGGTGGTCGAGGGGCTGGACATCATCGCCGAGTCCAAGGCCGAGGCCGACCGGGTGCTCGACATCATCGCCGCAGGCGGTGAGCGGCGCGTCGCCACCATCGACGACGTCCGCTCCGAGGTCCTGGTCGGCGACACCCTCGCCCTGCTGGAACGGCACCCGCGGCTGCGCGACCCGCGGATCAGCGCCCTCCTCACCTACGACCAGGAGCACGAGACCGGGCTGGTGACGTCGGTCCTGGCCTACCTCGCCGCGCAGAGCAACATGCGCGCCGCGGCCCGGCTGCTGCACGTGCACACCAACACCCTCCGCTACCGGCTCAAGCGGGCCGAGGCCGTCAGCGGGATCGACCTGAACGACCCGCACCAGTGCCTGTTCTCGCACCTCCAACTGCTGCTGGAGACCGGCGCGATGCCGGTGCCGCACACGTAGCCGAACCCGTGGCACGGGCACCGGGGGCCTCGCCCGGTTCGGCCGGCCCGGTGCGCAGGGCGATCCCCGCGGAGGGACTGTCCGAAGGCTCCCCGGGAGCTGCGCCGATGGTGTCGGCGGGGAGGACGAGGGGACCGGACGCGAGGTCGCCGACCGTGCCAGTAGGTTCCCTCTGTTCGTGCCCGCACCCGGGCGGGGCACGAGGCGGATCCGTGTTCTCCCTGCCGGCGTGAGCCGCGCTGTCCGCGCGGGCCCGCGCGTCAGGCGCGTGACAGGCGGGCCAGGCGCCGGTCACCACCGCCGATCTGTACCCGCACGGCGTGGCGTCCAGGAACGCGGGCCACGTTCGTGTGTCCGGCCCATGGTGGGAATGTTCGACGGCGCGGCGACAGAGGCGGGCGTGCGGCCGGCGCAACGCCTGCACTTGAAGAGCGAGTTCGCGCGGCTGGGCAGTTCGCGGCGCCCGACGACGCCCTGTGTGAGGTCCGTGCGCCCGAGCGGCACGATGCGTGCACCTCGGCCGTGGATAGCCTTCGACGGGAACAGCACAGCCAACAGGATTGCGGGTATCGCGCCTCGATGAGCAGCAAGGTGACACACAGGGCGGTGGCCGTGGTCGGCGCGGTGGTGGTCGTGCTCGCGGGGGTGTCGGCATGCGCCGGATCCGGCGGTTTCACGATTCCGGAGCGTCTGTGCGGAGTCGAGGTGAGCCCCGATCTCCTGCGCCCCCTGCTGCCCGCGGGCGAGGAGTTCGAGGCCGAGCGGAAGGAGCCGGCGTCCGACCGCCGGCAGTGTGTCGTGTCCGTGGACGGGAAGACGGTGCTGTCCATCGACGAGTTCAGCGGTCAGCGCGGCTTCGACGCCGTGGAGCACGCGCGAACGACACGGCCCGAGCTCGATCCGCAGAAGGTGCCCGCGGTGTCCAACGCCGCGATCATGGACGGGGAGTTCGTCGCCGTGACCTCCTGCGGGGGCGGCGGCGACCAGAGCGCTCACGTCCTCGACGTCTCGCTGCCGGGGCCGCGCAAGGAGGCGGGGCGCAAACGCGAGGCGCTGGAGCGGTTCGCGGTGTCGTACCTGCCGCACAGCCTCGGCGCGGCGAACTGCACCCGGTGATCGGTGGCGCCCGTACGGATGGGGCGTGCGGCGCGCTGGGGCTGTGCCTCCTCCGGCTGCGTCCGCCGCCGGAGACACGCGCGATGCCGGTGCCGCACGCGTGGTCCTCACACGTGCGGCACCGGCATCGCCGAAGGGGAGCGGGTGGCAGGGCCTCCTACGGGGCTTCCTCCACCGCGGACACCGCGACGGGCTCCGGCTCGCGGGCCGGCCGCGGCGACACGTCACCGCTCTGCAGCGCCGCCTTGAAGCGGGCCAGCTCCTGCTTGACGAACGGGGCCAGCAGGTAGAGGCCGATGATGTTGACCAGGGCCAGCAGGAACAGCACCGCGTCGGTGAAGTCCAGCACGCTGCCGAAGGTGAGCACCGCGCCGATCACGATGAACAGGCAGAAGATCACCTGGTAGATGCGCTCGCTGGTCCGGGTCTTGCCGAACAGGTGGGTCCAGGCCTTCTGACCGTAGTACGACCAGGTGATCATGGTCGAGACGGCGAACAGGACGACGGCCACGGTGAGCAGCTTCGGGAACCACGGCAGGACGGTCTCGAACGCCGAGGAGGTGACGGTGACGCCGTCCGCCTTGGAGCCGTCGGCCGCGTACTGGGCCTTGGCCTCGTTCCAGAAGCCGCTGTCGGCGATGACGATGGTCAGCGCGGTCATGGTGCACACGACGACCGTGTCGATGAACGGGCCGATCAGCGCGACCAGGCCCTCGGTCACCGGGTAGCGGGTCTTCACCGCGGAGTGCGCGATGGGCGCCGAGCCGAGGCCGGCCTCGTTGGAGAAGGCGGCGCGGGTGAAGCCGACGATCAGGGCGCCGATGACACCGCCGACCACGCCCTCACCGGTGAAGGCCTCGTGGAAGATCGAGCCGAACGCGGCCGGGACCTCGGTGGCGTTGGTCAGGATGACGATCAGGCAGGCCGCGACGTAGAGGATGGCCATGCCCGGCACCAGGCGGCTGGCCACCTTGCCGATCGAGCGGATGCCGCCGAGGATCACCGCGCCGACGACCACGGCCAGCACGATGCCCATGACCAGAGCGGAGCCGCTGCCGCCGAGGGGGCCGGTGTCGCCGCCGGTGACGTTGCGGATCTGCTGGACGGTCTGGTTGGCCTGGAACATGTTGCCGCCGCCGATGCCGAACAGCAGGATCATGACGGCCGCGAGGGCGGCGAGCACCTTGCCGATGACCGCTCCGCCCGCGCCGGGCAGGCGCTCGGCCAGGCCCTTGCTCAGGTACTTCATCGGGCCGCCGGAGTACGACCCGTCCGCGTGCTGGTCGCGGTAGCGCACGCCGAGGGTGCACTCGACGAACTTCGACGCCATGCCGAGCAGGCCGCAGAGCACCATCCAGAACGTGGCCCCGGCCCCGCCGATGGTGATCGCGACGCCGACACCCGCGATGTTGCCCAGGCCGACCGTGCCGGACAGCGCCGAGGACAGTGCCTGGAAGTGGGTGATCTCTCCGGGGTCGTCGTCACGGCTGTACCGGCCGCGCAGCAGGTTCAGCGACAGCTTGATGCTGCGGAACTGGATGAAGCCGAAATAGAGGGTGAACACCGCACCGGCGACCACCAACCAGGCCACGATCCATGGGAACGTGATCCCGCCGACGGTGACATCGGCGAAGACGAATTCGCCGAGCCCTTTGGCGAGCGGGTCGAAGAGAGAGTTGATCTTGTCCTCGACCTGTCCGAGGACGCCCTCCTGAGCCATGGTGATTGATCCTTTCCGCCGACCCGTCGACCTGGCGACGTACCGGTGCCGACCGGGCCCGAACTGGGGGACTGAAGCTGTCGGGAACCCGTGTGCAACCCGAACCACGTCGGGTTTCGGCAAACCGTAGGGGTTGGCGGTCGGCCCGTATCTCGTACAAGCGGACAAAGAACCGGCCGGTACGCCGTCAAAGTGACGTTCAGTCGCGCCCATGACATGCAGGTCGACGCCTCGGGGTGCCTCCGTCCCGAAGATCGCCGACTGGTAGGTTCTGGGGTTCGATGCACCGGCGTGACCTTGATCCGCAGACGGTACGGGGGTGTGGCTTCGTGGTCCGGTCGGCGTCGCGGTGGCGCGCGCTGCCGTGCAGACGTTCGTCCCTGTTCACAGGGGTGCCGGCGCGGCACCCGACCTCCGCCGACGCGGCCGCCCGTGCCCCGGCTGCGGCATGCCCTCCGGTGCTCACCCAGGGGCCTTCGTCCGCCGACCGGTCCACGCCTGCGACCCGGCTTTCCCCCACGTCCCGGCCCCGGCGCTCGCTCCGGCCCGCGCCCGCCCACCGGCTCTGGCCCACGTGCCGAATTTCTTCCGACGCATCTGCCGCATGCGGCGCGGCTGCCGCGCCCACCGCGCAGGTCCCACCCACCGCACTGGTCGCGCAGGCCCCACTTGCCGCACCGGACGCGCCCGCCGCGTTCGCCGGGCCACCGGCACGAGCCCGCGCGCGGGGGCCACGCACCGGACCACGGCACGGGCTCTCGCCACCTCACCGCCCCGCGCCGCCCTCGGGGTGAGGGTGACCTCCCCGCCGTGACCTCTCCGCCCCGCCTCCTCAGCTCTCCCCCCACCCCGTCGCGCGTTCCCGGAACCCGGAACGAGGAAGAAGGAAGATCCATGCACCGAACCCTCAGGACGGCCCGTTCCGCCGTGCTCGCCGCGCTCATGGGGACGGCGGTGGCAGCCTGTGGCACGGCCCAGGGCGGCGGAGGGCCCTCCCGTGCCCTGGCCACGGTCTCCGCCACGGCCGACGACGTCGCCGGCCACGACGAGGAGAGCGGGCAGTCCGCCCGGCAGCTCATCGAGCGGGCCAACGACACGATGCGCAGCCTCGCGTTCAGCGGGGTCGGTTCGACGACGTCCTTCGACGGGGGAGTGACGCTGATCGACTGGAACCCGGACCGGGGCCTGCACATGTCCTACTCGGCCACGGCCGACGACCGCCAGGACATGTACTGCAAGGACGGCCTGCTCTACACGAGCGCACCGCTCCTGGCCCGGAGCCTTGGGTCGCAGGGCGTCGACATCACCGTCCCCGACCGGCTCAGGGACGTCTACGTGACCAAGGAGACCGGCGAGAGCTGCGCGATCTACTTCGTCATACCGTCCAGCGGGACCTATGCGCCCGACAAGGACACGACCGTGAACGGCAGCCGGGCCCGGGCCATCGAGGTGAGGTCGTCGGGCACCTCCTCCGTCTACTACGTCAGCGCCGACGACCCCGCCCGGATCCTGAAGCTGAAGTCCGTGCACAACGGCCGTACCAGCAGCACGGCCTACTCCGACTTCGGCAAGAAGCAGAACTTCACCCTGCCGGGCCCGGACCGGACCATGACCATGGAGGAGTTCCGCGGCGAGGTCGACGGCGCGCACCCCGCCGACGGGCAGTGATCGTCGTCCCCCTAGGGTTCCGCCCCGGAACCGCCCCCGTTCTCGGCCGTGCCGCCGAGGGAGATTGGTGTGAGATGACGACGGAAGCGCAGCAGGTCGACGGCAGACGCGTCGAGGTCCGGCAGGTGACGACGGCCGCGCAGTACCGGGAGGCACTGCGGGGACAGATGAAGGTGTCGCCGGCCGCGCGGCGGCAGCGGATGTTCTTCGTCGTGCTGGCGCTGGTGATGGCGGCCCTGGCGGTCCACCCCACCCCGGACGGTGTCGGCGTCGACCCCGTCGGCATGTCCCTCGCCGCAGTGTGGCTGCTCCTCGGCACGTTCGCGCTCCGCTGGCTGACCGCCCGGGCCCAGCAGCGCGCCCACGGACACCACGGGGAGCGGAGGATCGTCGTCGACGAGACGGGGGTGAGCGTCGAGACCGCCCACACCTTCACCAGGTTCGCCTGGCCCGCGATGTCCCGGTACGTCGAGACCCGTCACCTGTTCGTCCTGGCCAGCGCCGACAAGCGGGCCTCCTGCGTGGTGTTCCTGCCGCGTCAGGGCGTCGGCGGCACGGACGAGTCCGAGCGGCTGCGCGCCCTGTTCGACGCACATCTGCCCCGGGGCTGACCCGGGCCGCTCAGGACCGGACGGGACCGGACCGGACAGGGCCGGGCAGAGCCGGGCGAAGAAGGCTGACGGGCGCCGGTCGGAACGGCGGCGCCGGGGGAGCAGGGGCTCAGGCCCATAGCAGTTCGATCACGGGTTCCACACGACGTCTGGGCACGGTACGTGGTGACGGAAAACAATGCCCTCTGACGATCTTGCGCGGTCCCCTGCCGCCGGTCGCCCCACAACCCGCACGTCCCCGCACCTCCGCATCCGGCCCATGAGAGCGAGCCCGTGAGCACCGTCCCGCCGCCCGAACACCCCGACGAGGAGCCCGGTGAGGGGTTCTCGATATCCGACGACCAGTGGGAGGTCTTCCAGCGCGAGGCCGCCGAGGACGGCGGTCGGAACGCGCCGAAGGAGCCCTCCGCGCGCGCACGGACGGTGACCCGGCGGCTGCGGGAGCAGGACGCCGCGCAGGCGCCCGCCGCGGAGGGGGCCCGGCGGCGGTGGTGGCGCAGGCGTACCCCGCAGCCGCAGGCCTGGACGCCGCCCGGCTGGCGCACCGGACCGGCCTGGCAGGAGATGAACGGCACCCGCACCCGCCGGCGCCGGGCGGTCTCGGCCGTCGCCGTGCTGGCGGCGGCAGCGGTGGCAGTGGTCGCCGTACGGCCGTCGCTGCTGGCGGGCCACGTCCCCGGGTTCGACACCGCGTCCGGCGCCTCGCCCTCGCCGCTGCCGCCCGAGACGGCGCAGCCCTCCGCGTCTCCGGCGGGCGCCGACACGCTCAGGATCCCGGACCGCGCCCACCCCTTCCGCGGCTCACCCGCCCTGAACTGGGCCGACGGCGCGGACGCCATCACGCTGCCGCCCGCGAAGGCCACGGCCGGGCTGAGCAAGGCCGACGTGGCTCTCGCGCTGCGCCGTACCAAGGACTTCGTCGTCGCCGCCAACCTCGACCCGGCCGTGCTGCGCGGTGCGCAGCCCGACAAGGCGCTGTCCCTGCTGGACCCGAAGAACGCGACCCGGCTGTCCGAGCTCCGCCGGTACCTGCGCGAGCCGTCGGCGCGCCGCGACCCGCTCACCGTGTTCAGCCGCTTCGACCCGCACGAGGTGACCCTGGCCGGTGACGTGATCAAGGTGCGGGGACGTATGACGTTCGCCGCCGCCAGGCAAGGGGAGGTCCGCGTCCACGCCGACTACTCCTTCGTGTACCCGCTGGTGAAGGCCGACGCCGCCGGCGGCGGCAGCGACGTCGTCGCCCGCACGGTCGTCCGCCGCGAGCTCGACGTCACCGTCGCCGATCCCCACCGGTGGCAGGCCACGTCGGGCAAGCTCTGGCTGGAGGACTGGGACGCCGAGTACTACAACGACGAGTGCGGCGTCGACGACGGCTGGTTCCACCCCGGGTTCCCCTACGACGGGCCCTCCGACGTCGAGCCGTCGGGCGAGCCCGTGAACCCCTACGACCGCACCCGCCCGCTGCAGGAGAGCGGCGCTCCGGAGGCCTCGGCCGGTCCGGATTCCGTGGAGTGCGGGAGGACCACCGGCACCTGACGCCACGGGCGGCGCCCCGGGCGGCCCGCGAGGGTTTGACCTTCGTCACGCTCGGGGTATTCTCTCCGGCCCGATTGGCCAGCCCCCTGCCCCATATGGCAGACTGTCCGAGTTGCTCGGTCGAGTGTTGATGCTGCGCGCCTCCCGCCGGGAGGACCGGAAGCGAGTCCCACAGTACTCGTCGCCCTAACTGCCGTAAGGCAGCGCTGGGGCGGACGTACGGGAATCTTCCGGGAAGTGTCGGTGCGGCACCGGCCAGGCACCCGGTGGGCCTTCCGCCCTCGGCTTGCGGTTCCGGACGGGCCGTGTTCATTCCGCAGGGATGTTCGAACAAGGGACATCTGTGTCAGCGGGAGCGCGACACGCCCGACCGCGTGGGTCGGAGATGAAGGCCTCGAACACCGGGTTCCAGAGCGTAAGAGAGACAGGACTACTGAGTAGCCATGGCGGGACAGAAGATCCGCATTCGGCTCAAGGCCTACGACCACGAGGTCATCGACTCCTCGGCGAAGAAGATCGTCGAGACGGTGACCCGTACCGGTGCGTCGGTCGCGGGCCCGGTGCCGCTGCCCACTGAGAAGAACGTGTACTGCGTCATCAAGTCGCCGCACAAGTACAAGGACTCGCGCGAGCACTTCGAGATGCGCACGCACAAGCGCCTGATCGACATCCTCGACCCCACCCCCAAGACCGTTGACTCTCTGATGCGACTCGACCTCCCGGCCGGTGTCGACATCGAGATCAAGCTCTGAGGCCCGGTGATCTGAGAGATGGCTAAGCAGATCAAGGGCATCCTGGGCGAGAAGCTCGGCATGACGCAGGTGTGGGACGAGAACAACCGTGTTGTTCCGGTCACCGTCGTCAAGGCCGGCCCCAACGTCGTCACCCAGGTCCGTACGAACGATGTCGACGGCTACGAGTCGGTCCAGATCGCCTTCGGCGAGATCGACCCGCGCAAGGTGAACAAGCCCCTCAAGGGCCACTTCGCCAAGGCCGACGTCACCCCCCGTCGTCACCTCGTCGAGATCCGCACCGCGGACGCCTCCGAGTACACACTCGGCCAGGAGATCACCGCTGAGGTGTTCGAGGCCGGCGTGAAGGTCGACGTCACCGGCAAGAGCAAGGGCAAGGGCTTCGCCGGTGTCATGAAGCGCCACAACTTCGGTGGCCTCGGTGCCGGGCACGGTACCCAGCGCAAGCACCGCTCCCCCGGCTCCATCGGTGGCTGCGCCACCCCGGGTCGTGTGTTCAAGGGCCTCCGCATGGCGGGTCGCATGGGCAACGAGCGGGTCACCACCCAGAACCTGACCGTCCACGCCGTTGACGCGGAGAAGGGTCTGCTGCTCATCAAGGGCGCGGTTCCCGGTCCGAACGGCGGCCTCGTCCTGGTCCGCACCGCGGCCAAGGGGGCCTGAGGTAACCGATGAGTACTGTTGACATCCTTTCGCCGGCGGGCGAGAAGGCCGGTTCCGTCGAGCTCCCCGCGGAGATCTTCGGCGTTGAGAAGGTCAGCGTCCCGCTGATCCACCAGGTCGTCGTCGCGCAGCTGGCCGCGGCCCGTCAGGGCACGCACAAGACGAAGACGCGCGGCGAGGTCCGCGGCGGTGGCAAGAAGCCGTACCGCCAGAAGGGCACCGGTCGCGCCCGTCAGGGTTCGACCCGCGCGCCGCAGTTCGCCGGTGGTGGCGTCGTGCACGGTCCCGTGCCGCGCGACTACTCGCAGCGCACCCCGAAGAAGATGAAGGCTGCCGCTCTGCGTCACGCCCTCACCGACCGGGCGCGTCACAACCGGATCCACGTCGTCTCCGGCGTGATCGAGGGCGAGACCCCGTCCACGAAGGCCGTCAAGACGCTGTTCGGCAAGATCAGCGAGCGCAAGAACCTGCTGCTCGTCGCCGACCGCTCGGACGAGGCCGCGTGGCTGTCCGCCCGCAACCTGCCCCAGGTCCACATCCTGGAGCCGGGCCAGCTGAACACGTACGACGTTCTCGTCTCGGACGACGTGGTCTTCACCCAGTCCGCGTTCGAGTCCTTCGTGTCTGGCCCCAAGGCCGCTGACACCGAAGGGAGCGAGGCCTGATGGCTACGCGTCACCCGAGCATCGCCTCGAAGGCCGCCAAGGCGGCCAAGGCCGCGCGCGTCGCCAAGGCCCGCCGCCACGCCACCGAGGGCAAGAACACCGTCGAGACCCCGCTGAGCAAGTCGTACACGGACCCCCGTGACGTGCTGCTCAAGCCGGTCGTCTCGGAGAAGAGCTACGCGCTCCTCGACGAGAACAAGTACACGTTCATCGTCGACCCGAACGCCAACAAGACCCAGATCAAGCAGGCCGTCCAGGCGGTCTTCGACGTCAAGGTCACCGGGGTCAACACGATCAACCGCCAGGGCAAGCGCAAGCGGACCCGCACGGGCTTCGGCCAGCGTGCCGCCACCAAGCGCGCGATCGTGACCCTCGCCGAGGGCGACCGTATCGACATCTTCGGCGGTCCGACCGCGTAAGCGGGTCGGATCGTCCGATATCGGACGAGGACTGAGAAATGGGAATCCGCAAGTACAAGCCGACTACGCCGGGCCGTCGTGGCGCCAGCGTCGCCGACTTCGTCGAGGTCACGCGGTCCACGCCGGAGAAGTCGCTGGTCCGCCCCCTGCACAGCAAGGGCGGCCGTAACAACGCCGGTCGTGTGACCGTTCGCCACCAGGGTGGCGGACACAAGCGCGCCTACCGCGTGATCGACTTCCGTCGTCACGACAAGGACGGCGTGCCGGCGAAGGTCGCGCACATCGAGTACGACCCCAACCGCACCGCGCGCATCGCGCTGCTGCACTACGCCGACGGCGAGAAGCGCTACATCCTCGCCCCGCGCAACCTGCAGCAGGGTGACCGCGTCGAGAACGGTCCCGGGGCCGACATCAAGCCGGGCAACAACCTGGCCCTCCGCAACATCCCGGTCGGTACCACGATCCACGCGATCGAGCTCCGTCCCGGCGGCGGTGCCAAGTTCGCCCGTTCCGCCGGTGCCTCCGTGCAGCTGCTCGCGAAGGAGGGCCAGATGGCCCACCTCCGCATGCCCTCCGGTGAGATCCGCCTGGTCGACGTGCGCTGCCGCGCCACCGTCGGCGAGGTCGGCAACGCCGAGCAGAGCAACATCAACTGGGGCAAGGCCGGTCGCAAGCGCTGGCTGGGCGTCCGCCCGACCGTTCGCGGTGTGGCGATGAACCCGGTCGACCACCCCCACGGTGGTGGTGAGGGCAAGACCTCCGGTGGTCGCCACCCGGTCAGCCCCTGGGGTCAGAAGGAAGGTCGTACTCGTTCTCCCAAGAAGGCGAGCAACAAGTACATCGTCCGCCGCCGCAAGACGAACAAGAAGCGCTAAGGACGGGTTGAGATGCCTCGTAGCTTGAAGAAGGGGCCCTTCGTCGACGACCACCTGATCAAGAAGGTGGACGCCCAGAACGAAGCCGGTACCAAGAACGTCATCAAGACCTGGTCCCGCCGCTCCATGATCGTGCCGGCCATGCTGGGCCACACGCTGGCGGTGCACAACGGCAAGACCCACATCCCGGTGTTCGTCACCGAGTCGATGGTCGGCCACAAGCTCGGCGAGTTCTCGCCGACGCGCACCTTCCGGGGTCACGTCAAGGATGACCGGAAGTCGAAGCGCCGCTAACGCGGATCGCATTCAGACACGTAAGTAACTGAAGGGACAACCATGGAAGCCAGGGCCCAGGCGCGGTACATCCGCGTCACGCCCATGAAGGCCCGCCGCGTGGTGGACCTCATCCGTGGCATGAACGCCACGGAGGCCCAGGCAGTCCTGCGATTCGCTCCGCAGGCTGCTTCCGTGCCGGTCGGCAAGGTGCTCGACAGCGCCATCGCCAACGCCGCGCACAACTACGACCACACCGACGTCGACGACCTGTTCGTCTCCGAGGCGTTCGTCGACGAGGGCCCGACCCTGAAGCGGTTCCGACCGCGTGCCCAGGGCCGTGCCTACCGGATCCGCAAGCGGACCAGCCACATCACCGTGGTCGTCGCCAGCAAGGAAGGAACCCGGTAATGGGCCAGAAGGTAAACCCGCACGGGTTCCGGCTCGGTGTCACCACCGACTTCAAGTCGCGTTGGTACGCCGACAAGCTGTACAAGGACTACGTCAAGGAAGACGTCGCCATCCGTCGGATGATGACGTCCGGCATGGAGCGCGCCGGCATCTCGAAGGTGGAGATCGAGCGCACCCGTGACCGCGTGCGTGTGGACATCCACACCGCTCGTCCGGGCATCGTCATCGGCCGCCGTGGCGCCGAGGCCGACCGCATCCGCGGCGACCTCGAGAAGCTCACGGGCAAGCAGGTCCAGCTGAACATCCTCGAGGTCAAGAACCCCGAGACCGACGCTCAGCTCGTGGCCCAGGCCGTCGCCGAGCAGCTCTCCTCCCGCGTCTCCTTCCGTCGGGCCATGCGCAAGAGCATGCAGTCCGCCATGAAGGCCGGCGCCAAGGGCATCAAGATCCAGTGCGGTGGCCGCCTCGGCGGCGCCGAGATGTCCCGCTCGGAGTTCTACCGCGAGGGCCGTGTGCCCCTGCACACGCTCCGCGCGAACGTGGACTACGGCTTCTTCGAGGCCCGTACGACCTTCGGCCGCATCGGTGTGAAGGTCTGGATCTACAAGGGCGACGTCAAGAACATCGCCGAGGTCCGCGCCGAGAACGCCGCCGCCCGTGCGGGCAACCGCCCGGCTCGCGGTGGCTCCGACCGCCCGGCCCGTGGTGGCCGCGGTGGCGAGCGGCGCGGTCGCAAGCCGCAGCAGGCTGCCGGTGCCGAGGCCCCCAAGGCCGAGGCCCCCAAGGCCGACGCTCCGGCTGAGAGCACCGGAACGGAGGCCTGACCGTCATGCTGATCCCCCGTAGGGTCAAGCACCGCAAGCAGCACCACCCGAAGCGCAACGGCATGTCCAAGGGTGGCACGCAGGTTGCTTTCGGTGAGTTCGGCATCCAGGCGCTGACGCCGGCGTATGTCACGAACCGCCAGATCGAGGCGGCTCGTATCGCCATGACCCGTCACATCAAGCGTGGCGGCAAGGTCTGGATCAACATCTACCCGGACCGCCCGCTGACCAAGAAGCCCGCCGAGACCCGCATGGGTTCCGGTAAGGGTTCCCCGGAGTGGTGGGTTGCGAACGTCAAGCCCGGTCGCGTGATGTTCGAGCTGTCCTACCCGAACGAGAAGATCGCCCGTGAGGCGCTGACCCGTGCGGCCCACAAGCTGCCGATGAAGTGCCGGATCGTCAAGCGCGAGGCAGGTGAAGCGTGATGTCGGTCGGTACCAAGGCGTCCGAGCTGCGCGAGCTGGGCAACGAGGAGCTTCTGGGCAAGCTCCGCGAGGCCAAGGAAGAGCTGTTCAACCTCCGCTTCCAGGCGGCGACGGGCCAGCTCGAGAACCACGGCCGTCTGAAGGCGGTCCGCAAGGACATCGCCCGGATCTACACCCTCATGCGTGAGCGTGAGCTCGGCATCGAGACGGTGGAGAACGCCTGATGAGCGAGAGCAACGTGACTGAGAAGCAGGAAGAGCGCGGATTCCGCAAGACCCGTGAGGGTCTGGTCGTCAGCGACAAGATGGACAAGACCGTCGTCGTCGCCGTCGAGGACCGCGTCAAGCACGCGCTGTACGGCAAGGTCATCCGCCGTACCAACAAGCTCAAGGCGCACGACGAGCAGAACAGCTGCGGCGTCGGCGACCGCGTCCTCCTGATGGAGACCCGGCCGCTGTCGGCGACCAAGCGCTGGCGCGTCGTCGAGATCCTCGAGAAGGCCAAGTAATTCCCGCGAGGGAATTGCGCAGGCAAGCACATCCCTCCTAGGGGGACCCCCTAGGCATCGTTCCGCCAGGCTCGGGGCGGGGTCGCGTGTCCACACCGACTCCGCCCCGGGAACCGGCAGACATCCAGGAGATAGACGTGATCCAGCAGGAGTCGCGACTGCGTGTCGCCGACAACACTGGTGCGAAGGAGATCCTTTGCATCCGTGTGCTCGGTGGCTCCGGTCGCCGCTACGCGGGCATCGGTGACGTCATCGTCGCCACCGTCAAGGACGCGATCCCCGGTGGCAACGTGAAGAAGGGTGACGTCGTCAAGGCGGTCATCGTTCGCACCGTCAAGGAGCGCCGCCGTCCGGACGGCTCGTACATCCGCTTCGACGAGAACGCCGCCGTCATTCTCAAGAACGACGGCGACCCTCGTGGCACCCGTATCTTCGGCCCGGTGGGCCGTGAGCTGCGCGAGAAGAAGTTCATGAAGATCATCTCCCTCGCGCCGGAGGTGCTGTGAGCATGAAGATCAAGAAGGGCGACCTGGTCCAGGTCATCACCGGCAAGGACAAGGGCAAGCAGGGCAAGGTCATTGCCGCTTTCCCGCGCGACGAGCGCGTCCTGGTCGAGGGTGTCAACCGGGTCAAGAAGCACACGAAGGCCGGGCCGACCGCTCAGGGCTCGCAGGCCGGCGGCATCGTGACCACCGAGGCCCCCATCCACGTCAGCAACGTCATGCTGGTCGTGGAGAAGGACGGCCAGAAGGTCCCGACCCGCGTCGGCTACCGCTTCGACGACGAGGGCAACAAGATCCGCGTTGCCAAGCGGACGGGTGAGGACATCTGATGACGACCACCACCGTTTCCCCGCGTCTGAAGCAGAAGTACAGGGGCGAGATCGTCCAGAAGCTGCGTGACGAGTTCCAGTACGAGAACGTCATGCAGGTTCCGGGCCTCGTCAAGATCGTGGTCAACATGGGTGTCGGCGACGCCGCCCGTGACTCGAAGCTGATCGAGGGCGCGATCCGCGACCTGACCACGATCACCGGTCAGAAGCCGGCCGTCACCAAGGCCCGCAAGTCCATCGCGCAGTTCAAGCTGCGTGAGGGCCAGCCGATCGGTGCCCACGTCACGCTCCGTGGCGACCGCATGTGGGAGTTCCTGGACCGCACCCTGTCGCTCGCGCTGCCGCGCATCCGCGACTTCCGCGGCCTGTCCCCCAAGCAGTTCGACGGCCGTGGCAACTACACCTTCGGTCTCACGGAGCAGGTCATGTTCCACGAGATCGACCAGGACAAGATCGACCGCGTCCGGGGTATGGACATCACCGTGGTGACCACGGCGACCAACGACGAAGAGGGCCGTGCCCTTCTCCGTCACCTCGGCTTCCCGTTCAAGGAGGCGTGAGCGAGATGGCGAAGAAGGCTCTCATCGCGAAGGCTGCTCGCAAGCCCAAGTTCGGTGTGCGTGGCTACACCCGCTGCCAGCGCTGCGGCCGTCCGCACTCCGTGTACCGCAAGTTCGGCCTCTGCCGCGTGTGCCTTCGTGAGATGGCTCACCGCGGCGAGCTGCCGGGCGTGACCAAGAGCTCCTGGTAGTCCCGCCCAACCGTCGCCCGACCACCGCCCTTTGAGGGCGGCCTGTCGGGCGGGCCGGTTGGAACGGAACACCTGGACCTCTCGGTAAGCAACCGGGACGGCAGGGGCTCCCACCCTCATGGCGTAGGCTGGGAGGGTTGGGCCTCTGCCGCCCCGAACGCACGCGGACTAGTCCGCCAGTAATTGCTTACTACGCCGTAGGTCCCCGCGCCGCACCCGTCCCGTCCCTGTACGGGGAGAGGGATGGCGCATATAGGAAACCCCGGCGAGAAAGGCCACAGGCCAATTCATGACCATGACTGATCCGATCGCAGACATGCTCACGCGTCTGCGGAACGCGAACTCGGCGTACCACGACTCCGTGGCGATGCCGCACTCGAAGATCAAGTCTCACATCGCGGAGATCCTCCAGCAGGAGGGCTTCATCACGGGCTGGAAGGTCGAGGACGCCGAGGTCGGCAAGAACCTCGTCCTGGAGCTGAAGTTCGGCCCCAACCGTGAGCGCTCCATTGCGGGCATCAAGCGGATCTCCAAGCCCGGTCTCCGGGTCTACGCGAAGTCCACCAACCTGCCGAAGGTGCTCGGCGGCCTGGGCGTGGCGATCATCTCCACGTCGCACGGGCTCCTCACCGACAAGCAGGCCGGCAAGAAGGGCGTGGGTGGGGAAGTCCTCGCCTACGTCTGGTAGCAGAAGGGAACGGAGGAAACAGCTATGTCGCGCATCGGCAAGCTCCCCATCGCGGTTCCCGCCGGCGTGGACGTCACCATCGACGGCCGTACGGTCTCGGTCAAGGGCCCCAAGGGCGCGCTGACCCACACCGTCTCGGCGCCGATCGACATCGCCAAGGGCGAGGACGGCACCCTGCAGGTGACCCGCCCCAACGACGAGCGTCAGAGCAAGGCCCTGCACGGCCTGTCCCGCACGCTGGTGGCGAACATGATCACCGGCGTGACCCTGGGTTACGTGAAGAAGCTCGAGATCAGTGGTGTCGGTTACCGCGTGACCGCCAAGGGCTCGAACCTCGAGTTCGCGCTCGGCTACAGCCACCCGATCCTGGTCGAGGCCCCTGAGGGCATCACCTTCAAGGTGGAGACCCCGACCCGTTTCTCGGTCGAGGGCATCGACAAGCAGAAGGTCGGCGAGGTTGCGGCCAACATCCGCAAGCTGCGCAAGCCCGACCCGTACAAGGCCAAGGGCGTCAAGTACGAGGGCGAAGTCATCCGCCGCAAGGTCGGAAAGGCGGGTAAGTAAGCCATGGCATACGGGCAGAAGATCCTCAAGGGCGACGCCTACAAGCGCGCCGCGATCAAGCGCCGCCACATCCGGATCCGCAAGCGGATCTCGGGTACGGCGGAGCGCCCCCGTCTCGTCGTGACCCGCTCCAACCGCCACATCGTGGCGCAGGTGATCGACGACCTGAAGGGCCACACCCTGGCGTCGGCGTCCACGCTGGACGCGTCGATCCGTGGTGGCGAGTCCGACAAGTCCGCGCAGGCCAAGCAGGTCGGTGCCCTGGTCGCCGAGCGTGCCAAGGCCGCCGGTGTCGAGGCCGTCGTGTTCGACCGTGGTGGCAACCAGTACGCCGGGCGCATCGCCGCCCTGGCGGACGCCGCCCGCGAGGCCGGGCTCAAGTTCTGAGCCGCTTGTAGCTAGCGGAAAGAGAGAGGTAATCCAATGGCTGGACCCCAGCGCCGCGGAGGCGGTGCCGGTGGCGGCGAGCGGCGGGACCGGAAGGGCCGTGACGGCGGCGCTGCTGCCGCCGAGAAGACCGCGTACGTTGAGCGCGTCGTCGCGATCAACCGCGTCGCCAAGGTTGTGAAGGGTGGTCGTCGCTTCAGCTTCACCGCGCTGGTCGTGGTGGGCGACGGTGACGGCACCGTGGGTGTCGGTTACGGCAAGGCCAAGGAGGTGCCGGCCGCCATCGCCAAGGGCGTTGAGGAGGCCAAGAAGCACTTCTTCAAGGTCCCCCGGATCCAGGGCACCATCCCGCACCCCATCCAGGGTGAGAAGGCTGCCGGCGTCGTGCTGCTCAAGCCGGCGTCCCCGGGTACCGGTGTGATCGCCGGTGGTCCGGTGCGTGCCGTGCTCGAGTGCGCCGGTATCCACGACGTGCTGTCGAAGTCGCTCGGCTCCGACAACGCCATCAACATCGTGCACGCGACCGTGGAGGCCCTGAAGGGCCTGCAGCGTCCCGAGGAGATCGCGGCCCGCCGTGGTCTGCCCCTGGAGGACGTGGCCCCCGCGGCCCTGCTGCGTGCGCGTGCCGGGGCGGGTGCGTAATCGTGGCGCAGCTCAAGATCACGCAGGTCAAGTCCTACATCGGCAGCAAGCAGAACCACCGTGACACCCTGCGGTCGCTTGGTCTCAAGGGGATCAACACCGTGGTCGTCAAGGAGGACCGCCCCGAGTTCCGCGGCATGGTGCACACCGTCCGCCACCTCGTGACGGTCGAGGAGGTCGACTGATCATGGCGGAGCAGAACCCGCTCAAGATCCACAACCTCCGTCCCGCCCCGGGCGCCAAGACCGCCAAGACCCGTGTGGGTCGTGGTGAGGCGTCGAAGGGTAAGACGGCCGGTCGTGGTACCAAGGGCACCAAGGCCCGCTACCAGGTTCCGGAGCGCTTCGAGGGTGGGCAGATGCCCCTCCACATGCGCCTCCCGAAGCTGAAGGGCTTCAAGAACCCGTTCAAGACCGAGTACCAGGTCGTGAACCTCGACAAGCTGGCCGCCCTCTACCCCGAGGGTGGCGAGGTCACCGTCGAGGGTCTGGTGGCCAAGGGTGCCGTTCGCAAGAACGCGCTCGTCAAGGTCCTCGGCCAGGGCGAGATCTCCGTGGCGCTGCAGGTGACGGTCGACGCCGTCTCCGGCTCCGCCAAGGAGAAGATCACCGCTGCCGGTGGAACGGTCACCGAGCTCGTCTGAGGCGCGAGACGCCCGTCGAGACGGAGGCCCGAGGTCGGCCGCACTCAGCCCCACTCTGCCCCGGCGGAGTGGGGCTGAGCCCGTCTGTGGGGCCGGCAGGCTTCAACTGCTGCCCCCCACCGCGGAGTTGGTGTCGGCCGGATGACTTTGAAAAATCTTGATCATGACGCTCGGGTGAACTAGTGTTCCCCTTGATCGCCGCTACGCCACGTAACCGACCAGGCGCTGCGGCGATTTCTGCTGTCTACGGGGGTCGACCACGACCCAGCAGAAGGGGAAATGCGATGACCAGGACCAAGCTCACCCGCCTGGGCACGGTGGCCGCGGCCGCCACGGCCATGATGGTGACGGCGGCTACGCCGGCCATGGCCACGTCCAACAAGACGATCTCCCTCGGCCACGGCCGCGGGTACATGAAGTTCATCGACGACGGGGACGTCTTCAAGATCTGCGACACCAAGAAGGACGGCCACGGCGTCACCGGCACGCTGTGGGTGAGGAACCTCAGCGGACTGGTGTCCGTGGCGATGCGGATCGACGACGGCGGCGACGCCGGCTGCGACAAGAAGGGGTACAACATCGGCAATCTCGCCAGCTACAAGATGGAGATCTGCTGGAACGGCAAGGGCGAGCCCTGCAAGTTCTCGGAGTGGTTCAACGAGTAGGCCGATGCCGCGCGGCCGGTCACCTCACCGTGCGGCCCCTGTCCGTGACCGTTCACACTCATCGGTGACCTGCGGTCGCGGGCGCGGCGTATGACGACAGGGCCCCGGACGGGGCGGGGGCGCCGAGCCCGCCGCCCCCTCCGGGGCCCGTTGCCGTGGGTCACCGGCCGTTCTCCGGGGCGCCCGGCCGCCGGGGGCAGGGCGGCATCCCGTTCGGTCCGCGATATGGGTAGGCTGTGCTGTCGGCGCCCGGCGCCGTGTCGCCATGCCGTAACCTCTTTCACCAAACCGTCAATCACCTTAGCCATCTACCTCACGTGCGCACGCGCGGGGGTCGCAGGAGGCACCGTGCTCACCGCGTTCGCCCGGGCGTTCAGGACGCCCGACCTGCGCAAGAAGCTGCTCTTCACGTTCGGCATCATCGTGGTCTACCGGGCCGGTACCCACGTTCCGATCCCGGGTGTCGACTACAAGTCCGTCCAGCAGTGCGTGGACGAGGCGTCCGGCAACCAGGGGCTCTTCGGCCTCGTCAACATGTTCAGCGGCGGTGCGCTGCTGCAGATCACGGTCTTCGCGCTGGGCATCATGCCGTACATCACGGCGAGCATCATCCTGCAGCTGCTGACCGTGGTGATCCCGCGCCTGGAGGCCCTGAAGAAGGAGGGCCAGACCGGTACGGCGAAGATCACCCAGTACACGCGGTACCTGACGGTGGCGCTCGCCATCCTCCAGGGCACCGGCCTGGTGGCCACCGCCCGCAGCGGCGCGCTCTTCTCCGGTTGCACGGTCGGCTCGCAGATCGTCCCGAACCGCTCGATCTTCGCCACGATCGTCATGGTCATCTGCATGACCGCCGGTACGGCCGTCGTGATGTGGCTCGGCGAGCTGATCACCGACCGCGGTATCGGCAACGGCATGTCGATCCTGATGTTCATCTCGATCGCCGCCACCTTCCCGTCCGCCCTGTGGGCCATCAAGAAGCAGGGCAACCTGGCGGACGGCTGGATCGAGTTCGGCACCGTCATCGCCGTCGGCCTGGCCATGGTGGGACTGGTGGTCTTCGTCGAGCAGGCCCAGCGCCGCATTCCCGTGCAGTACGCGAAGCGGATGATCGGGCGCCGTTCCTACGGCGGCACGTCCACCTACATCCCGCTCAAGGTGAACCAGGCGGGTGTGATCCCGGTCATCTTCGCCTCGTCGCTGCTCTACATCCCGGCGCTGGTCGCGCAGTTCTCCGGTGGCAACTCCGAGTGGAAGCAGTGGATCACTGCCAACCTGACCAAGGGCAGCCACCCGATCTACATCACTCTGTACTTCTTGCTCATCGTTTTCTTCGCGTTCTTCTACGTGGCGATCTCCTTCAACCCCGAGGAAGTCGCCGACAACATGAAGAAGTATGGTGGCTTCATCCCGGGCATCCGGGCTGGCCGACCGACCGCTGAGTACCTCTCCTACGTGCTCAACCGGATCACCTGGCCGGGTTCGCTGTATCTGGGCCTGATCGCTCTCGTACCGACAATGGCGTTGGTCGGCTTCAACGCGAGCCAGAACTTCCCGTTCGGCGGGACCAGCATCCTGATCATCGTGGGTGTCGGCCTCGAGACGGTGAAGCAGATCGAGAGCCAGCTTCAGCAGCGCAATTACGAAGGGTTCCTCCGCTGATGCGAATCGTCCTCGTCGGGCCGCCCGGTGCCGGTAAGGGTACGCAGGCCACGCGCCTGGCCGAGAAGCTGCGCGTGCCGCACATCTCCACGGGCGACCTGTTCCGCGCCAACATCAGCCAGCAGACGGAGCTCGGGAAGCTTGCGAAGTCCTACATGGACGCCGGAAACCTCGTCCCGGACGAGGTGACCATCGCGATGGCCAAGGACCGCATGGAGCAGCCCGACGCCGAGAACGGCTTCCTGCTCGACGGCTTCCCGCGCAACGTCTCGCAGGCGGAGGCGCTGGACGAGCTGCTGACCACCGAGAACATGAAGCTCGACGCGGTGCTCGACCTGGAGGCCCCCGAGGAGGAGGTCGTCAAGCGGATCGCCGGCCGGCGCATCTGCCGCAACGACGGCTCGCACGTCTTCCACGAGACGTACAAGAAGCCGGCCGAGGCCGGCGTCTGCGACGTCTGCGGGGGCGAGCTCTACCAGCGCGACGACGACTCCGAGGAGACCGTCCGCAAGCGGCTGGAGGTCTACCACACGCAGACCGAGCCGATCATCGACTACTACAAGGCCCAGGGCCTCGTGGTGACGATCTCGGCGATGGGCCCGGTGGACGAGGTCACCGAGCGGGCTCTGGGGGCGCTGAAGCGCGAGGACGACGGCAAGTAGGCAGTGGCCGCCGTCAGGCTTTCCGGCCGTGGCGTCCCCAGGGACGCCACGGCCGTAGTGTTGTACAGGCACGCGTGTGCGTGCAGGTGACCGGTTGACGTGAGTGACGGAGAGCGCAGGCTTCCCATGGTGCAGATCAAGACGCCCGAGCAGATCGCGAAGATGCGGGCGGCGGGCCTGGTCGTCGCCGCCATCCACGCGGCCACCCGCGAGGTCGCGGTGCCCGGTGCCACGACGAAGGACCTGGACGAGGTCGCCCGCAAGGTCCTCGCCGAGCACGGCGCGAAGTCGAACTTCCTCGGCTACGGCGGCTTCCCGGCGACGATCTGCACCTCCGTGAACGAGGTGGTCGTCCACGGCATCCCGTCCGAGGACGTCGTGCTCAAGGACGGCGACGTCATCTCCATCGACTGCGGCGCGATCGTCGACGGCTGGCACGGCGACGCCGCGTACACGGCCTTCGTCGGCTCGGGCCACGCCCCGGAGCTGATCGAGCTCTCCCGGGTGACCGAGGAGTCGATGTGGGCCGGCATCGCCGCCATGAAGCAGGGCAACCGCCTGGTCGACATCTCCCGGGCGGTCGAGACCTACATCCGCCGCCAGCCCAAGCCGGGCGGCGGACGCTACGGCATCATCGAGGACTACGGCGGCCACGGCATCGGCACCGAGATGCACATGGACCCGCACCTGCTGAACTACGTGGACCGCAGGAGGGGCAAGGGCCCGAAGCTGGTCCCCGGGTTCTGCCTGGCCATCGAGCCGATGGTCTCCCTCGGCACGCCGCGCACGGAGGTCCTGGAGGACGACTGGACGGTCATCACGACCGACGGCACCTGGTCCTCGCACTGGGAGCACTCCGTCGCCCTCACCGAGCAGGGCCCGCTGGTGCTGACCGCCCCCGACGGGGGCCGGGCGAAGCTCGCCGAGTACGGCGTCACCACGGCGCCGGATCCCCTTGCGTGACGATCGGCATGACGATCTCGTCCGCTGGGCACACTTTCTCAATTCGTGTTTCCGGGTGCGCTGACGTAGACTGACTCGTCGGCTCTTGTGCACCCGCATGTCCGCATGCTCACCAACGGTGCACGCCAGAGTCGATCAAGGTAGTCGATTCGAAGGGCGAAGCGTGGCCAAGAAGCAAGGTGCCATCGAGATCGAGGGCACTGTCGTCGAGTCTCTGCCGAACGCCATGTTCAAGGTCGAGCTCCAGAACGGCCACCAGGTCCTGGCACACATCAGCGGCAAGATGCGCATGCACTACATCCGCATCCTCCCTGACGACCGGGTCGTGGTGGAGTTGTCTCCGTACGACCTGACGCGTGGCCGGATCGTCTACCGCTACAAGTAGATCTTGCCCACGTTCCGCGCCTGTCGCGGGGCTGCCGGCAACTGACCCGGAGAACCTCACATCCCATGAAGGTCAAGCCGAGCGTCAAGAAGATCTGCGACAAGTGCAGGGTGATCCGCCGCCACGGTCGGGTCATGGTCATCTGCGAGAACCCGCGCCACAAGCAGCGCCAGGGCTGACGCACGACCACACCCTCTGCACCTCTGTGGCAGAGACTTCGCGCGACGCGAGCTGAATATGTACATACGCAGGGCCCGAGCCGTCTCCGACGACTCGACACCCCCGGCTCGGAGGCCGGGGACCCAGTCCGTACCTGACACGGCGGCTGGGAACCGGCTCTGCGGAAGACCTCCGAAGATCACCAGGAGCCATTGAATGGCACGCGTTTCCGGTGTCGACATCCCGCGCGAAAAGCGCGTGGAGGTCGCCCTCACCTACGTGTTCGGCATCGGCCGGACCCTTTCGCAGCAGACGCTGGCTGCCACCGGCGTCGACCCGAACACCCGCGTCCGCGACCTCTCCGAGGAGCAGCTCGTCGCGATCCGCGAGTACGTCGACAACAACATCAGGACCGAGGGTGACCTCCGTCGCGAGATCCAGGCCGACATCCGCCGCAAGGTGGAGATCGGCTGCTACCAGGGTCTGCGGCACCGCCGCGGTCTGCCCGTCCGCGGTCAGCGCACCAGCACCAACGCTCGTACCCGCAAGGGCCCGCGTCGCGCCATCGCCGGCAAGAAGAAGCCGGGCAAGAAGTAGTCCGCAGCGGACACCTGTCCACGGTCTTCGCTGTAGGACCGACCACCTCCTCAGGAGTTAAGACATGCCCCCCAAGGGACGTCAGGGCGCTGCCAAGAAGGTGCGCCGCAAGGAAAAGAAGAACGTCGCTCACGGCCACGCGCACATCAAGAGCACGTTCAACAACACGATCGTGTCGATCACGGACCCGTCCGGCAACGTGATCTCCTGGGCCTCCGCCGGCCACGTCGGCTTCAAGGGCTCCCGGAAGTCCACGCCGTTCGCCGCGCAGATGGCCGCCGAGTCGGCTGCCCGCCGTGCCCAGGAGCACGGCATGCGCAAGGTCGACGTGTTCGTCAAGGGTCCGGGCTCCGGCCGTGAGACCGCGATCCGCTCCCTGCAGGCCACGGGCCTCGAGGTCGGCTCCATCCAGGACGTCACCCCGACCCCGCACAACGGCTGCCGCCCGCCGAAGCGCCGCCGCGTCTGACGCACGGCTGCCTCAGGGCTTTTCGGGGCGGTACTCCCTCGCGGGCCGTACCGCTTTTCCGGGCGGTACGTCCCCAGCGGGGCGTGCCGCCCGTACCCTTGCAGTACCCCCGTGCTTCTCGGGCACGGGTTCCGTCGGGCGTCATATAGCGGGCGTCCACGACTGAAGGATCTGATCCACACATGCTGATCGCTCAGCGTCCCTCGTTGACCGAAGAGGTCGTCGACGAGTTCCGCTCCCGGTTCGTGATCGAGCCGCTGGAGCCGGGCTTCGGCTACACCCTCGGCAACTCCCTGCGTCGTACGCTCCTCTCCTCGATCCCGGGTGCGGCGGTCACGTCCATCCGCATCGACGGCGTTCTGCACGAGTTCACCACCGTGCCGGGCGTCAAGGAGGACGTCACCGACCTCATCCTCAACATCAAGCAGCTGGTCGTCTCCTCCGAGCACGACGAGCCGGTCGTGATGTACCTGCGCAAGCAGGGCCCGGGTCTCGTCACCGCCGCCGACATCGCGCCCCCGGCCGGTGTCGAGGTGCACAACCCCGACCTCGTCCTCGCCACGCTCAACGGCAAGGGCAAGCTGGAGATGGAGCTGACCGTCGAGCGCGGTCGCGGCTACGTCTCCGCCGTGCAGAACAAGCAGGTGGGCCAGGAGATCGGCCGGATCCCGGTCGACTCCATCTACTCGCCGGTTCTCAAGGTCACCTACAAGGTCGAGGCGACCCGTGTCGAGCAGCGCACCGACTTCGACAAGCTGATCGTCGACGTCGAGACCAAGCAGGCGATGCGTCCGCGTGACGCCATGGCCTCCGCCGGCAAGACCCTGGTCGAGCTGTTCGGTCTCGCCCGCGAGCTGAACATCGACGCCGAGGGCATCGACATGGGTCCGTCCCCGACGGACGCCGCCCTCGCCGCCGACCTGGCGCTGCCGATCGAGGAGCTGGAGCTCACGGTCCGCTCCTACAACTGCCTCAAGCGTGAGGGCATCCACTCCGTGGGTGAGCTCGTCGCCCGCTCCGAGGCCGACCTCCTGGACATCCGCAACTTCGGTGCGAAGTCCATCGACGAGGTCAAGGCGAAGCTGGCCGGCATGGGCCTGGCCCTGAAGGACAGCCCGCCCGGATTCGACCCGACCGCCGCCGCCGACGCCTTCGGCGCCGACGACGACGCGGACGCCGGATTCGTCGAGACCGAGCAGTACTGACGGCTCGGGACCGCGGTCCGCACTCTTTCCGGGATCGTCCCCTCGGGGATGATCCCGGATCTCCGACAGGCGACCGCCTGCTCGGATACTGACTCCGGTACCTGATACGGCCGGGGCAGACCCACAGGAGAAGAACCATGCCGAAGCCCACCAAGGGTGCCCGTCTGGGCGGCAGCGCCGCGCACGAGAAGCTGCTCCTCGCGAACCTGGCGAAGAGCCTCTTCGAGCACGGCCGCATCACCACCACCGAGGCGAAGGCCCGCCGCCTGCGCCCGTACGCGGAGCGTCTGATCACCAAGGCGAAGAAGGGCGACCTTCACAACCGCCGCCAGGTGCTCCAGGTCATCACGGACAAGGGCATCGTCCACACGCTCTTCACCGAGATCGGCCCGCGTTACGAGAACCGGCCGGGTGGCTACACCCGCATCACCAAGATCGGCAACCGTCGTGGCGACAACGCGCCCATGGCGGTCATCGAGCTGGTCGAGGCGCTGACGGTGCAGCAGAAGGCCGTCGGTGAGGCCGAGGCCGCCACCCAGCGTGCGGTCAAGGAGGCCGAGGAGGCCAAGGCGGAGGAGACCACCGAGGCTCCGGCCGAGGAGGCCGCCGCCGAGGAGTCCAAGGACGCCTGAGGTCACGCCTCGCGCTGAGCGGGTCCGCCCCTTCCGGGCGGGCCCGCTTTCGCGTACCTGAGAGGATTCCGGTGTGAGTGACGAAGTACAGCCCGGGCATGTCCGCATCCGCCTCGACCTGGCCTACGACGGCACCGCCTTCCACGGCTGGGCCAAGCAGGCCGGCGGGAAGCGGACCGTGCAGGGCGAGATCGAGGACGCACTGCGCACGGTGACCCGGTCCCCGCAGACGTACGAGCTGACGGTCGCCGGGCGGACCGACGCCGGGGTGCACGCGCGGGGCCAGGTGGCGCACGTCGATCTGCCGCGCGACGTGTGGGCCGAGCACAAGGAGAAACTGCTCAAGCGGCTCGCCGGGCGGCTGGACCGGGACGTGCGGGTGTGGGCGCTGCGCGAGGCGCCGGGCGGCTTCGACGCCCGGTTCTCGGCGATCTGGCGCCGCTACGCCTACCGGGTCACCGACAACCCGGGGGGCGTGGATCCGCTGCTGCGCAACCACGTGCTGTGGCACGACTGGCCGCTCGACGTGGACGCCATGAACGAGGCGGCCCGGCACCTGCTCGGCGAGCACGACTTCGCCGCGTACTGCAAGAAGCGGGAAGGCGCCACCACCATCCGCACGCTGCAGGAGCTGAGCCTGGAACGCGGAGGCGACGGGATCGTCACGGCGACCGTGCGGGCCGACGCCTTCTGCCACAACATGGTCCGCTCGCTGATCGGCGCCCTGCTGTTCGTCGGCGACGGGCACCGGGGGCCGGAGTGGCCGGGCAAGGTGCTCGCGGCGGGTGTGCGGGACTCGGCCGTGCACGTCGTACGGCCGCACGGGTTGACGCTGGAGGAGGTCGGCTACCCGGCCGACGGCCTGCTGGCCGCGCGGAGCCGTGAGGCCCGGAACAAGCGGTCGCTGCCGCCGCGCGGGGGCTGCTGCTGAGCGAGCGGTGCGCCGGGCCGTGCGCGGGGTACCGCCCGCGGTCCGCGGCGCCGCGCCGTGCGCGGGGTACCGCCCGCGGTCCGCGGCGCCGCGCCGTGCTCCCGCACGCCGCGGTGCCGGCCGCCGGGCCCGCCTCGCAGCCGGTGCCGGGGCGCGGCGCCGTCGGGCCGCGTGGGCGTCGGTCCCGGCCCTACTGCTGGGCCGCCGCCGACGCCTGGGCCTCGCCACGGCGGCGGATCTGGCGGAAGGCGAAGTCGGCGAGGTCGTCGCCGGTGCCGAAGACCTCGGCGTCCTTCGCCGTCACGTCCTTGCCGCTGGTGAAGCCCGAGAGCGTGAAGTAGGCGTAGCGGCCGTAGGCGTTGGTGGTGGAGCGGCACACGGCGCCGTTGCAGAAGTTCTTCACGCCCTTGCCGGACAGCGCTGTCACGATGCTCTTGGTGTCGGCCTGCTTCTTGGCCTTCAGGGCCTGCGCCTCGGTGTCGAACACGGCCACGCCGACGGTCGACGCGATGCCGTCGACGGTGTAGGTGACGCGTATCAGGCGGGTGCAGCCGTTGGCGGTGAGCACCTTCGGCAGGGTGCCCCCGGCCGCCGTGGCGCACTTCGCGGTGTCGGCCTCCGGGCCCTTCTTGTAGACCGTGGAGCCGACGGTCAGCTGCGTGCCCGGGAAGAGGAGGGCGGGGGAGAGCGGCGCGGTGTCCTTCTGCTTGCTGGAGACGAAGTCCTTCGGGTCCAGCGGCGGCGGCGCGCTGGTCGGTTCGAAGGAGGGCGCGGTGGCCGTCTCGCTGGGCAGGGACGCGGTGGACGGAAGGGCGACCGGGTCGTCGGGGCCCGAGCTGCCGTTCGCGGACACCACGGCCACGGCGACGGCCGCGCCGACGGCCAGTGTGGCGACCACGCCGCCGCCGACGAACAGCATCCGCCGCCGTTTCGCGCGCGCCTCGGACGCCTCGGCGAGTGCCGCCCAGTCCGGTGTGTCGCCGGTGCCCTCGCCGCTCCAGCCCTGCTGGGACTGCGGTTTCCAGGGATCCCACTGGGACTGCTGAGGTCCCCCCTGCCCAAAGCTCATGGGGCGCATCCTAGACCGGCGGCCGGATTCGTCATGCCCGGGCCGGACGACAGCGCCGGCCGCGCGGCACCGAGGGTGCGGCCCTGCCGTCCGCCCGGGGCGGCGAACGGGCCGGCGCCGTGCGTGGTGAGGGGCCGTTTTGACCCCTCAGGGGTGCCCCGGTATTCTGCTTGTTCGTTGTGTATTGGCTTGCTCATTCTCACGGGACGGGCCCTTACACCGGTCCACCGGGCCGATGACCAGCGATCCCACGCTTGCGGTATGCGTCGCCGCCGTGCGATCGAGGCTGTCGTGATCGTTTCGGTGACCTGTTCAGGACCATTCACTCGAAGCGAAGGCTACGAACCGTGCGTACGTACAGCCCCAAGCCCGGCGATGTGACGCGCCAGTGGCACGTCATCGACGCTCAGGACGTCGTCCTGGGTCGTCTCGCCACGACCGCCGCCACCCTTCTGCGGGGCAAGCACAAGCCGATCTACGCGCCGCACGTCGACGCTGGTGACTTCGTCATCATCATCAACGCCGACAAGGTGCACCTCTCCGGCAACAAGCGGACCCAGAAGATGGCGTACCGCCACTCCGGTTACCCGGGCGGTCTGCGCTCCGTCCGCTACGACGAGCTGCTCGAGAAGAACCCCGAGAAGGCCGTCGAGAAGGCCGTCAAGGGCATGCTCCCCAAGAACTCCCTGGGCCGTCAGATGCTCTCGAAGCTGAAGGTCTACAAGGGTGACCAGCACCCGCACGCTGCGCAGCAGCCGGTGCCGTTCGAGATCACCCAGGTCGCGCAGTAAGTCCGGCCACCCCCTAAGACTGAAGAGAATCTGAGGAGAATCGTGGCCGAGACCACTGCCGAGCAGCCGCTCGAAGAGCTTGACATCGACAGCTACACCACCGAGTCCGAGGTCCCCGTCGAGGGTGAGTACACCTCGGAGTCCCTCGCCTCCGCCTTCGGTGAGCCCCAGCCGGCCGCCGGCCTGGGCCGCCGCAAGGAGGCCATCGCCCGTGTCCGGATCGTTCCGGGCACCGGCAAGTGGAAGATCAACGGTCGCACCCTCGAGGAGTACTTCCCGAACAAGGTGCACCAGCAGGAAGTGAACGAGCCCTTCAAGGTGCTCGAGCTCGAAGGCCGCTACGACGTCGTCGCCCGCATCTCCGGCGGCGGTGTCTCCGGCCAGGCCGGCGCGCTGCGTCTCGGTGTCGCCCGCGCCCTGAACGAGGCGGACGTGGACAACAACCGCGGCCCGCTGAAGAAGGCCGGCTTCCTGAAGCGCGACGACCGTGCGGTCGAGCGCAAGAAGGCCGGTCTGAAGAAGGCCCGCAAGGCTCCGCAGTACAGCAAGCGCTAAAGCTTCGCTGCCTGCTCGTACGTTCTCGGGGATCCGGAGCCGACACCTCGTATCCTGATTCCCCTGCGTACTCCGAACGCCCCGGCGGCACGCCAGTGTGCCGCCGGGGCGTTCGTGTATCACCGCCTTCGGGCGTATAACGGCACAAGATGTTGAGCTGCTTGTGTGATCGGATCTCCGGGCCGTGCAGGCCCGGAACGGGACCCCTGTGCACGGGCCGCACCCGCACGGGCGACCGTGACTGACGCTTCCTGTAGGAGGACACGTGGGACGACTCTTCGGCACGGACGGCGTGCGCGGTGTCGCCAACGCGGATCTGACGGCCGAGATGGCACTCGGACTGTCCGTCGCGGCGGCACACGTACTGGCCGAGGCGGGCACTTTCGAGGGCCACAGGCCGACCGCCGTGGTCGGACGGGACCCGCGTGCGTCCGGGGAGTTCCTGGAGGCAGCCGTGGTCGCGGGCCTGGCGAGCGCGGGCGTGGACGTCCTGCGGGTCGGCGTGCTGCCGACGCCCGCGGTGGCCTACCTGACCGGCGTGCTCGGCGCGGACCTCGGCGTCATGCTCTCCGCCAGCCACAACGCGATGCCCGACAACGGCGTCAAGTTCTTCGCCCGCGGCGGCCACAAGCTCGCCGACGAGCTGGAGGACCGGATCGAGTCCGTGTACGAGGAGCACCGCCGCGGCGAGCCGTGGGAGCGCCCGACCGGCGCCGGCGTGGGACGCGTACGCGACTACACCGAGGGCTTCGACCGGTACGTCGCCCACCTCGTCGGTGTCCTGCCGAACCGCCTCGACGGACTGAAGATCGTCCTCGACGAGGCGCACGGCGCCGCCGCCCGCGTCTCCCCGGAGGCGTTCTCGCGGGCCGGCGCCGAGATCATCACGATCGGTGCGGAGCCGGACGGGCTCAACATCAACGACGGCTGCGGATCGACCCACCTCGGCCAGCTGAAGGCCGCGGTCGTCGCGCACGGCGCCCACCTCGGCATCGCCCACGACGGCGACGCCGACCGCTGCCTCGCCGTGGACCACACCGGCGAGGAGATCGACGGCGACCAGATCCTCGCCGTACTCGCGCTGGCGATGCGGGAGCGGTCCGTCCTGCGGGCCGGAACCGTCGTCGCGACCGTCATGTCCAACCTCGGCTTCAAGCTCGCCCTGGAGCGGGAGGGCCTGAAGCTCGTCCAGACCGGGGTCGGCGACCGGTACGTGCTGGAGGAGATGAAGCAGCACGGCTACGCCCTCGGCGGTGAGCAGTCCGGGCACGTCATCATCCTGGACCACGCCACGACCGGCGACGGCACCCTCACCGGCCTCATGCTCGCGGCGCGGGTCGCGCAGACCGGACGGACGCTGCGGGAGCTGGCGTCCGTGATGGAGCGGCTGCCGCAGGTGCTGATCAACGTCCCCGACGTGGACAAGGCGCGGGTCGGCGAGTCGGCCGACGTGGCCGCCGCCGTCGCCGAGGCGGAGCGGGAGCTGGGCGCGACCGGCCGGGTGCTGCTGCGCCCCTCCGGCACGGAGCCGCTGGTCCGGGTGATGGTGGAGGCCGCCGACATCGACCAGGCCCGGTCGGTGGCCGGGCAGCTGGCCGACGCGGTGAAGTCGGCGCTCGGCTGATCCACGTCCGCAGGCCGGCACTCGGCCGCCGCACGCTCGTACCGCACGGCGCCGTCGCGCCCCCCAGAGGGGCGGGCGGCGCCGTGCGTGCTGTGGACGCGACCCGCCCGTGATCACCGGGAGACCTGCGGGCACTAGTGTCCCCGGCATCGGCCGAGGCGGAGGACGCCAGCGGGGAGCATCGGGACATGAGTGCAGGCAGGCGCGTGACGGCGCTGATGGTGGCGGCGGTGTGGGCCGGGACGTGCGGTACGGCCGCGGCCGCCGGCGGGAGCGGTGCGGATCTGATCCGTGACGAGGGCGTCCGGGGCGCCGCCGCCGTGGCCGAACAGGCACGGGTCCAGGGCCTGGTGGCGTGGCGGGCCGAGCAGACGGCGGCCTTCGAGGCTGCGGTGCGGCAGGCCGAGCAGGAGGCGGAGCGCGCTCTGCGCGCGGCCCGTTCGGCCGCGTCGCCGGACTCGCGGGGCACCACCGTGGCGGCGTCCGGGTCCGCGGGGCGGGACTGGGCCGCCGAGATCGCCGAGGCGCTCCGGACCCCGGCACCGCGCCCGAAGTCCGAGCCCACGGTGGATCCCGAGCACCAGCAGTTCGTGGAGGACTCCTTCACGCACGCGGTCAAGGACCTCACCTACAGCCCCGCCCCCTGACCGCTCGGCGTCGCGGCGGACGGCGTGGAGTGGATCCGAGCGCCCCGCTCCAAGTGCCGCGGTACGGCGTCGGTCGACCGTGGCGCTGTCAGGTCGCGCGGTTCCCCGCGCTCCCTCGGGGCGCCGCCGCAACCGCGGTGGACTTCGCCCGGCCTGCTCAGGACGCCTGCCGCTGGGCGCGTCCGGCTGCCGCCCGGCGTCCGCGGCGGGACCACAGCCACTTCTGCGCCAGCAGCGTGAGGGTGCCCGCGAGCACGATGCCGCCGAGGTTGGCCAGCAGTTGGGCCGCCGAACCGTAGGTCTGGCCGAGGTCGCCGTAGCTCAGTGCCACGGCGGCGTTGCCGGCCGCGGGGACGGTCGTCACCGAGATCGCCACGCCGATCAGCGCACTGGACTTCGCCGAGGTGAGGGACAGCGTTCCCGCGACGCCCGCGAGGAAGGCCACGACGAAGGACATCCGGTCGGGCTTCCAGATGAACGCCGTGTTCGAGCGCGGCCGTTCCAGCATGATCTCCCGGAACAGCCCGGCCGCGTCCATGAGCACGCTGAACAGCACCGTCAGCGCGATCGCCAGGGCGAACCCGGCGAGCAGCGCGTACAGGGAGCGTCCCGCGAGGCGCGGGGCGCGTTGCACCACGGCGGTGCAGATGCCCGCGAGCGGTCCGAACTCCGGGCCGACGGCCATGGCGCCGACGATCAGGATGGCGTTGTCGAGCATCACACCGCAGGCGGCGAGCATCACCGCCAGCGTGAGGAAGGCGACGTAGGTGATGCTGAAGGTCGACTCCTCGTGGGTGACCTCCGTCAGCTGCTCCCACACCACCGCGTCCGCGCCCTCGCCGGGTGCCTCGTGCTCGGCCTGCTCGGCCCGTTGGGACAGCTCCAGGTCGACGGTCTCCACGGCGATGGAGCCGCACTCGTGGATGCCGAGCGCACGCAGTTCCCGCAGCACCTCGTCGCCCGCCTCGCGCACGACGTCGCACAGGATCACGTCGCCCGCCGGATCGCGGGCGGCGCCGGTCAGCACGGCCAGGTTGGTGGTGCCGACGCTGTTCTCCAGCAGGGTCACCACCGCCTCGGTGCGGTCCGCGGGGGTGATCAGGCGCAGGTGCAGCATGAGCCCGTTGTAGCAGGGCCGGTGGTCAGAGCTTGCGCAGGCTCAGTCGCTGCACCTTGTGGTCGGCGCCCTTGCGCAGCACCAGCGTGGCCCGGCCGCGGGTGGGGGCGATGTTCTCCACCAGGTTCGGCTTGTTGATGGTCCGCCACATGGTGCGGGCGTAGTCGAGGGCTTCCTCCTCGGAGACCTGCGTGTACCTGCGGAAGTACGACGACGGGTTCTGGAACGCGGTCTCGCGCAGCCTGCGGAACCGGTTGAGGTACCAGCGCTCGATGTCCTCGGCGCGGGCGTCGACGTACACGCTGAAGTCGAAGTAGTCGGCGAGCCCGACCCGGGTCCGGCCGTCCTTGCCGGGCAGGGCGGGCTGAAGGACGTTCAGGCCCTCGACGATGAGGATGTCGGGGCGGCGCACGGAGAGCTTCTCGCCCGGGACGATGTCGTAGATGAGGTGGGAGTAGACGGGTGCGGTCACCTCGTCCTTGCCGGCCTTGATGTCGGCGACGAAGCGGGTCAGGGCGCGGCGGTCGTAGGACTCGGGGAAGCCCTTGCGGGACATCAGGCCGCGCGTCCGGAGTTCCTCGGTGGGCAGCAGGAAGCCGTCCGTCGTGACCAGTTCGACCCGCGGGTGCTCGGGCCAGCGGGAGAGCAGCGCCTGGAGCAGGCGGGCGACGGTGGACTTGCCGACGGCGACGGATCCGGCGACCCCTATCACGAACGGGGTCCCGGACTGGGAGCCCTGCTCCCCGAGGAAGGTGTTCAGCGCCCCGCGCAGGCCGTCGGTGGCGCCGACGTAGAGGTTGAGCAGCCGGGACAGCGGGAGGTAGATGTCCCGCACCTCGTCGAGGTCGATGACGTCGCCCAGGCCGCGCAGCTTCTCCACCTCCTCCGCGCTCAGCGGCAGCGGCGTCTTGTCGCGCAGGGCGCTCCACTCGGCACGGGTGAGGTCGACGTAGGGAGTCGCCTCCGGCCGCTGCCGGTGGGCGCTCCGGGGCATCGAGGAGACCGGAGAGATCACAGTCCATTGTTATCGGACTTCGCACGGCCGGCAGGGTGGGGTCCGTCACGTGCCGGTCCCCGGCGGTGGTTGGCGTGTCACGGTCACATCACGAGCCGATACCAGGTCCAGACCTGCTGATCATGTGCGTCCTCGCCGTGCGTAAAGTGCGGGCAAAGCCCCGGCGAGTGTGCGCCGCGGGCGCGACAGGAAGAGCCCTACCTGTGAGATCCACCGCCGTGCGCCGCACCGCTCTCGCCGCCTCCGCCGCCGCCCTCGCCCTGCTGGCCGCTGCCTGTGGCGGCTCCTCGGACGACGCCGGCACGTCCGGCGACGGCAAGACCGCCGGGGCCGGCGCGTCCGCCTCCGCCTCCGCCGCAGCTTCCGCCTCCGCTTCCACCGCTCCCGCGGCCACCGCCGCCGCGAAGGCGCTCACCGCGGCCGAGCTGCAGAAGGCCGCGCTGACGCAGGCGGACGTCAAGAGCGGCACGATCATGGAGAAGCTGCCGGCGCAGGACCAGGTGGCCCAGGACAAGGTGAAGGCCGCCAAGGCGGAGTGCGCGCCGCTGGCCCAGCTCCAGGCCGGTACCTTCGTCGGCAAGCCCGCGGCCACCGTCGCGCGCAAGTGGATCGGCGACCCGAAGAAGCCCGCCGCGGGTGCGAGCGAGGAGGAGAAGTTCCTCTCCGGTCTCGACAAGTCGATGGTCGTGCTGACGCTGGCGTCCTACGCCGACGGCGGTGCCGAGAAGGCGATGAAGGAGCTGACCACGGCCGCGACCCAGTGCGCCGGCGGCTTCGAGTTCTCCGTCGGCGGCGCCGCGACGAAGGACGTCAAGGTGGTCGAGACCGACGCCCCCCAGGGTGCCGACGAGGCCCTGGCCGTGACCATGACCATGGACGCGGAGGGCACGCGCGCCCCGGTCAAGGGCGTCGTCGTCCGCAAGGGCGCCACCCTCGCCTACCTCCCCGCCGTGAACATGGCCGCCGCGGCCACCGGTGACGACTTCGACTTCCCCGTGGAGCTCGTCCAGGCGCAGCTCGCCAAGCTCGGCTGACCCGCCGCCGTTCCCGCCGGGTCGTCGTCGCCCGGCGGGAGCCGCGCCGGATCCTCGTCGTCCGGGGGGAGTCCCGCCGGGCGACTGCGCAGCTGGTGGGGGTCCGGCGCCGGGTGGGTGACCGTCCGGTGCCGGTTCTGTGCGGAGTCCCGACACGCCGGGCCTCGGGAAGGCGCCGGGGCGGTCGGGGATGCGAGCCTGCCGTTCGTACGAGCGGGTCGCCGGCCTGCACCGCACGAGGCGACGACGGACGGTGAGCGAATGAGCCACGCGGACACCACGGAACTCCTCGACGCGCCCACGGGCGGAAGAGGCGGGGACGGGGGCGCCGCGCGGGCGGTCCTGCCGGCCCCGGCCCCCGCACCGGCCGTCGGCCGGACGAGCGGGCAGCGGCTGGCGGCGCTGGACGGACTGCGCTTCGCCGCGGCCCTGTCCGTGGCGCTCTTCCACTTCATCGGCCAGAAGCCGTCCACCGTGGTGCGGATCTGGGGCAGGCCCTATCAGGACGTCTTCCCCGAGGCGCACGCCTACTTCGCCTACGGCCGTCTCGGTGTCGACCTGTTCTTCCTGATCAGCGGGTTCGTCATCTGCATGAGCGCGTGGGGTCGCACCCCGCGGGCCTTCTTCGTCTCCCGTGTGACCCGGCTCTATCCGATGTACTGGATCGCGATCGGGGTCTCGGCGTGCGTCGTCTACACCCTCGGCTTCCCTTTCGTGCGCCGCCCGGTGTGGGACCTGCTCGCCAACCTCACGATGCTTCAGAAACCGCTGGGCGCGGGCAATCTCGACCCGGTGTACTGGACGCTCTGGCCGGAGCTGTGCTTCTACCTCGCCTTCGCGGTCCTGGTGTGGAAGGGGCTCACGCACCGGCGCGTGGTGGTCTTCTGCGGGATGTGGACGGTCGCCGTGGCGCTGGCCCGCGCCTCCGACATCCCGCTGCTCCCGCTCCTGGTCAACCCGCCTTCCGCGCCCTACTTCATCGCGGGCATGGCCTTCTACCTCATGCACCGGTTCCACCCCACACCGCTGCTCTGGGGCATCGTCGGGATGTCCTGGCTGCTGGCCCTGCACTTCCTGCTGGCCCCGGACGGAGGCCGCAACAGCTGGGCGGCCTGGGCTCCCTGGCGCGGCTGGCTGATCCTCCTGGTCACGGTGTTCTTCCTGCTGGTCGGCGCGATCGCGCTCGGCTGGACCAGCCGGATCCGCTCACGGTGGCTGACCGTCGCCGGGACGCTGACCTTCCCGCTGTACCTGCTGCACGACGTCGTCGGCGTGGCCGTCCTGCACCACTACCGCGACCGGGTCGCCCCCTGGACGCTGGTCGCGGTCACCATCGGCGGACTCGTCGTGCTCTCCTACCTCGCCCACCGTTTCGTGGAGCGCCCCCTGGCCACCCGGATGCGGCGCTGGTTGACGTCCGCCGACTTCGGTCTCTCCGCACCGACCCGGCGCCCCTGACGCGAAACAGGCTTCGCGGGGCGTTCGTACCCTCGTGGGAATTTCCGAATCCGGGCACGCAAGCGGGGTTTCGGGTGGGTGACGGGCCGTAGGCTGCCCGCCATGTGCGGAATCGTGGGATACGTGGGGGCGCAGTCGGCGCTCGATGTCGTGATGGCCGGACTGAGGCGGCTGGAGTACCGGGGATACGACTCGGCCGGCGTCGCCGTGCTCGCGGACGGCGGGCTGGCGGCCGCCCGGAAGGCCGGAAAGCTCGTCAACCTGGAGAAGGAGCTCGTCGACCGGCCGCTGCCGACGGGCACGACCGGGATCGGGCACACCCGCTGGGCCACCCACGGCAGTCCGACCGACGCCAACGCCCACCCCCACCTGGACAACGCGGGCCGGGTGGCCGTCGTCCACAACGGCATCATCGAGAACTTCGCGGTCCTGCGGGCCGAACTCGCCGAGCGGGGCCACGAACTGACCTCGGAGACGGACACCGAGGTGGTGGCGCACCTGCTGGCCGAGGAGTTCTCGGCGACCGCCGACCTCGCCGCGGCGATGCGGCTGGTGTGCCGGCGGCTGGAGGGCGCCTTCACGCTGGTCGCGGTGCACGCCGACGAGCCGGACGTGGTCGTGGGAGCCCGCCGCAACTCACCGCTCGTGGTCGGTGTCGGCGACGGCGAGGCCTTCCTCGCCTCCGACGTCGCCGCCTTCATCGAGCACACCCGCTCCGCGGTCGAGCTGGGCCAGGACCAGGTCGTGGAGCTGCGCCGGGAGAGCGTGACGGTCAGCGGCTTCGACGGCAGCCCGGCCGAGGTCCGCTCCTACCACGTCGACTGGGACGCCTCGGCCGCCGAGAAGGGCGGCTACGACTACTTCATGCTCAAGGAGATCGCCGAGCAGCCCAAGGCCGTCGCCGACACCCTGCTGGGCCGCATCGACACCTCCGGCTCCCTGACCCTGGACGAGGTCCGCATCTCACCGGCGGCGCTGCGCGAGATCGACAAGGTCGTCATCGTCGCCTGCGGCACCGCCTTCCACGCCGGCCTGATCGCCAAGTACGCCATCGAGCACTGGACGCGGATCCCGTGCGAGGTGGAGCTCGCCAGCGAGTTCCGCTACCGCGACCCCATCCTCGACCCGCAGACCCTCGTCGTCGCCATCTCCCAGTCCGGCGAGACGATGGACACGCTGATGGCCCTGCGGCACGCCCGCGAGCAGGGATCCAAGGTGCTCGCCATCTGCAACACCAACGGCTCGACGATCCCGCGCGAGTCGGACGCGGTGCTGTACACGCACGCGGGCCCCGAGGTCGCCGTCGCGTCGACCAAGGCGTTCCTGACCCAGCTCGTGGCCTGCTATCTGGTCGCCCTCTACCTGGGCCAGGTGCGGGGCACCCAGTGGGGCGACGAGATCCGTGCCGTCATCCGCGACCTCGCGCAGATCTCCGGTGCGGTCGAGCGGGTGCTGGAGACCATGGAACCGGTGCGGGCGCTGGCCCGCTCCCTGGCCGCCAAGAACACCGTCCTCTTCCTCGGCCGGCACGTCGGGCACCCGGTCGCCCTGGAGGGCGCGCTGAAGCTCAAGGAGCTCGCGTACATGCACGCCGAGGGCTTCGCGGCGGGCGAGCTGAAGCACGGGCCGATCGCGCTGATCGAGGAGGACCTGCCCGTCGTGGTGGTCGTGCCGTCACCGCGGGGCCGGTCCGTCCTCCACGACAAGATCGTCTCCAACATCCAGGAGATCCGGGCCCGCGGCGCCCGCACCATCGTGATCGCCGAGGAGGGGGACGAGGCCGTGGTCGCCTACGCCGACCACCTCATCCGTATCCCGGCCACGCCGACGCTGCTGCAGCCCCTGGTGGCGACGGTGCCGCTCCAGGTCTTCGCCTGCGAGCTGGCCACCGCGCGCGGCAACGAGGTGGATCAGCCGCGCAACCTGGCGAAGTCCGTCACGGTGGAGTGAGTCTCCTTCAGGGCTCCCACGAAGCGGGCGAACGCCCCGGCCGGAACGGTGAGAACGGCACCGGCCGGGGATTTCGAGTCGCGGATGGCTATGTGGGCGCCGGACTCGGCTATCTCGACGCAGGCATTGCCTTCTCCTCCGCCGGAGTGGGACGACTTCTTCCATGAGGTGGGGGTGTTCATGCCGGTCCTCACAGCTCCTTCGCCAGCCTGCGGATGAAGTCACGCGAACGGTCCTGTTCGAGTGACGCTGCCCTCACTTTACGGAAAAGCGTTCGAAAGCGACCGAGTTGGGCCTCAGCGTCGACGAACACCGTGCCGTGGGGTCCGTCGCGCACCACGGTGTCCAGCCGGGGGAGGGGGCCTCCCGCGTACACCATGGCGCTCCCGGCCCCGGCGAACCCCTCCTGGGCGAAGGGGATGAGCCGGACGGTGACGTGGTCGGCCTCGGACAACTCCAGGACGCGGGCGAGTTGAGCGCGGGTTGCCTCGCGGCTGCCGACGTTGATGCGCAGTGCTGCTTCGTGGATCACCGTCTCGTACGGAATCGGATCCGTGCGCTCGATGATGACCTTGCGCCTCATGCGGTGTTCCACCCGCCGATCCACCTCCTCCGCCGGGAACTCCGGGTTGACGTAGGAGAAGAGCGCCCGGGCGTACTCCTCGGTCTGGAGGAGTCCCGGGATGTGCAGGAAGTCCGCGTCCCATCGGTAGCTGGAGTGATGCTCCAGCTCGGCCAGATCCAGATAGGGCGTGGGCAGGCGGCCCCGGTACTCCTCCCACCAGCCGCGTGTCCGGTTGCCGGCCATGGCGGCCAGCGCTTCCACCAACTCCTCGTCCGAGCAGGTGTAGTGCGCGGCAATGCGGCAGAGCCGCTCCTCGCTCAGGCCCGCGAGGCCGGCCTCGATCTGGCTCACCTGGGCCGAGTCCGTCCCGAGCAATGCGGCGGCGTCGCGTCCCTTGAGTCCTGCCGCCTCGCGGAGTTTCCGCAACTCGGCACCGAGACGCTGCTGGCGTGCGGTGGGCTGCTGCCTGCGTGGCATGGCTTCCTTCCCGGCCCCAACTTCCCCGAGCCAATGACTCGTTCGAGGGGGAGATTACGGCAACGGCTTGCATGGGACCAAGTTTGGTCCCTACTGTCGGTCACGCAACGCGCACCCTGCGCGTCCCCGGGGCCACCGGAAGCGCACCGCTCCGTCCTGCCGTGACGGCTGCGGCAATGACACCGTCGGCCCGCCCGCCCCCCACCGACACAACGGAGTCACCCGCATGCCCGAGAACGAGCCGTGGGAGTACGCCCTCCACATCCCGAACGACCCGCGCGCCGTCACCGTCTGCCGCCGCACCCTCCGCCTGGTCCTCACGCTGCACGGGCTGATCGGGCTCGTCGACGTCGCCGAACTGCTGGCGGCGGAGCTGGTGTCGAACGCCGTACGCCACACCGCGGGCCCGGCCGCGCTGCGGGTGCGCTGGGCGCCGCCGGGGACGTTGCGCATCGGGGCGTGGGACGCGGACCCCGAGCCACCGGAGCCCCCGGTGCCCTGGGAGGCGGGCGCCTGCGCGGAGGAGGGCCGGGGGCTGGCCCTGGTGCGGGCCTGCTCCGACCTGTGGGGGTGGCAGCCGCTGGCCCGGCACGGCACGCGGGGCAAGTACGTCTGGTGCGAACTCGCGGCGGCCTGAGCCCTTCCGCCCCTGCGTCGTCGTCGCCCCGCTGTTCCACCCCGGCCGTAGGGTGCACGGCATGAGCATCATCGGGGTCGGTATCGACGTGGCCGAGATCGAGCGGTTCGCGGCGTCGCTGGAGCGCACGCCGGGGCTGGCGCGGCGGCTGTTCGTGGACGGCGAGCTGCTGCTTCCCGGCGGGGAACGGCGCGGAGTCGCCTCCCTCGCCGCCCGGTTCGCCGCCAAGGAGGCCCTGGCCAAGGCGCTCGGTGCGCCGGCCGGGCTGCACTGGACCGACGCGGAGGTGTACGTCGAGGACAGCGGGCAGCCCCGTCTGAGGGTGCGTGGCACGGTCGCGGCGCGGGCCGCGGAACTCGGCGTGCGGTCCTGGCACGTGTCCCTCAGCCATGACGCCGGGGTGGCCTCGGCGGTGGTGGTGGCCGAAGGGTAGGAGCCGCCGGGCCGAGGGGGCCGCCCGCGGACGCGCGCGTCCCGGCGCGTCGCGGGCGGGACGTGGGGAAGACTCGGTGCCATGCGGACTGCGTACAGCGTGGAGACGGTAAGGGCGGCCGAACGGGAGCTGATGGCCCGGCTCCCTCAGGGCGCTTTGATGCAGCGGGCCGCCGCCGGGCTCGCCGCCGCGTGTGCCGACCTGCTCGGGCGGGTCTACGGCAGCCGGGTGGTGCTGCTCGTCGGCAGCGGCGACAACGGCGGCGACGCCCTGTACGCCGGTGCCCGGCTCGCCCGCCGCGGCGCCGGGGTCACGGCCGTCCTGCTGAACGCGGGGCGCGCGCACGCCGCCGGGCTGGCCGCCCTGCGCCGGGCCGGCGGCACGGTCACCGGGACCGAGGGCGCCCCGCCGCTCATCGACCGTGCCGACCTCGTCGTCGACGGCATCGTCGGGATCGGCGGCACGGGCGGACTGCGCCCGGAGGCGGTGCCGCTGGCGGACGCCGCCGACCGGTCGCGGGCCGCTGTCGTCGCCGTCGACCTGCCCAGCGGGGTCGACGCCGACACGGGCGAGGTCCACGGCGCGGCGCTGCGGGCCGACCTGACGGTCACCTTCGGCACGCACAAGCCGGGCCTGATGATCGACCCGGCGCGGGACCACGCCGGGTCGGTCCGGCTCGTCGACATCGGCCTGGCGCTGCCCGAGGACGCCGCGTTGGAGGCGCTGCAGCACGCGGACGTGGCCGGGCTGCTGCCGTTGCCGGGGGCGGAGAGCGACAAGTACCGCCGGGGCGTCGTCGGGGTCGCGGCCGGGTCCGTGCGCTATCCGGGCGCCGCCGTCCTCGCCGTCTCGGGGGCGCTGCGGGGCGGCGCCGGCGCCGTGCGGTACGTCGGGCCGGCGGGCGCGGCGGTCATCGCGCGCTTCCCCGAGACCCTCGTCTCCGACCAGGGGCCGAAGGCCGCGGGGCGGGTGCAGGCCTGGGTGGTCGGGCCGGGGGCCGGGGACGACGCGGCCACCGTCGCCGAGGTGCTGACGGCCGACGTCCCCGTCCTGGTCGACGCGGACGGGCTGAGGCTGGCGGAACGGGACACGGTCCGCGCCCGTACGGCGCCGACCCTGATGACCCCGCACGCCGGGGAGGCCGCAGCGCTGCTCGGCGTCGCACGTGAGGAGGTCGAGGGGGCCCGGCTGGCCGCGGCACGGGAGCTGGCGGAACGGTACGGGGCGACGGTGCTGCTGAAGGGGTCGACCACGCTGGTCGCCTCCCCCGGGGGCCCGGAGCCGGTGCGGGTCAACGCCACCGGGACGTCGTGGCTGGCCACGGCCGGCAGCGGGGACGTCCTGTCCGGGCTGGCGGGATCCCTGCTCGCGGCCGGGCTGTCGGCGCGGGACGCGGGCAGCTCGGCCGCCTATCTGCACGGGCTGGCCGGCAGGATCGCCGCCGTGGGGGCGCCGGTGGGCGCGCACGACATCGCCGAGGCGATTCCCCGGGCCTGGCGGGACGTGCGGGACGTGTGACGGACGACCCGGCGGGGGACCGCGCGCGGCGGCCCGGCCCGGGGCCTCCCCGGTGGGGACCGTCCGCGGCGGGCCGCCGCCGCGTGTGGCTGCTCCGGCGGGGTGACCTGCCAGCGTGGCCGCGTCCGGCCCGGCAGGACGGCACGTTTGTCTGACCGCATGATCAGCACACGCGCCGTCCGCCGCCTCGCCGCCTGCGTCCTGGCCGCCGCCCTCCCGTCCACCTGCGTCGCGCACGCCGCCCCCGCCGCGCCGCTCGCCGGCCGCGGTACCGGGGCCCCGCGCGCAGGCGGCCCCCGGGAGCCCGCCGGGGCCCTCTGACACACTGGGGGCGCTATGACTGAGACAGTGGAGAGCCGGCGGACGGCGCCCCTGCGGGCCCGCGCCGAGATCGATCTGGCCGCCCTGCGGGCCAACGTGCGAGCCCTGCGCGCACGGACCCCCGGCGCGGCGTTCATGGCCGTGGTGAAGGCCGACGGGTACGGCCACGGCGCACTCCCGTGCGCCCGTGCGGCGGTCGAGGCCGGTGCCACCTGGGTGGGCGCGGCCACGCCCGAGGAGGCCCTGGCGGTGCGCGCGGATCCCGGCGTGCCCGCCGACGTGCGCGTCATGTGCTGGCTGTGGACGCCCGGGGGGCCCTGGAGGGAGGCGATCGAGGCCGGCATCGACGTCTCCGTCAGCGGTATGTGGGCGCTGCGGGAGCTCGTGGCGGCCGCCCGCACCGCGTCCCGGCCCGCGCGCGTGCATCTCAAGGCCGACACCGGTCTCGGACGCAACGGCTGCCAGCCCGGTGCGGACTGGACCGCGCTCGTCGCCGAGGCGCTGCGGGCGCAGGCCGAGGGACTGCTGACGGTCACCGGCCTGTGGTCCCACTTCGCCTGCGCCGACGAGCCGGGGCACCCCTCCGTCGCCGCGCAGCTCTCCCTCTTCCGGGAGATGACCGCCCACGCGGAGCGGCAGGGCGCGCGCCCCGAGGTGCGGCACATCGCCAACTCCCCGGCCGCGCTGACCCTGCCGGAGTCACACTTCGACCTGGTCCGCCCGGGCATCGCGATGTACGGCATCTCGCCCAGCCCCGAGATCGGCACCCCCGCCGACTTCGGACTGCGCCCGGCGATGACGCTGTCCGCCTCCCTCGCCCTGGTCAAGCACGTCCCCGGCGGCCACGGCGTCAGCTACGGACACCACTACGTCACGCCCGGCCCGACCACCCTCGGCCTCGTCCCGCTCGGGTACGGCGACGGCGTGCCCCGGCACGCGTCCGGTGCCGGACCGGTGCTCGTCGAGGGCAAATGGCGTACCGTCGCGGGACGGATCGCGATGGACCAGTTCGTCGTCGATCTGGGGGGCGACGAGCCGGAGCCGGGCGCGCGGGCCGTCCTGTTCGGGCCCGGCGACCGGGGGGAGCCCACCGCCGAGGACTGGGCCCAGGCCGCCGGCACGATCGCGTACGAGATCGTCACGCGGATCGGAGCACGCGTCCCGCGCGTCCATCACGACGACAGGGACCGGTGAGACCGGCCGGCGACCGCGGTCGGCGGGCGCCGGCCACGCCGGGAGCCCGCTGCGCGGGTTCCGGCGCGGAGCCCGGCCGGCCGGGGCGTACGAGCGGCGCGTTCGCGCCGCCGGCAGCGCCTCCGGCGCGCGCCGAGCGCCGGTGACGTCGGTTCGGCAACGGACCGGGTGAAGGGGCGACGAAGCGGGTAGTCCGCCCGAGGGCAGGACGGCGAGGAGGAGCGGTACGTGAGCGAGAGCACTGCGGAGGCCGTCGCGGCCGTCGCCTCCACCGCGGCGGTGCCCGGCGGCTGGCGCAGGGCGACCGGCCTCGCCGGCGCCGCGATAGGCGTGGTCGCCGCGGGCGCGGCCGCGGGCGTCGCCATAGAGCGGATGACCGTCGGCCGTGGCATGCGGCGCAAGGCCCGGCTGGCACTGGACTCCGCGGGCCCGTACGGGACCCTGCGCGGCACCCCGGGCCGGGCGGCCGCCGACGACGGAACCGAGCTGTACTACGAGGTCGACGACGTCGAGCCGGAGGGCGGATCCGCGCCCCGCAGGCGCCGGCTGTTCGGGCGCAAGGCGCCGCTGCCCGTCACGGTCGTCTTCAGCCACGGCTACTGCCTCAACCAGGACTCCTGGCACTTCCAGCGCGCCGCGCTGCGCGGCGTCGTCCGCACCGTGCACTGGGACCAGCGCAGCCACGGCCGCTCCGGGCGCGGGGTGGCCCAGAACCAGGACCGGGTGCCGGTCGGCATCGACCAGCTGGGCCGCGACCTGAAGGCCGTCATCGACGCGGCCGTGCCCGAGGGCCCGATCGTGCTGGTAGGCCACTCCATGGGCGGTATGACGGTGATGGCGCTCGCCGCCCAGTACCCCGAGCTGATCCGGGACCGGGTCATGGCCACCGCCTTCGTCGGGACGTCCTCCGGGCGGCTCGGCGAGGTGAACTTCGGGCTGCCCCTCGCCGGCGTGAACGCCGTCCGGCGCATCCTGCCGGGAGTGCTCAAGGCGCTCGGCCAGCAGGCCGAGCTGGTGGAGAAGGGGCGGCGGGCCACCGCCGACCTGTTCGCCGGGGTCATCAAGCGGTACTCCTTCTCCGGCCGTGACATCGATCCGGCCGTCGCCCGCTTCGCCGAGCGGATGATCGAGAGCACGCCGATCGACGTCGTCGCCGAGTACTACCCCGCCTTCGCCGACCACGACGAGACCGAGGCCCTGGCCTGCTTCCGGCAGATGCCGGTGCTGGTCCTGGCCGGGCTCGACGACCTGGTGACGCCCAGCGAGCACAGCGAGGCCATCGCCGGCCTGCTGCCCGACGCCGAGCTGGTCCTCGTCCCCGATGCCGGGCACCTGGTCATGCTGGAACACCCGGAGGTGGTCACCGACCGCCTCGCCGACCTGCTCACCCGCGCGGGTGCCGTGCCCGCAGGGGCTACCGTGGGTGGCTATGGAAGCACCAGCAGCACCGCACCCTCACGCTGAGATCCGGCTGACCGTCACCTCCCCCGAGCAGATGCGCGACCTGGGCCGCCGGCTCGCCAAGCTGCTGCGCGCCGGCGACCTGGTGATGCTCAGCGGGGAGCTCGGTGCCGGGAAGACGACCCTGGCCCGCGGGCTCGGCGAGGGCCTCGGCGTGCGCGGTGCCGTCACCTCCCCGACCTTCGTGATCGCCCGCGTGCACCCGTCCCTCGGCGACGGCCCGCCGCTCGTCCACGTCGACGCCTACCGCCTGTCCGGCGGGCTGGACGAGATGGAGGACCTCGACCTGGACGTGTCGCTGCCGGACTCCGTGGTCGTCGTGGAGTGGGGCGAGGGCAAGGTCGAGGAGCTGACCGAGGACCGGCTCCAGGTCGTCATCCACCGGGCCGTCGGCGACACCACCGACGAGGTGCGCCGGGTCACGGTGACCGGAGTCGGGGAGCGGTGGACGGCCGCCGACCTCGGCGTCCTGTCGGCCTGAACACCGCCCGTACGTTCCGACAGGCTGTCGGCAAGATGTTGCGCGGGGCGTGCCCGGCGTGGTCACATGGTATCCCGTTCGTACTTAGGTGTGCCTAAGTACGTCCGCCCCCATGTTGAGGAGGCGTTCATGCCGGCCACCGACAGCACGCCCCCGCCGCACCGCCCCGACGCGGTCGCGGGACCGTCCATGCGGGATCTGCTGGCCGCGTGCGCGGCGGCCGACGCCGTCTCCCGGCCCCCGCGGGACGCCGATGCCCGGGAGGCCGCAGACCGCCCGGCGCAGACCGAACCGCAGCGCAGAGTGGCCTGACCCGCACCACGGTTCGGCGGCGCCCCGAGAAGGGGCGCGGGGAACCGCGCGATCGGCCGCGACGGCGCCGCAGCCGGCCGACGGCGGACCGCGGCATGTTCCGCCGAGCGTCCAGCGGACCACCACGACCCCCTGCGGTGCCGCCCGCGCCACCGCCCTGCGGTGTCAGTGCCCGTACAGGTGGACGATCGCCCCCACGGCGGCGGGAGCCCCGAACGTCCGGACCCGGGCCAACGGGTGGCCGCGGTTCAGCGTCCGGCCCCACCCGTGGCGCCCGGGCACCGCGAGGCGCGGATCATCCCGGTCGCAGTGGAAGATCCCGAACCGGTGGGTTCGTCATGGGGACGCACGGTGCCGGCCCTAGCGGACCACCACGACGCGCCGACCGATCGTCGCGAAGCCCCACATCGCGTCGCCGTCCGCGCGCTTCTCGCGGATGCCGCCGGTGCGCAACGTGCGGTCCGGGGCCCGTGTCGGCTCGCGCACCGTCGCGCTGAAGCCGATGGTCACACCGTCCACGCTGGTGAAGCGCACGACGTGCTCGACGGGCAGGCCGTCGGTGCCGGTGATCGCGTTCGAGCGGGAGGTGACGGCGTAGGTGCCGGGTTCCGGATCCACGGTGCCGGGCTCGACGGTGAAGGTGCGCCGCACCTTGCCGTCACCCCCGACGAGCCACACCCGGTGGTCGTGCACCGCGTACACGACGCGCTGACCGGTGCCCGAACCGGCGGGCAGCGCGGTGGGACTCCGTGTGGCACGGGGCGCCTCGGACGTGGCGGGCTCGCTGCTCGACCGTGGTGCTCCGCCCAGTCCGGCGGGGACGGTCGCGGAGGCCTGCCAGGCGAGGAAACCGACGGTTGCGACGGCCGCCGCGGTGAGCCCGGCCACGATTCCGGAGCTGCTGCTTGCCACCGTTGCCCACCTCAGTGATCGCGTCGTACCTGGTGCCTGCGCCGACCGTAACAGCAGGGGCCGGTCCCACCGGGACGTCCGACACGGAGCCCGCGGCGCCGTAGGCTGTTCGCGTGCTCTTGCTCGCTCTGGATACCGCCACCCCAGCCGTCACCGTCGCCCTGTACGACGGGACGGACGTCATCGCCTCCTCGAGCCAGGTGGACGCGCGCCGGCACGGAGAGCTGCTGCTGCCGGCCGTTGACCGCGTGCTCACCGAGGCCGGCCTCGCGCTGGACGCCGTCACCGGGATCGTCGTCGGTGTCGGTCCCGGCCCCTACACCGGGCTGCGGGTCGGACTGATGACCGCCGACACCTTCGGACTGGCCCTCCAGGTCCCCGTGCACGGCGTGTGCACGCTGGACGGGCTCGCCTACGCCGCGGACATCGACCGGGGCCCCTTCGTCGTGGCGACCGACGCCCGGCGCAAGGAGGTCTACTGGGCGACGTACGCGGATTCCCGCACCCGCCTGACCGACCCGGCCGTGGACCGGCCCGCCGACATCACCGGGCAGGTCGAGGGCCTGCCCGCGGTCGGCGCGGGCGCACTCCTGTACCCGGAGGTCTTCCCGCGCGTGCACGAGCCCGAGCACGTCTCCGCCGCCGCCCTCGCCCGGTTGGCCGCCGAGCGGCTCGCGGCGGGCGTCGAACTGCCCGCGCCCCGGCCGCTGTACCTGCGCCGGCCCGACGCCCAGGTCCCCAGGAACTACAAGGTGGTCACCCCCAAGTGACCGGATCCGACACCGTCGTGCTGCGCGAGATGCGCTGGTGGGACATCGACGCCGTGCTGGAGCTGGAGAAGAACCTGTTCCCCGAGGACGCCTGGTCGCGGGGGATGTTCTGGTCCGAGCTGGCCCACTCCCGGGGCCCGGAGGCGACCCGGCGGTACCTGGTGGCCGAGACCGCCGACGGCCGGGTCGCCGGGTACGCGGGACTCGCCTCCTCCGGCGACGTGGCCGACGTGCAGACCATCGCCGTCGCCCGCGACCAGTGGGGCACCGGCCTCGGCGCCCGCCTCCTCACCGAACTGCTGCGCGCGGCGACCACCTTCGAGTGCGCCCAAGTGATGCTGGAGTGCCGCGTCGACAACGTGCGCGCACAGAAGCTGTACGAGCGCTTCGGCTTCGAACCCATCGGCTTCCGACGCGGCTACTACCAGCCGGGCAACGTGGACGCCCTGGTGATGCGCCTGACCGACCCAGCAACCTCCGTACAAGGAACCGAGATCAATGGCTGACCAACCCCTGGTCCTGGGGATCGAGACCTCCTGCGACGAGACCGGCGTCGGCATCGTCCACGGCACCACCCTCCTCGCCGACGCCGTCGCCTCCAGCGTCGACGAGCACGCCCGCTTCGGCGGTGTCGTGCCCGAGGTCGCCTCCCGCGCCCATCTGGAGGCGATGGTCCCGACCATCGACCGCGCGCTGCAGGAGGCCGGGGTCGCCGCGAAGGACCTCGACGGCATCGCGGTCACCGCAGGACCGGGTCTGGCGGGCGCGCTGCTGGTCGGCGTCTCCGCGGCCAAGACGTACGCCTACGCCCTCGGCAAGCCGCTCTACGGGGTCAACCACCTCGCCTCGCACATCTGCGTCGACCAGCTGGAGCACGGACCGCTGCCGGAGCCGACGATGGCGCTGCTGGTCTCCGGCGGCCACTCCTCGCTGCTGCTGTCGTCGGACATCACCTCCGACGTCCGCCCCATGGGCGCGACCATCGACGACGCGGCCGGCGAGGCCTTCGACAAGATCGCCCGGGTGCTGAACCTGGGCTTCCCCGGCGGCCCCGTCATCGACCGCTACGCCCGCGAGGGCGACCCGGAGGCGATCGCCTTCCCGCGGGGCCTGACCGGGCCGCGCGACCCGGCGTACGACTTCTCCTTCTCCGGCCTGAAGACGGCCGTGGCCCGCTGGATCGAGGCCAGGCGGGCGGCGGGCGAGGAGGTACCGGTCCGGGACGTGGCCGCCTCCTTCCAGGAGGCCGTCGTCGACGTACTCACCCGCAAGGCCGTGCGCGCCTGCAAGGACGAGGGCGTCGACCACCTGATGATCGGCGGCGGCGTCGCCGCCAACTCCCGGCTGCGGGCGCTGGCCCAGGAGCGCTGCGAGCAGGCCGGCATCCGGCTGCGGGTGCCGCGGCCCAAGCTGTGCACCGACAACGGCGCGATGGTGGCCGCGCTCGGCGCGGAGATGGTCGCCCGCAACCGCGCGGCGTCCGACTGGGACCTGTCGGCCGACTCCTCGCTGCCGGTGACCGACCCCCATGTCCCCGGCCGTGACCACGACCACGTGCACGAGGTCAGCAAGGAGAACCTCTACCCGTGACGGTCGCGCTGATGTGGGAGGCCCGGGCCGCGCAGGGGCGCGGCCCGGAGCTGCTGGCCTGGGCCCGGGCCCAGGAACTCGCCGGGACGCCGCTGCGCCGCGAGTTCCTCCGCGCGCCGCAGGACCGGGTCCTCGTGATCACCTGGTGGGACGCCGCGTACGACGCCGAGCTGCCCGAACTGCCGGAGCCGGACGGGGACCTGGTGACCCGGGCGGTGCACCGGTGGCGGTTCGAGTCGCTGGGCCGGGACTGAGCCGCTCGCCCGACCGGACCCGCGCGTGCCCCTGAACGGGACCGCGCGTCCGGTCCGTCGGGCCGAGGGTCCCCCAGAGCCGGGGATCGCCCGCCCGGGCGGCCACGGGTTCCAGAGGGCCTGTTCGGTGGTGCGGCCCCGTGGTGCGGCCACCGAAGGATGCGGCGGGCGCCATGGGGACCGCGAGGCAGAATGTTTCGCCGATCCCCGCGAATCTACCGATCCGCCTTTCGTGGCCGCAGGCTTCGTTCCCGGACGGTCGGGGTTACGATCGCCGCCATGGCAGCCCCGGACTCCGCCGAGACCCAGCGCAAAGGGCGCTCCAGCCGGACCGCGACCCTCGCCGAGATCGCCCGCGAGGCAGGCGTCTCCGCCCCGACTGTTTCGAAGGTCCTCAACGGCCGCGCCGACGTCGCCCCGGCGACCCGCAGCCGCGTCGAGGACCTGCTGCGCGCCCACGGCTACCGGCGCCGCAGGGCCGAGGCCAGCCGCTCGCCGCTGATCGACCTCGTCTTCCACGAGTGGGAGAGCGCGTGGGCGATGGAGGTGATCCGCGGTGTGGAGAACGTGGCGCGCGACGCCGGGCTGAGCGTCGTGCTCAGCGAGAGCGCCGGCCGGCACACTCCGGGCCGCACCTGGGCCGACCAGGTCGCCGCCCGCCGCCCGCACGGCGTGATCCTCGTCCTGTCCGGTCCGGACGAGTCCCAGCGGGCGCTGCTGACCAGCCGGTCCATCCCGTTCGTGGTGATGGATCCGGCCGGCGACCCGGGCGCCGACGTGCCGTCCATCGGGGCCACCAACTGGCAGGGCGGACTCGCCGCGACCCGGCATCTGGTGGACCTCGGGCACCGCAGGATCGCCGCGATCAGCGGACCGCAGCGGATGATGTGCAGCCGGGCCCGGATGGACGGCTATCGGGCCGCGCTGGAGACCGCGGGGCTGCCCGCCGACCCGGCACTGATCCGCACCGGCGACCTCCACCACGAGGCCGGCTACCGCCTGGGCCGCGAGCTGCTGAGCCTGCCCGACCGCCCCACCGCCGTCTTCGCCGGCAACGACCTGCAGGCGCTGGGCCTGTACGAGGCGGCCCGCGAGCTGGGGCTGCGCATCCCCGAGGAGCTCAGCGTGGTCGGCTTCGACGATCTGCCGGTGGCCCGCTGGGTCGGGCCGCCGCTGACGACCGTGCGGCAGCCGCTGACCGAGATGGCCGAGGCGGCGGCCCGACTCGTCCTCGAACTGGGCCGCGGAGGCGAGACGCCGGTGGCGACGCGGGTGGAACTGGCGACGAGCCTGGTCGTGCGGGCGAGCACCCGGGCGCCTGCGACCGGGGGGTGATCCCTTCACGGGGGGGGCGCGGGCCTGTCCGGAGGCCGCTCCGGAACCGGCGGCGGATCCGGGTCGGTGCCCCCTGCCGGGGGCGCCGACCGCAGGCCCGCGGCGCCACCCGGTGGCCGGCCGAAAGAATCTCCCGAAGAAATCCGCGGCACGTGTCGATCGGGCCGGCCCTCGTTCGACGCAAGGGGTGAGAGGCCGGGAAGGACCCGGCCCCGCACCCCACGAGGAGGCCACCATGCCCCGCTACCTGTCGCTCGTGCGCATCGACGAGAACAACGCGCCCGCCGCGGGCCCCAGCCCCGAGCTGATGCAGCGCATGGGCGAGCTGATCGAGGAGATGACCAAGGCCGGCGTCCTGCTCGACACCGCCGGGCTCGCCCCGAGCGCCCAGGGCACCCGGGTCCACTACGAGGGCGGGCAGCTGTCCGTCACCGACGGGCCGTTCACCGAGACCAAGGAGGTCGTCGGCGGCTACGCGCTGATGCAGGCCAAGGACATGCCCGAGGCGATCGAGTGGACCAAGCGGTTCCTGCGGATCCACGAGGAGCACTGGACGGTGACCTGCGAGGTCCGGGAGATCGCGGAGGGCTGAGTCGTCCTTGGCCGGCGGCCCCGCCCGGTGTTGGATGGTGGGCTGTGACACCGCAGCCCACCTCCGGACCCGACGGCGCCACCGGCCCGGGCGGTGCCATCGAGACCGTCTTCCGGCTCGAGTCCCCCCGCGTCATCGCCGCCGTCGCCCGCCTCGTCCGCGACGTCGGCATCGCCGAGGAACTCGTCCAGGACGCCCTGGTCGCCGCTCTGGAGCAGTGGCCGCGCGACGGAGTGCCCGGGAACCCGGGTGCCTGGCTCACGACCGCCGCCCGCCGCCGTGCCGTGGACCTGATCCGCCGCCGCGATACCTACGCCCGCAAGCTCCGGGAGATCGGCCGGGACCTGCCCGAGTCGATCCCGCCGCAGGAGCCCGCCGACCCCGACGACATCGACGACGACCTGCTCCGCCTGGTCTTCACCGCCTGCCACCCGGTCCTGTCCGCCGACGCCCGCATCGCCCTGACCCTGCGGCTGCTCGGCGGCCTCACCACCGCCGAGATCGCCCGCGCCGTCCTGGTGCCGGAGGCGACCGTCGCCCAGCGGATCGTCCGCGCCAAACGGACCCTCGCCGCGAAGAACGTCCCCTTCGAGGTGCCCCGCGGCCCCGACCGCACCGCCCGCCTCGGCTCCGTCCTCGACGTCATCTACCTGATCTTCAACGAGGGCTACGCCGCCACCACCGGCGACGACTGGCTGCGCCCGGCGCTGTGCGAGGACGCGCTGCGGCTGGCCCGGCAGCTCGCGCAGCTCATGCCCGGGGAGCCGGAGGTGCACGCCCTGGCCGCGCTCCTGGAGTTCCAGGCCTCGCGCCTCGCCGCCCGCACCGCCCCCGACGGCGAGCCCGTCCTGCTGCGGGACCAGGACCGCAGCCGCTGGAACCGCATGCTCATCGCCCGGGGCGTGGCCGCGCTGGACCGCGCCGGCGCCACGGCCGCCGGCGCCCCCGGCCCGTACGCCCTCCAGGCCGCCATCGCCGCCTGCCACGCGCGCGCGTACACCTACGACCAGACCGACTGGGCCGCCATCGCCACCCTCTACGGCCTGCTCGCCGCCCGCACCTCCTCCCCGGTCGTCGAGCTGAACCGCGCGGTCGCCGTGTCCATGGCCGAGGGCCCGGCCGCGGGCCTGGAGGTCGTCGACGCCGTCGCGGACCAGCTGGGCGGCTACCACCTGCTGCCCAGTGTCCGAGGCGACCTCCTGCTGCGCCTGGGGCGTGCGGAGGAGGCCCGCACCGAGTTCGCACGTGCCGCGTCCCTGACCGGCAACGAGCGGGAACGGCACCTGCTGCTGCTCCGGGCCGCCCAGGCGGCGGGCAGCGCCTCGTAGGCGCTGCCGTCCGGGCCCGCCCGCCCCGGCCCCGAGGCGGGCGGCGCGAGCACGGCGACGCGGCTCAGGCGGGGTGCCCGAGCAGCATCGACGGCGCCCCGGCCACCCGGGTCAGGAAGACGGTCACCGCGCGCCGGCCGTGCGCCTTGGGCAGCACCTTGCGCCGCAGCTCCTCCGGTTCGACGGCCGACCCCCGCTTCTTCACGGTCAGTACGCCCACCTCCCGCTCCCGCAGCAGCGCCTTCAGCTTCTTGACGTTGAAGGGGAGTCGGTCGGTGATCTCGTACGCCGTGGCGTACGGCGTCGGCCTCAGAGCGTCGGCCGTGACGTACGCGATGGTCGCGTCGAGCAGCCCGCCGCCGACCTCCTCGGCCACCTCGGCGACCAGATGGGCGCGGATCACCGCGCCGTCGGGCTCGTACAGGTAACGGCCCACGGGACGCACGGACGGGTCGGGCAGGCCCCGCCCGGCCAGGCTGCGCGGCCCGGGCAGCAGGGTCGCCCGTACCCCTCCCGGCCGACCGGCGCCGAACCACAGCACCGCCTCCTTCACGTCCCCTCCGTCCGAGATCCACTCCGCCTCGGCGTCGCCGGGAACCGCATCGTGCGGGATGCCGGGCGCGACCTTCAGCGCGGCGTGCGGGTGCTGCCGGGCCGCCTCGACGGCCCACGACAGCGGCGGCGAGTACGCCTCGGGGTCGAAGATGCGGCCCCGCCCGCCGCGTCGCGCCGGGTCGACGAAGACCGCGTCCCAGGAGGAGGTGTCGACCTGTGTCACGTCCGTCTCCCGCACCTCGATCAGATCCGACAGCCCCAGTGCCTCGGCGTTGGCGCGCGCCGCGGCGGCCGTCAGCGGATCCCGGTCCACCGCCAGCACCCGGATCCCGGCCCGGGCGAGCGCGATCGCGTCCCCGCCGATGCCGCAGCACAGGTCGGCGACGGACGTCACGCCCAACTCCCCGAACCGTTCTGCCCGGTGGGCCGCGACACTCGCCCGCGTCGACTGCTCCACCCCGTTCGGTGTGAAGAACATCCGCCCGGCGTCCTCGGGCCCGAACTTGGCCGCCGCACGCTGCCGCAGCCGCGCCTGGCCCAGCGCCGCCGACACCAGCTCGGCAGGGTGGCTGCGGCGCAGACGGGTGGCGACGGCGAGTTCGTCTGCGGGGTCCGTGTCGCGCACCTCGTCGAGGAGGGCACGGCCTTCGGGCGTCAGGAGCGGGGCGAGGTCGTTCACCGGCTCATTGTGGGCCAGTCGGTGGACGGCGTGCCGCCCGGCGGCGCGGCCGGGCCGGGTTCTCCACGGCGACCTGCGAGGATCCGGCGCCATGCGAGTAGTCGTACAAAACGATGAAAGGGGGGCGGGTCGGCGCGGAGCGGTCAGAGCCGGGCTCGCCGCACTCACCGCCGCCGCCGTCGCCTCCGGCTGCGCCCAGGGCGACGCCTCCGGCACCCGCCCCGCACCGGGCCAGCAGCAGGCGCAGTCCGCGACGCCGGCCCGCGCCGCCGACTCGTACGCCGCGGGGCAGCGTGCCGCCCGTGCCGCCCGCGCCGCCGCCGCCAAGCGCTGGGGCCTGTCCGAGGCGCCGCTCGTCGCCCCGCCGCCGCCCGCGAAGAAGCCGCGGATCACCACCCGGGACGGCTTCGAGGTCGACGACCACGAGGAACTGGGCCTGCCGCCCGTCTTCACCACCGTCCCCACCAAGAAGAAGATCGTCTTCCTCACCGTCGACGACGGTGCCGAGAAGGACCCGGCCTTCCTGCGCATGATGGGCGACCTGAAGATCCCCTACACGGCCTTCCTCAGCGACTACCTCATCAAGGAGGACTACGGCTACTTCAAGAAGATGCAGGCCAAGGGCGTGGTCCTGAACAACCACACGCTCCACCACCGCTACCTGCCGGGCCTGTCGTACGCCGCTCAGAAGCGGGAGATCTGCGGCATGCAGGACGTGATCGAGAAGCGGTACGGCACACGCCCCACCGTCTTCCGCCCGCCCTACGGCAACTACAACCAGGACACCCTGCGCGCCGCGAAGGCCTGCGGCATCCGGTACGCCCCGCTCTGGGACGAGGAGGTCTACGTCGACCACTGGGAGTACCGCGAGTGGGACCAGGACCTCCACCCCGGCGACATCGTCCTCACCCACTTCCGTGGCCGCAAGGACTGGAAGGGCACGATGCCCGACATGATCCGCCGGTTCCTGAAGAAGGTGACCGCCGAGGGGTACGCCGTGGCCCGCCTGGAGGACTACCTGTGAGCAGGCGGGGGCGGGCGGCCGTCCTGCTGGCCGTGCTGACGCTGCTGTGGGTGCCGGGGTGCGCCCGGTCCGTCGACCCGATCCAACGGCTCGGCAGGAAGGCCGCGGAGCGGGTCCGCTCGCACGGCCCCACCCCCCGACAGCCCTATCGCCGCTGGGGACTGACGGCTCCTCCGGCCCCGCCCCCGCAGCCCGCCGCGCGCCGACCGGCCCCCGCCGCCGGACCCGGCCTCCCTCCGGTCGTCCGCCACGTCCCGACCCGCGACAAGGTCGTCTTCCTCACCTACGACGACGGCGCCGAACGCGACACCCGGTTCGTCGGCATGGTCCGCGAACTGCGCCTGCCGGTGGCGGTGTTCCTCACCGACAGCGTCGTCGGTCCGGGCTACGGGTACTTCGCGGGCCTGCGCGCGGTCGGCGCGGGCATCCAGAACCACACCCTCGACCACTCGGCCCTGCGCGGCCTGCCCTACGCCGCCCAGCGTGCGGAGATCTGCGGCCAGCAGGACAAACTCCGCGCCCGCTTCGGCCTCCGCCCCCGCCTCTTCCGCCCGCCCTACGGCACCTACGACACCACGACCCTGCGGGCCGCCGCCGACTGCGGCATCTCCGCGGTGGTCCTGTGGCGGGCCGCACTGGAGGGCGACGGGGAACTGTCCTGGGCGGACGGCCCGCACCGGCTGGAGCCCGGCGACGTCGTCGCCGTGGACCCCGACCGGGCGACCGGCCTCACCCTGCAGGAGCGGACGGCGCGCCTGCTCAGGGAGATCCAGGCCAGGGGTCTGACGGTGGGACGGCTGGAGGACTACCTGTGAGAACCGCGGGGACGGGCGGCGCCGGGCGCGCGGGCGGCGAAACCGGCGACTGCGGGCCGGGGCCGAGGTGCGGGACTGCGGGCAGGGGACTGCGGGCAGGTAACGGCGAGTGGGTGTCGCGTGCGAGCGGTGGGCCGGGGCGAGGCGGCTCGCCCGGCCCGTGCCCGGGGCCCGCCCGGCGGGTGTCCGAGGCCCGTCCGGTCCCCGTCACCGGGCTCGCGTCCCGCGCCGCGCCGCACGGCTATTGGCACTCCGCTTGACCGAGTGCTAATCGCGGTCATAGTCTCGGCTCTGGCACTCACCACAGGAGAGTGCCAACTACGCGACGGGCAGGTCCGGCACCCGCGACGACGGATCGACCTGGTCGCCACCTCAGACAGTTAACCCCGTGAGATCTCCGAAGGGGGAGGTCGGATCGTGACGACCGCCAGCTCCAAGGTTGCCATCAAGCCGCTCGAGGACCGCATCGTGGTCCAGCCGCTCGACGCCGAGCAGACCACGGCTTCGGGCCTGGTCATCCCGGACACCGCCAAGGAGAAGCCCCAGGAGGGCGTCGTCCTGGCCGTGGGCCCGGGCCGCTTCGAGGACGGCAACCGTCTGCCGCTCGACGTCAAGGTCGGCGACGTGGTGCTCTACAGCAAGTACGGCGGCACCGAGGTGAAGTACAACAACGAGGAGTACCTCGTTCTCTCGGCTCGCGACGTGCTCGCGATCATCGAGAAGTAAGCACACTTCACCCGAAGCTTCCGCTTTGAGCTGCGCCCCTGGCCCCCCGCGACTGTTGAGAAGCCGGGCGCCCGGGGCGCAGTAGTTTTTCACCTACAGATTTCGAGAGGGCTCCCGCTGTCATGGCGAAGATCCTGAAGTTCGACGAGGACGCCCGTCGCGCCCTCGAGCGCGGCGTCAACAAGCTTGCCGACACGGTCAAGGTGACGATCGGCCCCAAGGGCCGCAACGTCGTCATCGACAAGAAGTTCGGTGCTCCGACCATCACCAACGACGGCGTCACCATCGCCCGTGAGGTGGAGGTCGAGGACCCGTACGAGAACCTCGGCGCCCAGCTGGTGAAGGAGGTGGCGACCAAGACCAACGACATCGCTGGTGACGGCACCACCACCGCCACCGTGCTGGCTCAGGCACTCGTCCGCGAGGGTCTGAAGAACGTCGCCGCCGGTGCTTCCCCGGCCGCCCTGAAGAAGGGCATCGACGCCGCCGTCAAGGCCGTCTCGGAGGACCTGCTCGCCTCGGCCCGCCCGATCGACGAGAAGTCCGACATCGCCGCCGTCGCCGCGCTGTCCGCTCAGGACCAGCAGGTCGGCGAGCTCATCGCCGAGGCGATGGACAAGGTCGGCAAGGACGGTGTCATCACCGTCGAGGAGTCCAACACCTTCGGTCTGGAGCTGGACTTCACCGAGGGCATGGCCTTCGACAAGGGCTACCTGTCGCCGTACTTCGTGACGGACCAGGAGCGCATGGAGGCCGTCCTGGAGGACCCCTACATCCTCATCAACCAGGGCAAGATCTCCTCCATCCAGGACCTGCTGCCGCTGCTGGAGAAGGTCATCCAGGCCGGCTCCTCCAAGCCGCTGCTGATCATCGCCGAGGACGTCGAGGGCGAGGCCCTGTCGACCCTGGTCGTCAACAAGATCCGCGGCACCTTCAACGCGGTCGCGGTCAAGGCCCCCGGCTTCGGCGACCGCCGCAAGGCGATGCTGCAGGACATGGCGGTCCTCACCGGCGCCACCGTCATCTCCGAGGAGGTCGGGCTCAAGCTCGACCAGGCCGGCCTCGACGTGCTCGGCAGCGCCCGCCGCATCACCGTCACCAAGGACGACACCACGATCGTCGACGGCGCCGGCAAGAAGGGCGACGTCGAGGGCCGCGTCGCGCAGATCAAGGCCGAGATCGAGAACACCGACTCCGACTGGGACCGCGAGAAGCTCCAGGAGCGCCTCGCGAAGCTGGCCGGCGGCGTGTGCGTGATCAAGGTCGGCGCCGCCACCGAGGTGGAGCTGAAGGAGAAGAAGCACCGTCTGGAGGACGCCATCTCCGCGACCCGCGCCGCGGTCGAGGAGGGCATCGTCTCCGGTGGTGGCTCCGCCCTGGTCCACGCCGTGAAGGTCCTGGAGGGCAACCTCGACAAGACCGGCGACGAGGCCACGGGTGTCGCGGTCGTCCGCCGCGCCGCCGTCGAGCCGCTGCGCTGGATCGCCGAGAACGCCGGCCTCGAGGGCTACGTCATCGTCTCCAAGGTGGCGGAGCTGGACAAGGGCAACGGCTACAACGCCGCCACCGGCGAGTACGGCGACCTGGTCAAGGCCGGCGTCATCGACCCGGTGAAGGTCACCCGCTCGGCCCTGGAGAACGCCGCCTCCATCGCCTCCCTGCTGCTCACGACCGAGACCCTGGTCGTCGAGAAGAAGGAAGAGGAGGAGCCGGCCGCCGCGGGCGCGGGCCACGGCCACGCCCACTGAGCCCACCCGCTCCCGGAAGGGCCCCGTTCCGTCACCGCACGGAACGGGGCCCTTCCCGTTGCCTGTGCGCAGACGCCACCGCCGCAGCGGGGCCGCTCCCCGGTGGGCTCGGCCGCCGGGTACCCCCCGTTCAGTCGCCGAGTACGCCCAGCTGTTCCATCAGGCCGGCGCGGTCGTAGGTCCACCAGCCCTCGCAGATCCTGCCGTCCCGGAACCGCTGCCAGGTCGTGCCCTCCATCGTCACGTCCTGACCGGTCGCCGCGATGCCCATGAAGTCGCCCTTGTGCCTGCCGACCCAGGTCCAGCGGGTGCACACCCGGTCGTCCTGCGCCATCTGGTCGTCGACGCGGAAGCCGAAGTCGAAGGACGCCAGCCACTCGGTGTACTGCTCGCGGACCGCGTCGACGCCCCGCACCGGCTTCGGATAGGACGGGTCGTGGTCGACGTAGTCGTCCGTGACGTGTCCGCCGATCCGGTCCGGCTCCATCGTGCCCATGGCCGCGAAGAACGACCGGGCCGCCAGCAGGTTCAGCTGCTCGTCCCGCACCACGTCCAGGTCGGTGAAGACCGGCATCTCGTCGCAGAGCGCCACCATCTCCTGGAAGATCCTGTCGGTCTCGGGCAGGTTCGAGTTCCGCATCGCCTCCTCGTACGACGGGAACTCCACGATCTCGATCAGGTGCGAGGCGTCCGAGCGGTCCTTGGCGACCATCGCGTGCGTCGCCGTCCGCCTCCCCTTGGTCTGTTCGACCCACGAGTCGAGCAGCCGGTTCATCTCGTCGAGCCGGTTCGTCCTGCAGTCGATGAGCTGTACGAACGTCATGGTGCCGCCTCCGGTCCCCCGTGGGTCCCGTATCCGCCACGCCCATTTTCGCACCGGACCCGCGCCCCCACCCGTCGGCGGCGGGTCACCGGCCGCCGGTCACCGGGGACCGTACCTGCGCCCCGTCCTGGACGTGACCCCGCCCAGCAGGCCCCGCGGCGTCACCTTCACCAGGCCCATCAGCGCCTTGTACCGCGGATCCGGGACGGACAGCGACTTGCCCCGCGCCAGGTCCGCCAGGGCCACCGACACCAGCTTGTCCGCGTCCAGCCACATCCAGCCCGGGATGTTGTCCGTGCCCATTCCGGCCCGCTGGTGGAACTCGGTGCGCACGAAGCCCGGGCACAGCGCCATCAGCCGCACACCGGAGTCCGCGAGGTCGCGCGCCGCACCCTGGGTGAACTGCACGACCCACGCCTTCGACGCGCCGTACGTCCCGCGCGGCACGAAGGCGGCGACCGACGCCACGTTGATCACCCCGCCCCGGCCCCGGTCCCGCATCGCCTCCGCCGCTGCCGAGGTCAGCCGGAGCACCGCCTCGCAGTGCACCTTCAGCATCCGCAGCTCGTCGGCCGTGGGAACGTCCAGATAGCGGCCCTTGTTGCCGAAGCCGGCGTTGTTGACCAGCAGGTCGACCGGATTGCGGCGGTCGGTGAGGCGTGCGGCGACCGCCTCGATGCCCTCGTCCTCGGACAGGTCGGCGGTCAGCACCTCCGCCTCGATGCCGTGCCGGTCGTGCAACTCGGTCGCCTGCTCGCGCAGCCGCTCGGTGTTCCGCGCCACCAGCACGAGGTCGTGCCCGTCCGCCGCCAGCCGCCGCGCGAACGCGGCGCCGATCCCCGCGGTCGATCCCGTAATCAGAGCCGTTGTCATGAGCCAAGCGTAGTTACCCGGACTGATGGCGTCCGCCCCGCTGAGTCCCTGTCAGCCGCCCTGCCCCTGGAGCTGGTTCTGCGCCTTTTCCGCCTCTTCTGCCTTCTGGGCCTTCTCGGCCTTCTCGGCCTTCTCGGCCTTCTCCAAGTACCGCCGCGCCGCTTCGCGCGCCTCGGGGTGCAGCGCCTCGCCGGCCGCGAGCAGCCGCGGCAGCATGGTCCGCTCCGTCGTCTCCGCGCGGAAGACCAGCGCGACCGTCACGTCGTGCTCCGGCCGGTGTACGACCTCGACGCGATCGCCCGCCCGGATCTCGCCCGGCACGACCACGCGGAGGTACGCCCCCGGCGCACCCTTGCGCGTGAACCGCTTCACCCAGCCCTGCTCACCCAGATGGCCCTGGAAGGTCCGGCAGGGGATGCGTCCGCACGTCACCTCCAGCACCACTGTGTCCCCGATGCGCCACCGCTCGCCGATGAGCGCCCCGGACACGTCGACGCCCTCGGTGGTGAGGTTCTCGCCGAACGCGCCGTGCGCCAGCGACCGGCCCAGCTCGCGCTCCCAGTCGTCCAGGTCCTCGCGCGCGACGGCGTAGACCGCCTGGTGGTCGCCGCCGTGGTGGCGCGTGTCGCAGACCGCGTCACCGGCCAGCCCGCTCGCGCCGACCCCCTTGGGGCCCGGCGCCGCCACTCGTACCGGCCCGTTTGCCGGGCGCTTGTCGATGCCGGTCAGGCCCTGCGGCTGATCGGTGTAGGGCACGGCCTTCGGCCGGCCCAGATTGACCGAGAGAAGCTTCATGGGCGCACGGTAGAGGACCGCGGATCAAAGTGTCGACGCATTATGTGCCGCCTTGTCCAAGCTTCGCTTATACTCGGGGCGTGATCGAGGCCCGCCATCTCCGTGTCCTGCGCGCCGTCGCCGCCACCGGGTCCTTCTCGGCGGCGGGGCGCGAACTGGGCTGCACCCAGCCCGCCGTCAGTCAGCAGATGAAGGCGCTGGAGGCCTCCGTCGGCACCCCGCTGCTGGTCCGCAGCGGCCGCGAGATGCGGTTGACGCAGGCCGGCGAGGCGCTGGTGCGGCACGCCGCCGGGATCCTCGCCGGGCTGACCGCCGCCGAGGAGGAGGTCGCGGCCATCGCGGGACTGCGCGCCGGCCGGGTGCGGCTGGTGTCCTTCCCCAGCGGCAGCTCCACCCTCGTGCCCACCGCGCTGGCGGCGCTGCGCGCCGCGCACCCAGGCACCCGGGTCTCCCTGGAGGAGGCCGAGCCGCCCCGGTCGGTCGACCTGCTCCGGTCCGGCGACTGCGACATCGCCCTCGCCTTCCGCTACGAGGGCGCCGCGCTCGCGGAGGAGTGGGACGACCTCGTCCTCCGGCCCCTGCTGCGGGACCCGCTCATCGCCCTCGTCCCCGAGCGCCACCCCCTCGCGCGTGCCGGGGCCTCGGGGTCCGTCGCCATCGGCGCCCTCGCCGACGAGCCGTGGATCGCCGGCTGCCCGCGCTGTCGCGGCCAGCTGGTGGAGGTCTGCGCGGGCGCGGGTTTCATCCCGCGCATCGACTTCGCCACCGACGACTACCCGGCCGTGGTGGGCCTGGTGGGGGCGGGTCTCGGTGTGGCCGTGCTGCCCCGGCTCGCCGCGGATTCCGTTCGCCCGCGCGGTGTGCGCATGCTGCGGCTGGAGCCCGTGGTGCGGCGCGAGGTCGTGGCGCTCACCCTCCCCGACCTCGCCCAGGTGCCGGCCGTGGCGGCGACGCTGGAGCAGCTGGCCCGGGCCGCCGGCCGCCAGGACGTGTAGCCCCCGGGTGCGCCGGTCGGCGCCGTCCATGCGCAGAGGGCACGCGTACGCGTGCCCTCTGCGCATGGGAGAAACGTTCCTTCAGTTGTTCGAAGCGTTGTCACCCGTAGTGGCCGACGCCGACACCAGGCGGTTGCGGGCCCGCCCCATCAGCTCCTCGCGCTCGTCCTCCGTCAATCCGCCCCACACGCCGTACGGTTCCCGCACCGCCAGCGCATGCGCCGCGCACTGTGCGCGGACCGGGCACCTCATGCAAACCTCCTTGGCCGAGTTCTCGCGAGCGCTCCGAGCCGCACCGCGCTCGCCCTCCGGGTGGAAGAAGAGCGAGCTGTCCACCCCGCGGCAGGCAGCCAGCAGCTGCCAGTCCCACAGGTCCGCGTTCGGTCCGGGAAGGCGGGAGAAATCTGCCATTGCGTGACCCCTTGCAGCCGTTTCGAGCGGATACGGTGCCCACGACCGTACATCTACGATCTAAGGAGATGAAAATATGACTCATTGCGAATCTAGCCTCAGACACTGGTAGATGGGAAGAAAAGGGGCCGAATGGGGCACGGTTGTGATGAAAGCGCGAGGGTCCGCCGCGTGCATCTCCGTTGTGTCTGCGCCCTCACGTAGAGTGCTCAAGATGGCACACGACCCCGTAACTCTTTCGAGTGACCGTCGTTGAGAGTGCGAGGCGGTTGAAAACACAAGCGCTCGGGCAGGCGTCCGAGACGGTCGACCGCACAGGTGACGATTTCGTACCAGCCTGGAGGCACAAGGTGACGCGCATCAGCTGCGGAGGGCGGCCATGACTTCCGTCCTCGTCTGCGACGACTCCCCGCTTGCCCGAGAGGCGCTCCGCCGTGCGGTCGCGACCGTGCCCGGCGTCGAGCGCGTGACGACGGCGGCCAACGGCGAGGAAGTCCTCCGCCGCTGGGGCGCCGACCGTTCCGACCTGATTCTCATGGACGTCCGCATGCCCGGCCTGGGCGGTGTGGAGACCGTCCGCCGACTGCTGTCGGCCGACCCCGGTGCGCGCATCATCATGCTCACCGTCGCGGAGGACCTCGACGGGGTCGCCCTGGCCGTGGCCGCCGGCGCCCGTGGGTACCTGCACAAGGACGCCTCCCGCGCGGAGCTGCGGGCCACGGTCACCCAGGCGCTCGCCGACCCGACCTGGCGACTGGCCCCGCGCCGGCTGCGCTCGGCCGAGATGGGCGCCGCACCCACCCTCACGGCCCGGGAGATCCAGGTCCTGGAGGGCATGAGCCACGGTCGCTCCAACGCCGAGATCGGCCGCGAGCTGTTCCTCTCCGAGGACACGGTCAAGACCCACGCCCGGCGCCTGTTCAAGAAGCTCGGCGCCTCGGACCGCGCGCACGCCGTGGCGCTCGGATTCCGGTGGGGCCTGGTGCGGTAGGGCCCGTCTTTCGGATCACGTCCCGGACGCGGGGCCCGGCCCACGCATCCGCCGCGCCACCCGCGGCCGTGGGCGCGGCGAGCCGGCGCCCGCACCCGCCGAGCGGCTGCACGCACCCGGCAGCGCACGCCGCCCCCGGTAGGACATCGCGGCCGGGCGGCGACCCGATCCGAAGGACAGGCCCCGGCCATTCCCTGGCGCCGAACCGGGCCGCCGGTCCCCGGCCGCCGTGCGGCGAGCGGGAGGCACCGCCCCCGGCCGCGCGGCCGACCGCCTCCGAGCGGGGGCGTACGTCCCCTCGTTCCCCCCTGGCGGCCCGCCGCGAGGCCGTGCGGACCTGCCTCGCCCGGGCCGCCGACCCGAGCCTGCCGGCACCGCCCCTCTCCCCGCGCCGATGCCGCGCGGCGGGCGCGGACCCCGCCCGCCGGGCGGAACGGCGACAGGGCCCGGACCACCGTCCGACCCCTGTTCGCCGTACCGCGGGCGGGGCCGGTCGAGGGGTCCCGCGGGTGCCCGCTGCTCGTTTCGGCGCGGATGCCGCATCCTTGAGGTGTGGAGTTCCTCGGGGAGTCGGTCGAGCGGAAGGGGAGGGCGCAGCGGATGACTTCCGGCGCACCTGCTCATAACGCTTCGGTGCACAACGACGGGCGCGGTGCCGCGGACCTTACGGCCGCAGGGCACCATGGACCGATGCGTGACGACGAGGCGACCACTCCTGCCCACGGAGCGATCGGTCCACTCGTCCATCGCGCCGTCGACGGCGACGAGCAGGCCACGCACGACCTGCTCGCCCACGTCCACCCCCTGGCGCTGCGCTACTGCCGCACCCGCCTGTCCCGGCTGCCCGGCGACGCCCGCCACTTCGTCGAGGACCTGGCCCAGGAGGTCTGCGTCGCCGTCCTGCTCGCGCTGCCGCGCTACAAGGACACCGGCCGCCCCTTCGAGGCCTTCGTCTTCGCCATCGCCGCCCACAAGGTCGCCGACCTGCAGCGGGCCGCCATGCGTCACCCCGGTTCGACGGCCGTGCCCTCCGACGAGATGCCCGAGCGGCCCGACGACTCCCTCGGTCCCGAGGAGCGTGCCCTGCTGAGCAGCGACGCCGAGTGGGCCAAGAAGCTGCTGGCCAACCTGCCGGAGAACCAGCGCGAGCTGCTCCTGCTGCGCATCGCGGTCGGGCTCACCGCAGAGGAGACGGGTCAGATGTTGGGAATGTCACCCGGCGCCGTCCGTGTGGCCCAGCATCGGGCGCTCAGCAGACTCCGCGCCCTCGCCGAGCAGTAGCGGCGCCTTGGTTGAACAGGCAGACACCCGGTTCCGTATGAACATACGAAGCCGGGGTCGGCCTCGAACCGTGGAATGAGACGGGTCCATCTCCCGTTAGCATGGACATCCGCACCGATCAAGGCCATTTGGGGAAGGTGTCATGACTGCCAACGTCGACGGAGTGCCCGACAAATTCGCGACACTCGGGCTGACCTACGACGACGTGCTGCTGCTGCCGGGTGCATCCGAGGTGCTCCCCAACGCGGTCGACACCTCGTCCCGCATTTCCCGCAACGTCCGGGTCAACATCCCGCTGCTGTCGGCGGCGATGGACAAGGTGACCGAGTCCCGCATGGCCATCGCGATGGCGCGCCAGGGCGGCGTCGGCGTGCTGCACCGCAACCTGTCCGTCGAGGACCAGGTCAACCAGGTCGACCTGGTCAAGCGTTCCGAGTCCGGCATGGTGGCCAACCCCATCACCATCCACCCGGACGCCACGCTCGCCGAGGCCGACGCACTGTGCGCCAAGTTCCGCATCAGCGGCGTGCCCGTCACGGACGGCAACCGCAAGCTGCTCGGCATCGTCACCAACCGGGACATGGCCTTCGAGACCGACCGCTCCCGCCAGGTGCGCGAGGTCATGACACCGATGCCCCTGGTCACCGGCAAGGTCGGCATCTCCGGCCCGGACGCCATGGAGCTGCTGCGCCGCCACAAGATCGAGAAGCTGCCGCTCGTCGACGACGAGGGTGTGCTCAAGGGCCTGATCACGGTCAAGGACTTCGTGAAGGCCGAGCAGTATCCGAACGCCGCCAAGGACGCCGAGGGCCGGCTGCTCGTCGGCGCCGCCGTGGGCGCCAGCCCCGAGGCGCTCGAACGGGCCCAGGCCCTCGCCGCGGCCGGCGTCGACTTCCTGGTCGTCGACACCTCGCACGGCCACAACAGCAACGCCCTCAGCTGGATGGCGAAGATCAAGTCGAGCGTGAACGTCGACGTGGTCGGCGGCAACGTCGCCACCCGCGACGGCGCGCAGGCGCTGATCGACGCCGGTGTCGACGGCATCAAGGTCGGTGTGGGCCCCGGTTCCATCTGCACCACCCGTGTCGTCGCCGGCATCGGTGTCCCGCAGGTCACGGCCATCTACGAGGCGTCCCTCGCCGCCCGCCAGGCCGGCGTGCCGGTGATCGGCGACGGTGGTCTGCAGTACTCCGGCGACATCGGCAAGGCGCTCGCCGCCGGAGCCGACACGGTGATGCTGGGCAGCCTCCTTGCCGGGTGCGAGGAGTCCCCGGGCGAGCTGCTGTTCATCAACGGCAAGCAGTTCAAGTCGTACCGCGGCATGGGCTCGCTCGGCGCCATGCAGTCCCGCGGCCAGGGCAGGTCGTACTCCAAGGACCGGTACTTCCAGGCCGAGGTCACCTCCGACGAGAAGCTCGTCCCCGAGGGCGTCGAGGGTCAGGTGCCCTACCGCGGCCCGCTCTCCAACGTGCTGCACCAGCTCGTCGGCGGTCTGCGCCAGACCATGGGCTACGTGGGAGCGGCCACCGTCGCGGAGATGGAGTCCAAGGGCCGCTTCGTGCGGATCACCTCGGCGGGTCTGAAGGAGAGCCACCCGCACGACATCCAGATGACGGTCGAGGCGCCGAACTACAGCAGGAAGTGACATCACCTGAGGTCTGACCTGCCGCTTTGCCGGTAGGTCAGACCTCTTGGGCCGTTGTGGGGCCGTCATCGCCCTCCGTGAGCCGTCGAACCCCCGGTCAACGGCCGACCGTGTACGGGTCTCGCTGCTCTGCATGAGGTGCGTATACGTCCGGAGGGTGAAGCCGGGGTCATGGTGGCCCAGATACTCGGACAGAGCCTTGATGGACTCGCCCGCGTCCAGCAGCACCGCACGCCGGGGAGCACAGCGAGCACGCACGCCAGCACTACGCTCAGGAGCCCCGACGGCCGTCGCGCTCCGGCGGACTCGTGGCGCCGAGCGAAGAGACCACCCCCCACTCTGTCGGGCCGCCGGCCCGACCGATCGCGGGTCGGGCCTGTCCTTCACCGGCGTGCGCCGCTTCCGTGAGCGCGGTCTCGTACACGTCGGCGACCTGCTCCACGGTCCGGTCGGTGTACGTCGCGAGGCCGGCGATCGCCGCGACCGCCCAGTTCGCCGACGACCGTGTCATGAGTACGGATACCCGGTCGCCGCGGTCGCCGGTGCGGATGAGGGGGCGTCCGAGCCTCGCTACGGTAGGCGTGATCGCGTGAGAGTACGATTTTCTCACCTTGTGTACTTGATCATGCACAAGGCGACGGATGTCGCCGGTATCGGGGCAACGGGGCAACGGGGAGGTCATCACGCATGGCGTGGGACGAATGGGAGCAACTGAAGGCGGAAGCGGCAGGGCGCGGCTCCACCCGGATGCGGCTGAACTCGATTCCGTCCGATCCGGGCGGCGATTCCCGTGGCGGGAGTTCGGACCGGCTGAAGTCGGACAAGAAGGCCTGGGTGAAGGCCGGTGAGGACGTCACGGGCCTGAAGGACGGCGTCGGCAAGGCGCTGACGAAGCTGGACGACGGGCAGTCGGGCCTGGGAGACACGGCCGGCTGCCGGTCGGCGGCGGCGCAGAAGGAGCTGTACGACTCCTGGAAGAAGTACGTCGGTGATGTGGGCGGCCGCTGCGGCGAGTTGGGCGGTCTGCTGGAACGCTCGGGACACGACCTGAACATGCTCGACTCGGACGTCGAGGCCGAGCTGGACAAGATCAAGGCCAAGTACCAGGACACCGACCCCGTCATGTGCCCGACGAAGGACAAGTGATCGACCGCCATGGATCTTGCGACGCTGAAGGCTTTCAAGCCGTCCGAGTACGAGGAAGCGGCGGACGGGTACCGGGCCACGAGTGACATGGCCAGCTCGGCCATGGACGTGGTCGAGAACCGGATCTGCGCGGGGATCCGCAACCAGCTCGACGGCAAGACGGCCGAGGCCGCTCTGCGGGAGCTGAAGGAGGTGTCGAAGAACTTCCACTACGTACAGACCGAGTGCGGGCTGGTCAGTACCGCACTGAACGCTTTCGCGTTCGACATGGCCGCGGCCAAGCGCAAGCTGGACGCTGCTCTGGAGGACGCGAAGGCGGCCGGCTGCACCGTCGGCACGGACGGTTCGGTCACCTTCCCGGCGGGAGGCAAGGAAGTCGACGGCAAGGTTCCGGAGGGCGGCACCGTTGCGGTGAGCACCAGCCCGACGGATTCGCCGGCGGCGGCGCTGGAGCGCCAGGCGGTGCGCATCCACCCGAATCCGAACTTCGGCAAGGCCGTGGGGTTCGCGGACCGTATCGGCGACGCCCTGAAGGAAGCCACGGACGCGGATGCGAAGTGGGCCCCGAAGCTGCGCGCCCTGAAGGCCGACGACGACCTGGTGGTGTCCGACCGGGACTGGTCCGATGCCAAGTCGGACATGGACGGCGTCCGTGACGCGAGCAAGGACTACCTCGATTCCCTGCCCCACCCGCCCAAGGACGGCAGCCCGAAGGGCAACGCGGCGTGGTGGAAGGGACTCACGCCGGAGCAGCAGGCGGACTACATCTCCGTCCACCCCGACTCGATAGGCAAGTTGGACGGGCTCCCCACCGTTGTACGGGACGAAGCCAACCGCACCGTGCTCGACGAGACCCACGGTCAAGCACAGCTGGACTACGACGCCTGGCTGAAGAAGCATCCCGAACCCAAGCGCTACAGGCCCTACTTCAATCCGATGACGGGCACCGAGGTGAAGGGTGCGATGGTCGAGACCCAGGAGTGGAAGGACTGGGAAGGGGAAAGGAAGAAGGCTCACAAGTCCCTCGACGGCATGAACGCGATCCAGGAGCGCTTCGACGCGACGGGAACGAACGGACTGCCCGAGGCGTACCTGCTGGGATTCAGCACCGAAGGGGACGGCCGCGCGATCGTCGCCGACGGAAACCCGGACACCGCGGATCATCAGGCGGTTTACGTGCCGGGGACGACGTCGGATCTGGGAAGCATCGGTGGAGGTATCGACCGGATGACCAAGGTCTGGCATGCAGCCCATGACGAGGCCAATGGGAAATCCGTTTCCACGATCACCTGGCTCGGCTACGACGCACCTGACAGCGTCTGGAAGGACGCGCCGTTCGAACACTACGCGTATGACGGGGCGCCGGCGTTCAACAAGTTCCTGGATGGGCTCGACACGTCGCACACCGGTGATACGGCAGCGCACCGCACGGTGATCGCCCACTCGTATGGAACGACGCTCGTCGGTGCCGCGGCCCAGACGGGCCATGTCAGTGCCGATGACATCGTCTTCGCGGGCAGCCCCGGTGTAAAGGTGTCAGGCGCCGACGAGCTGGACGTTCCCAAGGGGCACGTGTGGAACGAGGAGGCACCCGGAGACGTGGTTCCGGATGTCGGCCGCTATGGCCATGGCGGGGACGCCTTCGTCATCCCCAGCGACCCCCAATTCGGTGCCAACCAGATGGCTACGGACACCGAAGGGCACAGCGGTTACTGGGACGAGACTTCCCATGGGCCGTCCCAGAGTCTGAAGAATCAAGCCCTGGTCGTCGTCGGTAAGGGCGATGATGTGGCGCTGAAGCCGCCCCCCGGTTTCGGGGGGGCGGATCCCGATTTCTGGGCGCGTGTGAAGTAGGAGAGATTTCCCGACGTGAAGATCAAATTGGGCGTCCTTGCGGTCGCCGTCCCCCTTGTACTGGCCACTGTCACTGGATGCGGCATGACTGACAACGACTCCAACGAAACCCCTTCTTCCGGTACGAGCACCTCGCGTGACGCCTCCGATGCGATGGAAAAGGTGTCGAGCGATATCTACGACTTGATCGGTGTCAAGGGGAAGGCATCCGACAGTCGTCCGTTTGTTTCGGAATGCTCGGGAAAGGACAGAAAGAAATACTTCCGGATCTTCCATTGGTGGAGTTTCTACCCCACATCGGCGAGCGACCTCGGCGTGGCGATGGAACGGCTCAAGACGGAGCTGCCCAAGCGCGGATGGAAGATCGTCACATACGGGCCGGACACCAGTAGGAACAAGAACATCAACCTGACTGCCGACAACGACAAGCAGAAGGCCGGTGTCAACATCGTTGAAATGGCGAAGGACGACCCGCCGAAGCTGAGCCTGCACGTCGTGTCCGGTTGCTACCAGGTCCCGGAGGGCCAAGAGGTCGAACACTTCTAGCTAGCAGCAGAACGGGCCCCGCGCCGGGCTGTCTGTGGGCCGTCCGAGGGTGGCCAACGCCGACAGACGATGACAAGCGTCGACGGCATGGGGCCAGGAGGAAGGCGGGGCACGGTATGAAGCCACAGCACGCTCGGGGGCCGACCACCACAGCAGGAAGTGACGCACGCGCGCGTGACGCACGGACGAGGGCGGCCCCGGGGCGAACCGGGGCCGCCCTCGGCGTACCTGCGGGGGGCCGCCGCCGTACCCGTCGGGGATACTGGGAGGCGCTGCAACGCATCAGGGAAAGGCCACAGACGTGACTGAGATCGAGATCGGGCGCGGCAAGCGCGGCCGCCGGGCGTACGCCTTCGACGACATCGCCGTCGTCCCCAGCCGCCGTACGCGGGACCCGAAGGAGGTCTCCATCGCCTGGCAGATCGACGCCTACCGCTTCGAGCTGCCCTTCCTGGCCGCTCCCATGGACTCCGTCGTCTCCCCGGCCACGGCGATCCGCATCGGCGAGCTGGGCGGCCTGGGCGTGCTGAACCTGGAGGGCCTGTGGACGCGGCACGCGGACCCGCAGCCGCTCCTCGACGAGATCGCCGAGCTGCCGGCCGAGGCGGCGACCCGCCGCCTCCAGGAGATCTACGCGGCCCCCGTCAAGGAGGAGCTGATCGGGCAGCGCATCAAGGAGGTGCGCGACTCGGGCGTGGTCACCGCGGCGGCGCTCTCCCCGCAGCGCACGGCCCAGTTCTCCAAGGCCGTCGTCGACGCGGGCGTGGACATCTTCGTCATCCGCGGCACGACGGTGTCCGCGGAGCACGTCTCGCACTCCCACGAGCCGCTGAACCTGAAGCAGTTCATCTACGAGCTGGACGTCCCGGTGATCGTCGGCGGCTGCGCCACCTACACCGCGGCCCTGCACCTGATGCGCACCGGCGCGGCCGGTGTCCTGGTCGGCTTCGGCGGCGGCGCCGCCCACACCACGCGCAGCGTGCTCGGCATCCAGGTCCCCATGGCGACCGCGGTCGCCGACGTGGCCGCCGCCCGGCGCGACTACATGGACGAGTCCGGCGGCCGGTACGTGCACGTGATCGCGGACGGTGGGGTCGGCTGGTCCGGCGACCTGCCCAAGGCGATCGCCTGCGGCGCCGACGCGGTGATGATGGGCTCCCCGCTCGCCCGCGCCACCGACGCGCCCGGCCGCGGCCACCACTGGGGCATGGAGGCCGTCAACGACGAGCTGCCGCGCGGCAAGAAGGTCGACCTGGGCACGGTCGGCACGATCGAGGAGGTCCTCACCGGCCCCTCCCACACGCCGGACGGCTCGATGAACTTCTTCGGTGCGCTGCGGCGGGCCATGGCGACCACCGGCTACAGCGAGCTCAAGGAGTTCCAGCGCGTCGAGGTCACGGTGGCCGACTCGCAGCACCGGCAGTAGGCCGCACGATCCGGCCGAAGGGCTGGTCGCCCCCGCGCGGGGCGACCAGCCCTTCGGCATGCCCGAGGGCGCCCGGCGGGGGTGTGTGTGGGGGGGGCTGGGCAGGACGCGGGGATCGCGGCGGTGCATCCCCGGGCGAGAGGAGAAGGGTGCGCCCGGAGCCGGTCGGACCCGGTGGGGCCGGGTGCTGGTGGGGCCGAGTGGGTCCCGGTGGGTGCGGGGAAGGGTCGGGGAGTGCCGGGGCGCGGGGGTGTCGGGGTGGGCCGGGCCGGCGTTCGAGGGCCCGGATGCCCGGATGCCCGGATGCCCGGATGCCCGGATGCCCGGATGCCCGGATGCCGGCGGGCGTCGGCGGGCGTCGGCGGTGGGCCCGGCCGGCGGGGGCGGACGATGGTGCCCGCCCGCTCCCCGTGCGGCGACCCGTCACACCCGGTGGGCCGCTCCCGTCGGCGTGGCGCCCCGGGTGTCCAGCAGCAGTTGCGCCTTCACGGACAGGCCCTGGAGGTCGTACGTCCGGTGCTGCTGGAGCAGGATCGTCAGGTCGGCGTCGCCCACCGCCTCGTACAGGGAGTCCGCGCGCGGCACGGGCCGGTCCAGGACGTTCCAGGACGGTACGAGGGGGTCGTGGTAGCTGACCGCGGCACCGAGCCGCATCAGCCCGGTCGCGACCTCCTCCGCCGGCGTGCCCTGCTGGTCGGCGACGTCGGCCTTGTAGGTGACCCCCAGGAGGAGGACGCGGGCGCCCCGCGCGGACTTGCCGTGTTCGTTGAGGAGGGCGGCGGCGCGCTGGACGACGTACCGGGGCATGCGGCTGTTGACCTGCTGGGCCAGTTCCACCATGCGCAGACCCCGGCCGGTGCGCCCGGTGAGGTCCTGCGGGACGGAATGGCCGCCGACACCGGGGCCGGGGCGGAAGGCCTGGAAGCCGAAGGGCTTGGTCTCCGCGCAGCGGATGACGTCCCACAGGTCGACGCCCAGCTCGTGGCACAGGACGGCCATCTCGTTGACGAGGGCGATGTTGACGTGGCGGTAGTTCGTCTCCAGCAGTTGCACGGTCTCGGCCTCGCGCAGACCACGCGCGCGTACCACCTTGTCGGTGATGCGGCTGTAGAAGGCGGCGGCCGACTCGGTGCAGGCGGGGGTGAGCCCGCCGATGACCTTCGGGGTGTTGGCGGGGGCGAAGGCGCGGTTGCCGGGGTCGGTGCGGGCGGGGGAGTGGGCGAGGTGGAAGTCGCGGCCTGCCCGCAGGCCCGATCCCTCTTCGAGCAGGGGGCGCAGGAAGTCCTCCGTGGTGCCCGGGCGGACCGGGGACTCCAGGATGACGGTGGTGTGCGGGCGCATGTGTCCGGCGAGGGTGCGGGCGGCCTTCTCGAGCTGGCCGAGGTCGTGGTCGCCGTCGGGGCCGCAGGGGGTGGGGGCGCAGAGCACGGCGGTGCGGACGCGGCCGAGCTCGGCCGGGCCGACGGCCTGCCGGAAGCCGCGCGCGAGCATCCGGCGCAGTTCGGCGGGGCTGACGGAGGCGCCGGCCTCCGGGCCCGTTCGGTAGCCGACGGTGGGGATGCCGGCGGCGACGGCGGCCTGGGCCAGCGGCAGGCCGAGCGGGCCGAGTCCGATGACGGCGAGATCTGCGGGCATGGCGTGGGCCGTCCTTCCCAATAACCGAAGCGGGACAGGCGCGCAAGCCCGGTGGACAGGATGAGCGAGCGCACTGTCAGACTAGGAGTAAATATGACCGATATGCGGTATTGATCCGCCTCGTTTCGGCGAGTGTTTCCCGGCGGGACCCCCGGGCGTCGTCCACAGGCCGGGGGCGAGTGGTGGCTGAAGTCGGGCAAGCCGGTCAGAATTCGGGCAGGGGGGAGTGGGCCGGGCTTCGCCCGCCGGGTGCGGCCGACGCGACGGACGATCGGGAGGCAGCAGTGAGGACAGCGACACTGGGGCCGGCGCAGCGTGCCGAGTCACTCGCCGCGATGGCGGAGCGGGAACTGGACGTGCTGGTCGTCGGCGGCGGTGTCGTGGGTGCCGGAACCGCCCTCGATGCCGTGACGCGGGGTCTGGCCACCGGGCTCGTGGAGGCGCGGGACTGGGCGTCGGGCACCTCCAGCCGGTCCAGCAAGCTGATCCACGGCGGCCTGCGCTACCTGGAGATGCTCGACTTCGCCCTCGTCCGCGAGGCGCTGAAGGAGCGCGGCCTGCTGCTGGAGCGGCTCGCCCCGCACCTGGTGAAACCGGTGCCGTTCCTCTACCCCCTGCAGCACCGCGGCTGGGAGCGGCTGTACGCCGGGTCGGGCGTCGCGCTCTACGACGCCATGTCGATGGCCCGCGGCCACGGCCGGGGCCTGCCGCTGCACCGGCACCTGAGCAGGCGTCACGCCCTGCGGGTGGCGCCCTGCCTGCAGAAGGACGCCCTCGTCGGCGCCCTGCAGTACTACGACGCCCAGATGGACGACGCGCGCTTCGTGGCCACCCTGGTGCGCACCGCGGCGTCGTACGGCGCGAAGGCGGCCAACCGCGCGCGGGTGACCGGCTTCCTGCGCGAGGGGGAGCGCGTGGTCGGCGCCCGGGTGCAGGACGTCGAGGGCGGCGGGGAGTACGAGGTCCGCGCCAAGCAGATCGTCAACGCCACGGGCGTCTGGACCGACGACACCCAGGCCATGGTGGGTGAACGCGGCCAGTTCCACGTCCGCGCCTCCAAGGGAATCCACCTCGTCGTGCCGCGCGACCGCATCAGTTCCTCCACCGGGCTGATCCTGCGCACCGAGAGGTCCGTGCTGTTCGTCATCCCCTGGGGCCGGCACTGGATCGTCGGGACGACGGACACCGAATGGGACCTGGACAAGGCCCACCCGGCCGCCTCCAGCGCCGACATCGACTACCTCCTGGAGACCGTGAACTCGGTGCTCGCCGTTCCGTTGACCCGCGACGACGTCGAGGGCGTGTACGCGGGGCTCCGCCCGCTGCTGGCCGGTGAGTCGGACGCCACCAGCAAGCTCTCGCGCGAGCACACCGTGGCCCATCCGGCGCCGGGCCTGGTGGTGGTCGCGGGCGGCAAGTACACGACCTACCGGGTGATGGCCGAGGACGCCGTCGACGAGGCCGTGCGCGGACTCGACCTGCGCGTCGCCGACTGCGTCACCGAGGACGTCCCGCTGCTCGGCGCGGAGGGGTACCGCGCGCTGTGGAACGCGCGGGCGCGGATCGCCGCCCGGACGGGGCTGCACCCGGTCCGTGTCGAGCACCTGCTGAATCGATACGGATCCATGGCCGAGGAGGTCCTCGAACTCGTCACCGCCGACCCCGGCCTCGGCAAACCGCTGCACGCCGCCGAGGACTACCTGCGCGCCGAAGTCGTCTACGCCGCCTCCCACGAGGGTGCGCGGCACCTGGACGACGTCCTGACCCGCCGCACCCGTATCTCCATCGAGACCTTCGACCGTGGCACCCGCAGTGCGCGGGAGGCCGCCGAGCTGATGGCGCCGGTGCTCGGCTGGGACAAGGGCCACGTCGAACGCGAGGTGGAGCACTACGAGAAGCGGGTGGAGGCGGAGCGGGAGTCGCAGCTCCAGCCGGACGACCTGACGGCGGACGCGGCCCGGCTGGGAGCACCGGACATCGTGCCGTTGTGACCGGCGGCGGACGGGGCGGGGGCTCGGCGGGCCGGCCGGCAGGGCTCGGCGCGGGCTTCGGTGGTGCGTGGGCGTGGTGGCGGGCGGCCGTTCGGCAGGGTGAGCCGGGCGGGGCACTCACTCGAAAGAGTGAGCGGATGCGGGATCTCGGCTTGCGTCCGGAACGTTCTACGGGGTGCGAGGGCAGAACTCGGCAGCGAGCAGGGCCGGTTCGAGGTCGGGGTCTGTGATCGTGGTCGTGTTCACCCGGAACGTGAGGACGCGGCGCCCGTCGACGGTGGCCGCGCTGCGCACGTAGCTGCCGGATATCCGGCCGTTGTGTCCCCACACCGTGGTGCCGCACGGCAGTTGCACCGGATAGAGGCCCATGCCGTACGCGCCGTGTGCGGTGCGGGTGTCGAGCATCTCGCGCATCTCGCGCGGGGGTAGCAGTTCGCCGCCGAGCAGGGCCGCGTAGAAGCGGTCCAGATCGGCGAGCGTGGTCACCAGTTCGCCCGCGGCTCCGGCCACCCGTGGGTCGAGATCGGTGACATCGGAACCGTCGGTGGCGAAGGAGCGCCCGTGCGGGGCGGGCAGCGTCGCACGGGAGCCGGGGAAGGAGGTGCCCGTCAGGCCCAGGGGAGCGATGATGCGCCGCTCGGCCTCCGCGGCGTACGAGCGGCCGGTCACCTGGTCGACGACCATGCCGAGCAGGACGTAGTCGGTGTTGGAGTAGGAGTAGCGGCCGCGGTCGGCCGGAGGGTGGGTGAGGGCGAGGCGGACGGCCTGCTCGGGGGTGACGGGGACGGTGCCGCCGGTGAGCCGGGTGAAGTCGTACAGGCCGCTGGTGTGCGTCAGCAGGGAACGAAGGGTCAGCGCGCGCCCGTCGTTGCCGGCTCCGCGCACCAGGCCCGGCAGGTGCTGCTCCACCGTGTCCGACAGGGACAGCCGTTGCTCGGCGGCCAGTTGGAGGACGATCGTCGCGAGGAAGGTCTTGGTGATGCTGCCGGCGCGGAAGTGGTCGGCACGGGAGACGCCCCGGCCGGCCCAGGCGTAGCGGGCCCCGGTCTCCTCCTGCGCCAGCAGTGCCGCGGCGGGCGCGCCGCCCCGGGTCACCAGCAGCGGCAGGACCGCGTCCGTGGGCGGCGTCGCCCGCGCCTGCGAGCCCGCCGGCGCGAGGAGCAGCAGCGCGAGCACGACCGGCGCGGCCCGCAGTCTTCGTGGCGGTGGCATCGTGGTCCCTCCCCTCGCTCCGATCCTCCGTGGTCGCCGGGTCGTTGCCGTGAGCCGTCCCGGTGGGCCGTCGCCTCGGTCGTCAACTGCTTCCGGTTGCCCTCGGCTCCCAGTCGTTGTCACTGGTCGTTGCATCACCCTTGATGGTGCGGGCCGTTCCGGTTGTCCCCCCGACCGGGGCGGCGCGCGGTGTCGAGGCCCCATCATCCCCGTCGGTGGACCGGCCGCTGCACCGGGGGGCGCAGGGGGTGTGAGGGGAGTGTGAGGGGGATGCGGCGTGTACGGAACGGAAGGTTCCGGGTGCGGTGCGTTGAGGGACCCTGGGTGCGTCGGGCACTTGCCGGGTGAGAGACAATGGAGGCTCTGTCAGGGCGGGTTGCAGAGGGGACGCATGTCGGAGGCGGAGCGGGCGGGGACATCCCGTCAGGACAAGAGCGCACGTCTCCTCGCGGGGCGGTACCGGTTGGGAGACGTACTCGGCCGCGGCGGCATGGGCACGGTGTGGCGCGCCGAGGACGAGACCCTCGGCCGGACGGTCGCCGTCAAGGAGCTGCGGTTCCCGTCGAACATCGACGAGGAGGAGAAGCGCCGCCTCATCACGCGCACGCTGCGTGAGGCCAAGGCGATCGCACGGATCCGCAACACCAGCGCGGTGACGGTGTTCGACGTGGTCCAGGAGGACGACCGGCCCTGGATCGTGATGGAACTCGTCGAGGGCAAGTCGCTCGCCGAGGTCATCCGCGAGGACGGGCTGCTGGAGCCCGGGCGGGCCGCGGAGGTCGGCCTCGCCGTCCTCGACGTGCTGCGGTCGGCCCACCGCGAGGGCATCCTGCACCGCGACGTGAAGCCGTCCAACGTGCTGATCGCCGACGACGGCCGGGTCGTGCTCACCGACTTCGGCATCGCGCAGGTCGAGGGCGACCCGTCCATCACCTCCACGGGCATGCTCGTCGGCGCCCCCTCGTACATCTCCCCCGAGCGGGCCCGCGGGCACAAGCCGGGGCCGGCAGCCGACCTGTGGTCGCTCGGCGGGCTGCTGTACGCGTCGGTCGAGGGCGCGCCCCCGTACGACAAGGGCTCCGCGATCGCCACGCTCACCGCGGTGATGACCGAGCCGCTGGAGGAGCCGAAGAACGCCGGCCCGCTCCGGGACGTCATCTACGGCCTGCTCGCCAAGGACCCCGCCCAGCGGCTGGACGACGCGGGCGCCCGCACGATGCTGAAGGCGGTCATCCACACGGCCGACGCCGAGGCCGCCGGGGCCGGAGCGGTGAGCGACGCGACGAAGGTCGTACCGCTTCCGGCGCAGCCGGACGCCCCCACCCGGCAGGAAGGTCCGTCGGGCACCGGTGGCAGGCGCGGCGAGGAGGCGGGGGAACGGCTGCGCGGCGCGCTGCGTTCCGTGCGCAAGGCCGCAGGCGCGGTCGGGGCCGGCGGGACGGCGGCCAGGGCCGCCACGGCCACCCCGGGACGCGGCGCCTCCGGCGCCGCCGCTGCGGCCACCGGCGGCGCGGGAGCGCCCGCCGCCCCGCCGGCGTCGTCGCCGCGGGGCGCCGGACCGGCCCCGCACGGCGACGGGACCGACGGCGACCGGCGTTCCGGCTGGGGCGTCGTGCCGCCGCCGGACCTGGACCTGCCCCCGCGGCCCGTGCCGAGGGCGCCGCTCACCGATGTCGTATCGCGGCGCACGCTGGTGATCATCGCCGTGGCGGTGGTGCTCGCCGTGCTGGGCACCGTCCTGGCCCTGACGCTCGGCGGCGGCGACGGCGCCGGCGCCGGTGCGAAGAACGGCTCCCGTGCCGGAGCGGCCGCCGGTCCCTCCACCAAGGAGGACCCCGCCGGTGCCACCGGTGCCACCGGTGCCGGCGCCGGCACCGACGGCGCCGCGTCGCCCTCCGCCCCGGCCGCCCCGGACACGGGCGCCGCGCCCGGTGCCGGCACCGCCCCGAGTGGTGCCGGCACGCCCGGCGCGGGCACCGCAGACAACGGGGTCGCCACGACGCACCGCAGCGGCCAGGGGTACACGATCGGGCTGCCCGTGGGATGGAAGTTCCAGACCTCCAGTGAGGCTGGGGACCGTTTCACCGGCCCGAACGGCCAGAAGCTGCTCGTGGGCTGGACCACCGCGCCCAAGGACGACCCCGTTGCCGACTGGCAGAACCAGGAGGGGTCCATGCGGCGGGCGCAGTACGACCGGATCCGCATCGAGAAGGTGGACTACCGCGGCTGGAACACGGCCGACTGGGAGTTCACGTACGTCTCCGGCGGGACGAAGTACCGGAGCGTCGACCGCGGCTTCGTCGTCGGCGCCCACCTGGGGTACGGCCTGATGTACACGGCCAAGGCCGACGACTGGAACGGCGACCTGCGCAAGAACACCTGGCGGACACTCACGGACACATTCAGCCCGAAGAAGTGAGGCAATGCCCTCCGCACCGCCGGCCATGCGAAGCCGGGACGGGATCTCGCATCCCCTCTCTGCCGGTCGTCTCCGGCACGTATCGTGAGTGCTTGCGGACCGTACGCATCCGGGTAGAGGTGCACAACGGGACGTGTGTCGAACGGAATTGACCGACCGGGCGGCCGGGGGAGGCAACGTGGACGACTATGCGGGACGGGTACTCGCCGATCGCTACCGCCTGCCGCTGCCGCCGTCCGACGAGTACGAGCTCACCGAGACGCGGGCCTTCGACACCTACAGCGGGCAGGAAGTCCTGATCCGGCAGGTGCCGTTGCCGGAGGTCGTGGAGGCGGAGGTACTCGACGCCGAGGGGCTGCCCGAAGGCTTCACGGCGCGTGAACGGCCGGGCGGAACCCGCGTCCCGGGCACCCGCCGGGCCGCTGCGGGCACGACCACCCGGCGGCCCGCCGATCCCGTGGTGCGGCGTGCGCTGGAGGCTGCCCAGGCCGCCGCGCGGATCCCCGACCACCCGCTGCTCGACCAGGTCTTCGACGTGTTCGCCGAGGGCGGCTCGCTGTGGGTGGTGAGCGAACGGGTGGCCGCCCGGCCGCTGGCGGCGCTGCTCGCGGAGAAGCCGCTGACGCCCTACCGGGCGGCCGAGGTCGCCTCCGACGTGCTCACGGCTCTGCGGGCGCTGCACGCGCACGGCTGGGTGCACCGCAACATCACCGCCCGCACGGTGCTCGTCTGCGACGACGGGCGCATCATGCTCACGGGGCTGGCGGCCGGCGCGGCGGAAGAGGCCCTGTGCGGCTACGACCCCGTACCGCCCCAGGGCGGTGAGAGCGAGGGCGGACCGGGCCAGGAGCCCGGTACCGGCCGCACCGAGCGGCTCCCGGACGGCACCGGTGCACACGGCACGCCCGGCAGAGCCCCGGCGGCCCCCCGCGCGCCCGGCGGAGCCCTGCCCCGCAGCGGCGGCCCCGACGCCCGGGCGGGTGCGGACGGCGGCGCGGGCCCCGGTGGCGCGGCCGGAGGCGCCGACCCCGAGTCCGCCCGGCGTGCCGCGATCCAGGCACGGGCGGCCGGCGGGCCGGCCCCCGGCGCCGAACCGGGGAACGGGGCCTCGGCCGCACTCGCCCGCACTCCGGCACCCCGGAGCGGGGACGACGTCCGGGCCGCCCGCGCCGGGGCGATCGCCGCGTACCGGGCGGGAGCGCGGGCCGCGGCCCGGGTCCAGGACGGCCGGCAGAACGGGGGGATCGCGCTGCCCGGCGCCCCCCGGCCCGCCACCGCGGGAGACACCACCGGCACCCGCGGCGACGGGGCCCCGCCCCGATCGCCGTCCTCCTCCCGCCCGCCTGCCGCACCCCTGCCGGGCACGACGGCCGACCCCTACGGCGTCGGCGCGACTCCCCGGCACGGTGCCGTGCCCCGCCCGTCCGCCCCCGCCCCGGCGCCGCCGTCCGCGGACACCGCCGCCCCGGGGCCGGCCGGCCCCGCCGCCTCCCCGGCGCCCGCCCGCTGGGACGAACCGGCGGCCGGCGTCCCGCACCACCGTGGACCCGCCACCGCGCTCGCCGCAGAGCGGGCGCGGCAGGCCCGGATGACGCTGGTCGGCGCCGTCACCGAACGGTGGGCTCCCGAACAGGCCGGCCCGGTGCACGACAACTGGCAGCTGGCCGCCCCGATCGGACCCGCCACCGACCTGTGGGCGCTCGGCGCGCTGCTCTTCCGGGCCGTGCAGGGACATGCGCCCTACCCGGAGGAGTCGACGGCGGAGCTGGTGCAGATGGTGTGCGCCGAACCGCCCGCCTTCGCGGAGGAGTGCGGGCCGCTGAGGCCGGTCGTCGAATCGCTGCTGCGCCAGGACCCCACCGACCGTCCCGACGTGGAGGAACTGCGGGGCTGGCTGCGTTCGCTGGTGCGTTCCGCCCCCGAACCGGAGGCCGGGGCGCACGTCGTCGCGGCGCCGCCCGCCGACCCCAGCCGGCTGCCGATCGTGCGCCGCCGGGGCGAACTGGTGCGCAGGCGCCGCGCCGGACTGCCCGCGAACACGCACGGGCGACACAAACGGGCCCGCCAGGAAGGACGTTCGGCCCACTCACCGCGCCGCCTGGGCCGCACGCTGCTGCTGCTGATCCTCGCTCTGCTGGCCGGGGCGGTCGCGTACGCGGTGCTCTTCATGCCGAAGGCCGACGGCCGGGCCGGGGCGGCGGTGCCCGGTGCCGGCCGGACCGGTGCCGCCGGGGAGGCCGCGCCGACCCCCGAGGAGCCCGCGGCGAGCAGCGAGCCCCGGCCCGACCAGACCTCACCCGGCGACGACGGCGCGGGCGGCACCGGATCGGCGGGCTCGGACGCGACCCAGCCGCAGACGGCGGGCCCCGGCGCCGCGGACGGATTCACCGTCCGCACCGATCCGGAGGGCTTCCGGATCGCGGTCGCCGACGGCTGGGAGCGCACGCCGAGGAACGCGCGCGGGCAAGTGGAGTACACACACGGCGGCTTCGAGCTCATCGTCGTTCCCGGCCGGGACAGCGCGACCGCCTACGGCAGCGATCCGATGGTCTACCAACGGGAGAAGGAACGTGAGATCCAGCCGTACCGCGACTCCAGCTGGGCCACCGCCAGCGGCCTGAAGACCATTCAGGTCGGCGGACGGACCATGGCAGAGGGGCAGTTCACCTGGACCGGTGCCGACGGCCGGGAGCTGTACGTGCGCAACCTCGCGATGCTGGTCGACGGCCGCTACCACATCGTGCAGGTGCGGGGCCCGGAGGCGGAGCGGGACGAGGTGACGCGGCTGTACGAGCAGGCGTCGTCGACGTACCGCCCGGCGAGTTGACCCCCGGGCCCGTCCCCTCGGGCCCCGCCCTCCCCCGGAGCCCGCTCGCCCGGGAGCCGGTCCCCGGATCGCGTCCCGCCGCCCCGCTCCGCGGATCCACGCCCCCGGCGCACCGTCCCGTGCGGCCGTCCCGGTGACGCTCCGGCACCGGCGTGTCCATGTGCGGTGATCGGCCCGACCGGCACCGTTCGCACGGTGGAGCGGCAACCGTCACAGTGCGGTCACCGTGACACCCCGCCGGTTCCCCGGGGGCGGGCCTGTCTTTAGTCTGACTTTGTCAAGAGCATTGCGGGGCAACGTGAATCAGATGCAGGGCCTGCTCCTCGCGGGCCGCTACCGGCTTGCCGACTCCATCGGCAGGGGTGGCATGGGCCGTGTGTGGCGCGCCCACGACGAGTTGCTGCACCGGGCGGTCGCGATCAAGGAGCTGACCGCAGCGCTCTACGTCTCCGAGAGCGAGCAGGCCGTCCTGCTGGCCCGCACCCGTGCCGAGGCGCGGGCCGCCGCACGCGTCAACCACTCCGCTGTCGTCACCGTGCACGACGTCCTCGAACACGACGGCCGGCCATGGATCGTGATGGAGCTGGTGGAGGGTCACTCCCTCGCCGACGCGGTCAAGGAACAGGGCCGCGTCGAGCCCGGGGAGGCCGCCCGGATCGGCCTGTGGGTGCTGCGCGCCCTGCGCGCCGCGCACACCGCCGGCGTCCTGCACCGCGACGTGAAGCCCGGCAACGTCCTGCTCGCCCACGACCGCCGCGTCCTGCTCACCGACTTCGGCATCGCCCAGATCGAGGGCGACACCACGATCACCCGCACCGGCGAGGTCGTCGGCTCCGTCGACTACCTCGCCCCCGAGCGCATCCGCGGCCAGGACCCCGGCCCGGCGTCCGACCTGTGGGCGCTCGGCGCCACGCTGTACACGGCGGTGGAGGGCAGGTCGCCGTTCCGCCGCACCTCGCCGCTGTCGACCATGCAGGCGGTCGTCGAGGAGGAGGTCGACCCACCCCTCAACGCGGGACCGCTGACGCCCGTCATCAACGCCCTGCTCAGCAAGGACCCCGCGGCCCGGCCCGACGCGGGCGAGACCGGGCAGATGCTCGCCGAGGCGGCGGAGGGACGTACGCCCGGCGCGGCCCAGGCGTATGTGCCGACCCAGTACGGCCGTCCCGGGCACGACCTCGGATACGACACCGGATACGACACCGGATACGACACCGGGTACGACGCCCGGTCCGGGTACGGGCAGGACACGGCCGCACCGGTGAACCCGCCGACGGGCCACACCCCCGTCGGCCCCGTCCCCGTCGGCCCCACGCCCGTCGGCCCCACGCCCGTCGGCCCCACGCCCGGCGGCCTCACCCCCGCGGGCCACTCGCCCGTCACCGGCCCCACCGCGTTCGGGCCCGCGGCGCCCCCGCCGCGCCGCCGCCGGCTGCGCACGGTCGCCGTCGTCGCCGCATTCGCCGCCGTCATCGGTGCGGGCACCGCGGTGGTCCTGCAGCAGTGGGACGTGGGCCGGCGCACCGCCGGCGGGTCCGGCGCCACGGCACCCCCCTCCGGAACACCGAGCCCGCCCGCCGGAGGCGCGGTCCCGGACGGCTGGGAGACGGTGAACGACCCCGTGGGCTTCAGCCTGTCCCTGCCCAAGGGGTGGCAGCGGCAGGTTTTCAGCCAGAAGGGCAACCTCACGCAGATCGACTACTCGCCCGACGGCGGCGAGCACTTCGTCCGTATCGCCGTCGACACCGACCCGGACTACGACGACCCGTACCGGCACCAGCTCTCCCTCGACCGGCAGTTGCACCGGCTCGTCGACTACAAGCAGCGGGAGCTGAGGGTCGTCACCTACCGCGACCGCCGGGCCTCCCTGTGGGAGTACACCTGGACCGCGCAGCCCAAGGACACCGACTTCCCCGGCCCGCGGCACGCCGTCGACGAGGTGTACCTCACCGACGACGGCACCGAGTACGCGCTCTACATGTCCTCGCCCGCCGAGGACTGGGACACCACCCAGGCGCAGTTCAAGGCGGTCCTGCGCAGCTGGCAGCCCAAGCCGTCCTAGCGCGGCCGAAGCCCTCCCGGCGCCGCCCGCGGCACCGGGCTCCGCAGGCGCCACAACCGGCCACGGACCCTGCGTCGTGGCCGGTCACCGCCCCGGAGGGCAGCCGTCCGGTGGTGCATGATGGGGCGTATGGGGACCGAGGGGGAAGACGGCCGCGTGATCGCGGACCGCTACCGTCTGCGGGCACGGCTGGGCCGCGGTGGCATGGGTGTCGTATGGCGTGCCACCGACGAACTCCTGGGCCGGCAGGTGGCGGTCAAGGAGATCGCCCTCGACGAGGGGCTCGACGAGGCCCATGCGCGCCGGCAGCGCGACCGCACCCTGCGGGAGGCACGCGCGGTCGCGCAGCTGCGCCACCCGCACATCGTCGTCGTGCACGACGTCGTCGAGCAGGACCGACGCCCCTACATGGTCATGGAGTTGATCGACGGAGGCTCACTCGCCGACCGGGTCGCCCGGTGGGGGCCCGTCGACGCGGCCGAGGCCGCGCGGATCGGCGTCGCCCTGCTCGGCGCGCTGCGCGCGGCGCACACGGCAGGCGTGCTGCACCGGGACATCAAGCCCGCCAACGTGCTCGTCGAGGCCGGCACCGACCGCGTCGTCCTCACCGACTTCGGCATCGCCCAGGTCGCGGGGGCCACCACACTCACCGAGACGGGCTCCTTCGTCGGCTCGCCCGAGTACACCGCCCCGGAGCGGATGGCGGGTGCCCGCACCGGGCCGGCCTCCGACCTGTGGTCCCTCGGCGCGCTGCTGTGCACGATCCTGAGCGGCGAGTCGCCGTTCCGGCGCGACTCGCTCGGCGGCATCCTGCACGCCGTCGTCTCCGACCAGATCCGTATTCCCGCGCAGGCCGAACCGATCCTGCCGGTCGTCCGCGGCCTGCTGGAACGCGACCCGGACCGGCGGATGGACGCCACCGAGGCCGAACGCCTGCTGCGCGCCTACCTCGACACGGGCCGCACACCCGCGCCGACCCCCACGCCCCGCCCGCCGACACCGGCCGACACGGAGCGACCCCCGGAGCGCAGTGCACCCACCACACGGGGCGTACTGATGGCTGCGCTGCTGGTCGCCGCGATGGCAGGCGCGGGTGTGTCGGCTGCGGCGCTGCTCATGCACGAGCGGGGCGGCGGGGACGGCACACCCGCCAGCTCGGCACCGGTCAGTCCCGCGCCGGCGGGCAGCGGCACCTCCGGTCCGTCCTCCACCGGCCCCGCGTCCACCGGCACGCCCTCCGGCACGCCCACCGCGTCCACCCCAGCGCCCCGCGGCGCGTCCGGTGTCTCCGGGAGCCGCGCCACCGCGCCCTCCGGCTACCGCCTGGCCGAGGACCCGGCCGGGTTCCGCCTGGCCGTACCGGACGGCTTCCTCCGGCGGCCCGAGGGCGAGCGCGTGTTCTACCTGTCGCCGGGCGGGACGTTCCGCCTCGGCATCAAACCCGGTGCCCCGGCACCGGGCGGCCCGTCGGCGGTGCTGCGCCGCGCGGACGCCGCCGGGCCGGACACCAACCCCGGCTACCGCGACGCGCGGGTCGTCGAGACCACCCACCGCGGACGGCCCGCCGCCCTCTGGGAGTTCACCTGGAACGGCTTCAGCACGGCGGAGGGCCCCCGGCACACCTTCGACCTGTGCTGGGAGGAGAACGGCCGGATGTACGACGTGTGGGTGTCGGCACCGGTCGGGAACGCGCACCAGGCGCGGGAGTACTTCGACGTGGCGGTCGACACCTTCGCCGCCCCCTGAACCGGCGGTGCGGCACCCCCGGGCCTGCGCGTCACGGGTGTGTGACCGGTTCGCCCACCGGCTGGATCCGCGTGCTGTACGCGCGATATGCATGGACACATGAGTAACCACGGGGGCGACGGTGGCCAGGGGGCCGACGAGACGACCAGCTTCATGCTCCAGCCACCGAGACCGCCCGCCGCGGTGCCCGCACAGAACGCACCCCGGCACCCCGGCGAGCCCGCCTCCCACGCCGACACCGCTCCCGCGCACCGACGCGGCGAGCCCGCCGCGCACCCCGGCGGCGTTCCCGCGCACCCTCCCGTGGACGTTCCCGCCCACCCGGCTCCCGGCGACGCCACCCCGGCTGCCGGATCCGCCCACCCCGCGCCCCGCGCGGCGCACCGGCCCGGCGAGGCGCCCGGCGCGGAGCGGTCGGTCGCCGGCCGCTACCGACTGCTCGGCCGACTCGGGCACGGCGGGATGGGCACCGTCTGGCGGGCTCTGGACGAGACGGTGGACCGCGAGGTCGCCGTCAAGGAGCCCCGCGTCCCGGACCACCTCTCCGAGCAGGAACGCGCCACGGCCTTCGAGCGCATGCGGCGCGAGGCGCGCGCGGCGGCCCGGCTCGACCATCCCGCGGTGGTGAACGTGCACGACGTGGCGGTGGTCGACGGCCGGCCGTGGATCGTGATGGAGCTGGTCCGGGGGCGTTCCCTCGGCGACGCCCTCCAGGAGGGCACCCTGGGCGCTCGCGAGGCCGCCCGGATCGGTCTGGAGGTCCTCGGCGCGCTGGAGGCCGCGCACGCGGCCGGCATCCTGCACCGGGACGTGAAACCGGACAACGTGCTGCTCGGCCGGTACGACCGCGTCGTCCTCACCGACTTCGGCATCGCCCACATCGAGGGCGAGACCAGCCTGACGGACACGGGAGGCTTCGTCGGGTCACCCGAGTACATCGCCCCGGAACGGGTGCTGGGCCAGCGCCCGGGGCCGGCCTGCGACCTGTGGTCACTGGGCGTGGTGCTGTACGCGGCGACGGAGGGCGTCTCCCCGTTCCGCCGCAGCAACACCCCGGCCACCCTCCAGTCCGTCCTCAACGCCGCGCCCGCCCCGCCCGCCTCCGCGCAGGGGCCGCTCGCCGACGCCATCAACGGCCTCCTCCAGAAGGATCCCGCCCGCCGCCCCACCGCCGCCCAGGTCCGCGCCCTGCTGGAGGCCGCTGCCGACCCGCCGGCGCCCGCTCCGCCGGAACCGCCCGTGCGGACTGCGCCGGACGTCCCGCCGCGGCGCACGGCCCGGCCGGGCCGCAGGACGTGGATCGGGCTGGCCGCGGCCGTGGTGGCCGCGGCCGTCGCCGCGTACCTGGTGCTCGCCGACCCGTTCGCCGGTCCGCTGCCCGACGGCTGGAGCACGCGTCACGAGAAGACCCTCGCCGCGACCCTCGCGGTCCCCGGCGGCTACGAGCGTTCCGTCCCCGACCCGAAGCGGGACGAGCGGCACTGGGTCGGGTACGCCGACGTGAGCGGCGCCGTCTGGTTGGACCTCGCCCTGGAGAAGAGGTCCGAGGACACCTCCGGTGACATCGCCGCGTCCGCGACGGCCGAGATGTACGAGGACCAGGCCGAGTTCGAGGAGCGCGGCGCCTACGACTACGACATGCCGAAGGCCCCGAGGACGATCGTCGACAAGGACAGGACCTTCCACGGCGAGGAGGCCGCCGCGATGACGGTCTCCTTCACCACCGACGACAGGGAGCACCCGCGCCCCCGGGAGATGCAGATCCTCTACTACCGGACGGGCCGGGGGGACCTGTACAAGCTCACCGTCAGCTATCCGGGCAAGGGCGACTTCGCACAGCGGGGCCGCGAGGTGGCGCGGACGGCGTTCGCGAACCTGGACGTGGACCGGCTCTGAGACCGCCCGGCGGCAGGGACCCCCGCGCCCGGCGCACGTGCTCCTGACACGCCTGCTCCCGGCGGGCACCCGCACCGACGGGCATTGCACCGGGCGGGAACCCGTGCCGGGGCGCGGCTCGCGCCCGGGCGGCACCCGTGCCCGCGGGCGCCCGGCCGCGGACCGGACGTCGGCGCGACGGCTCCGTCCGACTCCAGGCCGAGGGCGGGCGCCGCCGTCCCGCGAACCGCCGTCCCGGCCGCCCGCACCCCGCCGCCCGCGGACGCCCGTCCCGGTGGGCGCCGGTGCCGGTGGGCCGCGCGGCGCCCAGGCCCGGAGCCCGCTACCGGGGCGCAACACGCCGCCGGCGGCGGGCCGCCACGTCGGACACGCCACCCCCCGGACGGCCGGTCGGTGACTGCTTCTCGGCGCAGTGCCGGAACGGGCCGCGGCACAGGGGCAGTCGGCTGTTCCGTCCCCCTCCGAAAGTCGGGCGCGGGCGGAGCCGCGGTGTACCGGGTGCGGCCTGTCGGCCGTCCCGGAACGGGCGTTGCGGCACGCGTCGACAAGGGCCCGTCCGGCGCGATAGGCATGGTGCATGAGCGACGGCGGCGGCGTGAGCGACGGCGGCGGAAGCGGCGCCTCCGGTCGACTGGTGGGCGGACGCTACCGGCTGCTGGAACGGATCGGCGGCAGCCCGGACGGCTCCGGCTCCGTGTGGCGGGCGCTGGACGAGCACACGGAACGCGAAGTCGCCGTGCGGCAGCCGTGGCCGGCCGTCCGTCCGGGGGACGACGGCTACCGGCGCGCCGCCCACCGCCTGCTGCACGAGGCGCGCGCGGCGGCCCGAGTCGACCATCCCTCGGCGGTCTTCGTGCACGACGTCGTCGCCGGCGAGGACGGCGGGCCGCCGTGGCAGGTCATGGAACTGGTGCCGGGCGAGTCCCTGCGCCGCCGGATCGCCCGCGCACCCCTCGACCCCGTCGAGGCCGCCCGTCTCGGTCTGGCCGTCCTGGGCGCCCTGCGCGCCGCGCACGCGGTCGGCATCGTGCACCGCGACGTGCGCCCCGCCAACGTGCTGCTCGACCCGGCCGGCCGGGTGGTCCTGGCCGGTTTCGGCATCGAGGCACCGGTGGGCGGCGGCGCGTTCCAGGCACCGGAGCGCCGCGCGGGCCGGCGCGGCGGCCCGGCGTCCGACCTGTGGTCGCTGGGGGCGCTGCTCCGGGAGGCCGTGGGGGAGGAGACAGGCGCGCTCGGCGTGCTCGTGGGACGACTGCTGGCACCGGAGCCGGAGACGCGGCCCGGCGCGGCGGAGACGGCCGCGGCGCTGGAGGCGGTGGCAGCGGGACGGCCGGCGGCCGTCGCGGACCTCGGCGCCGGGGAACCGGCGGCCGTCGACCCGGTCCCGGCGGGTGAGCCCGCACCGGCGGCCGCCGCGCGGGAGACGGCCCGGTCGACCACCGTGTTCGCGGCGCCGCGGACGGGCCGGTCGGCGTTTTCGCGCGGGACGCCGGAGCCGGACGGGTCGATCACGGCGAGTGCACCGGCCGAGGCGGCCCGGTCGGCCGCCGCCCCGGCAGCGCCGGACGGTGCCGGGGCGGCCCGCGCGCCCGCGGCGCCGCACGCGGCCCGGCCGGTCGAGGTGGCCGAATCGGCCGCGGAGGGCGGGCCGGTCAGCCCGGGCGAGCCGTCGGAGACGGTCCGGCCGGCCGCGAGCGCGAGCCACCCGTCCTCGGGGCCGACGGGCCCGGAATCCGGTGAGAAGCGCCGACTCGCCCCGATGACGGCCCTTCGGGCCGCCCTGGGGTGGGCGAAAGGATAGGTGAGGATCGAACCATGCGTGATCGCGGTCGAACAACGGCCTGATCAGCGTATTTGCTGCCAGTGCCTGCTGGCGCGATGTGAGTACTCGGTGAATCCCCGTTACCGGCGGGTACACAAAGCTCTCGGTCGGGCATACCCTGCCGCTCATGACGGACTCGCAGGCCCCGGAGAAGACCGGCCTCGGTGTTGCCGAGACGACCGGCACCAACCCTCTCGCCCCCTCCCCGGCGGGCGCCCGCACCGCTGCCGGCGTGGTGACCCCCGAGCTGGTCGCCCAGCTCACCAAGGGCGTCGCCGGCTCCGGCCGGACCGCCAACCACACCCCGTTCACCGGCGAGAAGCTCGCCGACCTGCCCGAGTCCACCCCTGAGGACGTGGCCCGGGCCTTCGAGGCCGCACGCGCCGCGCAGGCCCTGTGGGCGCGGACACCGGTGCGGCAGCGCGCCGCCGTGCTCCTGCGCTTCCACGACCTGGTGCTCGAACGGCAGGCCGAGATCCTGGACCTGATCCAGCTGGAGACCGGCAAGGCACGCCTGCACGCGCACGAGGAGGTCCAGGCCGTCGCCGTCGCGGCCCGCCACTACGGCCGCCGGACCCCCGCCTACCTGAGGCCGAAGCGGCACACCGGTGCCGTACCGGCGCTGACGAAGGTCACCGAGCTGCGCCATCCGCGCGGCGTCGTCGGCCAGATCGCTCCGTGGAACTACCCACTGGAGCTGTCGGTGGGCGACGCGCTCCCCGCGTTCGCCGCGGGCAACGCGGTCGTGATGAAGCCCGACACCGAGACCTGCCTGACCGCGCTGTGGGCACGCGACCTGCTGATCGAGGCGGGGCTGCCGGCCGCGGTCTTCCAGGTCGTCATCGGCGACGGACCCGTCGTCGGCCCCGAGGTCGTCCGGCACGCCGACTATGTCTCCTTCACCGGTTCCACCCGCACCGGCCGCGAGGTCGCCGAGCGCGCCGCCGCCCGCCTGGTCGGCGTCTCCCTCGAACTCGGCGGCAAGAACGCCATGCTGGTGCTGGAGGACGCGGACGCCGACAAGGCCGCCGCGGGCGCGGTGCGCGCCTGCTTCTCCTCCGCCGGGCAGCTGTGCATCTCCATCGAGCGGCTGTACGTCCACGAGTCCGTCGCGGACGCCTTCCTCGACCGCTTCGCCGCCCGCACGCGGGCCATGCGGCTCGGCACCTCCCTCGCCTACGGCGCCGACATGGGGTCGCTGGTGGGCGAGCGCCAGCTGGAGACGGTGAAGCGGCATGTGGAGGAGGCCGTGGCCAAGGGTGCCACGGTCGTCGCCGGCGGGGTGGCCCGTCCGGACATCGGTCCGTACTTCTTCGAGCCGACGATCCTCGACGGCGTCACCGAGCCGATGTCGGTGTGCACCGAGGAGACCTTCGGACCGGTCGTGTCGGTCTACCGCTTCACGACGGAGGAGGAGGCGATCACCCGGGCCAACGCGACGCCGTACGGCCTGAACGCCTCGGTCTGGACGAAGGACGCCCGGCGCGGCCGGGAGGTCGCGGCCCGTCTGCGCACCGGAACGGTCAACATCAACGAGGGCTACGCCTCCGCCTACGGCAGCGCCCAGTCCCCCATGGGCGGCATGAAGGACTCCGGCCTCGGCCGCCGGCACGGCTCCGAGGGCATCCTCAAGTACACGGAGGCCCAGACGGTGGCGCACCAGCGGCTGCTGCCGATGGCGCCGTCCCTCGGGATGGACGACGAGAGGTACGCGGCGTTCATGAGCCGGAGCCTGCGTCTGATGAAGGCGTTCCGGTTCCGCTAGTGCTGCGACCGGCGCGGTTCGCCGGCGCCGCGAGCCGGTGAACCTTCCCGTTCCCGGCACCGACCCCCACCCGTTCCCGACGAGGAGAGCACGTGTCGCAGGAGAAGTCCGTACCCGCCGAGCACGAGCAGGCGCAGGACCATCGGTACGAGGACGGGTACGACTACGACGTCCTCGTCGTCGGTTCGGGGTTCGGCGGTTCGGTGTCGGCCCTCCGCCTGACGGAGAAGGGCTACCAGGTGGGCGTCCTGGAGGCGGGCCGCCGCTTCACCCGCGAGTCGCTCCCGCGCAACTCCTGGGACCTGAAGAACTACCTCTGGGCGCCCCGGCTGGGCCTGTACGGCATCCAGCGCATCCATCTGCTGGGCAACGTCATGGTGCTGGCCGGTGCGGGAGTCGGCGGAGGCTCGCTGAACTACGCGAACACCCTCTACGTGCCGCCGAAGGCCTTCTTCGACGACCCCCAGTGGCGGGAGATCACCGACTGGCAGGAGGAGCTCCGGCCGTACTACGACCAGGCCCGCCGCATGCTCGGCGTACGTCTGAACCCCACCATGACCCCCTCCGACGTCCACCTGAAGGCGGCGGCGCAGAGGATGGGCGTCGGCGACACCTTCCACATGGCGCCGGTCGGCGTCTTCTTCGGCGACGGCCGGGACGCGGACGGTGCCGCGAAGGCCGGGCCGGGCGAGCAGGTGCCGGACCCGTACTTCGGTGGTGCCGGCCCCGCCCGCCGGGCGTGCACGGAGTGCGGCGAGTGCATGACGGGCTGCCGCCACGGTGCCAAGAACACCCTGAACGAGAACTACCTCTACCTCGCCGAGAAGGCGGGCGCGGTCGTGCACCCGATGACGACGGTCGTGTCCGTGACGACCGACTCGCGGGGCGGCTACGCGGTGGCGACCCTCCCGACGGACAACCGCCGCACGGCGCGGGGCCGGACGTTCACGGCCCGCCGGGTCGTCCTGGCGGCGGGCACGTACGGCACCCAGACCCTGCTGCACCGCATGAAGGCAGGCGGCCAGCTGCCGTACCTGTCGGCCCGGCTGGGCGAGCTGACCCGCACCAACTCGGAGGCCCTGGTCGGCGCGCAGACGGACGACCGCCGCTACCGCAGGGCGACGGGCGAGCCGAGGGCGGACTTCACCCGGGGCGTGGCCATCACGTCGTCCGTCCACCCCGACGAGAACACCCACATCGAGCCGGTCCGCTACGGCAAGGGATCCAACTCGATGGGCGGCCTGTCCATCCTCCAGGTCCCCTACACGCCGGGCGGCTCACGCGTCCGGGCCTGGCTGGGCAACGCGGCGAGGCACCCCCTGCTGGTCCTGCGCTCGCTCTCCAACCGGCGCTGGTCGGAGCGGACGATCATCGGTCTGGTGATGCAGTCCCTGGACAACTCCCTGACCACCTGTCTGAAGCCCGACGGGGTGGGCAAGGGCCTGCTGACCGCACGTCAGGGGCACGGCACCCCCAACCCCAAGCAGATCAAGGCCGCGTCCGACGGTGCCGCCGCCCTCGCGGCCGAGATCAACGGCTTCGCCGGTTCGAACGTGGGTGAGCTGATGGGCACCCCCCTCACGGCCCACTTCCTGGGCGGCTGCCCGATCGGTGCCTCCCCGGAGACCGGCGTGATCGACCCGTACCACCGCCTGTACGGCCACCCCGGCATCTCGGTGGTGGACGGCGCGGCGGTGTCGGCGAACCTGGGCGTGAACCCGTCCCTGACGATCACGGCGCAGGCGGAGCGGGCGATGTCGTACTGGCCCAACAAGGGCGAGGAGGACCCGCGTCCGTCGCAGACCGCGGCCTACGCCCGCCTGAATCCGGTGGAGCCCAAGCACCCGGCGGTGCCCCAGGAGGCCTTCGGCGCGCTCCGGCTGCCCTTCCTGGGCATCCCGGCCGTACCGCCGAAGCAGCAGCAGGACTAGGGAGTCGACGCGGCGCTCCTGCCCGAGAGGCGAGGGCGACCCGCTTCGGTGACGGTGGCCGGTCCCGGGGCGGATCCCGGTCCGCGGGCCGCGGCCCGACCTGGGCCGGCGACCGGTCCGGGCGGCGGTCCCGGGAGCCCCGGTGCGTCCCGAACGGCAAAGGGACCTGCGCCCCCCTCCGAGCGCAGGTCCCTTCACGTTCATGGACGGCCGTGCGGGAGCCCGACGGGCTCCCGCACGGCCTGTGCTCACGCCCGCGCGCCGGCCTTGCGGCGACGCACCAGGACGAGCGCACCCGCTCCGGCCACGACGGCGGCTCCGCCGACGAGACCGATCACGGGCAGGGCCGAACCGGAGCCGGTTTCGGCGAGGTTGCCGGAGATCGGCTTGGCCGCGCCCTGGGGCTTCACGTCCTGAGCGGGGGTGGTGGGCTTCTCTCCGCTCGGCTCAGCGTCGTCGACGTCGCCCGGCTGGCTGCCCGCGGCGAGCACCGTGACGTCGTACGAGTCGCCGTTGCCGTAGCAGGCGGACCCCTTGCCGGCGTAGACGGCCTCGCTCAGCGCGACGGCGGAGCCCGCCGGGGCTTTGGAGCTGACCTGGATCCGGAGGTCGAGGGTCGCGGAGCTGTCCTTCTCCAGGGTGTCGAGCAGCGCGACGAAGGAACCGGAGAAGTTCATCGTGTCGTCGCCCTCACCCCCGAGGGTCTCCTGGTAGGCGTCGGTCCACTTGCCGTCCTCCTTGACCTGGATGCGGGCCAGGTCGGTGTAGAGGGAGGCGTCCAGATCGTCGCTGTACTCGGCGAACGCGTTGATCCACACGTTCTTCAGGTCCCGGTCCGAGCCGTTCTCGACGACGAACCGGAACTCGTGCCAGCCCGAACCGGCGACGATCTTGTTCGGCAGTCCGGAGATCGTGGCGGTGAGCTTCTCGTCGAGGTCGAAGGTCTCGCAGTCGGAGTACGGATCGAATGCCGCCTCGCCGCCCGTGGCGGACTCGGTCGGCGAGGCCGACGCCGACGACGAGGCGGAGGCCGATGAGGACGCCGACGCCGACGCCGAGGACGACGCGGAGGACGACGCGGAGGCGGAGGAGGACTCGGCGTACGCGTCCGAGTCGGGGGTCGAGGTGGAGGCGGAGGCGGTGCTCTCGTTCTCCGGAGTGGTCGCCGAGGCGGACGCGTCCGCGCTCTCGGAGGCGGTGGCGCTCGGCGAGGAGGACGAGTCGCCCTCCGTGGCGAAGGCGGTCGGCGCCGCCAGCAGCGCGACCGGGGAGATGGCAGCCGTCGCGGCCGCAAGGGCCATGGCGCGGCGAAGCTTCATGAAGACCTCAAGCAGTCCAGTGTGGTCCGGGTGTGGTCCGGCATGTGGAGGGCTCGGCGTGGCGGCGCTGAAGAGTCCCTTGATTCAAGGGGTTTGATTCGTGACGCCTGTGAAGGGTTGTGCAAAGCTCACGCGATCCTTATGTGATCCACGCCACTGTCTCGCGGCCGGTGTTCCGGCCGTGGCTCGCCTCGGGGCGGCGTGCGCGTGCGGCTCGCAGCGGCTGGTGCGGGTGGCGCAGGGGAGCGCGGGGCGGGTGGCCCGGGGAGCGCGGCGCTGGGTGGGGATGTGGGCGGCGCATGGCGGCCTTCGGGCCGTCGCGGCCGCCGAGTCGGCATGCGAAGGGCCCCGCGGGAGCTCGCCGCGGGGCCCTTCTTTCGCCAGCACCGGCGTCAGGGCAGCGCCGGTGCCTGGGAGGCGGCGCCGGGGGGTTGCGCCGCTGGATGGCTGTGCCTGGAGTCCGCTTCGACAGCCCCGACCTCGGGCAGCGGGTCTGCGGAGACCGGGTGCACCAGGCAATGAAGTTGTGTACGAGGGGACTTGGGCTTGCTAGGCATCGTGCGGGATGAACGCGGCCTCCGCAACCGTTCGACCCGGACTTCATGCATATGTGCAAGTTTCCGTCCGGCCGACCCCGGGCGTCCCCGGAGCCGACCGTTCTCTTGGGTGACCGGGCTGCTGTCCCCTGCCGTCCGGTCACTTGCTGGAGCGAGGTCCCACGACGCACGGCACGATCCGTACGCCTCATCGCTCCAGTGAGCCACGCGTGGTTCTTTCGGGCCCGCCCCTGGATGGCACGGACATCGGTTCCAACGAAGCCGCCCGGGGCCGGTCACGCGCCGTACGGGTGAGAGGGGATGCGAACTCAGATGCGACCCCGGCACAGTTCGAGCAGCGTCATCGCCAGGGCCGTACCCGGCTTGCCCAGGGCCTCCCGGTAGCGGCCGAGGACCTCCATCTCGCGGGAGAGGTTGACCCGCCGGCCGCCGGAGGTGATCCGGGCCTCCTGGATCACCGCGGACACGGCCATCCGCTCCTGGATCAGGCCGATGATCCGGTCGTCGAGCGCGTCGATCCGCTCACGCGCGCCGGAGATCACGCCGGCGGCCTCGGTGGTGCGCGCGCCCGTCCGCTCCCCGGCACCCTTCTTCTCCGTGGTGCCCGCCCTCTCGGCGGCACCCGCCCGCTCCGCGGTGCCGGTCCCGTCGGGGGTGCCGCTCCCCTGTGCGGCGTCCGGGTGGTCGTGGTGCTCGGTGGCGCCGGTCTTCTCCGTGGCGGTGGCGGTCATCTCTTGGCTCCTCGTCGGAAGATGGGGTGCCTCGGAGCGGCAAGGTCCGCACACGCCAGGCGCCCCGGACCTTGTCGGCCCGGGGCGCCTGGGAAGTCGCTCGATCAGTTGCTCAAGCAGCACGACCATGGCAGCCGGTGGGCCGGGTGCCATAGGTAAAGACGTACGTCGCGTGCTGGAGCATGCCGTCAGTATGCCGCGCCGCCGCGGGGTGTCCAACCCGGTTCGGATGATGAGACGCGCGCCCACCGGCCCGCTCGCCCGGCGGCACGGGCCGAGTCCCCCGGCCGCCTCGGTAGAATTGACCAGCACGTACGACCCCGCCCCACCGCCGGAAGGCTCCCGTGTCATCAGCGACCCCCGCTGCCGCCGCCCCCGACACCGTCCTGGTCGTCGACTTCGGCGCGCAGTATGCCCAGCTCATCGCCCGTCGCGTCCGTGAGGCCCGGGTCTACAGCGAGATCGTCCCCAGCACCATGCCGGTGGCCGAGATGCTCGCCAAGAACCCGGCGGCGATCATCCTGTCCGGCGGCCCCTCGTCCGTGTACGAGGAGGGTGCTCCCCGTATCGACCGGCGGCTCTTCGAGGCGGGCGTCCCCGTCTTCGGCATGTGCTACGGCTTCCAGCTGATGGCGCAGACCCTCGGCGGCACCGTGGACAACACCGGTGCGCGTGAGTACGGCCGCACGGACCTGCACGTGTCCAGGTCGTCCTCGACCCTCTTCGAGGGCACCCCGGACGAGCAGGCCGTGTGGATGTCGCACGGCGACGCCTGCTCCGCCGCGCCCGAGGGCTTCGCCGTGACGGCCTCCACGGACGTCGTCCCGGTCGCCGCCTTCGAGAACGACGACAAGCGGCTGTACGGCGTCCAGTACCACCCCGAGGTCATGCACTCCACGCACGGCCAGCAGGTGCTGGAGCACTTCCTGTACCGCGGTGCCGGCCTGAAGCCGGACTGGACCACCGGCAACGTCATCGAGGAGCAGGTCGAGGCGATCCGCAGCCTCGTCGGCGACCGGCGCGCCATCTGCGGCCTGTCCGGCGGCGTCGACTCCGCCGTGGCCGCCGCGCTCGTCCAGAAGGCCATCGGCTCCCAGCTGACGTGCGTGTACGTCGACCACGGACTGATGCGCAAGGGCGAGACCGAGCAGGTCGAGAAGGACTTCGTCGCGGCCACCGGTGTGCAGCTGAAGGTCGTCGACGCCGAGCAGCGCTTCCTCGACGCCCTCAAGGGGGTCAGCGACCCCGAGGAGAAGCGGAAGATCATCGGCCGGGAGTTCATCCGGGTCTTCGAGCAGGCCCAGGCCGAGATCATCGCGGACGAGGGTCCGGCGGTCGAGTTCCTCGTGCAGGGCACGCTCTACCCGGACGTCGTCGAGTCCGGCGGCGGAACCGGCACCGCCAACATCAAGTCCCACCACAACGTGGGCGGCCTGCCCGAGGACCTCGAGTTCCGGCTGATCGAGCCGTTGCGCAAGCTGTTCAAGGACGAGGTCCGCATGGTCGGCCAGGAACTGGGCCTGCCGGAGGAGATCGTCCAGCGCCAGCCGTTCCCCGGCCCGGGCCTGGGCATCCGCATCGTCGGCGAGGTGACCAAGGAGCGGCTCGACCTGCTCCGCGACGCCGACGCCATCGCCCGCGAGGAGCTGACCGCGGCCGGCCTCGACCGTGACATCTGGCAGTGCCCGGTGGTGCTGCTGGCCGACGTCCGCTCCGTGGGCGTCCAGGGCGACGGTCGTACCTACGGCCACCCGATCGTCCTGCGGCCCGTGTCGTCCGAGGACGCCATGACTGCCGACTGGTCGCGGCTGCCGTACGACGTCCTCGGCCGCATCTCCACCCGGATCACCAACGAGGTGCAGGACGTCAACCGCGTCGTCCTCGACATCACCTCCAAGCCCCCGGGCACCATCGAGTGGGAGTGATCCCGCAGCTCGTGAAGGTCACGTCCGCCTGAGAGTGCGCACCGGCTCTCCGGGCTTCCAGACCTCGACGACCAGGAAGCGGTCGTCCTCGACGTAGGTCCGCACGACCTCCGTCAGCTCGGTGCGGAAGAGGTGGAACGGCTCCGGCGGTTCCACCTCTTTCCCGTACGCCCTCTTCGTGGCCGGGTCCGTCACCTCGATCGCCCGGCCCGCGACGCGTACGTCCCCGCCACCCATGCCGGTGCCGGCCCCCGGGTTCGCCTGGAGCGCGAAGCGCGCGTCGCGCCGCAGGTCGAGTGCCTTCAGGGAGTCCGGCATCATGCCGAGCCACAGCTCTCCGGCCAGGAACCGGACCTCCAGGCCCGAGGTACGAGGCGAGCCGTCCCCGCGCAGGGTGGCCAGGACATGGTGGGTGAAGGCGCCGAAGCGTCCCTCGACGGTCCGGGCCAGGTCGGGTTCGGCGGTGGCGAAGGACTCCCAGTTCGCCGTGGGGCGGGTCGTTGCCATACGGCGAGTGTCGCCCCGAAACCCGACATCTTCCGTCGTCTTTCGGCAAGGTCTGTTCTCGGACGACTGACCGGCGGTAACTTCCGGCCCGTACGCAACCGAGCCGAGTGCGGAGGAACGATGCCCGGGCCCACTCCGCCCCCGCCCCTGCCCACCGACCGGCTGACGTTCGCGATGCCGCCGATGCACGAGTCCGTCGAGGACGAGCGCAGGCACCGCAGGGAACGACTCGCGGGCGCACTGCGGCTCTTCGGCCGGCTCGGCTTCGAGGACGGCGTCTCCGGGCACATCACCGCCCGTGACCCCGAGTTCACCGACTGCTTCTGGGTCAACCCGTTCGGGATGCCGTTCCGGCACGTCACCGTGAGCGACCTGGTCCTGGCCAACTCCGACGGGCAGGTCGTCGAGGGTCGCCATCACGTCAACCAGGCCGCCTTCACCATCCACGCGCAGGTCCACGCCGCCCGCCCGGACGTCGTCGCCGTCGCCCACTGCCACACCGTCCACGGGCGGGCGCTGGCCGCCCTCGGCGAACTCGTCGAGCCCCTCACCCAGGAGAGCTGCGCCTTCTACGAGGACGTGGAGCTGTACGACGCCTACACCGGTGTCGCGGTCGACGCCGAGGAGGGCCGGCGCGTCGCCGCCGCGCTCGGTACCCGCAAGGCGCTCGTGCTGCGCAACCACGGGCTGCTGACCGTGGGGGACTCCGTGGACGCCGCCGCCTGGTGGTTCGTGTCGATGGAGCGCTCCTGCCAGATCCAGCTCACCGCCCGGGCCGCCGGCCGTCCCGTCCTGATCGACCACAGACAGGCGACCGCGACCCGCGAGCAGCTCGGCGGCGATCTCGTCGCCTGGATCAACTACCAGCCGCTGTGGCAGGACATCAGCCGCAGCGAACCGGACCTCTTCGGCTGACGCCCACCGCGACGACCCGAACCGCACCGCACCGCGACGACCCGAACCACACCCCGGCCTCGCTTCGCCGCTGCGCGCTGCGGCCCCGCCCCGACGGTGCGGGCGTCGAGGATTCGGTCTCCGGCCGCCCCGTTCTCCGGCGGCGCGGCACGGGGGAGCCCGCGTCGCCCGGCGAGGATCGGACTGTCGCTGCGCGGCTCGCTCTCGGGGGCGCTCTTGCCGTGCCGTGGCCGGCTCGTGCCGGCGGCTCGCTGGTGCGGCGGCTTGCCGTGGAACGTTCAGGGGAGCTGCCGGGGTGGGGGGCGGGGGCGCGTCGCGGGACAGGAACGTGGGGCCCGGAGCCCGGAGCCCGGCGGCTGGGGCCGGGGGTCAGGCGAAGTTGCGGAGCACGGCGGCCTTCGTCCTCGCGAACTCCTCGTCCGTGAGCACGCCGTCCCGGTGCAGCTCGCCCAACTCCCGCAGCCGCCGCAGCAGTACGTCATGGTGGTCGGTGGACGGCGGCACGGTGGGCGCACCCGGCGGCCTGTTCCGCGTGGTCCACTCCCCGCCGGTGCGGGTGGACGGGTGCGGCAGCCGCGCCGTGACCGCCGTCGCCACCAGCGCCGTCAGCAGATCACGGCGTGCGCTGCCCCACAGGTCCAGGGCGTAGGGGTCCTTCTCCGGCGGCAGTTTAGAGAACACGGTCTCCCGCGTCACGAACCGCAGGAAGCCGTCCTCGTAGCCGGAGTTGGGCAGCCACTCGACCTGCACCACGTCGCCGACGTCGATGATCCTCGGTCCGGTCGCCCGTTTGACGCGGTCGGAGGTGTCGGCCCAGTCGATGCGGACCTGTGCGCCGTCGAAGGAGACCGTGCCGTCGGACGAGCGCACCGATACCGGCACCGGTGGTCCCGGCAGCAGATAGGCCCTCGTCGGCTCCTTCGGGATCCGGTCGAGCAGCAGTGCGCGGCGGATCTCCTCGGCGACGTATTCGGCGACCCCCGACCGGTCGGTGTCCACGGCCAACCGGTACGGATCCGCTGCGTCCGGGAGCCTTCCCCCGGTCGCCTGCAGCAGCGGGTCGGCGCCCTCCCGCAGACTCATCCTCAGGCGCCCCCGCTTGCGCTCCGGCTCGTAGACGACGCCCGCGACGGCCTCCAGTGGGACGGCGAGCTCCCCGAACGTCTGACGGAACAGCGGTACGGAACGGTGGAGTCCCGGCGTGATCCTGACCGTTGTGCCGTCGAAGGCCCAGGTCCCGTCGCGCTGGATGATCTCGGCCATACGGGAATTCTCGCAGCCGGGTCAACACGACAGACCCCACTTCACCCCCCTGATCGGACCTGCCGGACACGGTACGTGCTCTGTAGGGCACAATTCGTATCTGTCATAGGGGAGTTGCCGGCGGCCCGTCGGCGGTTCGCGCCTGCCCGGCCGGACCATGTCGCGGACCGCCGGCAGCGCAGGGGCGCGGGCCTGCGGGACGACCGCCGGCCCGTGGATCGGCCCGCGAGGGCCGCGAGGATCGTGCGGAAGGGCGGGCATCGGCGTGGCGGTGCAGGAGGCGAGAGGGGCCGTGGGAGCGGCGGGCGCCCACACGGGCGGCTGCACCTGCGAGGGATGCCCGCACGGGGTGCGGGAGCGGCACCGCCGGGCGGTGGCCGAATTCCTCCTCAAACGCGACGAGTTCGCCGCTCACAAGGGCCTTCCGGCAGCGGTGGCCCATTCGGCCTCCGCCTCCCGCCAATGGGTCTCCGAGGAACTGGCCCAACAGGCGTGGCACGTCGCCGAGCGCAGCCGCGCCGAGGGCCAGGCGTGGCTGGAACGGCTGTGGCGCAGGACCACGGCCCTGGTGTGGGCGGCCGTCGCCCTCCTCCTGCTGGGGCAGGTGCTCACTTCGATCGGCGTCGGCTGGACCGCCGCCCGCACCGCCGGAATCGCGGCGGCGCTCGTGGCCGCCGGCGCGCTGACCGCCGCCTCGTGGTTCCACCGGGCGCGCGGTGGCGCCCTCGCGCCCGTCATCGGAGAGGACAACCGCCTGTCCACGTCCCGCGCGGTGGCCGCCGCCTGGGTCCTCTTCCTCGCCTACGCGGTGCTGTTCCTGGTCGGCCGCCTCGCCGTCGCCTCCGCACCCGGCGACCGGGACGCGCTGATCTCCGGGCTCGCACTCGCCCGTGGCGCCGGTGTGGTGACCGTGCTCGCCGTGGTGTGCGGGATCGCGGTGCTGGTGCGGCGCGTGGTGGGGCTGCGCGTGTCGGCGCAGCGCCTGCAGAAGGTCCGTGCCGACCGGCCCCGGGTGGCCGACCTGCTGACGGACGACGCCGGCCGCGGCACCTTCGCCGACATCCAGTACGTCGTCATCAGCGCGGTGGTGCTGGTCTTCGCCGCGGTGCGCCTGGCCCGCCGCCCCGACCAGTTGCCCGACCTGCCGTGGGGGCCGGCGGTGGTGGTGCTGATCTCGGCGGCGACCTACCTGGCCGGCAAGTACGCCGAGGGCGGGCGGCCGGTGATCCTCTCCGTCGTCCGGGCCCGTGAGGCCGGCGACCTCGACGGCCCGATCCGCACCGGGGACGACGTCGAGATCCGCGGGGCCGGCTTCGTCCCGCCGGGCGCGGACGGCGCCGACCGGCTGTCGCGGATGGCGGTCCGCATCGGGCCCGTCCATGTCCACGTCCCCCTCGTTCCGGTCACCGGCGGCTTCCGCAATCCCACCGACAGCGTCCTCACCGTGCCCGTCCCCGCCGATGTGGAGCCCGGCCGGGTGGAGGTGCAGGTCGTGACCGCGGCCGGGGTGGAGACCAACCGGTACGCCATCGACGTGACGGAGTGACCGGACCACCGGTCTCCAGGCCCCGCCCCAAAGCCGCCGCCCGATCTCCGCAGGCCGAAGGCCCCGAGCCGCCGGGCCACCGCGCGTCTGCCACCGGCCCCGGGATCCTGGGCCACGGGCCGGCAGTCACCGGTTGCCGGGCCACCGCCCCCCGGTCGCACCCGCCCGCCGATGGCCACCAGCCGCCGGGGCATCGTCCTCCGCCGTCGGCCCCGCCCCTGGGCCGGGCCACCGCGTCCCGCTGCGGGGGCCGGGCCCAGGGGGCGTCGGCCACCGGGTCCCGATCCATGGCCGTCACTCGTCGGTGCGGGCCCCGAGCGCTTGTCTCCCGTGGCGGAGACACTGGTCGTGGTCCTACTGAACACGTCTCGCTTTTCGTACGTATCGTCAGGTATCGGTGACTGCACTGCGGGCGAGAGGCGGCTGGGAGCGATGAGTCACGGCATGCGAACGGACACGCACACCCACCATCTCGACGAGCGCGGCGACTGGCGGGACACCGCCTCCCGCTACGCGTTGCTCCCGCTCCGGGTCTTCCTCGGGGTGACCTTCGTCTACGCCGGCCTGGACAAGCTCACCAACAGCGCGTTCATGCAGGCCTCCGGCGCCGGCTCCATCGGGGACACGATGCGGTCGGTCCGCGACTCCTCGGCGATCCCGGCCCTCGTCGACCTGGCGCTGAAGAGCCCCACCGGGTTCGGCTACGCCATCGCCCTGGGAGAGCTCGCCGTCGGTCTGGGCACCCTGGTCGGTCTGCTCACCCGGGTCGCAGCCCTCGGTGGCGCCGCGATCTCCCTCAGCCTGTGGCTGACGGTGAGCTGGGCGACCGAGCCCTACTACTACGGCAACGATCTCATCTACCTCATGGCGTGGCTCCCGCTCGTCCTCGCCGGCGCCCCCTTCCTCTCCGTGGACGCGATGCTGCGGGCTCGGAGGCGAGGTGGGAGCCTCAGCGGACCGGGGCCGTCCTGGGCGCGGTGACCTCCGCCCGGGACGCGTCCGGCGGCGGCCCGGTCACCCGGCCGGGTCCGTCCGCGTCCCGCCTCGGTGGCCGGTCCGGTCACCGAGGCGGCGTCGTCGTACCGCCCGGCCGGTGACGCCCACCGCCCCGGCCAGGCAGAGCCCGCCCACGACGAGCGGGATCAGCGCGAACCAGGGGATCTCCCACGCCCCGCCCGCGTCGCCGGCGTAGATCACACCCGCGGCGGTGAGGAAGGCACCCGCGACGAACCGGCCCGGCCGGAACTCATGACGCAGCACGGCTCACCTCCGCCTGTCCCACTCCGACGTGCAGATCGAGTTCGAGCGTCCCGGCGCTTCCGGCGCCCCCCGGCGGGGCCAGGGTGACCTGGCGATGCTTGCCCGGTTCCACGTCCACGTCCCTGCGGTCGTCGCCCGGCAACCGGATGTCTCCCACGCCCACGTCGATGTCCGCCTTCACCGTGACGTCCGGCGGCACGATCACGCGTACCCGGCCCACTCCCACCGCCGCCGTGGTCGACAGCGTCCTCCCCGCGGCCACGTCGAGCCCGGACAGGTCCAGCGTGCCGACGCCGGTCCCCAGGTCGTAGGACGGCCGGACGTCCGCCACCGTGGCGGGCTGCCAGGTCGTGCGCGTCCACTGGGTCCCGATGTCCTCGGGCATGGCCGCCGCGCCGGCGAGCAGCCCCGCGGTGACGACCGCCAGCAGGATCGACCCGGCGCCCGTCCGCCCCAGGAACGCGCTCAGCGCGATGCCCGCGCCGAACACAAGGAGCGCGCAGGCCAGCCCGGTCTGCAGGCTGGTGCCGAGCGGATGGTCGTCCCAGGTCAGGCCCGTGCCGAGCGCGGCTGCGAACAGGGCCAGCAGGAAGACCCGGCCGCCGATCCGGCGCGGACCGCGCGGCCGGGGCCGCTCGGTGTGCGGGGCGCGGGTCCCGCGGGCCGCCTCGGCTCCGCCGTGCCCTGCGAGGTCGACGTCGATCAGGGAGGTGATGTCCGGCTTCCGGGCGTCGCCCGGACCCCACAGATAGCCGGTGCCGCCGACGTGCGTGCCGTCCTTGACGATCGGGTCGCGCCACCACGAGTAGGAGACGGGCGCCGGCGGCGCCTGGGCCTCCGGCGGGGCGTCGGCCACGGCCTGGGCGGCTATCGGGTCGGGGCCGGGATCGCCGCGCCGCTGCGACCAGTAACCTGCGCCCGCGAGGAGCAGGGAGAGCACGACGGCGAACGCGAGCACACTGCCGTTGTTCAGCATCGACAGGAACACCCCGCACCCCACGAGCGCGAACAGCACGGCAGCCAGGGCCTGGCCGTCGACGCGGCCGGTGAGGAGTTTGCGGACCTCGTTCTCCTCCTCGTCGTCGTAGGGGACGAAGAGCCAGGCGAAGCCGTAGAAGATCAGACCGATGCCGCCCGCCGCGGCGAGGACCGCCAGCGTGATCCGGAAGATCACCGGGTCCATGTCGCACTGCCGGCCCAGGCCCGCGCACACCCCGGACAGCATCCTGTGCTCCCGGTCCCGGCGGAAGGCGCGCGGGGCGCCGGGCTGTACCGCCGGCTCCTCCTCGACCGGCGGGCCGGGTCGGCCCCGTCCTCCCGCCGCCCCGGGCGTTCCGCCCGGTTCCGCGTGCGCGCGCGGTTCCTCCGGAGAGGGCCGGGCGCCCTCGTCCGGCGCGGCACCCTCGGAGGGCTCCGCGTCCGCGGCGTGCTGGTGATCAGTCATGAGTCCATGGTGACGGGCGAGCCGCCCCGGCGGCAGTCGGGACGACCCTGGCCGGACCCTGATATCGGTCCCTGACACCGGGCCGGGGACGGCGCGCGCCGGGCTCCAGACCGAAGATCAGGGGAGTCTCGGGGGCGGACCCTGATGCCCCTGCCCGACCGCCGTGTGACCATCGATGGCATGCCGGAAGCCGCAGCAGCGCCTCTCGACCAGCCTCGGCCTCCGCGCAAGCTCTACCGCAGCAGTGACGGACGCTGGCTCGGTGGCGTGGCGCGGGGGCTCGCCGGGCATCTCGGGCTGCCCGTGATCTGGGTGCGCCTGGTCTTCGTCGGCCTGTTCATGGCCGACGGTCTGGGCGCGCTGCTGTACGCGGCGTTCTGGTTCTTCGTGCCGCTCGGCGTCGGCGGTGTCGGGGCGCACCGGCCGTCGTCCCCGTTCGGCACCGAGACCTCCGCCGACGGCCGGCGCCGGCTCGTAGCGCGCAAGCCGGACAAGGGCCAGATCGTCGCGCTGCTCCTCATGGTCGTCGTGGCGATGATCTTCGTCGGGAGCGTGAACATCGGCAGCGGGGCCCGCGCGTACCTGGTGCCCGCCGTCCTGGTCGCCGCGGGCGTCGCCCTGGTCTGGCGGCAGGCGGACAACGCCCGGCGGGCCCGCTGGGTGGAGGCCGGCCGCAGGCGCCGCACGCTCACCCTGCTGCGCGCCGGTGCAGGCGTCCTGCTCGTCACCGCCGGTGTCTCCGGCATGTTCGTCCTGCAGGGCTCCGCGGCCCACCTCGGCTCGGTCCTCCAGGCGGCGCTGGCCGTTCTGGTCGGGATCACCCTGCTCGCCGGGCCGTATCTGGTCCGGATGACGCAGGATCTGTCCGAGGAACGCCTGATGCGCATCCGCGCCCAGGAGCGGGCGGAGGTCGCCGCGCACGTCCACGACTCGGTCCTGCACACGCTGACGCTGATCCAGCGCAGCGCGGACAACCCCGGCGAGGTGCGCCGCCTCGCCCGTGCCCAGGAGCGCGACCTGCGCACCTGGCTCTACAAGCCGGAGGGCACCGGCAAGGACGAGGCCGAGGAGCCGGACACGCTCGCCGACGCGGTCCGGCGCAACGCCGCCGAGGTCGAGGACAAGCACGGTGTGCCCATCGAGGTCGTGGTCGTCGGGGACTGCCCGCTCGACGAACGCACCGGCGCGCAGATGCAGGCCGCGCGCGAGGCGATGGTGAACGCCGCCAAGTACGGTGGCGAGGGCGGTGCCGTGCAGGTGTACGCGGAGGTCGAGGGGAGGACCGTCTTCGTGTCGGTCCGGGACCGCGGTCCCGGCTTCGACCTCGATTCGATACCCGCCGACCGCATGGGTGTCAGAGAATCGATCATCGGCCGCATGGAGCGCAACGGCGGCACGGCGCGGCTGCGCACGGTGCCGGGCGGCGGCACGGAGGTCGAACTGGAGATGGAGAGGGCGGAGAAGACGTCATGAGCGACCCGACCGAGGGCAACGGCGCGGCGGAGGCGGCCCGGTCCGCGGAGCCGGCGGGAGGCGGTCGGCGCGTGCGCGTGGTGCTCGTCGACGACCACCGCATGTTCCGCACGGGAGTCCAGGCCGAGATCGGCCGGACCGAGGAGACCGGCGTGGAGGTCGTGGGGGAGGCGGCCGACGTCGACCAGGCGGTCACCGTCATCACCGCGACCCGGCCCGAGGTGGTCCTCCTCGACGTTCATCTCCCGGGCGGCGGCGGCGTCGAAGTGCTGCGGCGCTGCGCCGCGTTGACGGCCGACACCGAGCGACCCGTGCGTTTCCTCGCGCTGTCGGTCTCGGACGCGGCCGAGGACGTGATCGGTGTGATCCGCGGCGGTGCGCGAGGGTACGTGACGAAGACGATCACGGGTTCGGACCTGGTCGACTCGATCTTCCGGGTGCAGGAGGGCGACGCCGTCTTCTCCCCGCGTCTGGCCGGGTTCGTCCTGGACGCCTTCGCATCCACCGACGCCCCGCCGGTCGACGAGGACCTGGACCGTCTCACGCAGCGCGAACGTGAGGTGCTCAGGCTCATCGCCCGCGGTTACGCCTACAAGGAGATCGCCAAGCAGTTGTTCATCTCGGTGAAGACCGTCGAGTCCCATGTGTCGGCGGTCCTGAGGAAGCTTCAGCTCTCCAACCGGCACGAGCTGACACGGTGGGCGACGGCGCGGCGCCTGGTCTGAGCACGGCGAGCGAACGGCCGCCGGTGCGTCGGTCGCCGGCGATCGGTCCGCCCGTGGTCGGTCCGCCCGCGGTCCGGCCGTCTGACAGTCCTGCTGGCCGTGGTCCGGTCACATGCGGTCCGGCCACATGGGGTCCCGTCGCCCGCGGTCCGGCGGCCTCGGGTCCGACCGCTCGCGATCCGCTCGTCGGGGCGACGAGCGACGGGACCGGTCGCGGCCCCAGCGGTGCCGGACCGGTCGCGGCCCCAGCGGTGCCGGACCGGTCGCGGCCCCAGCGGTGCCGGACCGGTCGTGGCCCCAGCGGTGCCGGACCGGTCGTGGCCCTAGCGGTGCTCCGGCGCCGGCGCCGCTCGGAGGACGCGCAGCGCCCACCGGTAGTGCCGGACGGCGTTCGCCGCGCCGAGCAGGCCCGTCAGCCACAGGATCGTCCCGGCGCCCATGCCGAGGGCGACGTCGGCGTAGGCCGTGCGGCCCGGTTCGGCGCCCGCCGCCGTGCCGAACGCCGTCCACAGGCCGGCGGCGCAGACGCCGAGCGAGGACAGCAGCCAGCCCAGGCTGAGGCCGGGGGAGCGGAGCCGGGCATCGGTGCCGGGGTGGCTGTCCAGGGCGAGCCAGGCGTCGAGGAGACGGCGTATCTCGCGGTCGCGGCGGACGGCCAGGACGACGGCGACGACGGGCGGTGCGAGCGCGGCCAGCCCGAGGAGGGCGAAGAGGGGAGCGAGGACGAAGCCGAGCGGATCGTGCTCCTCGATCTGCTCCAGCGGCACCATGAGCAGGGCCCAGCCGATGATCGCCGTCAGCGCGAGCAGCCACAGCAGCAGGATCCGATGCACCCCGAGGCGGTGGCGCCGCAGCTCCTCCAGAGCGTGGTACCGGTCGGCCAGCAGCGCGTCCCTGCTCTGCCACGTCCGGATGGGGGGCGGCGGCGGGGGAGGCGGCAGCGGCGAGCGGGGCATGGGGACCTCGGGGACCTCGGGAGCGCGGAAGGTTCGGGGCTGAGAGGGCTTCGGCGTCGAACGCTACCGCGTCACCGTGCTCACGCCACGACGGCGGCTCCTGTTCCGTGCGGGGGAGGCCGCCGCGTCACACCACCCGCGTCGCCCCCGCGAACGGCATCTGGTCGATCGGCGCGACCCGTACCGGTGCGGACGGGTTGGGGGCGTGGATCATCTGCCCGTTGCCGATGTACAGGCCGACATGGCTGATACCCGAGTAGAAGAACACCAGGTCACCGGGGCGGAGTTCGGCGCGGGAGACGCGTCGCCCGGCGTCGATCTGCGCGTAGGTCGTGCGGGGCAGGGACACTCCGGCCGAGCGGTAGGCCGCCTGGACCAGGCCGGAGCAGTCGAAGGCGTTCGGCCCGGTCGCACCCCATACGTAGGGGCTGCCGAGCTTGCTGTAGGCGTAGGAGATCGCAGCGGCGGCGCGGGAACCGGGCGCCACGGCGCCGCCGGCTCCGGGCCGCACAAGGTCCCCGCGCTCCGCGGAGCCGGCGCGTGAGGCGCGGTCCTGAGCGGTGGAGCCCTCGCCGATACGGGCGCGCTCCTCGGCGCTCAGCCGATCCAGCAGGGTGCGGGCGGCCCCGAGTCTGCTGTCGACGGTCTTCTTCTGCTGCCTCAGTTCCTCCTGCCGGGACCGGAGCGTGGACAGCTCCCCGCGGGCGGTCGCGCGCAACTGCTCGATCTCCCGCACCTGTTTGCGCACCCCGGCGACGGCGACCGCCTGCCGGTCGCCCGCGCGCTCGGCGAAGGCGGCACTGTCGAGGTACTGGCGAGGGTCGTCGGAGAGGGCGAGCTGCACCGCCGGGTCCAGACCGCCGCGGCGGTACTGCGCGGCGGCGATCGAACCGAGCGCGTCCCGCTCCGCGTTGAGCCGCTCCTCCTTGCGGGCCGCCTCGTCGCGCAGCGTCTTCAGACGCCGTTCCGCGGCCTGGGCGTCCTCCTTGGCTCCGTTGTACTTCTCGGTGGCCGCCTCTGCCTCCTGGTACAGCTTGTCGACCTGGGCCCTGACCTGCGCCGGTGTCAGGTTCGGCTCGGCGTTGCCGGTGCCCTCGAAGGCGGTCGCGGTGGCCGCACCCGCCAGGGCGAGCGTTGCGGCGGTGCGGGCCGTGTTGCCGCCGAGGGAGCGCCGGCGGGGCTTGCGGTGCTCTGCCACGTGGGCTGCACGTCCTTTCGGTACGACACGTACGTCCGCCGCTGAGCGGTGGCGGCGTACGACCGCCGACTGGTCGGCCTCCTGCCCGGTGACGGCCCGTACGGGGGAGCGGGCCGCCACCGGACTTCTCGGCGGTGGTGGCCGACTGCCGCCCCTGGGCCGGGCGGCGGTGGGGAGCCGGTCACCTGGAGGAGGACGCTAGGCCCCTTTGTGTCGGCCCGGTAACGCATTGTGCGGAAGTGACGCACCGGTGACCGTGGGAGACCGGACATGATCACGAGCGGACGGGAAGGGGTGCATCCGTGCGAGAAGGACCGTGCAATTAGGCTCCGGCCTCATGGACGTACTCATCCATCTCTTCGTCGCCCTGCACATCATCGGTATCGCCGCGCTCCTGGGCGGCTTCCTCACGCAGATGAAGGCGATGGGCCGCGGCGCCGCCCGTTTCGTCCCCGCGATGCTGCACGGGGCGCTGACGATGCTGGTCACCGGTGTCATCCTGGTCGGCCTCAACCAGGCGGACGGCCACACGGTCGACAACATCAAGATCGGTGTGAAGCTGGCCCTGCTGATCGTGATCCTCGGGCTGGTCTACGTGAAGCGCGACGAGGAGACGGTGGACAAGCGCCTGTTCGGCCTCGTCGGCCTGCTCACCACAGCGAACATCTTCATCGCCGTGCTGTGGACCTGACAGCGACGGCAGCGGACCGGCCCGCCCCCGCGGCGACCGCCAGGCACACCGCGACCGCCACCCACAGCAGCGCCTTTCCCAGCGGTTCGAGGGACGGCAGGTCGGCAGCGCCGGCGACGGACAGGGCCGCGACCGCCGTCATGCCCATCGGGTGGACGGTGGCCCAGCGGCGCGCGTCGTAGCTCAGGCTGCGCCGCACCACCTCGGCGGCCAGGAGCACGGCGTACCAGCACAGGCCGAGCACCAGCAGGGCCACGGTCACCGTGCGCAGGACGCCTCGGTCGTCGTCGTTCCACAGGTACAGCCGCGGCCCGTTCGCGTCGAGCAGCCTCGCCCCGGCGAGCGCGGAGATCGCGAGGGCGCCGGCCGCCACCCACTGGTCCCCGGCACCCTCGGCGACCTGCCGCAGATCGAACCGGGTGAGCGCGATGCCGTAGAGCAGGAGCCCGATCCAGAACACCACCATCGCGGCGCGCGCGAGCCAGCCCGCCGTGTCCGACGCGGCGAGGGTCGCGCCGAGCACGGCGAGCCCCTGCGCGGCCACGCAGCTCAGGAACACCGACCCGGGCATGCCCCGCCCCAAGTGCCGGAAGGCGTACGGGAGCAGCCCCGCCCACAGCACCGACGACAGCGCCAGCAGCGCCTCGGCGGCCGAGGTCCACTCCAGGGCCGCGATCCGTGTCCCCAGCACGGTGGTCGCCGCCACGGACGTCAGCGCGGCCGGCATCCCGGTCCCCTCCCACCGACCCGGTCTCCGCAGCAGCCGCACGGCGAGGTCCGCCGCCAGGCCCAGCCAGGCGACGGCGGCCACGGCGAGGGCGACGCGTGACAGGGCGTCGCGTCCCACCAGGTCCAGGCCGACCGAGAGGGTGGCGGTCGCCATGACGGCGGCCCCGGCCGCCGGCAACCGTCGCGCCCGCCAGGCGCGCAGGAGGGAGGGGGAGCCGGGCATGCGGCCGATGCTAGGCGGCTTTCGCCGCGTCGCGACGCCCGGCACGCGCTCTCACCGCACCGGCCCAACAACCCGGTACGCCCCCGGGGAGGGCTCCGACGGGGCTCCGGGAGGGGCCGGGACCGGACGCCGTGCCCCGACGAGCGGACCGCCCACGGACAGGGGACGGAGCCGGGACCGGAACCGCTCGCGGCCTCACGGGTGGTGCGTCACACGGCAGCGCACGGCCCGTACGCCGGGGCCGCCCGGGTCGTCCGGCGGTACCGGGGCGGCCGGCAGCCCCCGGTGCGGAACCGTCCGCACGGCAGGGGGGCCGGGCTCAGGCCGGGCGTACCACGCTGTGGATCGACGACTCGCCGTCGTAGTAGATGGACTCCTCGCGCACGTACGCGCCCGGCTTCGGGGCGTGGATCATCATGCCGTCGCCGATGTAGATGCCGACGTGGCTGACGTCGTCGTAGAAGAAGACCAGGTCACCGGGCCGGGCCTGGGAGAGCGGGACGGTCGTGCCGGCGTTCACCTGGTCGTAGGTGGTGCGCGGCAGGTCCACTCCGGCGGCCTTCCAGGAGGCCTGGGTGAGGCCGGAGCAGTCGTAGGAGTCGGGGCCGGTGGCGCCCCAGACGTACGGCTTGCCGATCTGCGCGCGGGCGAAGGCGAGGGCCTTGTCGGCCTGGGTGGTGGAGGAGCCGGACGGGGTGGAGGTGCCGGTGTCCGACGCGCCCGTGCCCGACGTACCCGTACCCGAGGTGCCGGTCTGCGACTCCTGCTGTTGCTGCTGGGCGGCGGCTTCCGCCTGCCGCTGCTGCTCCTGCTGCCGGGCCAGCTCGGCGGCCTTGCGGGCGGCTTCCTCCTGCTTCTGCTTCTCGATCGCGGCCAGCCGCGCCTTCTCCTGCGCCGTCAGCTCGGACAGCAGCTCCCGCGCGTCGGTGAGCTTCTGCTGCACGGTGGCCTTGGCGGCCTTCAGGTCGTTCTGCGACTCGGTGAGCGTCCGGAGGCTCTCGGTGGCCTCCCGGCGCTGCTCCATCGTCTCCGACTGCTGCGTGATGTACGCGTCGACCGCGTCCTTCTGCCGGCCGGTCAGCCGGTTCATCAACTGGGCCTGGTCGAAGTAGTCCTGCGGGTTCCCGGCGAGCAGGAAGGTCGCCGTGTCGGGGGCGGCGGCGCCGGTGCGGTACTGGGCCGCGGCGAAGGAACCCAGCTGGTCCCGCGCCTCGTTGAGCTTCTGTGTGCGCCGGGCGACGTCGTCGAGGAGACCGTCGACGCGTTGCCGCTGCTCGGCGGTCCTCTCCTTGGCCTTGTTGTACTTCTCGGTCGCCGACTCGGCCTGCCGGTAGAGGTCGTCGACCTTCTTCTCGACCTCTTCCAGACTGGGCCGGTCGTCCGTCGTCGGGGCGGCGTTCGCGGTCTGGGAGAGCAGGGCGACGGAGGTGAGGGCGGCGGTGGCGAGGGCGGGGGTGCGCAGACCGGCGGCGAGGGTGCCCGCGGGCCGCGACTTGCGGTGCGACGCCAAAGGAGAGGGCTCCTTCCGTGTTCCGCCCGCCCGGTCGGTGGTGCGGACCGGGCGTCGCCCGGGCCCGGGCTCGGGCGAGGAGCCGGGGCTGTTCGGTGCCGCAGGCCTCACGGCCCTGCGGCCGTGGCGGAGATGGGCCGGCTCACCCGGGTCCCGGTGGGTCCCCGGCTCCGGGCACCGTGGCGGCGCGCGGGTTCGGCGGAGGCCGCTCGGCCCGGCGACGTTCGCCGGTGGGTGCCCTGCGGCCCGCCCGCACCGTAGCCAACTCGTACGGCGCCTGTGAAGGTTGGTGAGCGATATGCCCGATACATTTTCGTGACCTCATGTCGGGGGCGCCGTCCACCGGGGCCGATGCGAAGGGGTCTGCGTCGGCCTGTGCGCATTCTCGCCGGAATGACGCCTTCCGCTCGCTTCTCGGTGGGTGGGTCATCGCCGGGTGCGGGGCCGGAGGCGCCCCGGCCGTCCTGTCGGTCCGGACCGGCGCGTGCGATGACCCGTACCCGTCCTCCGTCCCCGGCCCTGGCCCTCGTCCCCGCCCCCGGTCCTGGCTCGTCCCCGCCCCCCGGCCCTGGCCTCGTCCTCGTCCCCGTCCTCGCCTTCGTCCCCGCCCCCGGGTCCCGGGAACGGAAGTGACCAACGTCTCCTGCCGGGCGGCGCGGCACGCGGACGCCGGTCCCGGCGGGGCGTCGTCGCCCGCGCGGGCGGGGGCGACGACGGGGCCCGGCCGGCCGCCCCGGGACGACGGGGCCGCGCGTGACGGGGCGCCGGGCGCAAGCCCCTGGCGTAGGTCTGGGCGGAGCGCGTCGGGGGGCCTTGGTGGAGCGCTTCGGTGGAGTGCGTCGCTGGAGGGCTTTGGTCGAGGGCTTTGGTGGAGCGTTCCGGCGCGCGGCCCGGCCGGGCCCGTATGCGGGTCGGCGGACTCCGGATCAGGGGGATCCGGTGCCGGTGAAACGGGTCGGGATCCCGAACCGGCGACCCGGGCCACTGGGAACCGGGCGGGCGGGACCCGGACCACGGGGTCCGGCCGACGTGATCCGGGCGAGCCGGTCCGGGCCGTAAGGGTCCGGGCCAAGGGCGTCCGTGCCCGAGGCGATCCGGGGCGGCGCGACCCGGGGCGGGGGCGCCGTGATCCTCCCGGGAGGCGGTGTGCTGTCAGTGGGGTGTGCCAGGGTCTGTTCCAGGGCGCGGTGCGGGTTCCGGGCCGGTACCCGGCCGGCGGGCCGGGGTCCCGCGACCCCCGCACCCGGCCGTCGGGCAGGCCCTAGACTCGGAGAGCGATGAGCAGCCTCTTTGACGACAGCTTCCTGGCGGATCTCCAGGCCCCGCGGGCCCACGAGGACGGACCTCCGCCACCGCCCGAGGACGATCACGCTCCGGAGCCCGTTCCGGACGATCTGTTCGGCGGGAAGTTCGACGTGCCGCCGGACCGGGACGCCTACTACCGCGACGGCGCCCACCGGCCCCCGGTGGACCCCGCCGCCCTGCTGGAGGGCCTCAACGACAACCAGCGCGCCGCCGTCGTCCACGCCGGCTCCCCGCTGCTCATCGTGGCCGGCGCCGGCTCCGGCAAGACCCGCGTGCTCACCCACCGCATCGCCCACCTGCTCGCCGAGCGGGACGTGCACCCCGGCCAGATCCTCGCGATCACCTTCACCAACAAGGCCGCGGGCGAGATGAAGGAGCGGGTCGAGCAGCTCGTCGGCCCGCGCGCCAACGCCATGTGGGTCATGACCTTCCACAGCGCGTGCGTGCGCATTCTGCGGCGCGAGTCGAAGCGGCTCGGTTTCACCTCGTCCTTCTCCATCTACGACGCCGCCGACTCCAAGCGCCTGATGGCGCTGGTCTGCCGCGATCTGGACCTCGACCCCAAGCGCTTCCCGCCCAAGTCGTTCAGCGCCAAGATCAGCAACCTGAAGAACGAGCTGATCGACGAGGAGGACTTCGCGGCGCAGGCCAGTGGGGGCACCTCCCAGGCTTCCGGCTCCGGGGGAGGGTTCGAGAAGACCCTCGCCCAGGCCTACGCCCTCTACCAGTCGCGGCTGCGCGAGGCGAACGCCCTCGACTTCGACGACCTGATCATGACGACGGTCAACCTGCTGCGCGCCTTCCCGGACGTCGCCGAGCACTACCGCCGCCGCTTCCGGCATGTCCTCGTCGACGAGTACCAGGACACCAACCACGCGCAGTACGCGCTCGTGCGCGAGCTGGTCGGATCCACCGAGCACCCGGTCGACGTCCCGCCCAGCGAGTACGACCTCCCGCCCGCCGAACTGTGCGTCGTGGGTGACGCCGACCAGTCGATCTACGCCTTCCGCGGCGCGACCATCCGCAACATCCTCCAGTTCGAGGAGGACTACCCGGATGCGACGACCATCCTGCTGGAGCAGAACTACCGCTCCACCCAGACCATCCTGTCCGCCGCCAACGCGGTCATCGAGCGCAACGAGTCCCGCCGCCCCAAGAACCTGTGGACCAACGCGGGCACGGGCGCGAGCATCACCGGCTACGTCGCCGACACCGAGCACGACGAGGCGCAGTTCGTCGCCGACGAGATAGACCGCCTGGTCGACGCGGGCGAGGCGAAGGCCGGCGACGTCGCCGTCTTCTACCGCACCAACGCCCAGTCGCGTGTCTTCGAAGAGGTCTTCATCCGCGTCGGCCTGCCCTACAAGGTGGTCGGCGGCGTCCGCTTCTACGAGCGCAAGGAGGTCCGGGACGTCCTGGCCTACCTGCGGGTGCTGGCCAACCCGGAGGACTCCGTCCCGCTGCGCCGCATCCTCAACGTACCCAAGCGCGGCATCGGCGACCGCGCCGAGGCGATGGTCGACGCCCTCGCCCAGCGGGAGAGGATCAGCTTCGCGCAGGCCCTCAAGCGGGTCGACGAGGCGTACGGCATGGCCGCCCGGTCGACCAACGCCGTCAAGCGGTTCAACACGCTGATGGAGGACCTCCGCACGATCGTCGAGTCCGGAGCGGGCCCGGCGACCGTCGTGGAGGCCATCCTCGAACGCACCGGCTACCTGGCCGAGTTGCAGGCCTCCACCGATCCCCAGGACGAGACCCGCATCGAGAACCTCCAGGAACTCGCTGCCGTCGCGTTGGAGTTCGAGCAGGAGCGCGCCGAGGGCGAGGCCGGGACGCTGGCCGACTTCCTGGAGCAGGTCGCCCTGGTCGCCGACTCCGACCAGATCCCCGACGAGGAGGACGGCGACGGAGTCATCACCCTGATGACGCTGCACACGGCCAAGGGCCTGGAGTTCCCGGTCGTGTTCCTGACCGGCATGGAGGACGGCGTCTTCCCGCACATGCGCGCCCTCGGCCAGACCAAGGAACTGGAGGAGGAGCGGCGTCTGGCCTACGTCGGCATCACGCGCGCCCGGGAACGGCTGTACCTGACGCGGTCGGCGATGCGCAGCGCATGGGGGCAGCCGTCCTACAACCCGCCTTCGCGTTTCCTGGAGGAGATTCCGCCGCACCATGTGGACTGGAAACGGACGGGTGCCGCGCCGTCGGCCTCCTCCGGACCGGCCTCGGGCGTCGCGGCCTCCCTGTCCTCGACCCGCTCCCGGTCGTCGGCCTCGGGTGCCTCCGGGTTCGCCACGCGGCGCGCCGGCGGCAAGCCGGTGGTCTCGCTGGCGGTCGGGGACCGGGTCACGCACGACCAGTTCGGGCTCGGGACCGTCGTCGCGGTCAAGGGTCTGGGCGACAAGGCCGAGGCGACGATCGACTTCGGCGACGCAAAGCCGAAGCGGCTTCTGCTGCGCTACGCGCCGGTGGAGAAGCTGTAGCGGCCGGACAGGAGTGAGCCCCCGCCGGGCGGCGGGGGCCTGCGCTCACGTCGGACGGCCCGGGGCCGGCTCAGCTCACGTCGGGTCGAGGTCGTGACTGCGCAGCCACGGCAGCGGGTCGACGGCCGAACCGCCGTAGGGCCGGACCTCGAAGTGCAGGTGCGGACCGGTGGAGTTGCCGGAGTTGCCGGAGTAGGCGATCGGGTCGCCGGCCTTCACCGTCGTACCGGGGGCGACGCGGTAGCGCGAGAGGTGGCAGTACCAGGTCTCCGTGCCGTCCTTCGCCGTCACGATCATCATGTTGCCGTAGGCGCTGTTCCACTGGGTCGACACGACGCCGTCCGTCGCGGCCATCACCGTGGTGCCGTAGGAGACGGGGAAGTCGATGCCGGTGTGCACGGACATCCAGTTGATGCCGGCCTGCCCGAAGTAGGCGCTGAGCCCGTGCTGGGCGACCGGCAGGGCGAACTTGGGCCGCAGCCGCTCCTTGCGGGCAGCCTCCTCGGCCGCCTTCCTCCGCTCGGCCTCCCGCTGTTCCTTGAGGTCGATGCGCTGCTGCGTACGGCTGGCCCGGTCGGCGAAGTCGTCGGCGCCGGCGGACAGGTTCTGCAGCTGGGAGTCCAGCTTGTTGTTGGCGGCGGATGGTTTCACCGCGTGCGCGTCCGGCGCTGCGGCGGCGGTGTCCGTGCTGTCGCCGGTGAAGGTGCCGACGGAGGCGGCGGCGATCCCGGCGACACCGAGCACGCAGACCGAGGGCACGGCGACGGTCAGCAGCGCGGAGCGCTTGGTGGGGGTACGGCGGCGACCGCGTGAACCGCGGGAGGCGGCGCGCGGGGAGGGGACGGCGGTGACCTCCTCCTGGTCGTCGAGAAGCGGCGTGCCGTCCTCGTCCACGGCGGGCAGCTCGCCGGTGTCGCCCGGCGAGCCGGCGGCGGGGTCGTCGTGGCCGGCCTGGCCGAAGGCGGGGTCCACCCCTGTGTCCGGGACGCTCTCGAAGGTCGCCGTGGCCTGCTGATCGAGGATGTCCGGATGCTGCGCGTACGCCTCCGCACCGGGCTGCTGCTCGTACTGGTCCGCGCCCGTGTGCTGCTCGTACTGGTCCGCGCCCGTGTGCTGCTCGTACTGGTCCGCGCCCGTGTGCTGCTCGTACTGGTCCGCGCCCGTGTGCTGCGCGGTGCAGTCGGCGTTCCACTGCGTGGCGTCGTACGCGCTGGTGTCGTAGGCCTGCGTGCCCCACTGCCACTGCTGCGTGGGGTCGGCGGTGCCGGTCTGGTCGGGCTGCAGCCAGGCGGACGCGTCCCACTGGGCGGAGACGTCCGGGGCGGCGTACTGCGCGGGAACGGTCGGCAGTTGCTGCTGGTCCGCGGCCCATGCGGTGGTGTCGTAGGCGCCGTCGGCGTAGCCGGCGTACTGCTGGGCCGCGTACGGGTCCTGGTGGAGGTCGTGCTGGGCGCCGGTGGACCACTGGCCGGCGTCGTACGTGCCGGTGGCGTCGCCCGGGAAGCTGCCGTAGAGCGGGTCGGTGGCGTAGGCCGTCGAGGCGAAGCCGCCGTGCGAACCGCCGCCCGTGCCGTAGCCGTACGTGGTGAAGCCGTCGTACTGGGCTTCCTGAGTGCCGTAGGGCGCGTAGTGCGCCGAGGCGGCATCGGAAGCCGTAGCCGGGGTGGTCACGGTCCCCGACGGGTGACGGTCGTTCACCAACTTCTCTTTCGCCTCGACAACAGGGGCTGCCAGAGCAGTGCGGCGACTGTACCCGGCGGTACGCGGGCGCGACAATCTTCGGCGGGTTTCCTGCCCCCGGGAAACGGGCATTCGGCCGTGTTTCGGCGAACTGCGGACGCGCCCTTGGCGTTGCGTTCGAAGGTTGTTCGATACGGGTGCGGGGGTGGGGCCCGGAGGCGTCAGGCCACCGTCAGCCCCCCTGCCTGATCGGCGGTCTCCGTTCCCGGCAACTCCGCGTCGAGAGCTCGGCGAATGCCCGCCGCGACGGCCGGGTGCACCGGCAGCGCCAGATGCCCGACGCCGCTGACCTGGACGTTCTGCGCGGCCAGGTCGGGGTGGTCGATGCAGGCCGTGTCCAGCGGATCCATGAGGTGGTCCAGGTCGCTCCAGAAGCCGACGAAGCGGGTGCGGCAGCCGGGCGCCGGCCGGGACAACTCCTCCAGGACCGGCGAGCCGGGGCGCATCTGGCGGACGATCGGGTGCGCGTTGGCCAGCGGGGCGACCCGCGTGCCCGCGTGCGGCGTGCCGAGCGTGACCAGGGTGCGCACGCGGCGGTCGCCGCCCAGGCGCTGCACGTAGTAGCGGGCGATCAGCCCGCCGAGGCTGTGTCCGACGACGTCCACGCGCTCGCTGCCCGTGCGCTCGCAGATCTCCTCGATGTGCCGGCCGAGCAGGTCGGCCGCGGCGCGGATGTCGCAGGTCAGCGGTGAGTAGTTGAGCGACTCGATGCGCTGCCGGCCGTGCTGCGCGAGGCTGCGGCGCAGCAGTACGAACACGGAGCGGTTGTCGATGAAGCCGTGCAGCAGGACCACGGGGGGCTGCTCCGGCGCCGGGAGCCGGGTGGGGTCCGGGGCGTCGGCCGCGAGGGGCCGGCCGGCGGGGCTCCGGCGTTCCTGGGTGATGCCGGAGGGGTAGAGCAGCAGGTGTCCCGCGAGGATCGCGCACTCCAGGGCGGTCGCCTTCAGCAGCGCCACGGACAGCCCCGCCAACTTCGTCGGCAACATCCGCCCGCACAGCGGCAGGAGGGACGACAAGGAAGACGGCGACAAGGACGGCATTGCGGACAGCATCGACAAAGCCGACAGGGTCGACAAGGGTGAGAAGGGCGCGAGAGCGGGCTGCAGAACCCTGGTGACCTTCATGGCCGGCCTCCTGTCGGCACGCTGGAGGACGGCCTTGTCCCCCGTGTGTACTCCTGGGAAGCCGAGGCGGAGGTGATCGGCGATGCCGGAGCGGGTGCGGTGGGGTGAGCGCGGCCGGCGGCCCGTGGTGCCCGTGGTGCGCCGATGACGTGGAGAGGCCTGCTGCCGGTGCGGCGACGAGGCTCCCCGCTGTCGTGCCGTGTCTGCCCTACGTGCCCTGCGTGCCATCGCCGAGGCGTCGCACCGACACGCACGCGGCCTGCGGCGCGGCGGTGCGACGACCTCGCTGCGGCTCCCGTTGCGCGACTTGGAACGGTGCGCTGCTGGTGTGTCCCTGCGTGTGATTTCCCCCTCCCTCCCCACCGTGAAACGGCCGGGTGCGGGATGCTGGCGATAACGTTCGTTCACTTCCCTGGCCGGTGCGGGTGCCGCGGTACCCGCCGGCAGGGACGAATGCAGTCGCTTCATGGAGGCAGTGATGGGTGTGGCAGCCGGTCCGATCCGCGTGGTGGTGGCCAAGCCGGGGCTCGACGGCCACGATCGCGGGGCCAAGGTCATCGCGCGGGCGCTGCGCGACGCGGGGATGGAGGTCATCTACACCGGACTCCACCAGACCCCCGAGCAGATCGTCGGCACCGCGATCCAGGAGGACGCCGACGCGATCGGGCTGTCCATCCTCTCCGGCGCGCACAACACGCTCTTCGCGGCCGTCATCGCGCTGCTGAAGGAGCGGGACGCCGAGGACATCCTGGTCTTCGGCGGCGGCATCATCCCCGAGGCGGACATCCCCCCGCTGAAGGAGAAGGGCGTCGCGGAGATCTTCACGCCGGGCGCGACGACGCAGTCCATCGTGGACTGGGTCCGGGCGAACGTCCGTCAGCCCGCGGACGCCTGAGTCTCGGCCAGGTCGACCGGAGGGGACGGCGAGGCCGTTCCCCCGGGCGGTGCCGCGACCTCAGGAAGCGGTGCGGCAGGCTCCCGGACCGGCGCCCCGGCGCTCCGGGGCGGTGCGGCGGTGTCCTGCGACGGTGCCGCCTGCTGCGACGGTGCCGCCGCCCGGGTCGGGGGGGCTGAGCTCCTCCGCCATCGCCGCGCGCAGTCGTAGCGTCGTGACCAGACGCTGGAAGGCCTCCGCCCAGTAGCCGCCGGCTCCCGGAGAGGCGCCCTCCGCCTCGTCCGGCACGGCCAGCAGACCGTCCAGGCGGGCCGTCTCCGCCGGGTCGAGGCAGCGCTCGGCCAGCCCCATCACCCCACTGAAACTCCAGGGGTAACTCCCCGCGTCCCGCGCGATGTCGAGCGCATCGACGACCGCCCGCCCGAGCGGCACCGCCCACGGCACGGCACACACCCCGAGCAACTGGAACGCCTCGGACAGTCCGTGCACGGCGATGAAACCGGCCACCCACCCGGCCCGCTCGTCCGCTCCCAGCGTCGCGAGCAGCTTGGCCCGCTCGGCCAGCGAGAGGGCACCCGGCCCACCGGCCCCCGGCGCGGACGGCGCCCCGAGCAGCGCGCGCGACCACTGGGGATCCCGCTGCCGCACCGCGGCCCGGCACCACGCGGCGTGCAGCTCGCCCTGCCAGTCGTCCGCGACCGGCAGTGCCACGATCTCCCGTGCCGTCCGCCCGCCCAGCCGCCCGGACCACGTGCCGAGCGGCGCCGCCTCCACCAGCTGTCCCAGCCACCACGACCGCTCGCCCCGGCCGGGCGGCGCCTTGGCCACGACTCCGTCGCGCTCCATACCGGCGTCGCACTCGTGCGGTGCCTCCACCACGAGCGCCGGCGGGTCCAGGGCGCGGTCGACCGCCACGCACGCCGCGGCCCGCACCGCCATCCGCGCGGCGAGAGCCGAGCCGGGCAGCGCCGACAGCAACTCGGCCGCGGTCGACCGCACCGTGCGGCTCCGGTCGGTCAGGGCCGCCTCGAGGAACGGTTCGTCGTCCGGCCCCAGACCCGTGCGCAGCGAGTCGAGGAACATCAGCCGGTCCTCGGCCCGCTCCGTCGTCCACGTCGACACCAGCAGCTCCCGCCCGGCGGCGGGATCACGCGCCCGCAGCGCCGACAGCAGTGCGACCCGCTCCGCGAACAGCCCCTCCCGCCACAGCCGGTCGGTGCGCCCGGAACCGTTCCCCCTCACTGGCGCGGACCCGCCGCCGGGCATCGTCCGCAGCGCGAACCGCCAGTCCGGGTTCAGCCGGGCCAGCCACAGTGCCCGCGGCCCCGCGAACTCCAGCGCCGCCGGCCTCAGATCCGTGCGCCCGCGGGCCGCGTCCAGCAGTGCGGGCACGGCGTGCGCGGGAGCGGCGTAACCGTGGGCGTTCGCCGTCGCCAGCCACTGGGGGAGCAGCTCCATCAGGTCAGGTGCCGCGCCCCGGCGCCCGGCACCCCCGCCGGGGCGGTTCGCCAGCAGTGTGCCGAGCCTGCGGGCCGCCGCCGCGGGCAGCGCGGGGCGCGGGTCGTCGGGAGCCGGTTCCGGGCGGGGCGCCGCGGTCGCCGGCCGTATCCCGGCCCGCCGCCGCACGGTCGCCACGGCCGCCGCGTCCAGTAGCGCGACGGGGGCCGGGCGGCCGGGTGCGGCGCCCGGCGGTGTGCGCCGTTCCGTGCCCAGGAGCGCCGCCGTGACCAGTTCCTCCCAGGCTCCCGCCGAGGACGGTGCCGCCGGAGCGGAGGTGTGGTTCATCGGGCCTCTCCTTCGTGGATGCCCCGGCCTTCGGGCCGGGGAGGGGACGAAGCTCGTGCGGAGCAGGGCAGGGGAAGCCGGTTGGCGGTCAGGGTGGACCTGCGTGCACCGTCCACCGGCCGACACTCGCTGCTCACCGTGTCCTTTCCACCGGGTCCATGACTCCGCCGCCTGAAGCCGGGTGCCGGAACCGGGTTCTGCGGCAGCGGCGGGGCAGTCGCGCCGGTGTCCCGAGGACGGGGCGTGGCCCGGCTCCTGCCGCTGGACGGGGGAGCGCGGTGCCCGGGGCGAGAGGGGTGGCAGGCCGGAGCCCCGAGGGCCGGGGGCCGGTGGCTCAGCACAGCGGCACCACCTCGCCTGCCTCCCGCGGCCAGGCCGCGAGCGGGGTGAAGCCGCGGTGGCCGAACTCGCCGAAGACCTTCACCGGGGCACCGCCCGAGAGCGCGACCAGCCGCCACAGTCCCGGCCGGGCCACGGCGGCGGAGGCCAGCGGCAGCGCGGCGTCCTCGTCGGCGTCCGCGAGCTGCCACCCGTCGCCGTCCCGGGCCGGTACGGCCCGCTCCAGCGTCACCGGGACCAGGTCCAGCCAGGGATCGGCACGCAGCGCCTCGCCGTAGTGGGCCGCCGCCCGAGCCGCCGTCACCCCGGCGGGCCGGGCGTGCGTCGGTGCGGGCGGAGCGAACTGCTCGCGCAGCGAGACCCGTCGCTGCCCGGTGCCGGGACGGGCCGACACCTCGGCGTCCAGCGCCAGCCCGACCGGCAGCGCCTGTTCCGGGGCGCGGCCGGCCGCGCCGTACGACAGCAGCAGCGCGGTGCGCCCGGTGGCGGTGCCGTACAGCCAGGTCCGGCGCGTCGTCAGTTTCGCGTCCGCCACGTCGTACCGGGCGAGGACCAGCCATCGGTCGCGCAGCGGCGGGCCGTCCGCAGCCTGGACCAGGCCGACCCGCGACCGGACCGTCGCCGCCAGCTCCTGGGGCAGCCGCTCACGGCGCAGCCAGCCCTGGTCCAGAAGGTGGAGCAGTGCGCACTCCTCCAGCAGGCGCACCGGCCAGCCCGGGCCCGACGAAGCGATCCCGCCCAGGTCCCGTACCCGCGCGGCCAGGCCCGGGGCCTGGGCGTCCACCATGCGCGCCGCGGTCTCCTCCCACAGCCCGTACTCCGCCTGCTCGGCCGCGGCGAGGCCGCCGCGCAGCAGGTCCGCGAGGCGCTGCTCCAGCTCCGTGGCGCCCGCGGTGATCCGTTCCGCCCGGCGTTCCGCCCGGCGTTCCGCCCGGCGTTCCGCCCGGCGTCGCGCGGCCTGCGGGTCGGCGGAGGCGGACGCCGGCGACGAGCTGCCCCCGCCTGCCGCAGCGCCCCGCTCCGCCCGCCGCCCTCTCGCCGCCGCTCTGTCCTCCACCCACCGCGCGGCCCACTGCGGCGGCTCCCCCGGCGGCACCGCACCGTCCCCCTCCGCCCAGAGCAGCAGCAGGCCGAGCGCGTGCTTGCACGGGAACCTGCGGCTCGGGCAACTGCACCTGTACGCGGGTCCGGCGGCGTCCCCGAGGTCGACGACCGTCCGGTACGGCGTGCTGCCGCTGCCCTTGCACAGCCCCCACACCGCGCCCTCGCCGGAACGGCCCGCCTCGGACCACGGTCCCGCCACACCGAGCCTGCTCCCCGCCTTCCGCGACGCAGCGTCAGATGCCAGTGCCAGCACCTGTTCCGCGCTCCAGCGCACCCCCTGCTCAGTCATGACCCCGACGGTAGGTCCCCCCACTGACAACGGGCCCCGGGCGGCGGTCCGCGCGCCTCGCGGCGACGGTGTTCGCGCAGGTCGGAGTCGGTTGTCAGTGGTGTGGTGCACCGTGGAGGCAGATTCGAACCGGACGAGCCGGAGGGGGACTTCGCCATGTCTGTGTCCGTGGAGACGACGGTTGCCGCGTCGGGCGGGAGGGGGCCCGCGCCGACGGCGCACGCCCTGCGGCCGCACGCCGAGACGGCCTTCGCGCACGAACTCGCCGCGCTGGCCGCGCAGGACGACCGGCCGCGCCCGGACCGCTGGAGGCTGTCGCCGTGGGCGGTGGCGACCTACCTGCTCGGCGGAACGCTGCCCGACGGCACGGTGATCACTCCGAAGTACGTGGGGCCGCGCCGCATCGTCGAGGTCGCCGTCACGACGCTCGCCACCGACCGGGCCCTCCTCCTGCTGGGTGTGCCCGGCACCGCGAAGACCTGGGTGTCGGAGCACCTGGCCGCCGCGGTCAGCGGCGACTCCACGCTGCTCGTGCAGGGCACGGCCGGGACACCGGAGGAGGCGATCCGCTACGGCTGGAACTACGCGCAACTGCTGGCCCGCGGCCCCAGCCGCGACGCGCTGGTTCCCAGCCCGGTCATGCGGGCCATGGCCGAGGGGACGACCGCACGCGTCGAGGAACTGACCCGCATCCCGGCCGACGTGCAGGACACCCTCATCACGATCCTGTCGGAGAAGACCCTGCCGATACCGGAACTGGGCCAGGAGGTGCAGGCCGTACGCGGCTTCAACCTCATCGCCACGGCCAACGACCGGGACCGCGGCGTCAACGACCTGTCCAGCGCCCTGCGCCGCCGCTTCAACACGGTCGTCCTGCCGCTGCCGGCGAGCGTCGAGTCCGAGGTCGACATCGTGTCCCGGCGCGTCGACCAGATCGGCCGGTCGCTCGACCTGCCGCCGGTGCCCGACGGCATCGACGAGATCCGCCGCGTCGTCACCGTCTTCCGCGAACTGCGGGACGGGATCACCGCCGACGGCCGGACCAAGGTGAAGTCGCCCAGCGGCACGCTGTCCACCGCCGAGGCGATCTCCGTCGTCACCGGAGGCCTTGCGCTGTCCGCCCACTTCGGCGACGGCGTCCTGCGGCCGGCGGACGTCGCCGCGGGCGTCCTCGGTGCGGTGGTCCGCGACCCGGCCTCCGACCGGGTGGTGTGGCAGGAGTATCTGGAGGCCGTGGTCCGTGAGCGCGACGGCTGGAGCGATTTCTACCGCGCGTGCCGGGAGGTGGGCGCATGACCGCCGGGCGCGGCGGGACCCGTCCTCTCCTGCAGGCCTTCGGCGGACCGTGCGGGACGGACACGGGCAGCCGGGTGGGGGCCGGCCGGCCCGACGCGTCGACGACGGTGCCGGGCGACGACGACACCGCCTGGCCCCGGAAGCGGAGGGGGACGGGATGACGGAGGACGCGGCGGCCGCGGGCGGGGGAGGGCCGTGGCTGCTCGGGGTGCGGCACCACGGGCCCGGGTCGGCCCGCGCGGTGCGCGCGGCTCTGGAGGCGGCCCGGCCGCGGATCGTGCTGATCGAGGGACCGCCCGAGGCGGACCCGCTGATCCCGCTGGCCGCGGAGACGGACATGCGTCCGCCGGTCGCCCTGCTCGCCCACGCCGTGGACGAGCCCGGCCGCTCGGCGTTCTGGCCCCTGGCCGAGTTCTCCCCGGAGTGGGTCGCCCTCCGCTGGGCGCTGGAGCACGGGGTCCCGGCCCGCTTCATCGACCTGCCGGCCGCGCACAGTCTGGCCCGGGGGAGCACCGTCCCCGACCCCGCCGACCCCGCCGCCCCGGGCGACGCCGACACGGGGGGCGCGGCAGCGGGGGGACCGGCGGGGCGGGACGCGCAGGAGCAGCGGGCCCCGGCCGACGTGCGGGTCGATCCGCTCGCCGTTCTCGCCGGCACGGCCGGGTACGACGACCCCGAGCGCTGGTGGGAGGACGTCGTCGAGCACCGGGGCGCGAAGGGGGGCGACGCGTTCGCCCCGTTCGCGGCCCTGGAGGAGGCCATGGCCATGCTGCGGGAGGCGTACGGCGGCGGGGGACAGGACCGGGACCTCGTGCGGGAGGCCCACATGCGGCTCCAGCTGCGTGCCGCCCGCCGCGAGACCGGCGACGACGTGGCCGTGGTCTGCGGTGCCTGGCACGTGCCCGCCCTGCGGAGGAAGCCCGCCGTCGCCGCCGACCGGGCGCTGCTGAAGGGGCTGCCGAAGGTCAGGGCGGACCTGACCTGGGTGCCGTGGACACACCGCAGACTGGCCCGGGGTGGTGGGTACGGCGCGGGCATCGAGGCACCGGGCTGGTACGGACACCTCTTCGCCGCCCCCGACCGGCCGGTCGAGCGGTGGCTGACGAGGGTGGCGGGACTGCTGCGGGAGGAGGACCGGATCGTCTCGCCCGCGCACGTCATCGAAGCGGTGCGGCTGGCGGACACCCTCGCCGCGCTGCGCGGGCGGCCCCTGCCCGGGCTGCGAGAGACCACCGACGCCGCGCGGGCGGTGATGTGCGACGGCTCGGACGTCCCGCTCGCCCTGGTGCGCGACCGGCTCGTGGTCGGCGAGGCCCTGGGCGAGGTGCCGCGGACGGCCCCGGCGGTGCCGCTCCAGCGGGACCTCGACCGCCTCCAACGGCGGCTGCGGCTCAGACCCGAGGCCGAGGACCGGGAGCTGGAGCTCGACCTGCGCAAGGACATCGACGCCGAGCGCAGCAGGCTGCTGCACCGGTTGCGGCTGCTGGGCGTCGACTGGGGCGAGCCGGCCGCCTCACGCGTCGGCACGGGCACGTTCCGGGAGACCTGGCGGCTGCGCTGGGAGCCGGAGCTGGCGGTCCGCGTCGCCGAGGCGGGCGTGTGGGGGACGACCGTGATCGCCGCCGCGAACGGCAGGGCGGAGGCGGACGCTGCGGCCGCGCAGGCCCTGGCGGAGGTCACCGCGCTGGCCGAGCGCTGCTTGCAGGCCGGTCTGACGGAGGCGCTGTCCGCGGTGATGCGGGCACTCGCCGACCGGGCCGCGCTCGAGGCGGACGTCGGCCGCCTCGCCCAGGCCCTGCCCGCCCTGGTCCGCTCCCTGCGCTACGGCGACGTGCGCGGCACCGACACTGGAGCGCTGGCCGAGGTCGCCGCGGGTCTGGCCGACCGGGTCTTCGTCGGCCTGCCCCCGGCCTGCGCCGCCCTCGCCCCGGACGCCGCCGACGAGATGCGGCGCCGGCTGGACGCGGTGCACGGGGCAGTGGGGCTGCTCGCGGACGTCACGGACGTCCCCGCCGGCCGGGCGGCCCCCGCGGCACGGCGCGGCGACGGTCTGCGGCCCCGCTGGCAGGAAGTGCTGCGCGTGCTGTCCGCACGGGACGCGGTGCCCGGCCAGGTCCGCGGGCGCGCCGTGCGGCTGCTGCTGGACGACGGGCGCATGGGACAGGACGAGGCGGCCCGGCTGATGGGGCTCGCCCTGTCGCCGGGGACGCCGCCGCAGGACGCCGCCGCCTGGATCGAGGGGTTCGTCGGCGGCGGAGGCGGCGGGATGCTCCTCGTGCACGACGAGCGGCTGCTCTCCCTGGTGGACGGCTGGCTCACCGGAGTGCCCGCGCAGGCGTTCACCGACGTACTGCCGCTGCTGCGGAGGACGTTCGCGGCGTACGAACCGGGGGTGCGCCGCACCCTGGGCGAACTGGTCCGACGCGGACCGGAGCGGCGCCCCGGCGCGGGACCCGCGGCCCGGACCGGCCTGCCGGGCTTCGCGGCCGGCCTCGACGACGAGCGCGCGGATGCCGTGGTGCCGGTGGCCCGGCTGCTGCTGGGCCTGGACGGCGCACCGGACGCCGCGGACGGGGATCGGGACGACAGCGACACCGGCCTGGTGGGGGTGGGGACATGACGGCCGAGGCGAACGACCCGGCGCAGGAGCGCCTGCGGCGCTGGCGGCTGGTGCTCGGCGGCGACGCGGCGGACGGCACCGGACACGCCCTGTCGGGCAGGGACAGGGCCCTGGACGGCACACTGGCCGCCCTCTACGGCAAGGAGGACGGCCCCCGGACGGGCGGGGACCGCTCCGCCGGACTGGGTGCCTCGGCACCGTCCGTGGCCCGCTGGCTCGGGGACATCCGCACCTACTTCCCCTCCTCCGTGGTGCAGGTCATGCAGCGCGACGCCATCGACCGGCTCGGACTGGCGGCACTGCTGCTGGAACCGGAGATGCTCCAGGCCGTGGAGGCGGACGTGCACCTGGTGGGCACGCTGCTGTCGCTGAACAAGGCGATGCCGGAGACGACGAGGGAGACGGCACGGGCCGTCGTGCGCAAGGTCGTCGAGGACCTGGAGAAGCGGCTCGCGACCCGGACCCGGGCCACGCTGACCGGTGCCCTCGACCGCGGCGCGCGCGTCAGCCGTCCCCGCCACCGCGACATCGACTGGAACCGCACCGTCGCGGCCAACCTCAAGCACTATCTGCCCGAGCACCGCACGGTCGTACCGGAGCGGCTCATCGGGTACGGGCGGGCCGCCCGGTCCGCCGAGAAGGACATCGTGCTCTGCATCGACCAGTCCGGTTCGATGGCGGCGTCCGTCGTCCACGCCTCCGTCTTCGGGGCTGTGCTGGCCTCGATGCGGTCGATCAGCACGCGTCTCGTCGTCTTCGACACCGCCGTCGTCGACCTCACCGACCAGCTCGACGACCCGGTGGACGTGCTCTTCGGCACCCGGCTGGGCGGTGGCACCGACATCAACCGCGCCCTCGCCTACTGTCAGGCGCAGATCACCCGGCCCGCGGAGACGGTGGTCGTACTGATCAGCGACCTCTACGAGGGCGGTATCCGCGACGAGATGCTCAAGCGGGTCGCCGCGATGAAGGCGTCGGGGGTGCAGTTCGTGGCGCTGCTCGCGCTGTCGGACGAGGGAACGCCGGCGTACGACCGTGAGCATGCCGCCGCGCTCGCCGCGCTGGGCGCACCGGCGTTCGCCTGCACACCCGACCTGTTCCCGGAGGTGATGGCGGCAGCGATGGAGAAGCGCCCCCTGCCGGTGCCGGACGGCTCCTGACGCGGCAGAAGGCCACCGGGCGACCGCTGGGACGGCCCACCAGCGGCGACGGGCGAGGGGCGAAGGCGACAAGTGGCGGGCAGCGGGGGGCGGTTGGCGACCGGTGGCCGGATGCGGTGGGGCCACCGACTGCAAATCGGACATGAGTACCCATCGGTAACACAGGGCTTGCGCAACCTCCGGCCTCCCGTGCGACGATCGACGCCCCGGTCCGCGGCTCGGACCGGCGTCCCGTTCCAGCGCACGTCCCCGAGGGTGCCGCGATGCCCCGTCGGTCGTCCGCGGTGCCGTCCCACCGGGCGCGGCGCCCCGCGCCCTTCCGGCGGCTGCCGCGGTACGGCGCGACGGCTGTTCGATCGCTCGGGTCGTCCAGGTCGTCCAGGCCGTGCGGACCGTCAGGAGGCACCGGCAGGTCGATGTGCCCACTCCGACCGGCGGCTACGACAGGACCGGCGGCCGTACGGCCCCGGGCACACCGAGCTGGTCCCGGCCGCGCCCTCCCCTCGGGCAGGTCCGCCCCGACCGACCGCCCCGGGCTGCCCCTCCGCCCGGTCCGGCGGATCAGGCAAGTCCGGCAGATCCGGTACTGCCGGTACAGGCGGGGCGGTACAGGCGGTACGGCCGGTACCGGCCGTACGGGCGAGGCGAGCACCACCGCGGTTCCGGCACCACCAGCGGTTCGGGCCGTGGTGGCGGTACCGCATCAGACGCCGCGGGGGCCGGCGGACCCGGACGGCCGAAATCCGTCGGCTGCGTCCGGAACGCCGGCCGGTCCCTCGCGGAGAGCGGCCGGGCGGTCCCCGTCGGGGTGGGGTCCGCCCGGTCCGGGCCCGCGGCGGCACGCTGCCGCCGCGGGCCGTGCGCGAAGGCCTCACCGGGCCCACCCCAGCCCGGTGAGGCCCTGCTCAGACGGCACGCGGTGTCGCGTCGCCGCGCCGTGCGCGGCATCATGTGACAGGTATCACCGCTCACGTGTGAGATGCGATTTAGAGACGTCCGCCCGGCGGCGATAACCTGCGAGACGGACATGCCGCGCGCTCGGACACCGTGTGCGCTTCCCTTGTGACACAGAGCGGACGTCACGTTGCCCTTCGCGGCACGCCCACGCATCCAACGAACCGCGAGATCACTGATAGGGACGGAAGCGCGTGGACCTGTTCGAGTACCAGGCGAGGGACCTCTTCGCCAAGCACGATGTACCGGTGCTGGCCGGTGAAGTCATCGACACGCCTGAGGCGGCGCGCGAGATCACGGAGCGTCTGGGCGGCAAGTCCGTCGTCAAGGCGCAGGTGAAGGTCGGTGGTCGTGGCAAGGCCGGCGGCGTGAAGCTCGCCGCCACCCCGGACGAGGCCGTCGCCCGTGCGACGGACATCCTCGGCATGGACATCAAGGGCCACACGGTCCACAAGGTCATGATCGCCGAGACCGCTCCGGAGATCGTCGAGGAGTACTACGTCTCCTTCCTCCTCGACCGCGCCAACCGCACCTTCCTCTCCATCGCCTCCGTCGAGGGCGGCGTGGAGATCGAGGAGGTGGCCGCCACCCGCCCGGACGCCGTCGCCAAGACCCCGATCGACCCGATCGACGGTGTGGACGAGGCCAAGGCCCGCGAGATCGTCGCCGCCGCCAAGTTCCCGGCCGAGGTCGCCGACAAGGTCGCCAACGTCCTGGTCCGGCTGTGGGACACCTTCATCAAGGAGGACGCCCTCCTGGTCGAGGTGAACCCGCTGGCCAAGGTCGCGTCCGGTGAGGTCCTCGCCCTCGACGGCAAGGTGTCCCTCGACGACAACGCCGAGTTCCGCCACCCGGAGTTCGAGGAGCTGCACGACAAGGCCGCCGCCAACCCGCTCGAGGCGGCCGCCAAGGCCAAGGGCCTGAACTACGTGAAGCTCGACGGCGAGGTCGGCATCATCGGCAACGGCGCCGGCCTGGTCATGTCGACCCTGGACGTCGTCGCCTACGCAGGTGAGAACCACAAGGGCGTCAAGCCCGCCAACTTCCTCGACATCGGCGGCGGTGCCTCCGCCGAGGTCATGGCGAACGGCCTGGAGATCATCCTGGGCGACCCGGACGTGAAGTCCGTCTTCGTCAACGTCTTCGGCGGCATCACCGCCTGCGACGCCGTCGCCAACGGCATCGTGCAGGCCCTGGAGCTCCTGGAGAGCAAGGGCGAAGAGGTCACCAAGCCGCTGGTCGTCCGTCTCGACGGCAACAACGCCGAGCTGGGCCGCACGATCCTCGACGACCGCAACCACCCGCTGGTGCAGCGTGTGGACACCATGGACGGCGCGGCCGACAAGGCCGCCGAGCTGGCTGCTGCCGCGAAGTAAGGGACGAGGTCACACACAACCATGGCTATCTTCCTCACCAAGGAATCCAAGGTCATCGTCCAGGGCATGACCGGCTCGGAGGGTCAGAAGCACACCCGCCGCATGCTGGCGTCCGGCACCAACATCGTCGGTGGCGTGAACCCGCGCAAGGCGGGCCAGACCGTCGACTTCGACGGCAACGAGGTACCGGTCTTCGGCACCGTCGCGGAGGCCATCGAGAAGACCGGCGCCGACGTCTCGGTCATCTTCGTCCCGGAGAAGTTCACCAAGGACGCGGTCGTCGAGGCCATCGACGCCGAGATCCCGCTGGCCGTCGTGATCACCGAGGGCATCGCGGTGCACGACACGGCGTACTTCTGGGCCTACGCCGGCAAGAAGGGCGGCAAGACCCGCATCGTCGGCCCGAACTGCCCCGGCCTGATCACCCCCGGTCAGTCGAACGCCGGCATCATCCCGGCCGACATCACCAAGCCGGGCCGCATCGGCCTGGTCTCGAAGTCCGGCACGCTGACGTACCAGATGATGTACGAGCTGCGTGACATCGGCTTCTCCACCTGTGTCGGCATCGGCGGTGACCCGATCATCGGCACCACCCACATCGACGCGCTGAAGGCGTTCCAGGACGACCCCGACACCGACCTGATCGTCATGATCGGCGAGATCGGCGGCGACGCCGAGGAGCGGGCCGCGGCCTTCATCAAGGAGAACGTGACCAAGCCGGTCGTCGGCTACGTCGCGGGCTTCACCGCGCCGGAGGGCAAGACCATGGGTCACGCCGGTGCGATCGTGTCCGGCTCGTCCGGCACCGCGCAGGCGAAGAAGGAGGCCCTGGAGGCCGCCGGCGTCAAGGTGGGCAAGACCCCGACCGAGACGGCGAAGCTGGCCCGCGAGATCCTGGCCGGCTGACGTCGCCGCCGACGTCCCGGCAATCGCCGGTGGGCCCGTTCCCCGCAGTGGGGGCGGGCCCACCGGCGTTCTCACGCGAGCCGATGCCGGGCGGAACGCCGGCCGCCGGGCGTCAGATGCCGGATGCCGCGCGTGGGACGGCGGCCGGCCGCCGGACGTCAGGTGTCCGGCGCCGGGCGCCGCGTGCCAGATGCCGGATGTCACGCCTCACGCGTCCGCCCGGCACCCGGAGCCGAGCCGCCCCCGGGCGTGCGGCGAGCGCACGGGATCCCCGGCTCGCTGGTGCCGCGACAGGCGACGTTCGCCCCGTCGCGACGCCCGGCACGCACGCTCGCAGCACCGGACGAAAGCCCGAGTACACCCCGTACGAGGGCTTCCGGCCGGCACACCGGGAGCACGCACCGGACGCCGCTCCTCGACGGGCGAACGTCGCCCGCCGCGTCCCCAACCTCACAGGGCAATACAACTAGCGCGACTCGGGGACCAGGCGCTGAGGGCCGTTGGCCGTCTCCGACTCGAGCTTGGCCCGCAGGGATCTCTCCTTTGCCGACAGCGGCCCCGGTGCCGACCTGGGGGGTACGCCCCGGACGGCCTCCCCGGGCGGCACCGGCGGCACGTACCGGGTGGGGGCCGTGTGCAGCGTCAGGGCGGTGGCGCTCATGATCGCGACGGTGAAGGCGATCGCCGCCCGGGTCCAGAGGCGGGCCCGGCGTTCCCCGTCGCTGCGGACGGCCCGCGGTTCGGCCGCGCGCAGCCGTTCGGCGGAGGCCAGCGCCGTCAGTCGCCGGTGGATCTCGGCGGGGTCGGTCAGGTCCGGCAGGCACGCGGCGACCTCCTCGCGCGCGTGCAGCAGGCGGTGGGCCGCCGCCCGGCTGCTGGCCTCCGTCTCCGCCGCCGTCTCCGGCAGGCCGAGGCCGACACCGTCGTGCAGCAGCAGCGTGCGCCGGTACGACGGCGGCAGGGCGAGGAGCGTCGCCAGCAGAGTGCGGTCGGCCGGGGCCGCCGGTGGCGGCTCGGGGTGCCGGTAGCGGGGGCGGAACCGGTGCCAGGGGGAGAGCGCGTACTCGTACGCCGCCGCCCGCACCCAGCCGGCCGGGTCGCGGTCGCGGGCCACCTCCGGCCAGCGGTGCCAGGCGAGCTGGAAGGCCCGCTCCACGGACTCCCGGGCCAGCTCGCGCCGCCCGGTCAGCAGGTAGGTCTGCCGGACCAGGGCGGGGGAGCAGAAGCCGTAGAGGGCGTCGAACGCCTGAGCGGGCGTCAGGCCGGATTCTTCCGCCCTCCCCGCCGCCGGGGTACCGGGCCCTGCGGCCCGTTCCGCGGGCGGCGCGAGGGTTCCGGCGGCCCGCTCCGCCGCCGGTGCGAGGGGCTCGGCTCCGCCGGTCCGGTCGGCCGTCCCGGCGAGGGCTGCGGTTCCCGCGGTCCGCTCCGGCGCCTGCGCGGGAGCGGCGGTGGTCCGGTCGCTGCGCTCCGCCGCCCGCGGGGGCGGCTGCGAACGGCCGGTCCGCTCCGCGCCGGGGGACGCGGCGCCTCCCCGCGCGCCGGTCTGAGGTTCCGTCACCGCGGAGGGCCGCCCGAGTGAGGCGAGCAGTTCCGCGTACGCCTCCCGCTTGCCGCCCCGCGGTGTCGTACGGCCGGACTCCCACGCGCGCACCGTCTTCCGGGTGACACCCACACGTGCCGCGAGCTGATCCTGCGTCAGCGAGGCGGCCTCGCGCAGGCGTCGGCGCTCCTCGGGCGGGGGGAGGGAAGTGGCAGGGCTCCGCGTCACTGGGCGCCCCTTCGCACGAAAAAGAACATAAACATATATTGAGCGACACAGCGGACGTTCGCCTGTTACGACGGAAAAGCGCGTGTCGTTGGGAGCATGGCGGGCGTGATCCAGAAGACCGACCGCCGGCCGCCGTCGTCGCCCCCGCTCGCCCGGATGCGCGACCGATCTCCCGGACTGGCTGCCAGCCTCCTGGGCGGCGCGGTCGCAGCGGGCCTCGGGCTCGGCGCGTTCGCGGTGCTCGTGATGGTGCTGTGGATCAGCTCGCCGTACCCCGACGGCGGGCCCGGCGGCGCCCTGCACGTCGCCGCGGCGCTGTGGCTGCTCGCGCACGGGGTGGAACTGGTCCGCACCGACACCCTCTCCGGCGCCCCGGCTCCCGTCGGTCTCACCCCGCTGCTGCTGCTCGCGGTGCCCGCCTGGCTGGTGCACCGGGCCGCCCGGGACGCGGTCCACGGCGGCGACGGCGAGCAGTGCGCCTCCGCCCGCACGGCGTGGACGGGCACGACCCTCGGCTACCTCGCCGTCGGCGCCGCCGCCGCCCTGTACTCCTCCGGCGGCACCCTGCGGCCCGCCGGGCACGGTGCCGGCGCCGCCGGGCTGCCGCTCGTCGCCGTCGTGGCGGCCGGCGCAGGGGTCTGGACCGCGTACGGCCGTCCGCGCGAGCCCTTCGACAGCCTGCTGGTGCTGCTGCCGGGTCCCCTGCGGCGCCTGGTGATCGGCCCGCGGGCTCGGGAGCGGATCGAGGCCGCCGGGCGGGCAGCGGCGGCCGGGGCGGCGGTCCTGATCGGGGGCGGGGCCTTGCTGGTGGCGGTCTCCATGGTGTGGCACGGCGGGACGGCGAGCGGATCCTTCCTCCGCCTGACGGAGGGCTGGTCGGGGCGCTTCGCCGTACTGCTGCTCTGCCTCGCGCTGGTGCCGAACGCGGCGGTGTGGGGCGCCGCCTACGCCCTCGGCCCCGGCTTCGCCCTCGCCACCGGACACACGGCGGCGCCCCTGGCCTCCGACCCCGCCCCGCTGCTCCCGCCGTTCCCGCTGCTGGCCGCCGTGCCGGACGTCGGCCCGGGGACGCCGTGGAACTGGGCGGCGGGGGCGGTGCCGCTGATGGCCGGGGCGACCGTGGGGTGGTTCGTGGCACGTGCGGAGGCGCTCGGCACGGCACGGGCGGAGGAGGACGGCCGGGAGCGGGCGTGGTCCGGGTCGTGGCGGCACACGGCAGGCGCCGCCGCTCTGGCGGCCGTGGCCTGCGCGCTCGCGCTGTCCGGATGCGCGGCGCTGGCGGGCGGGCCGCTCGGGGTGGCCGCGCTGGCCCGGTTCGGGCCGGTGTGGTGGCAGGTGGGCGGGGCGACCGCGGCCTGGACGGCGGGCGTGGCGGTACCGGTGGCCCTGGGGGTACAGGCCTGGCGGCGCCGGGGCGCCGACGGCCCCGCCGGGGATGCGGACACGGCGGACGCGGAACCCGGCACGGGCACGGCGACCCGCAAGGACGTGCTGCCCGACGCGTTCGACGAGGACTTCGAGCCGTACGACCTCCTGCCCCTGGACCCGCCGGACGCGCACCGAGACCGGCCGGACGCGCACTGAGGCGAACCGGACCAGCGGACGATCACGCAGACCCGCCGGATGCGCACCGGCCGGATCCCCTTCGTGCGGTGACCGGCGCGCCACCCCGCACGGGAGACCCCGGGCGGGGCGGGAGGCGGCGGTCGCTCCCGCCGGCCGGGCTACTCGGCGGTGCCCAGGAGCCCCCGCAGTTCCTTGGGCAGCAGGTCCGTGCAGGACTGCTTGGCCTCGTCGGTGAGGGCGTCCTTGGTGCAGGTGTAGTAGTCGCGGTAGACGAGCTGGGCCGTGAACCCGGCGCCCACCAGGGCGAGGGCGAGGGCCGCGGTGACCAGGCCGCTCACCGCGGCCGTCGTCTGGGGACGCGAACCCGCGCCGGCGGACTGCCGGTCGGGATCGGTGCGGGGCTTGCCGCGCAGTGCGCTGATGCCCCAGTACAGGGCCAGCGCGCCGAGCAGCAGGGACACGTACGACCACCCGAAGAGCGCGAGCATGAAGGCCCACATGCCGCCGATCAGCGCGTACCGGGCGCGGCGCTGCACCGGATCCGTGGGGTCCCAGCGCATGCCGGGGCCGGGGCCGGAGCCGGGCCCGTCGCCGGAGGAGTCCTCGGGGCGGTTGCCTGGGCGGTTGCCGAAGCCGCCGGGCTGGCTGCCCGGCTGGCGGTCGCTCCACCCCGGGCCCCACGGGTTGCCCGGCGGGCCGCCGCCGTCGCCTCCCTGGCCTCCGCCGCCGCTGCCGTCCGCTCCTCCCGGCTCCCCGTGCCCCTGCTGCCCGCCGGAGCGGCCGTGCCCGCTCGCCGCGGGGCGCGGCTGCCACGGGCGGTCCGGGCTGCCCTCGGGCGGGGGCGCGAAGGGGTTGTCCTCCTGACCGTCGCCGCTCTGCGGCCGGCCGGAGGGGGCGTCGGGCGGGGACGAGGGCCGCTCCCGCAGCAGCAGGGCGCCGCGCTTTGCTCCCCGCGCCGTGTGCGGGGGGAGCGTGAGGAGTCGCAGGCTGCGGTCCGGCATCAGATGAGCGTCTTCCCCTTGATGGATACGGCTGTCGTGCGTGGGCTGTCGTGAGGAGAACGCATCGCCTCCGGGCGGCGTTCCCGATCCCGCTTGTCCCAGACGCTACCTTCCGGCCACGCACCCGTCCCACGGGGCCCGTCCGGTGTGCCGGTATCGTTGCTGACGGTCGGCCGCTTCGTAGGCTTCCCCGTATCCGGGGACCCGAAGCATTCGTGCGAACGTACAGACCCGGCGTCGTGCTGGGCCGGCCGTACCGACGCTCCCCTTCGAGAAAGGGCCCCCACCGTGGCCGCCAAGCCCGAGGCCAAGCGCGTCAAGCGCCTCGTCGTGCTGGTCTCCGGATCCGGCACCAACCTGCAGGCGCTGCTGGACCACATCGGAGAGGCCGGCGCCGAGGCCTACGGCGCCGAGGTGGTGGCCGTCGGCGCCGACCGCGAGGGCATCGAGGGACTCGCACGGGCCGAGCGCGCCGGACTGCCGGCCTTCGTGTGCCGGGTCAAGGACCACGGCAGCCGCGAGGAGTGGGACACCGCGCTCGCCGAGGCCGTCGCCGCCCACGAGCCCGATCTCGTCGTCTCCGCCGGATTCATGAAGATCGTGGGCAAGGAGTTCCTGGCCCGCTTCGGCGGGCGGTTCGTCAACACGCATCCCGCCCTGCTCCCGAGTTTTCCGGGCGCCCACGGCGTCCGCGACGCGCTCGCGTACGGCGCCCGGGTCACCGGCTGCACCGTCCACTTCGTCGACGACGGCGTCGACACCGGCCCGATCATCGCGCAGGGCGTGGTGGAGGTCCGGGACGAGGACGACGAGAGCGCGCTGCACGAGCGCATCAAGGAAGTCGAGCGAAGGCTGCTCGTCGAGGTCGTGGGGCGGCTCGCCCGCAACGGCTATCGCATCGAGGGACGAAAGGTAGTTATCCAGTGACCGCCGAGAGCAACAAGCGGCCGATTCGCCGGGCGCTCGTCAGCGTCTACGACAAGACCGGGCTGGAGGAGCTGGCGCGCGGGCTGCACGAGGCCGGTGTCGAGCTGGTCTCCACCGGCTCCACGGCCGGCCGCATCGCCGCCGCCGGCGTCCCCGTCACCAAGGTCGAGGAGCTGACCGGCTTCCCCGAGTGCCTGGACGGCCGGGTCAAGACCCTGCACCCCAAGGTGCACGCCGGCATCCTCGCCGACCTGCGTCTCGACAGCCACCGGCAGCAGCTCGACGAGCTGGGCGTGGCCCCCTTCGACCTCGTCGTCGTCAACCTCTACCCGTTCCGCGAGACGGTCGCCTCGGGCGCCTCGGACGACGAGTGCGTCGAGCAGATCGACATCGGCGGCCCGTCGATGGTGCGCGCCGCCGCCAAGAACCACCCGTCCGTCGCGGTCGTCACCAGCCCCGCCCGCTACGCCGATGTCCTGGCGGCCGTGCAGGACGGCGGATTCGACCTCGCCGCCCGCAAGCGCCTGGCGGCCGAGGCCTTCCAGCACACGGCGGCGTACGACGTGGCCGTGGCGGGCTGGTTCGCCTCCTCCTACGCACCGGTCGACGAGTCCGGCTTCCCCGACTTCCTGGGCGCGACCCATGAGCGCCGCTCCACCCTCCGCTACGGCGAGAACCCGCACCAGCAGGCCGCCCTCTACGTGGACGGCACCGGCGGCCTCGCGGACGCCGAGCAGCTGCACGGCAAGGAGATGTCGTACAACAACTACACGGACACGGACGCCGCGCTCCGTGCCGCGTACGACCACGCCGAGCCGGCCGTCGCCGTCGTCAAGCACGCCAACCCGTGCGGCGTCGCCGTCGGCGCGGACGTCGCCGAGGCCCACCGCAAGGCGCACGCCTGCGACCCGCTGTCCGCGTTCGGCGGTGTGATCGCCGTCAACCGCCCGGTCAGCAAGGAGATGGCGGAGCAGGTCGCGGAGATCTTCACCGAGGTCATCGTCGCCCCGGACTACGAGGAGGGGGCCCTGGAGGCCCTCACCAAGAAGAAGAACATCCGGGTGCTGCGCACCCCGAACGGGCCGTCCGGCCGTCTGGAGACCAAGCCGATCGACGGCGGCGTGCTGCTCCAGGTCGCCGACCGCCTCCAGGCCGACGGCGACGACCCGGCCACCTGGACGCTGGCCAGCGGCGAGGCCCTCCCGCCCGAGGAGCTGAAGGACCTGGCCTTCGCCTGGAAGGCGTGCCGCGCGGTGAAGTCCAACGCCATCCTGCTCGCCAAGGACGGCGCCTCGGTCGGCGTCGGCATGGGCCAGGTCAACCGGGTCGACTCCTGCAAGCTCGCCGTCGAGCGGGCCGGCGAGGAGCGGGCCCGCGGCTCCTACGCCGCGTCGGACGCGTTCTTCCCGTTCCCCGACGGCCCGGAGATCCTCATCGCCGCCGGTGTCCGCGCCATCGTGCAGCCGGGCGGCTCGATCCGCGACGAGCTGGTCGTGGAGGCCGCCAAGAAGGCCGGCGTCACGATGTACTTCACCGGGACGCGCCACTTCTTCCACTGAGCCGCAGCAGCGCTCCCGACCGAGCGCGGCCGCCCCACGGCCCTCCCGTCCACCGGTGGACGGGAGGGCCGTGGGCGTGCGCGGCCGTCAGGGCGTCAGCACCAGGGCACGGTCGCCGCCCGGACCCGGCGCAGAAGTCCCTCGCCGGTGAGGCGGTCCTCGTGGGTACGGGTGAGGCGCTCGCGGACCAGGTCCCGCCAGACCTCGGGCAGTTCGGGCGACAGACGCAGCTCGTCGGCGCCGCCCGCGTACGCGGCGGCGGCGTCGCGCCGGGCCGCCGGGGTGCCGCCGGGCAGCGGGAAGGAGTCGGCGAGGACGAGGTGGGCCAGCACGCCGAAGGCCCACACGTCGGCCGACGGGCGGATCCTGCGGCCCCGTTCGCCGATCTCGGTCCACAGCAGCTCGGGCGGCGTGTAGTCGGGGGTCGAGAAGGCGGGCGTGCAGGCGTGGGTGCCGTCCAGGTCCGCGGCCGTGTTGACGTCGGCGAGCCGCACCACCTGGTCCACGGTGGGCAGGGGGGCGTGCGGCACGCCGCGCAGCCTCGGCTCGCACAGCGCGGCCAGCACCGCGAAGTACCGCTTGGTGCGGTCCAGGGAGAAGGCGGGAGCGGTGGTCTCGCCGTCCTGGCCCGCGCCGCCGTGCACGTAGTCGTGGTGCGGCGCCCACACCTCCACCGCCGGCAGGTCGGCGGCGGGCAGCACGATGCGCGAGAACTCGAACGGCACGGGTGCGTCCAGCCGCCCTGAGCGATCTTGATGGGTTCGCCCGCGCCCTCCGGGTTCTCCACCACGTAGGTCTGACGGGCGCACAGATTGCCCAGGGTCCAGAAGGCGCCCTGCGCCCCGATCTCTCCGGCCCCGCGGGAGACGCCCTCGTGGGGGATCCCCACGTCGTTGCCGGCACTGCGTCCGAAGGAGATCCGCTCACCCGGAGCGAGGCGGATCCGGTCGGGTCCATCGATGCCCTCCGTGGCCGGCGGAGGTATCACGACGATGCTGTACAAGGTGCGACTCCCCGTGCCCGACAGCTGCCGCTGCCAGACCAGGGCGACGCCCCAGGGCCGTGTCCCCCTCGAACAGGTGAGACACGGCCCTGTGGGATGAACGGCGCGAACCGTGCGGTCGCCGACGTGCGTTCAGTAGCGCGGCCGGGCGAACCAGGCGGTACCCGACGGGGCGATCATCGCGGCGGCCATGATGCCGCCGAAGCTCATCCACAGCAGCGCCGAGACCAGGCCGCTGCTGGAGCCCTGGTTCGCCGCACCGATCAGGATCAGGACGCCGACGAGCGCGCCCAGGATGCCGTAGATCATCGTGGTGATGCGGATGCCCTGCCCGCCGCGGGTGAACTTCACGCCCAGTGTGATCGACAGGGCGGCGAGTCCGAGGAAGAGCAGTGCGACGACGAAGACGATGCCGGCGCCGTCGTGCCCGAGGTCGGAGATGGGGTTGCTGCCGAAGCTGTCCTCGCCCGCGTTGGACACGTCGTTGATCGTCGCGGCGGCGTACACGGCGAAGAGGCCGATGAGGACCTGCACGGCGGCCACGATGTACAGCATCACGCGCGCGGTGACCATCAGGCCCGGCATGGTCTGCGGAACCGCGTTCGCACCGGGGAAGCCCGGGTAGGCCGGCTGCTGCTGCGGGTAGCCGTAGCCCTGCGGCGGTACTCCGGGGGCGGCCGGCTGCTGGGGGTAGCCGTAGCCGGGAGCGGCCGGCGGCTGCTGGGGCGGCTGCCCGTAGGGGTTGTTCGGGTCGCCGAAACTCATGGGCGGTCCTTCCTCCGTTTGCCCGAGTGCGGGGACGCGCGGCAAGGTCGGAGGAAGTTCAACAGATGCGGTCCGTCCCCCCGGTACTGCCCGCGGCACTGTGGACACATCGTTCTTTAGCCAGGCATTACTTGTCCAGCGGCATTCCGCAGGTGTTGTGCAAGTGCAACATCAGCGATCAAGGCGGGCGGTCCCGGCGGCACCCCGGATTGGAACCGGGGGGCGGTCATCCGGGAGGATGGGGCCATGACCGCCCAGATTCTCGATGGCAAGGCCACCGCAGCCGCGATCAAGTCCGATCTGACCGCCCGCGTGGCGGCGCTGAGGGAGAAGGGTGTCACGCCCGGCCTCGGCACGATCCTCGTCGGGGACGACCCCGGCAGCCAGAAGTACGTCGCGGGCAAGCACCGCGACTGCGCCCAGGTCGGCATCGCCTCCATCCAGCGCGAACTGCCCGCCACGGCCACCCAGGAGGAGATCGAGGCGGTCGTCCGCGAACTGAACGAGGACCCGGCCTGCACCGGCTACATCGTCCAGCTGCCGCTGCCGAGGGGCATCGACGAGAACCGCATCCTGGAGCTGATGGACCCGGCCAAGGACGCCGACGGCCTGCACCCGATGAACCTCGGCCGCCTCGTCCTGGGCGAGCCGGCGCCGCTGCCCTGCACGCCCAACGGCATCCTCACCCTGCTGCGCCGCTACGGCGTGGAGCTCAAGGGCGCCGAGGTCGTCGTCGTCGGCCGCGGTGTGACCATCGGGCGCCCGATGCCGCTGCTGCTGACGCGGCGCAGCGAGAACGCGACCGTGACCCAGTGCCACACCGGTACCCGCGACCTGTCGGCCCACCTCAGGCGCGCCGACATCGTCATCGCCGCGGCCGGCTCCGCGCACCTGGTCCGCCCCGAGGACGTCAAGCCCGGTGCGGCTGTCCTCGACGTCGGAGTCTCCCGCAACGCCGACGGCAAGATCGTCGGCGATGTCCACCCGGGCGTAGCCGAGGTGGCCGGCTTCCTCTCCCCGAACCCCGGCGGCGTCGGTCCCATGACCCGGGCCCAGCTGCTCGTCAACGTGGTCGAGGCGGCGGAGCGCAGTGTCGGCTGAGGAACGTCCCGCGGGGCGGACGGCGACCGGCCCGGCGGCGAGACGCAGCAGCCGCCGGTTCCCCAGGTTCACGCGGGACACCGCCCGCCCCGAGGGCGGCGGGCGGGCCGCGCCCAAGGACGCCCCGGCACCGGCCCGGCAGTGGCCGGTTCTGGCCGTGCTGGGCACGGTCGCGGTGGGCCTGCTGCTGACCGCGGTGGACGTGTTCCGTGTCGGCACGCTGCTGATCGGCCTCGCGCTGCTCGCCGGGGCCGTGATGCGCTGGATGCTGCCCAGCGTGGGCATGCTGGCGGTGCGGTCCCGCTTCACCGACATCGTCACCTACGGCGTACTGGGCCTGACCATCACCCTGCTGGCGATGATGGCGCAGCCCCACCCGTGGCTGGAGATCCCGTTCCTGAAGGACACGCTGCACTTCACGGTGGAGAGCTGACCCACCGCGCGGCGGCGGCCCGCGCCCCCGCCTCCGGGGGCGCGGGCCGTTCCCGTGTGTGCCGCGGTGGCCGGTGTGCGCCCGCCGGTGCCCGCCGGTGCCCGCCGGTCCGCCAGGCGGCCGTGCGGGACCGCACGGCCGGGATGGTGCACCGCTCGCCGGGTTCGTCCGGCCGGACGCGCCCTGGGCGCGCGGCGTGCGTCGGAGCGGCGGCCGGTGCGCTGTGCGCGAGGCCGGACCTGCCGTCGTCCGCGTCCGGAAGCGGTGACTCCGCGTCACGCGTCTGCGGCCGGCGGGTCCGCCGTCGGCCTCCGGGGTGTCCGCCGCGAGGCGCCCCCGGCCGGACCCGGACGGCCCGGACGGCCGGGCGCCGGGACTCCCGGCCCCGGCTGCCGATCCGGACTCCCGGCGCGGGCGGGGCCGACCGGGCGGGGAGCGGGCCGTCCCCTCCCCCGAGGGGGGCGGGCCGCGCCCACTGCCACGCTCGCGCACCGTGAAGGGCCTGTTCAATGCCTGTCGGAGCGCTGTGACGCGGAAGTGACTGTTCCGCTACGGTGTCCGCACCCTGGCACAGGTGCGCACGCCCCGCCGGGGAACCGCTCCCGCACGTCGCCGCGTCCCCTCCGGGAGCGGGGAGGCGCGAGCGACGCCGTGGAGGTGGGCGACGGGCGTCCGGCAGCGGCTGCCGGACGGGCTCCCGCCCCAGGTACGGCCTCTCGTCGGGCCGTTGCGGGACCTCAGGGACGGCGCCGGGCCGAGCCCGGCCGCGCTCGGCGCGCGCACGGCCTGCAGCAAGTCGTCCTGGCAGCGCTACCGAACGCTTGCCCAGTGCTCCACCGTGAACTTCAGGGCGGAGGTGCAGGGCGTTCTCGCCTCGGCGGCCCGGAGGGGCGCAGAGCCACGGCTCAAGTCGCCCTGCCCGACGGCGCAGGTGGCGGATCCACCGCCGGACGGGCGGGAGGTCATGCCTGTGCCGACCGCCGTCGCCGGTGCCCGTGGCGGCCGGGTGGGCGGGGCGGTCGTGGCGGCGGGACGTCGACGCCCGGGCCGGTTCGCGCACGGGTGCCGTCCCGTTCCCGTGGGACACCGGCTGTGCCGCCGGGATGCCGCGGACCGTCGCGCTGGACGCGGCCCGCCCGGCGTGCGACGGTGCATGACCACGGCCCGGGCGCTCTTGTGCGCCCCCGCCCCGGGAACTGAGATCCTTGATGCGCGCATCCCTGCGGGTAGTCAGAACGGTGACTCGCCGGCGAGCGCCCCGCACGGGGGACAATTCAGCACGCATGGGGGGAAGAGGGGGGAAGCAATGCCTCGTTGGAGGGCCTTGCCGGATGGACTGGATCCGCAGGTCAGGGAGTTCGCGGGTCAGCTGCGGCGGCTCGTGGACCGCAGCGGCCTGAGCGTCGCGGCGATAGCCGACCGCACGGGCTACAGCAAGACGTCCTGGGAGCGTTACCTCAACGGCCGGCTCCTCGCGCCCAAGGGCGCGATCGTCGCGCTGGCCGAGGTCACCGGGACCAATCCGGTGCATCTGACCACGATGTGGGAGCTCGCCGAGCGCGCCTGGAGCCGCTCGGAGATGCGCCACGACATGACCATGGAGGCCATCCGCATCTCCCAGGCGCGTGCGGCGCTGGGCGAGTCGGACGGCGCTCCGGCAGCCGGCGGGCGGACCGGCAGGTCGGCCCGCGCGGGCGGCGCCACGGCCGTCACGCCCGGCGTGGCGGGACCGGCGGGCGTCGCCCCGACGATGCCGCCGCAGCCGACGTCACCCGACGCGGACGTGCGGGACGCGGTGCCGGACACGGCGGCCCCGAACAGCGGCCCCGCGGGCTCCCCGGGTGGCAACTCGTGGGGCCTGGCCGGGTACCAGGGCTCGTCCCGGGCGGGCGGACCCCAGGAGGGTCCGGCCCGGACGCCGGGGGCGCCCGTGCCGCCGGCGACCACGGGTCCCTACGGCGAACCGCCGCGCGACGCCCGCTCGGTGGACGGCGGTTCCGGACCCGTCAAGCGCCGGCTGGTGATGTTCCTCGCCGGTCTTGTCGGCGTGCTCGTCGTGGCGGGCGGGGTGTTGTTCCTGACCGGCGGCGGGGACGGCGCGAAGGACCGGTCCGCGCGCACCTCGCCGTCCCCGACCGCCGCCACGAACGTGACCCTGCCGCCCGGGGTCAAGTGCAGCGGCGACACCTGCGGCGGCAAGGACGCCGAACTCATGGGGTGCAGCGGCGACCTGGTCACCACCGCCAAGAGGATGCCCGTCGGTACGACCCTCCTGGAGGTGCGCTACAGCAAGACCTGCGGTGTCGCCTGGGGCCGTATCACCGGGGCGGCGCTGGGCGACTCGGTCGAGGTCACGGCCGGCACGGCCAGCCAGACGGACGCCATCACCGTCTCCGGGGACACGATCGCGTACACGCCGATGGTGGCCGTGCGGGACGCGGGCGAGGCCACGGCGTGCGTGACCCTGGCCTCCGGGCGGAAGGCGTGCACTCCTTGACGTGCTCCTCGCCCTGAAGGGGCAAGGATCCCGGCCCTCCCCGACCCGGTTGCCGTGCCGCTGCGCGGCACGGTTCCCGGCCGGGAACCCGTGGCTTCCTGTTTCTTCGCGGTGCCGGGATCGCTCCCGGTCCTACCGGGCCCGAGCGGGTCGGGCCGACCCCGCACGGTCGGCGAACACCTCCCGGTGCGGTCCGCATGACCGCGGCGATCGTGGGCAGGCGACCTCCCGCACCCCCGCGACCCGTACCCAGCGGCGGGGCCGCAACGGCACGCCCTCCGGGCTCCCGTGGCGCTCCCGCGCCTCCTGACCGGCGGCCGCTGCCGCGGCGTGTTAGAACGGTCGTCACCCGGTGGTGCGGGCTGTGGGGCGGGCCACAGGGGCCCGGCCGACCGGCATGCCGGATGCGCGATAGCCTGACCCGCGGATATCTCTTGACGCCAAGAGATCGATCATCCGAACCCCCGGGGCAGGGACGCCCCACCGCCAGCTGTCATACGGAGAACGCCATGACCCGCACTCCCGTGAACGTCACCGTCACCGGCGCGGCCGGCCAGATCGGTTACGCCCTGCTCTTCCGCATCGCCTCCGGCCAGCTGCTCGGCGCGGACGTGCCGGTCAAGCTTCGCCTCCTGGAGATCACCCCGGCACTGAAGGCCGCCGAGGGCACGGCGATGGAGCTGGACGACTGCGCGTTCCCGCTGCTCCAGGGCATCGAGATCAGCGACGACCCGAACGTCGCCTTCGACGGTGCCAACGTCGCCCTCCTCGTCGGCGCCCGCCCCCGCACCAAGGGCATGGAGCGCGGCGACCTGCTGGAGGCCAACGGCGGCATCTTCAAGCCGCAGGGCAAGGCCATCAACGACCATGCCGCGGACGACGTCAGGGTCCTCGTGGTCGGCAACCCGGCCAACACCAACGCGCTCATCGCGCAGGCCGCCGCGCCGGACGTACCGGCCGAGCGCTTCACCGCGATGACCCGTCTCGACCACAACCGCGCGCTGACCCAGCTGGCGAAGAAGACCGGCTCCACGGTCGCCGACATCAAGCGCCTGACCATCTGGGGCAACCACTCCGCCACGCAGTACCCGGACATCTTCCACGCCACGGTCGGGGGCAAGAACGCCGCCGAGGTCGTCAACGACGAGAAGTGGCTGGCCGAGGACTTCATCCCGACCGTCGCCAAGCGCGGTGCGGCGATCATCGAGGCCCGTGGCGCCTCCTCCGCAGCCTCCGCCGCCAACGCCGCCGTCGACCACGTCCACACCTGGGTCAACGGCACCGCCGAGGGCGACTGGGTCTCCATGGGCATCCCGTCGGACGGCTCCTACGGTGTGCCCGAGGGCCTGATCTCCTCCTTCCCGGTCACCTGCAAGGACGGCCGGTACGAGATCGTCCAGGGCCTGGAGATCAACGAGTTCTCCCGCACCCGCATCGACGCCTCCGTCCAGGAGCTCGCGGAGGAGCGCGAGGCGGTCCGCGCCCTCGGCCTCATCTGAGCCGACCGCGTCCGTTTCCGCACGGCTTGTGTCACGAGCCTGCACGGGCCCCGTTCCGGTTTTTTCCGGAACGGGGCCCGTGGCCTTTTTCGCCGCTACCGTCGGAGTACGCAGGGTGATCCGGGGGGCACGTGATGAGTGGATGGGACGGGTACGGCGGCCAGGGCTCCGGGACGTCCGGGTCCGGGGCGGAACACGGACCGAGCGAGGAGCAGGGCCGCGCACCGTGGCACCCGCGGGAACCCGCACCCCCGCCGTGGGCGTCCGCCGAGACGCAGACCGGCGGGGCGCCGCCCCCTCCGTGGCCGTACGCCGAGACCCGGTCGGCCGACGTGCCGCCCCCGTCGTGGCCGCCCCCCGTCCCGCCGGCCGGCGGTGCGCCGGGGCAGCCCCGACCCCCGGCGGCGTACGGCCCCGCCGGTGCCGCCCCCCGTCGGATGCGGGCGATGCTGCTGGGGCTCGTGATGACCGCCGTGGTCGGCGCGGGGGCGGGCGCCGGTGTCTGGTACCTGACCCGCGGCGACGCCCCCGGCACCATTGCCGCGCCCCCGGTGACCGCGTCGGCCGGCGCCACCGGGACCACGGCAGGGAGTGAGGGGACCGCCCCGGGGGCCGACCCGGGGGCCGGCCCCGGAACCGACGCCGGGACCGGTCCCGGGGCCGAGACCGAGGCCGGCGACCCCACACGGGAGACCCCGGGCGTCGACGGCCCGGACACGTCCGACGCGCCGCCCGCCGGATACCGCCGCGCCCTCGACCCGGTGGGATACGCCCTCGACGTGCCCGAGGGCTGGACGCGACGGCAGAAGCAGGGTGAGAAGGCGCCGGTGGTGTTCTACGACTCCCCGGGCGACGGCCGTCAGTTGCAGATCTTCGCCCTGTCGGAGCCGACCCCGGCGCAGTCGCTGGACCTCGCCGAGAACGACCCCGGGTACGGCTTCTCCCGGCAGCGGGGCTACCGGCCGCTGGAGCGGGCCACGGGCGACACCTGGGCCGAACTCACCTACCGCTACGACGACGTCGACCTCGGTGCCCGGCACGTCGTCGACCACCGCTTCCAGGCCGTCGACGGCACCCTGTACGCCATCCGCGCCAGCGGTCCGGAGAGCCTCGCCCCCGCCGAGGTGCGCGCCCCGCTCATCGCGGCCCTGAGGTCCTTCTGCCCGACGGGATCCGTCTGCGCGCCGCAGTCCTGAGAGGGGGACCGGCGCCCTGTGCCGGACGGTTGTTCCGCGACTCCGGCCGGGGGCGCCGACGTCCACCGTGCGGTCGGCCGGCGGCGTTCCCGGCCGATCCGGCGCGGTGCGGGCCGTCAAGGCCGGGCGCGGCTCCTCACCCGCTCCGTCCGGGCGGCGCCCACCGGGAGGGGCCGGATGCCGAGGGCGACGCCGCAAGCCCGCGCCCTCCTCGCGGTCCCTGGGGGACTCGACGGCCCCCGGTGCCGCCCAGGGGCGTCTCCCCGCCCCGGCGGGAATCCTGCCGCTGCCGGAGGCGGCCCGCCGTTGGAAGGGGGACCCGGGCCCACCGCGACGGTCCGCGGTCCGCGCGACCCTCGCCGCGGTCCGTGCGGTCCGTGCGGTCCGTGCGGTCCGTGCGGTCGGTGTGGTCCGTGCGGTTCATGTGGTCCGTGTCGTCCATGTCGTCCATGTCGTCCATGCGGTTCGTGCGGGCGGCAGGGCGCCCGGGGGTTCTCCGTCCCGCCTGCAGGGCGGGTGCCCGGGCGCCGTGCCCTGCTCGTCCGCCGCGGACGGTGGCGTACCCGGGGGAGAAAGGCCGCAAGGAGAGGTCCCGGAGCCGCGTCGATCGGCTCCGGGCCGGACCTGCGGACTCCGTCCGTGGTGCATCTCACCGAACCGGCGTACGTTTTGCCCTTTTTGTCTGCGCATCGAGTGACGCTGCGCACTTTCGGCCACCGATCACGCATGCGATCGAGGGGGCGGGGCAGGTGAGTCTGGCCCCACTGAGGTGGCCTTTGTGACGTTCTGGTGATTTCGCCGATGCGCAGAGTCAATTGCGTACCTTTGTCCGGGTGTCCGGCAGGCACATGTCCGTATGTCCGGCCGAGCGAAAAAAAGTCGCCGCCGATGACGCATGCGCCGCCGATTCCCGGGAAGGCGCTCCCGGCTCCGTGGGCACAGGTCTGTGACTCATGGGCACGGAACAGCAACGGAAGGCAATACCCAGCATGGTGGGTTCAACGGAACATCAGGCGCGGCAGACCATCCACGTGGCAGGTCAGTGGCTGGCCGCCGCCTCCGGCGCCACGCGCGAGATCCTCGACCCCGCGGACGGTGAGACGTTCGCCGTGGTCGCCGAGGGCGGCGAGAAGGACGCCGATCTCGCGGTCGAGGCCGCCCGTCGCGCCTTCGACGAAGGCGACTGGCCGCGCACGCCCGTCGGCGAGCGCGCCGCGCTGCTCCGTCGCGTCGCCGACCTCCTGGTCCGCGACCGCGAGGAACTCGGTCTGCTGGAGAGCCGCGACGCGGGCAAGACCCTCGAAGAGGGCCGCGTCGACATCGACTGCGTCGCGGACGCCTTCCGCTACTTCGCCGACCTCGTGGCCGCCGAGGCCCCCGGCCGGGTCGTCGACGCCGGTTCCCCGGACGTCCACAGCGTCGTCGTGCACGAGCCGGTCGGCGTCTGCGCGCTGATCACGCCCTGGAACTACCCCCTGCTCCAGGCCAGCTGGAAGATCGCCCCGGCCCTGGCCGCCGGCAACACCTTCGTCATCAAGCCGAGCGAGATCACGCCCCTGACGACGGTCGCCCTCATCGGCCTGCTCGCCGAGGCCGGACTGCCCGCCGGTGTCGCCAACATCGTGACCGGCCCGGGCCATTCGGTGGGCGCCCGGCTCTCCGAGCACCCCGGCGTCGACCTGGTCTCCTTCACCGGAGGCCTGGTCAGCGGTGTCAAGGTCGCCCAGGCCGCCGCCCCGACCGTCAAGAAGGTCGCCCTCGAACTCGGCGGCAAGAACCCCAACGTCGTCTTCGCCGACGCCTGCGCGACGAAGGAAGGTTTCGACACCGCCGTCGACCAGGCCCTCAACGCCGCCTTCATCCACAGCGGCCAGGTCTGTTCCGCCGGCGGCCGGCTCATCGTCGAGGAGTCGGTCCGCGACCGCTTCGTCGCCGAGCTCGCCCGCCGCGCCGAGCGGATCCGGATCGGCCGCGGCACCGAGGACGGCGTCGAGGTCGGCCCGATGGTCTCCGAGCAGCAGCGGGCGAGGACCGAGGAGTACGTCGCCTCCGCGCTCGCCGAGGGCGCCGTCCTGCGCTGCGGCGGCAAGCGCCCGGAGCCCGCGCCCGAGCGGCCGGCGGGCGGCTGGTTCTACGAGCCGACCGTCCTCGACCACTGCCACCGCGAGATGAAGGCCGTCCGCGAGGAGATCTTCGGGCCGGTTCTCACCGTCGAGACCTTCCGTACCGAGGACGAGGCCGTGGTCCTCGCCAACGACACCGAGTACGGCCTGGCCGGAGCCGTCTGGACGGCCGACCCGGGCCGGGCCCGCCGGGTCGCCGGACGGCTGCGCCACGGCACCGTCTGGATCAACGACTTCCACCCCTACCTCCCGCAGGCGGAGTGGGGCGGCTTCGGCAAGAGCGGCACGGGCCGTGAACTCGGCCCCGCGGGGCTCGCCGAGTACCGCGAGGCCAAGCACGTCTACCAGAACCTCGCGCCGCAGCCGGTGCGGTGGTTCGCGGGCTGACACCTCAGCCGGAACCCACCGCCACCACACGTCCCCCTGGAGTACCACCACATGCAGCACAACCCACCGAACGAGCAGAACGCACTGGAGTACGACTACGTCGTCGTGGGCGGCGGCACCGCCGGGTCCGTCATCGCCTCCCGGCTGACCGAGAACGCCGACGTCACCGTCGCCGTCATCGAGGGCGGCCCCAGCGACATCGACCGCGAGGACGTGCTCACCCTGCGCCGCTGGACGGGCCTGCTCGGCGGTGACCTCGACTACGCGTACACGACCGTCGAGCAGCCCCACGGCAACTCCCACATCGTGCACAGCCGCGCCAAGGTGCTCGGTGGCTGCTCCTCGCACAACACCCTGATCGCCTTCAAGCCCCTGCCGTCCGACTGGGACGAGTGGGAGGCTGCGGGCGCCACCGGCTGGGGCGCCGTGCAGATGGAGGCCTACTACGCGCGGCTGCGCAACAACATCGTGCGCGTCGCCGACCAGGACCAGAACGCGATCGCCAAGGACTGGATCGAGGCGACGAAGACCGCCACCGGCGTCCCCGAGGTGGTCGGCTTCAACGACAAGCCCTTCCACGAGGGCGTCGGCTTCCTGGACCTCGCCTACCACCCGGAGAACAACAAGCGCTCCTCCGCCTCCGTCGCCTACCTCCACCCGCACATGGAGGCCGGCGACCGCCCCAACCTCACGCTGATGCTGGAGACCTGGGCGTACAAGCTGGAGTTCGACGGCAAGCGCGCCACCGGCGTGCGGGCGCGCACCGCGGACGGCACCGAGCAGCTCGTCACCGCCCGCCGCGAGGTCGTCGTCTGCGCCGGTGCCGTCGACTCGCCGCGCCTGCTGATGCTCTCCGGCGTCGGCCCGCGCAAGGACCTCCAGGAACTGGGCATCCCGGTCGTGCACGACCTGCCGGGCGTCGGCGAGAACCTCCAGGACCACCCCGAGTCGGTGATCGTGTGGGAGACGAATCGGCCGCTGCCGGAGAACTCCGCCATGGACTCCGACGCCGCGCTGTTCGTGCGCCGGGACGGCGGGCAGGACCTGCCCGACCTGATGTTCCACTTCTACCAGATCCCGTTCACCGACAACCTCGAGCGCCTGGGCTACGAACGACCCGCGCACGGCGTGTCGATGACGCCGAACATCCCCAAGTCCCGCGCCCGCGGCCGGGTCCACCTGACCAGCGCCGACCCGCAGGTCAAGCCCGCGCTGGACTTCCGCTACCTCACCGACGAGGACGGCTACGACGCGCAGACCCTCGTCGACGGGGTGAAGATCGCCCGGGAGATCGCGAAGGCGGAGCCCTTCGCCGGCTGGCTGGAGCGGGAGGTCTTCCCCGGCCCCGACGTCACCGACGACGAACAGCTCAGTGAGCTGCTGCGCAAGGCGCACCACACCGTGTACCACCCGTCGGGCACTTGCCGGATGGGCGCCGCCGACGACGAACTCGCCGTCGTGGACCCGGAGTTGAAGGTCCGAGGGCTGGAGGGCATCCGCGTCGTCGACGCGTCCGTGTTCCCCACCCTGCCCGCGGTGAATCCGATGATCGGCGTACTCATGGTCGGCGAGAAGGCAGCCGAACTGCTGGCCGACACCAGCGAAGGGAACCAGGCCTGATGAGCGGCATACCCCACCCCGCCAAGACCGTCCTCGACAAGGACACCGCCCCCGCGGACACGGCCGGAACGCCTCCCGTCTTCGGCGTCCGCAACCTGTGGAAGGTGTTCGGCCCGAAGGCCGACCGCGTCCCCGGCAACGCCGAGTACCAGGGCCTGTCGCAGTCCGAGCTGCGCGCGGCCACCGGCTGCACCGCCGCCGTCCGGGACGTCTCCTTCGACGTCCACAAGGGCGAGGTCTTCGTCGTCATGGGCCTGTCCGGCTCCGGCAAGTCCACCCTCGTGCGCTGCCTGACACGGCTCATCGAACCGACCTCCGGCGCGCTGGAGATCGACGGCGAGGACGTCCTCGCCATGGACAAGAACCGGCTGCGCGAGCTGCGCCGGCACCGCGCCGCCATGGTGTTCCAGCACTTCGGCCTGCTGCCGCACCGCTCCGTCCTGGACAACGTCGCCTACGGCCTGGAGATCCAGGGCATGCCCAAGGCCCAGCGACGCGACCGGGCCGCCGAGATGGTCGCCAAGGTCGGCCTCGAAGGCCTGGAGCAGCGCCGCCCCGGCCAGCTCTCCGGCGGCCAGCAGCAGCGCGTCGGCCTCGCCCGCGCGCTCGCCGCCGACCCCGAGGTGCTCCTCTTCGACGAGCCGTTCAGCGCGCTCGACCCGCTGATCCGGCGCGACATGCAGGAGGAGGTCATCCGCCTGCACCACGAGGAGGGCCGCACCATGGTCTTCATCACCCACGACCTCAGCGAGGCGCTGCGCGTCGGCGACCGCATCGCCCTGATGCGCGACGGCGAGATCGTGCAGCTCGGCACCCCCGAGCAGATCGTCGGCTCGCCCGCCGACGACTACGTGCGCGACTTCGTCCGCGACGTGCCGCGCGAGCAGGTCATCACCGTCCGCACGGCCATGCGCCCCGGTGGCTGCGAGGGCCCGGAGCACCCCGGCGCCCTCACCCCCGGCACGGTCGTCGCGGACGCCATCGAGACCGTCGCCCGCAGCGGCCGCCCCGCCTGCGTGGTCGAGGCCGGCCGCTGCCTGGGCCAGGTCGACGACGCCGCCCTGCTGCGTGTCGTCGCCGGGCTGGACCGCGAGGAGGTGGCCGCCTGATGCGCACCCACCCGCAGCACACCGACCGCCATACCCGGGGGTGGACCGCATGAGTGCCGTCACCACCCCCGCCCCGCCGCCGACGCCGGTCGAACCGGCCGAGGAAACCACCGCGACCGTGCGCAGGTCCCCGCTGACCCACCCGGTGCTGCGCCGGCTGCTGCCGCTGCTGGTCGCCGCGGCCGTGCTGGTGCCGCTCGCCGCCCTGCTCTGGGGCAGCGGACACTGGCCCGACGCGCTCACCGTCGACGTCAAGACGCCGCTCGACGACGCCTACACCTGGGTCGTGCACAACCGGGACACCAACCCGGTCTTCCTGTACTTCCTGCTGCACCTGAGCAACTGGGCCGACAGCTCGGTCACCTGGATGACCGACCTGCTGGAGACCGCCGGCTGGTCCCCGGTCATCGTCGTCGCCGTCCTGCTGTCCTGGCGCATCGGCGGCCTGAGGGACCGGCGCGGGCTGAAGCTCGCCGGGATCACCTTCGTCGCCTTCGCCGCGTGCGGCCTGCTCGGCATGTGGCAAGCCACCATGGAGACCCTGGCCCTGATGTCGGTCGCGGTCGCCGTCTCCGCCGTCATCGGCGCGCTGCTCGGGCTGGGCGCCGGACTGTCGGACCGCTTCGAGCGGATCCTGCGGCCGGTCCTGGACACCATGCAGATCATGCCGGCGTTCGCCTACCTGCTGCCGCTGGTGCTGCTGTTCGACATCGGCGTGCCGTCCGCGCTGATCGCGACGATCATCTACGCCGCCCCGCCGATGGCCCGGCTCACCTCGCTCGGCCTGCGCGGCGCCGACACCGGCGTGATGGAGGCGGCCGAGTCGCTGGGCACCAGCCCGACGCAGCGGCTGCTGACCGCGCGGCTGCCGCTGGCCCGCAAGGAGATCCTCCTCGGCCTGAACCAGACGATCATGATGGCGCTGTCCATGGTCACCATCGCGTCGGTGATCGGCGCCGGCGGCCTCGGTGAAGAGGTCTTCCGCGCGCTGTCCACCGTCGACGTCGGCTCGGCGCTCGCCGCGGGCATCCCGATCGTGCTGCTGGCCGTGTGGCTGGACCGCATCACCGCCGTCGCCGGTGAGCGCCTGGGCGGCGGCTCCGCCCCGGCCGGCTCCTCCTGGCTGCACGGCTCGCGGGCCTGGGCCGTGGTGGTCGGCACCGGCGCCGTCCTGGGCGCGGCCGGATGGACGACGCTGATCGCCGAGTGGCCCGAGGCGTGGGCCGTGGACATCGCACGGCCCGTGAACCAGGCCGTGGGGTGGTTCACCGACCACCTCGCCGAGGGCGTGCCCGTCGTGGGCGGCACCCGTACCTGGGCGGCGAACTTCACCACCTGGGTGCTCGACCCGATCCGCGACACCCTGACGGCGACCCCGTGGTGGCTGCTGGTGCTGCTGGCCGCCGGTGTCGCCCTGCTCGCGGGCGGCTGGGGCGCGATGTGCACGGCCGCCGCCGCGATGGCCGGCGTCGGTGTCATCGGCGTGTGGAGCCACTCGCTGGACACGCTCTCGCAGGCGATCGCCGGCGTCGTGGTCACACTCGTGCTCGGCTTCGCCATCGGTGTGGTCGCGGCGCGGGTGCCGCTGCTGGAGCGCATGCTGCGCCCCCTGCTGGACACCATGCAGACCCTGCCGCAGTTCATCTACCTGATCCCGGTGGTGGCCCTGTTCAACGTGGGCCGTGCCGCCGCCGTCGCCGCGGCCGTGCTGTACGCGCTGCCCGCCGTCGTCCGGATCACCACGCAGGGCCTGCGCCAGGTCGACGGCGCCACGCTGGAGGCAGCCCGTTCCATGGGCGCCAGCACCTTCCAGCAGATCCGCCAGGTGCAGGTGCCGCTGGCCCGGCCCTCGCTGATGCTCGCGCTCAACCAGGGCGTCGTGCTGGTGCTGGCCATGGTCATCGTCGGCGGCTTCGTCGGCTCCGGCGCCCTCGGCTACGACGTCGTCAAGGGCCTGCAGAAGAGCCAGCTCGGCCTCGGTCTGACCGCCGGTGTGGCGATCGTGCTGCTCGGCCTGGTCCTGGACCGCACCACCCAGCGTTCGGGCAGGCGCACCACCGGCCGCTAGCCGGCGCCCGCCCGCCCCCCGAAACCCCGAAGAAAGCAGCTCAGCAGGACCCCACCTGCCCGTCGGAAAGTAGAGAAACACTCACATGATGAACAGAAAGAACCTTCTGCGCGCCGCCACCGCGACCGCCCTCGTCCTCGGTGTCACCACGGTGAGCGCCTGCAGCGCCGCCAAGACCTCCGGCTCCTCCGGCAGCGGCGGCTCCGGCTCGGTGACCATCGCCGTGCCGTCCTGGGTCGGCGCCGAGGCCAACGCGGCCGTCGCCAAGTACATCCTGGAGAACGAGCTCGACACCAAGGTCGAGCTGACCCAGCTCGACGAGTCGGTCGCCTTCGACGCGCTCAACAGCGGCAAGGCCGACGCGATCCTGGAGGACTGGGGCGGCGCGCCGAAGAAGGTCAAGCTGTACGTCGACGACAAGAAGTCCGTCGTCAAGGGCGGCGACCTCGGCGTCACCGGTCACATCGGCTGGTTCATACCGAAGTACCTCGCCGAGCAGCACCCGGACATCACCGACGCCAAGAACCTCAACAAGTACGCGAGCCTGTTCAAGACCGCGGAGAGCGGCGACAAGGGCCAGCTGCTGGAGGGCTCGCCGTCGTACACCACCAACGACGACGCCCTCATCAAGAACCTGAAGCTGGACCTCAAGACGGTCTACGCCGGTTCCGAGGCCGCGCAGATCACCCAGATCCGCGAGGACTACAAGGCCAAGAAGCCGTTCATCAGCTACTGGTGGACGCCGCAGTGGCTCAACTCGCAGATCGACCTGGTGGAGGTGAAGCTGCCGGAGTACACCGACGGCTGCGACGCCGACGCCGCCAAGGTGGCCTGTGGCTACGCCAAGACCCCGCTGCAGAAGTACCTGGGCGCGGACTTCGCCAAGAACAACGAGAAGGCCGCGGAGTTCCTCAAGAACTTCAACTGGACCAACGAGCAGCAGAACGAGGTCGCGGCGCTGATCGCGGACAAGAAGCTGAGCTCCGAGAAGGCCGCCGAGCAGTGGGTCAAGGCCAACCCGGACGTCTGGAAGGCCTGGCTGCCGAAGTAGCAGCCGGCGGGAACGCCGCGAGCGGCCCCCGATCCCGGAGGCTCCGGCCCCGACGATGCGACGGGCTCGCCCGCGGTGTTCCCGCTTCCCCGCCCGGCCCGGGCGACCCCTGCCCGGGACCGGGCGTTCCCCCGGTCCCGGGCGTTCTCATCCCCGGATCCGGGCGGCGGCCTGCCGCACCGCGTCCGACGCGGCGTGCAGCAGGCCCGGCCCGAAGGTGACCCGCGTGGCCCCTGCCTCGCCCAGTTCGGCGGGGGAGGGGCCCTCGCCGTACCGGGCGAGGGCGTTGACCGGGCCCTCGATCCCGGCCCGCAGCAGCGGCAGCACGCCCGCCGGGGCGAGGATCGGGTAGACGCAGTCGGCGCCCGCCGCGACGTACAGGGCGGCCCGCCCGACGGCCTGGTCCGGGTCGTCGGCCCCGTGCAGGAACGTGTCGATGCGGGCGTTGACGAACAGCCGGTCACCGGCCGCCGCCCGCACCTCGGCGAGCCACTCGGCGTGCCGCCGGGGGTCCTTGAGGACACCGCCCTCGGAGTCCTCCAGATTGCAGCCCACCGCACCGGTCTCCAGCAGCCGCTCCACCAGCTCCTTCGGCGCGAGCCCGTACCCGCCCTCCAGGTCCGCGGACACCGGCACGTCCACGGACCGTGCGATCCGGGCCACGGCAGCGAACATCTCGTCCGCCGGGGTCCGCCCGTCCTCGTACCCGAGGGCGGCGGCGACCCCGGCGCTGGGCGTGGCCAGGGCCGGGAAGCCGGCCGCCGCGAAGACCCGGGCGGAGGCGGCGTCCCAGGGACCGGGAAGTACCAGCGGGTCCCCCGGGAGCCGGCCGCGGTGCAGGGCCCGGAACGTCTCGATCCGCGTCGTCATGCGCCGCCCCCCGCGGTGACCGGGCGTCCCGCCGTCACGCGTACTGGCCCGGCCGGTAGTGCCCGGGGGTCATCCGGCACGTCACCGCGAACCGGTTCCAGGCGTTGATCACCGTGATCGCGGCGATCAGCCGGGCCAGCTCCGCCTCCTCGAAGTGCGCGGCGGCGCGTGCGTACACCTCGTCGGGCACGGAGCCGTCGGTCACCACCGTGACGGCCTCCGTCAGTTCCAGGGCGGCGAGCTCCTTGACGGTGTAGAAGTGCCGGGACTCCTCCCAGGCGCTGAGCTGCACGATCCGCTCGACGCTCTCGCCGGCCGCCAGCGCGTCCTTGGTGTGCATGTCGAGACAGAAGGCGCAGCGGTTGAGCTGCGAGGCACGGATCTTCACCAGCTCGTGCAGCTTGGGGTCCAGGCCCTGCCGGGCGGCGCCGTCCAGGCGGACCATCGCCTTGTAGACCTCCGGGACGTGCTCGGCCCAGTTCAGGCGGGGGGCGGTCTCGGGGGCGCAGGCGTCGGCCGACGCCCCTGCGGTCTGTCCGGTCTGTCCGGTCTGATCGGTCTGTGTCGTCGTGGTCATGTCGTCGAGCCTAGGAGGGAAGAAGCCCAGGAGTATGGTCCATTTCCATGGCGAATCCATGGGCCACTTTCGGCATCGACCTGCATGTGGCACCGGCCGGACCCGGCGTGCGGCGCGGCCTGACCGACGCCCTGCGCGAGGCGGTCCGCACGGGCCGCCTTGCCCCCGGCGCCCGGCTGCCGTCCTCCCGCTCCCTCGCCGCCGACCTCGGCGTCGCCCGCAACACGGTCGCCGACGCCTACGCCGATCTGGTCGCCGAGGGCTGGCTGACGGCCCGGCAGGGCTCCGGCACCCGGGTGGCGGAGCGGGCGTCGGCTCCCCGCCCTCCGCAGCGGTCCGCGCCGCGGCGCCGCGAACCGGGCCGGCCGGCGTACAACCTCTACCCCGGTACCCCCGACCTTGCCTCGTTCCCGCGCGCCGAGTGGCTGCGCGCCGCGCGCCGCGCCCTCACGGCCGCCCCCGCCGACGCCCTCGGCTACGGCGATCCCCGCGGACGCGTCGAACTGCGCGCCGCGCTCGCCGGCTACCTGGCCCGCGCCCGGGGCGTGCGCGCCGACCCCGACCGCATCGTCGTCTGCAACGGCTTCGCGGGCGGCCTGACCCTGCTGACCGAGGTGCTGCTCGCGCGCGGCCTGCGCACCCTCGCCGTCGAGCCGTACGGCCTGGACATCCACTGGGACCTGGTGGCCCGCTCCGGCCTGGCCACCACCCCGCTGCCGTACGACGACCGCGGCACCCGCGTCGACGGTCTCGGCGAGGCCCGCGCGGTCCTGCTGAACCCCTCCCACCAGTTCCCGCTGGGCGGCGCCCTGCGCCCCGGGCACCGGGCCGCCGCCGTCGACTGGGCGCGGCGGACGGGCGGACTGATCCTGGAGGACGACTACGACGGGGAGTTCCGCTACGACCGCCAGCCCGTCGGCGCGCTCCAGGACCTCGATCCCGACCACGTCGTCTACCTCGGCACCGCCAGCAAGTCCCTGGCCCCGGGGCTGCGTCTGGGCTGGATGGTGCTGCCGCCGTCGCTGGTCGCGGAGGTGCTCGAACGAGGCGGCGCCGGCGAGGTCGGCGTCCTCGACCAGCTGACCCTCGCCGAGTTCCTCGACTCCGGCGCCTACGACCGCCACGTCCGCGCCGCGCGGCTGCGCTACCGCCGCCGCCGTGACGCCCTCGTCGCCGCCCTCGCCGAACGGGCGCCCCGGGTGCGGGTCACCGGTATCGCGGCCGGACTGCACGCCGTGCTGCGGCTGCCGCCCGGCACCGAGCAGGCGGTCGTGCGGGCCGCCGCCTGGCAGGGCCTCGCCGTGCCCGGCCTCGCCCGCTTCCGCCACCCGCTGACCGGCGCAGCCCCCCGCACGGACGCCCTCGTCGTCGGCTACGGGACGCCGCCCGACCACGCGTGGAACGGGGCCCTCGAGGCCCTGTGCCGGGTGTTGCCCTAGGGTGGTCCGCCGAACGGCGGACACGCCGGCGCACCGCCTTCGCGGGGACCGCGCCCGGCGACGCCGCACCACGGCACGCCGCGCGGGACGCGCCCGCGGCGCGTCACAGCACACCGACGGGGAGACGAACATGGCGGACACACGCCGGCAACTACGGTCGACCACGGTCGCGCTCGGAGGCATGGGGCTGCTCGCCGCCGCGCTCACCGCGTGCTCCTCCGACCCGGACAAGCGCTGTGTGGACCCGGGCAGTTACACCCTCGCCAAGGGCTACCGGGTCGTCTCCGACAAGAACTGCTCGTCGAGTGGGGCGAAGTCCACCGGCTCCTGGTACTACGGCGGCAGCAAGAAGAGCGGCTACGTGAGCGGCGGTTCGTTCGTCAAGCCCGCCAAGGGCGGCTCCGGCGGCGGCAGCAGCCGTGTCGACCGGGGCGGTTTCGGCGGCGGCAAGTCCGGCTCCGGCGGCTGAGGGGCCGGCCCATGAGACGACATGCCATCACCCCGCGCCCCGACTGGCAGCGGATCGTCGAGGAACAGGGACTGATCTACCCCCTGACCCGCCACCCCGACGACTCCCTGCGCCCCTACTGGGACGAGAGCGCCTACTACTCCTTCTCCCTCGCCGAGGTCGAGGCGCTGGAGGAGACCGTCGAGGAACTGCACCGCATGTGCCTGGCCGCGGCGGACCACATCGTCTCGGCGAATCGTTTCGCCGACCTCGGCATCACCGACCCCCGGATCGCCGGAGCGGTCACCGAGGCCTGGCACCGGCGCGCCGAACTCCCCTCCGTCTACGGCCGGTTCGACCTGCGCTACGACGGCACCGGCCCGGCGAAGCTCCTGGAGTACAACGCCGACACCCCCACCTCCCTGGTGGAGGCCGCGTCCCCGCAGTGGTTCTGGATGGAGGACCGCTTCCCGGGCGCCGACCAGTGGAACTCGCTCCACGAGCGCCTCGTCGCCGCCTGGAAGGAGCAGGACGCGCTGCTCCCGCCGGGCGGCCCGCTGTACTTCGCGCACTCCAGCGCCGACGAACTCGGCGAGGACCTCATGACGGTCGCCTACCTCAAGGAGACCGCCGAGCAGGCCGGCCTGGACACCGACTGGATCTCCATGGAGGAGATCGGCTGGGACCCCCTCTCCGGCCGCTTCGTCGACCACCAGCTCCGCTTCATCCGCAGCTGCTTCAAGCTCTACCCGTGGGAGTGGATGACCGAGGACCGCTTCGCCGACCACGTCCTCGGCACCCTCGACAACGGCGGCGGCACGGGCAGCACCCTGTGGATCGAGCCGGCCTGGAAGATGCTCCTGAGCAACAAGGCCCTGCTGGCGGTCCTGTGGGACCTGTACCCCGGCCACCCCAACCTCCTTCCCGCCCACCTGGACGGCCCCCGCGAACTCGCCGCCGATCGGGGGTACGTGGCCAAGCCGCTGCTGGGCCGGGAGGGCGCGGGCGTCACGGTGCACGCCCCGGGCGCGGCACCGGTCGTACGCGAGGAGGCCTGCTGCTACCAGCAGCTCGCCCCGCTGCCGGCCTTCGACGGCCACCACGTCGTCCTCGGCGCCTGGGTCGTCGGGGAGGAGTCGGCCGGTCTCGGCATCCGCGAGTCCTCCGATCTGGTGACGGACGAATACGCCCGGTTCCTGCCGCACGTGATCCTCTGACGGGGTGTGCGCTACACTGGATCTTGAGCCGGTCGCCCGATCGTGTGGCGGCTGACGCTGCGTTGGTGGTCCAAGGAAAGACGTCCCGCTTCCTGCGGGGAGATGCAGGTGCAAGGCCTGCCCGGCGCTCCATCGAAGGTCCCCGGCCCCTGCGGCCGGGGACCTTTCGCATGCCCGGCGCCTCGCCCGCATGGTGGACGGGGGATCTCCGCCCCGACGGGCCCCCGGTAGGCTGGCGGCCGGGTCGTGACTGGCGCGCTGGGATGGGACGGACCATCGGGGAGCGGCCCGAGTGACACAGTGCCGTGCGCCTGGGCCGTACCGTGAACGCTGAACGCCGACGTCCGGAGGTCCCTCATGCCAGCCGAGCCTCTCTCCACCGAATCCACCGCATTCCGCGCCGCCCTCGACGTCATCGGCGCCGTCGAACCCCGGGTCGCCGACGCGATCCGCCAGGAGGTCGGCGACCAGCGCGAGATGCTCAAGCTGATCGCCTCCGAGAACTACGCCTCCCCCGCGACCCTGCTGACGATGGGCAACTGGTTCAGCGACAAGTACGCCGAGGGCACCGTCGGCCGCCGCTTCTACGCCGGCTGCCGCAACGTGGACACCGTCGAGTCCCTCGCCGCCGAGCACGCCCGCGAGCTGTTCGGGGCCCGGCACGCCTACGTCCAGCCGCACTCCGGCATCGACGCCAACCTCGTCGCCTTCTGGGCGATCCTCGCCCACCGCGTCGAGGCGCCCTTCCTGGAGCGGACCGGCGTCCGCCAGATCAACGACCTCAGCGACGCCGACTGGGCCGAACTGCGGCAGGCGTTCGGCAACCAGCGGATGCTCGGCATGTCCCTGGACGCCGGCGGCCACCTCACCCACGGCTTCCGCCCGAACATCTCCGGCAAGATGTTCGACCAGCGCTCCTACGGCACCGACCCGGCCACCGGCCTCATCGACTACGAGGCGCTGCGCGCCCAGGCCCGCGCGTTCGAGCCGCTCATCATCGTCGCCGGCTACTCGGCCTACCCGCGCCTGGTGAACTTCCGGATCATGCGGGAGATCGCCGACGAGGTCGGCGCCACGCTCATGGTCGACATGGCCCACTTCGCCGGCCTGGTCGCCGGCAAGGTCCTCACCGGCGACTTCGACCCGGTCCCGCACGCCCAGATCGTCACCACCACCACCCACAAGTCGCTGCGCGGCCCGCGCGGCGGCATGGTCCTGTGCGACGACTCCCTCAAGGACCAGGTCGACCGCGGCTGCCCGATGGTCCTCGGCGGCCCGCTCCCGCACGTCATGGCCGCCAAGGCCGTCGCCCTCGCCGAGGCCCGCCGGCCCTCCTTCCGCGACTACGCCCAGCGCATCGTCGACAACTCCCGCGCCCTGGCCGAGGGCCTGATGCGGCGCGGCGCGACCCTGGTCACCGGCGGCACCGACAACCACCTCAACCTGATCGACGTCGCCTCCTCCTACGGCCTCACCGGCCGCCAGGCCGAGCAGGCGCTCCTCGACTCCGGGATCGTCACCAACCGCAACGCCGTCCCGGCCGACCCCAACGGCGCCTGGTACACCTCCGGCATCCGCGTCGGCACCCCCGCCCTGACCACCCGGGGCCTGGGCACCGCGGAGATGGACGAGGTCGCCGGCCTCATCGACCGCGTCCTGACGGCCGCCGAGCCCGGCACCACCAAGTCCGGCGCCCCCTCCAAGGCGGCCCACGTCCTCGACGCCAAGATCGCCGACGAGATCTCCCGGCGCGCCACCGACCTGGTCGCCGGTTTCCCGCTCTACCCGGAGATCGACCTGGGCTGACCGGCCCCGGCCGCCCTCGGCCCCCGGATCCCGCACGTGCCGGGCCGGGGGCGGGTGCGGGGTGCACGCACCCCGCACCTCACAGATCGGTCAGCTCCCGCCGCCGCCCGTCGTCCCCCGGAGGCCGGGTCCCCGGACAGTCGGCCGCCCGGCGGACCAGCGCCGTACCGCCCGCGCCGAGCGCCAGGCCCACGGCCAGCCCCGGCAGGGCCCACCACCCCCCGTCCAGCGGCCCGCCGCCCCCGGCATCCGTGGCGGCGGGCGCCCGCCCGGGCAGCCCCTTCCGCTCCGGATCCTCGTACGCCCGCCGCGACGCGCGCCGCCACCGGATGTCGTCGTCCTGCGCCTCCGGGGACGGGCCCGTGCGCACCACGGTGACGGCGTCCCGGTCCACGAACAGCTCGTCCAGCCGCTCCACGGCCACGTCCCCGCCGGCCCCCCGGTCGGCCGGTGGCCGGGCGCCGACCGCCGTCCACCCCCTCCGCACGATCAGGCGCGCCGCCGGACAGCGAGCGTCCGCCCCGGCCCGGGGGACCGTTTCCGTGTCCCTGTACGACGGCTTCGGCAGGTCCCGCAGCCAGGCGAACCCCGGCTCCCCGGCCCGCAGCGCCGCCGTCCGCCCCGGCCCGGCCTCCGTCACCCGGGCCGGACCGGGCAGCGTGCGCGCGCCGGGCTCCCGGGCGGACGCGCCGGCTGCCGCCGGGCCGAGGCACAGCGCCACGGCCGCCGACGCCGGCAGCGCCCCGCGGAGGACGGCGCGCCCGCGGGCACCCCCGCCCCGCATCCCGGGACGTCCGCCGCACCACCGCCCGCGGGCTTCGCCCCGGCCGCGCCCCCGGCCCGGTCCTGCGCGTCTGCGTCCCCGTCCGTCCCCACGTCGCCACTCGCGCATCCGGCACTCCCTCCTCGCCCTCCCGCCCCTCCCGCTCTTGTCACACCGCCGGGGGCGATTCGGTTCCCGGCTGTCGCCGACCGGTACCGGTCCGGCCCCCGCTCTCTGCGAGAATGGAGGGCATGGCCTCTGATCGTCCCCGCGTGCTGTCCGGGATCCAGCCCACCGCAGGCTCGTTCCACCTCGGCAACTACCTCGGTGCCGTCCGCCAGTGGGTGGCGCTGCAGGAGACCCACGACGCCTTCTACATGGTGGTCGATCTGCACGCCATCACGGTCCCGCAGGACCCGCAGGAGCTGCGCGCCAACACGCGCCTGGCCGCCGCCCAGCTGCTGGCCGCCGGACTCGACCCGGAGCGCTGCACCCTCTTCGTCCAGAGCCACGTCCCCGAGCACGCCCAGCTCGCCTGGGTCATGAACTGCCTCACCGGATTCGGCGAGGCCTCCCGCATGACCCAGTTCAAGGACAAGTCCGCCAAGCAGGGCGCCGACCGGGCCTCGGTCGGCCTGTTCACCTACCCGATCCTCCAGGTCGCCGACATCCTGCTGTACCAGGCCCACGAGGTGCCCGTCGGCGAGGACCAGCGCCAGCACATCGAGCTCACCCGGGACCTCGCCGAGCGGTTCAACGGGCGCTTCGGCGCCACGTTCACCGTGCCGAAGCCGTACATCCTCAGGGAGACGGCGAAGATCTACGACCTCCAGGACCCGTCGATCAAGATGAGCAAGTCGGCGTCCACGCCGAAGGGCCTGATCAACCTGCTCGACGAGCCGAGGACGACGGCGAAGAAGGTCAAGAGCGCGGTCACCGACACCGACACCGTCATCCGCTACGACGCGGACGCCAAGCCGGGCGTGTCGAACCTGCTCACCATCTACTCCACCCTCACCGGCACACCGGTCCCCGAGCTGGAGCGGGCGTACGAGGGCAGGATGTACGGCGCGCTCAAGACGGATCTCGCCGAGGTCATGGTCGAGTTCGTGACACCGTTCCGGGAGCGCACCCAGCAGTATCTGGACGACCCCGAGTCGCTGGACTCGATCCTGGCCAAGGGGGCCGAGAAGGCACGCGCCGTCGCCGCGGAGACGCTGGCGCAGGCCTACGACAAGGTGGGCTTCCTGCCCGCCAAGCACTGACCCCACTGAGCTGTAGAGCACACGGCCCGGACCGTCCCACAGGGCGTGCCGCGCCGTACAGTCGATAGCCGAAGCTGCCCCGGCAGCCACCCCTGCCCGGGGGCGGCCGGGCGACCTGACGACAGGAGACGACGTGGGGACCGTAACGATCGGCGTGTCGATCGCGGTCCCGGAGCCTCACGGCAGCCTGCTCCAACAGCTGCGCGCGGGCTTCGGCGACGCCGCTGCCTTCGGCATCCCCACGCACGTCACCCTGCTGCCGCCGACGGAGATCGACGAGGTGCTGCTCGCGGCCGTCGAGGCGCACCTGACGAAGGTCGCGGCGGCCGGGCGGCCCTTCCCCATGCGGCTGAGCGGCACCGGCACCTTCCGTCCGCTGTCGCCGGTGGTGTTCGTGCAGGTCGTCGAGGGCGGCGAGGAGTGCGCCCGGCTCCAGACGCGGATACGCGACGCCTCCGGCCCCGTCGCCCGCGACCTCCAGTTCCCCTACCACCCGCACGTCACCGTGGCGCACGGCATCGACGAGGCGGCGATGGACCGCGCCCACGCCGAGCTCGCCGACTACGCGGCCGACTGGCCGTGCACCGGCTTCGCCCTGTACGAGCAGGGGGCCGACGGCGTCTGGCGCAAGCTGCGCGAGTTCCCCTTCGGCGGCGCGGTGGTGCCGCCCCAGGGTGGCTGTATGGAGCGGGGCACGATCCCCAGCCGCTGAGCGCCCCGCAGGACAGGGCGCGGCGGGCCGGCGTCCGCCGCACCTCCCCCTCCGGTCGCCGCGCGGGCCACCGCGGCGGGCCGCGGGCCCGGCCGTCACAGGAGGAGCGGCAGACGCCGGAACATCCCGCGCGGCACGTGGCGCAGCACCGACATCACCACCCGCAGCGCGCCCGGCACCCACACCGTCTCCGCCCGCCGCCGCAGCCCCAGCTCGATCGCCGCGGCGACCTCCTCGGGCGTGCACTCCCACGGCGTCCGGCGCCCGCCCGCCGCGGTCCCGGCGCGCACGGGTCCGGGCCGTACGACCGTCACGTGCACCCCGGTGCCGTGCAGCGCGTCGCCCAGGCCCTGCGCGAAGGCGTCCAGCCCCGCCTTGCTGGAGCCGTAGATGAAGTCGCCGCGGCGGGCCCGCTCCCCGGCGACCGACGAGAGCACCACCAGGGAGCCGTGGCCCTGCGCCTGGAGAGCCTGCGCGCTCACCAGTCCCGCCGCCACCGCGCCGGTGTAGTTGGTCTGCGCGACCCGCACGGCCGCGGACGGCTCGCGTTCGTCGTGCGCCTGATCGCCGAGGACACCGAAGGCGAGCAGCACCATGTCGATGTCGCCCTCGGCGAAGACCTTGCCGAGCGCCGTCTCGTGGGAGTCGGCGTCGAGCGCGTCGAAGTCGACGGTCCGCACGTCCGCGCCGAGGGCGCGCAGCTCTCCGGCGGCCCGGTCCAGGGCGGGGGAGGGGCGGCCCGCCAGCCACACCGTGCGGGTGCGGCGGGCGACCAGGCGGCGCGCGGTGGCCAGCGCGATCCTGGACGTGCCGCCGAGGACGAGGAGGGACTGGGGGAGACCGAAGGCGTCCTTCACGACAGCTCCTGAGGCGTCTCCGGAGGGCCCGGAGGGTGAGGGAGGGTTGTGTGGGGGTGGTGTGCCGGGTGCCCGGCGGCCGGGTGGCGCACCGGGGCGGAGGGGGTGCGCCGGCCGCCTACAGGGCGAGGCGGCGGGCGAGGTCGGAGACGAACACGCCGCGCGGGTCCAGTTGCGCGCGCAGCTGCCGGAACTCGTCCAGCCTCGGGTACATCGCGGCGAGCAGATCGGGGCGCAGCCGGGAGTCCCGGGCCAGGTAGACCCGCCCCCCTGCCGTGGCCACCTCCTCGTCCAGCTCGTCGAGGAACCTGCCGAGGCCCGGCAGCCCGGCCGGGACGTCCAGTGCCAGCGTCCAGCCGGGCACGGGGAAGGACAGCCAGCCCGGATCGCCCTCGCCGAAGCGCTTGAGGACGGCCGGGAAGGACGGGCAGCGGCGCTGCGCGATACGGCCCACGATGCGGCGCAGGGTGTCCTCCCGGCCCTCCCCGACGACGAACTGGTACGGCACCAGACCGCCGCGGCCGTAGACCCGGTTCCAGTGCGGCACGCGGTCGAGCGGATGGAAGAAGGCGGAGATCCGCTGGAGCTCGCCGGTGCGCGCGCGGGGCGCCTTGCGGTACCACAGCTCGTTGAACCAGCCCACGGTCCGGCGGGTCAGCAGCCCCTCCGGCAGCACCGGTGGCGGGGCGGGCAGCCGTGAGACGCGCAGGGCCAGGGGATGCCGCCGGGTGTGCGTGCCCTCGGGCAGGGCGTCCAGGGTCGCGTGGTCGCCTCGGGTGAGGACCGCCCGTCCCAGGGCCGCGCCGCGTGCCAGCAGGTCGATCCAGGCCACCGAGTAGCGGTAGCGGTGGTCGGTGGCGGTCAGCCGGGCCATCAGGTCGTCGAGGTCGCCGGCGCGCTCCGTGTCGACCGACATGAGCGACGTCTGAACCGGCTGGAGCCGGAGGGTGACCGTCAGGATGACCCCGGTCAGACCCATGCCGCCGCACGTGGCGTCGAACAGCGGGGTGCCGCGGGTGACGTTGTGGATGCCGCCGTCGGCCGTGAGCAGTTCGAAGGACAGCACATGGCGGGAGAAGGACCCCGAGACGCGGTGGTTCCGGCCGTGGATGTCGGCGCCGACCGCGCCGCCGACGGTGACCTGGCGGGTGCCGGGGGCGACCGGCACGAACCAGCCGAGCGGCAGCAGCACCTCCGTCAGCCGGTGCAGGGAGACGCCCGCGTCGCACAGCACGGTGCCGTCGTCGGCGTCGATGGCGTGGATGCGGTCCAGGCCGGTCATGTCCAGCACCGCGCCGCCCGCGTTCTGGGCCGCGTCCCCGTACGCCCGCCCCAGCCCCCTGGCGATGCCGCCCCGGACCCCGCACTGCCGGACGGCGGCGACCGCCTCCTCGTAGCTGCGCGGGCGGATCAGCCGGGCGGCCGTGGGAGCGGTGCGGCCCCACCCGGTGACGGGGACGGTGCGAGGAGCAGACATGGCCCGACGGTATCGCCCGTTCGAGGGCGTTTGGTTCACTTGCGTCGTGACTTGTTCGCCTCCTCCCCGAAATGGGCGATCCACCGGAGACCGCTCCGCGGTCCCGCGGGCGTGGCGCCCCGGGCGTGCGGAGAGCGTCCCCACGGGCCCGGGGGCAGGCGCCACGCGGCACTCCCCGGAGGGCTCGACCACCCCAGCCCGCCGGTCGGCCGTCCGCGGCAGGGGCCGCCTGATTCCCGCGGTTCCGGGGAACACGGACATGGGCGGGACGTGAGGAGGGGAGAACCGGATCATGGACTGGCTGAAGAAGCTCCCCGTCATCGGGCCGTACGTGCCGCGCGCGACGGCCACGCACGCGTGGCGCTCCTACGAGCGCCTGAGCCGGGTGAAGTGGACGCGACTGGCCGCGGCGATGACGTTCATCAGCTTCGTGGCGCTCTTCCCGCTGCTCACCCTGGCCGCCGCGATCGCCGCCGCCGCGCTCAGCGACTCCCAGCAGCAGGACCTCCAGAACAAGATCGCCGACCAGGTGCCCGGCATCTCCGACCAGCTCGACATCAGCGGCCTCGTCGACAACGCCGGCACCGTCGGCCTCATCGCCGGTGCTCTGCTGCTGCTCACCGGCATCGGCTGGGTCGGCCAGATGCGGGACTGCCTGCGCGCGGTGTGGGAGCTGCCCGACGAGGAGCAGAACCCGGTCCTCGGCAAGGCCAAGGACATGGGCATCCTCCTCGGTTTCGGCGGCGCCGTCCTGGTCACCCTCGCCGCCTCCACCGTCGCCTCGGCACTGGTCGGCTGGATCACCGACCAGCTCGGCATCGACCGGACCGGCTGGGGCGGCATCCTGCTGCACATCGCCGCGTTCGCCGTCGCCGTGCTCGCCGACTTCCTGCTCCTGCTGTACGTGCTGACCCTGCTGCCCGGCGTCGAACCGCCGCGGCGGCGCCTGGTCGTGGCGGCGCTCATCGGCGCGGTCGGGTTCGAACTGCTCAAGCTGCTGCTCAGCAGCTACATCCAGGGCGTGGCCGCGAAGAGCATGTACGGCGCGTTCGGCGTGCCCGTGGCACTGCTGCTGTGGATCAACTTCACCGCGAAACTGGTGCTGTACTGCGCCTCCTGGACGGCCACGCCGAGCCGTTCGGCCGAGGGCACCGAGGAGGCCGAAGGCTCCGAGGAGCCCCGGACCCCCGAGACCGCAGGGGCCTCAGGAGCCGCAGGGGCCTCAGGGAACACCGTCACCGGCGGCGACGTACCAGATCGGGCAGCGGCCAACGACGGTTGACCAGGAACACGCCGCCCGCGAGGAGCACCAGCACGCCGCCGATGATCGCCATCGCGACACCGGCACCGCCCGCGCCGCGCCCCGTGGCGGTACCGGCCTGCGCGGGTGCCGACCCGCCGCCGGCGGCGCCGCCCGTCGGGTCGGCGGAGACGCTCGCACCGGCCTGGGCGCCGGCCTGCGCGCCCCTCGGCGCCACCAGTTCGCCCACCGGCTTCACCTTGCCGACCGCCTGGAAGCCCCAGTCGAAGAGCTGGGCGGTCTCCTTGTAGGCCTCGTTGTGGTCGTGCTTCTCCGGGTGCATCACCGTGACGAGCAGCACATGGCCGTTCCGTTCGGCGACACCGGTGAAGGTGTTGCCCGCGTTGGTGGTGTAGCCGTTCTTCACCCCCGCGATGCCCTGGTAGACCGGGGTGTCGGAATCCGTGCCGCTCAGCAGCCGGTTGGTGTTCTGGATCTCGAACGACTTGCGGGACACCTTGCCCTCGTCGTCCTTCTTCGTCTCCCCGGGGAACTGGGCCCGCACCGTCGAGCAGTATTCCCGGAAGTCCTTCTTCTGCAGCCCGGAACGGGCGAACAGGGTCAGGTCGTAGGCGGAGGAGACCTGCCTCTCGGCGTCGTAGCCGTCCGGGGTGACCACGTGCGTGTCGAGGGCCTGGAGTTCCTCGGCGTGCTCGTTCATCTCCCGGACGGTCTCCGTCACGCCGCCGTTCATCGCCGACAGCACGTGCACGGCGTCGTTGCCGGACCGCAGGAAGACCCCCAGCCACAGGTCGTGGACCGTGTAGGTCTCGTTCTCCTTTATGCCGACCATGCTGGACCCGGCGCCGACGCCCGCCAGGTCGTCGGCGGTCACCCGGTGCTTCACCGTGCTCGGGAACTTCGGCAGCACCGTGTCGGCGAACAGCATCTTCAGCGTGCTCGCCGGAGCCAGCCGCCAGTGCGCGTTGTGGGAGGCGAGCACCTCGCCGGACTCGGCGTCGGCGACGATCCACGAACGGGCGCTGATGTCCTTGGGGATGACCGGCACGCCGGCGGCCAGGTCGACCTGGGTGCCCGGTCGGCCCAGACGCACCCCGCCCACGGTCGACATGCCGGCCGGCGGAGTCGCCGAGGGGCTCGCCGAGGGGCTCGCCGAAGGGCTCGGGCTCGGGGCCGCCAGGGCCGCCGGAGCGGTCAGCGGCAGGGACAGCAGGGCGGCGGAGGCGATCAGCAGGGATCGCCCGACGATCTTCGTGGGTGCGGGCACGACCGAGAACGTACCCGCCGCGCCGCGCGTGGTCCCAGGCACCCCGCCCCGATCGGCCCCGCCGATCCCACCCCGGGGACGCAGGCGCGGACCCGGCGGTGATACTGAACGTATGAAGCTCAGCCGCCCCGTCTCCTGGTTCCTGCTCGCCTTCGGGGTGTGGAGCTGGGTCATCTGGGTCACTTTCGTCAAAAACCTCGTCAAGGACAGCAGCGGGCTCGCGTTCGACGACGGCCACCCCACGGCGTACTTCTGGGTGCACCTGCTGCTCGCCGTCGTTTCCTTCGTATTGGGGACGGCCATCGGGGTCATCGGGTTGCGTGGACTGCGCGCACTGCGCCGCACGTCATAGCCCGCGGTTCGACGGCAGGCGCAGGAAAGACACGCAGGCACAGGGGAACGGGGCGGACGCCACAGTGATCATCGTCTTCTTGCTGGTCGCGCTGCTCGTCCTGGCCGTCCTCGGGACGGCCAACCTCTACCTGTGGCGGCGCCTGTTCCGGGACACCACCCGCGGTCCGGGCCCGGTCCGCCGGGCGGGCGCGGTGCTCCTCGCGGCCGGCTGGGGGGCGGCCGTCGGCGCGCTGGTCGCCGAGCGCACCGGCGCCCCCTTCCTCCTCCAGCGGGTGCTGGCCTGGCCGGGCTTCCTGTGGCTGGCCCTGTCGCTGTACCTGCTGCTTGCCGTCCTGGCCGGCGAGGTCCTCCGGCCGCTGCTGCGGCGCCTGCCGGCGCGGCGGACCCGTACCGAGGCGGTCCTGCCGAGCCCGGCGCCCGTGCCGGTGGGAGCGTCGCCGCGGGAGCCCGGACCGCGGGAGCCCGCACCGCAGTCGCCGCCCCCGCGCCCCCCGGCCGACCCCACCCGCCGGCTGTTCGTCTCCCGTGTCGTCGCCGGTGCCGCGGCCGCCGCGGCCGTCGGCACGGTCGGCTACGGCACCTACGGCGTGCTGCGCGGCCCGTCCGTGAAGCGGGTCACCGTGCCGCTGGCCAAACTGCCGCGGGCGGCCCACGGGTACCGCATCGCCGTGGTGAGCGACATCCATCTCAGCCCGGTGCTGGGGCGCGGCTTCGCACAGAAGGTCGTCGACACGATCAACGCCACCCGGCCCGACCTGATCGCCGTCGTCGGCGATCTGGTCGACGGCAGCGTCAAGGACCTCGGTCCGGCGGCGGCCCCGCTCACGCGGCTGACGGCGCGGCACGGCAGCTTCTTCGTCACCGGCAACCACGAGTACTTCTCCGGCGCCGCGCAGTGGGTGGAGGAGGTGCGGCACCTCGGCCTGCATCCGCTGGAGAACGCCCGCACCGAACTGCCCTGGTTCGACCTGGCCGGCGTCAACGACGTACAGGGCGAGAGCGAGGGCCGAGGGCCCGACTTCGCCCGCGCCCTCGGCGACCGCGACACCGCGCGCGCGTGCGTGCTGCTCGCCCACCAGCCCGTGCAGATCCACGAGGCCGTCCGGCACGGCGTCGACCTCCAGCTCTCCGGCCACACCCACGGCGGCCAGCTGTGGCCCGGCAACCTGATCGCACGGGCGGCCAACCCCACCGTCGCCGGCCTGGAGCGCTACGGCGACACCCAGCTGTACGTCTCCCGCGGCGCGGGTGCCTGGGGGCCGCCGACCCGCGTGGGGGCGCCGTCCGACATCACCGTGATCGAGCTCGCCTCACTCCGCGCGTGAGGCGCGCTCCGCGCCGCCGTCCCGCCCGACGGCCGTCAGGTCCACGTCCTTGGTCTCGCGGTAGCGCACGAACGCCACCGTGCTGAGCAGACAGAGCACCGTCACGTACCAGGGGTACCAGGACGCGTGGCCGTGTGTGGCCAGGTACTGGTTCAGATAGGGCGCGGTCCCGCCGAAGACGGCGACCGTCACCGCGTACGGCAGGCCGATGCCGCTGGAGCGCAGCTCGGTGGGGAACATCTCCAGCATCGCCGCGGGCGCCGCGGCGGCGTAGGCGCCGAACAGCAGCAGCGCCGCCGCCATCACCGCGAACAGCCGCACCGCCGAGCCGGACAGCAGTCCCATCAGCAGCGGCGACAGGCAGGCGAAACCGAAGCCGAACACCAGCAGCAGCGGGCGGCGCCCGAACCGGTCGGCGGCGCTGCCCAGCAGCGGCAGGGCGGCCATGAACACCACCTGCGCGGCGACGGCGGCCCACAGCGCCTCGTCCGCCGGGACGCCGTACCGCAGCTGCGCGTACACGGGCAGGTAGGAGGCGAAGGTGTAGTAGACGACCGTCGCGCCGAGGGTGAAGCCGACCACGCGGGCGCTCGCGCGCGGATGGCTCAGCAGGACCTGCCGGGCGGGATTGCGGGGCCGCTCCCGCACGGCGTCGTAGACGGGTGTCTCCACCATCCGGCCGCGCAGGTACCAGCCGTACAGGGCGAGGAGCGCGCCCAGCGCGAACGGCACCCGCCAGCCCCAGTCGGCGAGCTGCGCCGCGGAGAGCGTGCGGTGCAGGAGCAGCGCGAGGAGGGTGGCCGCGAGGGCGCCGACGGTGGTGCTGATGTAGATCGCGCTGGAGTACAGGGCCCGCCTGCCCCGCGGCGCCGTCTCGTTGATGTACGTGCTCATCGCCGCGCTCTCGCCGCCCGCGGACAGGCCCTGCACGGCCCGGGCGAGCACCAGCAGCAGCGGGGCGAGCACGCCGACCGAGCGGTAGGGCGGGATCAGCGCGATCAGCAGGCTGCCGCCCGCCATCGCCAGCATGCTCAGACGCAGGGCGGCGCTGCGGCCCCGCCGGTCGCAGTAGGCGCCGATCAGCACGGCGCCCAGCGGGCGGAAGAAGAACCCGACGGCGAACACCGACAGGGTCCGCAGCACCTCCGTGGCGGAGTCGCCGGACGGCTGCAGCCGGGGACCGAGCAGCGCGGCGAACGTCACGAAGGCGCCCCAGTCGAACCACTCCATGGCGTTGCCCAGGGAGGCGACCGCCACGGTGCGCAGCACTCCGGGCCGCGTCGGCGCCGGACGCTCCGTCACGGCAAGGGTGTTCACCGGGTCTCCTTCGAGGATGCCCCGGCCTTCGGGCCGGGGAGGAATCGAAGCACCCGCGTAGCGGGGCACGGGGTGGACGGGAGGGGAGGATGTCGGGACGTGCTTCTCCGAGCCCCGGGCGGTCATGAAGCGGATGCGGTGGTGAGGCGGGCGCGTACGGCGTCGGCCTCGGCGACACCGATGTCGCCGAACGCCGTGAGCGCCTCGGTCCAGTACGCGCGCGCCCGCTCGTGCTCTCCGGCCAGTGCGGCGACATCGCCCAGGACGTGCTGTGCACGGGCGACGTTCAGGCGCTGCGCGGCCGGCTGGGACAGGGCGAGCGCGGTGCGGGCGCACTCCTCGGCCGACTCGGGCGCGTCCAGGCGCAGATGGAGCGCCGCGAGCTCCAGCAGCACCTTGCTGCGCGCGACCGGGTTGGCGCTGGTGTCCGCGAGGGAGCGGGCCGCCTCGGCGCGGCCGGCGGCCTCGGCGCGGCCCAGCAGCCCGTCGGTGACGGCGAGCCGGGCCAGCGCGTACGCCTCCCCGTCGACGTAGCCGATCTGGCGGGCGCCCTCCAGCGCGGTGCCCGCGTAACCGGCCGACCGGGCGGGGGCGTCGAGGGCGACGCTGATGGCGGACAGCAGGCACAGCGTCTCCACCTCCCAGGTGCGGTCGCCGCACTCCTGGAACGAACTCAATGCCCGCCGGGCGGAGTCGAGTGCCGTGTCGGGCCGGCCCACGTCCAGGTCGACCAGGGCGAGCCCGTACAGGGAGATGCTGCGGTCGTAGGAGGAGTCGATGGACTCCGACGCCTTCAGCGCCCGCGCGAAGCAGGACCGCGCCTGGGCCAGCTCCCCGGCGGCCTGGCGCACCAGTCCGAGGTTGCGCAGGCTGTAGGAGGTGATGTGGTGCAGGCCGAGGTCACCGGCGGTGGCCAGCGAGGCGGTCAGGAACTCGCCCGCGCGCGTCATGTCCCCCTGCGTCCAGTGGAGGAACCCCAGCAGCCCCTGCGTGGCGGCCTCCAGCCGGGGTGAGCGGATGCTGTGCGCGACGTCCAGCGCCCGCCGCGCGGCCTGTTCGGCCTGGGCGGTCCGGCCCAGGCTGAGGTGGGCCAGGCTCATGTTGTTCAGCATGGCGGCGACCTCCTCCGCCATGCCGAGCCGGTCGTGCAGGGCCAGGCTCTTCTCCTGGTGCGCGATGGCCCCCTCGTAGTCGCCGAGGGTGTTGTGCAGGTTGGCGAGGCTGCGGTGCATGGCGGCGATGCCGCGGTCGTCGGCCTCGGACTCGGCCGCGTCCAGGGCGATGCGGGTCGTCTCGTCCCACTCGGTGCGGTAGGTGCCCGTCCAGAAGAAGCCGCGCAGCGCGTCGGCCAGGTGCCAGGACAGGTGGCGCGGGCCGCGGGCGCCGAAGTAGCGCACGCAGGCCATCAGGTTGCGCCGCTCCGCCAGCAGCCAGGCCAGCGCGTGGCTCTCGTCGCGGAACCGGGGTGCGTCCAGGACCGGTTCGCCCGCCCGCGGTTCGGTGAGCCGGACGAACTCGGAGTACAGCACGTCGGCCGCGGCGCAGGCGCCCGCCAGGTACCAGCGGCCGAGCCGCGCCGCGGCTCCGGCCCGCTCGGTGGCGGTGTGCTCGTCGGCGGCGCGGTCCTGGGCGTACTCGCGCAGCAGGTCGTGGAACTGGTAGCGGCCGGGTGCGGTCTGCTGGAGCAGGCTCGCCGTCTCCAGCCGGCTCAGGCAGGTCCGCGCCTGTGCCTCGCTGATGTCGGCGAGCACGGAGACGGCGGCAGGGGTGAAGTCGGAGCCGGGGAAGAGCCCGGCGAGCCGGAAGACCGCCCGGTCGTCCGGGGCGAGGGCGTCGTACGACAGGGCGATGGCCGCGGAGACGGCGGACGCGGTGTCGCCGTCGACGCACAGCGCGGCGAGGCGGTTGCCGCGCCTGAGGCTCTCCAGGTACGAGTCGGTGTGCCCGCCGGGGGCGGTGATCAGGTTGGCGGCGGCGATGCGCAGGGCGAGCGGCAGATACGAGCACAGGGCGGCCACCTCGTCCACCGCCTCCGGCCCGATGGCCAGGCCGGCCTGCCGCAGCATGCCGGTGACCAGGTCCGCCGACTCCTCGGGGCTGAGTGTGCCGACGGGGAACACCTGCGCGCCGTGCGTGACGGCGAGGGAGCGCAGCTGGCGCCTGCTGGTGATCAGCACGGCGCAGCCCGCGTCGCCGGGAACGAGCGGCAGCACCTGCTCGGCGCCGGCCGCGTTGTCCAGCACCACCAGGACGTTCTTCCCGGTCAGTTTGGAGCGGTAGAGGTTGGCCTGCTCCACGGGGTCGACCGGGATGGCCTGCGCGGGCACGCCCAGGGCGCGCAGGAACTGGGCGAGGACCTGGTCCGGCGGGAGCGGCGCGTACTCCCCGCCGCGCTCGTAGCCGCGCAGGTTGACGTACAGCTGCCCGTCGGGGAAGGCGGCGCGCACGCGCCGGCCCACGCACACGGCGAGCGCGGTCTTGCCCACGCCGGGCGGCCCGGACAGCACCACGACGGGTACACCGGTGCGCTCCGGGGTGGGCGGCAGGAGCGCCTCGGCCCGCCGCACCACGTCCTCGCGACCCACGAACCCCAGGGCGAGCGGCGGGAGTTGTGCCGGGACCGTGACGGCCTCCCCGGCGCCGGGGCGCGGGCCGTCCGGCGCGGCGAGGGACGGGTCCGACTCCAGGATGCCGGTGTGCAGGGCGCGCAGCCGTTCCCCCGGTTCGATGCCGAGCTGCTCGACCAGTTCCCTGCGGGCCTGCTGGTAGACGTCCAGCGCCTCCGCCTGCCGCCCGGAGCGGTACAGGGCCAGCATCAGCTGGCTCCAGAAGTTCTCCCGGAGCGGGTTGTCCATCGCGGCGGTGCGCAGTTCCTTCACCAGCTGTGCGTGCCGGCCGAGATGGAGTTCGGTCTCGAAGTACGCCTCCAGCGCGCCGAGCCGCTCGTCCTCCAGGGCCGGGGACTCGTCGCGGCGCAACGCGTCCGAGGGCACGTCCGCGAGCGGCGCGCCGCGCCACGCGCCGAGTGCCTCGGCCAGCAGCCGCGACCGCTCCTCGGGCGACTTCGCCCGTGTCGCGGCCCGCACCCGGCCCCGGAAGCGGGTGAGGTCCAGCTCTTCCTCGGCCACATGGATGCGGTAGCCGCCGGGCGCCGTCTCGACCAGGTCCGTGTCGCCGAGCAGCATCCGCAGCCGACGGACGTAGGTGTGCAGGGTCCCGCGCGGGTTGGACGGCAGGCGGTCGTCCCACAGCCAGTCGGCGAGGCGATCGTTGTCGACCACCGAGCCGGCGCGCAGCAGGAGCGCCGCCAGCAGGACGCGGAGCTTTCCGGATTCAATGACCAGTTCTTCACCGGCGACGGTTGCGGAGAGCGTTCCGAGAATCCCGAAGTCGTTTTCCGTTCTTACCATGATGCGGTAGTGCCTTCCCCCGTAGGCGTTGCGCCTGCCAGCGTAAGCGATTCGGAGGACGGAACGGGGCGGCCGACTTGTTCGATGGATCACATGCCGAACGACACGTGAGACGCGTGTTGTCCTGCTGTGTTGCCTCCGTGTTAATCCGCGTTTCCTTGTTACTTCAATCATTTCGAGCGATGCCGGTGAACCGGTGAATCGCCGCCGTCAACGGATCCGGTATCCATTCCTCCGCTTGCCGGCAAAAAGGCCGATGGCTGCGCAATGAGCGCAGAAAACGGCTCCGCGCCACTTGTTTTCCGTCATGCTGCTGCCGTACCGGAAGGGCGGTCGGGGCCGTCGTCGGGGGGCGCATCACGGTCTCCTTCGCATGCGGTTCGGGTGAGGGTGCTGCGGCGGACGTGCTCGGTGATCAGTGCGCCGATCGCCGGCGACCAGTGCGGCGGGAAGATGTGGCCCATCCGGGCCAGCCGCCACAGCCGCGCCCCCGGGATCACCCGGTGCAGCTCCTCGCCGTGCTCGGGCGGGAAGACCGGGTCCAGCTCGCCGTGCACCACCAACGTCGGCACATCCAGTCCGGCCAATGGCCCGGTCAGCGGCGGCATCCGGTCCAGGGCGGCCAGATGACGCCATGAGGTGTCGGGTTGCCGGGCGCGGTCCCGCACCCGCCGCGCCAGGTCGGACCAGTACCTCTCGTCGAAGGGGACGCCCGGCCCCACCAGCACCCGCCAGCCGTCGACCGCGGCGGCCAGCTCCTCCCGCGGCCCCCGCGGCGGCGCCTCGGCGAGCCGGGCGGCCCGCTCCAGCATGGGCGCACGCGGCCCGGGCAGCCCGCCGGCCGGCGGCAGCCGTACGTCGCCGTTGGCATCCGGTGAGCTGGACAACAGCACCAGCGACCGCACGCGTTCGGGCGCCCGTAGTGCCAGCAGCTGCGCCACCACCCCCCCGAAGGACTGGCCCACGACATGCGCCGCCTCCAGCCCCAGGCCGGTGATCACGTCGGCGGCGTCCGCGGCCAGCTCGGACATCTCGTACGCGGCGGCGGACCGGTCCGAGCGGCCGGTGTCCCGGTGGTCGTACCGCACCACCCGGAAACCCTCCGCGGCCAGCAGCCGGCACAGCTCGTCCGGCCACACCGTGCCCGGCACCGTGGCGCCCATGACGAGCAGCACCGCCGGATCGCCGCGGCGGCCGAACTCCTCCGTCCACAGCCGCAGGCCGTTCCTTGTCGTGATGGGCCTCTCCACTGGCCTGTGCTTTCCCCTTGGTAGGGTGCCGGAGCCTGCCGATCATCCGTTTCTGGGGGAACAGAATGACCCGCGCACACACGGCACTTGTCCTGATCGATCTGCAGCGGTGGATCGTCGACATGCCGTGGCAGCCGGTCGACGGCGCCACCGTGGCCGACGCCTGCGGACGCCTGCGCGAGCACTTCGCGCACGACACCGACGCCACCGTCGTCCTCGTCCGCTACGTCCGCGAGGACGGTGCCGACGGCGGAGCCGGCGCCGCCCCGAACCAGCTGGTGCCCGCCTGTGCGCCGCACCCGGGCGACCACCTGGTCACCAAGCACGGCCTGGACGCGTTCGAGGGCACGAGCCTGCAGGAGCTGCTGCGCGGCGAGGGCGTCACCTCGGTCGTCGTCGCCGGGCTGTCCACCGCCCACGGCGTCGCGGCCACCGCCGCCACCGCCGTACGCCTCGGCTACGACACGGCCGTCGTCACCGACGCCACCGCCAGCCAGAGCCAGGCCCAGCACCAGGAGGCGCTGGACCGGCTCGTCGCCCTCGGCGCCCGCCCCGTCCTGGTCGCGGACCTGGTACCGGCCCAGGCGGGCTGACACGCCGTCACCGCACGGCGGCACGGCGGCGGTCGTTCACTGGTGGCTGACCGCCGTCGGCTTCACCACGTACACGATGCGGTGCTCGGCGTCCGGCGGCGGACCGTCCAGCTTCATGCCGTACCGCTCGGCCAGCCGGGCGAAGAACTCGGCGGAGGAGTCGTCGTCGATCCGCACCACCTCGCCGCGGATCTCCAGGTAGCGGTAGGGCTGCTCCGGATCGTTGACCGACACCGCCACCTGCGGGTTCGCCGTGATGTTGCGGTACTTGTAGCGGACCGTGGTGTTGGTGAAGCGGAGGTACTCGCCGTCCCAGGAGAACCACATCGGGTTCACCTGCGGCCCGCCCGCCGGGCGGATCGTGGCCAGATGGCCGAACAACGGCCGCTCCAGCAGGTCCCGGTGGCTGTCGGGAATGAGACTCATGCCGTGTGTGCCTTCACTTTCTCTTGTTCCTCCTGCCCATGCGCCCGCTCCGCCGTGCCCTTGAGCATCGGGCGGAACAGGTCGGTCAGACGTGCCCGCATCCCGGGCGCGTCCCGGGCGATCCAGTCGACGTGCCCGTCCGGCCGGGCCAGCACCAGCGCGGACCGGCCCCGACGGACCTCGGTGCGCACGTCGACCACCTCGCCCAGCCGCTCGCCGCACCAGCGGACCAACTCGCGCATCTCGGCGTCCGCCGCCCCCGTCACGATCAACGTGTGCCGCAGATCGTCGAGTTCTGCGCGCAGCGGCAGCGGCACCAGCGCGCCGGGCGTGAACCCGGCGGTCCTCCGCCCGGCCGTCGGCCCCGTGCGGTACCGCGTCCGCAGACCGGCCAGCCAGGGGATGTAGGCCAGGTCGAACAGCCGCAGCCCCGAGGCGAGGCGCAGCACGTTGTCGCGCAGCACCACCTGGTGGCCCTTGCGCAGCAGCCACAGCCGGGTCTGCACGTCGGCCTGCCGTACGACGGCCCGCGCCACGTCCCCGCGCTCGCTGACGAAGCCGTCCAGCAGCCGGTCGGCTGTGCGCCCCTGCCACACCAGCGCCAGCTTCCAGGCCAGGTTGTGGGCGTCGTTCATGCCCGTGTTCAGGCCCTGGCCACCGGCCGGGCTGTGGATGTGCGCCGCGTCCCCGATCAGGAAGACCCGGTCCACCCGGGTCGTCTCCGCGTGCCGCGCGTGCACGTCGAACACGCTGATCCAGTCGGGATCGCGCAGCCGGATCCCGCCCGGCCCGCGCTCGTCGACCAGCCGCTGCACGGCGTCCAGGTCGACGTCGTCCCGGCTGACGCCGGGCGGGGCGGAGGTGAACACGCGCCAGCGGCCGTCCGGCAGGCCGCAGGCGACCAGGATGCCGCGCGGCGAGCAGAAGTAGTGCGTCATCCGATGGTCGAAGCGGGTGTCGACCCGGACGTCGGCGACGACGAACCGCAGCTCGTAGGTGGACCCCTCGAAGCCGACCCCGAGCAGGCCGCGGACGGTGCTGCTCGCGCCGTCCGCGCCGACCACGTACGCGTACTCCGCCTCGTGCTCGGTGCCGTCCGGGTGCCGCAGCCGGGCCCGCACCCGGTCGCCGAACTGCTCGAAGCCGAGCAGTTCGGTCCGCCACTCGACGCCGCCGCCCACCGAGGCGAGGTTGGCGCGCAGCACCTCCTCGATGTCCGGCTGGGGGCAGATCAGCGGCCGGGTCGCCGGCTTGTAGCGCAGGTCGGCGATGGGGCTGCCGTCGGAGTAGTACCGCATCTGCGACTGGGGCAGCGCCCGCTCGGCGAGCATCTCCCGGCCGCCGACCCGGTGGATCAGCTCCACGGTGCGGGGCCACAGGCCCAGCGCCTTCGACAGCGTGCTCGGCCCGTCGGCCCGGTCCACGCACCGCACCGGCACCCCGCGCCGCAGCAGCTCCGTGGTCGCGGTCAGCCCCGCCGGCCCGGCGCCCGCCACCAGCACGGGCAGCGCCTGCGGCGCGGTCATACGGCCGCCTCCTCGGCGACGCGCTCCGGTGCGGCGGCCTGCTGGGGCCTCTCCCGCAGCATCACGCCCACCAGCACCGCGCTCGCGGCACACAGGACGGTCACCACCCACAGCACCAGGTGCAGCCCGTCGGTGTAGGCGCCCTTCAGCAGCGTGGTGAAGGCGGAGCGGGCCGATGCGCCGACGGTGCCCGCGGCACCGGTCAGGTCGCCGCCGACCGCCCGCTCGGCCACGCCGCCCGCGTCGGCCCCTTCGGCACCGCGCACGCCGGACAGACCGTCGGCGACGTGCGAGCGCGTGGAGTTGAGCAGCACCGCGCTCATCACCGCGATGGCGAACGCCTCACCGGCCAGTCGCATCGTGTTGAACATGCCTGCCGCGGCCCCGGCCTGGGCCGGCTCCACCGAGGTGATGGCCACACCGTCCACAAGACCCGCCGTCATGCCCATCGACACGCCGAGCAGCAGCAGCGGACCGGCCAGCACGGCCACCGACACGTCCGGCCCGATCCGGGTGAGCCAGGCCGCGCCGGCCGCGGCGAGGACGAGGCTGAGGGTGAGCACGAGCCGCGTGGACACGCCGTTCTTCACCATCCGGCTGACCGCCAGCGGCACCACCAGCACGGGCAGTGTGAGCAGCATCATCGTGGCGCCCGAGGCATTGGTGCTCATGCCGGCGACGCCGGTGAAGTACGTCGGCAGCAGCACCAGCATGCACACGAAGCTGAAGGACAGGGCGACCGGGATCAGCGACACCGCCATGAACCGGCTCTGCCCCAGCAGCGACAGCTGGAACATCGGCCGGCTCTGGCGCAGCTCGGCGACCACGAACAGCGCCATCAGCAGCACCGCACCGGCGAGCAGCAGCAGCGTCGGCCCGCTCGTCCAGCCCTGCTGCGGGCCCCGCACGATCGCGTACATCAGGCAGAACAACGACAGCGTGAAGGTGGAGGTGCCGGCCCAGTCGACCTTGGTCGCGGCCGGGTTCCTCGACTCCGGCATCAGCGGCACCGCGCACAGCACGATCACCGCGATCACCAGGTGCGAGGCGAACACCGCACGCCAGCCGAAGGAGTTGACGAGCAGCCCCGCGGTCGACGGGCCCAGGGCAAGACCGGCGCCGGCCGACGAGCCGAGCACGGCGAAGGCCCGCGCCTGCGCGGCACCCTCGAACGACGTGGCGAGCATCGCCGCCCCCGCCGTCATCACCGCGGCCGCTCCGAGCCCGGCCAGGGCGCGCGCCACGTCGAGGACGGCGATGCTCGACGTGAGGGCACTGGCCAGGCTGGACAGGGCGAACAGCGCGGTGCCGGCGGCGAACATGCGGCGTCGGCCCAGGATGTCGGCGAGCGAGCCGCAACCCAGCATGAAGCAGGCGAAGGCGAGGTTGTAGGCGTTGACCACCCACTGCAGCGGGGCGAGCCCCACGTGCAGGTCGGAGTTGATGTCCGGAAGGGCGACGGACGTACCCGTCAGCGAGGCGGGCAGTACCAGGACTGCGAGGCAGACGGCGGCGAGCGTCAGGGTCGGATTGCCGCGAGCGGCGTCCGGACGAGCCGTACTCATGAAACGGTCCTTTGCAGAATGAGGTCGGGGGATTCAGGTCGAGTGCGGGGAGGGGACGGGGAAGGGGGTGGGGGTGGGAAAGGCGAGGGAAGGAAGGGACGGGTGAGGAAGGGGGAAGGGCGGGTCAGGAGCGGACGGGCCGGGCGACGACCGCGCAGGTGAAGCCGAAGCCCCCGCCCGCCGACACGGCGACGGCGACCTCGCCCGGTGCCAGCAGCTCCTGCTCCCCGATGGCCGTCAGGTTCGCGGTCATGTCACCGGCCCCCAGGTGGCCGGTGCGTCCGCCGAGTTCGACGATCCGCGCCTTGGTCAGGCCGTCGACCGCCGGATGGTAGGTCTCGCGCCGCACCTTGACGCCCACCCGGGGCAGGGCCAGGAGGCGGATCCGCGGGTCGTCGGTCTCGATGCCGGCCTCGGCCAGCGCGGTGGTGACGATGTCCCGCAGCGCGGCGTGCACACCCCGGTAGAACCCGTCGAGGCCCTCGTCGGTGATGAACGCCTTCTTCGTGCGCTTCACGTCCACCCGGTCGCTGATCCACCGGCTCGCCGGGGTGAACGGGTCCCTGCCGCGGTGCAGCCCCTCGGCGGCCGAGACCGCGGCGCTGGACACGCCGAGCAGTGTGAACTCGTCGACGGTGTCGTCGCGTCCGTGCAGGAGCAGGGCCGTGGCACCGTCCCCGTAGAAGACGCCGTAGTCGCCCGCCCAGCGGTCGAAGCCCTCGTCGGGGAAGCGGTCGCCGGTGGTGACGAGGGCGCGGCCGGTGGCCGGGTCGGCCAGCAGCCGGGCCGCGGCGGCCTCCAGGGCGGTGCCGCCGCCGTTGCACATCACCTGGATGCCCAGCGGCACGCCGCGCGCGGCGCCGAGCCGGTGGGCCACGTAGTGGGCCGGCGACCAGAAGTCGTGGCCCTGGTGGTGGATCCAGGCGTGCGTGGTGAAGCCGAGGCCGGCGCCGTCCCAGCCGGCCGCGGTGAGCGCGGCGCGGGCCGCGGCCACCGCCATGTCCGGGGCGGAGTCCGCCTCGGCGACCGGCACCTCGGTGACACCGACGGCGGCCACGTCCTCGTCGTCGATCCGGCCGTGCGCGACGGCGTCCCGCGCGGTCTGGACGGTCGGCGGCAGCCAGGTGCGCACGGCCCGGATCCCGAGCCCGTTACCGAGTCGCATCTGTGAGTTCCTCCGTGCTCGCGTGGGATGGGGCGGTCGGGGTCGGGGCCGGACGGCCCGCGAAGGGGGCCGGGGCGGCAGCGGCGGTCCCCTGTGCCGTCGCTGCGGCCCCGGCGGCCGGGGGAAAGATGGTCCAGCCGCGGCGGGCGGCGTGCGCGGTGAGCACCGGGTCGTCCCCGACGACGCCCGCGGTGCCCACGCAGCTCAGCAGCGGCAGGTCCGAGGCGTGGTCGCCGTAGGCGACGCAGTCCTCTGGCCGGGCACCGGTGCGGAGCATCAGCGCGCGTGCCGCGGTCGCCTTGCCCTCGCCGATCACCGTGCTGAGCACCTCGCCCGTGTAGCGGCCTTCGGCCACCCCGGGCTCGCTGCACAGCACGTCGTCCACGGCGAGGTGCTCGGCGATCGGGTCCAGGCAGGCGCGGAACGAGCCGGAGACCAGGGCGATCCGGTGGCCGGCGCCGCGGAGCCGGCGCAGCTCGGCGACGACGTCCGCGTGGAAGAAGCCCTCGCGGCGCAGTTCCCGGGCGAACCAGCGGTGCCCGTCCGCGGCGAGAGCGGCGACGTCCCGGCCCGCGTAGTTGCGGTAGTAGGCGCGGTTGGTCTCCTCGCGGGGCACGCCGGCCCGTGCGGCTCCGGTCAGCGCGTCCTCGGCCGCCCGGTAGCGGCCGGCGTCGGCGAGGTGGAACTCCAGGAAGGAGAACATGCTCTTGAGGTCGATGAGGGTCTCGTCGACGTCGAAGAACGCGATGCGTACGGCGGACCCGTCGCGGTGGGACGGACGGCCCATGGTCAGTACCTGCTTCCCACGGCGGCGGGCAGCCCGTTCAGGTCGGCGAGGTCCGCCTCGGTGAACAGGACGTCCGCCGCGGCCACGTTCTCCCGCAGGTAGCGCGAGTTCTTCGTCCCGGGGATCGGCACCACGCGCTCGCCCTGTGCGAGCGTCCACGCGATGGCGACCTGCGCGGGCGTGACCGACCGGCGGTCGGCGACCTCCCGGATCACGTCCACGATCCGCTGGTTGGCCTCCATCGCCGCGCGGTGGAAGCGCGGGTTGGCGGCGCGGAAGTCGCTGTCCTCGAACGCGTCGGCGTGCAGGGTCCCGGTCAGGAACCCCCGGCCCAGCGGCGCGAACGGCACGAAGCTCGCCCCGACGCTCTCGCACCAGCCGACCATGCCGCCGCCCTCGCCCTCCAGGGCGTCCCGGGTCCACAGCGACAGCTCGGACTGCACCGCCGTCACCGGGTGGATCGCGTGCGCCTCCCGGGCCTGCTCGACGGTCGCCTCGGACAGGCCCAGCCAGCGCACCTTGCCCTGCGCGACCAGCTCGGCCATCGCCCCCCACGTCTCCGCCAGCGGCACGGCCGGGTCGATGCGGTGGACGTAGTACAGGTCGATGACGTCGGTGCCCAGCCGCTCCAGGCTCGCCTCGACGGCCCTGCCCAGGTAGCCGGCGGAGTTGTCGCGGTGGGCCTGCCGCCGCTGCAGGTCGTCCAGCACGATCCCGAACTTGGTGGCGACGACCGCCTCCTCGCGGCGCCCCGCGATGGCCCTGCCCAGCAGCGTCTCGTTGTGGCCCGCCCCGTACAGGTCGGCGGTGTCCAGCAGGTTCGCGCCCAGGTCCAGCGCCTCGTTGATGACCCGGACGGAACGTTCGTCGTCGCGGGCGGACTCCTCGTAGAGCCAGCTCATCCCCATGCACCCGAGGCCGACGCTGCCTGTCTCGATTCCCGTGTTGCCCAGCTTCCTCAGGCGCACGATTCCTCCTTCTCCTCACACCCGGCCCGCGCGGGCCGGCGACTTGCTCAGGCGGCTGCCAGCACGAGAGCGGCGTTGTGCCCGCCGAACCCCAGCGACGTGCTCACCGCGACCTCCAGATCGGCCCCGGCCGCCGCCCCCGCCGCGACGTCGAGGTCGATCTCCGGGTCGAGGTCGGTGAGGTTCGCGGTGGGCGGCACCAGTTGGTGGTGCAGCGCCAGCGCGGTGAACGCCGCCTCGACGGCCCCCGCGGCGGCGAGCGTGTGGCCGGTGACCCCCTTGGTGGAGGTGACCAGCGGACGCCTGCCGAGCACCCGCCGCAGCACCCGGCCCTCCGTCACGTCGTTCAGCGGCGTCGACGTGCCGTGCGCGTTGACGTGGTCCACCTCGTCGGTGCCGACACCGGCGTCGGCGAGCGCGGCGCGCAGCGCGCGTTCCATGCCGGCGCCGCTCGGGTCGGGCGCGGTGGCGTGGTGGGCGTCGGACGACGCGCCGAAGCCGATCACGTCCGCGTAGACGCCGGCACCGCGTGCCCGCGCGTCCTCGGCGCGCTCCAGGACGAGGATTCCGGCGCCCTCGGCGGCCACGAACCCGTCCCGTGCCGCGTCGAACGGCCGGGACGCGGCGGCCGGGTCCTCACGCCGGCCCGACAGCCCGCCCATCCGGGCCAGGCCGGTGACGGCCGCGGGCGTCAGCGCGGCCTCGGCCCCGCCCGCCAGCACCACGTCGCAGGTGCCGGACCGCAGCAGGTCCCGGGCCAGGCCGATGGCGTTGGCCCCGGACGCGCAGGCGGTGGCCGTCACCATGCTCGGGCCCATCGCCTTGACGTCGATGGCCAGATGGCCGGCGACCATGTTCGACATGCCCATGGGGATCAGCAGCGGGGACACGCTCTTCGGCGTCTCCTCCAGCAGCCTGCGGTGCTGCTGCTCCCAGGTCTGCGTGCCGCCCAGCGAGTTGCCGACGATGACGCCCACACGGGTGCCGTCCCAGCTCTCCGGGTCCAGGCCCGCGTCGGCCACGGCCTGACGGGCGGCGACGATCGCCAGCTGCGTGAACCGGTCCAGCCGCCACGAACTGCCCGGCCCGAGCAGGGCGGAGGCGTCGAAGCCGGTCACGCGGCAGGAGAAGTCGACGGGCAGACCGGCCAGTTCCGGGTCGGTCGCGGCCGTCGACCGGCCGGAGCACACCCGCTCCCAGCTCGTCTGCGTGTCGAGGCCGGCCGCGGTCACCAGGCCGATGCCGGTGACCGCCACCGCCCCCGTTGCGGGACGGCTCATGCGCGCACGCCCTGGGCCTCGATGAACTCCACGGTCTCGGCGACGGTCGTCTCGGCCTGGAGCAGGTCGTCGCTCAGGTCGGTGCCCAGCTCCCGGTTGAGGATCATCGTGAACTCGATCAGCGCGAGCGAGTCGAGAGCGAGGTCCTTGTAGCTGATCCCCGGCTCTATCTTCGCCGCGGGCACGCCGAGCTGGGTGACGAGCAGGTCGGTGAGCTTCTCCTGGACGGTGCTCATGGAGGTGCCTTTCGTTCGCTGAAGGTGCTGAAGGTTCTGAACGTGCCGTCGGGGCGGCGCCGGTGCGGTGCACGGCGACGGCCCGCGGTGGGTGCCGCGTCGACGGCGACGCGGCCGTGGGGGAGATGCCGGAACGCCGACAGGGGCGAGGCGGTGGGGCGCCGCAGCCCAGGCGTTCGGACGGTCAGGCGGTCGCGCGGTCGGTCGCCGGAGCCCGGGGCGCCACCGGGCCCGGCGGCGGTGCCACGGTCAGGCGGGGGAACTCCAGCGCCGCCGCTCCCCAGGTGAGGCCGCCGCCGAAGCCGCACAGCAGCACCCGGTGGCCGGGAGCGACCGCTCCGCTGTGCGCGGCCTCGGCCAGCGCCAGTGGCACGGAAGCGGCGACGGTGTTGCCGACCCGGTCCAGGTTGACCACCAACTGCTCCTCTCTCAGGCCGAGTTCGCTGCCGACCGCGCTCAGGATGCGGATGTTGGCCTGGTGCGCCACGAGCCGGTCGACGGACGTCAGCGGCCAGTCGAGCCGCTCGGCCAACCGCCGCGACGACTGGCTCATCCGCGTCACCGCGTTACGGAACACCGAGCGACCCTGCATCGTGAAGTAGGAGTCGGCGGGCTCCGCGAGCCCCCGCGAGCGGTGCTCCGAGCCGCCGCCCGGCACCGTGATCAGCTCCGACTGGGAGCCGTCGCTGGCCAGATCGAAGCCGAGCAGCGCGCCCTGCTCGGACCGGTCGCCGGCGCGCAGCACCACCGCCCCCGCCCCGTCCCCGAAGATCGCCCGGGTGGTCCGGTCGGCCGGGTCGAGGATGGTGGAGAAGGTGTCGGCGCCGATCACCAGCGCGCTGCCGGCGATCCGCGCGGTGATCAGACCCGCGGCGGTCGCCAGCGCGTACACGAATCCGGTGCACACCGCGGCCACGTCGAAGGCCGGGATCTCGCCGAGCCCGAGCCGGGCCGCCACCTCCGGCGCGGTGGCCGGGCACGGGTGGTCGGGGGTGCTGGTGGCGAGGACGAGTACGTCCACGGAGCCGGTGCCCGCCGAGGCCAGCGCCCGCCGCCCGGCCTCCACGGCGACGCCGGAGGTGGACAGGCCCGGGGGTACCACGAACCGCTGCCGGATCCCGGTGCGGGTGGTGATCCACTCGTCGGTGGTGTCCAGTTCGCGGGCCAGGTCGTCGTTGGTGATCCGCACCGGGGGCAGCCAGCCGCCGAGCCCCGTCAGGACCGCGGCGCGCTCGCTCACCGTGCACTCCGGTGCGAGGCGGGAACGGGGGCGGTGTCCACCGTGCCGGAGGCGATCTCCTCGCCGCCCTGCCGGAACACGACGCGGACGGCGCGGACGCCGTCGCCGCCGGGCTCCGGGACGGCGCTGACCGTGACCGGCGCGTCGAGTTCCGCGAACCGGGAGAAGCCGAGGTCGAAGCCGACCAGGGCGGTGCCGTCCACGGGCCGGTCCAGCAGGCGTGCCCCGGCGAGCAGGGCCGCCTGCCGCGCGGCCTCGGTGAGCACCATGCCGGGCAGGTGGTCCTGGGCATGGTCGAACATGCTCGGGTTGTCGTTCGGGGTGCGCACCCCCGCCGTGACGCCCCCGCCGTCCACCACCGGGTCGAGCAGCAGCGCGTTCACCCCGAGGGCGCGCCCCACCTCGTGCGCGGCGACCGTCGCCGCCACCACCGGCACGTCGTCGGAGGAGACCGGCGGGGTGCCGCGCCGCCGGGTGCGCAGCGCCGAGTACGTCGCCGGGGACAGGTAGCCGACCGCCATGCGCACCTCGCCGAGTTCGGTGCCGTCCAGCAGGAAGCGGACGTCGTACGTCACGGACCGCGCGGGCGCCGTGGCGTCGGCCGGCCGGTCGGTGGTGACCTCCATGGTCAGCTCGCCCGGGGCGCCGGCGTGCGCGGCGAACAGGCCGGGCAGCCGCATCTCCCAGGACTGCAGGACGAACTTGGTGCCGGAGTCGACGCCGAGGTGGGCGTGGGCGCCGTAGGTCTCGGCCTGCCGCGCGCACTCCAGCAGCAGCACCGGGTCGATCACGGTGCGGCCGGGGTGGTCGGTGAAGCAGGCGTGGGACGAAGGAAGCTGGGCGCCCGCGAGGAAGCGGGAGCCGTCCACCGCCGACGTGTCGGTGAGGAAGACCTCCGACAGCGCCCGGCGGTGCAGCAGGCGCCGGTCGACGGACCGGAAGAACTCGAGCTCCCGGACCTGCGGGGCGAAGGCATTGGTGGACACCGGCATCGGTGGGTAACCCCTCTCTCGCAACTGACGGGAACGACGCTAGGGAGGGGCTCTTTCACGCCGCTGTCGCTGCGTGAAAGGTGCGGTCTGCGGGGGGTGTTGCCCCGCCGAAACGGTATTTTTTGTTTCAACAGACCTGCTTTCCTGTATGTGAAGGCCGTGTGATTGGGTGAGCCGCGCCACCAGGGGAGGTGGCCGCCACGGGGGAATGGCACGCACGCGGGGGCCCGTTCCGGGCCCGGGGAGGACAACTACTCATGCGATCGATTCGCATGCGGATCCTGCTGGCGGTACTGGTCCTGACGGCCGCTGCAGTGGGTGGATGGCAACTGCTGCCGTCCGGACAGGACAACGGCAAGAGCATCGTGGTCGGTACGACGGACAGCGTCACCTCGCTCGACCCGGCCGGCGCCTACGACGCCGGCTCATGGGCCCTGTTCAGCAACGTCTACCAGTCGTTGCTGACCTACGAGCCCGGCGGCATCCAGCCGGTCCCGGACGCGGCCACGAGCTGCGCCTTCGACGCCGGCAGCCTGACGACGTACCGCTGCACCCTGCGGGAGGGGATGACCTTCCCCAGCGGACGTCACGTGACGGCGCAGGACGTGAAGTTCTCCTTCGACCGGGTCAAGAAGATCAACTCCGACGTCGGTCCGGCCGCCCTGCTCTCCACCCTCGCCTCGGTGGACGCCCAGGGCCTGAAGGTGACCTTCCACCTGGCGTCGCCGGACGCGACCTGGCCGTTCAAGGTGGCCACCGGCGCGGGCTCGATCGTGGACTCCGAGCGCTACCCGGCCGACGCGCTCCGCACCGACTCGGGTGTCGACGGCACCGGTCCCTACACGCTCACGGCGTACGACAAGGGATCCTCTGCGCAGCTGGCGCCCAACTCGCACTACAAGGGCGCCGCCAAGACGGCCGGCGACCCCGTGGAACTGCGGTACTACGAGGACCCCAAGGCACTGAACGCGGCCTGGGAGGCGAAGGAGGTCCAGGTCGCCACCCGGCAGCTGCCGCCGGACGTTCTCTCCGGTCTCAACCCGAGCGACCCGGGCAAGCGGGTCTCCGAGGCCGACAGCTCCGACATCCGCAACCTGTACTTCAACACCCGCAAGGGCTCGCCGCTGCACGACACCCGCGTCCGCCGGGCCGTCGCCTGGCTGATCGACCGTGAGCGGCTGGCCGGCACCGTGTACGACGGCACGGTGGATCCGCTCTACTCGCTGATCCCGACCGGACTGGTCGGCCACACCACGTCGTTCTTCGACGCCTACCCGACACGGGACGCGGACAAGGCGCGCGAGCTGCTCACCGAGGCCGGCGTCGAACTGCCCGTCCGGTTCACCTACGGCTACGGCACCGGCAGCGGCGCCGTCGCGCAGGAGGCGAAGGAGATCAAGCGCCAGCTGGAGGCGTCCGGCCTGTTCAAGGTGACGGTCAAGGGCTACGAGTGGACCGACTTCCAGAAGCGCTGGGCCACCGGCAAGCTCGACGCCTACGCAGTCGGCTGGGTCGCGGACTACCCGGACCCCGACACCTTCGCCGGGCCCCTCGTCGGCAGCGACGGCACGATGAACACCGGCTACAGCAGCAAGGCCGTCGACCATCTGATCAAGACCTCGCAGCAGTACGCCGACCGCGGCCGGTCCGCCGAGGACTTCCGCTCCCTCCAGGAGGACATCGCCGAGGACGTCCCGGTCATCCCGCTGTGGCAGAGCAAGGAGTACGTCGTCACCAGCGAGGACGTCGGCGGCGGCCAGTACCTGACGGACGGCAGCGGCGTGTTCCGGCTGTGGAGCCTGAACTGGATCTGACGGCACCCGCGCCCGGCGCCCCGCCGGCCACGCCGGTCCCGCACCCCCGGGTGCGGGACCGGCGCGCTCTCGCGGCACCACGGCCCGCGCACCGCGCATCCCGGCCTCGTGGTCCCCGGCACCGCGCCTCCAGCCACTGCGTGTCCCGGCACTGCGCCTTCCTCCCGGCATCCCCGCGCGGCTGCCGGCACCGAGCTTCCCGGTGCCGGAGTCCCCACCGCCCGCGCCTCCAGCCATCGCACCCGCGGGACACGCTCCCGCCACCCCGTCCCGCAGACCGCTCCCGCCCGGGCGAAGTTGCTCGGCCGGGCGGCGCAACGCGGTCCCGCCCGGGATGCCGCTCCTCGGCCACGGTGCTTTTCTGACGGCTGAACCCTCCGGGCCAGGTCCCGGCCGGGCCGGCACGTAGTGGAGGAGCAGGACATCGTGAGTTCCACCGAGTGCGCACGGCGCGGAACCGGTCCCGCCCCGGCCTCCCCCGGTCCCGCCCCGGCCTCCCCCGGTCCCGCCCCGGCCTCCCCCGGTCCCGCCCCGGCCTCCCCCGGTCCCGCCACCGGCGGATGACCGGCCCCGCTCACGCCGCCCCCCGGGGAACTCCCCTGGGCTCGGACCCACCGGCGACGACGGCGTCCGACCCCGCGACGTGCCCGCGCCGTGCGGGCCTGCGGCGGGAGGCGAGGCAGGGGTGAGCGACGACGACATCCTGCTGGGCATCGGGCTGACCGTGGCCCTCGCCGTCGGGTGCCAGATCCTCGCGACCAGGCTCCGCATCCCGGCCCTCATCCTGCTGTTGCCCGCCGGCTTCACCGTCGGCGCTCTCACCGACGTCGTCCACCCCGACGAACTGCTGGGGGACACCTTCTCGCCGGTGGTGTCGGTGTCCGTGGCGCTCATCCTCTACGACGCCGCGCTGGGCCTGGACCTGCGCCACCTCAAGCGCGCGACCCGCAAGGTCGTCGTCCGGCTCATGGTGCTCGGCGTGATCCTCACCTGGGGGACCGTGCTGGGTCTCGGTCCGGTGCTGTTCGACGTCCCGGTGGCCGTGGCCAGCATGATCGGTGTCATTCTCGTGGTGTCCGGGCCGACCGTCGTCGGACCGCTGCTGGAGCACGTGAGGCCCTCGGAACGGGTGCGGCGGGTGCTGATGTGGGAGGGCACCCTCATCGACCCCGTCGGGGGCATCCTGGGCGCCGTCGTCTTCCACTCCATCGTCTCCGGCGGGCTGCGCAGCGGTCACTTCCGGTTCGGTTCGTTCCTCTCCGGCATCGCCGTCGGCCTCGTCGGCGGAGCCGTCGGCGTCGCCCTGCTGTGGCTCGCCCTGCGGTGGCTGCGGCTCGGGGAGACCCTCGGCACCCTCGCCCAACTCGCCACCGTCGTCGCGGTGGCCGCCGGCTGCGACATCGCCTTCGACGACACCGGACTCATCGCCGCGATCGTCACCGGGCTCACCGTCGCGAACCTGCCCCGATTCGACATGCCCGCCCGCAGACCTTTCTTCGAGACCCTCGTCCAGCTGATCATCGGTCTGCTGTTCGTCACCATCTCGGCGACCGTGACGCCGGAGTCCCTCGTCCCGGTGCTGCTGCCCACGCTCGCTCTCGTCGTCCTGCTCGTCGTCGTGGTCCGCCCCCTGGTGACCGTGGTCTCCTGCGCCGCCACGGACCTCTCACCGCCCGAACGCGCCTTCGTCGGCTGGATGGCCCCGCGCGGCATCGTCGCCGCGTCCACCGCCACGACCTTCTCCGCCTCGCTCGCCTCCGCGGGACTGCGCGGCGCCGACAAGATCCTCCCCGTGGTCTTCCTGGTGATCGTCGGAACCGTCGTCGTCTACGGCCTGACCGCGAAACCCGTGTCCGTCCGGCTCGGCATCGCCCAGCCCGCGCGCGCCCGCCCGCTCCTCGTGGGCGGCGCGCCCTGGTCCGTCGATCTCGCGCGGACGCTGCGCGGCGCCGGAGTCGACGTGCTGATGTGGGCGGGCCTGGCCGAGGAGCGGGCCAGGGTCGAGGAGGCGGGCATCGAGCCGGCCGCCGGCGAGCTGATGGCCACCGCCACGGACCCGCAGGCCGTGCTGGAGGGCGTCACCGCCGTCTACCTGCTCACGGACGACGACGACTTCAACGCCCTCGCCTCCGTCGTCATGGCCGACAGGGTCGAGGGCCCCATCTACCGGGTCGGGCCGCCGCCCGGCAGCCAGGGCGTCGTCGCCCCCTACACCGGCGGCGCCACCCTCTTCGGCCCCGAACTGGCCCGTCAGGCGCTGGTGGAACGTCACCGGCGCGGTGCCCGGTTCCACGTGCAGTCCGCCTCGGCACCCCGCCCCCCAGGGCACGACGCCCTGTTCCTCGTGAGCCGGGACGGTCGGCTGGAGCCCGTCACCGGCACTCCGCCCGACGGCCCGGCACCCGGCGACACACTCGTCCTCCTCGGCCCCGCCCCGCCCGACTGACCGGTCCCGTCCAGCCCGCCGGCCGGGCCCGGCGCCGAGGTCCTTCGCGGTGCGGGCGGTGCCCCGAAAGGGGCGCGGGGGACTGCGCGACCGGCCACGACGGTGCCGCGGACGACCTCCGGCAGGGTCGCGGAACGTCCGGCGGAGCGCTCAGCGCCGCGTCCGCCCGGCGACGCGGCGGGCCGCGCGGTGCCACAGCCCGCGTTGCAGACGCAGCGCGAGAACCCCGACGACCACGAGGATCACCACGTTCAGCACCAGCTGGATCAGCGAGCCCCGGGCCTCCCGCCAGTCGGCGAACGCGAGCGAGACGGCGACGTCCGAGGCGGCGGGGATCGTGGTCACGGAGATGAACACACCGAGCAGGGTGCTGGCGCGCGCCTCGGTCACCGACACGATCCCGACGATGCCGGCGAGAACGGCCACGGTCAGGGAGAAGACGTCGGGGGTGTCGATGAGGTGGGACACGGGCCGCAGCCCCGCGTCGAAGGCCCGGGACTGCAGGCCGATCGCGCGCGCGAGCGCGGCGAAGGCCAGCGTGACCGCGATGGCCAGCAGGAATCCCGCCGCCAGCGCGCGCGTCCCGTCCCGGATCCGGCGCCGGTCACGGCGGTCCAGACCGAGGGCGATGCTGGTGATCGCGTGGTACTCGGGGCCGACCACCATCGCCGCCACGACGAGGATCTGCGAGTTCGTCATGATGCCGACCGAGCCGATCACCCCGGCGATCACCAGGAACAGGTAGAAGGACGGCGGATAGGTCCCCTCCTCCCGGATGTGGGCCTCGACCGCGGCCCACAGCGGGGTGTGCACGAGCACGCTCGGCCGCCCGGCCTCGATCTCCTCGGCGCGGTGCGAGAACAACAGGTCGACGCCGTCCACGGCGATCGACCCCGCCCGGTCGACGCCGAGCCGGCGCAGGCCGCCCAGCAGGGTGTTCGCGGCGCCCTTCACCACGTCGCACTCGATCGCGTCGGCCCCCGAGGCCCCGGCCGCCCTCAGGACCACCAGGTTGAGGACGAGTTCGTGGGGGGCCAGCAGGTCGACGGCCGGCCCGGTGAGCTCGGGCGGCACGACCATGCGGAAGTGGACCAGATCCATCCGGACCTCCTGTGCCGGGTGTCGTCGCGGTCGCCGTCCGCTCGGGCCCGCCGGTGCGGCGACGGCGGCGGGGGTCTGCCGCCGTACGGCGGCCAGGCGGTACGGCGGCGGAGCGGCGCCATGGCGGAGCGGCACGGCGGTACGGCGCCGGGCCCGGCCCGTCCGGCCGGGACGGCACCGTCACCCGTCCGGCCCGAGCACGGCTTCCAGCGCGGCCGACACGACCTGCTCCGGGGTGCCGGACGCGCCGACCGTGACGCCCGGTTCGTCGCGGTCCAGCGGATCCAGGGCGGCGTACTGGGAGCCGAGCAACTGCGCCGGCATGAAGTGCCCCTTCCTGTGCGCCCTCCGCTCCCCGGCGACCTCGGGGGTGAGCTCCAGATACACGAACCGCATCTCCGCACCGGTACGGCGGAACGCGTCGCGGTAGGAGTGCTTGAGCGACGAGCAGGCGACGACACCCCCGCGCCCGCTCGATGCCGCGGCACGGATCCACTCCGCGAGCGACGCCAGCCACGGTCGCCGGTCGGCGTCGTCGAGCGGGTGACCGGACGCCATCTTGGTGCGGTTGGCGGCGGGATGGAGGTCGTCGCCCTCCAGGAACGGGACGCCGAGGCGGTGCGCGAGCCGGGACCCGACGGTGGACTTGCCGGCGCCGGACACGCCCATCACGACCACCACCCGAGCACCGTCGACCACGTGGGCCACCCTTCCTCCCTGAGCTGACGGCGGAACACACGTGCTCCCCACTATCACCCGTCGGGCCGATCCGCGTCGCCCGTGCGCACCGCACGCCGGGCATGCCGCCCGCCGTGGCCGAGGCGAACGGCCCGGCCGCGGTCGGCGGTCACTCGGTGGCAGCCGCCCTGCGCCCGGGGTCCGGGAGGACCTTCGTCATCCCGGGGAGGAAGTCCGTGAACAGCTCGTGCACCTCCAGCACCAGGGGTCGCAGCACCCGGAACCGGGCCAGCGCCACCCCTCGCGCGGTCAGCCGCGCCCCCCGCTCGGCGAGCCGGTAGCTGCGCTCCCGTCCCTCCGTGCGGTCGAAGATCCAGTACAGGACGAGCCCCATCTGGGACAGCCACATCAGTTCGGGCAGGACGTCCCGCAGTTCCTCGGGGACCTTCGTCCGCCGGGCCCCGGCCAGCACCTCGCGGTGGACGGAGACGGCCTCCAGCCGCGCGTGCTCCGACTCCTGCGAGAAGGGGCTGAGCGGGCTGTCCGGGTCGGCGGCGTTCTTGAAGAACTGCACGGCGAACTCGTGGTAGGGCGCCGCGACGTCCAGCCAGGCCCGCAGCACTCCCGCGAGCCGGCTCTCCAAGTCGGTCTCCCGGTCCAGGATCTCCCGGACCGCTGCCCGGTGCTCGGCTGCGATCCGGTCGTAGAAGCCCTGGATCAGGTGCTCCTTGCCCGCGAAGTAGTAGTAGGCGTTGCCGACGGAGACCCCCGCCTCCTGGGCGATGGCCCGCATGGTCGTCCGGTCGTACCCCCGCTCCCGGAACAGCCGCATGGCCGTCTCCAGGATCAGCGCACGGGTCTGCTCGGACTTGCTGGGGCCGGCCGTCTCGTCGGGGCCGTCGTTCTCTACGGGGAGGGATTTCGCGGGCACGGGAAGAGAGCCTAACCAGTCACGCGGCCCCCGCCGGCCCAGCCCGTGGCGGGGCCGGCGTCCGTCCGTCCGGCGGCCGGGGCGCCGGTCCTTTCGGGCGGACCGTCGACCCACCCGGGGCCGGGGCGTCCGCCTCTTCGGAGGGGGGCGTCCGTCCACCCGTCCCCGTCCGGGCGGGTGCCCCCTCCGTCCCGCATGTCCCGCCACCGCGCCGCGGCCGGCACGGCCGCCCTGGCGAGTCGTACCCCCGGTCCGCCGGCGAGCCGGTGCGCCCTTGGGCGGTGCTCCCGCGAGGCCCACGGGACGACGATCCAGGCGGCGGTGTGGTGGACCTGCCCGGCGTCGTCGGCGGAGGTGGCCTTCCCCGGCGTGGCCCGGTGGTCCAGGTCCGCGAAGCGGTGGGGGCCGCCTCCTGCGCTCCGGCGGGCACCGGCTCCGGCGCACGGACTGCGGCTGCCGGGCCGGCCGATCGCCCCGTTGACAGGGCGACTGCGGACCCGTTCTCGAGCGCGTTCGACGCGCCGTCGGCGCAGGGGGTCCGCCCTCCCGCTCAGGCCCTGCGGCCCAGCTCCGGACGCTTGGTGTAGTCGGTGAAGCCGAGGACGTTCCCCCAGGGATCCGCGATCTCGACGGTCCACCCGGTCGCCACGGAGAACGGCTCCTCCAGCGGCGGGATCCCGGCCGCGGCCAGCCGTCCGGCCGCCGTCCGCGCGTCCGGCACCTCGATCCACATGCGGGGGGAGGGCCACGGCGGTGGCCGGTGGCCCAGCGCCTCCTCCTGCCGCAGCAGCACGCCGGGTGCCTCCCCGCCGACCCGCAGCAGCGCGATGCCCGCCTCGTCGAACCGGAACCCGACGGTGAACCCGGCCCGCTCGTAGAACCCCACGGCCTGCCCCAGGTCCCCGACGGGCAGCATCACGTTGTCGAACCCGAGCAGCTCGTACGACTCGTCATCTGACATACCGTCAGAATAGAAGCGCACCGGCCCGGAACCGGTGATTGCGGGGGTGTTCGGGCCGCGATGTCGGTCGGATGCCGGTGCGCGCACGGGCATCCGACCGCCCACCCTGCGCGCTCATCGAAAAGGTGCCCCCGCAATCCGCGCGGACACGACGTCAGCAGTCGCGTCCTTGCGGTTCAGGAGCACCTTTTCGCACTCTGCGCCAGATCGGCTCGCTCGGCTGGCACCCGGAGCCGATCACGGGACCGGTTTCGGCGGGGCATGCATCGAGCGGTCCGGACGGAACCGGGCCCACTCCCGCTCGCGCCTGAGCGCCACGTGACCGACGGCGACGGGGGTTCGGCGCGTGATGGGGATGGTCCGTCCGGGCGACGGTACGCGATTCCGCGCGTCCTGCTCGGCCGTGGGCTGCGCGCAGGCATCGGCGGCGGGTACGTCCGTCAGCCGTGGACCTCGGGCGAGGTCCTTACTCGCCGCTCTGTGCCTCGGCGTCGGCGACCGCGATCGTGAAGCCGAGGGCTTTGGCGAGGTTGCCGGCCGCCGCCATGACGCGGGCCGTACCCACGACAGGAGCGATGGCGACAAGGACGTCCTGCACCTGCTCGGCCGTCAGACCGGCCTGGATGGCGGGGTCGATGTGGGCGACGTACGAGATCGGCGGTGCGTCCGAAGCGGCGAGAGCCGCGATGCGGGTGAGCAGGAGCGTTTCCGGAGCCAGCCCGCACCGCTCGATCGAGTCGACCGTCATCGCGGCGATGGTGTCCAGTACAGGCGTCTCGGATGCTGTGGCCATGGCAGTCGTCTCCTGTGGGTGTCATGGGGGAATCACGGGGGGGGCGACGCGTGGGGGGTTCCTCACAGGGCGGCCCCACGTTCGACCGTAAGCCCGTTTCCGGCGGTTCGCCCATCGAGGGACCGGCCGAGGAGGGAGCCGTACTGTCTCGCCGCCGGGCGGCGTCGTCGTCCGGGCCGTCCGAGGCTGTTCGGCAGCGGCCGGCGACGACCCGTGACCACCGCTCGGGGCCCGTTCGCGCGGGAGGCCCTCGGGACGCGGTGGCGGGGCGTCCGGGATGTCGAGGCCGGACGGCGAAGCCGACCGCCGCCGGGCTCGCCTCGTCCGCCGTGGCGACGGGCCCGTGCCCGACGGCTCATCGCGGAGCCCTGTCCTCGGGACCCACGGGCGGGCTTCCGGGCGCGATCGAGGAACGTCCGAAGGATCGCGACCGACCTTCCGTGTGAGGCGTCGGTCGCGCATCGGCCGTTCACCCGGGCCGGCGCCCGGACCGGCCCCGCACGACCGCAGCTTCCACGGCTGAGGCACGCAGGAGGGCCCCGGTCCGGTGTCGTCCCTCGGGTCCAAGGGGTCGTCCACCGGGCCGGGGCCCTCTCGCATGCCGCGGACGGTCAGTAGCGGCGCGTGATCAGCGCGCGCTTGACCTCGGCGATCGCCTTCGTGACCTCGATACCGCGCGGACAGGCGTCCGTGCAGTTGAAGGTCGTGCGGCAGCGCCAGACGCCGTCGCGGTCGTTGAGGATCTCCAGGCGCTGCTCGGCGGCATCGTCACGCGAGTCGAAGATGAAGCGGTGCGCGTTGACGATGGCGGCCGGGCCGAAGTACTGGCCGTCGTTCCAGAAGACCGGGCACGAGGACGTGCAGGCGGCGCACAGGATGCACTTCGTGGTGTCGTCGAAGCGCTCCCGGTCCTCCGCCGTCTGCAGACGCTCGCGCGTCGGCTCGTTGGTGTCCTTCGCGATCAGGAAGGGCATCACGTCGCGGTACGCCTGGAAGAACGGCTCCATGTCGACGACCAGGTCCTTCAGGACCGTCAGGCCCTTGATGGGCTCGACCGTGATCGGCTTCTCGGGGTTGATGTCCTTGATCAGCGTCTTGCACGCGAGGCGGTTCTTGCCGTTGATCCGCATCGCGTCGGATCCGCAGATGCCGTGCGCGCAGGACCGGCGGAAGGTCAGCGTGCCGTCCAGGTCCCACTTGATCTTGTGGAGGCCGTCGAGGACGCGCTCCTTCGGGTCGATCTCCAGCTGGAAGTCTTCCCAGGCCGCCTCGGCCGAGACCTCCGGGTTGAACCGGCGGATCCGGAAGGTGACCGTGATGTACGGGGAGGCCGCGGACTCCGCCTCGACCTTGTCCAGAACAGGGGTAGCCATCAGTACTTACGCTCCATCGGCTGGTAGCGGGTCTGGACGACCGGCTTGTAGTCGAGACGGACGGAATCGGACCCGTCGGCGCCGACCTCGCGGTACGCCATGGTGTGGCGCATGAAGTTGACGTCGTCGCGGTTGGGGTGGTCCTCGCGGTAGTGACCGCCGCGGGACTCCTTGCGGGCCAGTGCCGACACCGCCATGACCTCGGCCAGGTCGAGCAGGTTGCCGAGCTCGATGGCCTCCAGCAGGTCCGTGTTGAACCGCTTGCCCTTGTCCTGGATCGCCACGTTCTTGAAGCGCGCGCGCAGCTCGGCGATCTTGTCGACGGCCGTCTTGATCGTCTGCTCGGTGCGGAACACCATGACGTTGGCGTCCATGGTCTCCTGGAGCTCGCGGCGCAGCTGCGCCACCCGCTCGGTGCCCGTGGAGTCGCGCAGCTGCTCGATCTGCGCGACGACCTGCTCGGCCGGGTTCTCCGGCAGCTCGACGAAGTCCGCCTTCTGCGCGTACTCCGCCGCCGAGATGCCGGCCCGGCGGCCGAACACGTTGATGTCCAGCAGCGAGTTGGTGCCGAGGCGGTTGGCGCCGTGCACGGACACGCAGGCGACCTCGCCGGCCGCGTACAGGCCCGGGACGACGGTGGTGTTGTCCGCCAGGACCTCACCCTCGACGTTGGTCGGGATGCCGCCCATGGCGTAGTGCGCGGTCGGCTGGATCGGGATCGGGTCCGTGTAGGGCTCGATGCCGAGGTACGTGCGCGCGAACTCGGTGATGTCGGGCAGCTTGGCGTCCAGCTGCTCCGGCGGCAGGTGGGTCAGGTCGAGGTAGACGTGGTCGCCCTCGGGACCGCAGCCGCGGCCCTCGCGGATCTCCGTGTAGATGGAGCGGGAGACGACGTCGCGGGAGGCGAGGTCCTTCATGACCGGCGCGTACTTCTCCATGAAGCGCTCGCCGTCCTTGTTGCGGAGGATGCCGCCCTCACCGCGGGCGCCCTCCGTCAGCAGGATGCCCATGCGCCAGATGCCGGTCGGGTGGAACTGGAAGAACTCCATGTCCTCCAGCGGGAGGCCCCGCCGGTACACCGCGGCCTGGCCGTCGCCGGTGAGGGTGTGCGCGTTGGACGTCACCTTGAAGAACTTGCCGCAGCCGCCGGAGGCGTAGATCACGGACTTCGCCTGGAAGACGTGGATCTCGCCGGTCGCCAGCTCGTACGCCACCACGCCGGCGGACTTCCTGACGCCGTCGACCTCGGTGATCAGCTGGTCGAGGACGTAGAACTCGTTGAAGAACTCCACGCCCTCCTTGACGCAGTTCTGGTACAGCGTCTGGAGGATCATGTGGCCGGTGCGGTCGGCCGCGTAGCAGGAGCGGCGGACGGGGGCCTCGCCGTGGTTGCGGGAGTGCCCGCCGAAGCGGCGCTGGTCGATCGTCCCGTCGGGCGTCCGGTTGAACGGCAGGCCCATCTTCTCCAGGTCGAGGACGGAGTCGATGGCCTCCTTCGCCAGGATCTCGGCGGCGTCCTGGTCGACCAGGTAGTCACCGCCCTTGATCGTGTCGAAGGTGTGCCACTCCCAGTTGTCCTCCTCCACGTTGGCCAGCGCGGCGGCCATGCCGCCCTGCGCGGCGCCCGTGTGGGACCGGGTGGGGTAGAGCTTCGTGAGCACCGCGGTGCGGCTGCGCTTGGTCGCCTCGATGGCGGCCCGCATACCGGCGCCGCCGGCGCCGACGATGACGGTGTCGTACTTGTGGATCTTCATGAGTGGTTTACCTCAGCCCCGTGCCTAGCGGATGTTCGGGTCGAAGGTGAAGATCACCAGCGTGCCCAGCAGGATGGTGAAGACCGCGGCGGTGTAGAGCAGGGCCTTCAGCCACAGGCGGGTGTTCGCCCGCTCCGCGTAGTCGTTGATGACGGTGCGCAGGCCGTTGGTGCCGTGCAGCATCGCCAGCCACAGCATCAGCAGGTCCCAGACCTGCCAGAACGGCGAGGCCCAGCGGCCGGCCACGAAGGCGAAGCCGATCTTGCTGACGCCGCCGTCGAGGACCAGCTGGATCAGCAGGTGCCCGATGACGAGGACGACCAGCACCACACCCGACAGGCGCATGAAGAGCCAGGCCGCCAGCTCGAAGTTGCCCCGGGTGGACTTCGGGGTCTTCTTGGTGCGCTTGCGCGGGGCCTCGATGAGGGGCGCCGGGTTGTCGACGGTGTAGACGGACCCGCCCTCGACCGGGCCGATCCCCGAAGCGCTGGTTTCAGTCGTGGACATTGGCGTCAGCTCCCGAACAGTTCACGAGCGGCGTGGCCGAGGACGGGGTAGATCGCCCCGAGCATCAGCACGACCCACAGGCCCACGACGGACCAGAGCATCTGCTTCTGGTAGCGGGGGCCCTTCGACCAGAAGTCGACGGCGATGACACGCAGGCCGTTGAGCGCGTGGAAGAGGATGGCGGCGACGAGGCCGTACTCGAGTACGGCGACGATCGGCGTCTTGTAGGTGGCTACGACCTTGTCGTAGTCCTCGGGGGAGACACGCACGAGAGCGGTGTCCAGCACGTGAACGAACAGGAAGAAGAAAATGAGGACGCCGGTGACTCGGTGAGCCACCCAGGACCACATTCCTTCCCGGCCGCGGTACAGCGTTCCAGCCGGCACGGAAGTTTCCTCCGGGAGCGGGGTGGGGGCCGCGCCGGCGTCGGTGTCGGTCGGGCCCGGCCGGGTACGGTCCACCGGCCCCCAGCATCGTAGCGACGTGTGCCTGCGGTGCTTACAGCGGGCCTACCTGTGTGATCAAACTGGCACCGGACGGGCTATCCGGCGGCTGCTTCTGGAAGGGGGTGTCCGGTTATACGACGGTTCGCCGCCGTTCGGATGCGGCCGGTGCCGCCGTCCGGGGGCGAAGGTGCCGCCGTCCGGGTGCGCGGGGGCCGCCGGACGGGTGCGCGGGGGCCGCCGGACGGGGAGGGGCGTGACGCCGGCCCGCTCGTCCCGGGGGTGTCCGGCCGGCGGTCGGATCCGGCTACCGCCCGGTGCCGCCGAGGCGCCTCACCAGGCGTTGTCCCGCCAGGCGGCGCAGCTCCTCCGCCGCGACCACCCGTTCCTCCTCCACGTCGTTGGCCAGCCGTGACCGGATGCCCTCCAGGACGTGGTCGAGGGCCTCCTGGCGGCTCACTCCGCCCAGGCAGACGACGAACGCATGTCCGAATCGGGCCTCGTAGGCGGCGTGCGCCGCGCTCAGAGCCGTGTGGGCCGCCCCGTAGGTGTCCGCGGGCAGGGTGGGCATCGACTCGCCCGCCAGCGCCTCGGCCAGGTCGCCGGGGGTCAGGTCGTACGCCGCCTCGTCCGAGGCCGCGACGAGGGTGCCCACGTCGGGATAGGGGCGGTGGGCGGCGAGCCGGTGGGCCCACCGGTCGCTGTGCAGGCAGGCCAGCAGGGTGCGCCGGGCCTGCTCGGCGGGCTCCGTGTTGAACACGTCGAGGGGGGTCCGCGATGGTGGGGGGATGACGCGCGGCTGCTCGGGGAGTCCCGGCAGGGCCAGACGGCCCGGAGGATGGGGAAGACGGTGCGCTGGCAGCGTGGGTCCTCGTGTCACGTGTGGTGTGGCAGGGGATGGTGTGAGACGCGAGGTCTCACGTTATAAGACCGTGCTCATGCCGTCTCCGACGGCCGCCCGAATTTCACTCGAACAGGAGAGTTTCGGAACATGTGGTGGACGACCCCTCGAACGCCCGGGACGTAGGTTGACGCCGTGAGCCAGCACAGGCGCCGGGCCCCGGCGAACAAGGTGAAGCAGAGGCGGCTGGTCGTCGCGGCGGTGACCGCCGGGACGATCGCGCTCGGGGTCGGTGTCGGCGTGTGGGCCGCCGACGGCGGCGGCACCTCCTCGGCGACCGCCACGCGGCAGCCGTCCGACACCGGGTCGGCCGCGTCGTCGGGCGCCACCGGTACGACGACTTCCCCGACTCCCAGCCCGACGCGGACCTACCCGCTGTCGAAGACGCCCCGCACGATCCCGGCCGTCCGGTCCCACACCCCGGCCCGCGGGCCCGGATGGCGGCCCGCGAGCGGGGAGCGGGTGGTCGTCGGCGCCCCGGAGCTCGCCGACGAGGGGCGGCTCGTCGCCGGCGAGCTGGGGCTGGTCTACGCGGGCGAGTCGGACGACGCGCGCGCCGGGGACGTACGGCTGGAGCTCGGCGGCGACAAGGGCGCGAACCCGGAGTCGTACACCATGACCGTGCGCGACGGGCGGGTCGTCGTCAGCGGGCCGGGCGAGGCCGGCGTCTTCTACGGGACGCGCACCCTCAAGCAGGAGGTGCACGGCGGCGGCAGCGCCCCGGAGGGCGTGGTGCGGGACGAGCCCGCGAAGCCGGTGCGCGGGTTCATGCTCGACATCGCCCGCAAGCCCTTCAGCGCCGACTGGATCGAGGACCGGGTGCGCGAGCTGGGCGACCTGAAGTTCAACCAGCTGGGGCTGCACTTCTCCGACGACCAGGGCTTCCGGATCGCCTCCGACACCCACCCCGAGGTCGTGTCCAAGGACCATCTGACCAAGGCGCAGGTCAAGAAGATCGTCGACCTCGCGGCGGCCCGCCACATCGCCGTCGTGCCGGAGATCGACTCCCCGGGGCACCTCGGCGCCGTCCTCGCCGCCCACCCCGAACTCCAGCTGCGCAACGTGCGGGGCCTGGCCGCGCGCGGCGCCATCGACATATCCAAGGAGAAGTCGGCCTCGATCGTCGACGACCTGCTGAACGAGTACGCCGGCCTCTTCCCCGGCGCGGACTGGCACCTGGGCGGCGACGAGTACCGGGCGCTGACCGTGTCCGACCCCGCGGCCTCCTATCCGCAGCTCGCCGCGGCCGCCCGCAAGGCCTACGGCTCCGGTGCGACGGTGGCCGACCTGGCCACCGGGTGGCTCGACGACCGCGCCGACACCGTCCGCGCCCACGGCCGCACCCCGCGGGCGTGGAACGACGGCTTCTTCCGGGACACCTCCGTGCAGCCGGCCGAGGACATCCAGGTCGCCTACTGGACCGGCAAGGAGATCGGGGCCCGGCAACCGGTGGAGTACCTGAGGGCCGGGCGGAAGCTGATCAACTACAACGACGAGTTCCTGTACTACGTGCTCGGGGAGCCGCAGACCTTCGTCTATCCGACGGGGCAGCGGATCTACGAGCAGTGGACGCCCCGGGTGCTGCGGGGCACGACGGCCGTGCCGGCCGCCTACGACGGCCAGATCCTCGGCGGGACCTTCGCGGTCTGGTGCGACCTGGCCGGCAGCCAGACCCAGGCCCAGGTCGCGGCCGGTGTCCGGATGCCGCTACGGGCCACCGCGCAGAAGCTGTGGAACCCGGACAAACCCTCGCTGAGCTGGGCGGAGTTCCGGGCGCTCGCCGACCGGCTGGGCTGAGCGCGTCGCCGATCGCGCCCGGCCCGTCCGGTCGGGCGCCCCGCCACCGGTGACCCTGACGGCTGCGCCTCCCTGCCGTGCCGAGTCGATCCTGCGCGATACGCGCTGATCCGGCGCGCCTCGCGCGCGGGACGGAGTGCCCTCCGTCGCCGTGCCCGCCCGGCCCGGACGATTGGCCGAAAACACCTTCTTCCGCTGGAACGGCCGACTCGGCGTGGCGGCCGTGTGACACTACGGGAGCGTTGCACGCAGTAAGGGGAAGTGCGGGCTCCGTATAGGGACGGCGCCCCGTCTAGGGAGGCGTGGATGAGCCTGGTGGACCTCATCTCTCAGGCCGACGACCGCGGGCTGGCCGCGAGCGGATTGGCTTGTTTGGATCGGTGCGTGCCGCTGCTGGGTGGCGACGACGAGACACTGCGGCCCCTGTGGGGCAGCCTCGCGGAGGGCGTCGGCGACGACGTCTGGGGCACTGCCCTGGAACAGGTGCGCGGAAAGCTCGCCGGATCGGAGGAGCCCGGCACGGACGAGCCTGTCCAGCTGGCCCGGCGGATGCTCTCCGCCGCGCCCGACGCGCCGTCCGCCGAGGGGATGCGGCTGTGGGCCGACGCCTGCTCGGTGGCCTCCCTCCAGATCCACCGGCTGCTCGACCCCGCCGAGGACGCGGGCAGCGTCGATGCCCGCCGGGAGGGCCGCACGGACGGCATGTCGCCCCTCGTCGCGGCCGAGCTGCGCCGCCAGGTCACCGTCCTGGAGGTGCTGGCCGGGCACGGGCCGACCGGGCTGCGCCGGGCCCTGGAGGTCTCCACCGAGGGGCGCCGCGTCCTGCGGGCCGTGGTGTCCCGCAGGGCCCGCGGGCTCGGCTGAGGACCGCCGGGACCCTACGGAAGCACCCACTTCACCACCGCGTCGCCGTACAGCGACGTCTGCTCGTAGAACGCCCGCAGGTCCCGGTGTGCCGCGGCGAAGGCGCCGCGGGTCCACGGCTCGGCGTCGCTGCCGCCGTAACGGGGGAGCAGCGCCGTGCGCGCCGGGTTCCACAGCGCGTCGAAGTCCGCGGCCGAGAGGAACGCGGCGACCCGGTGGGCCTGCGCCGCCGTCAGCACCCGGAAGGGCGGTCTGCCCTGGATCGGGTGGGGCAGGGGCCGCCCGCCGAGGACGACCTGCGCTCCGGGGGAGTCGCCCCGGCCTCGACCGGGTCCGGCATAGAGCAGCGCATGGTCGAGGTAGCGGCCGTCCAGCATCTCCTCGCGGTGCCGGCCGATCCGTTCGCGAACCGTCTCCCAGTCGTCCTCGAACAGCCGCTGCATCCAGGTGGTGCTGTTGCGCAGCGCCGACGGCGGTACCGCACGGAGGTGGAAGTACTCGCTCATCACTCGACAGAGCGTGCGGGCGCCGGGATCCGTCACCCCGGAACGGTCCCCGCAGGTGGCCGTGGGGGCGGCGCCCGGCCGGTCGGAAGCGGGGGCGGTGCCGCCGCCGGGCGGACCTCCGCGGGCGGCGGTGACGAATGCCCGTGGCCGACCGCTCTTCGACATGTGACGACACGGCAGGGGACATTGCAGGAGACCAGGCCCGCGGCCGCGGCGAAGCCCGCGCGCTGGGCGGCGGACGCGGTGGCGGCCATGCGCGAGGGCGCGCGGCTGCACCTCGACTACTCGGCGCAGAGCCTGTGGCGGGTGGACCGGATGATCGACGAGATACGGCGCGAGGGCGCGCCGTACGCCGCCGTGGAGAGCGTGCTGCGCGGCTTCGGGGCCTACGCCGGGGAGGTCGTCGCCCGGCAGTCCGGCGCCGAGTGGTGGTCGGCCGGGGGCGACCACTGGATCCGCACCCCGGACGGCAGGCTCTGGGACCCCGTCGAGGAGGCCCGCCGCTGCTTCGCCGGGCAGGGCTCCCTCCGGCTGCTGTGCCGCGACGCGACGGCGGGGGCCCGCTGAGACCCCGGGACGGCCTCCCGACGCCTCCGGCGACGGCCTCCTGACGGCTCCCCGTCGCTCGGGACGGCCTCGCCAGGGCGCCTGCGGCTCCGCGGCGGGGCCCTGGGCGGCTCGCGCCCCGGCCGCGGCCTCGCACCCCCGGCGGACGCGGCCCGGGTGGGGGCGGGGCCGCTCTTCGGGGCGCTCCGGTCCGGGGGCGGGCGGGACCGCGGCGGCCGGGACACGGCCGGGCGCGTGGTGGTCGGGGTGCGGCCGGCAGGCGGTGGCCCGGGTGCGGCGGGGGAAGCGCCGGGTGCGGCTGCGCGGCGGGGCAAAATCGGCGTAATGATCCCGCGGACAAGAGACGGTGGCGTTCCCTGTGGCCGGATCCCGAGGGACCATGGAGGCCGACCTCGGGACCGACAGTCCGATCCGGGAGGCCTCATGGCCGACAACCGACGCTGGTGGGCACTGGTCGTCATCGCGCTCGCCCAGCTGATGGTCGTTCTCGACATGACCATCGTCAACATCGCGCTCCCCTCCGCCCAGGCCGATCTGAACATGTCGGACGCCAACCGCCAGTGGGTGATCACCGCCTACACGCTCGCCTTCGGCGGCCTGCTGCTCCTCGGCGGACGTGTCTCCGACCTCGTCGGCAGGAAGACCACGTTCCTGATCGGGCTGCTCGGGTTCGCCGCCGCGTCCGCGATCGGCGGCGCCGCCTCCGGCCAGGGCATGCTCTTCGGCGCCCGCGCCCTCCAAGGCGTCTTCGCCGCGCTGCTCGCGCCCTCGGCGCTGTCGCTGCTCGCCACGACCTTCACCGATCCCAAGGACCGCGGACGGGCGTTCGGCGTGTTCGGCGCGATCGTCGGCGCGGGGGCGGCGATCGGACTGCTCGCGGGCGGATTCCTCACCGAGTACCTGAACTGGCGCTGGTGCCTGTACGTCAACGTGCCCATCGCACTGATCGCCTTCGTGGGCGCCGTGGTGCTGCTCACACCCGGCGAACGGCACCCGAACGCCCACCTGGACGTGCCGGGCGCACTGCTCGGATCGGCCGGCATGCTGTCGCTGGTCTACGGCTTCTCCGAGGCGGAGCCCCGCGGCTGGGGCGACGGCCTGGTGCTGGCGCTGCTGATCGGCGGGGTCGTCCTGCTCGCCGCGTTCGGGCTGTGGCAGACCCGGGCGCGGGTACCGCTGCTGCCGATGACCGTGGTGAAGGACCGGCAGCGCATCGGGGCGTTCCTGACGACACTGCTCGTCACCGTCGGCATGTTCGGCGTGTTCCTGTTCCTGACCTACTACATGCAGGGCGTGCTCGGGTACTCGCCGGTCAAGACGGGACTGGCCTACCTGCCGCTCACCGCCGGGATGATCGTCGGGTCCACGCAGGTCGCGGCCCGGCTGCTGAACAGGGTGCCGCCGCGCGTGCTGCTGGTGCCGGGGCTGCTGCTGGCCGCGGGCGCGCTGGCGCTGATCGCCCAGGTGGGGGTGGAACCGGCCTACGCCTCCCATGTGCTGCCCGGCATGATCATGCTGGGGCTCGGCATGGGCACGGCCATGATGACGTCGGTGTCCCTCGCCACGGGCAGCGTCGCGCCGCAGGACGCGGGGGCCGCGTCGGCGACGTTCAACACGGCCCAGCAGGTCGGCGGGTCCATCGGCACGGCCCTGCTCAACACCGTCGCCGCGAGCGTGACCAGCAGCTACCTCGTCGCCCACGCAGGCCCGGGCGTCGACCGGCAGGCCCTCCGGGCCGAGGCCGCCGTGCACGGGTTCAACGTCGCCACCTGGTGGGCCATGGGGGCGCTGCTGCTGGCCGCGCTGATCGCCGGCGTGGTCGTGGACGCACCGCGCGCACCGACCCCGCAGCCGGCCCCGGCGGCACCGGAGCCGGTGGAGTCCCCGGCCGGGTGACGGCGGGAGCGCTCCGGGACCGGGACGACGCCGCGCCGGCACCCGACGAGGCGTCGCCGACGCGGGGCGCCGCCCCGCGCCGTCCGCCCCGGTGGCCGCGGGCGGCGCGGGGTCGCGTGGGCGGTGCCGGGACCGTGCGGCGGCGGAGCAGCGAGCGGCGGCGCTCCCGCCGCGGGGCCCGGGAGGATGTCGGTGTGCGCCCGCAGCGGGAGGCCGGCCTCTGTCCCTCGCTCGTGTGCCGCGGAAAAGGGGGCGCGGCACGGTGCGAGGACCGTTTCCCGCCGCGCCGTTCCGGGGGGAGACGAAGGGCGCGGCGGGAGGTGCGGGGTCTCCCGCCGCGCTCCCCGCGGGAGGGCGGGGCCGGACGGCGGAAGAGGGGGTTCCCACCGCGCCGCCCGTCAGAGGAGGTGGAGGCGGCACGGTGGGAGACTCGGACAGCACTTCCACAGCGGACGGACACCCGGAAACGTCACTCGGCGGCAGCGAGGCCCCGTCGCGCGGCTCCACGCGACCCCGTGCAGCCCCTCCCCCGGCCCTCCAGGCGCCGCACGCCGCATCCATGACCGAGGGGCCTGTGTGGGGCCTGTATGGCGTGAGACACACCTGTGACCCGTGATGCTCCGGGTGTCCCGCGCGCTGGGAGATGCAGGGGCAGTGAAGGCCCGCCCCGATGCCGAGCGAGAAGGGACGGCCCTGGCGCGCAGTCGGTGAGGGGTGCGGACGCGCCGCCCGCCGTGCGGCGGAGATGCTGATCGTCGCGGGGGAAGGCCCGAGGAGGAGACCTGACGCCCTGTGACACTTCTGTGAGAGCGGACGCTGTTGAGCGTGTAGGCGTGGCCGCGGACGGAGCGACGCGGACGGCGGCGGCGCAGGATGCGCCGTACGGCGGCCGTACGGCGGCGGCCACAACCCGGTACGAACGAGGACAGTCTTTGGGCCAGGGAGGCAAGCCCCGGCGCGCGCAGGCGTACGACGGGGAACTCGGCGCGGCGGTCGAACGGGCCCAGGAGGGGGACGAGGCCGCGTTCGCGGCCGCGTACCGGATCGTGCAGCCCGGTCTGCTCGGATATCTGCGGGGCCTGGTCGGAGAGGACGCCGAGGACGTGGCCTCCGACGCCTGGCTGGAGATCGCCCGCGACCTGGGGCGCTTCAAGGGCGACGGGGCGGGTTTCCGCGGCTGGACGGCGACGATCGCCCGGCATCGGGCCCTGGACCATCTGCGCCGCCAACGCGTGCGGCCCCGCCCGGCGGTGCTGGAGGCGGACGTCCTGGAACTGCCCGGCACGCACAGCACCCACGAGCAGGCACTGGAGTCGATCTCCACGGAACGGGCCCTGGACATGGTGCGCGGGCTGCCGCGCGACCAGGCCGAGGCGGTGCTGCTGCGTGTGGTCGTCGGTCTGGACGGCCCGGCCTCCGCGCGCGTCCTCGGCAAGCGCCCCGGCGCGGTGCGCACCGCGGCCTACCGAGGGCTCAAGCGGCTCGCCCGCGAGCTCGGCGTCGCGGGCGCGGCGGGCGAGGGTGTGACGGATGACGGGTCGCGGACGCTGGGGGAGTCGAAGTGAGCGGCGTCGGAGACGACTGCGACGCCCGCGGCACGTACGGATCGAACCGACCGAACCGGTCGAGCGGATCGTACGCCCGGTACGGCCCGCAGGGCACGAGCCCGAATGGAACGTTCGGCTCCGCTCGGTCGTCCGTGACACATGGACGACACGGATCGCGCAGATCACTTGGATCATTGACACCGCACACGGACAGGGACGGAAACCGACATGGGTGAACGGCTGAGCGGCGGCGGCACCTCCGGCCGCCGGCATGCGCACCCTGACGCCGTCTCCGGGCACCCGTACACGGACGGCGACGCCGGGCTGGAGGCGCTGATCGCGGCAGCCGTGCGGCAGGACGTCATCGACGCCGAGGCCGAGCAGCGGGCCGTGGCGGCCTTCCGCACCGCCCGGGACACCGGCGCCCACCGCGCCCGCACCAGGCGACGTGACGACTGGCGTCCCCGGGAGCGGCGCGCGCGGCTGTCGATGCGGGCCACGCTCTCGGTGCTGGCGGCGGGGCTCACCCTGGGCGGGGTCGCCTACGCGGCGATGGGTCCCGGCGCCTCCCCGGACGGCGACGATGGCACGGGCGGGTCGCGTCCCGGCACCAGTGCCCCCGACCACGCCCAGCAGCCGTCCACCTCCGCGCCCTCGGCCACCGAGTCCTCGGCCGCGTCTGCCGCCTCCAGCGCCTCCAGCGCCTCCGGTGGACCCTCCCACCCGGAATCCGCCCAGGACGCCGAGGCCCACTGCAGCGCCTACGAGCAGGTCAAGGCCCAGGGCCGGGTGCTGGACGCGCCGGCGTGGCAGCGCCTGGTGGCCGCCGCGGGCGGCGAGGACGAGGTGGAGGCCTACTGTGCGAGCGTGACGGCCACGGCCGTACCGTCCGCCGGCCCGGGCACCTCCCTGCCGTCCGCGGGCGCCGACCGGGCCACGGCGAGGCCGGACCGCACGCCGGCCGACAGCTCAGGCGGCACCGGTGCGGACGACGGAGCCGGCGACGCGGCCGGGAACGGCACGGGCAACGACGGGACGCCGGCCCCCACTGCGACGCGGGGCGGCACCGGGAGCCGGCCGTGATCGGCCCCGGGGGCTTCGCCGGACGCGGTCGGCCGTACGGACGGCCGTGATCAGCCGGCCGCACCGGCAGCCGTGATCAGCCGTTCTCGGCAGCGAATCCGTCGTTCTCGACGGTGAGCCGGCGGTGAATCGGCACCGGACCGGCACCGAACCGGCGATGGATCAGCCGTGGGCGGCCGTGCCGGTGTGCCACGGCCTCGCCGGGCGCAGGCCGCCGCCGGAGCGGCGCGGTCCCCCACGCGGGATGTCCGGGCAAGGAGCGACCGGCCCGCGAACACGCGCGCCGAGAGGGCCGAAAGGGCTTGCCCGGGAGCGCCCGGCGCACCCCCTGGAACGGCCCGGGAAGAAGACCCGGCGCCGTGTTCCGCGGGCGGATCCAGGCGGCCGGGCGGGCCTGCCGGCCTCCGCCGGGGACGCCCTCCGGTCTGTCGAGCCGGTGGCCGGTACGCACTGCCAAGGCAACGGCCGGGGCCGCCACCCCCCACAGGAGAGGCCCCGGCCGTCGCGCGGCACGGGCCGCGCGGCGACCCGTACTCTCTACAGCGCCGAGAGTGCGTTTTCTGTCACACCCCGCGCGCACGGCTCCTCATCACGAGATAGTTGCATCTTGTACGGACGTGGACGAGCGGGGGTTTCGCGTCGTAACGTGCCTTTCGCGCCGGACCGCGGGGGGCCCGGATCAGCGCAGACGCCAGCGGTCTTGAAACCGCGACCATCGATCGAGGAACCAGGTGCTGGGGGACGACGCGGAGCTGACCGCCGCGGTGCTTGCGGCACAGGACGGGGACGAGACCGCGTTCCGGACTGTGTATCGCGCGGTGCACCCACGGCTGCTCGGATACGTACGGACACTCGTCGGTGAATCCGACGCCGAGGACGTGGCTTCCGAGGCCTGGCTCCAGATCGCGCGCGACCTGGCACGGTTCAGCGGGGACGCGGACCGCTTCCGCGGCTGGGCCGCGCGCATCGCCCGCAACCGCGCCCTGGACCACGTCCGGATGCGCGGCCGCCGCCCCGCCGTCGGGGGCGACGAGACGGAACTGACCGGCCGGCCCGCCGAGTCCGACACCGCGGGCGAGGCCATCGAGGCGCTGGCCACGGGCCGCACCCTCTCCCTCATCGCCCGGCTGCCGCAGGATCAGGCCGAGGCCGTCGTGCTGCGCGTGGTCGTGGGCCTCGATGCCAAGACCGCGGCCGAGACGCTCGGCAAGCGGCCGGGGGCCGTCCGTACGGCCGCCCACCGCGGGCTGAAACGACTCGCCGAACTCCTGGGCACCGGCTCGGACGGTGATCCGGAATCGGCCGGCGTGCTCGAGGCACTGCCCACCCCGCGAGAACCGCGCACCCGTGCGGTGACGTCCGCCGGTGTGACGCATCGCCGCGCGCGGACGCAGAAGGACATGTGATGGCCGACGAGCAGTACAGGTGGCTGGACCGCGACACAGCAGAGCGCTTGCTGCGCGGAGAGCCGCTCGACGCAGTCGACGCCGATGCCCGGGACGAGGCCGAACGCCTCGCCGAGGCTCTGGGTGCCCTGTCCGCCACACCCGCCCCGACCAGCACCGAACTTCCCGGCGAGGCCGCCGCGCTGGCCGCCTTCCGGGCCGCTCGCGCCGGGTCCGCCGAGCAGCACGCCGGTGCCCCGCGCACCGGCGGCCACCGCTCGGGCGCCTCCCGCGCCGACGCCGGCCTCATCCGTCTCGGCGGCACCGGACATCCCTCCGGGCGGGTCCGTCGGGGCCGCCACGTGCGCCTGGGTCTGGCCGCCGCGCTGGCCGTCTGCACGGTCGGCGGAGTGGCGGTCGCGGCCGGAACCGGAGTCCTGCCGTCGCCCTTCGGCGGCCCCGCCGGACCCGGCCCCGCCGTCTCCGTGTCGGCCGCCGACACCCCCGGGCGCGGTTCTTCCGCGCCGTCGCGGGGCGCCACCACCACGCCCGACGGCGGGGCGACCGGGTCCGCGGGCCCGGACACCGCCCGCGGCGCGGCCGGCGGTGCCACGCCCGCGCCGAGCGGCTCCGCGGTTCCGGGCGGCACCGGTGCCGCCCCGCCCGGCGCCACCGCGGCGTGCCAGGACCTGAGCTCGGGCCGGGACCTGGACGACGCGCGCCGCCGCTTCCTGGAGTCGGCGGCCGGGGACGCCCGCCGTGTGTGGACGTACTGCAAGGACGTCCTGAACAAGGCGGGCAAGGCGCTCGGCACCGACCGCCGGCCGGACGGCACCGGGAGCACCGGGTCGGGCACCCGCAGCGGCGGCAGGGGCCACGGCACCGGCGGCGCCGGCAAGAGCGACGACGACGACCGCGACGGCTCAGACCGCCGCCGGCACGGCCACGGCCACGGCGGCATCTCGGGCGCTTCGGGAGGCGGCAGCGGCCGCGACTCCGGCGGGGGCCACGGGTCCGGCGGTGGCACGTCGAGCGGCGCCGACGGCGGCCGGGGCAGCGGGCACGCCGGCGGCGGCCACAGTGGCGGATACTCCGAATAAGGCGTCTGACCAGCGAAAACGCAACTCGTCGAAATTTTTCCGCGAGGGGTGTGACGTTTTCTGGGCCACGAGCGCAGTAATGAGTGAGCCGACTGGTCATCGGCCGTAGCACGGAGCCGGGGTTCCCCCCGTACCTACGGCACGTGCACATGGCGCGGGCGGGACACGTTCCCCCGGTCCCGCCCGCGCCCTCAACTTCTCCTCGCCCTCCCGACCCGACGGCGCCTCACCAGTACACGACGACCTTGTCGCCGGTGCGCACGTCGCCGAACAGCCGCGCGATCGCCGCCTCGTCCCGCACGTTGACGCACCCGTGCGAGCCGCCCGCGTATCCGCGCGCCGCGAAGTCGTACGAGTAGTGCACGGCCTGGCCGCCGCTGAAGAACAGCGCGTACGGCATCGGTGAGTCGTACAGTGTCGAGACGTGGTGCCGGGACTTCCAGTAGACGCGGAACACCCCCTCGCGGGTGGGCGTGTACTGGGCGCCGAAGCGCACCGGAAGCGTCATGACGGTCCGCCCGTCGATCATCCAGCGCAGCGTCCGGCTCGTCTTGCTGATGCACAGCACCCGCCCGGTCAGGCAGCGCGGGTCGGGTGCCGCGGCCGGCTGACCGCCCATCAGGTACAGCTCCCAGCGGCCCGGCTCGTGCGTCATGCGCAGCAGCCGCTGCCAGGTGACGGTGTCCACCGTGCCGGTCCGGGGCAGCCCGCGCTTGCCCTGGAAGCCCCGCACGGCCTGCTCGGTCAGGTCGTCGTACGTTCCCGTGGGTCCGTCGAGGAGCCAGGCCACCTGCCGCAGCCGCGCCTGTAGTTCGCGCACGTCCAAGCCGCTGTCGCCGGGCGCCCACAGGACGGCGGGCGGCGCCGCGGTGGTGCCGGTCCCGCCGTCGCCGGGCTTGCCGTCGCCCGAGCCCCGGCCGGGGCCGGGCGAAGGCGGCGCGGGCGGACGGCCGGAGATGTCGATGTGCACCGGTGACCGGTGGCCGCCGTCCGTCCCGCCGTCTTGGTCCGCCCTCTGCACGGTGCAGCCGCACACCACCGTGAGTGCCGCCACGGCCGCGAGCGCGGCGCCTGCTCTCCCCATGCCCGTTCCCCGCACTCTCCCGGCCACCGGTGGCTCCGTCGGCGCACGTCCGGCCCGGCCGTCACCCGAGATGTACCCCACGGATGACGCGTTGCGAACGGCACGGCATCGTTGTGAGGAAGGTCCCAGCGTGGGGCACTCCACCCGGGCGCACGAGCGCGGCTACAGTCCGTGGCGAGGGTCGGGCCGTACTGACAAGTAGCAAAGGAGCGGGGAGCGATCATGACACGCGAGTCGGAGTCCGGACTGCCCATCGAGCCGGTCTACGGACCCGACGCCCTGCAGGGCTGGGACCCGGAGCAGAAGCTGGGGTCCCCGGGTGCGTACCCGTTCACCCGTGGTGTGTACCCGACGATGTACACGGGCCGGCCGTGGACGATGCGCCAGTACGCCGGATTCGGCACGGCGGTGGAGTCCAACGCCCGCTACAAGCAGCTGATCGCGAACGGCACCATGGGCCTGTCGGTCGCCTTCGACCTGCCCACCCAGATGGGTCACGACTCCGACGCCCCGATCGCGCACGGCGAGGTCGGCAAGGTGGGTGTGGCGATCGACTCGCTCGACGACATGCGGGTGCTGTTCGAGGGGATCCCGCTGGACAAGGTGTCCACGTCGATGACGATCAACGCGCCCGCCGCGCTGCTGCTCCTGCTCTACCAACTCGTCGGCGAGGAGCAGGGCGTGTCCGCGGACCAGCTCACCGGCACGATCCAGAACGACGTGCTCAAGGAGTACATCGCCCGCGGCACCTACATCTTCCCGCCCAAGCCCTCGCTGCGCCTGATCGCGGACATCTTCAAGTACTGCAGGGCCGAGATCCCCAAGTGGAACACCATCTCGATCTCCGGCTACCACATGGCCGAGGCCGGGGCGTCACCCGCGCAGGAGATCGCCTTCACCCTCGCCGACGGCATCGAGTACGTGCGCACCGCCGTCGCGGCCGGCATGGACGTCGACGACTTCGCCCCCCGTCTGTCCTTCTTCTTCGTGGCCCGCACCACGATCCTGGAGGAGGTCGCCAAGTTCCGCGCCGCGCGCCGGATCTGGGCGCGGGTCATGAAGGACGAGTTCGGGGCGAAGAACCCCAAGTCCATGATGCTGCGCTTCCACACGCAGACCGCGGGCGTGCAGCTGACGGCCCAGCAGCCGGAGGTCAACCTGGTCCGCGTCGCGGTGCAGGGCCTGGCGGCGGTGCTCGGCGGCACCCAGTCGCTGCACACCAACTCCTTCGACGAGGCGATCGCCCTGCCGACGGACAAGTCCGCCCGCCTGGCGCTGCGCACCCAGCAGGTGCTGGCGTACGAGACGGACGTGACCGCGACCGTCGACCCCTTCGCCGGCTCCTACGTCATCGAGCAGATGACGGACGAGGTCGAGACCGCCGCGCTGGAGCTCATGGGCAAGGTCGAGGACCTGGGCGGCGCCGTCTCCGCGATCGAGCACGGCTTCCAGAAGAACGAGATCGAGCGCAACGCCTACCGCATCGCCCAGGAGACCGACGGCGGCGAGCGGGTCGTGGTCGGCGTCAACCGCTTCCAGCTCGACGAGGAGGAGCCCTACGAGCCCCTGCGCGTCGATCCCGCCATCGAGGCCCAGCAGGCCGAGCGCCTGGCCGCGCTGCGCGCCGACCGCGACCAGCAGGCGGTCGACGCGGCCCTGTCCGCGCTGCGGAAGGCGGCCGAGGGTGACGACAACGTCCTGTACCCGATGAAGGACGCCCTCAAGGCCCGGGCCACGGTCGGCGAGGTCTGCAACGCGCTGCGGGAGGTCTGGGGGACCTACGTCCCCACCGACGCGTTCTGAGTCGGCCCCAGCCCTTCCGGGGGGCGATGCCGGGGTGGCCCGTCCCGCCCCGCGGAATCCGGAAGAGGAGTGTCGTACCCGCGTGCGACACTCCTCCCATGCTCGGCGTCATCGACCTCCCCACGTACCTCGCAGGCCTGATCCTGATCGTCCTGCTGCCCGGCCCCAACTCCCTGTACGTCCTCTCCGTCGCCGCCCGCCGGGGCGTCCGCGCCGGGTACACGGCCGCGGCGGGCGTGTGGTGCGGGGACACCGTGCTGATGACCCTCTCCGCCGCGGGCGTCGCCTCCCTGCTCCAGGGCAACGCCCTGCTGTTCGGGATCGTGAAGTACGCGGGCGCCGGCTACCTGACCTGGCTCGCCGTCGGGATGCTGCGGGCCGCGTGGGGCATGTGGCGGGCGCGCCGGGAGCAGAGCGCCGCGGCCGGAACCGACGCCGTCCCCGCCGATCCGGCCGCCGCCGACGAACGGCCGTTCCGCCGCGCCCTGGTGATCAGCCTGTTCAACCCCAAGGCGATCCTGTTCTTCGTCGCCTTCTTCGTGCAGTTCGTCGACCCGGGCTACGGCTACCCGGCTCTCTCCTTCGTCGTCCTCGGCGCCTTCGCGCAGCTCGCCAGCGCCCTCTACCTGAGCGCGCTGATAGTCGGCGGCACCCGGCTGGCCGCCGCCTTCCGGCGCCGCCGGCGCCTCGCGGCGGGGGCGACGTCGGCGGCGGGCGCCCTGTTCCTCGGGTTCGCGGTGAAACTGTCCCTGGCCGCCGCCTGACCCACGGCCCCGCGGGCGCCGGCCCGTCCCGCGCGGACGGCCGGGCGGCTCTCCGCCCTCGCCCCCGAAGTCGTGACCGACGGCTCGGGCGCACCTGACGTCCCCCGGGGCCGGCCCGGCGGGCCCCGGAGACATCAGGGGCGCGGCTTGGCGAGCACCGCCCGCAGCTTCGGGGTGAACCGTTCCTCCACGAACCGGTTCAGGAGCCGGGCCAGCACCAGCATGGCGGCGACCGTCAGCAGGAAGGTGGCGTAGGAGGGCAGGCCCAGTCCCCGGTGCAGGCCCTGGACGACGACCCAGCCGAGATGTTCGTGGACGAGGTAGAACGGGTACGTCAGGGCGCCCGCGACGGTCAGCCAGCGCCAGTTCGCCCAGTCCAGCCAGCCCAGCCCGATCGCGGCGACGGCGAGGAAGCCGAGCGTGACGACCAGGATGATCCCGTAGGCGCTGCGGTACGAGAACTGGTCCGGCTGCGGGGGGTGCCAGTGGGTCTGCACCGCGACGTACTGGCCGATGAGCCAGTTGACCGCCACGATGCCCCACGCGTACGGGTCGGTGCGGTCCCGGTGCACCAGGTACAGCCCTACCCCCCCGATGAAGAACGGCGCGTACTCCGGCATGACCAGTTCGTCGAGCACCGGCTGGTGCAGCCCGCCCGCCATGGCCACCGCCAGCGTCCAGCAGGCGCAGAACATGACCACCCGGCGGCGGTCGGCGCCGGGCAGCACGATGCACAGCGCGAACAGGACGTAGAAGCGGACCTCGGCCCACAACGTCCAGCACACGCCGAGCACCCGGTGAGCTCCGAGCGGCAGTTGGAGCATCGAGAAGTTCAGCAGGGTCTCGGTCGGCGACACCGTCGCGAAGGACAGGAACGGCAGCGCCATCACCACCGTCACCAGTACGATCGCCGCCCAGTAGGCGGGGAGCAGGCGGGCGGCGCGGGAGGCGAAGAACGAGCGCAGCGGGCGGCCCCAGCCGCTCATGCAGATCACGAACCCGCTGATCACGAAGAAGATCTGCACGCCCAGGCTGCCGTAGGCGAACAGGCTGTGCAGCGTGGGGAACTGCAGGCGCGGGGAGGTTCCCCAGGCCCGGGTGACCTCGCCGCCCCGGCCGCCGTAGTGGTAGGCCGCCACCATCAGCGCCGCCACCAGCCGCAGCCCGTCCAGCGCGCGCAGCCGGGGCGCTCCGGCCCGGCCTCGCCGGGCCGGGCCGTCGGCCGGCGTCGGGGTACGCGCCACGGTGGCTGTGGGAGCGGTCCGGGTGTCCGCGGACGTGTCGGTCACAGCTTCCTCTCGACATGGTTCAGGCGGCGCTCGAAGCAGCGGTTCGATGCACGCTGGTCCGATCGCCGGACGGCCCGGGCCGACCGGAGGACTCTTCTCCCGGCCGCCCGGCGGAGTTCACCCGGGCGTCGACTCAGCGTCCGCCCGTCCGCCGCAGCGACCGCGCACGGCGCGCCACCCGGCGCACCGTCGCGTTGCGCGGGATGAACGCCAGTTGCGCGGGGAGGCCCCCGGGCAGACCCAGCGAGGCGAGGCGCCGTCGCTTGAAGTACCGCCAGGTGACGTCGTCCAGATCGCGTGTCAGATACCGCTCGGCCGCCGGGCGCAGCTCGGGATAGATCTTCGACTGCATGGCGTAGCCGACGGCCCGCAGCAGCTCGGTGAGGCCGCCGGCGTCGAGGCCCCGGCGCTGCTCGCGCACCGCGGCGTGGTCCGCCAGGTCGGGCAGCAGCGCGTCGACGACGGTCACCGGCACGCGGTTGCTGTTCTCGTACGGCGTCAGCCGCTCCAGCAGCAGCCCGGTGCCGGTGCGGGCGACCGGCAGGCCGTACAGCGCCGAGGCGGTGAGCAGGGCGGTGGAGAAGCAGCCGACGACCAGCGCGGGACGCATCCGCTGGTACACGACCTCGGCCAGGACGGGGGTGTCGAGCACCGTGAGCTCGGCGCCGAGCCGCTCCGCCTCCTGCTCCAGCGCCCGCGACCAGCGGGCCGGTGCCGAGGGGTGCGGCTTGAACACCACTCGGGTGTGGCCGAGCCGGACGGCGCCGCGCAGCATCCGCACATGGAGGTCCTCCTCCTCGTCGCCGGTCAGGATGTCCAGCGCGGACAGGTACTGCCCGAGCAGCAGCGCCGGTTCCTCGACGGCGGGCAACGCGGCACCGGAGTCGCCCAGTTCGTCCAGGACCTTCAGGAACGCGTCCGTCGGCACGATCTCCGGCTCGACGCCGAACTCGGTGAGCAGCAGCGGCTTCAGCCCCGGCACCAGGTCGAGGTGGAGCACGCGCCGCACCCGGGTGCCGACCAGCGGGTCGATCTTGAAGCGGGTCGGGCCGTAGCTCATCAGGCCGTCCGCGTAGACGTCGACCGGCGTACCCCCGAAGACCTGGCAGATCGCGAGCGCCGGGTTGACCTGGATGGACTCCACCGCCAGCTCGACGCGGTCCTCGCCCAGGTCCCACAGCATCCGCAGGTACCGCTCCCACAGGATCTGGTCGTCGGGGCGCGGGCTCCAGCCGCTCGGGTGGAAGGGGGCGATCGCCTCGTTCCACGACAGCACCCCGTCGAAGCGGTCCCTGAGGTGCTCGAAGGCCGGTGAGGCGTCGAAGGCGGGACTCAGCTCCGGGGCGGTGCCGTTGTTGCAGACCAGCAGCAGCCGCCGGTCCGCCGGAGCGAAACGGTCGGAGTCGAGCGCGGCGGCCAGCGTGGCGGCACCGTACAGGGTGGAGGCGCACAGTATCTGCGTGGTGCGGCGGCCGGTCATGCCACGGCCTCCGAGGCCGTCGAGGGCCGGCGGCGCAGCCGACGCAGCTGGGTGGCGCGGGCGATGTCCATGGAGTCCAGGGTGTCGTTGAGCAGGTCCTGCGGCATGCGGCGCAGGGCGGAGGCGCTCAGGGAACGGAGTCTGCGGGCCACCTGCGGTTCGAACTTGTCGATGGTCGCCAGATGGTGGCTGATGATGGCGCAGTAGGTGCGCACGGCCTTCGGCAGGAACCTGTCCGCGTCCGGGTCCTCGGCGGTCTCCGTGAGCACCCGGTCGAAGGAGCGGACGAAGTCCAGCTGGCGTGTGTCGCCGATCTGCGTGAGCGAGGAGGTGACCCCGCGCCGGTAGAAGATGCCGAACTCGCTCGGCACCGCGAACGAACCGCCCTTGCGGTGCAGCGCCCAGATCCACGGCCGGTCCTCGGCCGTGCGCAGGTCCTCCGGGAAGTGCAGCAACCCCTCGTCGACCAGTCGGCGGTGATAGGCGCCGGCCCACGAGTACGGGTAGTCGACGGGGGTGGAGCGGTCCTCCGGGAGGATGACCGTGCGCGCGTCGACGACGGTGTCCCGCGGCCCGAACGGCACCCGGTGCAGGGTGCGCCGGCCCCCGGTGAACCGCACGTGGTCGGTGCGGACGAAATTGCAGCCCAGAGCCTCGATACAGTCGAGCAGTCGGCCGAAATAGCCCGGGGCGGCGAAGTCGTCGCCGTCCATGAATGTCAGATATTCGCCGCGTGCTGCGTCGATTCCCGTGTTGCGTGCACCGGAAACGCCGTTCTCGGTGCGCCGGATGAGAACCGCGCCCGGGAGTTCTCGTTCGGCACGGTCGAGGACGTCCCCGGTTCCGTCGGTCGACGCGTCGTCGACGAGGACGAACTCCACGTCCTCGCGGGCGTTGGCGCGCAGGGATCTGATGGCGTCCGGGGCGTAGGGCCGCACATTGTGGAACGGCACGATGACGGAGAGCTTGACCACGCCGTCGACGTTAGACGGCGGGCCCCGGCCGCGTCTTGACCGCCGGCTTGATGAAGGGTGAACGCCACGTGGCGAAGCCGTGAATCAGGCTTTTTCTCGGCCGATTCGGTGGCCGATTCGCTGTTCGGCGGTGCTCTGTTCACCGTTTGTTGGATTCGGGTTGGGCGGAACCTAGAAATGCCTTCCTAGGTTTCTAGGCGTGCCAGAAAGTGCAACCAAGCCCCTGCGGGCGGTCGTTCTCGCGGATTCCGACACCCGGTGGAAATGGGGCGCGCTCACCGCGCAGCGCCTGACCGCGGGCGGGGATCTGCGTCTGGACGGCCTCCTTCTGCGCGGCCGAGCCACCCCGACCGCCCGTCAGCTCGGGGAGGTCGGCGTCCGCGCCGACTCCCTGCGCGAGGTGACCGCCGCCGAGTTCCTGCGCGTGATGAGCGAGGAAGCCTGCGACGTCCTCGTCCTCGCCCTGGTCGGCGGCGGTGTGCAGGCGATGCTGCACGGGCTGCGGCAGGCCTGGCAGGGCCGTGAACGGCGGCCCGTGGTCGTCACCGGCTACGTCGGCGTCGTGTACGAGAAGCTCGCCGACGGCCTGCTGCTGCGGCACGGCGCGGACCTCGTCCTCGCCAACTCCCGCCAGGACGCCGAGCGTTTCCGCGGCGTGTACGAAGGGGTGGGCGCCGACGCCTCGGCGGTCACCGAGGTCGCGCTGCCCTTCCTCGGCGGCAGCCCCTACACCGGCGCGCACGAACCCCGGACCGTGGTCTTCGCCGCCCAGCCCTCGGTGCCCGGGACCCGCACGGACCGGGCGTACCTGCTCGACCGGCTGATCCGGCACGCGCGTCTGCACCCGGAGCGGGAGGTCCTGCTCAAGCTGCGCTCCAGGCCCGGTGAGCACACCACGCACCTGGAGGAGCTGCCCTACCAGAAGCTCGTCCGGAGGGCCGGCGACCTGCCGCCCAACCTCCGCCTGGTCTACGGGAACATGGGCGAGGTCCTGGACCGCACCGACCTGCTGGTGACGGTGAGTTCGACGGCGGCCCTGGAGTCCCTGCACCGCCGCGTCCCGACCGCCGTCCTCACCGACCTCGGCATCCGGGAGACGCTCGGCAACCACCACTTCGTCGGCTCCGGCTGCCTCGCCTCCTGGGACCAGCTGGACGCCGGGCACCGGCCCGAGCCGGACCCGCGGTGGGTGGCCCGCCAGGGCGTCGCGGCCGGGGAACCCGGCACCGGGCCGGGCTCGTACGACGCCGCGTTCGACGCCGCCCGCGCCCGCATCGCCGCACTGCTCGCGGCCGACGGCCTGCCGCCCCTGGCCCCCTACTACACGACCGCGACGGCGCCCGGCTATCTGCCCGGCATCCTCGCCCGCCACCACCTCGCCCCCGACGGCACCCCGCTGCCGGGCGCCCCGGCCGCGGGCGGGGAGCCCGGTCCCGTGCGGCAGATCGTCCGCCGCGCGGCCCGCGGCGCCTACCGGCACGGAGTGCAGCGCGTGGCGCCCGTCATCCGGCGGATGGGGGAGCTGTGAGCCACCCGAACCCACGTCAAGGAGCTGAGACCATGTCCGATCCCACGACGGGCGGCGGCGCTTCGGTGCGCCGCGTGCTCGCGGTGATCCCCGCACGCGGAGGCTCCAAGGGCGTACCCGCGAAGAACCTCGCCCCCGTCGGCGGCATCCCGCTGGTGGCCCGGGCGGTGCGCGAGTGCCGTGCCGCGCGGCTGGTCACCGACGTCGTGGTCTCCACCGACGACCGCGCCGTCGCCGTCGCCGCCCGCGAGGCCGGAGCCGAGGTGGTGCTGCGGCCCGCCGCGCTCTCCGGCGACACCGCGACCTCCGAGACGGCCGTCCTGCACGCCCTGGACGCCCACGAGGCGCTGCACGGTGCCGCGGTGGACGTGGTGCTGCTGGTGCAGTGCACCAGCCCCTTCCTCGCCCGTGAGGACGTCGACGGCGTCGCCGCCGCCGTCGTCGACGGCGCGGACAGCGCGGTGACCGTGGCCCCCTTCCACGGCTTCCTCTGGCGCGACGCGGACGACGCCCTCGCAGCCGCCGGCACGGTCGCCGAGGCCGACGCGGCCGTCGGCGGCGGGTACGGCGTCAACCACGACCGGTCCGTCCGCCCGCGCCGTCAGGACCGCCCCCAGGACCTGCTGGAGACCGGGGCCGCCTACGCCATGGAGGCCGCCGGCTTCCGCAAGCACCGGCACCGCTTCTTCGGCCGCACGGAACTGGTCCGCACCGACCCCGCCCGCGTCCTGGAGATCGACGACCCGCACGACCTGGCCCGCGCACGGGCCCTGGCACCGCTGTACGACGCCGGCCCCGTCGAGGCCCCCGACCCGGCCCCGGTGGGCCGGACCGCCGCCGGCGCCCGGCCCACCGCCGACGACATCGACGCGGTCGTCCTCGACTTCGACGGCACCCAGACCGACGACCGGGTGCTGATCGACGCCGACGGGCGGGAGTTCGTCACCGTGCACCGCGGCGACGGCCTCGGGATCGCGGCCCTGCGCAGGAGCGGGCTGCGGATGCTGATCCTGTCCACGGAGCAGAACCCGGTCGTCGCCGCCCGCGCCCGCAAACTCCGGATCCCCGTGTTGCACGGCATCGACCGCAAGGACCTGGCACTGAAGCAGTGGTGCGAGGAACAGGGCGTCGCGCCGGAGCGCGTGCTCTACGTCGGCAACGACGTCAACGACCTCCCGTGCTTCTCCCTCGCCGGCTGGCCCGTGGCGGTGGCCGGCGCCCACGACGCCGTCACCGACGCCGCCCGCGCGGTCACCACCGTCCGCGGCGGCGAGGGCGCGATCCGGGAGATCGCCGGCTGGATCCTCGGCCCCCGTCTCGGCGCCCCCGCCGGCCCCACCGAACCCGTCCCGCCCACCCACCCCACCGACACGTCCCCCAGCACGTCCCCCAGCACGTAAGGACATCCCCTGCCATGAACACCAACTTCCGTCTGCGCACCCTCGGTCCGCGCGAGGTCGGCCCCGGCGCCCCCGTCTACATCACGGGTGAGATCGGCATCAACCACAACGGCGACCTCGACAACGCCTTCAAGTTGATCGACGCGGCCGCCGAGGCCGGCTGCGACGCGGTGAAGTTCCAGAAGCGCACTCCCGAGATCTGCACCCCGCGCGACCAGTGGGACATCGAGCGGGACACCCCCTGGGGCCGGATGACCTACATCGACTACCGGCACCGGGTGGAGTTCGGCGAGGACGAGTACCGCCGCATCGACGCGTACTGCAAGGAGAAGGGCGTCGCCTGGTTCGCCTCCCCGTGGGACACCGAGGCCGTCGCCTTCCTGGAGAAGTTCGACGTCCCCGCCCACAAGGTGGCCTCCGCCTCCCTGACCGACGACGAGCTGCTGCGCGCCCTGCGCGCGACCGGCCGAACGATCATCCTCTCCACCGGCATGTCGACGCCGAAGCAGATCCGCCACGCGGTCGAGGTCCTGGGCAGCGACAACATCGTCCTCTGCCACGCCACCTCCACCTACCCGGCCAAGGCCGACGAGCTGAACCTCCGTGTGATCAACACGCTGGAGAAGGAGTACCCGAACGTCCCGATCGGCTACTCCGGCCACGAGACCGGCCTGCAGACCACCCTCGCGGCCGTCGCGCTCGGCGCCGCGTTCGTCGAGCGCCACATCACCCTCGACCGCGCGATGTGGGGCTCCGACCAGGCCGCCTCCGTCGAGCCGCAGGGCCTGGCCCGTCTGGTCCGCGACATCCGCACCATCGAGGCCTCTCTCGGTGACGGCGTCAAGAAGGTCTACGACTCCGAGCTCGCCCCCATGAAGAAGCTGCGCCGCGTCGCCGGTGTCGTCGCCGAGGCGGAGATCGCCGCGGCGGCCGGCGAGCCGGTCGCGGTCTGACGCCGAGCGCTCGCACAGAGCCGATCACGGGACGGTCGTACGACGATGAGCCCCCGCGCCGGCACCGCCGGCCACCCCCACACCCTCGCGTTCGTCGAGAGCCCGGTGCAGTTGCTGAACGTACTGGAGTGGGCGCACGCGCACCCGCCGCGCACGCCCGGGGCCCCCGGCGCGGGGCTCACCCTCGTCGTCCTGTCCCCGACCGACCCGATGACCCGCGGCCAGTTGCGCCGGATGGCCGAGTTGGCCCGCGAGGAGGGCCACGAGGTCCGCTGGGAGGAGGCCCGCGGCGGTGCCACCGCCCCCTTCCACACGATCGGCGGCCTCGCCGGGACCCTCCGGCACGCGCAGCGCGTGGTCCTGGGCGACCCGTTCTCCCGCTACGTCCAGCTGCTGCTGACCATCACCCGCGCCCGCGAACTGGTCGTCGTCGACGACGGCACGGCCACCATGGAGTTCGTCGCCCAGCTGGCCCGCGGCGAGCGCCTGGTCCGCTGGCACCGCAGGGGCGGCCGTCCGGGCCCGCGGGACCTCCTCTTCGCCCCCGTCACCTCCTCCGCCCGCCGCCGCCTCACCCCGAACGCGCACCGCAGCGTCGAGGTGTTCTCCGCGATGCCCGTGCAGGACAGGCCGGAGGGCGTCACCCTCACCCGCAACGACTTCGCCTGGACCCGGGCCCGCTTCGGCCCGCCCCGCATCAGCAGGGGAGCGGACCTGGTCGGGACGTCCCTGGTGGAGACCGGCGTCGTCGACGGCGACCGCTATCTGACGGCGGTCCGGTCCCTGGCCCGTGCCCACGGCGCCACCCGCTACTTCGCCCACCGCCGCGAGAGCGCCGACAAGCTCCACCGCCTGGCCGGCGAGACCGGCCTGGAGATCGTCCGCCCCGACCTCCCCCTGGAACTGATCGCACGCCGCGGTCCCATCGGCCGCACCGTCCTCAGCTTCCCCTCCACGGTCGTCCACACCCTCCCGCTCGCCCTGGCCGGCACCGGGGTCCGCATAGCCGTCTGCGACATCGACCCGGCCTGGCTCACCCGGAACGCCTCCCCGCGCGCGCAGGGCTTCCTCTCCGGGGTGACGGGGTCCGCCCGGGACGTCCACCGGCTGGCGGCGGTGAGCCGGGCCCTGTGAGGCCTTGGGCGACCTCCGGCCACCCCGTCTGCCGGCCGCGGAGGAGCCGGGGAAGGCGCCCCGGAACAGGGGGCCCCGGAAACACCGGAGACACCGGAAACAAGGGAGGCCCAGGAACAAGCGAGGCCCCGTTCCGGCGAGCCGCCGCCCGGAGAGGCGCCGGTCCCGGCTGCGATCCGCCGCGCTACCCCTCCTTGCGCGCCAGCAGGAACGCCCGGGCCCGTGTCTCCTCCGCGACCGGCTCCCGCACCACCCGGGCCCGGACGGCCAGCCCCGCCGCGGCCAGCAGGCCGGCCACCGGCTCCGGCGGGCGGAACCAGTAGTCGAGGGCGATCCCGTGGCCGAAGCGCTCGGCCAGGTGCAGGTGCTCGGGCTCGTCACCGGTCTGGAAGGCGAGCAGGACGTGGCCCCCGGGTACGAGCACGCGGTGGAACTCGGCGAAGACGGCCGGGAGGTGCTCGTCGGGGACGTGGATGGCCGAGTACAGGGCCGTGATCCCGCCGAGCGTCCCGGCCGGGAGGTCCAGCGCCGTCATCGAGCCGACGTGGAAGCGCAGCCCCGGATGGGCCTCCCGGGCCAGCTCCACCATCCGCGGGGAGACGTCCACCCCGAAGACGGGCAGGCCGAGGTCGCGCAGTCGCGCCGTGAGTCCTCCGGGGCCGCTGCCCACGTCGGCCACGGGGGCCGTGCCGCCCGCCCTCACCAGCTCCGCGAAGGCGGTGAGCAGCGCCCGCTCCAGAGGCAGGTCGGTGGACCAGTCGGCGAAGCGGGCGGAGTAGTCGCGGGCGATGGTGTCGTAGGAGGCGCGCGTCGCGTCGAGGAAGTCCGTCATGGCCCCGCACCCTAGAGGGCCCTCCCGCGAGCCCGGGCGGGTGCGCGACGCCGGCTGCGGCACCTCGCCGCCGTCGCGCGAACGGCTGCGCTGGTGCCGCGGCCGGCGGACGGCAGGTCGCGGGGCTCCGGGCGGCGGTCCCGGTCCCGCCGCCCGCCCGTGGGGCCGCCCGTGGGGCCGCCCGTGGGGCCGCCCGTGGGGCACCGTACGGCCGTCCGGCAGGTGAACGGATCGGCGCGGCCGTTGTGACCCGTGGTATCCGTGGAAGAGATGCAGATGATGGGGCGGTCGACCGGCCGGAAGCCGGGCGAGTTTACCCGTCACAGTCGATACCTATGCGTCGTACGGCCAGGTTTCCTTCCCCTAACGGGCTGAACTTTTGTTGATCGAGGGTCAGTTGGCCGCCCCGGCGTCCTACCCTTCAGAGGGTGAAGCAATTGATGTCGCCCAAGCCCGAGGCCGATCTCCCCGAAGGCAGCGTCCTGCCCGGCATCCTGCCGGAGGACCTGCGTGCCGAACTCGTCGCCTTCCGCCGCGACCTGCACATGCACCCGGAGCTCGGCAACCAGGAGTTCCGCACCACCGCGGCGATCAAGGCGCGGCTGGAGCGGGCCGGTCTGTCGCCGCGCGTGCTCGGCATCGGCACCGGCCTCATCTGCGACATCGGCGCTGACCTCGGTGTACCGCCGGGCGGCATGCTCGCCCTGCGGGCCGACATCGACGCCCTGCCCATCCCGGACACCAAGAACGACTGCCCCTACCGGTCGACCGTGCCGGACCGCGCCCACGCCTGCGGCCACGACGTGCATACGACGGTCGTCCTGGGCGCCGGGCTCGTCCTGGCCGAGCTGCACCGGCAGGGACGGCTGCCGCGTCCGGTGCGGCTGGTGTTCCAGCCCGCCGAGGAGGTGCTCCCCGGCGGCGCCGCCGACGCGATCAAGAGCGGCGCGCTGGAGGGGGTGCGGCGGATGATCGCCGTGCACTGCGACCCCCGCGTCGACGCCGGCCGGATCGGGCTGCGCACCGGCGCCATCACCTCCGCCTGCGACCGGCTGGAGATCTCCCTGGACGGCCCCGGTGGGCACACCGCCCGGCCGCACCTGACCACCGACCTGGTCACCGCCGCCGCCCGCGTGGTCACCGACGTGCCCGCGGTCGTCGCCCGCCGCGTCGACACCCGCGCGGGCCTCGCCGTGACCTGGGGCCGGATCGAGTCCGGGCACGCCCCCAACGTCATCCCGCAGCACGCCGAGCTGTCCGGCACCGTGCGCTGCCTGGACATCGAGGCCTGGCGGCAGGCGCCGGACGTCGTCGTCGCGGCCATCGACGAGGTCGCCAACCTGCACCGCGCCAAGTCCGAGATCACCTACGTCCGCGGGGTGCCCCCGGTCGTCAACGACCCGGCCGTCACCGACCTGCTGCGCGACGCGATGACCGTGCGTCTCGGCCCGGACGCGGTCGAGAGCACCGAGCAGAGCCTCGGCGGCGAGGACTTCTCCTGGTATCTGGAGCACGTGCCCGGCGCCATGGCCCGCCTCGGCGTCCGCACCCCCGGCGAGCGCACGGTCCGCGATCTGCACCAGGGCGACTTCGACGCCGACGAGTCCGCGATCACCGTCGGTGTCGAGCTGTTCACCGCGGCGGCCCTGCTGGACGCCGTGAGCTGACCGTCTCCGCAGGCCGGACGGGTCGGCGGCGGGCGGCCCCCCTCGGGTGTGCGGGGGCCGTACCGCCATCCGGTGCAATACGTTCGTGAGCCATTCGTGCACAGTGCGCGACGGACGGCGAGCGCACCCGATGACCTCAGTTCAGGCGCTGTTTGCCTCGAATCGATAACGGCTTCGGAAGAGGTCTTTTTCTGACATCTACGCGCGTTACGATGCCGCGAAGCCGACGCCGCCGGGGCGTCATGGCCCGAGCACTGGCATGGTGCTCACATCAAGCGCCGACATGGCGCTCAGGTCAGGTGAAGGAGCCTTCCCGTGCGCCGGGTAGCCAAGCTTTCCGCTGCGTGTATCGCGTCCGCAGCACTCGCACTGACTGCCACAGCCTGTGGCAGCACTTCGTCCGACAACAACAGCTCGTCCGCCTCCTCCTCGGGCGGCGGCGACGGTGTCAAGATCGGTCTCGCCTTCGACGTCGGCGGCCGTGGTGACCGCTCCTTCAACGACTCCGCCGCGCGCGGTGCCGACAAGGCCAAGGAGGAGTTCGGCGGCGAGATCAAGGAGCTGACCGCCAAGACCTCGGACACCGAGGCCGACCGCGAGCAGCGCCTGAACGACCTCGCCCAGGCCGGTTACAACCCGGTCATCGGTGTCGGCTACGCCTACGCCGCCTCGATGACCAAGGTCGCCGCCAAGTACCCCAAGACCAGCTTCGGCATCGTCGACTCGGTCGTGGACGCCAAGAACGTCAACAGCATCACCTTCACCGAGGAGCAGGGTTCCTACCTCGCGGGTGTCGCTGCGGCGCTGAAGTCCAAGAGCGGTCACATCGGCTTCATCGGTGGTGTCGACGTCCCGCTGATCAAGAAGTTCGAGGCCGGTTACATCCAGGGCGCCAAGGACACCAAGCCCGGGATCAAGATCGAGACCCAGTACCTGAGCCACGGCTCGGACACCTCCGGCTTCGCCAGCCCCGACAAGGGCAAGGCCGCCGCGAAGGGCATGCTCGACAAGGGCGCCGACGTCATCTACTCGGCCGCCGGCTCCTCCGGCAACGGCTCCATCGAGGCCGTGAGCGGCGTCAAGGGTGCCTGGGCCATCGGCGTGGACTCCGACCAGTACAACATCCCGAGCCTTGCCAAGTACAAGGACTCGATCCTGACCTCGATGGTCAAGAACGTCGACGTCGGTGTCTACGACTTCATCAAGTCCGTCCACGACGGCAAGCCGCTGACCGGCGTCAACAGCTACTCGCTCGCGAAGAACGGTGTCTCGCTGTCCACCAGCGGTGGCTTCATCGACGACATCCAGCCGCAGCTGGACGCGGCCAAGAAGAAGATCGTCGACGGCCAGATCCAGGTCAAGACCACCCCGTGACCTGACGGTCCCGCCGGACCCGGGCTCGGCGACGGGGGTGCAACCGACACCCCCTCGCCGAGCCATAACGATGTGTCAACTCTACGCGTGTAGCGTCGAGTTGCCGCGCTAGCGTCGCCGACGCCTGCCCTCCCCTTCAGCCCTTTTTCCCCGAGGAGAGTGCGCCATCAACGCGTCCAGCCCTCCCGCTGCCGTCGAACTGCGCGGCATCACGAAGCGTTTCCCCGGTGTAGTCGCCAACAAGGACATCGACATCACCGTCCGTACGGGCACGGTACACGCCCTGTGCGGTGAGAACGGTGCCGGCAAGTCCACCCTGATGAAGATCCTCTACGGCATGCAGCAGCCGGACGAGGGCACCATCACCGTCAACGGCGAACAGGTCACCTTCAGCAGCCCGGCCGACGCCATCGCGCGCGGCATCGGCATGGTGCACCAGCACTTCATGCTCGCCGACAACCTCTCCGTGCTGGAGAACGTCGTCCTCGGCGCGGAGAAGCTCCACGGCATCGGCGCGAGGGCGCGTGCGAAGATCACCGAGATCTCCGACGCATACGGCCTGAACGTCCGCCCCGACGTCCTCGTGGAGCAGCTCGGCGTCGCCGACCGCCAGCGCGTGGAGATCCTCAAGGTCCTCTACCGCGGCGCCAAGACGCTGATCCTCGACGAGCCCACGGCCGTGCTGGTGCCGCAGGAGGTCGAAGCGCTCTTCGACAACCTGCGCGAGCTGAAGGCCGAAGGCCTCACCGTCATCTTCATCTCCCACAAGCTGGGCGAGGTGCTGTCCGTCGCCGACGAGATCACCGTCATCCGGCGCGGCACCACCGTCGGCACCGCCGACCCCCGGCACACCACCACCAAGCAGCTCGCCGAGCTGATGGTCGGCAGCGAACTGCCCACGCCGGAGACGGAGGAGTCCACCGTCACCGACACCCCGCTGCTCCGGGTCGAGGGCCTGCACCTGAGCCAGACCGACCTCGACGGCGTCGAGCGCATCATCCTCGACCGGATCAACTTCACCATCCACAAGGGCGAGGTCCTCGGCATCGCCGGCGTGGAGGGCAACGGCCAGTCCGAACTGGTCGAGGCGATCATGGGTGTCCGCCACCCCGACGCGGGTGTCATCACCCTGGGCGACACGGACGTCTCCCACCTGTCCACCCGCCGTCGCCGCGAGGCGGGTGTCGGCTACATCCCCGAGGACCGCCACCGCCACGGCCTGCTCCTCGAAGCGCCGCTGTGGGAGAACCGCATCCTCGGCCACGTCTCCGAGCGGCCCAACTCCCGCGGTCCGCTCCTCGACATCAAGGGCGCCCGTGCCGACACCGAGCGGATCGTCGAGGCCTACGACGTCCGCACGCCCGGTATCGACGTGACCGCCGCCTCGCTGTCCGGCGGCAACCAGCAGAAGCTGATCGTCGGCCGCGAGATGAGCCACGAGCCCCAGCTGCTCATCGCCGCCCACCCCACCCGCGGTGTGGACGTCGGCGCGCAGGCGGCGATCTGGGACCACATCCGTGAGGCCCGCCGCGCGGGCCTGGCCGTACTGCTGATCTCCGCCGACCTGGACGAGCTCATCGGCCTCTCCGACACGCTGCGGGTGATGTACCGCGGCCGTCTGGTCGCCGACGCCGACCCCGCCACCATCACTCCCGAGGAGCTGGGCTCCGCCATGACGGGTGCCGCCGCCGGCCACCTGGAGGGCCCGGAGCAGACAGAGGACGACGCCCGATGAAGAAGCTGACCCAACGCATCGACAAGGAGCGGCTGCTCCTCGGCGTCGCGGCCCCGCTGCTCGCGGTCGTCGCCGCGGTCGTCGTCACCGCCCTGGTGATCCTCGCCACCGGCAAGAACCCGATCGACGCCTTCAGCGAGATGGGGACCTACGGCATCGCCAGCGACAGCCAGGTCTACATCCTCAACAAGGCGACGACGTACTACCTGGCAGGTGTCGCGGTGGCCGTCGGCTTCCGCATGAACCTGTTCAACATCGGCGTCGACGGCCAGTACCGGCTGGCGGCGTTCATCGCCGCCGTCCTCGGCGGCGCGCTGACCGCGCCCGGCTGGATCGCCATCCCGCTGATCCTGGTGTGCGCCATGGCGACCGGCGCCCTGTGGGCCGCCATCGCCGGTGTGCTGAAGGTGACCCGCGGCGTCAGCGAGGTCATCTCGACGATCATGCTGAACGCGATCGCCACCTCGATCATCGCCTACCTGCTCCAGCCCGGGCAGCTCGGCCAGCTCGACCCGGCCGGCACCCTGGTCTCCACCAAGCCGCTGCCGCAGGGCTCGCACCTGTTCAACATCGACACCGGCGCCTCGGGCATCCTCGACGGCTTCATCTTCGTCGCCGTCGTCGTCGGCGTCGCGTACTGGTTCACGCTCGGCCGCACCCGCTTCGGCTTCGACCTGCGCACGGTCGGCCTGTCCGAGTCGGCCGCTTCCGCGAGCGGCGTCAGCGTCAAGAAGATGGTCGTCACCAGCATGATCATCTCGGGTGGCGTGGCCGGTCTGATCGGCATGCCGACCCTGCTGAACGAGAGCTACCAGTACGACAACAGCTTCCCGGTGGGCATCGGCTTCACCGGTATCGCCATCGCCCTGCTCGGCCGCAACAACCCGGTCGGCATCGCGCTCGCCGCCCTGCTGTGGGGCTTCCTCGAGCGGTCCACCAACCACCTGGAGTTCCAGGGCTACGACAAGGAGATCCTCGGCGTGATCCAGGGCGTCATCGTCCTGTGCGTCGTGATCGCCTACGAGGTCGTGCGCCGCTACGGCCTCAAGCGCCAGCAGCAGCGGGTCGGCGCCGAACTCGCCGCCCAGGCAGCCGCCACGACCGAGAACCAGGAGGTGGCGTGATGACTGCCACGATGACCGACACGCCGCCGCCCGCGGCGCCCAAGGCCGACACGGCCAAGCGTTCGGGCCGGTCCTTCGGCCAGATCCTGATGATCGTGGCCGGCGCGCTGCTGCTCGTCGCAGCGGTCCGCGTCATCACCGGCTCCAACCAGCTCGACTCCGCCGGCCAGGTCAGCGCCGCGCTCGGCCTCGCCGTGCCGATCGGCCTCGCCGGTCTGGCGGGCCTGTGGTCGGAGCGGGCCGGCGTGATCAACATCGGCCTCGAAGGCATGATGATCCTCGGCACCTTCGGCGCCGGCTGGATCGGCTGGCAGTCCAGCCCCTGGCTCGGCCTGCTGTGCGGCGTCGGCTTCGGCGTCCTCGGCGGCCTCGTGCACGCCATGGCCACCATCACCTTCGGCGTCGACCACATCGTCTCCGGTGTCGCCGTCAACCTGCTCGCGCTCGGCGCCACCCAGTACCTCGCCAAGCTCTTCTTCTCGGAGGGCTCCGCGGCGGCGGCGGGCGGCAACCCCAAGCAGTCGCCGCCCTCGGACTCGCTGCCCAACTTCGACGTTCCCGGCCTGTCGAGCAGCCTGCAGTCGATCGAGAAGCACCACTGGTTCTTCGTCTCCGACATCGCCGGAATCGTCGGCGGTCTGGTCACCAACCTGTCCGTGGTGACCGTCCTGGCCGCGGCGCTGTTCGCCGCGAGCTGGTGGCTGCTGTGGCGCACCTCCTTCGGGCTCCGGCTGCGCTCCTGCGGTGAGAACCCGATCGCCGCGGAGTCGCTCGGCGTCAACGTCTACCGGTACAAGTACGCGGCCGTGGCCGTATCCGGCGGCCTCGCCGGTCTCGGCGGCGCCTTCCTCGCCCTGGTCACCTCGCACATCTACCTGGAGGGCCAGACCGGCGGGCGCGGCTACATCGGCCTCGCCGCGATGATCTTCGGCAACTGGCGGCCGGGCGGCGTGGCGATGGGCGCGGGCCTGTTCGGCTTCTCCGACGCGCTCCAGCTGCGCAACGGCGGCGAGACCGTGCACGCGCTGCTGCTCCTGCTGGTCGTGCTGCTGGCGCTGCTGGCCGGCTGGAAGCTGTACCGCAAGGCGCACTGGCAGGCGGGCATCAGCCTCTTCGTCGGCGGCCTCGTCCTCATCTGGTACCTGTTCACCGACGAGGTGCCCAACGACTTCGTCGGCGCCACCCCGTACGTCGTCACCCTGCTGGTGCTGTCGCTGTCCGCGCAGCGCCTGCGGATTCCCAAGGCCGACGGCATGCGCTACCGGAAGGGCCAGGGCAAGTGACCCCGGCCGCCGCCGAGTTCGACTGGGAGGCCCTGCGAGAGGTGGCGCGGGAGGCGATGTCGCACGCGTACGCCCCCTACTCCGGCTTCCCGGTCGGTGTGGCGGCCCGCGTCGACGACGGCCGCACGGTCACCGGCTGCAACGTGGAGAACGCCTCCTACGGCGTCGGACTGTGCGCCGAGTGCGGGCTGGTGTCGGACCTCCAGCGCACCGGCGGCGGCCGGCTCACCCACTTCACCTGCGTGGACGGCACGGGCGGGCTGCTCGTGCCGTGCGGCCGGTGCCGCCAGCTGCTGTACGAGTTCGGCGGCGCCGACCTGCTGCTGGACACTCCGGCGGGCATCCTGCCGCTCTCCGAGATGCTGCCCCAGGCCTTCGGCCCGGACCATCTCGCCAAGTAACTCCGCCGCGGCCCCTCTGACCTGAGCAGAGGGGCCGCGCACTTCCAGGAACTCCGGAAGGAAAGTCATGGCCATGGACGCCATCTCCGTCATCCGTACCAAGCGGGACCGCGGCGAGCTGACAGACGAGCAGATCGACTGGGTCATCGACGCCTACACGCGCGGTGCCGTCGCCGACGAGCAGATGTCCGCGCTCGCCATGGCGATCCTGCTGAACGGCATGAACCGCCGCGAGATCGCCCGCTGGACCGCGGCGATGATCGCCTCCGGCGAGCGGATGGACTTCTCCTCCCTGTCCCGCCCGACGGCGGACAAGCACTCCACGGGCGGCGTCGGCGACAAGATCACCCTCCCGCTCGCCCCGCTCGTCGCGGCCTGCGGGGCGGCCGTCCCCCAGCTCTCCGGACGCGGCCTCGGCCACACCGGCGGCACCCTCGACAAGCTGGAGTCGATCCCCGGCTGGCGCGCGCTGCTGTCGAACGAGGAGATGCTGTCGGTGCTGGACGGCGTCGGCGCGGTGATCTGCGCGGCGGGCGACGGTCTGGCCCCCGCGGACAAGAAGCTGTACGCCCTGCGCGACGTGACCGCCACGGTCGAGGCGATCCCGCTGATCGCGTCGTCGATCATGTCGAAGAAGATCGCCGAGGGCACGGGCAGCCTGGTGCTGGACGTGAAGGTCGGCACCGGCGCGTTCATGAAGACCCTCGACGACGCCCGCGAGCTGGCGTCCACGATGGTCGGCCTCGGCACCGACCACGGCGTGCGGACGGTCGCGCTGCTCACCGACATGTCCACCCCGCTGGGCCTGACCGCGGGCAACGCCCTGGAGGTCCGCGAGTCCGTGGAGGTCCTGGCCGGCGGCGGCCCCGCCGACGTGGTGGAGCTGACGGTCGCGCTGGCTCGCGAGATGCTCGACGCGGCCGGTGTCAAGGACGCCGACCCCGCGAAGGCACTGGCCGACGGCTCGGCGATGGACGTCTGGCGCCGCATGATCGCGGCCCAGGGCGGCGACCCGGACGCGACGCTGCCCACGTCCCGCGAGCAGCACGTGGTGAAGGCGGCGGCCACCGGTGTCCTGACCCGCCTGGACGCCTACGACATCGGTATCGCCGCCTGGCGGCTCGGCGCCGGCCGGGCCCGCAAGGAGGACCCGGTGCAGGCGGCGGCGGGCGTCGAGCTGCACGCCAAGCCCGGCGACACGGTGACCGAGGGCCAGCCGCTGCTGACCCTGCACACGGACACCCCGGAACGCTTCGACTACGCCCTGGAGGCCGTGGCGGGCTCGTACGACATCGCCGCCCCCGGAACCGCCTCCACGCCGTCGCCCGTCGTGCTGGAGCGCATCGCCTGACCGCGCCCCCGCAGGCGGACCAACGGGATCGGCGCACCGGCGCCGGTCCCGTTCGTCGTGCCGTCCCCGAGCGGCCGGGCGGGCGGCCGGGCGGGCGGAGTGGCCGGACGGGGGAGCGCCACGGGACGGGGCGGCACAGCCGCCGGGGCCGTCCCGCGGGGGCGTCCGGTGGCGGACGGCGACGGCACGTTCGGTGCCGCCGGGAGACGCGCCCTGTCGAGGGCAGCGTCCCGGAGACCGCCGTCCGCCTCGGCGCCCGATCCCGGCGCGAGCGGTCCGGGTCCGACGCCGGCGGTGCCCGGGACCGGGTGCGGGGCCGTCAGCCGAGCAGTGCCGCCACGACGACCAGGACCGGCACCGACAGCAGCGTCGACAGCAGGATCGCCTCCCGCGCCAGGGCTTCGCCCACCCGGTAGCGGCTCGCGTAGGTGAAGAGGTTCTGGGCGGCCGGCAGCGCCGAGGTCACCACGACGTCGAGGAGCGGCGCGCCGCGCAGCCCGAAGACCCCCGTCGCCAGCGCCCAGGCGGTCAGCGGCTGGACCACCGACTTCAGCGCCACCGACAGCAGCACCGGATGCCGGTCGCGCCCCCGGGCCGGCGCCGTGCTGCCGCGCAGGGAGATGCCGTAGGCCAGCAGCACCGCCGGCACCGCCATGTTGCCGATCAGCGTCAGCGGATCCAGGACCGGGCCGGGCACCCGCACGCCGGACGCCGACACCAGGACACCGGTCAGCGAACCCACCGCGACGGGATTGCGCAGCGGGGTCAGCAGGCGCCGCCACAGCGGCTCCCGCCCGCCCCGCCCGGACAGGTCGAGGACGGTCAGGGCGACCGGGGTGACCAGTACGACCTGGAAGAGCAGCACCGGCGCGACGAGGGACGCGTCGCCCAGGACGTACACGGCGATCGGGATGCCGAGGTTGCCGGAGTTGACGTATCCGGAGCACAGCGCACCGATCACGGTGCGGCCCACGCCCCATCCGCGGACCGCGCCGACCACGACGAACACGCCGGCGACGGCCGCCGCGCTCAGCGCGGTCACCAGCAGCCGGCTGGAGAAGACCACGGACAGGTCGGCCCGTGCCAGCGTGGTGAACAGCAGGGCGGGGGAGGCGATCTGGAAGGCCAGCGCGGTCAGCACCTCGCGGCCCTGGCTGCCGAGCGAGCCCAGCCGGCCGATCGCGTAGCCGACGGCGATGACCACCGCGATGACCGCGAAGCCGTTCAGCACGCCCTGCACACGATCCCCCTCGCCGGCGCCTCCCGCCCCTCGGCCGCCCTCCTGCGCGGCCAGGACACCGGAGGGCTTCCGGGGCGGCGCTGTCCGCCGGGGCGCAGGCCCCACGCTCGGCGGAAGACGGCGGGCGGGTCAATGTGATCTTCGCCGGACGCGCCCCCGGAGCGGGCCCCGGCAGCAGCCCCCGGGCCGCGACTCCACGGCCGGCGGCAGAACCCCGGACCGGACTGCGGCTCCCGTCGCGGAACCCGGCTCACCGCACCCCGATCGCTGTCCCCCGCGGGGCGGAGTGCAGCTCTGCGATGACTTCGACACGTCCGGGGGGTCTACCGCACGTGGACGCCACGACACCCGCCGTACTCACGCTTGCCCGCCCCGCCACCCCCGACGCGGTGCGGGGGCTGTGCCACGACGTCCGCGCCCTGCTGGAGAGCACCGGCACCGGCGTGGTCGTCTGCGACGTCGGCGCACTGGGGCCGCCGGGGCTGGCCGTCGTCGATCTGCTCGCCCGGCTCCAGCTCGCCGCCCGCCGGGCCGACGGGCGGATACGCCTGCGCGCCCCCGATCCGGCGCTACCGCCCCTCCTTGACCTCGTCGGCCTGTGCTTCGAGGTGGAGGGGGAGATCGAAGAGAGGGAACCAGCGCCGGGTGTCCAGGAAGCAGTGGAACCCGGTGATCCGGCCGTCTGAGATCTCCAGGACCTGGACCGCCCAGGCGGTGAAGCCGCCCGTCTCCTCGTCCGGCTTGTAGTGGGCGAAGCCCGGCAGGCCGTTGACCTGGACGGGACGCAGACGGGAGTCGGCGCAGGCGGAGCCCAGCGTGGTCATGAAGCCGGTGATGTCCGCATGGCCGGTCAGCCACAGGTCGAACGGCGGCATCGTCATGATCGCGTCCTCGTGGAGCAGCGCCGTCAGCGCCGCCATGTCGTACCCCTCGAAGGCCGCGACATAGCGTTCCAGCAGCTTCTGCTGCTCCTCGTTCAGGGGGTCGGAGACCGCCGCGTCCGTGCCGTGCTCCTTCCGCTCCGCCAGTGTCGCGCGCGCCCGCTGCAGGGCGCTGTTGACCGACGCGACCGAGGTGTCGAGCAGCTCGGCGACCTCGCTCGCCCGCCACGCCAGCACCTCGCGCAGGATCAGCACCGCGCGCTGCCTGGCCGGGAGCCGCTGCAGGGCGGCCATGAAGGCGAGGCGCACGGACTCCTTGGCTATCGCCGCCTCCGCCGGGTCCTGCACCGTGGGCAGCACCCGGGCGTCCGGCATCGGCTCCAGCCAGGTGTGGTCCGGGCGGGGCGAGAGCGCCGCCCGCGCCAGTGGCGCCGACTCCGTCAGATCCATCGGGCGGGCCCGCCTGTTGCCCGCGGACAGCATGTCCAGGCACACGTTCGTCGCGATGCGGTACAGCCACGAGCGAAGGCTGGAACGGCCCTCGAAGCGGTCGTGGCTGCGCCAGGCGCGGACCATCGTGTCCTGCACCGCGTCCTCGGCCTCGAAGGACGAGCCGAGCATCCGGTAGCAGTACCCCGTCAACTCGACGCGGTACCTCTCCAGGCTGGCATCCAGGTCCGTCGTCGCCGTGCCGTCGCTCATCGCCTACCCCCTGTGGCGCACTTCTCCGTACCCTCGGAAGCTACCGCAGCGCACTGACAACGGCCCCCCGAGCCGATGAAGCCGCAGCTCACAGCAGGTTCTTCACCGCCATCAGCAGATGGCGGTGCACCCCGGGCGCGTCCGCGGCGCCCAGCAGCGCCCGCTGCCCCGCCCCCAGCAGCTCCAGCCGCAGCCGCGGCGCCTCGAAGGACGTCACCGCCTCCAGCAGGTAGGCCGGGTTGAAGGCGACCGTCACCTCCTCGGCGCCCTCCAGCACGGCCGGCAGCCGCTGGGAGGCCACGTCGTCGCCGTATCCGGCTCGCAGCAGCACCGATCCGCCGGCGGACGAGGAGAAGTCCAGCCGCACCGGGCTGTTCGCCTCCGCCACCACCGCGACCCGCCGCACCGCCTCCGTCAGGGCCGCGCCGTCCACCTCGGCGACCGCCGCGCCCGCCATGTCGAACAGCGCCCCGTACCCCGGCAGCCGCCCGTCCAGCTGCCTGACGACCGTCCGCAGCCGCCCGCCGTCGAAGCCGGCGAGGCCCTCGCCCAGGCCGATCCGCACGGTCCCGCAGCGTGCCAGCGACCGCGCCACGTCCAGCAGCCGCCGCGCGGGCAGCAGCGCCTCCATCACGCTGCCGGCCGCCGGCCCGGCCGGCCGCCACGGAAGCCGCCGCACCGCGTACCGGTACCGGTCGGACGCCGACAGGGTCATCTCCGCGCCCTCCAGACGCAGTTGCATGCCGGTGAGCACCGGGAGCGTGTCGTCCCGCCCGGCCGCCCCGGCGACCTGCCCGACGGCCGCGGCGAAACCGGCCGCGTCGACGGCACCGCACACCGCGGGCGGCGCGGGGGGTTCGGGGTACTCCTCGCACGGCAGCGTCGAGACCCCGAAGCGGGTGCCGCCCGCCTCGACGGTGAACCGGGTGCCCTCCAGCACGCACACCACCGGCCCCGCCGGGAGCACCTTGCAGATGTCCAGCAGGCGGCGGCCCGGCACCAGGACCCGGCCGGGTGCCGGGACCTCCGTCTCCGTCTCGACGTGCGCCGACGTCTCGAAGTCGAAGCCCGCCACGCCCAGCCGCCCGCCGCCCTCCGCCTCCAGGAGCAGTCCGCCCAGCACCGGCACCGGGGTCCGCGCGGGCAGGGCGCGGGCCGCCCAGGCCACCGCCTCGGCGAGATCGGTGCGATCGATCCGGAACTCCATCAGGCCAAACCCCCTGCTGTGAACGGTCGTTGCCGCGGACGTTAGCCGCGGCCACCGACAACCGGCCCTGAGCAGGGGAATCGGCGTGGGAGGGCTCAGTGCGAGGGGACCGGTTCCCGTACGGCCGCCAGCCGTGCCGCCCGCGTCCCGCACAGCGTGACGGCCACCACGCCCAGCACCGCGAGCAGGCCGACGCCCACCGTCCCGGCCCAGCCGCCGGCGTGGAACGCGACGGCACCGACCGTGCTGCCCGCGCTGGAGCCGATGTAGTACGCCGACTGGTACAGCGCCGACGCCTGCGCCCGCCCGGTCGCCGCGGTCCGGCTCACCGCGGAGGAGGCCACCGCGTGGCCCGCGAAGAAGCCGGCCGTGATCAGCACCAGGCCCAGCAGGACCGCGGTCAGCGAACCGGCCAGCGACAGCAGCAGCCCCGTCGCGGTCGTCCCGCCGGCCAGGTACAGGGCGCCCCGGCGACCCAGCCGGCCCACCAGGCGGCCCGCGGTCGACGCCGACACCGTACCGACCAGGTAGACCAGGAAGACGGAGCCGACGACGCCCTGCGGCAGCCCGAACGGTGCCCCGGACAGCCGGTAGCCGATCACCGTGTACACGGCGCCGAAGACCGTCATGAACAGTGCGCCGATCGCGTACAGCCGGCGCAGCAGGGGGTTCGCCAGGTGCCCGCGGACGGTGCGGGCCAGCACGCGCGGGCGCAGGGAGCCCGCCCGGAAGTGCCGCGGCGCCGGCAGCAGCACCCGGAAGGCCGCCGCGCAGGCCACCGCGATCGCGCCGATCACGCCGACGGCGATCCGCCAGCCCCATTCCTGGGCGACCCAGCCGGTGATGATCCGGCCGCTCATCCCGCCGACGCTGTTGCCCGCGACGAACAGCCCGATCGCCGTGACCAGGGCGGCGGGGCGGACCTCCTCCGCGAGATACGCGGTCGCCGAGGCCGGCAGCCCCGCCAGCGCCGCGCCCTGCAGCGCCCGCAGCACGACCAGTGCGCCCAGCGACGGCGCGAAGGGCACCAGGAGCCCCAGGGCCACCGCGACGGCCAGTGACGCCGTCATGACCGTACGCCGTCCGAACCGCTCCGACAGGGCGCTCATCGGCAGGACGAACAGCGCCAGGCCACCGGTCGCCGCCGCCACCGTCCAGCTCGCCCGGCCCGCCGTGACCCCGAGATCGCCGGAGATGAGCGGCAGCAGGGCCTGGGTGGAGTACAGCAGGGCGAAGGTGGCGACACCTGCGAGGAACAGCGCGAGGCTCATCCGGCGGTAGCCGGGGCCGCCGGGGGCCGTACGGGAGTCGGGAGCGGGAAGGGACGGTGCGGCGCCCACGAGTGTGGACGCCCCGGTACTGGCGGGATTCATGCGTGCGACGCTACGGACACCCCGGTTCATGCGTCCAATGCACGGACTGGCCATAATCGTTCCCATGGTGCATCAGCCGAGGTCGCGGCCCCGCCTGTCACAGTTCAGTGACACAGAAGACACGACGGACATGTCGAGGCTGCTCGCGCCGCGGCTGGCTTGGTTCGCCGGCGTGGCCCGCACCGAGCACGTCACCCGGGCCGCCCAGGAGATGCAGGTGCCGCAGTCCACGCTGTCCCGCGCCATGGTCCGCCTGGAGCAGGACCTCGGCGTCGACCTGTTCGCCCGCCGCGGCCGGACCGTCGCCCTCACCCCCGCCGGCCGCACCTTCCTCGCCTCCGTCGAACGCGCCCTCGCCGAGATCGAGCGCGCCGCCGACGAGGTCCGCGCCGACGCCGACCCGGCCGGCGGCAAGGTCGCCTTCGGCTTCCTGCACACCATGGGCGCCGAGACCGTCCCCGGTCTCCTCCAGGCCTTCCGGGCCGACCACCCCCGCGTCCGCTTCAGCCTCGTGCAGAACTACGGCGAGGCCATGCTGGAGGGCCTGCGGGCGGGAGAGCTCGACCTCTGCCTCACCTCGCCGGTCCCCGACGCCCCCGATCTCGTCGCCCGCCGCCTGGACGAGCAGAAGCTCCGTCTCGTCGTCCCGGCCGACCACCGCCTCGCCGGCCGCCGCCGCATCCGCCTCGCCGAGGCCGCCGAGGAGACGTTCGTGACCCTGGAGCCGGGCTACGGCCTCCGCCGCATCACCGACGACCTCTGCGCGGAGGCGGGCTTCCGGCCGCGGGTGGCCTTCGAGGGCGAGGAGGCGGAGACCTTGCGCGGGCTGGTGGCCGCGGGCCTGGGCGTGGCCCTCCTGCCGCCGCCCGCCGTGCCCCGCCCGGGCGTGGTGGAACTGACGGTCACCGCCCCGCGCGCGGTGCGCGAGATCGGAGTCGCCTGGCCGGCGGGCCACCCGGACACCCCGCCGGTGGCGGCCTTCAAGAAGTTCCTGCTGTCGCGGCGGGGGCATCTGCTGCCCGGCTGACGGCCCCACGGGAGGGGCGGCAGCCGGCTACCGCCGCAGCGACCTGCCGAACCCCGAGGCCAGCGGCATCCGCAAGCCGATCGGCGGCGGGGCCGCGAACGCGTCCTCCACGGGACGCGAGAACGCCTGCCCGAACAAGGCCCCCATGACGAAGTCCTCGGCCAGAGCGACGACTTCGTCGCGGTGCTGCTGCAATCCGTGCCGGTCGGAATGGACTTCGAACCGGCACACGTCCCGGTTGGCCTTCTTCGCCCGTACGGCCAGCCGGAACGACAGCTCGGGGTCCGTGCGCTCGTCGTTCGTGCCGTGCACCAGCATCACCCGGCGGCCCACCAGCTGCTTCACCGGTTCGGGTGGTGCGGCCACGTCGTCCTCCGGCAGCCAAGGGGCGATCGCCAGGACGCAGTTGACGGCCTCGTGCCCGCCCGCCCGCAGCGCCGCCCGGGCCCCCATGTCCAGCCCGGCGAGGCAGACGGGGACGTCGCCGTAGCGGCGCACGACCTCGTCTGCCGCCCAGGTCGCGTCACCGGCCAGGTTGGCGTCGCTGCCGTTCCAGCCGCGGTACCGGTAGTGGACGACGTGGACGGCCAGTTGCTCGGTGCGCCCCGCGCGGGCGAGCCGGCGGCCCAACGCCCTGACGGAGGCGGTCGCGAGCATGGGGGAGGGTCTGCGGGCCGACACCGCGTCGCCGCCGGGGAGCAGCAGCACCACCCCGCTCACCGTCGTCGGTTCCGGACCGAACGCCCGCCCCAGCCGCGCCGTGCGAAGCGGCGTCGCTTGCTGTGCCATGGCAGAACAGTGTCAGAAGTGAGGGTGTACGCCACCCGTCCGTCGGGTCACTGTTACGTATCGACGGATGTGTACAACACGCCGTCTACGCGCGTAGGCGTTACAGTGCGAAGATGACGAGCCAGACCATTCGGACGGGCACGACTCCGACGCCGGACCAGATCCGCCGGGCGCCCAAGGTTCTGCTGCACGACCATCTCGACGGCGGGCTCCGCCCGGGCACGATCGTCGAACTCGCCCGCGACAGCGGGTACACCCGACTCCCCGACACCGACCCCGACAAGCTCGCCCTCTGGTTCCGCGAGGCCGCCGACTCCGGCTCACTCGAACGGTACCTGGAGACCTTCTCCCACACCGTCGCCGTCATGCAGACCCGCGAGGCCCTCCGGCGCGTCGCCCGCGAGTGCGCGGAGGACCTGGCCGAGGACGGCGTCGTCTACGCCGAGGTGCGGTACGCCCCCGAGCAGCACCTGGACGGCGGGCTGACCCTGGAGGAGGTCGTCGAGGCCGTCAACGAGGGCTTCCGGCAGGGTGAGGAGATCGCCCGGGACAACGGCCACCGCATCCGCATCGGCGCCCTGCTGACCGCGATGCGCCACGCCGCGCGGTCCCTGGAGATCGCCGAACTCGCCAACCGCCACCGGGACCGCGGCGTGGTCGGCTTCGACATCGCGGGCGCGGAAGCCGGCTATCCGCCCACCCGGCACCTGGACGCCTTCGAGTACCTCAAGCGGGAGAACAACCACTTCACCATCCACGCCGGCGAGGCCTTCGGCCTGCCGTCCATCTGGCAGGCCCTCCAGTGGTGCGGCGCCGACCGGCTCGGGCACGGCGTGCGCATCATCGACGACATCGAGGTCCACGACGACGGCGGGGTCACCCTCGGACGGCTGGCGTCCTACGTCCGCGACAAGCGGATCCCGCTGGAGCTGTGCCCGAGCTCCAACCTCCAGACCGGCGCCGCCTCCTCCTATGCCGAGCACCCGATCGGGCTGCTGCGCCGGATGCACTTCCGTGCGACGGTCAACACCGACAACCGCCTGATGTCCCACACCAGCATGAGCCGGGAATTCGAGCACCTTGTCGAGGCATTCGGTTACACGCTCGACGACATGCAGTGGTTCTCCGTCAATGCGATGAAATCAGCATTCATTCCTTTCGATGAACGGCTCGCGATGATCAATGACGTCATCAAGCCCGGATATGCAGAACTGAAATCCGAATGGCTGTTCCAGCAGACGCCCGCCACTAGCGGTTTCCCCGGGTCCGGCGACTGACGGGGACATTTTCCGGGTCACGAATGCGGGCGGACGTTCACCATCCGTCCGCATTTCGATGTTTGCGGTGTGTGCCAGGGCGTGTTTACGGTCGTGGACCGCTCGTATCCCCGTCATTCCATTACGAGGACTCATTTCATGAAGCAGTCTGCTGCCAAGACCCTCGGTGTCGCCGCCCTCGGTGCCGCCTTCGCCGCCGCGGGTGCCGGTGCCGCCAACGCCGCCCCCGCCGTCCCGGACGCCGGCCAGGCGCTGGACGGTGTCACCCGCACTCTGCCGGCGGAGAACGCCCCCCAGGCGCTGCCAGGTGCCACCAAGGCGCTGACCCGGGGCAAGTCCGCGGTCGACGCGGGCCTGACCGCCGCGCAGCCGGCCGCGCAGAAGGTGTTCTCCGACGGTCCGACCGCCCCGGTCGCCGGCCTGCTCGGCGGGCTTCCGGTGGGGAAGACGCTGCCGACGCAGGGCGTCGGCCTGAACGGCCTCCCGCTGGGCGGCTGAGCGAACCGCCGGAAACGAGCCGACGGGGCGCACCCCCCTGCCCTGTGGAGGTGCGCCCCGTCGGCGTGTGCGCGGCCGGTCACCAGGCCGTGCGTGTCTTGTCCTCCGAGGGCAGCAGGATCCACAGCGCTATGTAGAGCAGGAACTGAGGGCCCGGCAGCAGACACGACAGCAGGAAGATCACCCGCATCGTCGTCGCGGAGGTGCCGAAGCGCCGGGCCAGGGCGGCGCACACGCCGCCGATCATGCGGCCGTTGGTGGGGCGGGCGAGGGTGGTCATGACGGCTCCTGTCGGTGTCCGGTGTCCGGTGGTTGTGTGCGTGCGCGTGTCGGTGGGGGCGCCGGCCGGGACCGCTCTGTGCCGGGCCGCTCCCGTGGCCGCCCGGTCGGTGCCGGGAGACGCCGGGCCCGGCGCCTGCCGGCGGCCGGTGCCGATGGGCCGGCTGCCCATCTGTCTCCACCGTACGCACACGCAGGGGGAGCGGCGTCGATCTACGGGGCGACGCCGACCCTGGGAATCGTCGGGGTCCGACCCTGAGCCGGCTCCTCCCGGTGCAGCGCGGCGCGCGCCGTCCTGCGGCGGAGCAGGCCGCGGCCCGCCGGGACGATCGCGAGGTGGGCCAGGGCGACACCGACCGTGTTCAGCAGCAGCGAGTCCACGTCCACGACCTGACCGGGCACGCCGGTCTGCAGCAGTTCGATCCCCAGCGACAGCAGCGCCCCGGCGGTGACGGTACGGGCCAGGGAGCCCAGTCGAGAGCCGCCGAGCCGGCCGTGCACCATCGGCAGCAGCACCCCCAGCGGAGCGAGCAGCGCCAGCCCCGCACCGATCCGCCGCACCGCCTGCGCCCAGCCGAGGGCCGCGTCGGCGCGGATACCGGCGAAGGGGCGCAGGTTGGGGGGCATCACCCAGGGCACGTCGAGCGGTCGCAGCGTGAGCCAGGCGACGATGGCGAGGTGCGCGAGGAGGAGGACGCCTCCTGTCACCCGGATGCGGAGAGCGGCGCTGCCGCCGATGGAGCCTTGACGCTGCACGCCCCCCTAGACGCCGACCCCGGCAGGATCGGTTCCGGCCTGTGGCCCGATCCGCCCATGAGGTGTCCGCCACACGGGAGGGCCGCCCCCCGGCCGGGTCAGTCTCCCGCGACCTCCGTGGAGGGCGGTTCCTTCGTGCCCGGGCGGGAGCGGACCTCGTCGGTGCACTCGTAGCGGCGCAGCGGTTCGCCCCCCGGGCCGCCCAGGACGACCGAGCCGTCGCCCTCGGCCGCGGCGGAGTCGGAGAACGTGCACACGATCTGCGCGAGGGCGTAGGAGGTGAGCTCGTCGGGAGGGGTGCTCAGGCGCAGCGCGTCCTCGGGGTCCTTCTGACCCGGGCCCGACACGGTCGTCCCACCGCGCACGTCGGTGGTGTAACCGGCCTCCTTCTCGGAGGCCGACGGCGTCTGGGCCAACTGGTCCAGCAGGCCCTGCGCGACCAGCACCCGCCGCCGCGAGTCCGCGGCGCCGTCCGGCACGCGCACCGTCCGGTCGACGGCCACCAGCGAGGACCCGCACAGCAGGAACACCTGCACCGGCACCCCGAGCGACACCCCGGAGGAGGACCCCGGCCCGAGCGAGCAGTGCACCCGCGAGGGTGCCGCCCCGAAGTCGGTCGGGACCTCCGTGGCGCGGATCCCGCACCCGGCCAGCAGCACGCCCAGCAGGGGGAGCGCGAGCAGGCGTTTGACGGTCACTTGGCTTCCCCCTCGGATGTCTCCCCCTCATCGGTGCGCCGCGTCAGTTCCGACGCGTCCCGCGGCAGCCGCAGCGTGAACACCGCGCCGCCCTCGGAGGAGTTGGCGGCGGTGATCTCGCCGCCGTGGATGTGCGCGTTCTCCAGGGCGATGGACAGGCCGAGCCCGCTGCCCTCGGAGCGCGGGCGGGACGCGCTGGCCTTGTAGAACCGGTCGAAGACGTGCGGGAGGACGTCCTCGGGGATGCCCGGCCCGTGGTCGCGGACCGCGATCACCACCTCGTCCTGCGACGCGCGTACCGACACCCGCACCGGCGATCCGCCGTGCTTGAGCGCGTTGCCGATGAGGTTGGCGAGGACGACGTCCAGCCGGCGCGGGTCGAGCCGGGCGTGGATGCCGCGCTCGGCGTCCAGCTCGACGGCGTCCAGCCAGGCGCGGGCGTCGATGCAGGCGGTGATCTGGTCGGCGACGTCGACGTCGTCCAGCACCAGACGGGCGGTGCCCGCGTCGAAGCGGGTGACCTCCATCAGGTTCTCCACCAGGTCGTTCAGCCGCCGCGTCTCGCTCACCACCAGCCGCACCGCGGGCTCGATCATCGGGTCGATGCCGCCGCTCTCGGAGTCCAGCTCCTCCTCCAGCACCTCGGTCACGGCCGTGATCGCGGTGAGCGGCGTGCGCAGCTCGTGGCTCATGTCCGCCACGAACCGCCGGGACGAGTCGTCCCGCGCGGCCATGTCCGCCACCCGCTTCTCCAGCGCCTCCGCGGCGTTGTTGAAGGTCCGCGACAGATCGGCCAGTTCGTCCGTCCCCGACACCCGCAGCCGGGTGTCCAGCTTGCCCTCGCCGAGCCGGCGCGCGGCGATGCCGAGCCGGTGCACCGGCTTCAGCACCGTCGTGGCGGCGGCCTGCGCCAGGAGCGCCGCGCCGATCAACGCCAGGCCGGTGGCGATGCCCAGGGACCAGGCCAGCGAGTTGAGGTCCTTCGCCTCCGGCTCCAGCGACTTGCGCATGTAGCCGGTCGGCCCGCCGCCGATCACCTTCGTCCCGGCGACCAGGTACGGCGTGCCGTCGTCGACGACCCGCTGCCAGTACAGGTGATAGGGGTACTTGTTGGCGGAGGTGACCTTCTGCTGCTTGTTCACCGCCGTGCGCAGCGACTCCGGCACGTCCTGGAGGGAGAAGCCGTTCAGGCCGCCGGAGTTGCCGTACACCGTCCTGCCGCCCGAGTCCTGCGCGACGAGCAGCACGCTGAACCGCTGGCTGCTGTTGGCCATCTGGCCCGCGGTGTGCTGCAGCTCGTCCTGCGACGGGTGCGCGGGCAGCGCGCCGGCACGGTTCTGCATCTCCTGCTGGAAGTCGCGCAGCACCGCGTCCTGGGTGCGCGTGAGCACGGCCTCCCGGTTGAGCCAGTAGGCGATCCCGGAGGCCGACACCGCGGCCGTCAGCGCCACCAGGCCGAACACGACGACCAGCCGCAGTCGCAGGCTGGTGAAGCGCAGCCGCGACAGACCCTTTCCACGATCCGCGGCCCAGCCGCGGACACCCCCTTGCCGTGTCGTCACTGAGGCGGGTCCAGGCGGTAGCCGACACCACGCACGGTACGGATCAGCGTCGGGGCCGAGGGCACGTCCTCCACCTTGGCGCGCAGCCTCTGGACGCAGGCGTCCACCAGCCGGGAGTCGCCCAGGTAGTCGTGCTCCCACACCAGCCGCAGCAACTGCTGCCGGGACAGCGCCTGCCCCGGCCGCCGGCTCAGCTCCAGCAGCAGCCTCAGCTCGGTCGGCGTGAGCTGGAGGTCCTGCCCGTTCTTCGTCACGGTCATCGCGGCACGGTCGATGACCAGGCTGCCGAAGGCCGCCGCGTCGTTCGACTCCCGCTCGCCGCGGCGCAGCACGGCCCGGATCCGGGCGTCGAGCACACGCCCCTGGACCGGTTTGACGACGTAGTCGTCGGCCCCGGACTCCAGCCCGACGACGACGTCGATGTCGTCACTGCGCGCGGTCAGCAGGATGATCGGCAGCTGGTCGGTGCGCCGGATGCGCCGGCACACCTCGAAACCGTCGATGCCGGGCAGCATCACGTCCAGCACGATCAGATCCGGCCGCTGCTCGCGCAGCAGCTTCAGACCGTCCTCACCGCTGGCAGCGGTCGCCACCCGGTGTCCCTGGCGCGTCAGTGAGAGCTCCAGGGCCGTGCGGATGGCGTCGTCGTCCTCGATCAGCAACAGGGAAGGCACGGCCTCATTCTGGCCCATGGAGGGGCCGCTGTTCGACCCACGGGTCCGGGAAGCGGTGACGCCCGGGCCCGAAGCGGTCCGGTGATCTTGGACGAGGCTGTTCCGGACCCCTGTGACAGGTCTGTGACAGTCGGCGGACACGGCGATGAAGTCGCCGCGGCAGTCTTTTCGACAAGCAAGAAGCACAGCACGAACGGACACCGGAACTCCACGACGGGGGGCGCGAGATGAACACGCTGCACAGCACCAGCACCAGCGCAGTGGTCACGCGTCTGCACGACGTGAACGCGCACCGGGGTCCGGAGAAGTCCGGTGGGCGCGGATGCGCTCGCGGTACCGGACGTCAGCACACCGCCCATGCGCAGCAGGGGTCTCAGCCCTACATGGCGGTGGTCGACACGCACACGGGGCAGACGCACGGGGGAGCCGCGTACAGGGAGGACCAGGGGGAGCGCCGCTCACGGTCGGAGGCGGAATTCACCGCCTACGTCCAGGAGCGCCGCGCCTCCCTGTACGCCACCGCCTACCACCTGACCGGCGACCGCTTCGAGGCCGAGGACCTGCTCCAGAGCGCGCTGTTCTCGACGTACCGGGCCTGGGACCGGATCACCGACAAGGCCGCGGTCGGGGGCTACCTGCGCCGCACCATGACGAACCTGCACATCAGCGCGTGGCGCCGCCGCAAGCTGAACGAGTACCCGACCGAGGAACTGCCGGAGACGGCCGGCGACACGGACGCGATGCGCGGCACCGAACTGCGCACGGTCCTGTGGCAGGCCCTGGCCCGGCTGCCGGAACTCCAGCGGACGATGCTGGTCCTGCGCTACTACGAGGGCCGCACCGACCCGGAGATCGCCGAGATACTCGACATCAGTGTCGGCACGGTGAAGTCCAGCATCTGGCGGTCGCTGCGCCGGCTGCGCGAGGACGACGTCCTCAGCTTCGGCCGTGACGAGTCGGACGCCTTCGGCGAACTCGTCGCCTGACGACGAGAGGCACGGAGGAAGAACGGGGCCCCGACGGGGGAGAACGGGGCTCTGGGGGGGGGCAACGGGGGGCACGGGGGAGCGAAGAAAAAAGGGGGGTCACGGGGGACACGGGGAGAAGAAGCGGGACTGGAGGGCCGGGGGGTCCGTCCAGTCCCGTTTCGCATGTGCGCTGCCCGGCTACCGACCGCGCCGCCCCACCGGCCGCACGGCGGTCACGCCGCGGCGGGGGAGGCGGCCGGCCGCGCGGCCGCCGTCAGCCGGGCCATCGCCTCGTCCCGGTCGCAGGCGTACGCGCCCAGGGCCGTCTGCCGGGCCACGATGCAACGCTCGGCGCGCATCAGCCGCCAGCCGCGGCGCAGCAGCAGGGGCACCGACTTGCGGCCCTCCTTCAGGTCGCGCAGGAAACGGCGCCGGAAGGTGGTGACGGCCCCGCGGCTCAGACACAGCGCGTCGGCGAGGAGACCCAGTTCGCGGCAGCGGCCGACGATCTCGGCGGCGAAGATGCCCTCGGCGATGAACACAGGGGCGCCGCCGGTGCCGACGCTCTCCACGCCGGTGCGGGCGCTGAGCGAGATGTCGTACACCGGAACCTCGGTGCGGCCGGTGCGGCACAGCTCGGCGATCGCGGCGACGGCCGCGTCCGCGTCCCACGAGAGGGGGTCGTCCCAGTCGATGTCGGAGCTCCCGGCCACCAGGGGCAGCGTGGGGTCGTCCGCCTCCTTGTAGAAGTCGTCGAGGCGCAGCACCGGAAGGCCGGAGCGGGCCGCGAGGAGGGACTTGCCGGAGCCGGAGGGGCCGCAGAGCAGCACGACTCGCGCGGGTGCGGGCGGATGGGAACTCACGGGACACCAGTGTGAGGCATCGCCCGGCCGCCGAACGACCCCGCGGGTCGGCTTTGAAGCGCGCGTCACACCTCAACTACGCTTCGCGTCGACCCGATTACTTCCCGTAGCAGAACTCCAGCAGAGGTGGCGGTGGCGATGGCCCAGCACGGCTCTTCCCAGTCTTCCCCGACCCTGAACGGCCGACGTGCCCTGGTCGCCCTCGCGACCGCGGGGGTCGCTCTCGGCGCGGGCGCGGGCGCGGCGAGCGCCGCCGACGCCGAGCCTGTCGTCGACGTGCTGCGCACCCGGCCGACTTCGCTCGGCGCGATCGACCCGCAGTCGGGCGTGGCCGCGTTGACGGGGTCGGTGCAGTACGCCACCGGCCCGGTCGCCGGTCTCAAGCCCAACCCTCTCGCGGGGACGGGGGTGGACCCGCTGGACAACAGCGTGGGGACCCAGGTAGCGGACTTCCAGCCGCTGACGACCCAGGCGGTGACCGGACCGGTGGCACAGGCGCAGTCGATCGGCGGCCTGCCGGTGCTGGGGCAGGCGGCGGGCCAGCTGGGCGGCTGAGCGCACGATCCGAGCTGCCGGGGAGCACGTTCGCGCGACGTCGGTGATGTGCATGAGGGCGACGCCGCCGTCGGCATCGAACTCCGTGAACACGACCCCGGCAGCCGTCGGGCCGTCGGGGTCGTGGTCCGTGGCCGGCACGAGGTTCGCCGGTACGGCGGTGACGATCGGCCGAAGCGGGTGCTCGCGCGTGCCGCCCTCGCGCCCGGTCGCCCCGGCGGTCCGCCCGACGGGCTCGGCCGGCGACGGACCCGGCCCCTGGGCCTCGGCCGACCCGATCACCTTCCGCCGGTCAGGCAGCGGCGGGACCGGCGGGACCGGCAGGCGGACGCGGGCCGCCGAAGCCGTGTGCGGAGAGGTCGAACCAGTTGCCCTCCGGATCCATCGCCCGGTACTCGGCGTAGGGGCGGTCGGTGAAGCGCTCCGCGGGCTTCGGGGTGCCGGCCGCGACCAGGGCGTCGGACACGTCGGCCGTGTTCTCGACGTGGAAACCGAAGTGGTTCATCCCGACGGGTGTCTCGCCGTCGAGCCGGTGCTTGATCAGGGCCAGGGTCAGGTACCCGTCGGAGAGGAAGCAGCTGCCGTCGGGATCGCGGTGGAACAGCTCCATCCCGAAGACCGAGGAGTAGAACGCGGCGAGCTTCTCGGGGGCGCGGGCGACGACGGCCAGGTGGCGCAGCTTCGGACGGGCGGTGGGTTCGGTCAACGGGGACTCCTCGGGTTCGGGCGCCCGCCGCGCGGGGCGGGGCGCGGGGATCATGTTGTGGAAGGCCCGGATCAGCCACGTGCGCTGCGGCGTCCGCTCCACGACCGCCAGCGCGTGGGTGCGGGTCGGCGCCGTGCTGCCGGGTGCTCCGACGGTCGACTCCACGTCGACGGTGGCGAGGCCGGGACGGAGGAAGCGGACGGCCGTCACGCGGGTGCCGAGCGCGGTGCCCGCGTAGGGCCCGCGGAAGAGGGCCGCGTGTCCGGCTTCGATGCCGGCCCGGCCCGTCGGCCTGTCGCCTCGTACCGTCGTGAAGTCGCAGTCCTCCGCGAAGCTCGCGGCGAATCGTCCGGCATCACCTTCGGCCCAGGCACGGCGCATGTCGTCCCACAGGGCGTGGATCGCCCGGACGTCCTCCCGGCGGACGCCTGCCCCGGCATCGGCGTCCGCCGTCGGGTCGGGTTCGGGCATGCCGGTCACGCCCCCGGGCGGAATGCTGGTGCGGACACGCAGGTCGAGTGCGGCGCACCCGCCGCCGGAGGCGTCCAGCGGGGCGGGTGCCCAGGCCGCCAGTGCGTGGTAGAAGGCGTCGCCCCGGCGTTCCAGGTAGCAGATGACGTTGAGGGGCCAGCCCGCCTGGTCGAAGAGATGGCGGTCCATCGGCGTCGGGCGCTCGCTGAGCACCTGACCGTGCGCCGACGGCGGTCCCAGGTGATGCCAGTCAGGGTGCATGTGGATGGAGCCGAGCAGGTCCAGCCCCGCGTCCTCCGCCTCACGGGCCGCGCCGAGCAGGTCGGTGGAGTCCATCCACCAGCCGCGGTGCTCGTTCTCGTAGGCCGGCCCGAACCGCGGCACGATCGTGTCGGCGAACTCCTGCCGGGCCGCCGGGTCGCTGGTGCGGGCGTTGCGGCCGAAGGCGACGCGCCGCACGTGGAACGTCGTCGCCTCCGCCTGGCCGAGGAGCAGTGCGAAGCAGGGCAGGGGTGCCTCGGCGGTGATGAGCCGGTACGTGCCGACCGCGGCGTTCAGGAAGTCCCCGAGCGCCTGCTCGTCGATCAGGACCGTGGAGGGGACGGGAGCGACGTGCGGGGCGGGCGTGCCTGTGAGCTCGGGTGAGTTCGTCGTGGAGGTCATAGTGGTGGTCTCCGTGGGAGCTGCTGGGACGGTCCTGTCCGTCCAGGGCGACGGCATCGGTCTCGCTCTCGGTCTCGGGCTGGGGGCGGGGCGGGGCGGGGCGGTGCGGCTGCCGGACGGCGCGGCGCCACGGTGCCCGGGCGGGGTCGGGGGACGCCCCGGGCGTGCGGACGCGGTGGTGGCGGGCCCTCGGCCGGGACGGACCCGCCGGGACGGACCCGCCGGGACGGACCCGCCGGGACGGACCCGCCGGGACGGGCGGCGCCGCCCGCCCCGGCAGGCCGTCGACGGGTTGTGCGGCCGGGGCCGTGCACTGCGCCCTACCTCACGCGCCCCGGTGCCGTCCCGGCGAGAGCGTGATCACGGGCCTGAAGTGCCGTCACGCGAGGGCTGCCGGCACGGGATCGGGCGCCGGGGCGGGGCGGCCGCGGTCCTCGCGCCTTCTCCTCGCCGTGCCGACGCCCCCGCCCCGGCTCGTGCCTCACGTCCGGCGGACCGCGGTTGTCCTGAAGCTGTCAGGAAGCGCAGGACGTCCGTTCCTGAGGCGTCATCGCGCGAGAGCGCGCGATGATGGCGCCATTGCCGGTGGGCGCGGTGAAGGTGCTGTTCTCGATCACGAAGTAGCGGTACTCCTTCTTGCTCTTCCTCGTGGGTCTGAACGGCGTCATGAAGTCCAGCTTCAGGCTCCCGGTGGCGGTACCCATCTCCGCGGCCCTGCCGAACCAGCCCACGGTGCAGGCCGGGACCGGCAGACTGTCCGTCTGCGAGACGGTGCTCGACCGCGTCCAGGTCTTCGTGTACGTGGCGGTCACCCCGATCTCCGCCGCCTTCCAGATGCTGGACTTGGCCGAGGAGCCGACCGCGAAGCTGTCCGAGCTCGTCACCGTGTCCGACCAGCCCAGCGTGTGGGTGACCGTTGTGGAGCCGTAGTTGAAGACACGGTCACCGACCGGGTGCTCGGGCCCGGCGGAGGTCTGATACTGCGTCGGGGTGTACGTCATGATGCACGTGGGCGGCAGATTCGGCGTCTGGGGCCGCACCGGGTCGGCCAGAAGGTCGCACACCTCCAGCAACTTCGCCGCCAGCGGATCGCCGGCGTCCAGAGTCAGGGTGCGGTGCTTGGCCGCGGAGGCCGGCGAGGCGGTGAGCGCCAGCACTCCGGCCACGATTCCCGCCAGCATTGATGTACGTCGAACTAATGGCATGCGTATGTCTCCCTCTCGGGCGCAAGGACTACCGGGAAGAGCGACCTGTCGCAGGCCCGCGGCGGGCGGCGAGGTGTCGCTCACCGATCATCCTCGGGCAGGACCGCCTCGGTGCGTGAGTGCTAGAACAGGCGCATGTCGCAAGAATCCTTCCATGTCGCTTCGACGCGCCGCCTGCACCGTGTGGCAGTGATCGTGGACGGGAACACCAATCCCTTCGAACTCGGCTGCGCCACCGAACTGTTCGGCCTGCCGAGGCCCGAACTCGCGCGTGACCTCTATGACTTCACCGTGTGCGCGGCACACGACCGCACGGTCATGCGCGACCGCTTCTTCACCCTCACCGAGGCGGCGGACCTCGAAGCCGCCGACACCGCCGACACCCTGATCATTCCGAGCAGGCCCGACGTCGGCCGGCCCCGTCACCCGGCCGTACTCGACGTCATACGCCGCGCCCACGCCCGAGGCGCGCGGCTGGTCTCCTTCTGCACCGGCGCGTTCGCCCTGGCCCAGGCCGGCGTCCTCGACGGGCGCCGGGCGACCACGCACTGGCAGTGCGCAGAACTCCTCCGCTCCGGCTACCCCGGTGTCCGCGTCGAACCGGACGTCCTCTTCGTCGACGACGGCGACATCCTCACCTCGGCGGGCAGCGCCGCCGCCCTCGACCTCGGCCTGCACGTCATCCGGCGCGACCACGGCGCGGAGACCGCCAACACGATCAGCCGCCGCCTCGTCTTCCCCGCCCACCGGGACGGCGGACAGAAACAGTTCATCGAACGTCCCATGCCCGACCTGCCCGACGAATCCCTGGCCCCCCTCCTGGCCTGGGCCCAGGAACGGCTCGACACGCCGCTCACCGTCGCGGCGCTGGCCGCCGAAGCGGCGGTCAGCACCACCACGCTCCACCGCCGGTTCCGCACGCAGCTGGGCACCACGCCCCTCGCGTGGCTGACCGCGGAACGCGTCACGCTCGCCCGCCGGCTCCTCGAACGCGGAGACACCCGCATCGACGCCGTCGCCCGCCGCAGCGGACTGGGCACCGCGGCCAACTTCCGCACACTGCTGCGCCGCGAGACGGGACTCACCCCCTCGGCCTACCGGCAGCGCTTCGGACCGGAGACGGAACCTGCGTGACGGCCCCTGCGCCGACTGCGGGACTCGGACGCCCTCGGCCGTTCAACGCCGGCGAGGAGGGACAGTTCCAGCTGTACGGCAGCCCGGAGCCGGGCCGGATGCCGCCGCGGAACTTCACCAGCCACCTCTCCGGGTGGGCGCCCGGGTCGAAGGAGTCGCGTCACTGGGCGGACAACGACTACACCGAGATCAAGTTCACCGGCTGCTCCATGGTGGGCACCACCGGCCGCTCGGTCGGCGTGAAGCTGTGGCAGGCCATCCCCTTCGCCCGCGACAAGGACATGGGGATGAAGACGTTCACCAACTGCTTCAAGGGGTCGACGAAGACCTCCCGGGGCGAGTGGAGCGCGCACTACACCGGCGGTGACAACCGGTACTTCACCATTCCCGCGCTGAACGGCTCCATCTACACCAAGGCCAACCTGAACGTGAAGAAGGTGTACGTGGACACCACGAAGGCCGACTGAGCGTCTTGGTTCACGCAACGTCGTTGAGGCCGGGAAGCGTCGCACGGACGCTTCCCGGCCCCGTCCTGTTCGAGAGCGGTGTCGTCTGTTGAACCTTCGAGCCCGTCTGCGCACCACCTCGGCGGTGTGGACCGCACCCGTCTGGGTCGGCATCGTCGTCTTCTACTTCTTCCACGCCCTGCATCTCGAAGACCCCTACGAGGAGGTTGTCGGGGGCCCCCTGTGGGCGCCGGACCAGGTGGCCCAGTCCCTCTTCTACTTCTATCCCTTCGCCTACGCCCTCACATGCGGTCTCGCCGTCTGGGAAGGAGGGCGGCTGAGGCGCGACGGAGTGTGGGACCTGGCTCCGGGACGCAGTCGCAACAGGGTCGCCGCCCACACCCTCGCCCCCGTGGTGGCCGCGGGCTGGCTCATCCTCGGCCTGCCGGTGGCGATGCGCCTGATCGAGACCCGCCTCCTGCCCACTCCGGCGGCTCTCGCACCGCTGCTGCTCGGTATGGGGCTGGTCGTCGCATGGGCGGTCATCGGTTGCGCCCTCGGGCACCTCACCCCGCGGCTGATCTCCGCTCCCTTGTCCGCCGTCGTGGTCTATTACCTGATCGTGGAGACGGGACAGGTGGAACCGGTGTGGCTGCGCCACGTGTCCGGCGCGCCGGACACGGTCCCGGACTTCGGTGAGCAGTACAAGGCGCTCACCCTGCTCGTCCCGTTCCTGTTCACCGCGTCCGCGGCCGCGTCCTTGGCGGTGTGGTGGCTGCCCGCGACCCGCGCCGTTCAGCGCCGCGTCCGTAGTGCGACGGGGATCGGCGCCGTCGTGGTGATGGTCCTGTGCGCGCACGCCGCCTCCGGGTGGGGCTACGGCGACGGGCCGATCAGCGCGGGCCACGCCGCCGCCCGGTGCACCGGCACCGCCCCCCGGGTGTGTGTGGCCGAGACCGGTGGCGCCGGTGATCGGCTCGAGCAGGTGCGCAACGAGATCGTCCGCTCCCTCGGCGCACTGCGGCAGGCCGGGGTGAATGTCACCATGCCGGAGACGGTCTCGGACAATCTGCTCAACGGGCGCCGCAAGAAGGCCTCGACCCGCTCCACCTGGTGGCTGCCGCTGTCGCAGCAGGCAGGGAAGAACGGCCCCGGCATGATCGCCGTCCGATACGGCGTCCTGCTCAGCTCGGTGCGGTTCCCCTGCGCCTTCCCCACCTCGTTCGAGGACGGTCGGTCGGCCGCCTGGGTCGTCAACCACGATGCCGCGCTGCTGTGGGCCGCGACGGTCGTCGACGCCGATGAGCCGTATGTGGCATGGCGGCGTGGTGAGTACGGCGGCACCTTCCAGAACCCCGACCAGGTCCTGGCCAAGGTGGAGCAACGAGCCCGCGACGCCCGCAAGCTGCCGGCGGCGCAGCAGACAGCCTGGTTCCACGCGGAACAGGCCAAGGCCTGCCGCCTCGTACAGGAGGCCACCCGGTGACCCTGTGGCTCAAGGTCCGCCGTGTCCAGGCCGTGCTGGCCCCCGCACTCGCCGTGTTCGCGCTGATCGTCGCGGTGGCGCACGACCAGTACATCCAACTGCCCAGCCTGCTGGCCGCGGGCGGAAACCGGGTGTTCCTCATGCAGATGACACCCCTGATCATCACGTCCACACTCGCCCACAGCCTCGCTCAGGGAGTGCCCGACATCGAGGCGACCGCGCGGCGCGACGTGCGTGCCCTGGACACGGCCCTCGTGCTGGCCGTCGTCGTGGTCGCCTTGCTGGCGAGCCTGCTCGTCGGAGCCCTCGCGGACTCCCAGGAGGCGACCGCGGCGGGCCGCAACACCCTGTTCCTCGCCGGGCTCATGCTGCTGGCCCGCACGGTGCAGGAGCAGGCCGCCTCCGTCGTCCCCGTGGGGTGGGTGTTCGCGGTCATGTTCGTCGGTTACCGCGACATCGATCGCCCGTGGCCCTGGGCCGTCACGCTGCACCCCGTCGGCCACCTGCCCACGCTCGGGTTCTGTCTGTTCGTCCTCGCCGCCGGACTCACGGTCCACGCACGCGCTCGTCGCACCCGCCGCACCTGAAAGGACCCGCCCGTGTCCATACAGCTCGACAACGTCACGTTCGGCTACAAACGCGCCGACCCGCCGATCCTCAGGGACCTCTGCTACACCGTGCCCGACGGATTCACCGTGCTCCTGGGACCCAACGGCGCCGGCAAGTCCACCCTGCTGAAGCTGGCCGGTGGCCTTCACCAGCCCCGGTCGGGAACCGTCCGCATGGGCCCCCTGGCCTCCCGCGACTCCTCCTACCTGAAGAAGGTGGCGTGGATGCCGCAGACCATCACCCCCATGACCGGACTGACCGCCTGGGAACAAGTCGCGTACACCGGCTGGCTCAAGGGGATGAACAAGGCCGACGCCTGGGACGCCGCGCTCACGGCGCTCGGCCGGGTCGGGATGGCGGACCGGGCCGACGTCAGGGTGAAGCAGCTCTCGGGCGGCCAACTCCGCCGAGTCGGTGTGGCCTCCGCTCTGGTGCACGGGGCCGACGTACTCCTTCTCGACGAGCCGACCGCCGGCATGGACCCCACCCAACGGCGGGTGTTCCGGGATCTGATCGTCGGCCTCGCCACGGCTGATGTCCGGGTGCTGATGTCGACCCACGACGTCGCCGACCTCGCGGAGGAGGCCGACCACGTGACCGTCCTGCACGACGGGCGGATCGCCTTCACCGGCCCCACGTGCGACTTCCTCGCCCACGCCGTGGAGGGAACCCCCGAGTCACGCCGCGCCGAGACCGCCTACGCCATGGTCTCCTCGACCGCCTCCGCCCGGGGGGTGAGGTGACCGTGCGCCTTCCGTTCGGTGGCCCGGGGGCGAGCCGGCCGGTCTCCGCCTGTCTGGCCGTCGCGGGGATCGTCGCGGGCGTCCTCGTCGGCAGGACCGGTCTGGACACGGTGGTCGGGTGCGGGGCCGCAGGGGACTACTACCCCTCCCAGACAGCGGAGGACTGGATCACCTACGCCGACCACGTCCTCGTGGCCACCGCGACACGGGAACAGGACATCCACCGGCGCGACTTCACGAAAGGACCGATCCGCTACCAGACCGACCGGGCGGTCACCTTCCGCGTCGACGACGTGCTCTGGTCGGCCAGGAAACCCCGGCATCCGATGGGCCGGTCCTTCGACATGACGGCGCCCGGCCGGCAGGTCTCCCGGGGGACGGGCGAGCGCATCAAGAGGACGGCGACGGACGCTCCCCGGCTGGAGAGCGGCCACACCTACGTGCTCGCCCTGCGCTGGACCGGCGAGGAGTGGATCGTGCTGGGCGAGGGCGCCGCCGTCCCGTTCGACGACCGCACGGGCGACCAGGGCGAGTGGTGCGGGCGCGTGCTGAGCAAGGAGGACGTGGCATCGGGCGAGCGCTTCTCCCGCTCGGACGACCACAGCCTGGAGAAGGCGCTGCTCGGCCGGAACGAACAAGCGGTCACCCGCGAACTGGACCGCGCCGGCCGGAGTTGACCGCGCCGCCCCCCGGGCGGAGGGCGGCGCGGTTCTCGGCTCGTGCCGGAGGGGTCAGTACGACGAGCCCGACGCGCCCAGGGAGCCTGTCGGGTGCCACACCGTCTTGGTCTCCAGGAACGCCGTCATGCGGTCGATGCCCGGCACGGCCGTCCAGTCGGCCGCGCCGTCCACAGCCTGTGGACGCAGGACGCGCTTGAGGTTGTCCGCCGCGGCGATCTCCAGTTCCTTCGCCAGCGCCTCGTCGGCACCCGCGAGGTCGATCGCGTTGACGTCCTGGTGGGAGGCGAGGGGCGCGGCGATCTCCGCCGTCCGCCCGGAGAGGACGTTCACCACGCCGCCGGGCAGGTCGGAGGTGGCCAGGACCTCGCCCAGGGACAGGGCGGGCAGCGGGGCGCGCTCGGACGCCACCACCACGGCCGTGTTGCCCGTCGCGATCACCGGGGCGATCACCGACACCAGGCCCAGGAACGACGACTCCTGCGGGGCCAGGACCGCGACCACGCCCGTCGGCTCGGGGGAGGACAGGTTGAAGAAGGGGCCCGCGACCGGGTTCCCGCCGCCGACCACCTGGGCGATCTTGTCGGTCCAGCCCGCGTACCAGACCCAGCGGTCGACGGCGGCGTCCACCACGGCCGCGGCCTTCGACTTCGACAGGCCCTCCGCCTCCGCGACCTCCCGCACGAACTGGCCCCGGCGGCCCTCCAGCATCTCGGCGATCCGGTACAGGATCTGGCCCCTGTTGTACGCCGTCGCGCCCGACCAGGCCGAGAAGGCCTTGCGGGCGGCCACGACCGCGTCGCGGGCGTCCTTGCGGGAGGAGAGCGGGGCGTTCGCCAGCCAGTCGCCCTTGGAGTCGGTCACTTCGTACACCCGGCCGCTTTCGGAACGGGGGAACTTGCCCCCGACGTACAGCTTGTAGGTCTTGAAGACGGAAAGACGCCGCGCGGCGGAGCCGCTGTTGGACACGTCGTTAGACATCGAGGTACGCCTCCAGGCCGTGTCGGCCGCCCTCGCGACCGAAGCCCGACTCCTTGTAGCCGCCGAACGGCGAGGTCGGGTCGAACTTGTTGAACGTGTTGGACCAGACGACGCCGGCGCGCAGCTTGTTCGCGACGGCGAGGATCCGCGAGCCCTTCTCGGTCCAGATGCCCGCCGACAGGCCGTACGGAGTGTTGTTGGCCTTCGCGACCGCCTCGTCCGGGGTCCGGAACGTCAGCACCGACAGGACCGGGCCGAAGATCTCGTCGCGGGCGATCCGGTGCGCCTGGGTGACACCCGTGAACAGCGTCGGGGCGAACCAGTAGCCGTTCTCGGGGAGCTCGCAGGAGGGGGACCAGCGCTCGGCGCCCTCCGCCTCGCCCTGGTCGGCGAGCGCGGTGATCCGCGCCAGCTGCTCGGCCGAGTTGATCGCGCCGACGTCGGTGTTCTTGTCGAGCGGGTCGCCCACGCGCAGGGTCGACAGCCGGCGCTTGAGGGAGTCCAGGAGCTCGTCCTGGATCGACTCCTGGACCAGCAGGCGGCTGCCCGCGCAGCACACCTGGCCCTGGTTGAAGAAGATGCCGTTGACGATCCCCTCCACCGCCTGGTCGATCGGGGCGTCGTCGAAGACGATGTTGGCGCCCTTGCCGCCCAGTTCGAGGGTGAGCTTCTTGCGGGTGCCCGCGACCGTGCGGGCGATCTCCTTGCCGACCCCGGTGGAGCCGGTGAAGGCGACCTTGTTCACGTCCGGGTGCGCCACGACCGCGGCACCCGCGTCGCCGTAGCCCGGGAGGATGTTGACGACGCCCTTCGGCAGGCCCGCCTGGCGGCAGATGTCCGCGAAGAACAGCGCGGACAGCGGGGTCGTCTCGGCCGGCTTGAGGACCACCGTGTTGCCCGTCGCCAGCGCCGGGGCGATCTTCCACGCCAGCATCAGCAGCGGGAAGTTCCACGGGATGACCTGGCCGGCGACGCCCAGCGGCCTGGGGTCGGCGCCGAAGCCCGCGTGACCGAGCTTGTCGGCCCAGCCCGCGTAGTAGAAGAAGTGCGCGGCGACCAGTGGGAGGTCCGCGTCGCGGGTCTCCTTGATGGGCTTGCCGTTGTCGAGGGTCTCCAGGACGGCGAGCTCGCGGGAGCGCTCCTGGACGATCCGGGCGATGCGGAACAGGTACTTGGCGCGCTCGGAGCCCGGCAGCGCCGACCACTTCTCGAACGCCTTGCGGGCGGCCCTGACGGCCCGGTCCACGTCCTCGGCGCCGGCCTGCGCGACCTCGGAGAGGACCTCCTCGGTCGACGGGCTGACCGTCTTGAAGACCTTGCCGTCGGCCGCGTCCGTGAACTCGCCGTCGACGAAGAGGCCGTAGGAGGGGGCGATGTCGACGACCGAGCGGGACTCGGGCGCCGGGGCGTACTCGAATGCGGAGGACCGCTTGTCCATGGTCTTGTCCGTGGTCATGGTGATCAGTCCACCGTCACGTAGTCGGGGCCGGAGTAGCGGCCGGTGGCCAGCTTCTGACGCTGCATCAGCAGGTCGTTCAGGAGCGAGGAGGCGCCGAAGCGGAACCAGTGGTTGTCCAGCCAGTCCTCGCCGACGGTCTCGTTGACCAGGACGAGGAACTTGATCGCGTCCTTGCTGGTGCGGATGCCGCCGGCGGGCTTCACGCCGACCTGGACGCCGGTCTGCGCGCGGAAGTCGCGCACCGCCTCCAGCATCAGCAGGGTGTTGGCGGGCGTGGCGTTGACGGCGACCTTGCCGGTGGAGGTCTTGATGAAGTCGGCACCGGCGAGCATGCCCAGCCAGGAGGCGCGGCGGATGTTGTCGTACGTCGACAGCTCGCCCGTCTCGAAGATGACCTTCAGACGGGCCGAGGTGCCGCAGGCCTCCCGGACGGCGACGATCTCGTCGTACACCTTCAGGTAGTGGCCCGCGAGGAAGGCGCCCCGGTCGATGACCATGTCGATCTCGTCGGCGCCTGCGGCGACGGCGTCCCGCACGTCCGCGAGCTTCACGTCGAGCGCGGCGCGGCCCGCGGGGAAGGCGGTGGCGACCGAGGCGACCTTCACGCCGGAACCGGCGACGGCCTCCTTGGCGACGGCCACCATGTCCGGATAGACGCAGACGGCGGCCGTGCTGGGCGTGGTGCGGTCGGTGGGGTCGGGGTGGACCGCCTTGGCGCCGAGCGCCCGGACCTTGCCCGGGGTGTCCGCGCCTTCCAGCGTCGTCAGGTCGACCATCGAGATGGCGAGGTCGATGGCGTACGCCTTGGCGGTCGTCTTGATGGAGCGGGTGCCGAGCGAGGCGGCGCGTGCCTCCAGGCCGACCGCGTCGACGCCGGGCAGCCCGTGGAGGAAGCGGCGCAGCGTGCCGTCGGACGCGGCGACGTCCGAGAGAGCGTGGGCTGCGGTGGGTGCGTTGGTGGGCATGGTCACCAGACGAGCATATCTACGCGCGTAGCGGCTGTACACCCCCGGGTGCTCGTCTTCCGGGCACGGCTCGGGCGAGGGGCCTCGAAGCGAGCCCCCGTGGACCCCGCAGGCCCCTCGCGGGGTCCACGGGCAGACGGCCCCGTGCGGCCGGGGGTCGCCCGCCTGCGTGCGCCGGGAGCGTCGTCGTGCACAATCGGGGCCATGACCACCCCGGAGCACCCGTCACCGGCGCCGCAGCCGTCGCCACCCGCGTCCCCGGACCGGATCTACCGGTCCCCCCTGGGCATCGTCGGCGGTGTCCTGCTGCTCGGCATCGTCTGCTGGCTCGGCGTCGACGCGATCGTCGTCGGGCACGGCAACACCCCGTGGCTGGCGCTCGCCCTGCTGATCCTCGCCCTGCCGGCGATCGCCGCCTTCACCCTGCGGCCCGCCGTGTTCGCCAACGACCACCGGCTGCGCGTCCGCAACCCGCTGCGGGTCGTCGCGCTGCCCTGGGGCCAGGTCGAGATGCTGCGCTCCGGCTTCACCAACGAGGTCACCAGCTCCTCCGGGACCACGTACCAGCTCTGGGCCGTGCCCGTGTCCCTCCGGGCCCGCAAGCAGGCGGCCCGCCGGCAGGCGCGGATCGAGTCCGACCAGCGGCGCGGCGGCAAGCGCCGCGGCGGCGGGCTGTTCGGTCCGACGCCGGTGTCCGTGCCCGGCGGCCCCGAGGCGGAGGCGGAGGGGCCCGTACGGGCCGAGGGCGACCGGATCATGGACGAGCTGAAGGACCTGCACGAGGCACGGGCGAAGGCCGCGACGTCGCAGGGCGAGGTGACCGTGCGCTGGGCCTACGAGGTCATCGCCCCGGTCGCCGTCGGCGTCCTGCTGCTGGTGATCGCGCTGGCCGTGGGCTGACCGCGGCGCCCCCCGGAGGGGCCCGCCGGCCCGCGTCCGGGTGCGGGGCGGTGAGGGGCCGCGGCCGGGTGCCCCGTGCCCCGGGCACGCACCCGCACCGTCCCGCCACGGGTGGGAGCCGCGTACGGCCGGGCTCCGCCGGATGGCGGGCGTGCGGCCCGAGGCGGCTCACGTCGGGCCGCCGGACGGCGCGAGGCGCACACGCGTCCCGCCCGGGGGACGCCCGCCGGGCGGAGACGCGGGGGAGCGGACGGGAACCGCTGCCCGGCACGGCGAGGCCGCGCCGAGCCCGGAGGACCGCATCCCCGTCCACCACCCGCCGTCCGCGCCCGCCGGCCCGTGACGCGCGGCTGCCGGGTGCGGGGTGCCGACGCGGAACGGCCGGCGGGGTGCCACCGGGTGGGGCACCCCGCCGGCCGTGCGGCGGGGGGTGGATCAGAGGCCGGCCGCGGCCGACAGGTCGCTCTTGAGCAGCGCCAGGGTCTGCGCCGCACGGGACCGGGCCTCCGGCAGGCCGGCGTGGTCCGCGACCGGGACGACGACCTCCAGGTAGCACTTGAGCTTCGGCTCGGTGCCGCTCGGGCGGACGATGACCCGGGCGCCGTCGAGGGCGTACCGCAGACCGTCGGTGGGCGGCAGCTCGTCCGTGCCCCGGCTGAGGTCCTCGGCGCGCCGGACCGGCAGGCCGGCCAGCAGGTTCGGCGGCTGCTCGCGCAGGCGGCGCATGGCGTCGGCGATCACCGACAGGTCCTTCACCCGCACCGAGAGCTGGTCGGTGGCGTGCAGGCCGTGCTCGACGGCGAGGTCGTCCAGCAGGTCCAGGAGGGTGCGGCCCTCCTCCTTCAGCTCCGACGCCAGCTCGGTGATCAGCAGCGCCGCCGTGATGCCGTCCTTGTCGCGCACACCCTCGGGGTCGACGCAGTAGCCGAGGGCCTCCTCGTAGCCGTAGCGCAGCCCGTCGACACGGGCGATCCACTTGAAGCCGGTGAGGGTCTCCTCGTAGGGCAGCCCCGCCTTCGCGGCGATCCGGCCCAGCAGCGAGGAGGACACGATGGACTCGGCGAACGTGCCGCTCACGCCCCGGCGGACCAGGTGCTCGGCGAGCAGCGCGCCGACCTCGTCGCCGCGCAGCATGCGCCAGGCGCCGCCGTCGCGGACGGCCACGGCGCAGCGGTCGGCGTCCGGGTCGTTGGCGATCACCAGGTCGGGGTCGGTCGTGCCGGCCTGCGCGAACGCCAGGTCCATGGCACCCGGCTCCTCCGGGTTGGGGAAGGCGACCGTCGGGAACTCCGGGTCGGGCTCGGCCTGCTCGGCGACGAGCACCGGCTGCGGGAAGCCTGCGCGGGCGAACGCGGCCAGCAGGACGTCCTTGCCGACCCCGTGCATGGCCGTGTACACCGTGCGGGCGCCGCGGGGGGACCCGGCGGCGAGCACCGCGTCCGTGCGGGCCAGATAGGCGTCCAGGACGCTGTCGTCCAGGGTCTCCCAGCCCTCCGCGGGGCGGGGCACGGACGTCAGGGACGGTACGGCGGCGATCTCGGCCGCGATCCCGGCGTCCGCCGGGGGCACGATCTGGGAACCGTCGCCGAGGTAGACCTTGTAGCCGTTGTCGCGGGGCGGGTTGTGGCTGGCGGTGACCTCCACACCGGCCACCGCGCCCAGGTGCCGTATGGCGAAGGCCAGGACCGGGGTGGGCAGGGGGCGCGGCAGGACCGCGGCGCGCAGCCCGGCGCCGACCATCACCGCGGCCGTGTCCCGGGCGAAGTCGGCCGACTTGTGGCGGGCGTCGTAGCCGATGACGACCAGCCCGCCCTCCCGGCCGTTCTTCCGCAGGTACGACGCGAGGCCCGCGGCCGCCCGGATGACGACGGCGCGGTTCATGCGCATCGGCCCGGCGCCCAGCTCGCCGCGCAGCCCGGCGGTGCCGAACTGGAGCGTGCCGGAGAAGCGGGCGGCCAGCTCCGCGGTGTCCGCGGCGTCGATCAGCCGGGCGAGTTCGTCGCGGGTGTCCGGGTCGGGGTCCTCGGCCAGCCACGCCTTGGCCCGGGCGATGACATCGTCGTGCACGGTGGGGTCAACCTCTCGTGTCGTCGGTGGGCGGACGGACCGCCGGTTCCGGGGAGTGTCTTCGAATGTCACGTCGGATCGGGCCGCGGCGTTCGGCGCCGAGCAGCGCGGGCGGAGGAGCGCCCCCGTACTCGGGTACCTGGCGTCGGTGGACGACTCCGGCAACGCGGCGAGGCGCGGTGCCGGGCGTCGCGGGCCCGGTGGGACATTCGACACACGCCCTACAGCCGCTCCAGGACCTGGGCCAGCAGCGAGCCCATGCGGGCGGCGCTGTCGCGGCCGGCCTGGAGGACCTCCTCGTGGTTCAGGGGCTCGCCCGTCATGCCGGCGGCGAGGTTGGTGACCAGGGAGATGCCGAGCACCTCGGCGCCGGCCTCGCGAGCCGCGATGGCCTCCAGCACCGTCGACATGCCGACGAGGTCCGCGCCGATGACGCGGGCCATGCGGATCTCGGCCGGGGTCTCGTAGTGCGGGCCGGGGAACTGGGCGTAGACGCCCTCCTCCAGCGAGGGGTCGACCTCCTTGCACAGGGCGCGCAGGCGCGGCGAGTACAGGTCGGTGAGGTCGACGAAGTTCGCGCCGACGATCGGCGAGGTCGCCGTGAGATTGATGTGGTCGCTGATCAGGACCGGCTGGCCGGGGCGCATGCCCTCGCGCAGGCCACCGCAGCCGTTGGTGAGCACGATGGTCTTGCAGCCCGCGGCCACCGCGGTGCGCACGCCGTGCGCGACGGCGGCGACGCCGCGGCCCTCGTAGTAGTGGGTGCGGCCCAGGAAGACCAGCGCGCGCCGGTCACCGATGCGGTACGAGCGGATCTTGCCGCCGTGGCCCTCCACGGCGGGCGGCGGGAAGCCGGGCAGCTCCGTGACCGGGAACTCGGCCTCGGCGGTGCCCAGGGCGTCCACGGCCGGCGCCCAGCCGGAGCCCATCACGAGGGCGACGTCGTGGGTCTCGGCGCCCGTCAGCGCGCGAAGGCGCGCGGCGGCGGCGTCGGCGGCGGCGTGGGGGTCGCCCTGGATGTCGTCCGGAAGAAGAGATGCGTTCACGTCGACGAGGGTAGCCGCTCCCGGCCTACGCGCGTAGATGACAGAGCTCACGGGAACGGGATCGTTGTCTTGTCGTTTCCGACGAAATCCCGTGAAAGGGGGGAGGCCGGACGTACCGGCCGGCGCCCGGATCCCCTGCCCCGGGCCCGGCGGGGACACCCGCCCGGCCTTCTCCCGGTCGCCTCCCGGGCCCGGTCAGCACGGACGTTTGCGCAGCTCCATCACGTAGTCGTGGGGCGCACCCGCCGACTCCGCCGCGTCGGCGACCTCCCCGAGGTACCGGGCGGAGGGCAGTCCGCCCTCGTAGGCGTTGAGGACGTAGGTCCACGCCCCCTCCTCGCCGTCCAGCGTGTGCACCCGCAGCCGCGTCCGCCGGTAGATGTGCAGACCGACGCCCTCCCAGCGGTCGAGGGCCTCCTCGTCCATCGGGGCGACGTCGTAGAGCGCCACGAAGACCTGCGAGGCGGGGTCCTCCACGATGGTGGCCAGCGCACCCTCCCAGCCCAGGTGCTCGCCGCCGAAGGTGAGCCGCCAGCCGTTCAGCCAGCCGGTGGCGCGCAGCGGCGAATGGGGGGCGCGGCGGGACATCAGCCGCGCGTCGAGGTTGCCGGCGTACGCGGCGTAGAGCGACATGGACGGAAGGGTACGGCAGCCGACCGTGCGTCACTCCGGTAACAGGCGGCCCCCGGGGCTGTAGCACGTTGAAGGGTGCGGGACAATGGAGTACGTGACTCGGATCGTGATCATCGGTGGCGGACCCGGCGGATACGAAGCGGCGCTGGTCGCCGCTCAGCTCGGCGCGGAGGTGACCGTCGTCGACTCCGACGGTCTGGGCGGAGCGTCGGTACTGACCGACTGCGTGCCGTCGAAGACTCTCATCGCCACGGCCGAGGTGATGACCACCTTCGACTCGTCGTACGAAGAGCTGGGCATCATCGTCGCCGACGACACCCCGCCCCTGGAGCAGGCGGCCCGGGTGGTCGGCGTCGACCTCGGCAAGGTCAACCGACGGGTGAAGCGGCTCGCGCTCGCCCAGTCGCACGACATCACCGCCTCCGTCACGCGCGCGGGGGCGCGGGTCATGCGCGGACGCGGCCGGCTGGAAGGCATGCAGTCCCTCGACGGATCCCGCAAGGTCGTGGTCACCGTCGCGGACGGCAGCGAGGAGACCCTGGTCGCCGACGCCGTGCTGATCGCCACCGGCGGCCACCCGCGCGAGCTGCCCGACGCCCAGCCGGACGGCGAGCGCATCCTCAACTGGACCCAGGTCTACGACCTCACCGAGCTGCCCGAGGAACTCGTCGTCGTCGGCTCCGGTGTCACCGGTGCCGAGTTCGCCGGCGCCTACCAGGCGCTCGGGTCGCGGGTCACCCTGGTCTCCTCGCGCGACCGCGTGCTGCCGGGCGAGGACCCCGACGCCGCCGCCGTCCTGGAGGACGTCTTCCGCCGCCGCGGCATGAACGTGATGGCCCGCTCCCGTGCCGCCGCCGCCAAGCGGGTCGGCGACCGGGTGGAGGTCGCCCTGGCCGACGGCCGCGTCATCTCCGGCACCCACTGCCTCATGGCGGTCGGCGCCGTCCCGAACAGCGCGGGGCTCGGCCTGGAGGAGGCCGGCGTCAAGCTGCGCGAGTCGGGCCACATCTGGACCGACAAGGTCTCGCGGACGACCGCGCCCGGCGTGTACGCCGCCGGAGACGTGACCGGCGTCTTCGCGCTCGCGTCCGTCGCCGCGATGCAGGGGCGCATCGCCATGTACCACTTCCTCGGCGACGCGGTGGCCCCGCTCAACCTCAAGACGGTCTCCTCCAACGTCTTCACCGACCCCGAGATCGCCACCGTCGGCTACACACAGGCCGACGTGGACGCGGGCAAGATCGACGCCCGTGCGGTGAAGCTGCCGCTGCTGCGCAACCCGCGCGCCAAGATGCAGGGCATCCGGGACGGCTTCGTCAAGATCTTCTGCCGTCCGGGCACCGGGATCGTCGTCGGCGGTGTCGTGGTCGCACCGCGCGCCTCGGAACTGATCCACCCCATCTCGATCGCGGTCGACAACAATCTGACGGTCGAGCAGATCGCGAACGCGTTCACCGTCTACCCCTCCCTTTCGGGGTCGATCGCCGAAGTGGCCCGGCAGCTGCACACCCGCAAGGCGACCGGCGAGGTCTGACGCGCGCAACCGACTCCCCGCTGGTCAAAGGGAGTTGCGGGCCGTGCGCGGGCCGTGTGTCGGCCCGGCGGACGGCACGGGCGGCGGGTACAGGTTCCTATACCACCTCCCGTCGCCCGGTGCGAACAACTTCTGTTATTCGGCGCATACTGCTGAAACCAGACGGTCGCCCGCGTTACTGTCAGTTTCGTGTTCGCTGCAGAACGTCGCCAATTGATCCTCGAAATGGTGCGAGCGAACGGTGCCGTGTCGCTCCGTGAGCTCGCCCGCGTCGTCCAGACCTCCGAAGTGACCGTACGGCGGGACGTGCGTGCACTGGAGGCAGAAGGACTCCTCGACCGCCGGCACGGCGGTGCGGTACTGCCGGGCGGGTTCACGCGGGAGTCCGGCTTTCCGCAGAAATCCCATCTCGCGACCGCCGAGAAGACGGCCATCGCCGATCTCGCCGCGGGCTTCGTCGAAGAGGGCGAGGCCATCGTGGTCGGTGCGGGTACCACCACCCAGGAACTCGCCCGCCGGCTGGCCCGGGTGCCCGGTCTGACCGTCGTCACCAACTCCCTGCTCGTGGCGCAGGCCCTCGCCCACGCCAACCGCGTGGAGGTGGTGATGACCGGCGGTACCCTGCGGGGCTCCAACTACGCGCTGGTCGGAAGCGGTGCGGAGCAGTCCCTCCAGGGGCTGCGGGTCTCCCGCGCCTTCCTGTCCGGGAGCGGGCTGACCGCCGAACGCGGCCTGTCCACCTCCAACATGCTCTCGGCCTCCGTCGACCGGGCCCTCGTGCAGGCCGCCGCCGAGGTCGTCGTCCTCGCCGACCACACCAAGCTCGGCTCGGACACCATGTTCCAGACCGTGCCGACGGACGTCATCACCCGCCTCGTCACCGACGAGCCGCCCGCCCACGACGACCGCGCCGCCACCGAACTCCAGGCCCTCGCAGATCAGGGGGTGCAGATCGCCGTGGCCGGGGCGAGCGGCAACCAGGGGGGTGACGACGTCCCGGCGCGCCGGGCGCAGCGCCGGGACATGCCGCTGCCCTCTCCGCGCCGCGGACAGGTCCCCGGCACGGGCCCCGGCCTGCGCGCCGCGACCGTTCTCGGCGAGCAGGCGCCGGTTCCCGAACGGACCCGCGTGGCCGACCTCAGGCGGCGCTGACCGCGCCGGCCCGGGCCCGCAGGGCCCGCGGATCGGCCTCGCCCGCCCTGCCCCGCCCGCCGTGCGCCCGCCCTCCGGCAGCGCCTCGTCGGACCCGCACGCCGCTCCCCGGCGCCCCGAGCGCCGTCCGCCCGGACCGCAGACCCGGACCGTGCGGCGTGGGCCGTCGGGCAGACCACAGGACCCTCACGCAGCCGGTGGTCCGCGTCGCGGCCCGGCAGTCGGACGCCGTGTCCGTCTCCTCTTCGGGCGGGACGCCCCGTCGGACGGAGATCCCGGTTGTGGTGGGGGCGGCCTCGGTGGCGGGGAGCGGCCTGGGTTGCGGGGAGCGGCCTCGGTGGCGGGGAGCGGCGGAGAGGACCTCAGGGCTCCGCTGGAGGTGTCGCGGTGTGGTGTCCGTCGGCCGTGGGGCCGTCGTGACTGGTCGCGCAGTTCCTCGCGCCCCTTGGAGCGCTGCCGAAGCGGCGTGGACGGAGACCTCGGCTGCGACGGGAGGCTCCGCTGGGGAACCGTGGCAGAGACGAAGAGGCGCCCGGTGGGCCGCGTGTGCGGTCCGCCGGGCGCCTCTCACGGGCGGTGCGGCGTCAGTCCTTGATCTCGCAGATCGCGGCGCCGGAGGTCAGGGACGCGCCGATCTCGGCGGTCAGGCCCTTGATGGTGCCGGACTTGTGGGCGTTGAGGGGCTGTTCCATCTTCATGGCCTCCAGGACGACGACGAGGTCGCCCTCCTTGACCTCCTGGCCCTCCTCGACGGCGACCTTGACGATGGTGCCCTGCATCGGGGAGGCCAGGGTGTCGCCGGAGGCGACGGGACCCGACTTCTTCGCCGCGCGGCGCTTGGGCTTGGCGCCCGCAGCCAACCCGGTCCGGGCCAGGCTCATGCCCAGGCTGGCCGGCAGGGACACCTCCAGCCGCTTGCCGCCGACCTCGACCACGACCGTCTCACGGCCGGTGTCCTCCTCCGCCTCGGCGGCGTCCGCGGGGGCGGCGAAGGGGGTGATGTCGTTGACGAACTCGGTCTCGATCCAGCGGGTGTGGACCGTGAAGGGCTCGTCCGAGCCGGTGAGTTCGGGTGCGAAGGCGGGGTCGGTGACCACGGTGCGGT
>NZ_JAFFZS010000050.1 GCF_016921115.1 Streptomyces actuosus
GTGGTCGTCGCCGTGAGCGTCCTGGCGCTCGGAATGGCGGTGATCTGGCGGAGAGCTGAGCGTGCAAGGCGCCGGCTTGACTGATCTGATCGCTCAACCGGTCCACAACTATTGACAATTACTCCGGCATCGGCCCACCCCGCGTCACTCGTGAGGTCCGCGGCCACGAAACTCAACGCTTCGCCGTTCACCATCCCGGCGTCGCCGAGCTGCGCCCGGACCTCGGGCTCGCGGCCGAGGCCGCGCACGGTCGTGCGCACCCGGTAGCCCTGCTCCAGCAGGTGCAGGATGCAGTGTCCGGCGATGAAGCCGGACCCGCCGGTGACGAGGACGCGTGGCCGCGACGCGGGCGTGGCCGCAGCTCCCGGGGGCGATGGTGTGGTCGTCATGCTCGGTCCTTTCGTACTCGCCCAGCGCGCTGGGCCGTTGACGACTGTTCGGGCTGCCGTCGGGCGGCCGGGGCCGGGGCCCGCGCGCCGGTGGACGGGGCCGCGCCCGGCCCTACCGCGGGGACACGGCCGGCGACGGGACACGGGGACTCCGGCCGCCGGGTGTGCAGGGGGACACCGGCGTCGGCGACGGGCCTCGCCGTCAGCAGCCGCGGGTCGCCCGGTCGGGTCCGGCACCCGGAGGGGGCGGCGGATGTCCCTGTCGCTGTCATGCCTCCACGATGGGCACGGACGACGGGAACAGGCAGTGGCCCCGTCTTCCTGGGACTGCGGGTACCAGGCGCGAGGTGAGGCACCTGGGACAGACTGTCCCGCATGGCGAGGACGGAACTCGGCGCGGCCCTGCGCCGCTGGCGCGACCAGGTCACGCCCGAGACGGTGGGTCTTCCCACCGGCGGCAACCGGCGCGCGGCGGGGCTGCGGCGCGAAGAGCTGGCCCAGCTGGCCGGTATCTCCGTCGACTATGTCACCCGCCTCGAACAGGGCCGGGCCACGAGCCCGTCCGCGCAGGTCGTCGAAGCCCTCGCCCGGGCCCTGCGACTCACCGGCGGCCGGCGCGCCCATCTCTTCCAGCTCGCCGGTCTCGTTCCCCCGGGCCCGGAGCAGGTCCCCGCGTACATCACGCCCGGCGTCCAGCGGTTGCTGGACCGACTCACCGGGACACCCGTCGCGGTCTTCGACGCCGCGTGGACCCAGCTCCTCGCCAACCCCCTGTACACGGCACTGATGGGGGAATGGCACGGCGACGACCTCAACGCCGTGTGGCGCAACTTCCTCGGCGCCGGCACCCGCGTGCGCCACACCCCCGAATCCCTGGGCGCGCTGCGTGCCGCGCAGGTCGCCGACCTGCGCGGCACAGCGGGCCGCTACCCGTCCGATCGGCGCCTGCAGCGTCTTGTCTCCCGACTGCGCCTCAGGAGCGCCGCGTTCGACGAACTCTGGGAATCCGGCGTCGTCGGCCGGCACCAGTCCGCCCGCAAGACCGTCGACCACCCCGAGGTCGGCGCGGTCACCCTGGACTGCGACGTGCTCGTCGCCGTCGACAACGACCTGCGGATCATGATCTACACAGCCGAACCCGGCAGCCGGGACGCCGAACGCCTCGCGCTCCTCGCCGTCACAGGGATCCAGGCCCTCACCTGACGGCCGGCACCCCTCCGGCCACGGTCACACTGCCGGCCCTCGCCGCGCTCGCACAGACCGGACCGGCGGGGCCCACGGCGACCCGCACCGACCCGGGACCGGCCGCCTGCGCGTGCGGCCGTCGCCACCGGCCCGACGGATGCCGCCCCCGTCACCCCTCGGCGCGGGCCCGGTGCGCGGCGGATGCCGCACGGCACTCCGAGCGCGTCGGGACCGCTCTCCGGCCCGCACGCAGACCTCCCGGGACGGCGCAGACGGGCTCCGGGGCCGAACGTGGTGGCCCTCCGTGACGGCACGGCCACGATCGGTCCCGTGTCGACGCCACCTGCACCGAATCCGATTTCTTACTTTATGAGAGGGTAGATCCCTTGTAGGAAACGGTCCGAGGTGGCGCGGCCGGTACGCATCACCCGCACGACACGAGCCGCCACCCACGCACCGCGCGCGGCAGGAGGGGCGATGGACTACTGGCTGATCTGGCTCGTCGTCGCCGCCGTGCTGGCCGTGGCGGAGATCTTCACGCTCACCGCCGCACTGGGACTGCTGGGCGGAGCCGCACTGCTCACCGCGGGTTTCGCGGCGGTCGGGCTGCCCGCACCGCTGCAACTCCTGGTGTTCACGATCGTCTCCGCCGGCGCCGTGCTCTTCGTCCGACCGGTCGTACTGCGCCACACGATGCGGCCTCCGACAGCACGGTTCGGCGTGGAGGCGCTGGTCGGAAAGAGCGCGTACGTGGTCTCGGAGGTGACGGGTACGAGCGGCAGGGTCCGCATCGGCGGCGAGGAATGGACAGCCCGCGCCTACGACGAGGCACTGGTGATTCCTCCCGGAGCAACGGTCGACGTCATCGAGATCAGCGGGGCCACCGCCCTCGTGTACCCCCGGGAGTGACCATGGAGTTCTCGGCCGTCCTCGTCGCCGCACTGATCGTGGCGCTCCTCGCCGTCTTCACGGTGCTGCGGGCGGTACGCATCGTGCCCCAGGCCCGCGCCCGCAACGTCGAACGGCTCGGCCGCTACCACCGCACCCTGACTCCGGGCCTCAACGTCGTCATCCCGTACATCGACCGCGTCTACCCGGTGATCGACCTGCGTGAACAGGTCGTGTCGTTCAGACCGCAGCCGGTGATCACGGAGGACAACCTGGTCGTGGAGATCGACTCGGTGCTCTACTTCCAGGTCACCGACCCACGGGCCGCCGCGTACGAGATCGCGAGCTACCTGCAGGCGGTCGAGCAGCTGACCGTCACCACGTTGCGCAACGTGGTGGGATCGATGGACCTGGAGAAGGTGCTCACGTCACGCGACTCCATCAACACCCAGCTCCGCGGCGTGCTCGACGAGGCGACCGGCAAGTGGGGGCTGAGGGTGAACCGGGTGGAGATCAAGGCCATCGACCCCCCGCAGTCGATCAAGGACGCGATGGAGAAGCAGATGCGGGCCGAACGCGACAAGCGAGCCGCGATCCTCGGGGCGGAGGGGCAGCGCCAGTCGCAGGTGCTCACCGCCGAGGGGGACAAGCAGGCCGCCGTCCTGCGCGCGGAGGGCAACCGCACCGCGGCGATCCTCACGGCCGAGGGACAGTCGCGGGCCATCGACGAGGTCTTCCAGGCCGTGCACCGCAACGACCCCGACCCCAAGCTCCTCGCCTACCAGTACATGCAGATGCTGCCCCAGCTCGCCCAGGGCCCGGGCAACACCTTCTGGGTGATCCCCAGCGAGGTCACCTCCGCACTCGACGGCGTGTCCCGCGCGTTCAGCGAGGTCCTGCCCCAGTCGCCGGCCACACGCCGGCAGACCCCCCACGACAAGGCCGTCCAGGCCGCCGACGACGACGCGGCACGGGCCGCGGAGGCAGCCGCGGAGGCCGTCGCCGACGCCGCCGCTGCCGACAACGCCTCCGGCCCGGTCACTCCCGAACCCCGCGCCGACGACGACTGAACCGGGACGAGCCGAGCATCACCGCCCGTGCGACTCCAGATGCTCCAACTGGCACCGCATGACCGCCCGACCCCCCAGAGGTCTCCTCAGCACTGACTCTTCGATGACAAAGCTGATGGTGGGCTGTGGCATGCGAGCGAAGGTCTCTTGCCCGGCGAGGCGGGCCGCCACCCGCTCCTCGATGACCTCCCGTGCGAGCAACGGCCGCCACATGGTGAACACCGCTCTCGCGTACTCCACGGACTGGAGCAGTCCCGGCACAGCCTTGGTCGCGTACAGGTGCAGCTCAACCGCCTCCCCCTCCAACCGCGCCGCATCCCGGAGCCCGGGCCTCCTTGCCGGTGATGCGCAGGGTCGCCCCGTCGGGCCGCCCGACCACGAGGGTGCGCTGAGGGACCCGGCCGGCCACACCTGCACCAGCGCAGCGACGAACGAACCGGAGCTCAGCGGCAGCCCGACGGTCTCGGCGGACGGGCCGCCGTTGTCACCGACCCCCGCCAGGCTGTCGGGTTCGGGCAGCGAGGACGACACGCTGGTCGAGCGGTTCCTCGCAGCCGAGCCCGTGCGCCTTCCCGCGCTCCCCACGAAGCCACCGAAGCCGCCCGTCGTTGAGCGAGAGCCCGGCGTCGGCCGGTGCCGGCCCCTCGCACTGGCTGTACAGAGCCTCTTCGGCGGCAAGCAGAAGGGCCCGGGCGGCCGGGGCTCCGCCCTCCAGGTCGTAGATCACTGGCTGGTTGATCAGTGAATTGAGGTCGCCGCGCTTCTCAGGGGAAACGGCGAGGCTCCTCCGGCCGGTACGTGGCGGCGCATCGGAAACACGCGCGAGCGAACCGTCAGGTCGCAGGGCCTTTGCTGTGGATTCCGGATTCGCCGCGCACTCCGCATGATGCACCGCGGGGAAGATCCGCAACTCACCACTGCCGAACAAAACCCTGGTTCAGGCCTTTCATTCGGGGTTTCCAGCCAGACCCCACCGCTCGGTCGGCCTCACATGATCGCCACCACTTGTCGATCAGACGGGTCCGCGTATTTCGATCACCGATCGTTTCCTGTGCGCTCTTGCCCGCGCCTCCCTCCGCCATCACGCGCGCCGACATCACGGCATGCATCCGGGTGTCGTGGCGGTTTGCGCACGCTCTCGGACGTGCCGTCGAAAAACGGGTGCGATCAAGCCATGTACCTCGCCGTCCGGGTCGGTCCCCCCGCTCGGGCCGGGCAGCCCCGGCGGCGCGCCGCAGTACACGAGCACCGGGGCGTGATCGCCCAACCGGGCTACTGCGTAGGCCCGTTGAGGCTCACGGAGCGCCACTGGGCAGAAGTCGTGCCCGAGGGCGGGCCGACCTGCGGAAGTGCGGGGCAGCGCCGAAGAATCCACAGGTGATCAATGGCTCCGCGGATCCGGCTGGAAAGCTTCAGCACAAATTGCACACATCCCCTCTACATACTGGCCCCGATGGTCTAGATTGACCGTGCTTCAGCTGTTCGGACGGCAGGCAACCATTAATGATCTATCGGTCCGGCGCTACGGAAACGCGGCATTCGCTGCGTCGGCGCCAGACGTGGGGGTGATCAATTCATGGAGCCCCGAGAGGGGGCCTCGGGTGCGGGGAGCACCTGAGGTTTCGACGGGTTCCAGCACACCTCGGGAGTCCGACAGGACATGCGAGTCCGCTGCCGCCGGGGTGGGTTGTTCAAGTAGCTCTGAAAGAGCCGGGACGTCATGCCCGGGGGGCCTCCCGAGGGACGGAACAGAGCGGGGGCGAGGGCCTTCCCGGGGGGAGAAAACAGTGTTGGGCGAACACGTCGAGCCACTGGGGACCTGGGGGGTTCTGTGGGGCAAGGGGGACTAGTCAGCCCGTTTCCGTCGGCGCGCGGGCGTCTGGCGGACGGGGCTATCAGCCAGCCCGCGAGCGATTGGGAGCAGCGGTACCGACGTACCGTGATCACCAGCGACACCGTGGCCACCGCCGTCGTGGTGGCCGGGATCGGCAACTTCTTCGGGGCCCGGGACGCGGCCAACTGGCACGAGAAGTGGGGAATTCTCGCCTTCGGCACCGAGCTGCTGGTGCTGGGGACACTTGCGGTGAGCCGGTCGTGGGCGCCGGCCGTACTCGGCCAGGGCGCCGAGGAGTTCCGCCGGCTCGGACGCTCACTGTTCACGGCGACCGTCGTGCTGGCACTCGGCGGGATCGCCCTGACCTCGCGCAACATCAAGCTCTGGATCTTCGTCGCGATCCCCGCGATCGCGCTCACCACCATGACCGCGCGGTACGTGCTGCGCCTCTGGCTGCACAAACAGCGGAAGGAAGGACGCTGCCTGAGACCGGTGCTCGCTGCCGGAAGCCCGGCCACCGTGCGCGACCTGATCACCCGAACCCGCAAGTTCCCGCACCTCGGTTGGCGGGTGGACGCGGTGTGCACGACGGACGGCGTCGGGCTCGACGACGACCAACTGGACGGAGTGCCGGTCGTCGGCCGGCTGTCGGACGTCGCCAAACACGTCCACCACGACGGCTACCGGGTCGTCGCGGTCACACCGGACCCGCACTGGTCACCGGACCGCCTGCAGCGGCTGGCCTGGAATCTGGAGGGCAGCGACGCCGAGATGGTCGTGGCCCCCGTGCTGATGGAGGTGGCCGGCCCCCGGCTGCACATCGACGCGGTGCTGGGGATCCCGCTGCTGCGGGTCAGCATGCCGACCTTCACCGGAGGCCGCCGGGCGGTCAAAGGCGTCGTCGACCGGTTGGGCTCGGCGATCCTGCTGCTGTTGTTCGCGCCGCTGATGGTGTTCGTCGGGCTGCTCGTGATGGTGGACAGCCGGGGCGGGGCGTTCTACCGCCAGCGCAGGGTCGGCAAGGACGGCCGCGAGTTCACCATTCTCAAGTTCCGCACCATGGTCGCCGGCGCCGACCGGGCGCGTGCCGAACTGGCCGACCGCAACGAGGGTGCCGGCCCGCTGTTCAAACTGCGCCGGGACCCGCGGGTGACCCGGGTGGGGGCAGTGCTGCGCCGCTACTCGATCGACGAGCTCCCGCAGCTCTTCAACGTGCTCGCAGGCTCGATGTCGCTGGTCGGTCCCCGGCCTCCGCTGCCCGAGGAGTCGGCCGCGTACGGCCCGGACATCCGGCGGCGGTTGCTGGTCAAGCCCGGACTCACCGGCCTGTGGCAGATCAGCGGACGCAGCGACCTGCCGTGGGAGGAGGCGGTACGGCTGGACCTTCGGTACGTGGAGGACTGGTCGCTCGCCCTGGACACAGTGATCTTGTGGAAGACGCTGCGTGCGGTGTTCTACGGGCAGGGGGCCTACTGATGCGCGGGGGGCTGCGACTCGGCGGTCCCGCCGGCGCGCGGACCGCAGGCCGAAAGGGCCTGTCTGGGGGGAGGAACGAGCCATGAGGATCAGCGTTTTCGGACTCGGCTACGTGGGCTGCGTATCGGCCGCCTGCCTGGCCGGCATGGGCCACGAGGTCATCGGCGTGGACGTGAACCAGGTGAAGGTCGACCTGGTCAACGACGGCAAGGCCCCGGTGGTCGAGGAACGCATCGGCGACCTCATCGCCGAGGTCGTGCGGACCGGATCGCTGCGCGCCACGAGCGACGTCCGCGAGGCGGTCATGGGCAGCGACGTGTCGCTGGTCTGCGTGGGCACGCCGTCGGAGCCCAACGGCAGCCTGTGCACCACGTACTTGGAGCGGGTCACCGAGCAGATCGGCACCGCCCTGGCGGATCACGGCGGGCAGGGCGGCCGGCACACCGTCGTGTTCCGCAGCACCATGCTCCCGGGCACCTGCCTGAACCTGCTGGTACCGATCCTGGAGAAGTCCGTCGGCGGCACGGCCGGGGTGGACATCGGGGTCGCGGTCAACCCGGAGTTCCTGCGCGAGGGCACGAGCGTGCGGGACTTCTTCGACCCGCCCAAGACCGTCATCGGCGAACTCGACCCGGCGAGCGGCGACACGGTGCTGGCGCTGTACGAAGGCCTGCCCGGCGAGGTGTTCCGGGTGCCGGTCCCGACGGCCGAGGCCATCAAGTACGCGGACAACGCGTTCCACGGCCTCAAGATCGGCTTCGCGAACGAGCTGGGTGCGGTGTGCCAGGCACTCGGGGTGGACTCGCACCAGGTGATGGACGTGTTCCTGGCCGACCGCAAGCTGAACATCAGCCCCGCCTACCTGCGGCCCGGCTTCGCCTTCGGCGGCTCCTGCCTGCCCAAGGACCTGCGCAGCCTGGTCCACGCGGCGCAGCGGGCCGATGTCTCGGTGCCCATCCTCTCCCACGTGCTGCCGTCCAACTCCGACCATCTGCAACGTGCGGTGGAGCTGGTCGAGCGCACCGGCAAGCGCCGGGCGGGTCTGTTCGGGCTGTCCTTCAAACCCGGCACCGACGACCTCCGCGAGAGCCCTCTCGTCGAGCTGGCGGAGCGGCTCTTCGGCAAGGGGTACGACCTGAAGATCTACGACGCCAACGTGAGCCTCTCCCGGCTGCTCGGCGCCAACCGCGAGTACATCGAGACCCGGCTGCCGCACCTCGCGCAGCTGCTCGCGGATTCCGTCGACGAGGTGCTCGAACACGCCGAGGTCTGCCTGGTCGGGACCAGGGACCCGGCCGTGCTGTCGGCGCTGCCCCATGGCGACGGCCCGCTGATCGTCGATCTCATCCGCCTTCCCGACGCCGAAACGCGCCTGACAGAACCGGGGTACATGGGCCTTGCTTGGTGACACGACCAACGACGACCGGACGGACCGGCGTGCGCTGATCCTCGTGGAGAACCTGTCGGTGCCGTTCGACCGCCGGGTGTGGCAGGAATGCACGACGCTGCGCGACGCGGGCTGGACGGTGCACGTCGTCTGTCCCCGGGGGAGCAAGCGGGACACGGAGCCGGAGGCGGAGATCGACGGGGTGCGGATCCACCGCTACCCGCTGCGCGCGGCCACCGGGGGGCCGGCCGGCTACCTGCGGGAGTACGGATCGGCGTTGTGGCACACGGTCCGGCTGGCCCGCAAGGTCGGCAGGGTCGACGTGGTCCACGCCTGCAACCCGCCCGATCTGCTGTTCCTGCCCGCGCTGTGGCTGAAGCGGCGCGGAGCACGGTTCGTCTTCGATCAGCACGACCTGGTCCCCGAGCTGTACCTGTCCCGGTTCGACCGCGGCAAGGACCTGCTCTACCGCGCCGTGTGCGCCCTGGAACGCCGGACCTACCGGGCCGCGGACATCGTGCTCGCCACGAACGAGAGCTACCGGGACGTCGCGGTGCGCCGCGGCGGCCGGCGGCCGGAGGACGTCTTCGTGGTGCGCAGCGCGCCCGACACCGACCGGTTCCGCCCCGTACCGCCCGAGCCGGAGCTGAAGCGCGGCAAGCCTCATCTGCTGTGCTACCTCGGCGTCATGGGTCCGCAGGACGGCGTCGACTACGCCTTGCGGGCCCTCGCGAAGCTGCGTGACGAGTTCGGACGGACCGACTGGCACGCGGTGTTCGTCGGTGCCGGCGACACCTTCGACGCGATGGTGGAGCTGTCCCGGCGGCTCGGGCTCTCGGAGCAGGTGGAGTTCACCGGGCGCGTCCCGGACGCCGACCTGGTGCGCTACCTGTCCACCGCGGACGTGTGCCTCTCCCCCGACCCGCGCAATCCGCTCAACGACGTGTCGACCATGAACAAGGTCCTCGAATACATGGTGATGGGCCGGCCGATCGTCTCGTTCGACCTCCGGGAGGCTCGCGTCTCCGCCGGTGACGCCGCCGTCTACGCGCCCGCCGACGACGAGGCCGAGTTCGCCGGGCTCGTCGCGCGGCTGATGGACGACCCGGAACAGCGGGCCCGGATGGGCAAGATCGGCCAGGAGAGGATCAACGGGCCGCTCTCCTGGCGGAACTCCCAGCGATCGCTGCTCGCCGCCTACGACGCCGCCTGCCGTGACCGCGCTCCCGTGTCGGTGGGGCGCCGTGCCGGGCGGAGAGGAGGCCGCTCCATTGAGCGATGACACGATACGCCTGGTCACGATCGGGCGGATCCTCCGTCGGCGCTGGCGGCTGCTCGCGGTCCTCACCGTGGTGGGTGCCCTCGTCGGCTTCGGCACCTCGCTGGTGTTCCCGCCGCGCTACACGACGTCGGCGTCGGTCCTGCTGCCGGGGGCGTGGGAGGAACGCGAGCTGCTGACGCAGACGGAGATCGCCACCAGTTCGGTGGTGCTCGACCGCGCGGCCGCCTCGCTCGGCTGGACCGGGGTCAGCGGCAGAGAGCTGCGGGACCGGGTGAGCGCCGAGGCCGCCGACGGGAACATCATCAAGATCTCGGGCACGGCCGAGACCCCGGAGCGCGCGCAGAAGCTCTCCGACCAGGTGGCCCAGCAGTTCGTCGCCTTCGCCGCGCGGATCGCGGGCGACACCACCGACCCGGAGACGACGTCGGGACCCGAGGCGCTGCGGCAGATGGTGGTGCAGACCAGCCGCCGCATCACGGAACTGGCCGACGCGGCCGATCCGGGGCAGACCGTGGAGAGCGTGCAGGGCCGCACCGACCTCGAGAAACTGCGCACCGCGCTGCAGGAGGCCTTGGACAAGCTGGACCAGGCCGACCCGGCTGCGAACAAGGCCAACATGGTGGTCATGGGGTCGGCGGCCCGGCCGACCGGCGAGGCACCGCCGACGAGGATGCAGCTCGTCGTCGCCGGGGCGCTGCTGTTCTTCCTGCTCGCGGTCATCGGCCATCTCACCGCCGCACGGATGAGCCGCCGGCTGCGCACCGAACCGGAGATCGCGGCGGCGCTGGGCTCGGCGCTGCTGGGCACCGTCGACGTACCCGCCGAACAGCTCGCGGACCGGCCCGAGGGCGGTGGCACGCGGGCCCGGATCCGCCGGCTGCTGGGCGTCGACGTCCGGTGGGACGTCCCGGCTCCGCAGGCGTCCGGCGACGAGGCCGGCCGGCGGATCCGCTACCGGCGGGTGTACGCCCGCCTGCGGGACCGGCTGCCGGACGCCCGGCGGCTGCTGGTCGTCGTCCCGGACGGCGACGAGATCGCCCGCCGGGCCGCCGGGCAGCTCGCCGCCGAGGCCGAGAGCGAGCCTTCCCCCGGGTCCTCCGGCAAGGGACACCCCCTGCTGCGGGTGGTGGAGGTCCCGGTGTCCCAACCGCTGGTGCCGGACCGCGACGACGAGTCCGGTGCCCTGGTCGTGCTCAGCGCGGGCAGCTGGACCGCGGGGGAGCTCACCGGCATCGCCGAGGCGTGCGCGGACGCCGATCACGAGGTGGTCGGCATCGTCCTCGCCGGCATGGTCCGGGCCCTGCCGGCGCGGTCCGCAGGCCGCACTCGGGATGCCGCCACGCCGGCGCTCGCGATCGGCGACCACGCCACGGGAGGTTCAGGGTGACGACGAGTACGACAGCGGAGTCGCCGGCCCCGGCCCCGCTGCTGGACCTGCAGGCACTGGTGGTGGCGGTGCGGAGGCGGCGCCGCCTCTGGAGTTCCTTGGCGCTGCTGGGGCTGCTGGCCGGCGCCGCGGTGGCGGTCCTGCTGCCGCCGCCGCCGACCGCGGTGACCGAGGTGCTGGTCGCGCATCAGGCGGACCAGCCGAACGACCCCGGAACACTGATCCGCACCGACGTCGCGCTGCTGCACACGACACGCATCGCCGGCAACGCCCTGAGGTCCCTGAAGTCCCCGGAAGAACCGGAGGACTTCATGAAGGACTACCAGGGGCTCGGTCTGACCAACAACCTGCTGCAGATCACGGTGACGGGTGCCAGCGACGCGGAAGCGGTGGCCCGTGCCGAGGCGCTGGCCGACGCGTTCGTCGCGGACCACGTGAAGCGGATACGGGAAGCCGCGAACGCCGAGGCCACGTCCCTGCTCGACCAGCGTGACCGCATGCGGGACGAACTCGCCCAGGTCAACAAGGCGATCGGGGACGCATCACCGGACAGCGGGCCGAAGGCGTCGGCGAACATGGAGTCGCTCTTCGCCCGCCGGGCGGAACTCACCTCGCGGATCACCGATTTCGGCCAGCGCGCCGCGGAGGCGCGCGTCGGTACGCCCCAGCTCGTCGCCGGCACACAGATCGTGGACGCCCCGCACGCGGTGCGGCGCTCGTTGCCCAGGACCGCCGCCACCGATGCCGCGATCGGGCTCGTCCTCGGGCTGGTCCTCGGGCTCGCGGTGGCCGCGGTCGGCTCGGTGGTGGCGGACCGCCCCGTGCTGCGCCGGGACATCGCGGCGAACCTCGGCGCCTCGGTCATCGCGGAGCTGCCCCGCCGGTCGGGCAGGCTGTGGCGGCGCCGCCGGATCCGGGCGGCACGGACGAGGCTCACCACGTCCCTGGCCCGCACCGTGCGGGACTCCGCGGAACCGGTGTCGCTGCTGGAACTGGGGTGTGCGCGCAGCGCGGGCACGATCGCCCTGGACGTCGCCCGGGCACTGGCCGCGGAGGAGCCAGTGGTCGTCGTCGACGCTCTGCCCGGGCTGCTGCTCGCCGACCGCCGCCCGAAGCCCGGAGACCCGACCGTGGTCGGCGGCGAGCGTGCCGCGTCCGAGCCGTATCCGGAGCGCCGGCTCGGCGTCGGCTCGGTCGCGCCCGGCACGGCGTGGACCGACCTGCAGTACCTCGGCACCCGGACCGTGCTCGTCGTACGGGCCGGGCACGGCAGCGCCGCATGGCTGCACACCGTGGCACGGCAACTCGCGGACCAGCACATTCCGGTGATCGGTGTGGTGCTGATCGACCCCGATCCGCGCGACCGGACCGACGGCACGCTGTGGGACGGGCTCGACACCGCGCTGCGCGGCCAGAGCGAGCGGGCGGCCCGGCAGAACGGGACGGGCCGGCGGCGGACGGAGCGGGTGCCGCTGTGGGCGGCACGGATCCCGGACAGCGACCAGGAGGCACGGTAGGACATGTGTGGCATCGCAGGCACGTACCGGTGGCCGGACGGGAAGGCCGTGACCGACCGGCTCACCGATACCCTCGCCCACCGCGGTCCGGACGGCGCGGGCCGGTACAGCCACCGGGCCGGTGACGGCGAAGTGCACCTCGGGCACCGCCGGCTGGCCATCATCGACCTGTCCGACACCGGGGCCCAGCCGATGGCCTCGGGCGGCCTCGTCCTGACGTACAACGGCGAGCTGTACAACGCGCCCGAGCTGCGTGCCGAACTGGCAGCGGCAGGCGTGCGCTTCCGCGGAACCTCCGACACCGAGGTGCTGCTGGAGGCCTGGCGGCGCTGGGGCACGGACTGCCTGCCCCGGCTGCGCGGCATGTTCGCCTTCGGGATCTTCGACGAGCGAACCGGTGACCTGGTGCTCGCCCGCGACCAGCTCGGCATCAAGCCGCTGTTCCTGCTCCGGCGCGGCGAGGGCCTGGTGTTCGCCTCCGAGCTCAAGGCGCTCTCGGCCGCGACCGGCGGTTCGCTGGAGGTGGACCCCGCGGCGCTGGTCGCCTCGCTGCTGTACTACTGGGTGCCGGACTCGCGGTGTGCGTTGCGCGAGGCGGAGAAGCTGCCGCCGGGAAGCTGGCTGAGGTGCCGGCCCGACGGCCGGGTGGAGCGCGGCCGGTACTGGAACCTGAGGGACGTCGCCTCCGAGGGCCGGGAACGGGCCCGGGCCGGCGAACAGCCGGACCTCGCAGCCGTCGTCGAGGAGTCGACCCGGCGTCACCTGCTCGCCGACGTGCCCGTGGCGACCTTCCTGTCCGGCGGCCTCGACTCCAGCTACCTGACCGCGCTGGCGGCCCGCCACCAGCCCGGGATCTCCGCCTACACGATCGGGTTCCGCGCCGAGGACGCCAGGTTCGAGGCGATGCCGGACGACCTGCGCTACGCCCGCCAGGTCGCCGAGCGGTTCGGCGTCGACCTGCAGGAGATCGAGATCGCTCCGAACGTGCTCGACCTGCTGCCGCGGATGACCTACCACCTGGACGAACCGATCGGCGACCCCGCCGCGATCAACACGTTCCTGATCTGCTCGGCCGCCCGGGAGGCCGGGGTCAAGGTGATGCTCTCGGGCATGGGCGCGGACGAGCTGTTCGCCGGCTACCGCAAGCACCTGGCCAACCTGCTCGCGCTGCGCTACCAGCGCATCCCGCGGCCCCTGCGACGCGGCCTGTCCGGGGCCGTGGACCGGCTGCCGGTCGCCACGGCCCGCCGGGGGTACCGGTCGGTGCGGTTCGCGAAGCGGTTCCTGTCCTTCGCCGACCTGCCGGAGGAGACCGCGTTCCGGCGCAGCTACACCATGTACGACCGGCAGGAGCTGCTCGACCTGGTCGATCCGGACCTGGCCGGGACGGTCGAGGACGTGCTGACCGAGCATGCGGACGTCTACCGGGACAACGACCTCGACGACTTCGTCAACCGCATGTGCCTGGGAGACACCCGGATGTTCCTGCCGGGGCTGAACCTCACGTACACGGACCGGTCGAGCATGGCCGCGTCGACCGAGGTGCGGGTGCCGTACGTGGACGTCGAGGTGGTCGAGGCGGCGTTCGCCGTCCCCGGCGAACGCAAGATCGTCGGACGGCAGGGCAAGGCCGTCCTGAAGGAGGCGGCCACCTCGATCCTGCCACGGGAGATCGTCTATCGGCCGAAGGGCCTGTTCAGCGCCCCTCTGCGGGCCTGGATGAGCCGGGATCTGGCACCGCTGGTGCGCGAGGTGGTGCAGGACGGCGTGCTCGTCGGTTCCGGGCTCCTGCGCCGCGACGCGCTGGAGCGCATGGTCGCCGAGGACGCCGCCGGGCAGCGGGACTTCTCCAAGCATCTGTGGCATGTGCTGACCCTCGAGTACTGGTACCGCGACGCGACCTCCGCATCCGGCCGGAGCGCTCGCTCGGCGGCGTAGAACACGGCTCAGAATCAAGGGGACTTCTGGTGAAACAGGTTGTTCAGAACTACAAGAGCGGCGAGCTGGCGGTGCTCGACGTGCCGGTACCGGGGTGCAAGCCGGGCGGTGTGCTGGTCCGCACCGCCTACTCGCTGATCTCCACCGGCACCGAACTGATGAAGGTGTCCGAGGCCGGCATGTCGATGCTGGGCAAGGCCCGCTCCCGGCCGGACCAGGTGGCCAAGGTCATGCAGAGCGTGGCCACCAACGGAGTGCCCGCCACCTACCGCAAGGTGATGGGCAAGCTGGACTCCTACACGCCGCTGGGCTACTCGCTGTGCGGGGTGGTGGAGCAGGTCGGCGCCGGGATCGACGACGTGAAGGTCGGCGACCTCGTGGCCTGCGCCGGCAACGAGCACGCGTTGCACGCCGAGCTGAACTGGGTGCCGAAGAACCTCTACGCCCCGCTGCCGGACGGTCTCGCGCCGCGGCACGCGGCCTTCGGGACCGTCGGGTCGATCGCGTTGCAGGGCGTGCGCCGCGGCGAGTCGCAGCTCGGCGACGTGGCCCTGGTCATCGGACTCGGGCTGATCGGGCAGCTGGTGGTGCAGCTGCTCGCTGCCTCGGGGGTCCGCGTCCTCGGGGTCGACCCCGACCCGGTGCGCTGCGAACTCGCCGAGCGCCTGGGCGCCGCGGCCTGCGGCGATCCCGCGTCCGCAGCGGTGGAAGCCGCCGTCGCCGAACTCACCGGCGGTCACGGCGTGGACCAGGTGTACCTGGCCGCCGGAGGCGGCAGCAACCAGCCCGTCGAGCTGGCCGCCCGGCTCTGCCGGGACCGCGGCCGGGTCGTCGACATCGGCAAATGCCGCCTGGACCTGCCGTGGAACGCTTACTACGAGAAGGAGCTCGACGTCAGGTTCTCCCGCAGTTACGGCCCCGGGCGCTACGACCCGGAGTACGAGCTCCAGGGGCGGGACTACCCGATCGGCTACGTGCGCTGGACCGAGCGCCGCAATCTGGCGTGCTTCATCGATCTCGTCGCCCGCGGCAGCGTCGACGTGGAGCCCCTGGTCTCCCACATCGCCGACTTCGACGACGCCGTCGAGACGTACCGGCGTCTGAAGGACGGCGACCTGAAGGCCGTGGCCGTGCTGTTCCGGTACCCCGAGCACACGGGAGAGGCGGAGGCCCCGGAGGTGGACGTCCCCGCGGTGCGCCGCGGCACCGCGGCGCCCGCCCCGGCGCGGCCCGCCAAGGCGCCGGTGCGGCTCGCGTTCGTCGGCGCGGGCAACTACGCGACGTCGATGCTGCTGCCGCATCTGGCGCAGCGCGACGGCGTCGAGTTGTCCACGGTCGTCACCACGACGGCACTGTCCGCGGCCAACGCGAAACGGAAGTTCGGCTTCAAGGAGGCGACCACCGACCTCGACGCCGCGCTCGGCGACCCGGCCGTCGACGCGGTGTTCGTGGTCACCCGGCACAGTTCGCACGCCGAACTGACCCGGAAGGCGCTGCTGGCCGGCAAGGCCGTGTTCGTGGAGAAGCCGTTGGCGCTCACCGAGGACGAACTGGCCGGCGTGCTCGCGGCGGTGGAGGAGTCCGGGAACGACCGGCTGCAGGTGGGTTTCAACCGCCGGTTCGCCCCGCTGTTGCAGGAGGCCAGGGAGCGGTTCGGCGTCCGGAGCGGTCCGGCGAGCCTGCGCTACCTGGTCAACGCGGGCCGCCTGCAGCACGGAAGCTGGTACCTCCAGCAGAGCGCCGAGGGGTCACGGTTCGCCGGCGAGGGCGGGCACTTCATCGACACGGCGAGCTGGCTGCTCGGGGCCGACCCGGTCTCGGTGTACGCGGTCGCCACTTCCGGCAACGAGGACCTGCAGGTCGTGCTGCACTACCCGGACGGGTCCACCGCCACCGTCAGCTACGTCACCACCGGCCCGGCGGGCTTCCCGAAGGAGACGCTGGACCTGGTCGCGGACGGCCGCGCGCTGCGGCTCGACGACTTCGTCCGTGCCGCCGTCTACGACGGCCGCCGCAAGCGGTGGGTCGGTTCGCGGCTGCCCAGGGCCCGGGACAAGGGCCAGTCCGCCGAACTGGCCACGTTCATCAGGGCCGTGCGGACCGGTGGGCCGATGCCGGTGCCGCTTCAGTCGCTGGCCGCCACCACGGCGGCCACCCTCGCCGTGCAGGCCGGCCTGGCCGGCGGCGCGCCGGTGACGTTGGCGAGAGCGCGATGACTGTGAGCTCGGGGAGTGCGGGCTGGTACCTGCGGCGGCTGTCCCGGATGGGTCCGCGAGAGGTCGGCGGCCGGGTGGGCGACGCGGTGCGCAGGCGGCGGTGGCGCTCCGCGCGGCCGGACTGCCCGAGCGTGACCGGCGCCCGTTTCACCGCGGTACTGCCCGCAGGGACGATCGCCGCGGTGCCACCGGACGCCGCGAAGCGCCTGATCGCCGAGGCGGACCGGCTGATGGCCGGGCACGCCGAGTTCTTCGGCGTGGTCCGCGACGACCTGGCCGACCCGGACTGGTGGTACGACCCGAAGACCGGCCGCCGGGCGCCGTGGGGCTACGCCTTCGACGTGCCGTACCGGAACGAGGAAGCCGTCGGGGACATCAAGCAGATCTGGGAGCCGTCCCGGCACCAGTACCTCACCGTGCTCGCCGCCGCCTACGCGATCACCGGGGACGAGCGGTACGCCGAGCGCGTGGCCGAGCACCTGCGGTCGTGGTGGGCTGCCAACGCGCCGCTGCGCGGAGTGCACTGGACCAGCGGCATCGAGCTGGGGATCAGGCTGCTGTCCTGGGTGTGGATCCGCCGGCTGCTGGACGGCTGGCCGGGTGCGGCCGGGCTGTTCGAGGGCAACCCGGTGGCGCGGAACCAGATCTGGCACCACCAGCGCTGGCTGGCCGCCTTCCCCAGCCGGGGGTCCTCGGCGAACAACCACATCATCGCCGAGGCCGCCGGGCAGTTCGCCGCGGCCTGCGCGTTCGGGTGGTTCCCCTCCTCGGCGCGCTGGCGGGCCGACGCGTTGGGGTCCCTGGAGCGGCATCTGCGGAGCAACACCTTCGGCTCCGGCCTCAACCGCGAGCTGGCCAGCGAGTATCACGGACTGGTGCTGGAGCTCGCTCTGGCCGCGGTGGCCGAGGCCGATGCCGCCGGCGTGCCGGTCCCCGCGTCGATCCGGCTGGTGCTCCTGCGGATGACCGACGCGCTCGCGGCCGTCGTGGACAACCGGCTGCGGCCGCCGCGCCAGGGCGACGCGGACGACGGGCACGGCCTGGTCGTGGACGGCGCGGGCACCGACCGTTGGGCCTCGCTGCTGGCCACCGGGGACGCCGTGTTCGGTCGGCTCGGCTGGTGGCCGACGGTGACCGGCACCGATGTGCGCACCCCGCTGCTGGCCGGGCTCATCCGGCCCACCGCACCGGCCGTGTCCCGCCCGGCAGGCCGACCGGCCCATTTCGCCGATGCGGGCATGACCATCCTGCGCGGTCCGGCGGAGATCTGGTGCCGCTGCGACGGTGGTCCGCACGGGTTCCTGTCCATCGCCGCGCACGCCCACGCCGACGCGCTGTCCCTGGAGGTCCGGCACGACGGGGTCGACGTGCTCGCCGACCCGGGAACGTTCTGCTACCACGGGCAGCCCGAGTGGCGGCAGTACTTCCGGTCGACCCTCGGCCACAACACCCTGCAGGTGGACGGCGCCGACCAGTCCGTCTCCGGAGGCCCGTTCCTGTGGACCCGGCAGGCCCGCAGCCGCGTCCTGGTCGCGGACACCGCGGACCCCTCCGACGGGGGGACGGCCCGCTGGTGCGCCGAGCACGACGGCTACCGGCCCACCGTGCACCGCCGCCGGGTGGAACTGACGGCCGCGAGCCGGGAGCTGAGGGTGGTCGACGAGGTGCGCGGCCCGCGCCGGCCGGTGCGGCTGGCGTTCCATCTCGGCCCGGCGATCGCCGCGGACCTCGCGGGGAACCGGGCGGTGCTCACGTGGACCCGGGACGGCGAGGACCGCTCCGCGGCACTCGAGCTGCCCGAGCAGTTGTCCTGGCGGGCGCATCGGGGCGAGAGCGACCCGCCGCTGGGCTGGTACTCCGCCGGCTTCGGGCGCAAGGAACCGGCCACCACGCTGGTCGGCACGGGCTTGGCCGACGGCACGGGGGAGTTCACGACCGTGCTCGGGTTCCGCGGCTAGGAGTGGGGAGGACACGTGGGGATCAAGTGGCGGTACCCGGCACTGCCGGCGGCACTGCTGGCGCTGGCTCTGACGGCGGCGACCGGCTGCGACAGCACGCCGGACGCACGGCCGAAGCCGACCGCCGCGCCGCCCGCGTCCGTGGCCCGGGTGTGCGCCGAGCCCCCGGCCGGGCCGGCGAAGGCGCCGGCGGGCGCGGTCACGGTCGACCCCGCGGTGCCCGGTGATCTGGCCGTGAAGACCAAGAACAGCCCCCCGAACACCACGTTCTGGCTTCGGCCGGGCACCCACAGGCTGGAACCGGACCGCTACGCCCAGGTCCTCCCCAAGGAGGGGGACACCTACCTCGGCGCGCCCGGCGCGGTGCTCGATGGCCGCAGGACCAACCAGTACGCGTTCGGAGGCACCGCCCGCAACGTCACCCTCCGCCACCTGACCGTGCAGGGGTTCGTCGCGCCGCACAACGAGGGCGTGGTCAACCACGACTCGGCCGACGGGTGGGTGATCGAGCACGCGACGATCCAGAACAACTCCGGCGCCGGGTTGATGGCGGGTGCCCACCAGCAGGTCCGCGACAGCTGCCTGCGCGCCAACGGCCAGTACGGGATGAACGCGTACAAGGCCTCCGGCGTCATCAGCGGCCTGGTGGTCGAGGGCAACGAGATCGTGGGCAACAACAGGGACGACTGGGAGCGGCGGCAGCCGGGCTGCGGCTGCGCCGGCGGAGTCAAGTTCTGGGCCGTCGACGGCGCCGACGTACGCGGCAACTGGGTGCACGACAACCACGGCCCCGGGCTGTGGGCGGACACCAACAACAACGACTTCCGCATCGAGGACAACGTGCTGGAGGCCAACGACGGCGCCGCTCTGATCTACGAGGCCAGCTACAACGCGGTCATCCGGAAGAACACGATGCGGAGGAACAACTGGGTCGAGGGCCGCAGGCATGCCGACCGCGGCGACAGCTTCCCGTTCGCGACGGTCTACCTGTCCGAGTCCGGCGGCGAACCACGGGTCGAAGCCCGCACGCACAAGATCGAGATCTACCGGAACGTGCTGGAGAACAACTGGTCCGGAATCACCCTGTGGGAGAACGCCGACCGGTTCTGCAACAGCCCGGCCAACACCTCGTCCGGCACCTGCACGTTGTTGGTGAAGAACACCGCCCGCTGTGTGCAGCCGGCCATCGCCACCGCACCGCTCTACGCCGACTGCCGGTGGAAGACCCAGTGGGTGGACATCCACGACAACCGGTTCGTGCTGGACAAGTCCGTCGTCGACTGCACGGTGCAGTGCGACCGCATGGCGGTGCTGGCCAACTACGGCACCTATCCGGACTGGTCGCCGTACCAGGGCGAGCGGGTGGCCGAGGCGATCACCCGCACGCAGCACAACCGCTGGCACGACAACGTCTACGTCGGACCATGGACGTTCGTCGCCCACGACCCGAGCCGGACACTCGACCCCGGTCAGTGGCAGGGCACGCCGTACCAGCAGGACGCGGGCAGCACCTTCCGCGCACGGGACGGTGGTTGAGATGCGCACCGACCACACGCCGAAGATCGTCGGGACGGCCTGGGGGCTGCTGATCCTCAACACGCTCGGCTCCGCCGGGGCGAAGACCATCGTCCCGCTGCCCCGCTCCCTCATCCAGATGGCCACCATGGGCGCGCTGGTCGCCGCGTTCGCGCTGGCGCTCATCGTCAATCTCCGGCTGCGCGTCCGGCCCAGCGCCTACCTGCTCCTGCTCACCCTGCTGCTGGTGCCGAGCCTGCTCTCCAGCGTGAACCTGGAGTCCGGGTTCGGCGCGCTGTTCCGCTGCGCCCGGCTGGCTCTGTTCATCGGCACGCTGTGGCTGCTCAGCCGCTGGTGGGACGGCGGCACGACGTTCGTCCGACACCACATCCGGATCTATTTCATGGTCCTCGGGACAGTGGCCGCCGGTGCGATCGTCTCACCCGGCGCCGCCATGCCCGACCTCTACGGCGGGCGGCTCGTCGGCGCGTTGTGGCCGCTGACCCCGCCGCAGATCGGGCAGTACGCCGCGGTGATCATCGGGCTCGCCGTACTGCTCGTTCTGGGACATCGGACCGACCGGCGCAGCGCGGCGCTGGTCGTCGTGCCCTCACTCGTGCTGCTGGCACTGACCCACACCCGGACGGCCACGATCGGCCTGCTCGTCGGGCTGGCGCTGGCGATCGGCTCGCTCATCCTGACCAGCACCGCCGCCCGCCGGTTCTTCACCCGGGCGGTGGTGTGCGCCGCCGTGGCCGCGGTGGTGTTCGGCTCCGCGCTGCAGGCGTGGTTCCTGCGCGGACAGAGCCAGGAGAACTTCACCAGCCTCACCGGCCGGGCCAAGGTCTGGGACGCCCTGCTGGCAGCACCCCGGACGACCTCGGAGTACCTGTTCGGGGTGGGCCTGGGCGACAAGTCGTTCGGCGGGCTGCCGATCGACAACAGCTGGCTGGCCGTCTACAACGAGCAGGGGTTGACCGGCGTCGCCCTGGTGGCGGCGTTCGTCATCGTGCTGGGCGGGGTCGCGTTGCTGCGGCCACCGTCGCTGGAGAGGGCCTGCGCGATCTTCCTGATCAGCTACTGCGCGATCGCGTCGTACACCGAGGCCGGGCTGGGCGACGCCTCGCCGTATCTGCTGCATCTGGCCGTGGCCGCCTCGCTGCTGGCGGCACCCGCCACGGCCACGGCCCTCCCGACGCCCGACGTTCCTCGACGACGCGCCCCGCGACGGGCCCGTGGATCGGAGGTGACCTGAGCATGCACGTCCTCGTGGTGCACAACCGCTACGCCTCGGCGCAGCCGAGCGGGGAGAACAAGGTCGTCGACCAGGAGGTGGCGCTGCTGCGCGGGGCCGGCCACCGGGTCGAGGTGTTCGAGCGGCACAGCGACGACATCGCCACCCGGTCCCTGCTGGGCAAGGCGGCGATACCGCTGCTGGTGCCGTGGAATCCGGCGGTCCGCACGGAGCTCGCCGCCCGGCTGCGCACCGGGCGCCCGGACGTGGTGCACGTCCACAACGTCTTCCCGCTCCTGTCGCCGGCGGTACTGGCCGCCTGCGCCGACGCCGGCGTGCCCGCCGTCGCCACCCTGCACAACTACACCCAGGTCTGCCCGCCCGGCACGCTGCAGCGGGACGGCCGGCCGTGCACCGAGTGCGTCGGGTCCACGCCGCTGCCCGCCGTCCGGCACGGCTGCTACCGGAGCTCCCGGCTGGCGACGGTCCCGCTCGCGGTCAGCCTGTCGGTCAACCGGCGGCGGTGGTGGTCCGGCGTGGAGCGGTTCTTCTGCATCTCCGCGGCGCAGCGCGACGTCCTGGTGCGGGCCGGCATGCCGGCCGAGCGCCTGGCGGTGAAGCACAACTTCGTGCCCGAACCGGGCACCCTGCGAGCGGGCGCCGGCGAGCATCTGCTCTATCTGGGCCGGCTCGCCGAGGCCAAGGGCGTGCGACTGCTCATGACCGCGTGGGACGAGATCGCCGCCGACGGCGGTGTGGGCGTGCCGCTCGTGGTCGCCGGCACGGGGCCACTGGAGCAGGAGGTGGCCGCCTGGGCGGCGGGCCGGGACGACGTGCGCTACGTCGGCCTGTACGACACGGCGGAGTGCCGGCGCGCGATCGCGCGGTCGGTCGCCGTGGTGGCCCCGTCCACATGGCTGGAGGCGTTCGGGCTGGTCGTCGTGGAGGCGATGGCGGCGGGGGTGCCGGTCGTCGCCGCCGGTCACGGCGCCTTCGTCGAGCTCGTCGAGGACGGGGTGACCGGGCTGCTGCACCGGCCGGGCGAGTCCGCCTCGCTCGTGTCCTGCCTGCGCCGGATCACGGCCGAGGGGGCCGGCAACCGGGAGATGGGCCAGGCGGCCCGGCGCCGTTACGAACAGGACTTCAGCCCGGCCGTCGGGCTGGAGCGCCTGGTGGATGGCTACCGCACCGCGATCGCGGGTCGGTCCGGCGGCGGGGACGGCCCGCCACCGGTTGGGGACGAACACACTGGCTCGCGGCGGGGGCAGCCGCGCGAGCGGGATGGGGGCAGTAGATGACACGATGCCGACTCTGCGGCTCGACGGCGCTGGCGAGCGTCGTCGATCTCGGGGCGACGCCGCCGTGCGAGAGCTTTCTCGCCGCGGACCAACTGGACCAGCCGGAGCCGACGTACCCGCTGCACCTGCGGGTCTGCACCGACTGCTGGCTCGCGCAGATCCCTCCGCTGATCACGCCGGAGGAGACGTTCACGCAGTACGCCTACTTCTCCTCGTACTCGACCTCCTGGGTGGAGCACGCCCGCACCTTCGTCGCCGACGCCGTCGAGCGGCTGGACCTCGGCAGCGACGCCTTCGTGGTCGAGGTCGCGAGCAACGACGGGTACCTGCTGAAGCACATGGTGGCCCGCGGGATCCGTTGCCTCGGCATCGAGCCCTCGGTGAACGTCGGCGCCGCAGCGCGCGACGCGGGCGTGCCCACGCTCACGGAGTTCCTCGACCCGGACACGGGCGCCGGCGTCCGCGCCGAGCACGGCCCGGCGGACCTGGTCGTGGCCAACAACGTGTACGCGCACATCCCCGACGTGGTCGGGTTCACCCGGGGGCTGCGCGCCCTGGTCGCCGACGACGGCTGGGTCTCCATCGAGGTGCAGCACCTGCTGACCCTGATCGAGGAGAACCAGTACGACACGATCTACCACGAGCACTTCCAGTACTACACGGTCGCGTCCGCGATCCGGGCGCTGGCGAGCGGTGGGCTCACGCTCGTGGACGTCGAGCTGCTGCCCACGCACGGCGGCTCCATCCGGCTGTGGGCCCGGCCGACCGAGGTGGCCGGCGAGCCGGGCAACGGGGCCTCCCCCGCACGAGCGATGTCGAGCGCTTGGGGAAACGTGGCCGACGTGCTGGACCGGGAGAAGGCCGCCGGGCTGCAGGAGCTGTCCGGGTACACCGAGTTCTCGGCCCGGGTCGCCAAGGTACGCCGGGACCTGCTGCGGTTCCTCGTCGAGGCGGCGGAGCGCGGCGAGACGGTCGTCGGCTACGGCGCCCCGGGCAAGGGCAACACCCTGCTCAACCACTGCGGCATCCGGCCCGACCTGCTCCCGTACACCGTCGACCGCAACCCCTACAAGCACGGCAGGTTCACCCCGGGCACCCGCATCCCGATCCTGCCGCCCGAGCGGATAGCCGCCGACCGGCCGGACTACGTCCTCGTCCTCCCGTGGAACCTGCGGGCCGAACTGGTCGAGCAGTTGTCGTTCGTGCACGACTGGGGCGGCCGACTCGTCTTCCCCATTCCGGAACTGAGCATTGTCGAGGTCAAGGCATGAAGGTCGTACTGTTCTGCGGCGGCTACGGGCTGCGCATGCGCAACGGAGCCTCCGACGACATGCCCAAGCCGATGGCGATGGTCGGCCCGCGGCCCCTGATCTGGCATGTCATGCGCTACTACGCGCACTTCGGGCACAAGGAGTTCATCCTGTGTCTCGGGTACGGGGCCCACCACATCAAGGACTTCTTCCTCAACTACGAGGAGACGACGTCCAACGACTTCGTGCTGCGGGGCGGGCGGACCGAGTTGCTGTCCACCGACATCGCCTCCTGGACGATCACGTTCGTGCAGACCGGCATCGAGTCACCGATCGGGGAGCGGCTGCGCCGGGTGCGGCACCATCTGGACGGCGACGAGATGTTCCTCGCCAACTACGCCGACGTGCTCACCGACGCCCCGCTGCCGGAGATGATCGACCGGTTCGCCCGGCGCGACGCCGGGGCGTCCATGATGGTGGTGCCGCCGCAGTCCTCGTTCCACTGCGTGGACCTGGGCGACGACGGCCTGGTGGGCGGCATCACCGCGGTGAGCGACATGCCGCTGTGGGAGAACGGCGGCTACTTCGTCCTCCGCCAGGAGGTCTTCGACCACATCCCGGAGAACGGGGACCTGGTCGCCGACGGATGCGCCCAACTGGCCAAGCGCGGCCGGCTGGTGGCGCACCAGCACCGCGGCTTCTGGAAGCCGACCGACACCGTGAAGGAGCGCGCCGCGCTCGACGAGGCCTACGCCCGGGGCGACCGCCCGTGGGCCGTGTGGGAACGCAACGGCGCCGGGGCCCGCGCGACCGTCGGCGCCGACGGCTCCGGAGCGAGGGCGTGATCCGGCTCGGGGCCGGGCGCCTGGACCGGCTCGTCGCGGTGGGCGCGCACTGCGACGACATCGCCATCGGTGCCGGCGGCACACTGCTGACGCTGTGCCTGGCGCGGCCGGGCGTCCGCGTCGACGTGCTGGTGCTCTCCGGTGGCGGCAGCGAGCGGGAGCAGGAGGAGCAGGCCGCGCTCGCCGCCTTCTGCCCGGGTGCCGACCTGCGGCTGACCGTGCTCAAGCTGCCGGACGGCCGGCTGCCGGCGCGCTGGGAGGAGGCCAAGGCCGCGGTCGAGGAACTGCGCGGGCGGACCGAACCGGACGTGGTGCTGGCTCCGCGCACCGATGACGCGCACCAGGATCACCGCGGCCTGGCGAAGCTGGTGACCACCGCGTTCCGCGACCACCTCGTGCTCGGCTACGAGATCGTCAAGTGGGACGGCGATCTCGGCCGCCCGGCGGCGTACCAGCCGCTGTCGCAGGAGGTCGCCGAACGGAAGGTGCGGCTGCTGCAGGAGCACTACCCCTCGCAACGGCACCGGCCCTGGTACGACCGGGAGGCCTTCCTCGGGCTGGCCCGGATCCGCGGAATCGAAAGCCACGCGCGCTACGCGGAGGCGTTCGCCGTCACCAAACTCACTCTGAACCTGGGGGAATGAACCTTGCGCGTACTGCTCACCGGACACCAGGGCTACCTGGGCACCGTCATGGCGCCCGTGCTCGCGGCCGCCGGACACGAGGTCGTCGGGCTGGACGCCGGCCTGTTCGCCGACTGCGTACTGGGCCCGCAGCCCGCGGACCCGCCGGGGATCGGGGTGGACCTGCGCGACGTCACCGCCGAGCACGTGGCCGGGGTGGACGCCGTGATCCACCTGGCTGCCCTGTCCAACGACCCGCTGGGATCGCTGGCACCGGAGCTCACCTACGACATCAACCACCACGCGTCCGTGCGGCTGGCCCGGCTGGCCCGCGACGCCGGGGTGCGGCGCTTCCTGTACGCGTCGACCTGCTCGGTCTACGGCGCCTCCAGCGACCCCGACTTGTCGAACTTGGTGGCCGAGGACGCCCCGCTGCGCCCGGTGACGCCGTACGCGGAGTCCAAGGTGCGGGTGGAGGACGACCTGCACGCGCTGGCCGACGGCGACTTCAGCCCGGTGTACATGCGCAACGCCACCGCGTTCGGCTACTCGCCCCGGCTGCGCGCGGACATCGTGCTGAACAACCTGGTGGGCCATGCGCTGCTGTCCGGCGAGGTGCTGGTGCTCTCCGACGGCACGCCCTGGCGCCCGCTGGTGCACGCCGCGGACATCGCGCGCGCCTTCGCGGCCGCGCTGGTGGCGCCGCGGGAAGCGGTGCACGACCGGGCGTTCAACATCGGCAGTGAGGTCAACAACGTCACGGTCGCCGAGATCGCCGAGCAGGTCGCCGAGGCGGTGTCCGGCGCGAAGGTGGTGATCACCGGGGAGAGCGGTGCCGATCCGCGGTCGTACCGGGTCGACTTCTCCCGGTTCCGCGCGGCGGTGCCCGGCTTCGACTGCGAGTGGACGGTGAAACAGGGCGCGCTCGAACTCGCCGACGCCTACCGGAAACACGGGCTGACCAAGGAGGACTTCGAGCAGCGCTTCACCCGGCTGGCCGTGCTGCGCGCGGCCGCCGACGCCGGCGCCGTCGACGACACCCTGCGGTGGCGCCGATGACCACGACCGGCGAGGAGATGTACGCCCTGGTGGAGCGGTTGTACCCGCTGTGCCGGAGCATCACCGGCGACGGTGTGCGCGCCACCCTGGAGATCGTCGGCGAGTACCTCCCGCTGCAGGTGCACGAGGTGCCGACCGGGACCCAGGTGCTCGACTGGACGGTGCCGCAGGAGTGGAACATCCGGGACGCGTACATCGCCGACACCGCGGGCAACCGGGTCGTCGATTTCGCCGCGTCCAGCCTGCACGTCCTCGGCTACAGCGTGCCGGTGTCGGCGACCATGCCGCTGGCCGAGCTGCGAGGTCACCTGCACACCCTGCCGGACCATCCGACCTGGGTGCCCTACCGCACCAGCTACTACCAGCCGGAATGGGGGTTCTGCCTGGCCCAGGAGACCTTGGACGCCATGCCGGACGGCGAGTACGAGGTGCGCATCGACTCCACACTCGCCGACGGTCACCTCACCTACGCCGAGCACGTGGTCCCCGGGCAGGTCGCGGACGAGGTGATCGTGTCATGCCACGTCTGCCACCCGTCGCTGGCCAACGACAACCTGGCCGGTATCGCGGTGGCGACGTTCCTGGCCCGGGCGCTGGCGGAGCGGACGCCGTGGTACACCTACCGTTTCCTGTTCGCGCCCGGCACCATCGGGGCGATCACCTGGCTGGCCCGCAATGCGGAGCGGGTGAACGGTGTGTCCCCTGCTCATGGGGGTCCCCCCGGGCGAGCGAAGCGAAGCGCGGGGGAGGAACCGGGAGCTGGAGCGAGGGTCGAGCACGGGCTGGTGCTGGCCTGCGCCGGCGACCCGGGCCATCTGACGTACAAGCAGAGCAGGCGCGGCGACGCGGAGATCGACCGGGTGATGCGGCACGTCCTGGTCGCCTCCGAACGCCCGCACCACGTCGCCGAGTTCACTCCGTACGGCTACGACGAGCGGCAGTTCTGCTCGCCCGGCTTCGACCTCGGCGTGGGCTCGCTCAGCCGGACCCCGTACGCCGGCTACCCCGAGTACCACACCTCGGCGGACAATCTGGACTTCGTCACCCCAAAGGCGATGGCGGACACCCTCGCCGTCTGCAGCGAGGCGTTCGCCGTCCTGGACCGCAACCGGCGCTACGTCAACCTCAGCCCCTACGGTGAGCCGCAGTTGGGCCGGCGCGGGTTGTACGACTCGCTCGGCGGCCGCAGTGACGCGAAGCAGGCCCAGACGGCCATGCTCTGGGTGCTCAGCCTCTCCGACGGCGAGCACAGTCTGCTGGACGTCGCCGAGCGGTCCGGGCTGCCGTTCGACACCGTCGCCGCCGCGGCCGACGCCCTGCACGGCGCCGGACTGATCAAGGCGTGACGCCGATGACCACCGAGGAGCAGAAGGCGACGGCATCGGCGGCCCCGGCCGGACCCGCCCCGCGGACTGCCAAGCGGGCTGTCGTCGGCCGGCTGTCCTGGGGACTGGCCGATCAGGCGGCCTCCAGCATGACGAACTTCGCGGTGGGGATCTATGTGGCGCGCTCGCTCGGGCTGGCCGCGTTCGGCGTGTTCAGCCTGGCCTGGGTGACCTACGGTGTGGTGCTCAGCGTCTCCCGCGGGCTGGCCACCGATCCGCTCGTGGTGCGCTTCAGCGGCGTGTCGGACGCCTCCTGGCGCGGGGCGGTGGCCCGGTCGTCGGGTACCGCGCTCGGCGTCGGTGCCGCCATCGGCGCGGCGTGCCTGGTGGCCGGGGCGGCTCTCGGCGGCGGCGTGGGGGCCGCGTTCGCCTGCCTCGGCGTCATGCTGCCGGGGCTGCTGCTGCAGGACGCCTGGCGGTACTCGTTCTTCGCCGCCGGCACCGGGCGGAAGGCCTTCGTCAACGACCTGGTGTGGGGCGTCGCGCTCGTCCCGGCCATGGTGGTGGCGGCCCGCGTGGGCAGCGTGCCCGCTTTCGTGCTCGCCTGGGGGGCGTCCGCCGCGGTGGCCGCGGTGTACGGCTGCTTCCAGTCCGGGATCCGGCCCCGCACGACCGGAGCGGGCGAGTGGCTTCGCGCGCACCGCGACCTCGGCTCCCGGTACCTGGTCGAGAACGTCAGCACCAGCGGTGCCGGCCAGCTGCGGGCCTACGGGCTCGGCGCGATCGTCGGGGTCGGCGCGGTGGGTGCGGTCCGGGGCGCCGAGCTCCTGCTCGGCCCGTTCCTCGCCGTACTGATGGGGCTGTCGCTGGTCACCGTCGCGGAGGCGGCCCGGGTACTGCGGCGGGCCCCGCACCGGCTGGGCCCGTTCTGCCTCCTGCTGGGCGGCGGGCAGGCCGTCGCCGCGCTGCTCTGGGGCGCGGCGCTGCTGCTGATGCCGGACCACGCCGGCGAGCTCGTGCTCGGCGACGTCTGGCACTCCGCCTCCCAGCTCATCGTGCCGGCCACCCTCGGTGTCGCGGGCGCCGGGCTCGGCACCGGTGCGGCGGCCGGGCTGCGCGCGCTCGCCGCGGCCCGGCGCAGCCTGCGCAGCCAGTTGTTCGCCTCCGCCTGTTACGTCGTCGGCGGGCTCGGCGGGGCGGTCGTGGCCGGCACGGTCGGCTCGGCCTGGGGCGTCGCCGCCGCGACCGTCAGCGGCTCGGCCGTGTGGTGGCTGCAACTGCGGTCCGCCCTGCGCGAGCGCCGCCAGAACCCCATCAGCGAAGCGAGGACACCATGACCGCCCAACCCCGGTTGAGCATCGGCCTGCCCGTGTACAACGGCGAGGAGTACCTCGCCGAGTCGTTCGACGCCCTGCTCGGCCAGACCTACGAGGACTTCGAGCTGGTCGTCTCCGACAACGCCTCCACCGACGGGACCCAGGACATCTGCCGCCGGTACGCCGCCCGGGACTCGCGCATCCGGTACCTCCGGCTGCCCCGGAACATCGGCGCCGCACCGAACCACAACCACGTGTTCACCGAGTGCCGCGGCGAGCTGTTCAAATGGGCCTCGCACGACGACCTGTACGCCCGGGATCTGCTGCAGCGCTGCGTCGAGGCGCTGGACGAGCGGCCGGAGGTGATCCTCGCGCACACCGGCCAGGCGGTCATCGACGGTGACGGCCGGGTGAAGGTCCCCTACGAGTACGGGCTCGCCACCGACTCGCCGCACGCGCCGGAGCGCTTCCGCAGCCTGCTGTTCGAGCCCGGTGGCGACGACTTCTACGGGGTGATGCGGGCCGACGTGCTGCGCCGGGTGAAGCCGCACGACAGCTACCACCACGCGGACCGCACCTTCGTCGCCGAGATCACCCTGCACGGGCCCTTCCACCAGGTGCCGGAGCTGCTGTACTTCCGCCGCGACCACCCCACCCGCGCCGAGCGGGCGAACCCGAGCAAGCGCTCCCGGTGCGTCAATCTGGACCCGCGCCGGGCGGGCCCGCTGCACCCGACGCCCCGGCTGCTCGCCGAGTACGTCTGGGGCTTCGTCGCCGCGATCCAGCGGGCGCCGTTGTCCCCCGCCGACCGGCGCGCGTGCCGGCGTCACCTGGCCGCGTGGATGACCAGCCGGGTCCGGCCGGGCGCCGGAGAGCGGGTCGAGGACCGAGCCCCGGTCGACCCGGCCCTGCACTCCGTCTCCGTCGACGCCGTCGTCGCCGGCCGCGAGGGGAGGCGCGCATGACGCCTGCCAACGGGACTCCGGTGCGCGTCGGCGTCTTCGGCCTGCTCGGCTCCGGCAACCTCGGCAACGACGGGTCGCTGGAGGCCGTGCTCGGCTACCTCCGCGCCGAGCACCCGGAGGCCGTCGTGGACGCGCTGTGCGGCGGCCCCGAGGTCGTCGCGACCCGATACCGGATCCCCGCGACGCGGCTGCACTGGTACCGCGGGGAGTACCGGACCGCGTCGCGGGCCGGTGCGATCGTGGCGAAGGGACTGGGCAAACTCGTCGACGCCGTCCGCACCGCCGCCTGGGTGCGCCGGCACGACGTGGTGATCGTGCCGGGCATGGGCGTCCTGGAGGCCACGCTGCCGCTGCGGCCGTGGGGCTTCCCGTACTCGCTGTTCCTGCTCTGCGCCTCCGGCCGCCTGTTCGGCACCCGGGTCGCGCTGGCCGGCGTCGGCGCCGCCGCGATCGGCGACCGGCCGACCCGGGCCCTGGTGCGCTGGTCGGCACGGCTGGCCACGTACCGGTCGTACCGGGACGCCCTGTCCCGCGACGCGATGCGGGCGATGGGCGTGGACACCGCGCGCGACGAGGTGTACCCGGACCTCGCCTTCGCGCTGCCGGCGCCGCCGGCGAGCGCGCCCCCGGGTCCGCCGGGCCAGGTCTGCGTCGGGGTCATGGACTTCCACGGCGGCAACGACGACCGCGCCCGGGCCGAGGAGATCCACCGGCGCTACCTCGACGGGACGACCCGCTTCGTCCGCGCGCTGGTCGAGGACGGCAGGCCGGTCCGGCTGCTGGTCGGCGACGAATGCGACGGGCCGGTGGTCACCTCGATCCTGGACGCGGTGGACTCGCCGCTGGTCACCGCAGCCCAGGCGGCCTCGCTGGCCGACCTGATGAAGGAGACGGCGGCCGCCGACACCGTGGTGGCGACCCGGTACCACAACCTGGTCTGCGCGCTGAAGGTCGGCACACCGACGCTCGCCCTCAGCTACGCGGCCAAGAGCGACGCGCTCATGGCTCGGATGGGGCTGGACGCGTACTGCCACCCGGCTCGCGAGGTCGACGCCGACCGGCTGCTGGAGCAGTTCCGGGCGCTGGAGAAGCAGTCCGCGGAACTGCGGCGGACCCTCACGGAGCGGAACCGGATCGCCGCCCGGCAACTGAAGCACCAGTTCGCCGCCTTGACCGCTGCCCTCTTCCCGGCGGCCGACCACACCCACGCCCACTCTCTGCGGGAGGCGCCATGAAAGCGCTCGACGTCCCGGCGATCGCCGGTGCGTACCTGTTCGAGCCGTCGCCGTACACCGACGAGCGCGGCTTCTTCAGCCGCACCTTCGACGCCGACGTGGTCCGCTCGGTGGGGCTCGACCCGAACGCCTTCGTCCAGGACAGCCTGTCCCGCTCGGTCCGGGGCGTGTTGCGCGGCCTGCACCTGCGCTCGGGCGCCGGCGAGGCCAAGCTGGTGCGGTGCTCGTACGGAAGGATCTTCGACGTCGTCGTGGACCTGCGGCCCAGCTCGCCGACCTACCGCAACACGGCCTTCTTCGAGCTGTCCGACGAGACGCAGGTGACCCTGTACGTCCCGGCGGGGTGTGCGCACGGCTTCCAGGCTCTGACCGGGACCGCCGACGTCTCGTACCGGATCGACCGCCCGCACGACCCGGCCGAGGACGTGACGATCGCCTTCGACGACCCGGAGCTCGCCATCCCCTGGCCGCTGCCGGCCACCTCGATGTCCCGGCGGGACCGGGAGGCACCGAGCCTCGCCGAGGCCCTTCGGCAACAGCAGAAGTGAGGACGACGTGGCCACGGAAGACAGCGAAGAGCTCCTCCTGCCCCGGTCGCGGAGGGCGAACGAACGTCTGCACACCCTGATCCCCGGGGGCGCGCACACCTACGCCAAGGGCGACGACCAGTACCCCGAGGACCTGGCGCCGGTCATCAGCCACGGCCGCGGTGCCCACGTGTGGGACGTCGACGGCAACCGCTACATCGAGTACGGCTCCGGCCTGCGGTCGGTCAGCCTCGGCCACGCCCACCCACGGGTCGTCGAGGCGGTGCGGCGGGAACTCGACCGCGGCAGCAACTTCGTCCGGCCGTCCATCGTGGAGGTGGAGGCCGCGGAACGCTTCCTGGCCACGGTGCCGACCGCCGAGATGGTGAAGTTCGCGAAGAACGGCTCCGACGCCACCACCGCCGCGGTGCGTCTCGCCCGGGCCGCTACCGGGCGCCCGCGGGTGGCCGTCTGCGCCGACCATCCGTTCTTCTCCGTCGACGACTGGTTCATCGGCACCACGCCGATGTCCGCCGGCATTCCGGCGGCGACCGAGGAGCTGACCGTGGCGTTCCCCTACGGGGACCTGGCCGCCACGGAGGAGTTGCTCACCCGGTACCGGGACGAGGTCGCCTGCCTGATCCTCGAACCCGCCACCCACACCGAGCCCCCGCCCGGGTACCTCGCCGGCCTGCGCGAGGTGGCCGACCGGCACGGCTGCGTCCTGGTCTTCGACGAGATGATCACCGGCCTCCGCTGGTCCGAGGCGGGCGCCCAGGGCCTGTACGGTGTGGTCCCCGACCTGTCCACGTTCGGCAAGGCGCTGGGCAACGGATTCGCCGTCTCCGCCCTGGCCGGGCGCCGCGAGCTGATGGAGCGGGGCGGACTGCGCCACGCCGGCGACCGGGTGTTCCTGCTGTCCACCACGCACGGTGCGGAGACGCACTCCCTGGCAGCCGCGACGGCCGTACTCACCACCTACGCCGAAGAGGGCGTCACCGCGCGGCTGCACGCTCTCGGCGAGCGGCTGGCCGCCGGTGTCCGCGACGCCGCGGCCGGCATGGGCGTCGCCGACCACGTCGTCGTCCGCGGCCGGGCCAGCAACCTGGTCTTCGCCACCCTCGACGAGAACGGGCAGCCGTCGCAGCAGTACCGCACCCTCTTCCTGCGCCGGCTCCTCATGGGCGGGGTGCTGGCCCCGTCGTTCGTGGTGAGCAGCGCGCTCGACGACGCCGACATCGATCACACCGTGGACGTGGTGGCCCAGGCGTGTGCGGTGTACCGGAAGGCACTGGACGCCGGCGACCCCACCCCCTGGCTGGGCGGACGACCGGTCAAGCCTGTGTTCCGCCGCTTGGCGTGACGTGCCGGGACGTCAGCGGCGCTGTCGGAGACCGGCGTCGGCCGCCCGATCGGCCCGTCGGTCGGCCGTCCGGTCGACCAGCCACGCGGTCGCCGGTATCACCGCCAGCGCGGTGCACCAGCCACCGAGGACGTCGGTCGGGTAGTGCGCGTCCAGGAGGACCTGCGCCCAGCCCATGGCGGCGCCGCCGACCAGCGCCGCGGCGAGTACGAGTGACGTGCCGGCCGTCCTGCCGAGGCCGAGCCGGCCGGTCGCGAGCAGCGCCACCACGAGGGCGAACGCGGTGGCGAAGGCGGTGTGTCCGCTCGGGTAGGACAGGTTCCCGTCGTGGATGGTGCGTCCCACCAGGGACTTGAGCAGCGTCGCCGTCCCCACGGTGACACCGACACCGGCGACGAGGAGCACCGCTGCGCGAGGACGCCGTAGCAGCAGGCAGCCCGTCACGGCGGCAAGGACCAGCGCCGCGGCTCCCGCGGGCTCCCCCAGGAAGTCCATGGCCAGAGCGACATGCCTCCACGTCGGCCCCGCCCCGTCCACCGACGCCCGGATCCGTGCGTCCACCCTGCCGGGTCGGCTCTCGTCGGCGAACAGGACACCGAGCACGACGACCACCAGCGCGGCGAGAGCCGCAACCGGCCCGAGCCACACGCGCAGCGACAGCGGCAGCACCACGGGCGCCGACCGGCGGGTCACAGGCCCACCGCGTCCGGTCGAACTGCGGTGCACCGCTCGACCTTCGGCTTCCGACGGCACCGACTCCCCATCACCGAGCCCCCCGAATCGTGTCCGACGTGGCCCGCGCGCGAGCCGTCGGTCGTGCAGACCCGACTGCGCAGCCCCGAACGCGCCGGTCCGTCCATCGCCCTGGCCGAGGGCATCGGATCAGCCTCTGCTCGCCAGCGTAACCAACAACGCGGTCGCGCACACCGCCGTCGGAAAGTCCGCGCATCGCCCTCTCGCCACGATCACCGTCCGTCCCGTGGATCACGTTGCAGGAGAGCATTGGTCCGGCGGCTGGACCGATCCCGCCCCTGCACCGCCTGCATCCCCCCGGCCCGTCACAACTGCCCCTGCCTGCCCGCCGGGGACGACACGATGGGCGCCGACATCCTGCGGACCGAGACCGTCACACGGCCGGTGCCCCACGCCGAGGGCGACGACCGCACGGCTCTCGACGCGCTCGTCCACGCCGTACCGAGAGGACGTCGGCCCGCGCTGTCAGGACGCTGTACCGGGTTCGGTCGCCAGGTACCGGTCGGCGAGCCCGACGCTGCGGTCGGGCGACGGGGCTTCCGGTTCCGCCGGGGCGTGGGGCTCCGAGGACGACGCTCTCGCCCGGTCGACCGCCGAGCGCGGGCCGACGGGCCGACGGGCCGACGGGCCGACGAGGTGCAGCCGGGACCCTTCGGCCCTCGTGCCTGCTCGCGAGAAGACATACCCGGCCGGGTGTCTTGCCAGGGCGTTCGTGGCGGGCAAGCGGGATCCGGGGGTGGTAGGCCCGGCCGAAGACATACCCGGGTGGGTACTCCAGTGGGGACCAGCGGCCCATGTCCGGCCGTCACCTCCCATACGACAGTGAGGCCATGGGCAAACACATCGTGATTCTCGGCGGCGGGACCGCCGGCACCATGACGGCGAACCGCCTGTGCCGTACGTACGACCGGCGCGAGTGCCGGATCACGGTCGTCGACCAGGACGACGACCACATCTACCAGCCCGGATTGCTGTTCGTGCCCTTCGGGCTCGCCCGGCCCGACCACCTCGTCCGCCCCCGTCCCCGGCAACTGGACGCGGCCGTCGACTACAAGCAGGCGCGGATCGAGCGGGTCGACCTGGACGCGCGGACGGTGCACCTCGCCGGTGGCATCCGGTTGCCGTACGACGTCCTCGTGGTCGCCACCGGAGCGAGGCTGCTGCCGGAGGAGACCGAGGGGCTGACCGGTCCGGGCTGGGGTGAGAAGGTCTTCACCTTCTACGACCTCCCCGGAGCCGTGGGCCTGCACGAAGCGCTGGAACGCTTCGAGGGCGGCCGCCTGGTGATCGATGTCGCCGACCTGCCCCTCAAGTGTCCTGTCGCGCCACTGGAGTTCGCCTTCCTCGCGGACTGGCACCTCCAGCGGCGAGGCATCCGCGACCGGGTCGAGCTGACGTACGCCACCCCGCTCGACGCGGCCTTCACCAAGCCGGTCGCGGCCAAGGCGCTGGGCGGGCTGCTCAAGGAGAAGGGAGTCGAACTGGTCACGGAGTTCACGCTCGGAGAGGTCGACGGCGAACGCGGGCGGCTGGTGTCGTACGACGACCGGGAGGTGCCCTTCGACCTGGCGGTCGTGGTGCCCCTGCACGGCGGCGCCGAGTACGTGGAGCGCTCCGAGGGCCTGGGTGACGAACTGGGCTTCGTCCCCGTCGACCCGCACACGCTGCAACTCCCAGGTCGGCCCGAGGTGTTCGCGATCGGTGACGCGGCCGGACTGCCCGCCTCCAAGGCCGGATCGGTGGCCCACTTCGAGGGCGAGGTGCTGGTGCACAACATCGGCCGTCACCTTGCCGGGCAGCCGCTTGACGCCTCTTTCGACGGGCACGCCAACTGCTTCGTGGAGACCGGCTTCCACAAGGCGCTGCTCATCGACTTCAACTACGACACCGAGCCGCTGCCCGGCCACTTCCCGGGCCCCCTCGGCCTGCCCCTGCTGAAGGAGTCGCACGCGAGCCATCTCGGCAAGCTCGCCTTCGAGTGGCTCTACTGGCACAGCCTGCTGCCCGGCCGGGAACTGCCCGGCATCGGCTCGGCCATGCCCGAGCACGGCAAGAACCGCGTATCCACCTGAGAACCGCGTGTCCGTCCGAGGCCACGTGTCCGTCCAAGGGGAGAGAAATCGTCATGCCCACCAACACCTACGCCGGCAGCGCCGTCCCCGTCGACGACGAGGGCTTCTTCACCGACCCGGCCTGCTGGACCGAGCCGATGGCCGAGCAGATCGCCGAGGAGGCCGGCATCGACACGCTGACCGACCGGCACTGGATCGTCATCCGCTTCATGCGCGAGCAGTACGCGGCCAAGGGCACCGGCCCCACCGTGCGCGTCCTCGGCAAGACCTCCGGCGTCGGCGTCAAGGAGCTCTACCAGCTGTTTCCCAAGGGACCGGCGAAGACTGCCGCGAAGATCGCCGGTATCCCCAAGCCCCGCGGCTGTATCTGAGAGGGAGCGCAAGCTGCCATGGCCGACACCGCAACGATCGAGAAGGTCTCGATCATCGTCTCCAAGGGATCCCTGGAGGGGATCTACCCGGCCCTGATCATGGCCAACGGCGCCCGCGCCGAGGGCATCGAGGCCGACCTGTTCTTCACCTTCTTCGGCCTGGACGCGATCACGAAGAAGCGCTGGGAGCACATCAAGCTGGCCACCGTCGGCAACCCCGGACTGCACCTGCCGACCCTGCTGGGCGGCATGCCGTGGGTCCCGGACCTGGTCACCCGGTACATGGAACGCAAGATGGACAAGCTCGACATCCCGCCGATCCCGGAGTTCATCGAGATGATCGGCGACACCGGGGCGGGCATCTACGCCTGCAAGGCGTCCGTCGACCTGTTCGAACTCGACAAGGACGACCTGGTCGAGCAGGTCCAAGGCATCATCACGGTCGGCGAGTTCTACGAGCACGCGGCCGGTGGCCAGATCATCTACACCTGACATGGCCGGCACAGGCGCCGGGCGCGGGCTGCCGAGCGGGATGCGGCGCGTGCCGGCGCCGTCGAGCCGCGGGAAGACGCGCACGACGCGCACGACGCGCCAGGCGGTACGCCTGTTGCCGTCGCCGACCAGTGCGGCCGAAACGTTCAGGAAACTGAACGCCGTAGCGGTGGTCTCTGCTCGGACACTCCTCGAACCCGAATGTCCGAGGACGCCGGACGTCGGTGCCTGGGCTTCGGCGGACGGCTGCGGCCGGGGGCAGGTCCGATGCCCTGTGCTGCTCGGCACCGTGTCGTGCCAGGCGGTAGCGGGATGACCGAAGGCTGAGGCAGCGCTCGGCGGCCCTTCGGCGGGGCGCGGCCCGGGACGGCCCTCGCGTCGTCCGGGCCCGCCGGAGCCCACAGTTCGCTGTCCTACCATCCCGCGCATGACTGTGACGACCTCGGGAGCAAACGCCCGGCGGCCACGTGCCCGGATCCTCCTCGTCGAGGACGACGAGCCGATGGCCGAGCTGTTGGAGGCGTCGCTGCGGCACGAGGGGTACGACGCCGTCACCCTCAGCAGCGGCCGTGAGTGCCTGTCCGGCGGCCTGGCTCCCGACTGCGATCTGCTGATCCTCGATGTCACCCTGCCCGACCTCGACGGGTTCGAGGTGTGCGGGCGGCTGCGCAGCGCCGGCTGTGAGCTTCCGGTGATCTTCCTCACCGCCCGGGACAGCCGGGCCGACCTGCGCACGGGGTTCGCCCGGGGCTGCGACGACTATCTGACGAAGCCCTTCAGCCTGGAGGAGCTGACCCTCAGGATCGCCGCTGTACTGCGCCGCAGCGGGCGGACCGACCGGGTGGACCGGCTGTTGCAGATCAGCGACCTCGTGCTGGACGACCGGGCTCACCGGGTGACCCGGGGCGGCCGGGAGGTCGTCTTGTCCCCTACCGAGTACCGGATCCTGCGCTATCTGCTCCGGGGGCTGGGCCAGGTGCTGTCGAAAGCGCAGATCATCGAGGCCGTCTGGGGGCATGCCGAGCCCGGTCGGGGCGACGGCAACCTGGTGGAGGCGCACATCAGCCAGCTGCGCAGGAAGGTGGACGCGCACGGTCCGGCCCTGATCCACACGGTGCGCGGATTCGGCTATGTGCTGCGGTCGGAGGGCTGAGGCATGAGGTTGCGCGCGCGTCTGGCCCTCCTGGTGGCCGTGCTGCTCACCGGGGCAGTGGCGGTTCTGGGCGGCGGCACCCTGTGGTGGACCCGGTCGAACCTCGTCGCCGAGGCCGACGCACGCCTCGTGCACGCCCGCGCCCAGCCGCCGTCGGCACAGCCGGGTCAGTCGGCGCAGTCCGGGGTCCGGCCGGGCGGGGACCAGTCTCCGGCCCGGCAGGTCGCCCTGCTGCGCTTCGACTCGCGGGGGCTTCTTGAGCAGGTCGTGCCCTCGGAGCTGACCGGGGACCTGGACCCGCTGCCGGACGTCTCCTGGAAAACCGCGCTGTCCGGCGGCCCGGACGGCCGTATCAGGAGCGCCGGGAGCGTGGACGGGACACTGGAGTACCACTGGGCTGCGGTCCGCCGGCCTGACGGCGGCGTGACCGTCTTCGCCGTGTCGCTGATGGAGGCGGCCCGGACGACGGACCTGCTGCTGGGGAGCCTGCTGCTCGGCGGCGGCGCAGTCGTGGCACTCGGCGGCGGCGTCGGCCGGTGGGTGGTACGACGGCAACTGCGGCCCCTGGACGACCTGGTTGACGCCACAGAGGCGGTGGCGGCCGGTGACCTGACGCGCCGTACCCGACCGCGCGCCACCCGCGACGAGGTCGGACGGCTGACCACACGGTTCGACCACATGCTCGTCCAGCTCGACGCATCCCTCGCCGCTCGCGAGGCCGCCCGTCTCAGGCTGGAGCAGTTCGTGGCCGACGCCTCCCACGAACTGCGCACGCCTTTGGCGCTCATCCGCGGCTATGCCGAGCTCCACGGCCGCGGCGGGCTGCCGCCCGGCCCGCTCCTGGAACGGGCGATGTCCCGGATCGCCACGGAGACGGAGCGGATGACCGGCCTGGTGGAGGATCTGCTCCTCCTCGCACGGCTCGACCACGAGGCCGCGGACGCGGATGCGGATGCGGACGTGGAGGTGGCCGGCGTCCTCGGGGACGCGGTCGAGGAACACCGCGCCATCGGCACCGGCCACCGGGTCGAACTGGACCTCGCGACCGGCCCGGCCGTCTCCGTACGCGCGAACGCGCTGCGACTACGGCAGGTGATCGGGAATCTGCTGGCGAACGTCCGCAACCACACACCCCCCGGCACCCTCACCCGGATCACCGCCGAGGCGGTCGGGCCGGTAGTCGAGATCCGGGTGATCGACAACGGCCCCGGGATCGCGGCCGCCGACCGCCCGTACGTCTTCGAGCGCTTCTTCCGCCCCGACGGTTCCCGGGCGCGCAGGCGGTCCGGAACGGGATCAGGTCTCGGGCTCGCCATCGTGGCGGCGCTGGTGAGCAGCTGCGACGGGACCGTGACCGCGCTGGAGACCCCTGGCGGCGGCGCCACCTTCCTGGTGCGCCTGCCCCGGCCGCCGGCGTCGGGCGAACCGGCCGCGCGTGAGGTTTCAGCCAATCTTCAGGAGGGCCTCAGCGGCTCGCGCCCCTGAGACTGCCAACGTTCTCGCTCGACGGACCGGCACGGCCCGGGGCCACGTCGGCCAGGGGCCCGCGTCCGACCCGTCATCACCCTCCCGAGCAGAAGGAACGACCGTGACCGCGTCTGTGAAATCTGGAAGGTTCGCGCTTCGAGGGCTGGCCATGGCGAGCGGTACGGTGCTGCTGGCGGCCTGCTCGTCCTCGGTCCCCTCCTCCCTCGGACAGCAGTCCTCGCCAGGGCAGTCCGTGAGCCCGGCACCGTCGGTGGCCGGCGCAGGCGTCCCCGCGTCCTGGGCCGGGGTCACCGATCCCAAGAAGATCCCGCTCGGCGACGACAAGGTCTCGACCGCCGCGCAGACCGGGCACGTCTACTCGTGCCAAACCTCCTTCCGCCCCGGCGGGGCACGCCACGACGGCCCCTGGATGGACACCGCGAACAAGACGTGGGACTCCACCTCGAAGGTGCAGGTGCAGGGCGAGCACAGCTGGCCGGACGCCGAGTACGACGAGACCGTCCAGGGCGACTCCCGGGTCATCACCTCCAAGGACCTGCCGACGCACCAGAGCACCGGTACCTTCCCTGTCCAGCAGTCCGACCCGGCCTACCAGTACGACACCAACCCGAACGCCATCGCGTCGAAGACCGTCAACCTCACCCTGCCGCTCGACCCGAGCCTCGCCGACAGCGCCGGCTGCCTCTCCATGGGAGCCATCGGCATCCTCAAGAACGGCGTCTACCTCTACAACGCCCTCGACGACGCGGGACGGGACGCGGCGGCCCACGAGACCCAGGACATGTGCGACGGCCACCCCGACGGCGCGGAGGACTACCACTACCACGACATCCCGTCCTGTCTGCTCTCCGCGACCACGGAAAAGGGCTCGACCCTCGTCGGGTACGCACTGGACGGCTTCGGCATCTACGTCGAGCGGGACGACAAGGGCAACCTGCCCACCAACGCCGACCTCGACGGCTGCCACGGGCGCACCAGCAAGGTGATGTGGAACGGCAAAGAGACGACGATGTACCACTACAGCGCCACCCTTGAATTCCCCTATACCGTGGGCTGTTACCACGGCACACCGATCGAGACCCCGGCACATGACCGCACCGAGGGCAACCGCAGGGGCGCCGGTCAGGGCCGGGGTCAGGGCGCGGGCCAGGGGGCAGGGCCAGCGCATCCGGGAGACGGCTGGTGAGCTCCTGGCGAGGACGGCCGGCGGTGATCCGGCAGAGCCGGTGCGGGAGCCGCCGCGGACAGAGAGTCCGCTCCCAGGCCGGTGGGACCGGAAGGACGGGAGCGTCCATGGCGCGAGGCGGGTCATGAACGGTGGCCGGCCTGCCTGTGCGGACACGTGAAGGTGCGTCGCGTCGCCTACCGGGGACCGGGGCTCTGCAACGTGCGTCCCGCGAATGTGTGTCTGTCGCCGCCGGCCGGGCGTCACTCGCTGGGCCTTGGACGTCTGGCCGTCACCGACGCCGTCCGCGGCTCCTACGACCAGGCCCTCGAAGCGGTCCGCCGCCGCTGCGCCTCCCGCGCCTCCCGCGCCTCCCGCGAAAAGCAACGCGTCCGCGGCAAGACCCGCACCCAGGCCCCCTCCGCCTCGCCCGCCGACGCACCAGCGTCCTGTTCGCCATGCTCCACGACGGCACCTTCGACGAATCCCGCGCACCGAAGGAGATCAAGCTCGCCGCCTACCACCAGAAGCCCTGAACTACCCCCAACCCGACAGGGATGCCTTGACGAAAAACGTAGGTGCGCCGTGAAGCGCGAGTTGTTCGAGTGGCGGTGAAAGGACGCCACCGCCGTCCTGTCGCAGCAGGGCGGTTGAAGCTGAGGGCAGCCCGACCGGGGAGGTGCCGGGGAGGGTGGCAAGCGGCCCTGACAAAGCCGGGACGTATCAGCACTGCCAGATGGTGCGGGTCCGGCAAGCGAGACGGAAAGGAGTACGCGAGGAACCGGCGTTGACGCCTCCTTACTCGTCACCAGCTCGAACCTGGCGGATCTGGGCTGGTTGCGGTGCGTCTCTGTCTCCCTGGAGGTGGGGAACTTCCCGGTCGGTTGCTATGTGTCGGCCGGGGAGGCCACGGCGAAGTGCTGCGGGGTAGTCGTGGCGATGCCGCGGGGGTATAGCCGGGCTCCTCCTCCGTCGATCGAACGACACGTGAACACGGGAACCGTTCCGGTCCTGACCTGGGACAACGCTTCCAGCGGTGTTCGAGGCTGGGCCCACCGTCGGCCGAACGGGCCGGGACGGGGCGGAGCCGCCGTAGTACTCCGAGCCGGGGAAAGCCTGGCACATGGGGAAGGGCGGCAGCGGAATCGAGAAGAGAGGAGGCTGCAATGCCGAAAGAAGCACTGCTGAACAGCGGTGCACCGGAGGTCCCGACGGGGTCTCACCAGCGGGTATCGGGGATGCGGGCCAAACTTCACCGTTGGGCGGCGGCCGATCCCGGTCGCAGGTTCGACGATCTGTTCAACCTCGCTGCGCCACGAAAGCGCCTTGTCATATCCCCGGTTAAGCCGGGAGGAAGTCGGAGGGAGGTTCCTGGGTCTGATGGCTAACCTGAATCCGAAAGGTGCAGGGAACAATAGCATGCCAGAAAAGC
>NZ_JAFFZS010000051.1 GCF_016921115.1 Streptomyces actuosus
ACCGCGGGAAGAACTCGTACCACGCGCCGTACAGCGCCCGCTCCCGCTCCACCAGCAACCCCAACGGCGCCGACGCCGTCACCAGCTCCCGCAACGGATGCCGCTCCAGCACCGCACCCACCTCCGGAGTGAGCGCCCCCGCCAGCCGGGCGGCGGCCGGCCGCGTCTCGTCCCGCAGCGCCGCCACGGCACCCAGCACGACCTCGCGCCGCCCGCCGTCGCGGGGCACTCCCGCCGCGGCCCGCTCGTACAGCCGGGCGCCCTCCTCCAGGACCAGGTCCGTGTCCATCCCCGCCGGGATCTTGATCTCGGCGTGGTGCCGCCAGGTCGTGATCGGATCGGCCCACGCCTCGACCAGGTACGTCCACCGGCCGGGAGCCCCCGCGGTGACCGCTGCGCCCCAGCGGTCGGTGCCGGGCGCGAGCTCCCGCATAGGTGTCCAAGGACCCGCACGGCCCTCGGGATCGCGCAGGACCACGTTGGCGGACACGGCGTCGTGCCCCTCGCGGAACACCGTGGCGGAGATCTCGAACGTCTCGCCCGTCACCGCCTTCGCGGGGCGGCGGCCGTGCTGCACCACCGGGCGGACATCGAGGACGGGTACGCGCCCGACGGCCGTGGTGCCCGGCGTGGAGGGTGGCTCCGGCGCGGGCGCGCGGGCCGCGGACGGGGGTACGGCAGCTGCGTCGGGCGTGCGTGTCGGGGGTGCTGACGAGTGGTGCGTGGCGGGCATGACCGCTCCTGTCCGCGTCAGACGTATGTGGGCGGATGTCTATGGGGAGGTGGGTCCTGCTGTGTGTGCCCGGAGGGGTACCCCCGGGCTACCGGAGGAGCCTTCCCACCCTATTCCGGTGGGCAATCCGGCACTTTGTTAACTACTCACGCGTATGTCTACACACAAGACCGGCCCCGTTCCACCGGAACGGTGCCGGTGCCGTCGGTCGGCCGTCGGAACGGCCGCTCCCGGAGGAGTTCGTTCGGCGAGCCGGGCTCTTCGCCGGACACCTTCCCGCGCGCGGAGCGCCCGGCGCGCGCCCCGGCGGTCGGTTCCGGTGCGTCCTTCGGGTGACCGCCGACGTTCCCGCAGGCCGAAACCGTGTGGGTCCGGCCCTGACGGGTACGGGAAACTTGCGGTGTTTTCCGGACGGAAACGGGAGAGTGCGGGACCGTTCCGGTCGAAAGAGGGGCCTGCTCGCCGAGCCCCCGGCGCAGTGGACACCGACGCCGGTACCGTCGTAGAAGACGACGCACCAAGGCTGTCCGCCGCCGCACCGAAGAGGTGGAATGTGAAGGCGATCCGTCGTTTCACCGTCCGTCCCGTCCTCCCCGAGCCCCTCCGGCCCCTGAGCGACCTGGCCCGCAATCTGCGCTGGTCCTGGCATGCCGAGACCCGTGACCTGTTCGCGTCCGTCGATCCCGAGTGCTGGGCCGCCTCGGGGGGCGACCCCATAAAGCTCCTCGGCAGCGTGCCCCCCGCCCGGCTCGCGGAACTGGCCGAGGACCACCGCTTCCTGCGCCGCCTCACCGGCATCGCCGGCGACCTGGAGGACTACGTCGGCGGCCCCCGCTGGTATCAGGCCCAGTCCGGGGACCTGCCCGCCGCGATCGCCTACTTCTCGCCGGAGTTCGGCATCACGGCGGCTCTGCCCCAGTACTCCGGCGGCCTCGGCATCCTCGCCGGCGACCATCTGAAGGCGGCCAGCGACCTCGGTGCGCCCCTGATCGGCGTGGGCCTGCTCTACCGGCACGGCTACTTCCGGCAGTCCCTGTCCCGGGACGGCTGGCAGCAGGAGCACTACCCCGTCCTCGATCCCAACGAGCTGCCCGTCGTCCTCCTCGAGGAGGACGACGGTGCCCCCGCCCAGGTCACCCTGGCACTGCCCGGCGACCGGCAGTTGCGGGCGCGGATCTGGCTGGCCCAGGTCGGACGGGTGCCGCTGCTGCTGCTCGACTCCGACGTCGAGGAGAACGACCTCGGCGAGCGCGGCGTGACCGACCGGCTGTACGGCGGCGGCAGCGAGCACCGCCTGCTCCAGGAGATGCTGCTCGGCATAGGAGGTGTCCGGGCGGTACGCACCTACTGCCGGCTCACGGGCCACCCCGAGCCGGAGGTCTTCCACACCAACGAGGGCCACGCCGGATTCCTGGGCCTGGAGCGCATCGCCGAGCTGTGCGACGGCGGGCTGGACTTCTCCGCGGCGCTGGAGGCGGTCCGGGCGGGCACCGTCTTCACCACGCACACCCCCGTCCCGGCCGGCATCGACCGCTTCGACCGCGAACTGGTCGCCCGCCACTTCGGTCCCGGTGCCGAACTGCCGCGCCTCGACGCCGACCACGTCCTGCGGCTCGGCATGGAGACGTACCCGGGCGGTGAGCCGAACCTGTTCAACATGGCCGTGATGGGCCTCAGGCTGGCCCAGCGGGCCAACGGTGTGTCCCTGCTGCACGGCCAGGTCAGCCGCGAGATGTTCGCCGGCCTGTGGCCCGGCTTCGACCCGGAGGAGGTGCCGATCACCTCGGTGACCAACGGCGTCCACGCCCCGACCTGGGTCGCCCCGGAGGTCTTCCGGCTCGGCGCCCGCCAGATCGGCGCCCAGCGCACCGAGGACGCGCTGACCGTCGGCGCCTCCGACCGCTGGGACGCGGTCGCCGACATCGCCGACCAGGACATCTGGGAGCTGCGCCGCGGCCTGCGCGAGCAGCTGGTCACCGAGGTGCGCGAGCGGCTGCGCACCTCATGGCGGCAGCGCGGCGCCGGCGCGGCCGAGCTCGGCTGGACCGACCAGGTCCTCGACCCGGACGTGCTCACCATCGGCTTCGCCCGCCGGGTCCCGTCGTACAAGCGGCTGACGCTGATGCTGCGCGACCGCGACCGGCTGATGGAGCTGCTCCTGCACCCGGAGCACCCGATCCAGATCGTGGTCGCGGGCAAGGCCCACCCGGCGGACGACGGCGGCAAGCGCCTGGTGCAGGAGCTGGTCCGGTTCGCCGACGACCCGCGGGTGCGCCACCGCATCGTCTTCCTGCCCGACTACGGCATGGCGATGGCGCAGAAGCTCTACCCGGGCTGCGACATCTGGCTGAACAATCCGCTGCGGCCGCTGGAGGCGTGCGGCACCTCCGGCATGAAGGCGGCGCTCAACGGCTGCCTGAACCTGTCGGTCCTCGACGGCTGGTGGGACGAGTGGTTCCGCCCGGACTTCGGCTGGGCGATCCCCACGGCCGACGGCGACGCCACGGATGCCGACCGCCGCGACGACCTGGAGGCGGCAGCACTGTACGACCTGCTGGAGAAGCGGATCGCCCCGAGCTTCTACGAGCGCGGCGCCGACGGGCTGCCCGAGCGGTGGATCGAGATGGTCCGCCAGACCCTCACCCACCTGGGGCCCAAGGTGCTGGCCGGGCGCATGGTCCGCGAGTACGTCGGCCGCCTGTACGCGCCCGCGGCCCACGCCCACCGGGAACTGACCCCTGCGGCGGCCCGCGAGCTGGCGGCCTGGAAGGCACGGGTGCGCGGTGCCTGGCCCGCGGTGACCGTCGACCATGTGGAGACGTCGGCGACCACGGCCACCGCCGAACTCGGCGGCACCCTGACGCTGCGGGTGCGCGTGGGCCTGGGCGAGCTGGCCCCCGACGACGTCGAGGTGCAGGCCGTATCCGGCCGTGTGGACGCCGAGGACCGCATCACCGATGCGACGGCCGTGCCGCTGAAGCCGGTCGGGGGGCCCGACCTGGAGGGCCGCTGGTCCTACGAGGGCCCGCTGTCCCTGGACCGCACGGGCCCCTACGGTTACACGGTCCGCATCCTCCCCGACCATCACCTCCTCGCGTCCGGGGCCGAGCTGGGCCTGGTGTCCGTGCCGGCGGAGGACGTCGTCGAGGGAGCCGGGGTGCTGCTGCGTTAGGCAGGACCCCTCGGGTGGTTCGACCACGGCCGGCGTCCGTTGCGGGCGCCGGCCGTGGCGCGGTACCGGCCCTCGGGGGGTGCCGGAACGGCGATGAGCGGTACCCGCCGACGCGGCCGGCTGTGTTCTTGTCCCCGCGGTGATGCGGGCCCTCGCTCGGTCGTTCAGCGGTTGCCGTGCGGTGAGGGCGAGCCTGGCCCGGATCGGTCCGCCGGGTTCGGCGAGCCGGATGCCCAGAGCCGCTCCGATCCGATCGAGTCGGCGGGCGACGGTGCGACGATCTGCTCACCGTGATCGCCGGTGCCGAGCGCGGGCCGCGGCGATTCGTCCTGCGTGCGTCAGGCATGGCCCCCCGCGCGCGCAGGCTGCCCTTTCCCGCCACCAGCGTCTACGAGGTGGACCGGCCTGGACCCCCGCGCCTGAAGGCCACGTCGCCGGCGGACGCGCACGAGCCCGTCCGCCGCCGGGTCGCGGTCGGCGCCCACCTCGCGGGCGACCGGCCGAGATCGTCGGCGCGGGAGGGCTTCCGGGCCGGGTCGCCCACGTGCCGGGTCGGTCCGGTCCCGGTCACCGGGACGCGCGCCCGTGCCCCTCCGCGCGGTTCCCGAGGCGCGCCCCCGCGGCGACCGGAAGCACAGGGGGCCCACAGGAAAGACACGGTTGGATCACAAAAACCGTGCCGTCCGGCGATCAGTTCATGATCTTTCTGCATTTGTCTCTTGTTGTGTCTCCGTAGCTTCCTGTTGGTCATATTCGTTGACCATGGCTTGTCAAAAGGGGAATCAAGAGCGTGAACGAGAAGACATCTCGGCCGTGGGGCAGGCACCCGTTGCCGTCCCGCACGCGGCTGAGACGCATAGCCCTGCTGGCGGCGCTGACGCTGTCCGCCGGGCTGGTCGAGGCGGGCGCCGCCGTCGCCGCGCCGCCTCGGGCCGCGGCAGAGCAGCCGAAGAAGCCGCTGGGCCCGGCCGAGGCCGAGGACGCGGCGTCGGCGCTGCTGATGGCGCGGCTGCAGAACCGCCGGATCGAGGTCACCGGGGAGCGCACGGACTCCACGACGACCTGGGCCGACCCGGACGGCACCACCACGGTGGACACCTACACCGGACCCATCCGGGTGCGGGACGAGCACGGCACCTGGCGGCCGGTCGACACCACCCTGGTCGAGGGCGGCGGCGTGGTCGCGCCGAAGCAGGCGGCGGCCGATGTGACGTTGTCCGACGGCGGCAGCAACGAGACCCTCGTCGAGGTCGAGCGCGGCAGGCACTCCCTGGGCGTCGGCTGGAAGGGCGCGCTGCCCAAGCCCGTCCTCAACGGCTCGACGGCCACCTACCGGGGCGCCGTCGAGGGCGGCGACCTGGTGGTCACGGCCCTTCGGGAGGGCTTCACGCACAACGTGGTGCTGCGTGAGCGTCCGGACGGACCGGTGGAGTACCGGCTCCCGGTGGACGCCACCGGGCTCCGGCTGAAGGAGACCTCCGACAAGCGGCTCGCCTGGCAGGACACCAAGGGCAACACCGCGGCGGGCGCTCCCGCCCCGGTGATGTGGGACGCCACGCACGACAAGGTCTCCGGGGAACCGCAGCACCTGGCGGCGGTCGACGTCGACATCGTCGACGCCCACGACGGCAAGGGCCAGGAACTGGTGCTCAGGCCGAGCGCCGCCTTCCTCGCCGACCCGCACGTGAAGTACCCGGTGACGATCGACCCGACGGACTCGCTGATGGGCCCGGTCACCGACACCTGGGTGCAGTACGACAACTACCTCACCTCCCAGCGCGGTTCCACCGAGCTGAAGGCGGGCACGTACGACGGGAGCCACAAGGCCCGGTCGTTCCTGAAGTTCAACGTCTCCAAGTACACCGGCAAGCACATCCTCGACGCCAAGCTGCGCCTGTACTCCTACTACTCCTCCACGTGCAGCACCTCGGGTGCGGGCGTGGAGGTGCGGCGGATCACGACGGACTGGGACCCGTCGGCGATCACCTGGTCGGCGCAGCCGTCGACGACGTCCAGCGGCGCGGTCGTCGTGAAGGACGCCAAGGGCTACAACTCCTCCTGCCCGGCGGGCTACAGCACCTGGGACGTCGACGGTATCGCGCAGGCGTGGGCGGCCGGGCAGGCCAACTACGGTCTGCGTATGGCGGCGGTCAGCGAGAGCGATCCGCTGACCTGGCGCCGCTACCGGTCGGCGAACTACGTCAGCGGCTCCCACGACCCGTCTTCCGAGCCGTCGCTGACGGTGCAGTACAACACCAAGCCGGGTGCGGCCGTGCCGCTGTCCCCACTCACCGGCGCGGCGACCAACGACACCACGCCCACCTTGTCGGCGAAGGCGACGGACGCCGACGGCAACACCGTCCGGCTGACGTTCGAGATCTGGAAGTCGGACGGCACCGCCGCGCTCCAGTCCGGCAAGTCGGTGTACGTGGCATCCGGCTCGGCGGCCACCTGGACCCCGGGCACCGCGCTGGCCGAGGGCTCCTACAAGTGGCGGGCCGCGGTCTACGACGGCACCGACTGGAACGGCACCTGGTCGGCGTGGCAGACGTTCACCGTCGACACCACCAAGCCGGGCGCACCGTACGTGTCGTCCACGGACTACCCGCAGGACGGCCTGTGGCACGGCGGCGCCGGCACCCCGGGCACGTTCACCCTCACCCCCGCCTCGGGCACCGGCGACCTGGCCGGCTACGTGTACTCGCTGGACGGGGCCGCGGCCACGACGGTCACCACGACCGGCTCGTCGACCGTGACCCTCACGCCGCCCGCCGACGGCCACCGCACCCTGCGCGTACAGGCCAAGGACAAGGCGGGCAACGTCTCCACGGCGGTGTCCTACGACTTCCTCGTCGGCCAGGGCGCCATGGTGCAGCCCGCCGAGGGCGCGGTCAGCGCCCGCCGGGTGAAGCTGGAACTGGACGCCCAGCCCAAGTACACGCGCGCAACCTTCCAGTGGCGGCGCGGACCGGGCGCCTCGGTGTACGACGTGCCGCTGGCGAACCTCACCAAGGCGGACAACACCCCCTTCACCGCGCAGAAGACCGCGCTGTCGGACATGGGCGCGCACGCCAACTGGTCGGTCCTGGAGACCCTCGGCCAGATCGGCGGCGTCGTCCAGGTGCGGGCGCTGCTCTACACGGACAGCGACGCCGACGCCGCCTACATCAGCGAGTGGCGCGGCTTCACCGTCGATCCCGACGCCGACGGCGCCGCCTCCGACGAGATCGGCCCCGGATCGGTGAACCTGCTCACCGGCGACTACTCCGTCGACGTCACCGACGCGGACGAGTTCGGCCTGTCCTCCACCCGCACCGCCTCCTCCCGCGGCACCGACCGCGGCTGGATGCCGCAGGGCGAGCGGCTGACCGCCAACGAGCGGGACGTCTCCACCGACACCACCGGCTTCTCCGCGACCACCGCGACCGTCAGCCGGGACACCACCCTCGGCCAGGACGGCTCGACCGACTCGCTGAAGGTCGTGCCCACCACCAACACCAGCGGCGACTCCTTCGCCATGGTCGGCGGCGACCAGTACGCCATGCGGCTCGGCATGCAGCCGGGCAGGACGTACCGCTTCACCGCCTGGGCCTACGTCCCGTCGGCCACCGGCCTGTCGCCGCAGCACGAACGCGGCCTGCGCCTGTACGCCGGCTTCAAGACCCCGGCCGGGTACGTGGAGACGACCTCCCGCAAGGTGCCCTACACCGACGCCTGGGCCGAGCTGACGCTGGACTTCACCGTCCCGGCGGACGCCACCTCGGCGTTCCTGCGGCTGTACAACGGCTTCGGCGCCAACTCCGGCAAGGCGGTCTGGTTCGACCACCTCTCCGTGCGCGAACTGGTCGCGCCGTTCGGCCCGGAGTGGGCGGGCGGCGTCTCGGGCGGCATCACCGACAACGAGTACTTCTCGCTGACCTTCCCGGGCAAGGACGTCGCGGTCCTCACCGCCTACGACGACACCACCGTCACCTTCGCCAAGAGCTCGGACGGTTCCTTCAGTCCCGAGCCCGGCGCCGAGGGCCTGCTCCTGCAGCAGTCCGGCGGCAGCTACCTGCTGACCGACGACGACGGCACGATCACCACGTTCAGCCGGCAGTCCGGCTCGGACGTCTACGTGGTCGCCTCCGTCTCCGGCACGGACGCGGCCTCCACCAGCCGGTACGTCTACGACACCACCGACAGCCGCGTCCTGGTCAAGCGGGTCATCAGCGAGGTCGAGCCGGGCATCGACGACACCGCGCAGTGCACCGGCGCCACGCCGGCCCGCGGCTGTGAGGTGCTGGAGTACGTCTACGCCACCGCCACCACGGCCACCCTCGGCACGCCCGGCGACGTCGTCGACCGGGTGAAGGCAGTGCGCGTCTGGTCGTGGGACCCGGCTGCCGGTGCGGAGACCGCGGTCGACGTGGCCACCTACCGGTACGACCTGACGGGCCGTCTGGTGGAGGCGTGGGACCCCCGCAAGGGCTCCACCGGCGACACGACGGTCTTCAGGACCGCGTACACCTACGACGGCGCGGGCCGCCTGACGTCGATCGACACCACCGGCGAACTGCCGTGGTACTTCGACTACGGCCCCGCGGGCGCCGACCAGGACCCCGGCCGGCTGCTGAAGGTCCGCCGTCCGGCGCTCCAGCCGGGCAGCAAGGACGTCGTCGAGGGCGAGACCGCCTCCCAGGTGGTCTACGAGGTGCCGCTCACCCGCGCGACCGGCGGCCCGTACGACATGGCCGGCGCGGACGTGGCCACGTGGGGCCAGGCGGACGCGCCGACGGACGCCACCGCGATCTTCGACGTGGAGTCCGACCCGGGCACCCACACCGCCACGGCCGGCGTGCCGGGCGCGGACGGATACCGGCAGGCCGGTCTCCACTACCTCAACGCCTCGGCGCAGGAGGTGAACTCCGCCACCTGGTCGCCCACCGGTGTCGGTGACGTCGACACCACCGAGTACGACCGGTTCGGCAACACCGTCCGCACCCTGGACGCCACCGGCCGCCTGCTGGCCCTCGGCAAGCTCGACGGCTCGGACGAGAAGGCGGCCGAGCTGGAACTGCCGGACGACTCGGCGGCCCGCGCCGCCCTGCTCGACAGCCGCAGCGTCTACAGCCGCGACGGCATGGACCTGCTGGAGGAGTTCGGCCCCGTCCACCGGGCCCGGCTCGACGAGGACGTCCCGGCACAGACGGACCCGCCGATGCCGGCCCTGAAGTCCGGTGACTCGGCGGTCGTCCGCTCGCACACGGTCCACGTCTACGACGAGGGCAAGCCCGACGGCGCGGCCTACCACCTGGAGACCACCACGCGCGACGGCGCCCGGATCGAGGGCTACACCGACGATGTCGAGGTGCGTGTCACGAGGACCGGCTACGACACCCCCCTCGGCGGCACCTCCGGCTGGACGCTGCGCGCCGAGACGTCGGTGACCACCGACGCCGTCGCCGGCGGCGCGAACCTCACCTCGACGATCAGGTACGACGCGTCGGGGCGCGCGATCGAGTCCCGCCGGCCCGGGTCCGACGGCGCGGACACCGGCACGGTGAGGACCGTCTTCTACACCGCCGGCGCCAACCCGGACGACGCGGCCTGCGGCAACCGGCCCGAGTGGGCGGGCAACCCGTGCGTGACGCTGCCGGGCGGCAAGGTCACCGGTGCGGACACCGCCCGCATGCCCGACACCCTGCCCGTCAAGCGGATCACCCGCTACTCCCGCTTCGGCGACATCGAGGAGGTCACCGAGACCAACGCGGGCAGGACCCGCAAGACCGTCACCACCTACGACGCGGCCGACCGGATCCTGTCCACGGAGATCACCTCCGACGTGGGCCAGGCCCTGCCGAAGGTGACCACCGAGTTCGACCCGGTCACCGGCAACGCCGTCAGGACGGTCGCGGGCAACAAGACCATCACCCGTGTCTTCGACGCCCTCGACCGCCTGCTGTCCTACACGGACGCCGACGGCGGCACCACCACCACCGAATTCGACAAGTACAGCAAGCCGGTCAAGGTCAGCGACAGCACCGGCTGGACGACGTACACCTACGACCGGGCGCAGGAGCCCCGTGGTTTCGTCACCTCGGTGACCGACAGCGTGGCCGGCACGTTCACCGCCAAGTACGGGCCCGACGGCCAACTGGTCGAACAGGCCTACCCGGGCGGCTACGTCCGCAAGGACACCTTCGACGCCACGGGCGCGGCCACCGGCCGCACCTACACCCGCGCCTCGGACGGCGAGATCGTCTACGGCCAGCACATCGAGCTGACCACCCAGGGCGCGATCGCCTCCGACACCTCCTCCACCGACAGCAAGGAGTACACCTACGACCGGCTGGGCCGCCTGACCAAGGCCGTCCAGTCCACCACCGCCGAGGGCTGCGTCACCCGCTCCTACGGCTTCGACGAGTCCGGCCGCAGCATCGCCGGCCGCATGAACCGCACCTCGAAGACGGTCGTCCCGGCCGCCGAGGACGGCTCCTGCGCCACGACCGGCGGCACCACCACGGCAAGCTCCTACGACAGCGCCGACCGGCTGCTGACCGCCGGCTACACCTACGACGCCTTCGGCCGCACCACGGCCACCGGCACCGGCTCGGCCGACACGTACTGGGCCAACGACCTCGTGGCCACGCAGACCGCGGGTGACACCCGGCAGAACTGGACCGTCGACCCCGCCCTGCGCTTCGAGGCGTTCACCACCGAGAAGAAGCAGGCCGACGGCTCCTGGGCCAACGCCACCAGCAAGCTCAACCACTACGGGGACGACTCCGACGAGCCGCGCTGGATCATCGAGGACACCACCCAGGGCACCCTGACCCGGAACGTGTCGGGTCCCGACGGCGACCTGGTGGCCACCACGTCCGCCACCAGCGACGTGGAGCTGCAGTTCGCCGACCTCCACGGTGACGTCTCCGTCGTCCTCGACACGGCGACGACGACGCCGAAGGTGCTGCTCTACGACGAGTTCGGGGTGCCCACCGGCGGGCAGGCGCCGCAGCGCTACGGCTGGCTCGGCGCCAAGCAGCGCTCCGGCGAGGCGCTGGACGGCGTCATCCTCATGGGTGCGCGTCTGTACAGCCCGGCCCTGGGCCGGTTCCTGCAGACCGACCCCGACCCCGGCGGCAACGCCAACACCTACGACTACTGCTCCGGCGACCCGGTCAACTGCGTCGACCTCGACGGGCACTGGGGCTTCAGTTTCAAGAAGGTGTTCCGCAAGGTCGCCAAGGTGGCGGAGATCGCCTCCTACATCCCGGGGCCGATCGGCAACGTCGCCTCCGCCGTGGGCGCCATCTCGTACGCGGCCACCGGCAACTGGCGCAAGGCCGCCGAGATGGGCGTGGGTGTCGCCTTCGGCTCGGCCGGCCGCCTCGCGGTCAAGGGCTTCAAGGCGGCCCGTGCGATCCGCAAGGCGAGCCGGGTCAGGCGCGCGTTCTCCCGCGCCAGGACAGTGTTCCGGCGCTCCAGGTGCAACTCCTTCACACCGGACACACAGGTGCTGATGGCCGACGGCGGCTACCTGCCGATCGGCGCCGTCGAGATCGGCGACCGGGTGGCCGCCGTCGACCCCGGCACCGGCGAGACCTACGCCGAGCCGGTCCTGGATGTCTTCGAGGGCTACGGCCTCAAGCACCTGGTCGAGATCGAGACCGACCACGACCCGGCGACCGGCCCGCTCCGGGCCACGGCGGACCACCCGCTGTGGGTCGTCGGCAAGGGCTGGGTGAAGGCGGCGGACGTCGCTCCCGGCGACCGCCTCCTGTCGTCCGACGGCACGACGAGGCCGGTCACCCGGACCGTCGACCGCGGCGAGGCCGACGACACCCTGGTCGTCAACCTCAACGTCGGTGACGTCCACACGTATGTGGTCGCGTCCGAGGGCGGCGACCTGGTCGTCCACAACAGCAGCTGCTCGATCTCCAAGGGCCGCTGGCACCACATCTGGGATCGCCACGTCAACACGAGCAAGCCCAAGTACGCTCACAAGAGCAAGTTCCATACGCGGAACAAGGCGAAGATCCACCGGATGATCCGGCACACGGTCAAGCACGGCCACCGCACGGGCTCGAGAGGCTCCCACGTCTACGAGCACGGCTTCGGTCACGTGATCGGCCGGGACCACCACGGATACCCTGCCCACCGGCTGAGGGTCGTGGTCCGGCGCGGCAAGGTGATCACAGCCTTCCCCGTCTACTGATCCCTCGTCCGACGGCCGGGAGGGGCTGCCGCCCCTCCCGGCCTTCCGCACTCTTCCCCCACCGGAACGGCCGACTCATGGGCTTCACCATCCAACTCGCCAGGAACACACCGGCTCCGGCGACGGACAGCACGGCGAGGAAGGGCACCCACAAGGCGCGGCGGAAGGCCGCGGTGGAGGTGCTCGACACCCTGATCGAGGACGGGGAGATCACCCGCGTCGTCGACCGCGAGGGACCCGACCGCCTGCCCGTCCTCGCCCGCCTCGACCCCTACGCCGACCACGTCCTCGACGCCTACTGGTGCGAGCTGCTGCTCGCGGAGCTCGGCCGGATCGACGACGCCGCGCTCACCCCGTCCGAGGCCTCGGTGCTCGACACGCTGAAGTCCTGGGCGCAGCGCTGCGCCCAGGCACCCGACGGCGGCCACACGATCCGCTTCACCGGCGACTGAAGCGACCGGCCCCCGAGGGCCCGCACGACCGGCGGCACCGGGGCCGCGACCCGCGGCCCCGGCAGCCGGTCACACCTCGGACGCGTCGCTGCACATCCGGCGCAGCACCGTCCCGCACCGGCGGGCGTAGGCCTGCTGCAGCCCGCGTGTCGCCGGGCCGCCGGCCTTCGCGTACCACTTCGCCGGGCGGCTGAACGCGGCGATGGTGAGCCAGACCGTGCCGTCCCCGGTCCGGTCCACGACGAACACCTCCTCGCCGCACTCGGGGTGGCCGGGCAGCGTGCCGTAGGCCCAGCCCGCCCGGCGGGTCTCCTCCACCGCCCAGACGACGCGGCACGGCGCCTTGATCACGCCGGCCAGGGTGACGGTGACATCGACGCCCTCGGACGCCCGGGGCGCGCTCGCATCGACACCGACGCCCAGCGCCCGGTGCATCTCCCAGGTGAGGACCGCCTCCGCGGCCCGGCGGAACAGCGCCACGCCCTCGCCGAGGCGGGTGCGGACGTACAGCGGGCGGAAGCCGGGCGGGCAGGCGGCGATGTCCTCGCGGGTCGCGCCGACGGCCTCGTACGTGAAGGACATGGGGCCCAAGGGTAGAGCGGCCACCGGGGCCGCCGTGGCTCCGGGGGCTGATTCGGGGACCGCTCTCACGCCGAACGAAGGGCTTTTCAGGTCACGTTGACCCCAGACCAGGCTGCCGCGACCGCCGAGTACTCCCGGCTGCCGGAGCCGTACAGCGCCGACGCCGCGCGCAGGGTCGCCGTACGGGCGCCCTTGTAGTTCGTCGTCGACGTCATGTACGTGGTCAGGGCCTTGTACCAGATCTGGAGGGCCTTGTCCCGGCCGATGCCGGTGACGGCAGCGCCGTCGTACGTGGGGGAGTTGTAGCGCACGCCGTTGATGGTCTTGGCGCCGCTGCCCTCCGACAGGAGGTAGAAGAAGTGGTTGGCGACGCCCGAGGAGTAGTGGACGTCCTTGTTGCCGACACCGGAGTACCAGTAGTCGGCGGAGCCGCCGTCCTTGCTGGGCTTGTCCATGTAGCGCAGCGGGGTGCCGTCGCCGTTGATGTCGATCTTCTCGCCGATGAGGTAGTCACCGACGTCGGAGGAGTTGTCGGCGTAGAACTCCACGCCGGTGCCGAAGATGTCGGAGGTGGCCTCGTTCAGGCCGCCCGACTCGCCGGAGTAGTTGAGTCCGGCGGTGTTGGAGGTGACGCCGTGGCTCATCTCGTGGCCGGCCACGTCCAGCGACGTCAGCGGGTGGGTGTTGCCGGAGCCGTCGCCGTAGGTCATGCAGAAGCAGCCGTCGTCCCAGAAGGCGTTGACGTAGTTGTTGCCGTAGTGGACGCGGGAGTAGGCGGCCTTGCCGTTGTTCTTGATGCCGGAGCGGCCGAAGGTGTTCTTGTAGAAGTCCCAGGTCACCTGAGCGCCGTAGGCGGCGTCGACGGCAGCGGTCTGGTCGGAGGAGGAACTGGAGGCGGTGCCGGTGCCCCAGGTGTCGTCCGCGTCGGTGAACAGGCGGCCGGTGCCGGAGGTGCGGTGCGCGAGGTTGTACGTCTTGTGGCCGCCGCGTGTGGTGTCGTACAGCTGGTAGGCCTTGCTCGCCTTGCGCGTGCTCAGGCCGACGGTGCCGGAGTACAGGCTTCTGCCGGTGCCGGTCTCGATGCCCTGGTACTCGTAGATTTTCTGGCCGGTGGCCGCGTCGGTGATGACGTGGAGCTCGTTGGGGGTGCCGTCGTCCTGGAGACCGCCGACGACCGTCTCGTAGGCGAGGACGGGCTTGCCGGTCGCCGCCCAGATCACCTTGCGGGGGGCCGAGCCGGCGGCTGTCTGCCCCGAGCCGGCAGCCCGGGCCGAGGCCAGCGCCTGCTTCTGCGCCGTCGCCACCGTGATACGCGGAGTCAGAGAGGCCACGCGAATGGTTGCCCCGACCGCCTTGGTCACCCCCTCGGCCGCGCCGGAGGGCGCCTGGTGGACGACGAGGTCGCCGCCGAGGACGGGCAGACCGGCGTAGGTGCGCTCGTAGCGGGTGTGGACGGTGCCGTCGGTGTCCTTGACGACGTCCCTGACGACCAGCGTCTCCTGGGTGCCGAGGCCTATCTCGCGGGCCGTCGCGCCGGCGTCGGCCTGCTGCTGCCGGACCAGGGAGGTCCGGGCGTCGGCCGAGAGCTGGACGGGGGCGGCGGCAGACACGGTCGCGGCGGCCTCCGCCGGGGTCTGCGCGGCGGCGGAACCTCCGGTCAGACCGGTGGCGAGCACGGCTCCGGCCGCGACCGCGGTGGCGACGGCCGTTGTGCTGCGCCGGTGACGCAGGGAGAGGGGGGACACACGAACTCCTTCTGTGGGGGGCGGTCGGGTGTGGGGCAGCCGACCGGTGTGGGGGTGAAGTTGTGCGGCGGGTGAGAGAAGCGTGGCATTGAAGTCGTGTGCATGTCAGGTCTCCCGGTGGTGTTGACCGGAAAGCGACTGCCCGGTGAACGCCTCCGGAACGCGGAAAACGGGCGCCGCCCCGGGGAGTCGAACCACCGGGGCGGCACCCTGTTCACGAGTCCGCGCTGCGTGCGGGACGGTCGGCCTACGGGAAGGTCAGCTTCCAGTCGTCGATGTAGCCCGTGTCGTACGACGCCACGTCCTGGACCTTCAGCTTCCAGGTGCCGTTCGCCGTCTCGCTGGAGGCGTTGACGGTGTAGGTCTCGTGGACGTCGTCCGCCGAGTCCCAGTAGCTGGAGTTCTTCAGGCGGTACGCCGTGCCGTCCGGGGCCACCAGGTCGATCACCAGGTCACCGCGCCACGTGTGCACGATGTCGACCGAGACCTGGAGGTCGGACGGGGCGTTGCCGGACACGCCGGACACCGTGATCGACGACGTGACGGCCGGGCCGTTGTCCGGGATGGACACGTTGCTGCCGTTCTCGAACGACGTGCCGTCGCCGCCACCGCCGCCGCCGGAGCGCGAGCCGACGTTCACGGCCGCCCACGCGTCCTGCACCGCCGCGTACTCGGCGCTGCTCGTGCCGTACAGTTCACCGGCCGCCGCGAGGGTGCCGGTGCGGGCGCCCGCGTAGTTGGTGGTCGAGGTGAACTTCGTGGTCAGGGCCTTGTACCAGATCTGGAGGGCCTTGTCCCGGCCGATGCCGGTGACCGGGAGCCCGTCCGAGGTCGGCGAGTTGTAGCTCACGCCGTTGATGACCTTGGCGCCGCTGCCCTCCGACAGGAGGTAGAAGAAGTGGTTGGCGACGCCCGAGGAGTAGTGGACGTCCTTGTTGCCGACACCGGAGTACCAGTAGTCGGCGGAGCCACCGTCCTTGCTGGGCTTGTCCATGTAGCGCAGCGGGGTGCCGTCGCCGTTGATGTCGATCTTCTCGCCGATGAGGTAGTCACCGACGTCGGAGGAGTTGTTGGCGTAGAACTCCACGCCGGTGCCGAAGATGTCGGAGGTGGCCTCGTTCAGGCCGCCCGACTCGCCGGAGTAGTTGAGTCCGGCGGTGTTGGAGGTGACGCCGTGGCTCATCTCGTGGCCGGCCACGTCCAGCGACGTCAGCGGGTCGGCGTTGCCGGAGCCGTCGCCGTAGGTCATGCAGAAGCAGCCGTCGTCCCAGAACGCGTTGACGTACGCGTTGCCGTAGTGGACCCGGGAGTACGCGCCCACCCCGTCGTTCCTGATGCCGGAGCGGCCGAAGGTGTTCTTGTAGAAGTCCCAGGTGGTCGCGGCGCCGTAGTGCGCGTCGGCGCCCGCGGTCGCGGCGTTGGACGTGCTGCCGTTGCCCCAGGTGTTGCTGGACTGCGAGAACAGCGAGCCGGTGCCGGACGTGCCGTGGTTCAGGTTGTACGTCTTGTGGCCGCCGCGCGCACCGTCGTTCAGCGTGTACGTCGAACCCGACTGGGTCGTCGTCAGGGAGACCTGGCCGCTGTACTGGGTGTTGCCGACGCCGGTGGCGTTCTCGATGCCCTGGTACTCGTAGAGCTTCTGGCCGGTGGCCGCGTCGGTGATGACGTGGAGCTCATTGGGGGTGCCGTCGTCCTGGAGACCGCCGACGACCGTCTCGTAGGCGAGGACGGGCTTGCCGGTCGCCGCCCAGATCACCTTGCGCGAGGAGTCGGCGGCCGACTTGGAGCTGCCGAGGGCCTTGGCGCGGGCCACGGCCTTCTGCTCGGCGGCGGCCTTGCTGACGTCCGGGGTGAGGTCGGGGACCTTCAGGGACGCGTTCGTCGCCCTGATCACACGCTGGGTCGCGCCCGACTTCGCGGTGTCGACGATCAGGTCGCCGCCGAGGACGGGCAGGCCGGCGTAGGTGCGCTCGTAGCGGGTGTGGACGGTGCCGTCGGCGTCCTTGACGACGTCCCTGACGACCAGCTTCTCCTGCGTGCCCAGGCCTATCGCGGCAGCCGTGCCGGAGGCATCGGCCGAGGCGTCGCGCATCAGCTCGGCGCGCTGGGAGGGGGAGAGCTTGAGGGCCGCGTGGGCCGGGTTCACCCGGCCTGCGGGCGCGTCGGCCGGGGCGGCGCTCGCGGCGCCCGCCTGGACGGCCGCGGCGAGGAGCGCGGCAACGCCCGCGAGGGCGACACCGGCCGCGCGACGGTGCGGGGTGTGGGAGGTGCGTCTGCGCGAGGAACTGCTGCTCAACACTGACTCCTTCTGCATGGCCGCGGGTCGCGCGGCCAGGGGAGACCGGACGGGGGGATGCGCCGACCGGGCAGAACTCGGGGTGGTACGCCGAACCACGTGCGGCAGTGCGGGTTCACGGCACAGCGATGGAACGGTGGGGTTGCTGTGACGTGGCCGTGGGAAGAGTGGCAGGTGATCACGACTTCTGTCAGGAGCGCGTCAGAAACTTGGCCGGAAATCGTTCGTTGTCCGGGTGTTCACGTCCGGTATACGGACATGTGGCCTGAGTGTGCGCTGTGGTGGGTGTGCTGGATATGCCGAGGATGTCGAACAGGCGCACCGAATGCCGGGGTGCGAAACGGTGGAAAGCGCCCCGGAACGGCGAAGGGGGACGGGGTATGCACATGGCGACTGAGGGCACCGGCGGCACCAGCCACCCCGCTCGCACCACGAGCACCGTGCTGCGAGCGGGGCTTGTTCCGGTGGCACTCCTGGCATGCCTCGCGGTGGGCTGCGGAACGCAGCGCACGGACGGCGACGCCGCGGCGGACGGCCGCGGACCCGGGCCGGCGGCGACGGCCCGCTCGGCGCCGGCCCGGCCCTCCGACGTGCCGTGCCCCCACGAGAGCACCGAGCCCGCCCCCGTGAGCGCGCCGGGGCTGCCGACCCCCACCAGAACCCCCGGCCCCTCGGGGCCGGCCGTGCCCGTCCCCGACCACTACGCCGAGAACCACGGCTTCATGCAACCCCTTCCGCTGCACGGGCAGGCCCGCTGCGACGGATTGGCCGAAGCCGCTCGCATCCGGCAGGCCCTGGAACCGCTCCGCGAACGCGGCGACTTCAGCCCCGCCGGCACCGCGGACGCCCTCGCGGCCCTGGGGCACACCGCGCCCGGGACCCGGACCGAGTCCCTCGGCCCCACCGGGGTCGCCTTCCTCGTCGACGCGGGGCGCGTGTGTATCGAGGGCCGGATGTACGACGGCGGCATCGACGTCGACGCGTTCGGCGGCTACCCCGACCACCCGGGCTGCGAGCGTCCCAGCGGCGGGCACTGACCGCCGCACCCCCGGCCGCCCGCGGCGGCCCCCGCGGGTGGACCGGCCGCCGCGCTCCCGGCGGGCGGGGGCGCGCACGCGCGGACGGCGCGCATACCGCTGAGCCGGTCCCGGGGGGACGGGAGTTGTGGCGCCGGTCCGCGGTGCAGTCGGCGGGGACGCCCTCCGCCTGGCCCCGGGGGAGCCGCCCGGCCACCCGCCCCCGGCCGGCCCGTCGGGGTCGCTCCGTCGGGTTCCTCGGCGCCCCCGCAGCCACAGCCGTCCGACGGCCCCGTCCTCCCGGCCCCGGTCGGTGCCCCGGCCCGTCGCGCCTTCCAGTGCCGCTTCAGGCAATGTTCGCCCGTCGAGGAGCGGCGTCCGGTGCGTGCTCCCGGTGTGCCGGCCGGAAGCCCTCGTACTGGATGTACTCGGGCTTTCGTCCGGTGCAGCGAGCGTGCGTGCCGGGCGTCGCGACGGGGCGAACGTTGCCTGATGCGGCACTAGTCGCCGGGTGCCCCGTCCCCGTGCCACGTCCGCCACAGCGCCGCGTACGCCCCGCCCGCCGCCACCAGTTCGTCGTGCGTGCCCAGTTCGGTGAGCCGGCCCTCCTCCATCACGGCCACCCGGTCCGCGTCGTGCGCGGTGTGCAGCCGGTGCGCGACCGCGATGACGGTGCGTCCCCGGAGCACGGCGGCCAGGGCCCGCTCCGCGTGGCGTGCGGTGGCCGGATCGAGCAGGGCGGTCGCCTCGTCGAGGATCACGGTGTGCGGGTCGGCCAGCACCACGCGGGCCAGGGCGAGCTGCTGGGCCTGCGGGCCGTCGGTCCCGAAGCCCCCGTCGCCCAGCACGGTGTCGAGGCCGGCCGGCAGCTCGCACACCCACGGGGCCGCCCCGACCGCGGTGAGCGCGTCCCACAACGCCTCGTCCCCGGCGGCCGGTTCGGCGATGCGCAGGTTGTCGCGGACGGAGCCGAGGAAGACGTGGTGCTCCTGGGTGACCAGGACGACCTGACGGCGCAGCCGTTCCGGCGAGAGCGAGGCCACCGGCACCCCGCCGACCGTGACGGCCCCCGCACCCGGCGCGTCGACGCCCGCGATCAGCCGGCTCAGTGTCGTCTTGCCCGCCCCCGACGGCCCCACCACCGCCAGCCGTTCCCCGGGGCGGACGCTCAGGTCGACGCCGCGCAGCACCTCACCACCGCGGTCGTAGGAGTGCCGGACCCCCGTGACGTCGATGCGGTCGCCCGCCGGGACCACCTCCCGGGCCCCCGCCGCCCGCGGAGTCTGCGCCAGGCCCTCCACACGGGCGAACGACGCGCCGCTGCTCTGGAGTTGCTCGACCCGCATCAGGATCTCGTCCAGCGGAGAGCCCAGCTGCTGCAGGTACACCGCGGCCGCCACCACCGAACCCGGACTCAGTGTCCCGTGCGCGTGCAGCACCCCGCCGGCCAGCAGCACCCCGGCCACGGGCAGGAGGTGCGACATCTCCACCACGGGGAAGAACACCGTCCGCAGCCGCAGTGTGTACAGGCGCCGCCGCCGGGACACGTCCAGCGCCTCACCGCAGGCTGCGTTCCGCCGCCGCTGCAGTCCGAACGCCTCCACCGTGCGCGCTCCGGCCGCGGTCGCCGCGAGCACCTCCGCGACGTCCGAGTCGGCTGCCCCCTGAGCCAGGTAGCCGTCCCGGGCCCGGCGCAGATACCAGCGCAGCACCACGGCGATCGGGACCAGGCCGCAGGTGCCGAGGAAGCCCAGCCGCGGGTCGACGGTGAAGACCGCCCCCAGGAGGAACAGCGCCTGCACGGTACTGATCATCAGCTCGGGACCGGCGTCGCGCAGCGTGGTGCCGACCGCGGCCACGTCCGCCGTACCCCGCGCCGTCAGATCGCCGGTGCCCGCCCGCTCCACCACCGACGCCGGCAATGCCAGCGCCCGGTCGACGAACTCCTCGCGCACCCGGGCCAGCGTCCGCTCCCCGAACCGGTGCCCCGCGTACCGTGCCCAGCGCGCCAGCAGCAGCTGCGCCACCGCGCAGGCGAGGAGGGCGAGCGCGGCCCGGTCCACCGCGTCGACGCCGGCCCCGGCCCGTACCCGGTCGATGATCCGGCCCAGCAGCCACGGCCCGATCAGCCCGGCTCCGGCGGCTGCCGCGTTCAGCGCCAGAACCCCGAGAAACGCGCGCCCGTCGGCCCGCACCAGGCGCAGGGAGGCCCGGCGCACCGCGCGGCGACCCGCGACGGGAAGGCGACCCCCGCTCATCCGACGGTCTCCTCGACGGTGGTCCCGGTGCTCCCGGCGGTCTTCTCGACGTCCCTGGCCACCAGCGCGCGGTAGCCGGGCTCCTCGGCCAGCAGCCGGGCATGGGTCCCGCTCGCGGCGACCTTCCCGTCGACGAGGTAGTGGACGGTGTCCGCCCGGTCGAGCACGAGCGGGGAGGTCGTGGTCACCACCGTCGTACGGCCGGCGCGCACCTCCCGCAGCCGGTCCGCGATCGCCGCCTCGGTGTGCGCGTCCAGCGCCGAGGTCGGCTCCACGGCCAGCAGCACCTCCGGGTCGGCGAGCAGTGCCCGCACCAGCCGGACCCGCTGCCGCTGCCCGCCGGAGAGGTTGCGGCCCTGTGCGTCGACGGCCGAGCCGAGCCCGTCCGGCAGCCCGTGCACGACGTCCTCGGCCGCCGCGGCCCGCACCGCCCGCCGGATCGCGTCGTCCCCGTGCTCCCCACGTCCCCCGACCAGTTCCCGCAGAGGCCCGGCGAACAGGTCCGCCTCGTGGTCGGCGACCAGGATGCGCGCCCGTACCTGCGCCAGGGGGATGTCGTCCAGGCGTACTCCGCCCCAGGTCGCCGCCGACGGCTCGTACCTGCCGAGCCGGTCCACCACCGACGCCGCGTGCGCGGGACGCCGGGCCACCAGCGCGGTCAGTCCGCCGGGCGGCACCCGCACCCCGGAGTCCGGGTCGTGCAGCGCGGAGGGCTCCGCGGGCGCCTGCGCGGTGCCGGTGTCCGCCACGGGCGACAGCCGTAGCAGACCGACGACCCGACGGGCGGCCACCACCCCCCGGCCGAGCAGGTCACCGCACTCCAGGAGGAACGCCACCGGGCGCACGAGGACCGCCACATACCCGTACACGGCCACCAACTCACCCACGGTGATGGCTCCCTGGGCGGCCGATCGGGCCGCGAGCCAGGTCACCACCGCCAGGAACAGCGTCGGCAGGCCCGTCCCCAGCGCCTGCATCCAACTGGTCACCGCCCCGACCCGGTACCCCTGCTCGCGCAGCCGCTCCGAGTCGTGGCGGAACGCCTGCGCGAACAGCCCCTTGCCCCCGAGCCCGTTGAGGACCCGCAGCCCGCCGGTGAGGTCGCCGATCCGGGCGGTCAGCACCCCCTGCCGCTGCCGGTACTCCGCCTCCGTGCTCTGGAGCCGCCCCAACAGCGACCCGACGACGGCCGTCACCAGCGGCACTCCGAGCAGCACCACCGCGGCCAGCTGCCCGGACACCGACAGCAGCAGGCCCGCGACCACGCCGTAGGCGACGATCGCGCCGACGCCGGGACCGACGATGGTGAGCGCCGTGCCGATCTGCTGCACGTCCCCCACTCCGATCGTCACGACCTCCCCCGCGCCGACACGCCGCGGCAGCGCGGCCCCGAGCCGTACCGTGTGCCCGACGACGACCTTCACCGTGCGGAAGTTGGCGTCCATCCGCACCCGGGTCATCGTCCGGTGCCGCATGACGCTCAGCCAGGCGTTCACCGCTCCCACGGCCACCATCAGCGACGTCCACCGAGCCAGTGCCCCCAGGTCGCCGTGCTCCAGGCCGTCGTCCACCGCCCGGGCCATCAGCCAGGGCGTCGCCGACAGCAGCACCATCCAGGCGCTGCCCAGCAGCGCCCCGGCCGCCGCCCGCCCCGGCTGCCGTGCCACCAGCCACCACAGGTAGCGCGGGCCGCTGCGGCGGTCGGGCGCGCCGGGGTCCTCGTACGCGTCGATCACCTGGGACAGTCTCCGTCCTCCGTGCGGTCTTCCGGTCCGCGTTCGCGCGCACCGCCTGACGATCGAACCACTCGGCCCTCGCAGCCCGTTCGGCGACCCGGCCGGTGCGGCCCGCGGTGCGGCGTTGCTCCGCGGACCCCGCCCGTCACCCGGCGCCCGGGCCGCCGAGGGGAACGACGCGGGACCCGCGCCGAGCGGCACCGGGCGACAGGGCGGATGTGGTCCGGGGGCGCCCAGGGATCCCGGGAGGCCGGCCGGCCCCGTCAGACCAGGCTGTCCCGCCAGGCCCGGTGCAGGTCCGAGAACCGGCCCGTCCCGGCGATCAGTTCGGCCGGGCCGCCGTCCTCCACGATCCGCCCGTGCTCCATCACCAGCACCCGGTCGGCGATCTCCACCGTCGACAGCCGGTGCGCGATCACCACCGCGGTACGGCCGTGCAGCACCGTCGCCATCGCCCGCTGCACCGCCCGCTCTCCGGGGATGTCCAGGGAACTGGTCGCCTCGTCCAGGATGAGCACCGCCGGATCGGCGAGCAGCGCCCGCGCGAACGCCACGAGCTGCCGTTGCCCGGCGGAGATGCGACCGCCGCGCTTGCGCACGTCGGTGTCGTAGCCGTCGGGCAGCGCGCTGATGAACTCGTGCGCCCCGATCGCCTTCGCCGCCCGCTCGATCTCCTCGCGGGTGGCCTCGGGCCGGCCGAGGGCGATGTTGTCGGCGACCGTGCCGGAGAACAGGAACGCCTCCTGCGTCACCATCACCACACCCCGCCGCAGCTCGGCCACGGCCAGCTCGCGCAGGTCCACCCCGTCGAGCAGCACCCGCCCGTCGGAGGGGTCGTAGAACCGGGCCAGCAGCTTGGCGAGCGTCGACTTGCCGGCGCCGGTGGAGCCGACGACCGCGACCGTCCGGCCGGCCGGCAGCGTCAGGTCGAAGCGGGGCAGGATCTCCCCGCCCGTGCGGTAGGCGAAGCGGACGCCCTCGAAGACGACCTCGCGGCCGGGCAGTTCACCCTGCGGTGCGGGCAGCTCCCGCGGGACGGACGGCTCCGGCACCGACGGCGTCTGGGCCAGCAGCCCGGCGATCTTCTCCAGTGACGCCGCCGCCGACTGGTAGGAATTGAGGAACATGCCGAGCCGGTCGATGGGGTCGTACAGGCGCCGCAGGTAGAGCACGGCCGCGGCCAGCACGCCCAGCGCCAGTGAACCGTCCGCCACCCGGTAGGCACCCCACAGCACGATCATCGCGACGGCCGTGTTGGCGACCAGCCGGGAGCCGACGACGTAGCGGGCCATCTCCAGCAGCGCGTCACCGTTGCTGCGCTCGTGGCGCCGGTTGAGCACCCGGAACTCGTCGTCGTTGGCGTTCTCCCGGCGGAAGGCCCGCACCGGCCGGATGCCGTTCATCGTCTCCACGAACTTCACGATCACCGCCGCGATCGCCGTGGACCGCAACCGGTACACCTCGCCCGCCCGCCGCTGGTAGACCCGCACGAGCAGGTACAGCGGCACGAAGGACGCCACCGCCACGGCTCCGAGCCCCAGGTCCAGCCACAGCAGCATCGCCGAGATGAAGACGAAGGACAGCACGACCGTCACGAGCTCCTGCAGGCCCTCGCTGAGCAGTTCCCGGAGCGACTCGACGTCCGTGGTGGACCGGGAGATCAGCCGGCCCGAGGTGTAGCGCTCGTGGAAGTCGACGCTCAGTGCCTGCGCATGGCGGAAGATGCGGCCGCGCAGATCGAGCAGGACGTCCTGGTTCACCCGCGCGGAGGCGGTGATGAACGCGTACTGCAGCGCCCCGCCGGCCGCCGCGCTCAGCAGGTAGCCGACGGCCACCGCGATCAGCGGGCCGCGGTCGTGGTCACGGAACGCCGGCACGGCGTGGTCGATGGCGTACGCCACCAGCAGCGGGCCCGCCTGTACGGCCGCCTGCTGGAGCAGCAGCAGGACGGTCGTCAGGGCCACCCGTGCCTTCATCGGCGCCAGCAGCGACCGCAGCAGGGCGGCCGTCGCGCCGGGCGGCGTGGGCAGGACGTCCCGGTCGAACGGGTCGCCGGAGTCCGCGCCGCGGGGCAGGTCCTCCTCGTCGGAGGGGGCGACGGACGTCGTGGTGGGGGCCGTCATCGATGGTCCTCCTCGTGGCCCGCGCCGTCGGCGTGGCTCTCGTGGTCCTCTCCGCCGTCGTGGCCCGACATGAGATGGGCGTACTCGGCGTTGGTGCGCAGGAGTTCGTGATGGGTGCCCACGGCGGTGATCCGGCCGCCCGACAGCAGGGCGACCCGGTCGGCGAGCAGCACGGTGGACGGGCGGTGCGCCACGATCAGCGCGGTGGTGTCGGCGAGGACCTGCCGCAGCGCCGCCTCCACGGCGGCCTCCGTGTGCACGTCCAGCGCGGACAGCGGGTCGTCGAGCACGAGGAACCTGGGCTGTCCCACGACCGCCCGGGCCAGTGCCAGCCGCTGCCGCTGCCCGCCGGACAGGCTCAGGCCCTGCTCGCCGACCTGCGTGTCGGTGCCCTGCGGCAGGGCGTGCGCGAAGTCGGCCTGGGCGACGGCCAGGGCGCGGTCCAGATCCTCTCGGCCGGCGTCCTGCGCGGCGCCCATGAGCACGTTCTCGCCGACGCTCGCCGAGAACAGCGTCGGCTCCTCGAAGGCCACGGCGACCATCGCGCGCAGCTCCTCGCGGCTCATCGCGGTGATGTCCTGGCCGTCCAGGGTGATCCGGCCCTCGGTGACCTCGTGCAGGCGGGGGACGAGCGCGGTCAGGGTCGTCTTGCCGCTGCCGGTCGCGCCGACCAGGGCCATGGACTCGCCGGAGCGGATGTGGAGGTCGATGCGGTCCAGGAGGGGCGGGGACCCGGACAGGGCGTCCGGGTAACGGAAGCGGACGTTGTCGAAGCGAAGGCCCGCCCCGTTCGCCGTCCCGTTCGCCGCGCCGGCGGCCGCCGCGGCCGGATCCTCCGGGGTCTCGTCCAGCACCTCGAAGTACCGCTCCGTCGCCGTGGCCGCCTCCTGGCTCATCGCCAGCAGGAAGCCGATCGACTCGATGGGCCACCGCAGCGCGAGCGCGGTCGACAGGAAGGCCACCAGGGTGCCCGCGGACAGGTCGCCGTCGGCGACCTGCACCGCCCCGACCACCAGCGCGGCGCCGACCGCGACCTCCGGCAGGGACACGATGACCGCCCAGATCGTCGCCAGCAGCCGCGCCTTGCCCAGCTCCGTGCCGCGCAGGGTCCTGGACAGCTCGCGGAAGGCGCGCGCCTGGCTGCGGTGCCGTCCGAAGCCCTTGATGATGCGGATGCCGAGGACGCTCTCCTCGACGACCGTGGTCAGGTCGCCGACCTGGTCCTGGGCGAGCCGGGCGACTCGGGCGTACCGCTTCTCGAACATCATGCACATGACGATCACGGGAGCGGCGGGGCCGAGGACGACCAGTCCCAGGGTCCAGTCCTGCGCCAGCATGATGCACACGCCGACGATGATCGTCACTCCGTTGACCAGCAGGAACGTCAATGGGAAGGCGAGGAACATGCGCAGCAGCATCAGGTCGGTCGTCCCCCGGGACAGCAGTTGCCCCGAGGCCCACCGGTCGTGGAAGGCGACCGGCAGGCGCTGCAGATGCCGGTACAGGTCGGCCCGCATCTCGGCTTCGACGTGCGACAGCGGCCGGGCCACCAGCCACCGCCGGAACCCGAACAGCAGGGCCTCGGCCACGCCCAGCAGCAGCAGATACAGGGCGCCGAGCCACACTCCCGCCGGATCCCGGTCGGCGACCGGGCCGTCCACCATCCACTTCAGCACGAGCGGGATGACCAGCCCCGTGCACGAGGCGATGATCGCGACGAACGCGGCGATCGACAGCCGGGCCCGCACCGGCCGCACGTAGGGCCACAGGCGCAGCAGCGAGCGCACGGCGGAGCGCCGAGCGGGTTCCAGGGCGGTCTCAGGTGTCGTGGACATCAGCAGTGAGCCTACGGTTCGCCACTGACATCGCCCACCGAGTTTTGGCCGGACCCCTCTCCGCCGATGGTCCTACGACCTGCGTGTTCGGTCCTGCGGTCGCCCGGCTCTCCCCGGGGCCGCGGTGCCGGGTCGACCGATCGGGCGATGCGGGGGCGAGCCGGACGGGCGATGCCACGTTCCCGGGCCGGCCCGGGAACCCGGGGACAGGCCGGCGTCCCGCAGGCCGGACTCACCGTGCGGGAGGTCCTGGAGTCGTACGCCTCCTTCCGCCCGCGTCCCCCGGACCGCCGGTCACCCGGTCGAGCGGTCGGGGCTCACCGGCCGGTTCGCCACCTGCCTCGTCCGGCTCTCCGGCGGCCGGAAACAGCGCCCGTTCGTCGCGCTCGCCCTCATCGGGGACCGCGCCGTCGTCGTCCTCGACCAGCCGACCACCCCCCGGACCCGTGCGCCCGCCGCGACACGTGGCGGATCGCGGACGAGGTCCGGGCGAGCGGAGCGACCGGTCAGGACGCGTCGTCGGCCGTCTCCGCGCGGCTCTCCACATTCTCGATGCCGGTCGGGCGGCCCGCCCGCACCCAGCGGGCGTACAGGGCCCCCGCGATCAGCAGCGTGGCCAGCAGCGACAGCATCGGCCACCCGCGCAGCAGGTTGACGACCAGGGTGAAGGCGACGGCGACGGCGGCCAGGCCGTTGAGCCAGACCAGCGCCGGCGTGCGCTCGCTGCGGGCGAAGCGGGCCATCGCCACCAGGCCCACCAGGAAGCTGACGAACACGGCGACGGCGTAGAACAGCACCAGCTTCTGCTCCTCGCCCGCCGCGGCCACGATGATCAGCGCGGCGGCGGCCAGGTAGACCACGACCGACCAGAACGGCGTGTGGTGCCGGTTGGTGCGGCCCAGCACCGGCGGCAGGACGCCCGGCGCGTCCATGGTCCCGGCCAGCGCCTTCAGCAGACCCGGCCCGGCCTGGAAGGAGGAGCTGGCCGCGGCGAGCAGCAGCAGGGAACTGGTCAGCTGGAAGGCGCCGTACAGCCAGCCGGGGCCGGCCGCGGCGTGCGCGATGTCGGCGATCTGGGTGGAGTCGGCGGCGGGGACGCCGATGTGCAGGCGTACCGCGAGCACGGTGAGCGCGAGGGTCAGCCCGCCGACGATCACCAGCAGCAGGGCGAGGGTGCCCCGGCCGAAGCGGCGGCGCCGGGTGTCGTCGAGCTGGCCCAGCTGGGCTATCGCCGTCGACGGCGCCTCCACCCCGGTGGCCAGCGCCATCGCCACCGGGAAGGCCAGCACCACGGCGATCGCGGCGGCGTGGCCCGGGGCATGGCCGGTGACGGCGTGGCCGGTCGTGTGTGGGGCGGCGAAGCCCAGCACGAGGACCGCCACCGACACCGCGACGAACAACACCGTCATCACCGCGAACAGCAGCCGTCCGCCGTGCCCGAACCAGGTCAGCCCGGCCACCACCAGCAGCAGGAGCAGTGCCAGCGGCACGCGCTCCGGTGCCAGGCCCGGGAAGAGCGCGATCACCGCGCTGGCTGCCGCGGAGATCGAGATGCCGATGGTGAGGACGAAGTCGACGACCAGCGCGCCGATCGGGAGGAACGTCCAGCGGGCCCCGAACGCGCGGCCCGCGGCCGCCGCGGCACCGCCGCCCTGCGGGAAGCGGCGCACCAGCTGCCAGTAGTTGGCGGTGACCACCACGACCAGACCGATCACCAGCGACATGGTGGGGATCAGCAGGGCCAGGTCGCCGTCCAGGGCGCGCAGCGCCGCCTCGATGGCGTAGGCGACGGAGGACACCGGGTCGGCGATGACCGCGAAGGCGAAGGCGAAGAAGAGGACCGCGCCACGCGGCGACCGTACGGTCGCCGGCACGGCAGCAGGACGAACCTGCCCGGTGGTGAGCATCATGGGCCCTTCGGCGAGGGACGCGGTGGAGACTGCGCGTCGTGACTGGAACAGTTCGCCGACCAGGCTTCCCGGCACACCAAGGACAAGATTACGTCGCAGGGGTTCACGGCGGCGTCAAGAAGTCGTCAAATCGGGGGCGTCGGCGCCGGTCACGCGCAGCAGCAGCACCGAGCGTCCGGGGACGGCGATCTCGGTCCCCGCCGGGTGCACGGCGCCCGGTGCCTCGGCCTGCTCCTCCCGCGAGGTGTCGACGACCAGCTCGTAGCCGTCCGCCCACGGCGGTCCCGGCAGTGCGAAGCGCACCGGTTCCTCCCCGGCGTGCAGCACGGCGAGGAAGCTGTCGTCGACGATCGGGGCGCCGCGGGCGTCGCGGCCCGGAATGTCCCGCCCGGACAGGTACATGCCGAGCGTGGCCGCGGGGGCGTACCAGTCGCCCTCCGTCATCTCCGTGCCCCGCGCGGTGAACCAGGCCAGGTCCCGCAGCCCGTCCGCCGAGTGCGCCCGCCCGGAGAAGAACGCCCGGCGGCGCAGCACCGGATGCCGGTGGCGCAGGGCGATCAGCCGTGAGGTGAGGTCGAGCAGGGCCCGCCAGCCGGCGTCGGACGGCAGGCTCCAGTCCAGCCAGCTGATCTCGTTGTCCTGGCAGTAGGCGTTGTTGTTGCCGCCCTGGGTGCGGCCCATCTCGTCCCCCGCGACCAGCATCGGCACGCCGGTGGACAGCAGCAGTGTGGTCAGCAGGTTCCGCAGCTGGCGGCGCCTGAGCGCCCGTACCTCCGCGTCGTCGGTCTCGCCCTCGACCCCGCAGTTCCAGGCCCGGTTGTCGTGCGTGCCGTCCCGGTTGCCCTCGCCGTTGGCCTCGTTGTGCTTGCGCTCGTACGACACCAGGTCGCGCAGGGTGAAGCCGTCGTGCGCGGTGACGAAGTTGACCGAGGCGTACGGCCTGCGCCCGCCCCAGGCATACACGTCGCTCGACCCCGACAGGCGGTAGCCCATCTCCCGGACATCGGGCAGGGCATGCCGCCAGAAGTCGCGGACGGTGTCGCGGTAGCGGTCGTTCCACTCCGTCCACAGGGGTGGGAAGGCGCCCACCTGGTAGCCGCCGGAACCGACGTCCCACGGTTCGGCGATCAGCTTCACCCGCCGCAGGACCGGGTCCTGGGCGATCACCGCCAGGAAGGGCGAGAGCATGTCGACGTCGTGCATCGAGCGGGCCAGCGCCGCCGCCAGGTCGAAGCGGAAGCCGTCGACGCCCATCTCGGTCACCCAGTAGCGCAGGGAGTCGGTGATCAGGCGCAGGACGTGCGGCTGGACCACGTGCAGGGTGTTGCCGCAGCCCGTGTAGTCGGCGTACCTGCGGGCGTCGTGCTGCAGCCGGTAGTAGCCGCGGTTGTCGATGCCCTTCAGCGACAGCGTCGGGCCGTACTCGCTCGACTCGGCCGTGTGGTTGTAGACCACGTCGAGGACGACCTCGATCCCGGCCGCGTGCAGCGCGCGGACCATCCGCTTGAACTCGCCGACCTGCTGGCCCGCGGTGCCGGAGGCGGCGTACGCGGCGTGCGGGGCGAAATAGCCGATGGAGTTGTAGCCCCAGAAGTTGCGCAGGCCGCGGCGCAGCAGGTGGTCCTCGTGCGCGAACTGGTGCACGGGCAGCAGCTCCACCGCCGTCACCCCCAGCTTCACCAGGTGCTCGATCGCCGCCGGGTGGGCCAGCCCGGCGTACGTGCCGCGCAGCTCCGGCGGGATCGCGGGATGCCGCCGGGTGAAGCCGCGTACGTGCAGTTCGTAGATGACCGAGTCGGCCCACGGCGTCTTGGGCCGCCGGTCGTCCGCCCAGTCGTCGTCGTCATGGACGACGACGCCCTTGGGCACGTACGGGGCGGAGTCCCGATCGTCGCGCACGGTGTCGGCGACGTTCTGGTCGGGCCAGTCCCGGACGTGCCCGTACACCTGCGGCGCCAGACCGTGCGGCGCGTAGTCGCCGTCCACCGCGCGCGCGTACGGGTCCAGCAGCAGCTTCGCCGGGTTCCACCGGCCGCCGGTCCACGGGTCCCAGCGGCCGTGCACCCGGTAGCCGTAGCGCTGCCCGGGCCGCACGCCGGGCACGAAGCCGTGCCAGATCTCGTGGGTGAGCTCGGTGAGCACGAGCCGGGTCTCGGCGCCCCGCTCGTCGAACAGGCACAGCTCGACGCCCTCGGCGCCGCCCGCCCACACGGCGAAGTTGGTGCCGGCCACACCGTCGGGGCCGGTCCGGAACCGCGCGCCCAGCGGCGTCGGCGCCCCCGGCCACACGGGCAGCGCCGGCGTCGCACGCGCCCGGCCGTTCACGACGGCGGCCGGGTGCCGCTCGCCGGCGGTACGCCCCTCGGGGACCGCCTCCTGCTCGGCTGCGCTGGACACCTGTCTCGGCCCTTCGTCGTCCGGCTCCTGGCACGGCGTGCGGGGGCTGCGGCGTCCCGGCCGCGGCACCCCTCCACGTCGTCCTTCTCACAGTTCTGCCCAGACGGGCGCTCGCACTCACGTTTCCCCCGGACGCCCCCGTCGTTGGGCACCCTGTGAGGCACGTACAGGGGCGCGCACGGCGCGTGGGGGCCGCTCTGGCCGCCGTACTGACATGGGCAGGACTGCTGGCCGGCGCCGCCGGCTGCACCGCGGAGGGCGCGGGCGGGCCCGACGGCCTGTTCGACAAACCCCCCGCATCCGAGGACGTCATCCGGATCACTCCCGACGACGGCAGCAAGGGCGTGCGCCCCGACCGGCGGCTGCGGGTGCAGGTGCCCAGCGGGCGCCTGGAGTCGGTGAAGGTGGTGAAGTCGCAGGACGCCCGGGAGTCGCCGGTGCGCGGACGCATCTCCGACGACGGACTGAGCTGGGAGCCCGCCGACCGCCGGCTCGCCCTGGCCGCCGAGTACACGGTCGACGCGGTCGCCCTCGACGGCCACGGCCGCCGCTCCGCCCGCCACGCCGTCTTCACGACCTACGTCCCCGAGAAGCGGTTCGTCGGCTACGTGACCCCGGAGGACCGTGCCGTCGTCGGCACCGGGATGATCGTCTCCATCGAGTTCAACCGTGAGATCGCCGACCGGGCCGCGGTCGAGCGCGCCATCGAGGTGAGCGCGGAACCGGCCGTCGAGATCCGCCCGCACTGGTTCGGTGACGGCCGGCTCGACTTCCGCCCCGAGCGGTACTGGAAGCCCGGCACGGAGGTCACCGTCGCCCTGCACCTGCGGGACGTCCAGGGCGCGCCCGGTGTGTACGGGTTGCAGGACCGGACGTACTCCTTCACCGTCGGCCGCAGCCAGGTCTCCCTGGTCGACGCCGCCCGGCACACCATGCAGGTGCGGCGCGACGGCCAGCTGGTGGCCACCGTGCCGGTGACGGCGGGCGCCCCGAAGACCACCACCTACAACGGGAAGATGGTGGTGATGGAGATGCTGGAGGTCACCCGGATGAACGGGGCCACGGTCGGCTTCAAGAAGGCCGACGGGAAGAGCGAGTACGACATCCCCGACGTCCCGCACGCCATCCGCCTCACCGAATCCGGCACCTTCCTGCACGGCAACTACTGGGCGGACCAGGAGGTCTTCGGCCAGGCCAACACCAGCCACGGCTGCGTCGGACTGCGCGACGTCAAGGGCGGCGGCGCGGACACCCCCGCGGGCTGGTTCTTCGACCGCAGTCTCGTCGGGGACGTCGTCGAGGTCGTGCACAGCAAGGACGGGAAGGTCGCCCCCGACAACGGCCTGAGCGGCTGGAACATGGGCTGGAAGGAGTGGAAGGAGGGCACCGCGCTCTCCTGACCCCGCGGGGTCGCCGGTTGGGACCGAACGGTGACAATTCCGCGACGTCGAATGCCCTGACCACGCAGTTAATATGCGCCCACGGTGCGCGCGCGGGAGACGCGGCGACGCCTGGTGCGGGCCCCGAACGGGCCCGGGGGAGGGGAGAGAAGACGTGAACGTGGGACCGATACGGGGGGCGTCGGCCGGCGCGCGCGGGAGGCGGCGCGGGCTCTCGGCCGTCGCCGTGGGCGTGCTGCTGACGGCGGTCACGGCATGCGGCGGAGGGGGTTCGCCGTCGGCGTCCGAGGACGGCGGGAAGCCCGCGGCGGACTCCGGTGCGGCGCAGAGTGCCCAGTCCGAGGCCGTCGTCACCATCACGCCCGAGGACGGCGCCGAGTCCGTGGACACCAGCGGCGTCCTCGGGGTCAGCGCCGCCAAGGGCAAGCTGACCGAGGTCGAGGTCAAGGACGACGAGGGCGCGAAGGTCGAGGGCAGCATCTCCGCCGACGGCTCCGGCTGGACGCCCGCCGCCCATCTCGCCGCCGCGACCACCTACCAGGTGCACGCGGTCGCCAAGGACGCCGCAGGCCGCACGGCGGCCGAGGACTCCTCCTTCACCACCCTGACCCCGAAGAACACCTTCGTCGGGACGTTCACCCCCGAGGACGGCTCCACCGTCGGCGTGGGCATGCCGTTCTCGCTGCGCTTCACCCGCGGCATCACCCACCCGGACGACGTCGAGAAGGCCGTCAAGGTCACGACCGAGCCGGCCGTCGACGTCGAGGGCCACTGGTTCGGCAACGACCGCCTCGACTTCCGCCCCGAGAAGTACTGGCAGGAGGGCACGAAGGTCACGGTCCGGCTCGACCTGGACGGCGTCGAGGGCCGCCCCGGCGTCTACGGCAAGCAGAGCAAGACCGTGTCCTTCACGATCGGCCGCAACCAGGTCTCCGTCGTCGACGCCAAGGCGCTCACGATGAAGGTCATGCAGGACGGCAAGGTCGTCAAGACCCTGCCGGTCAGCACCGGCAAGCCGGGCTACGACACCTGGAACGGCCAGATGGTCATCAGCGAGAAGCTGAAGGTCACCCGCATGAACAGCGAGACGGTCAACCTCGGCAGCGAGTACGACATCAAGGACGTCCCCCACGCCATGCGCCTGACCACCTCCGGCACCTTCATCCACGGCAACTACTGGGGTGGAGGGGCCTTCGGCAACTACAACTCCAGCCACGGCTGCGTCGGACTGCGCGACGTGCGCGGCGGCTACGACAGCGGGGTGCCGGCCGCCTGGTTCTTCGACCACTCGATGATCGGCGACGTGGTGATCGTGAAGAACTCCGACGACCGGACCGTCGCCCCCGACAACGGCCTCAACGGCTGGAACATGTCCTGGGAGAAGTGGAAGGCCTGACGGCGCCGCGACGTGCGGCCCCGGTGTGAGGTACGGCACCGGGGCCGCCGCCGTTAGTCCCCGTTAACCTGCTGGCATGACCGTGAATCTCGAAGTCGCGGACGGTGTCGGCACACTGCGCCTGGACCGCCCGCCCATGAACGCGCTGGACGTCGCCACCCAGGACCGCTTGAAGGAACTCGCCGAGGAGGCCACGCGCCGCGACGACGTGCGCGCGGTGGTGATCTACGGCGGGGAGAAGGTGTTCGCGGCGGGCGCGGACATCAAGGAGATGCAGGCCATGGACCACACCGCGATGGTGCTGCGGGCCCGCGCCCTGCAGGACTCCTTCACGGCGGTGGCCCGCATCCCCAAGCCGGTCGTGGCGGCGGTGACGGGCTACGCGCTCGGCGGCGGTTGCGAGCTGGCCCTGTGCGCGGACTACCGGATCGCGGGCGAGAACGCCAAGCTCGGCCAGCCGGAGATCCTCCTCGGCCTGATCCCGGGCGCCGGCGGCACGCAGCGGCTGGCCCGCCTGGTCGGCCCGTCCAGGGCGAAGGACCTGATCTTCACGGGCCGGATGGTCAAGGCCGACGAGGCGCTGACGCTGGGCCTGGTGGACCGGGTGGTGGCCCCTGAGGACGTCCACACCGAGGCGCACGCCTGGGCGGCGAAGCTGGCGCAGGGGCCGGCGATCGCGCTGCGCGCGGCCAAGGAGTCGATCGACACCGGTCTGGAGACCGACATCGACACGGGCCTGGCCGTGGAGCGGAACTGGTTCGCGGGGCTGTTCGCGACGGAGGACCGCGAGCGCGGGATGCGCAGCTTCGTGGAGGAGGGGCCGGGCAAAGCCACGTTCCTCTGAACCGGGAGCCGTCGGGCCTGGTTCCGTGAAATCTCGGCCGAAGGCCTTGCACTTGACGTGATGTCTCATCCGGGTCCCTCGATGGGGCGGATTATGGGAACCTTAACGCGACCTTAAGCCTGCCTTGTCGAGGGAGCCTGTCGATTGCCTCCGGCGGAGCCGTCACCGCAGGTCGGTCCGGCCGCAGCGAACCCTGAACTGCCTTTGTCATATGTCAAGCGCATCCCGCGCAGGGGTGGTGGACAGGGGGCGTATTCCTCCAGAACGCCTCCGGGGGCCGTTCCGGGCGGCCATGATGAGGGCATGGCGGGGCTGGAGGGCATCGAACAGCCGCGGGGACACGGCCGTGCTGCTGCGGCGCGCTGGTCGCCTGCGGTCGAGGACGAACGGGCGCTCAGAGCACTGGAGTTGTTCGGCAATCCGACGGAGATGGAGGTCCCGCTGCCGTCCCGCCCCGAGTCGGCGGCCACGGCCCGCCGACTGGCCCAGGTGGTGGTCCTGCGCCACTGGGGTCTGAGCCCGAAGCTGGCGGAGGACGCCGTCCTGCTCGTGTCGGAGCTCGTCGGCAATGCCGTACGCCACACGGGTGCCCGGGTCTTCGGACTGCGCATGCGCCGCCGGCGCGGCTGGATCCGCATCGAGGTCCGCGACCCCTCCCGGGGGCTGCCCTGCCTGATGCCCGTTCAGGAGCTCGACGTCAGCGGCCGCGGCCTCTTCCTCGTCGACAGGCTCGCCGACCGCTGGGGCGTGGACCTGCTGCCGCGCGGCAAGACGACCTGGTTCGAGATGAGGGTGGCGGACCGCTGACCGCCGGGCCGGCCCGGCGGGCGACCGGCTCTGCCCGCGCCGACCCGCCCCACCCCGCCGACCGGGTGAATAGGCCGTTCTGCACCTCATCGCCCCTTAAATGGTGGGGGTGACCCCGACCGACCGCCGCACCGCGCTCCGCACCGGCACCGGCCTGCTGACCTCGGCCGCGTTCGCCGTGGGCTGCGCCACGACCGGCGCCGTCGCCCACCCCGCCCCCACCCCGACCTCGACCTCCCCACCCACCCGCTCCTCCCCGTCCGCGCCGGGGAACGCGCGCACGGCGCCGGGCCCCCGCCGCTACCCCCGGGCCGCCGCCCAGATCACCCACGGCCCCCGCACCCGCCCCCGGGTCGCCCTCACCTTCCACGGCCAGGGCGACCCGGCCCTCGCCCGGGCCCTGCTCGACGAGGCCGAACGGCACGGCGCCCGCGTCACCGTCCTCGCCGTGGGCACCTGGCTGGACGAGCACCCCGGGATGGCGGGCAGGATCCTCGACGGCGGACACGACCTCGGTAACCACACCCACCGCCACCTCGGTATCAACGCGATGCCCGAAGCGGCGGCCCGCGCCGAGATCAGCGCCTGCGCCCACCGGCTCGAACAACTCACCGGGTCCATCGGCACCTGGTTCCGCCCGTCCCGGGCCGCCCGTGCCTCTCCCCTCGTCACCCGCCTGGCCCGCGAGGCCGGCTACCCGCACGTCCTGTCCTACGACGTCGACTCCCTCGACTTCACCTCTCCCGGCGCCGACACCGTCACCCGCACCGTCCTCGCCGCGGTCCGGAGCGGGTCCGTGGTGAGCCTGCACCTCGGCTACCCGGACACCGTCGCCGCGCTCCCCGCCGTACTGGAAGAACTCGACCGCCGCGGCCTGCACGCGGTCACCACCACGGAGCTGCTGAGCTGATGCACCCCACCCGAACGACCCGCGCCCTCCTCGCCGGTACCGCCCTGCTCGCCGCGGCGACCCTCGCCGCCTGCGGCGGCCGTACCGGGAACCAGCAGGTGGTCGAATCCACCAAGGCCGCCGTCCCCGCCCCGGCGAAGAAGAAGAAGCCGGCCGTCCAGGGCCTGCCCGGCATGCCGCCCGTCCTCGATCCCAAGGACGTCTACGCGGCCGACCGGCCCGACAAGCTCTCCCCGGTCGTCAAGGACTTCCCGTCCCGCGTCTACGTGCCCAACACCGGATCGGACACCGTCTCCGTCATCGACCCGAAGACGTACAAGATCATCGAGACCATCCCGGTCGGACGGCAGCCGCAGCACGTCGTCCCGTCCTGGGACCTGAAGACCCTCTGGGTCAACAACAACCGCGGCCACACCCTCACACCCATCGACCCGAAGACCGGCAAGGCGGGCAAGCCGGTGGACGTGCACGACCCCTACAACCTCTACTTCACCCCCAACGGCAAGTACGCCGTCGTCATGGCCTCCCTCGACCGCGAACTCGTCTTCCGCGACCCGCACACCATGGAGCGGGTGAAGACCGTCCCGGTCACCTGCTACGGCGTCAACCACGCCGACTTCTCCCTCGACGGCCGCTACTTCATCGTCTCCTGCGAGTTCAGCGGCGAACTGCTCAAGGTCGACACCGAGAAGATGGAGGTCGTCGGCCAGCAGAAGCTCCCCTTCCACGGGGCCATGCCGCAGGACGTCAAGATCTCCCCCGACGGCAAGCTCTTCTACATCGCCGACATGACCGCCAACGGCATGTGGATCCTGGACGGCGACACCTTCGCCACACCCAGCCTGCTGCCCACCGGCAAGGGCACCCACGGCCTGTACGTCGGCCGCCGGTCCCGCGAGATGTACGTCTCCAACCGGGGCGAGGGCACCATCTCCGTCTTCGACTTCGCGCAGCACAAGGTCACCAAGAAGTGGCGCCTGCCGAACGGCGGCAGCCCCGACATGGGCGGCGTCTCCGCCGACGGCAAGGTCCTGTGGCTGTCCGGCCGCTACGACGCCGAGGTGTACGCCATCGACACCCGCACCGGTGAACAGCTCGCCCGCATCAAGGTCGGCTCCGGCCCGCACGGCCTCGCCGTCTACCCGCAGCCCGGCCGCTACTCACTGGGCCACACCGGCATCTTCCGCTGACCGGCACCACACCGGGCGCGCAGCAGCGCCTCCGCGCCCACCTGCCGGTATCCGGCCGCCTGGAACGCCCGTAGGCTGCGGGCGTTCCCGGGCGCCACCTGCGCCCACAGCGGCTCGCCGGCCAGCTGCCGGGCCGACCGGACCAGGTCCCGCCCCAGCCCCCGGTGCCGAACCCCCTCGTCCACCTCCACCGACACCTCCAGCCGTCCGGCGACCCCGCGCCCCATCACCAGCACCCCGCCCCGCGCCACCCAGGCGCGCACGTCGTCGCGACGCTCGCGGGCATAGGCGATCCGCGGATGGCCGCCGTCCACCTCGTCGAGCGCCGGCGACGGCTCGCCCGGCAGCGGAGTGCCGACGAGGACCGCGTCGACGGTCTCGGCCGTGCGTCCGGTGCGCTCCATGAACGCCGCGAGGAAGCCCGGATGCAGGGGGGCGGCGAGCGCGTCGCACTCCTGTGCCCTCAGGGTCTCGCGCACCCATCTCGGATCCTCGTCGGTGAAGACGACCGAGTGCGCGGTGAAAGCCATCACCCCCGCGTCCCGGGGCCCGTGCTGCGGCACCACGGTGGTGCCGCCGTCCGCCGGGGGAAAGACGCCCCGCGCCGCCGCGTCCAGGATGTCCCGCAGGGTTCGCCCCGCCGCCTCCGCCGTCACCGTTCCAGCCCTCCCGCCGGCCGCCCACCGAAAGCCCCACACTCACACACCCGATCCGCCCCCGGCACCGGAGTTGCCGCCGCCGCGCACCGTCGGGACCTCGGGGTCCGTCCGCCCGGTACCGCGCGGCGGGTGCCCCCGGGTGGCCGCCGCACGCCCGGCCCGCCCGGGCCGTTAATCTGACCTGCGGCACTACGCCGGAACGACATGTACAACGCGACACAGAGGGGCGGATCGGTGGCGGACATCGAGGAAGCACGCAAGCAGTTCGAGCGGATCGACGCGGACGGGGACGGTTTCATCACCGCCGCCGAGTTCAAGAGCGCCCTGGCCCAGGGGGGCGACTGGAACGTCACCGAGCCCGTCGCCGAGGCCCTCATCGCCCAGCGCGACCTCAACGGCGACAAGGTCCTGTCCTTCGACGAGTTCTGGACCTACCTGAACAAGTGAGCCGCGCACGCCGGGCCCCGGTCGCGGCGCGTGCGTCACGGCGAGGCCCAGGCACGCAGGGCCGCCGCGCTCGGGAAGTCCGCCACGTTCCTGTCGTGCGGGACGGACGTGTACTGGTGGAACCGCCACGCCGCCCTGATGCGGGGCCTGCCGGCCGGGACGTAGTCCGCGATCCACAGGCCGTCCCCGGCGTACGAGGTCGTGTCCACCGTCAGCCAGTAGTGGCGGGAGCAGTACAGGACGACCCGGTGGTGCGGGCGCAGTTCCTTCACCTTCCGGATGAAGCGGTCCTTCTCGGCGTTGGTCGCGTGCGTGCCCTCGCCCGTCGTCTCCCAGTCGACGGCGAGGATGTCACCGTGCCGCTCCGGCGCCCGGCCGACGAAGTACTCCGCCTGTGCCGTCAGGTTGCCCGGCCACAGGAAGTGGTAGAAGCCGACGACCAGACCGGCTGCCCGGGCCCGCTCGGTCTGGGCGGCGAGTCTGGGATTGACGTACGAGCGGCCCTCCGTCGCCTTCACGAAGACGAACGACAGGCCGCAGGTGTCGTAGGAGGACGGCTGGTACGCGCTCACGTCGATGCCGTGCAACAAGGGAACTCCCGTATGCGCAGGTGGGGGACGGGAGTTGTGGTATGCCCGGCCCCCGTCCGGCCGACGCACGCGCGGGAGGGGGGTGCGGGAGCGCTTCGGCCTGCGGTGCCGACCACCGCGAGCCTGCCGCGCGCTGTTTCCCACGTGCTGTTTCCCGCGCGCCGTTACCCGCGCGGCGGTCGACGCGGCGGCGACCCCTGCCCGCCCCGCACGCTCGCGGCGATCACTCCCGGGCGAGCGGGTGAGCGGCGCGGGACATCACGCCGTCGGGCCCGTGCCGTCCTCGGCGGGCGGCGCCGTGCGATGCCGGACCATGTCCGTGGGGGCCGCCGGCGGCTCCTCCTGCGGACGGCTCTCCCGGGGGATCACGGGCGACGCGCGTCGTCCGCGTCCGCCTCACGGTGGGCGGGTGAGGGGACGGAGTGCGTGCGCGTGGAGCAGGCACAGAGCCCGGGAGCACCGCGGGTGCCGTCCGCGGTGCCGGTGCCGGCGTCGGTCGGCCCGTCCGCGGGGGCGGACGGTTGCGCGTCGCGCCGGCCGTGCAACTCGTCGCGCAGTCGGCGCACCTCCTCCGTCAGGACGGCGATCTCGCTCGTCGTCTGGGCCTCGGTGGCGCGTAGTTCGGAGAACCGGTCCATGAACCAGGAGGCGAGGGTCGCGGTGACGAGACCCGCGAGCGCGATGCCGCCGACCATGAGCGCGATGGCGATCAGGCGCCCCTCCGTCGTCGTCGGATACAGGTCGCCGTACCCGACGGTCGTGACCGTGGTGATGGACCACCACAGCGCGTCGCCGAACGTCGTGATCGTGGCGTCCGGGTTGCGTCGTTCCACGTCGAGGATCGTCAGGCTGGACAGGAACAGCAGCAGCGCCGTGCAGGCCGCCACGTAGGTGCCCAGGCGCACCCGGACGCGGCCCAGGGTGGAGGCGTTGCGGCGGACCACCATGAAGATGATGGTCACCAGCCGCAAGGGACGCAGCGGCGGAAGGAGCAGGGTCGCCACGTCGAACAGGCGCACCTTCAGGAAGGTCCACCGGCTCCCCGCCAGGACGAGGCGCAGGACGAACTCGACGGCCAGCAGCGCCCAGATCGCGAAGGTCACCGTCGCGGCCGTCCGACGCCAGGTGCTGGGCAGGGCGGGAGCCAGGATCGGCACCGCGTAGGCCGCGAGATAGACCATCGCCAGGGCGATGAGCCAGCCGCCGGTGCGCTGTTCCCAGCGCCGCAGCCGTTGGTCCCTGAGGGCAGGTGTGGCAGACATGGCACGCCATTGTGGCACCGCCTCCCGTGCACCCGTCACGGCGACGCACGCGGACGGGGCGCCGACCCGCCTCCCACCGCCCCGCGGGTGCCCGCCGGCCCCGCGCGCAGCGGGCGCCCCGAACACCACGGGACACGGAGAGGACCCGACCGCACTCGAGGACGCGAAGGCGCGGTCAGGGCCTGCCTCCTCAGCACTCGATGATGTTCACCGCCAGACCGCCGCGTGCCGTCTCCTTGTACTTCACGCTCATGTCCGCGCCGGTGTCCTTCATCGTCTTGATGACCTTGTCCAGGGACACCTTGTGCGAGCCGTCGCCGCGCATCGCCATCCGCGCGGCCGTCACGGCCTTCACCGCGGCCATGCCGTTGCGCTCGATGCACGGGATCTGGACGAGGCCGCCCACCGGGTCGCAGGTGAGCCCGAGGTTGTGCTCCATGCCGATCTCGGCGGCGTTCTCGACCTGTTCCGGGGTGCCGCCCAGTACCTCTGCCAGCGCGCCCGCCGCCATGGAACAGGCCGAGCCGACCTCGCCCTGGCAGCCGACCTCGGCGCCGGAGATGGAGGCGTTCTCCTTGAACAGCATCCCGATCGCGCCGGCCGCCAGCAGGAAGCGCACCACGCCGTCCTCGTCCGCGCCCGGCACGAAGTCCATGTAGTAGTGCAGGACCGCGGGGATGATCCCGGCGGCGCCGTTCGTCGGGGCGGTCACCACCCGGCCGCCGGCCGCGTTCTCCTCGTTGACGGCCATCGCGTAGAGGGTGATCCACTCCATGGCGTGCGCCAACGGGTCCCCCTCCGCGCGGAGCTGACGTGCCGTCACCGCCGCGCGACGGCGCACCCTCAGGCCGCCCGGCAGGATGCCCTCGCGGGACATGCCGCGCGAGACGCACGCCTGCATCACCCGCCAGATCTCCAGCAGGCCCGCCCGGATCTCCTCCTCGGTGCGCCAGGCCCGTTCGTTCTCCAGCATCAGCGAGGAGATCGACAGGCCCGTCTCCTCGGTCAGGCGCAGCAGTTCGTCACCCGTGCGGAAGGGGTGCTTCAGGACCGTGTCGTCCAGTTTGATCCGGTCCGCGCCCACCGCGTCCTCGTCGACGACGAAGCCGCCGCCCACCGAGTAGTAGGTCTTCGACAGCAGCTCCGTGCCGTCGGCGTCGTACGCCCACAGCGTCATGCCGTTGGCGTGGTACGGCAGCGCCTTGCGGCGGTGCAGGACGAGGTCCGCGTCGAAGTCGAAGGCGATCTCGTGCTCGCCCAGGAGTCTGATGCGGCCCCCGGACCTGATCGACTCCACCCGCTCGTCGGCCGCCTCCACATCGACGGTGCGCGGCGAGTCGCCCTCCAGGCCGAGCAGGACGGCCTTGGGGGTGCCGTGGCCGTGGCCGGTCGCCCCCAGGGAGCCGTAGAGCTCCGTGCGGACGGTGGCGACGTCCTTCAGCAGCCCCTCGTTGCGCAGGCGCCGGGCGAACATCCGCGCCGCGCGCATCGGGCCGACCGTGTGGGAGCTGGACGGGCCGATGCCGATCGAGAACAGGTCGAAGACCGAGATGGCCACGGTCACTCCTCAAGACAGCAGATCAGGGGGTGGTGGGGCACCCGCGCCGGGGTGCCCCACCGGGGGACTTAACTGTTGAGACCGGGGTAGAGCGGGTGCTTGTCGGCGAGCGCACGCACGCGCGCCTTCAGGGCCTCGGCGTCGGCCTCCCCGAAGGACGACGGCGCCTTGAGGGTCTCCGCGATCACGTCCGCGACCTCGGCGA
>NZ_JAFFZS010000052.1 GCF_016921115.1 Streptomyces actuosus
TGGCAGCAGCAGACCAACAGCGACCAACGCCAAGTCGACTGGCACTTCACCACCGACGACGCACGCGTGAAACTGCGCCACCTCTACCCAACATCACAGCAAAAATAAGCCGCAACAATCTACTAGTTGCCCCGGGTGGTCGAGGGCGTGGGCCGGGACCGGCAAATCCCTAGAGTTCTGCGGCGCTTGTGGTCGCGCCTTCGCCGCTCGTGCTGCCCTGGGGTCGCTTTCGCCCCGCCGCCCGTGCGGTCTGCCCTATGAGAGGGGTTTCTTCCGATGACTGCCGTGCCCGCTCCCGCCGGCCCCGAGATCTCCGCGCCGCCCGAAGTGGGCCTGGACGGCGGAGCAACGCTGCTGGCCTGGCTGCGGCGCATGCGTGACGAGCATCCCGTGTGGCGTGATCCGGAGGGCCGCTACCACGTGTTCCGGCACGAGGACGTCCAGCGGATCACAGCCGACCCGGGGACGTTCTCCTCGGACACGGTGAGCCGGTTGTCGAACGGCGAACGCCAGCCGCCCGGAGGTACGTTGCTGTTGCTGGACCCGCCGCGCCACGGCAAGTTGCGGCGGCTGGTGAGCAAGGTGTTCACCGCGAAGATGATCAGCGAGCTGGCTCCGCGGATCACCGAGGTCGCCACGGACCTGCTCGACGGCCTGGACGGCAGCGACCGCTTCGATCTGGTGGAGGCGTTCGCCAATCCGCTGCCGGTCATCGTCATCTCCTCGATGCTCGGCGTGCCGCCCTCGGACCGTCCGCTGTTCCAGGTGTGGGCCGACAACCTGCTGACGGTGGACTGGGAGACGCCGGACGGCGCGGAGGTCCTCGGCAGGACCGTGCAGGAGTTGGACGCCTACCTGCGCGGGCACGTCGCCGAGCGGCGGGCGCGCGAGCACGACGACCTGATGAGCCTGCTCGTGCGGGCGGAGGTCGACGGGGAGCGCCTGAACGACGAGGACGTGGTGAGCTTCGCCGCGCTGCTGCTGCTCGCCGGTCACGTGACCACGGCGGTGCTGCTGGGCAACATGCTTCTGACACTCCATCAGGAAAGGGGTTTGATCGGGCGGCTGCGCGAGGAGCCGGCGGAGACCGCCCCCTTCATCGAGGAGGTGCTGCGCCTGCGGCCGCCGTTCCTGAAGGTGGAGCGGGTGCCGACGTCCCCCGTCGAGATCGCCGGGACGAAGGTGCCGGAGAACGCGATGGTGTACCTCTGGCTGCTGTCCGCCAACCGCGACGAGCGGGTCTTCGCCGATCCGGACCGTTTCCTGCCCGGCCGGTCCAACGCCAAGCAGCTCGCCTTCGGGCACGGCATCCACTACTGCCTGGGTGCCCCGCTGGCCCGGATGGAGGGGCAGATCGCGCTCGATCTGATGCTCGACCGCTACGCCGACATCCGGGTGGACCACGACAGCCCGCTCACTTACTTCGACAACCGTGTCAACGTCTTCGGTCTTCGGCAGTTGCCGCTGACGGTCCGGCGGAACTGAGCGGCGCACCCGGGCGGACAGAACCCCCACCAGACGGAGGATCCACATGGCCTTCGAGCCGAAACCCCCTGTGATACCGACCCGACGCACCTGCCCCTTCGACCCCGACCCGGAGTACCGCAGGCTGCGCGAAGAGGATCCGATCAGTCCCCTGACCTTCGACATCGCGCCGGGGCGGCAGGACGGCTGGCTCGTCACCCGGCACGAACACGTGCGGGCCGTCATGACCGACCCGCGGTTCAGCCATCGCGCCGAACTCCTCGCGCTGGTCGCGTCGCCGCCGTTCGAGGTGGAGAACTACGATCCGCAGCCCTCGCCGCCGGGCTCCTTCGTCCGGATGGACGCGCCGGACCACACCCGCTACCGGCGCCTGCTGACCGGGTTCTTCACGGTCCGCAGGATTCAGGAGTACGAGCCGACGCTCGCCGGGATCATCGACACCGTGCTGGACGAGATGGCCGGGCTGGAGCCTCCGGTGGACCTGCTACCGGCGTTCGTGCAGAAGGTCGTCCACCGTTCGGTGCACTCGGTGATGGGTGTCCCCGAGGAGGACATCGCCGAACTCGACAAGCACTTCTCCGCGATCATGCGGATCGACTACACTCTGGAGGAGTTCATCGAGCACAACACGGCTCTGGACCAGACGCTGGCCCGGATCGTGAAGGAACTGTTCGCCGAGCCCAACGACAAGCTGCTCGGCAAACTGGTGAAGACCGGGGAGCTGACCGAGGAGGAACTGGCGAACATCGCCTGGATCACCATCGGCGGCGCCCTGGACACCACCCCGAACATGCTGGGCCTCGGCACGTTCGCGCTGCTGGAGCACCCCGACCAGCTGGAGCAGGTCCGCCGGCGGCCCGAGTTGATGGAGCGGGCGGTGGAGGAACTGCTCCGCCATCTGACGATCTCCCACATGGGTGCCAGCCGGGTGGCGTTGGAGGACGTGGAGATCGGCGGCCGGACCGTAGAGGCCGGGCAGACCGTGGTGCTGTCGCTGCCGGCCGCCAACCGGGACCCGGAGCAGTTCGAGAACCCGGAGGTCTTCGACGTCACCCGTCCCTCGCGCCGGCACCTGGCGTTCGGTTTCGGTATCCACCAGTGCCTGGGCCAGCACCTGGCGCGGGCGACGCTGCGCCTCGGCTTCCAGAAGCTGTTCGACCGCTTCCCGGACCTGCGGCTGGCGGTCGAGCCCCACGAGATCCCGCTGCGCGACAAGGCGATGCACTACGGCGTGTACGCGCTGCCGGTGACCTGGGGCTGACACACGCCGCGCGGGCCCCGGGCCCCGTGCGCAGCCGGGGGCGGTCCCGCGAGGGGCCGCCCCCGGCGTCTTCGACCGCGCCGAACCCGCTGGCGTCCCGCGCCACACCGGGTGGCGTGCGGTGCTGTGAGTGGGAAGCGGCGCCGGAGGACTCGCGGCGGCGCCCGGTGCGCTGCGTCCGGCACGGGCCGGGGCTATCCCGCTGAGTCGGCGTTCAGGTGGGAGAGGCGCGGCCACAGCGTGCCCCATGGTTCGCGCTCGCCCTCGCAGACCCAGATCGGGGCGCCCCGGTTGAGGTTGGGGACCCCCTCGGCGTTGGTGACCGTGCCGCGCCGGTGCACGCTGGTGAAGAACCGGCGCAGGTAGCGGGCGTCGGCGCCGACGAAGACGACGGGCGCAAAGTCGTCGGCGGGGCGGCGCAGGTACCAGTAGCCGCGGTGGCCGCTGTACGGCCGGGGCAGGCCGAGCGCGGGGCCGTACCGGTCGAGGGCTCCGGCCTGGTCATAGCGGTCGGTGACGATCAGGGCGCGGCGGCGCCGGCCGGGTGGCAGGCCGCGGTAGACGCGGGCCACGGAGGAGGCGAGATCGGGCCAGCCCACACTCTCCATGGCCAGCCGGTCGGCGCCGCGCGCGGTGAGACGGTGCACCGGATACACCGGCAGGACCTGCACGGCGAGTGCCGCGGACAGCAGGTAGGCGAGCCCGACCGCCCACAGGCGCGGGCGGGTGAGGCGCAGGGACTGCAGTGCGGTGGCGCCGGCCGCCCACAGGGCGGGGAAGAGCCCGGCGACGTAGTACGGGCGCCCGTTGACGAGTAAGTAGCAGGCGCACAGTCCGGCGAAGGTCAGTCCGAGGAACCGGTGGGGGCGTGCCCTGCGGGCGAAGAGCAGCCACAGCAGTCCCGCACAGAGCAGTACGGCGCCGGCCAGGCCGGCGGCCGCCAGGACCGTGGGCAGGAACAGGGAGCGCCCGCCCTCGTCGGCGGCCACCTCCCGGGAGATGACGGAAGCCATGGCGAGCTGCGGCCAGCCGTGGCGGGCCTGCCACAGCAGTCCGGGGAGCGCGGTGAGCAGGACGCCGGCGGCCGACACCCACAGCAGGGGGCGGCGCAGCAGGGCGCGCGGGCCGACGAGCAGCACCGCCACCAGCAGCACCGCCCAGAAACCCGGGCTGAGGTACTTGACCTGGAGGGACAGGGCGGCGGTCAGGCCGAGGAGGGGCAGCAGCCGGTCGCTGCGGGTACGGACCCAGCGCACCAGCAGCCAGGTGGTGACGGCGGTGAGGAAGATGTCCAGGGTGGCGGTGATGAGGAGGTGGCCCATCTGCAGCATGACGGGCGAGACGGCGTACGCGCCCGCTGCCGCGGTCTGGGCGGCCCGTCGTCCGCCCAGTTCCCGGGTGATGAGGGCGGTGATCAGCACACCGAGCGCGGTGACGGCTGCGGCCGGTGCGCGCAGGCCCACCAGCGAGCCCGGCGCGACGGTGTCCAGGGCATGGGCGAGCAGGGGCAGCAGCGGCGGCTGGTCGGCATAGCCCCAGGCGGGGTGGCGGCCCGCGGCGAGGAAGTACAGCTCGTCGCTGAAGTATCCGAAGCGGCCCGCGGTGAGGAGCAGCAGTACGCCGGTCGCGCAGGCGACGACGGTCACCGGCAGCAGTGCCGGCGGGGGCGGGACGTGCGGAGCCGGGAGCCGGGCGGCAGTTCCCGGCCGGCCGGGTCCGCCGTCGTGGGGAACGGCCCGGTCCCGGGCTGTGGGAGGCATCGTGGCGTCCTCGATCCTGTCGTTGGTCCGGTCGTCCGCGCACCGCGGGCGTCGCGGTCGCGAACGGGACGAACGTACGGACCGCGACCGGCGTGGGGGTGGCCCGTTCCCGTTTCCAGGGACCGGAGTAGGGGCGATTCCCTAGTGTTCGGCGGCTGCGATGGCCCCCTGCCGCGCCCTGTGCTGGGCTGGGATCCCGCACCGCACTGCCCGAGAGCGGCACCTGCTGCCGTCCCCGTCCGGCAGCTGCGCGCCACCGGAGGGCGGGCACGGGGGCCGGAACCGGATTCTCCCGGACCGGCCCCTCCAGCCCCCCGAACCGATCACGGAGAGTCGACAGTCGAGTGATGGACCATCAGTTCATGTGCGGCGGGGCCGGCACACGGCTTCGCCGGCCCAGGCAGGACGTGTCATGACGGCGCCGGCGATCGTCGCGGACGGCGTACGCAAACGGTACGGGGACATCCAGGCCGTCGACGGGGTCTGCCTGCGCATCGAGACGGGCGAGTTCTACGGCATCCTCGGCCCCAACGGGGCGGGCAAGACGACGACGCTGGAGATCCTGGAAGGCGTCCGGGAGCCCGACGAGGGCCGGATCGAACTCTTCGGGGCGAGCCCCTGGCCGCGCAAGCCGGAGCTGCTGACCCGGATCGGGGTGCAGTTCCAGGCGTCGTCGTTCTTCGACAAGCTGACCACACGGGAGACGATCCGCCTGTTCGCGTCGTTCTACCGGGTCGACGCTCGGCGGGCCGACGCGATGCTGGAGCGGGTCGGGCTGACCGAGTACGGCAAGGTTCCTGCGGACAAGCTCTCGGGCGGGCAGGCGCAGCGCCTGTCCATCGCCTGCGGTCTGGTGCACGACCCGGAGATCGTCTTCCTGGACGAGCCGACCGCCGGCCTGGACCCGCAGGCCCGCCGCAATCTGTGGGACCTCCTGCGGGACGTCAACGAGGAAGGCCGCACGGTGGTCCTCACCACGCACTACCTGGACGAGGCGGAGATCCTCTGCGACCGGGTGTCGGTGATGGAGCACGGCAAGGTGCTCAGGACCGGCGCCCCCGCGGCGCTCGTCCGTGAACTCGACGACGTGGTGCGGGTGAGCGTGGAGTCCGGGCTGCTCACGCCGGACGCGCTGCGGAAACTGCTGAAGTCGGCTGGAGTGAGTGACGCCACGGTGGAGGAGGACGGGGTGTCGCTGACGGTCGCGACCGGCAGGCCGGGGCCGGTCCTGTCCGTCCTGGCCGACCAGGGCGCCCTACGGGGCCTGGAGGTACGCGGGGCCACCCTGGAGGACGTGTTCCTCCAGCTGACCGGACGGGAGTACCGCGCGTGAGCATCGAGGAGACCGGCCAGCGGACGCCGCGGACGCCGGACGCCGAGGACGGCGACCGGAACTCGGAGGGCGCCGCCCGGCGGTCGGACGCCGGACGTGAGAGCGCCCGCGGCGCGAAGGGCGACCGCGGCGGCTCCGAGAAGGAACGGCTCAGTCCGGTGCGGGAACTGTCCCGGGCGATGATCCTGAGTGTGCTGCGGGACAAGGGCACGATCTTCTTCCTGCTCGTCTTCCCGATCCTGTTCCTGCTGTTGTTCGGCACGCTGTTCAAGAGCGACGGGACCGCGCACATCAAGGTGGCCCAGGTCGGGCCGGTGCAGGTGCTGGACTCGCTCACCCCCGACCAGCGCGGCCAGCTCGCCAGGGCCGCCACCGTCACGAGGGTGAGCAGCGAGAAGACGGCGCTGGAGAAGGTGCGCAAGGGCGACTTCGACGCGCTGGTCGAGCAGGACGGCGGGACCGTGGTGCTGCGCTACAGCGCCGCCGACTCCGTCAAGGGGGCCTCCGCCCGTGCCACGCTGAACGCAGTGCTGGAGCAGGCGAATCTGGCCGCCACCGGCACGCCGCCCACGTACACGCTGAAGGCGAGCCAGGTCGAGGACGAGTCGGTCGAGCCGATCCAGTACCTGACGCCGGGTCTGATGGGCTGGGCCATCGCGTCCAGCGCGGTGTTCAGCACCGCACTGACGCTGGTGACGCTGCGCCGCAAGAAGATCCTCCAGCGGATGCGGCTGTCGCCGATCCGGGCCTGGGAAGTGGTCGCCGCCCGCATCTCCATGACCCTGCTGATGGCGCTGACACAGACGGCGCTGTTCCTGCTCGTGGCGACGCTGCCCTACTTCGGGCTGCAACTGACGGGCAGCTGGTGGCTGGTGATCCCGCTGGTGGTCTGCGGCACACTGGCATTGATGTCGCTGGGTCTGCTCATCGGCTCGCTCACCCGGACCGAGGAGTCCGCCGGCGGTCTGGCGCAGTTGCTGGTGCTGCCGATGGCGTTCCTGTCCGGCTCCTTCTTCTCGCTGGACAGCGCCCCCGGCTGGGTCCAGGCCGTCTCGTACATGATGCCGCTGCGCTATCTCGTCACGGGCAGCGAGGCGGTGCTCAGCAGGGGTGGCGGGCTGGCCGAGGCACTGCCGACGATGGGCGGGATGCTCGCCTTCACGGCGGTGGTGACCGCGCTGACGCTGCGGTTCTTCCGCTGGAACGACGTGTGAGGTGACCTGTGTCGCCCACAGGTGCGCGGGGCCCCTCGTCGTCCGTCGGCGAGGGGCCCGTGGTCTGCCGGCCCGTCAGGTGGGCTGCCAGCCGTTCACGTGCAGGACCTGCTCCAGCGGCAGCCTGGGCCCCCGCCGGAAGGTGTGCCGCAGCGGGTGCGCCGTCGGCAGCAGCGCGCCCTGGCGGACGGTGGACGGCAGGCCCAGCAGGTCGGCGACCTCCCGCTCGCGGTCCAGATGGACCGCCGTCCACGCGGTGACCAGGCCGCGGCTGCGGGCGGCCAGCGCATAGTTCCAGGCGGCGGGCAGCAGCGAAGCCCACAACCCTGCCTGGTTGCCCTCCGGAAGCCGGCCGTCGGGCACCTCCAGGCACGGGATCACCAGGACGGGCACGCGGTGCAGCCGGTCGGCCAGCAGCCGGGCGGCCGACATCACGGAGCGTGTCCCTTCGGGAAGTTCGGCGAGGCGCTCCAGAGTTCCGGCGTTGCGGTCGTGGAACGCAGCCCGGTACACCGCGGCGACGTCCGCGCGGACCGACGGGTCGGTGAGCAGGATCCAGCGCCAGTTCTGCCGGTTGTTGCCGTTGGGGGCCTGCAGGGCGACGCGCAGGCAGTCCTTGACGACCTCCGGGTCCACGGCCCGGTCCAGGTCGAGGCCGCGCCGCACACAGCGCGTGGTGGTCAGCAGTTCCTCGTGGGTGAGGGGCAGGGGGCCGGTCACGGCAGGAGCACCGCCCGCAGGATCAGGGCGAGGAAGGTGGCGACGACGAAGCCCATCGCGGCCGGCACCGGCCACGCGCCGCGGCCGGCGGCCAGGAACCGCCGGCTGCCCCAGAGGGGCAGGACGGCCGCCGCGCAGGGCAGCAGCGCGAGCGGCCCCTGCGGCGCGAGCAGCAGCACCTCGCAGCCGACGGCCACGGCGGCGCAGCCCGCCACGGCCGCGGCACTGCGGCGCGGGCCGAGTTCCGCCGAGTACAGGCGGGCGCCGGACGCCGCCTCCCAACGCGTCTTGCGGGCGAACTCGAAGTGCAGGTACACACCGGCGCACAGGGCGAGCAGCACCGGCCCGCGCCAGTCGGCGGGGACCGTCCCGGCGGCGACGAGCGAGCCGTAGACATAGCATCCGAGGAGCACCTGCACCGGGTAGGTGACCGCCAGGTTGAGCAGTTGCCGGTCGCGTACGGTCGGCGACAGGCGTTCCAGCGCGGCGAGGAACAGACCGTAGCCGAGGGCCGCGAGGATCAGCAGGGCGGCCGTGGCCGACAGGGCCGCGTTCAGGCCCGTCACCACCGCGGTGATCACCGCCATGGCGCCCCGCAGTTCGGCCGCGCTGACGGCGCCGGTGACGAGCGGCCGGTCCGGGTGGTGCTCCCGGTCGTAGGCGAGATCCTTCTGCTCGTCCAGCATCCGCAGGAACAGCAGCGCCAGGACGACGCTGACGACCCGCAGCCAGGTCGCACCGGACAGCCGCCAGGCCGTGCCGGTCGCCGCCACCGCCGAGCTCTCCAGGGCAAGGACCCACAGCAGTCCGTAGGTGACGTAGACGTGCGGCCGGAACATGCGCAGCACGAAGCGGCCGAGTCTGGCAGGTACGTGTCGGGCGGCGACGACGGTGGTCACTGCTGATCCTTCCTCCGTTCGGGGCTGGGACGGACGGCCGGGGTGCGGCTCATCCGGCGCCGCGAGCTGCCGGGGCGGCGAGGGCGCCGGACAGTCCGGCCGTGTCCGGGTCGACCAGCCGGACACGGGCCTCGGCGGCCGGGGCGCCGCGCTGGTGCAGGCCGCACTCGATGTCGGTACCGGGCAGGACCGGGGCGGTCCGGCACTCCAGCGGCAGGTCCATCTCGGCGAAGCAGCGGAACCGCGCGGCCAGGCCGACCACCAGCGCCGTGGGTGTTCGGAGGGTGCCGGCGTCGACGGCCGCGGTCAGCGCGAGTTGACGGAACGCCTCCAGTTCCAGCATGCCGGGCACGTGGTCCACCCAGTGGTCGTACAGGGTGGGATGGTCGGTGTCGGCGATCAGGCGCGCCGTGCGGGTGCCGTCCTGTGCGGTGCGCGGCGGGGAGATCACCGCGTTGGCGGGGTCGTGGCGGCCGACCAGGTCCGGTTCGACGCGTAGTCCGGGCAGGGCGACCGGAGCCTCGGGCAGGCCGAACGCGCCGCGCTGCCCGGCCCGCAGGCGGGCCCAGGCGTGCGGGGGCATCCAGGAGTAGTCGATGCGGGCGATCAGGGCCTCGCGCGCGCCGACGGTCATGCCGAAGCCGAGCCGCAGGCCGGTCATGCCGTCCCGACCGTGGAACCGTTGCTCGATGCGGGTGGCGATGACCGCCTCGGTGGAAGGGTCGCCGCCGACGACGGCCGCCGGGTCCGGCACCTCGAACTCGACCGCGCGCAGCAGGAACTTGTGGCCGATGGGGACGCCGAGGTAGCGGTGCGCCACCACGAAGATGCCCTGCCGGCACGCCTCCAGCAGCAGCATCGGGTCACGGCGGGAGCGGTCGCCGAGGGTGTCGTGGTAGAAGGCGTGGCGCCGGGGCAGCTGGGCGGCGAGCAGAATCTCGTCCTCGCCACGGCGTTCGGCGTCGGTCAGGAACACCTCGGCGACCGCGGCGCGGTGCACGAGTTCCCTCGGGAGGGTACGGGTGAACTGCACGGTGCCGCTCCTCAGCTGTGCCGGGCGCGCAGGGCGTCCAGGTGTCGGCGCCAGGTGTCGGTGTCGGCCCCGTCCAGCACCGGGGCGCGGCCGGGCACCCGCATGGGGAGCACCTTCGACCCGACGATGACGGCGTCCCACGGGTCGAGGTCGACGCCCCGCTCCCACGCGGTCTCCAGCAGTGTGCGCGGCAGGGCGTCGGTGTGGGAGCCCAGGTGCCGGGACACGGTGTCCCGCAGCCGCTCCACGGCGGGGTCGAAGTCGAGCTCGCGTGGCTTGGTCGCGGCGTACAGCCGACCGGTCAGCTCCAGGGCGTGCGCGGTGCGGTCCTCGCCGGCGAGGGCGGAGCGGAAGAGGCTCTCGCGTGTGGTGTCGTCGAAGTGGACGGCCAGTTCCCGCAGGACGTCGGCGGGTTCGTCGGGGGTGTGCACCAGGTTCAGCAGATAGCTGTGACGGCCGAGGAGGTGGCGCAGTTGGCCGGGCTGCCGGGCGTCGGGATCGGTGGGCCCCTTGAGCCGGGTCAGTTCGACGGAGGCGGGGACGTCCGGCACGGCTTCGGGACGGACGAGCAGCACGAGGGCGTCGGCGTCCTCCAGGAACAGCGCGGCGAGCCGCCTCCGGTAGGGGGTGGCGAGGTTCCACTGGAAGTACCACAGGGAGCGGATCATGGTGCGGGTCAGGCGGGTCACGGCGGCGCCGACGATGCGGATACGGTGCTCGGCCAGCCAGTCGACGGCGGTGTCCAGACGGCGCGCCACGACGGCGTCCGGCTTCAGCAGCAGCGCGGCGTGCCGGTGGGCGAAGCCGGTGACGTCGTCGGTCAGGGCGGCGAGTTGGCCGTGGCTCTCCTGGAAGTACGTGTCGGCCCCGTACAGCTCCTGCTTGGCGGGGTGGCAGGTGAGCAGCGGGGAGACGGATATGCCGTGCGCGGGTTCGGTCGGGTGGGCGGGGTTCATCGGTGGGTGCTCCCGTCGGGTCGGGCGGCTGTCTGCTCCGGGCCCAGGGCGGGGCCGAGGTAGCCGGTGGCGAGGCAGTCGTCGAGGAGGCGGCGCAGGTACGGCCGTGCCCCGGTGGCGGCCGGCCGGCCGACGAAGGCCGCGGCCTGGGTGTCGTCGAAGTGGACGCGCCGCCGGAAGTAGGTTGCGTACAGGGCGATGACACGGTCGTGATAGGGGCGTTCGCGGTCGGGCAGCGCCGAGGCGGAGAACGCGGACGGGGGAACGAAGCGCGGCACCCGGAAGGACGGGTACTCGGCGAGGACCTCGGAGAAGTCCCGCAGGGTCAGCTCGTGGCCCACGGCGTGCAGGGTGCGGCCCTCGGCGTCCTCGAACCGTGTGGCGGCCTCGGTGACCATGTCGGCGACGCGGTCGACCGGGACGAGGTCGAGGAGGGCATCGTAGTGACCGGGTACGGTGCGCACCAGGCCTCGGGTGAGGACCCGGAGTACGGGGTAGACGGTCTTGCGGTCGCGGGCGCGGCCGGTGCGGGAGGCACCGGTGACGATGCTGGGGCGCACGACGGCGACGGGCAGGCCGTCGGCCGCTGTTTTGCGGACCGTGGTCTCGGCCGTCAGCTTGCTCCTCTCGTATCCGTTGCCGGGGTGCTGGCCGACGTCGAGTTCGTCCTCGCGGGCGGTGCCGTCTCGTTCCCCGCACACATAGGCTGTGCTGACGTGCACCAGCGGGGTGCGGTGGGCGAGGGCGATGTCGAGGACGTTGCGGGTTCCGGCGACGTTGATGCGCTCGTACCGCGCGTAGGACAGCCCGAAGTCGGTGACGGCGGCGCAGTGCACGATGCGGTCGGCGCCCGCGACGATCCGGCGGGCTTCGTCGGTCAGCCCGAGGCCGGGGCGGGTGACGTCCCCGCTGACCGCGGTCAGGGTGCCGGGGCCGGGGGTGAGCTTCCTGCCGTTGTTGCGGACGAGGTCACCGGTGCGGTGGAGCAGCGTCAGCACGGTGTGGCCGGCGGCGGTGAGCCGCGCGGTCACCTCCGCGCCCACGAAGCCGCTGGCGCCGGTCACCAGGACGGTCATCGGATCGGGCATCGAGGTTCCTCCAGGAGGGTGGTCGGGGGGTGGCACGGCGTCCGGGGTGCCCTCGCCGGTGGCCCGGGTACGGTCGCCCGCACGGCGCCGTCACGTGGCCCGGGAGCCAGGCTCCTGCGGAGTGCGGCCCCGTTCGGAAGGCGGACCCGGTGGAGGGTCGCCTCTGCGGAGGGCGGGCCACCGAAGGGTGCGGCGCCTCCTTGTCACCGGGCCTGGTGCGGCTGGGTGCCGTGGCCGGCCAGCAGGTCGCGGGCTTCCTCGATGGGCAGTTCCGCGTCGAGGTGGGCGCCGATGCGCAGCCAGTCGTAGCCGAGTTCGAGGGTGGCGCGCCAGGTGTCCGCTGATTCGAAGGACAGGGGGAAGGAGTCGGCGCCCACGGCGCCGCGCACCCGGCCGATGAAGGTGCGCAGTTCGGTGAGGAGGGCGTCTCCCCGTTCCGGCGTGTCCACGGTGCGCCACAGCAGGTCACCGGCGTGCTCCCCGATCGGCGCGGTGCCGGACGGCAGCAGGTCGAGGCACCGCACGAGGTCGGTGTCGGTGGGCAGCGGGTTGACCCCGTGGGCGCTGAACAGCCCGCGCAGGGCCGCGTGCACGGCGCGGCGGGCGGCGATCTCGGCGACCCGCCACTGACCGCGCTGCAGTGCCCCGGTCAGGTCCTCGACGGCGTTCTCGACGACCACGTTGGACCACACCAGGGACATCGCGGCGGCGGCGAACCGGTCGGCCGGCAGCGGCATCAGGTCTACGGCGCGGGGCCCGCCCACGGCCGCGCCGCGCACCGACAGCAGTGGCCGCGCGGTGGAGGGCGGCGGGGTGACCGGGCCGGACGGCGCGGCGAGCGGCAGCGACGGGGTGATCGTTCCACCGCCCTTCCAGGCGAGGCGGATCAGCCCGTAGCGCAGGAACTCGGCCAGCAGCGGGCCGGGGGCCCTGACGCCGGTGCAGGCGGTCGTCGCGAGCACGCGGGGCAGCGGGCGGCCCAGGACCAGGGAGCGCCAGACGGCCCCTGCCTCGTCGCCCAGGGCGAACACGTCGCGCCGGCCACGCAGGACGTGGACGCGGTCGCCGGTCTGCCAGGTGGTGATCCCGGCGACGCGCTCGACGGTGACCCGCTCGGGCTGCCGGGGGACGCCGGTGAGACCGAGGTCCTCGGCGAAGGCGAGGCAGTCGGCCAGGTACGCGTGGACGGCGTCGGTGTCGCCGGGTGCGGGGGTGGCTGCCTCCAGCCTCCAGTAGCGATCACGCACGTCGCTCCGACCGGCACGGTCCAGCTGCATGGACAGCCATTTGGGCTCCAGGTAGGTCTCGCCGACGCCGGCCGCCCAGGACTTGACGGTCTGTACGAGTCCCGCCCGGGTCCAGTCGGCCGCCTCGTCGCTCTCGCCGAGACACAGCATCGCCATCGCGTGCCGCAGGGACTGGCGGGCCCGGTGTGCCCACCAGTCTGCGGTGATACGGCGGAACCGCTCGACCGGCAGCACCGCCTTGACCTCCTCGATCAGGGCGTGGCCGCGCAGCGGATGGCTGTGCAGCAGCCGCTGGCAGCGGTTGAGGAGGTCCTCGAAGAGGCGGCCGGGTTGCTTGGCCCCCTTCTCCACCGCGCGGAACTGGTCGATGAGTTGCCGCACGGACCGGGTACGGATCTCGACCCGTCGGCCGTCCACGAACAGCAGTGACGGCATGGTCGGCAGGTCGTCCTCGGAGCGGCCGACGAGCAGGAAGTCGATGTCGGAGGAGGGGTTGCCGAACCCCTCCGCGATGGACCCCTCGAGGGTCACGGCCCACTCGGTGCCGCGGGGCAGCTCGGCGAGCGACTTGTCCAGCAGGTCCTGCAGCTGGTCCTCGGTGAGGATCACGGGTGTGTCTCCGTTCGGGAGGTGTCCTCGGCGGCGGTCGGGCCGTCGACGGGCGGGTCGGCGAGTACGGTGACCGTGCCGGCGGCGCCGTCGACGCGCAGTCGGCTGCCGGTGCGGATCTCGGTGGTCGCGCCCTCGACCTGGACGACGGTCGGGATGCCCAGTTCCCGGGCCACCACGGCGACATGGGTGAGTGGGCTGCCGCGTTCGATGACGAGGGCGGCGGCCGAGGGCAGCGCGGCAACCCAGCCGGGGTCGGTGCGGTAGGTGAGAAGGATCCCGCCGCCCGTGTCGCGCGGTGTGTCGGTGACCACGGCAAGCCCCTCCGCGACGCCGGGGCAGCAGGGGATGCCGCGCAGCTCACGGGCGCCGCTGCGGGCGGCCGGGCCGCTCGTCCAGCCGGCCCGCTCCAGGTTGCCCGACCAGTACGGTGCGCCGCGGGTGGTGAAGCGGGACGGGGCGTGCAGCGCGGCGTCGGCGGCGAGTTGCCTGCGGCGCACCGCGACCAGGTCCCGCAGCTCGGTGTGGACGATCATGCCCTCGTAGGCGCCCTTGATCTCGTCCAGCCGCAGCAGGAACACGTCGTCCCACGCGTCGAGGGCCCCGGCGCGCTCCAGGTCGCGGCCCAGCGCGCGCAGCATGCGCTTGGCCGCTCCGAAGGCGCGGGTGCGGCAGAACCTGAGGCGTTCGCGGTCGGTGAGGGCCGCCCGGGCCTTGGCCCGGACCCGTTCGTACACCAGCCGGCGAGGGCCGCGCAGGTGCTCGTCGAGGTAGGCGTCGGCCTCGCCGCCGCGTTCCTGGGGGGTCGTCTCGTCGGTCTCCGGCAGCGCGTCCCGCAGCAGCGTGAACAGCCCGGCCGGGTCGTCGTGCAGGTCGGGGACCTCCAGTTTGAGTTCGTCGGGGCTGCGGTAGCCGTAGTCGGCGATGTAGGCGTCCACGGCAGCCAGGAAGCCGGTCCGGCCGGCGTCGCTGAGCGCCTGGTACGCCTCGCCGTCCGGAGTGCGCTCCAGCAGGTCCAGCACGTCGGAGTCGGCGCGTGCCCGGGCGGCCAACTCCCGCAGCGCCCAGACCGGTTCGGTGGACTCGACAGCGCCGCCCGGGGCGGCCGCGGCCCAGGTGAACCACTCGGGGGCCTGGGGCAGCCAGCGGCGGGTGAGCAGGGCCAGCAGGCCCACGGAGAGCAGGATCGTCGCGTCCAGGACCTGCATCGGGCCCCATTTCTCGATGAGTTCCCGCTGCAGCCGCCGGAGGCGGCGGTAGGTGTCGTCGCCGGGCAGCGCGTCGTAGTCGACATGGTTGAAGACGGCATACGCCCGGTAGAAATCGCGGTGGAAGGTCTCCACGGATTTCCGGACGGTGAGGAATCGCCTGGTGAAGATCACCGTGCGGGTCAGCCGAGAGAGGCGGCCGCGCAGCCCGGGCCGGGGTGTGAATGGGTGGAGTGTGTCGGCCAGTTCGTCGGAAATGCTCTCCGCGACGCCGAGGGATTTCTCCAGCACGCGCCGGTTGAGCCGGTAGAGCGGGGCCATACGCACCATGCGGTACCAGTGGAACAGGTTGTAGTAGACGCGCCCGTGGATGTGGCCGAGCAGGTGCGGGGTCCACTCCCGCACCTCGCGCAGTTGCTCACCGCGGACTCCGAGGGCGCGGGCGTAGCTCTCGTACACCTTGGCGTAGGTGTCGGCGGCGAAGGTGTAGGTGAGCGGGGAGACCACGCCGCTGAAGCTCTCGATGATGTTGGAGTTGTCCCAGATCCGCAGTTCCCCGTCGGGCTCGGGCGCGGGTCCGGCGGCCGGGGCCGGTGTGGTGACGGGGCGGCTCTGCAGGATCCACAGGTTGCCCTCGGCGATGGCCCACTCGATGTCCTGGGGTGCGCCGTAGCGGTCGGATATGCGGATCCCGGCCTCGTGCAGCCGGGCCAGGTCGGCACCGGTCAGGGACAGGGTGGTGCGGTCCGTGTCGGCGACCGGCGAGACATGGCAGCCGGGTCCGGATCCGGCGTCGTAGCGCTCCTGCTTGTCCCCGACGATCGTGGTCAGCGGTTCACCGGTGGCCGCGTCCAGGACGACGGTGTCCGCGTCGACCGCGCCCGAGACGAGCCCTTCCCCCAGCCCGAACACCGCGCTGACCACGTGGCGGTCGGTGCGGCCGGTCGTCGGGTCGGCGGTGAACAGCACTCCGCTGCGCTCGGCGGCGACCATGCGCTGCAGGACGACGGCGAGGCCGCCGGTGTCGGGCGGAAGCCCGCGCTGCGCGCGGTAGCGCAGGGAACGCGCGGAGAAGGCCGAGGCCCAGCAGCGGCGGACCCGGGCGGTGACCTCGTCCTGACCGCGGACGTTGAGGAAGCTGTCGAACTGGCCGGCGAAGGAGTGCCGTTCGCCGTCCTCCTCGGCGCCGGAGGAGCGCACGGCCACCGTGCCGCCGCCGGCCTCCCGGTAGGCGAGGGCGATGGCGTCGGCGACGTGGTCGCCGAGCGGCGCGGTCTCGATCAGGCGGGCGGCCTCCTCGGCGACCTCCTCGGCGTTCGCGTCCCTGCCGTCGGCGAGAAGGCGCGCCAGGTCCTCGTCCAGTCCGCTGTCGCGGCAGAATTCCGCGAAAACGTCCAGGCCGAGGATCGACCACGTCGGCACGTCGAATCCGGATGCCGTGAGCGTGTGGAGGTTTCTTCCTTTTCCGCCTGCCTGTCGGGCGACCAGGGATGGGTCACTGGACGGCGTGAGGATGTGCGGGGACCGGTGCGTGGATCCCGTGGTGAGCGACAACTCGCTGTCCTTCCGAAGATGTTACTCAACCTCGCCCGAATGTTTCACAGCACGGCCGGCCCATGCATTCCACCGGCTCGCGATGGTGATGTTTCGGTCGTCGTAGCATTTTCAAATTCCGGCCTCCTCCGAGCCTTTGAGGACGGTCGGCAGGGACTGACAGCCACGTAGGACGATCCGGTCGCGGCGGATCGGCACGGTGTCCGGAGCGGGCGCGAGGCCGGGAAAGCGGGCCGGCAACCGACCGAAAGCAATGGTCGCCTCCAGCCGGGCCAGGAAGGCGCCGAAGGGGAGGGACTGCGCATCCACGGGGCCTCCTGGGGGCAGGCGGTCTGGGCGGGAGGAGCGGGTGGGGTGGGCGGCCGGGCCCGGAGGGGGCAGCCGCCCCGTGGTGTCCGGACGAAGTGCATCGCAGGCGGGCGGATCGAGGCGGGTCGCCCCGGGCAGCTCGCGGGTCGCCGGTGCGGTCCGCGGATCCGTTGGCGGAGCCGTCCGCTCCGCGGATGCGGCCGCGCCGTACGCAGTGTGGACCACGCCGCCCGCCGGGCACATCCGTCGACCGACTGCACCCCGCGAGCTGTGGTCGGTTCGGTCACTGCCGGCCGCCCCTCGTGCCCGGTGCGACGTTCGAGGGGATTCCTTAGAGCCCGCGCGCGATGTACGGGGCCGCGACGGGTGCGGGCTTAGCGTCCTTCGCTGTCGGACACCGCGCAGCGAGACCAGGGAGGTGCTCTTGACCACTCCGACGCTGTCGGGCGGCGCCCTTGTGGGCCGGGCCTCCGAGGCCGCCCGGATACGCCGGTTCGTCACAGACCCCGGTGAGGAAGGCCACGTGCTGGTCGTCACCGGCGGTCCCGGCATCGGCAAGAGCGCCCTGGTCGACAGCGAGGTCGGCGGACTGCGCGAGGCCGGGGTACGGGTGCTGCGGGCCGAGGGCAGCGAGACGGAGTCCGAAATGGCGTTCGCCGGCCTCCACCAGGTGCTGCGGCCGGTGCTGCTCCAGGCACCGGTCCTGCCGCAGCGGCAGTGCGACGCGCTGCTGGGCGCCTTCGGCATGGCGGCCGGTCAGGCCGAGCCGGACCAGCTGATCCTGCGCGTGGCCGTGCTGGGCCTGCTCGCGCACGTGGCCCGGTCCCGGCCGGTGCTGATCGTCGTGGAGGACGCCCACTGGGTGGACCGGGACTCCCTGGACGTACTGGCCTTCGTCGCGCGGCGGCTGGAGGGCGAGCGGATCGGCCTGCTGGGACTGGTCCGGACCGGCGCGGCACTGCCCTCGTTCGTGCGGTGCTGCCCGGTGCTGGACGTGGGTCCCCTGGACGCGGACGCCGCAGGCCGGCTCCTGGACGCGCAGCCGCTCCGCCGCGCAGGCCCGCTGCGGGCGCGTGTCCTGGACGAGGCACAGGGCAATCCGCTCGCCCTGATCGAGTTCGCCCGGTCGGAGCCCGGGCAAGCGCCGTGGCCGGTGGAGCCCCTGCCCCTGGCCGACCGTCTGATGCAGCGCTACGCCACCCGGCTGGCCACCCTGCCCGAAGCCACCCGGCAGGCCCTGCTGCTGGCGGCGACGGACACCGCTGCCGTGGCCGGCGTGACCCCGGACGTATGGCGGCCGGCCGAAGAGGCGGGCCTGATCGACGCCCGTCACACCGCCGTACGGTTCTGCCACCCGTTGATCCGGTCCGCCGTCTACCACGCGGCGCCCCCCACCCTGCGCCGGGCGGCGCACCGGCGGTGCGCCACCGTGCTGCGCGGCGTCCCTGACCGGCGGGCCTGGCATCTCGCGGCCGCAGGCACCGGACCGGACGAGGCGGTGGCCCGTGAGATGGAGCGTACGGCACGGCAGACGGGACGGCGTGGCGGTCTCGTCTCGGCGGCACTGGCGCTGCAACGGGCCGCCGACCTCACCCCCGACCGGCACGAGCGCGCCCGCCGACTCACCCTGGCCGCCCGACTGGCCGCGCCGACCGAGCAGACGGCCTGGGTGGAGGATCTGACCGAGCGGGTCCGGACGCTCTCCGACGACCCGGTGCTGCTGGCCCGGGCCGCCCTCCACCGCGGCCAGGCGCTCGCCCTCACCCCGCGGCGCGCCGCAGCCTACCCGCTGCTGATCCGCACCGCGCGGGACCTGGCCTCCCACGACCCCGGCAACGCCCTTCAGGCGCTCGCCACCGCTGCCCTGATCTGCTACTACAGCGGGGACACCGAGCAGCGGAACGAACTGCGCCACGACTTCCTCCGGCTCGCCGCGGTCATCGGCCCGCGGCCCGAGCCCGACCTCGCCTCCCTGTGGATCCGTACCGCCACCGACCCCTCCGCGGACCGTGCCGGGCTGCTCGCCGGTGTGCGCCGGCTGGCGTCCGCCGGTACAGCCGGACCGCAACTGCTGGCGGCGACGGCGACCCTGGCCTGGCTGCTCGACGAGAACGCGCTCGCCCTCGAACTGTTCGACTCCATGGGCGGACCCCCGGGGGCTCCGTCGCCCTTGCCCGACGGGCTGCGCTGCGTCGAGGGGTGGGCTTGCCTGGAGTACGGCCTGTGGACGCGGAGCCGGGGCGTCGCGGCTGCCTCGGCACGGGCGGCGGCGCAGAGCGATCCGCCCTACACGGCGGCGGCTCCGCCCGCCCTCGACGCCGCCGTGCTGGCGCTGCGGGGCGAGACGGGGCCGGCGCGCGCCGCCGCCCTGCGGGCGCTGGACCTCGTCGCCGCACGGCAGAACCGGTTCGTGACGGTGCGGGCGCGCTGGGCGCTGGGGACGGCCGCGTGGGCGGACGGCGACCACGAGACCGCCTATGACCAATTCCGGGCGATGTTCACGGCCGACGGCGACGAGGTCCATTACCACGTCTCCCGCTACGGCCTGGCCGACCTCGCCGCGGCCGCCGTCCGCATCGGACGGCACGAGAGCGCCCGCAGGATCGTGGACCGGATCGCCGGGCGCGCGACGGGCTCCTCGCCGCGGCAGCGGGCGCAGCTCGCCCGCGCCCGGGCGCTGCTGTCGGGCGGCGAGGAGGCGGAGCACCACTTCCGAGCCGCGCTCGACGAACCGTCGTCGCAGGAGCGGCCGTTCAGCCACGCCCAGACTCAACTCGAGTACGGCGAATGGCTGCGCCGGCGGCTGCGCTCGGGGCGGGCCCGGCCGCTGCTGGCCGCCGCGCTGGAGACGTTCGTACGGCTGGGCGCCGAGCCCTGGGCCACCCGCGCACGGGCGGAGCTGCGGGCCGCCGGAATCCGCCAGAGCGGCAGCGCCCGGGACAGGCTCCCCGCGCTCACCCCGCAGCAGAGGCAGATCGTGCGCCTCGCCGCCCGCGGGCTGACCAACCGGGAGATCGGGGAGCGGCTGCAGCTCTCCCCGCGCACCGTCGGATCCCATCTGTACCGGAGCTTCCCGAAGCTGGGGGTCACCGCCCGCTCCCAGCTCCGGGACATCGTCGACGGCCGCGCAACGGCCCCGGGACCGTTCGCCCTCGTCGAGGCGGGCACCGGAAGCGACAGCGGCGACGGCCCTCAGGAGCACCCGGCCTGACCTCCGCGACCGGACGGCTCGGGCGTCCGTCCGGTCGGCAGACGGCACTCCTCTCAGTAGATGGCACCCCGCCCCGGCCCGCTGCCCGCGGCCTCGCGCACCGCGTCGACCAGTGCCGCCTGCCGCAGGACGGCCTGCGCGGGCCCCTCGAAGTCGCCCCCGTCCAGCACGGTTCGGGCGAACAGCGCGACCAGCGCGGCGAACTGGTGTCCCGCGGGGAGGGTGCGTTCCTCCACGTGGTCCTGACGCACCAGCCGCAGCACCGGACGCAGGGTGGGCGGTGCCGTGAAGGCACGGTCGAGAGTGATGCTGCCCTCGCTGCCCCAGAGGGTGCAGGCGCACCGGTACGACCGGTCGAAGCCGAACGTGAGCTGCCCTGTGCGGCCGTCCTGATCGGCGACGAGGGCCGCGCCCGCCATGTCGACCCCGGTGTCGGGATCGACCCGCAGCACCGCGCCGTGGACCGTGACCTCGGGCCCCAGGTACGCAGTGGCCGCGCGCAGCGTGTAGACGCCCGCGTCGAACAGCGCGCCGCCGCCCAGCGCCCGGGTGTGGCGGATGTCGCCGACGGGCAGCGGCGGGAAGGCGAACTCGGCGTTGAGATGGCGGGGCTCGCCGATGGCGCCGGCCTCGACGAGGGCCCGTACGGCGTCGTGCTGGCCGTGGTGGAGGAAAGCGAAGTTCTCCATCAGCAGCAGCCCGGCGTCGTGGGCGGCGGCGACCAGTTCCGCCGCCTGGGCCAGGTCGGTCACGCACGGCTTCTCGGCGAGGACGTGCTTGCCCGCCGCCAGCGCCCGGGCCACCCATTCGGCGTGCAGTGCGGGCGGCAGGGGCACGTAGACGGCGTCGATGTCGTCGCGGGCCAGCAGGTCGGCGTAACCGGTGACCGCCTCGCAGCCGAACCGCCGGGCGACGGCCTCGGCCTTGCCGCGACTGCGGCTGGCCACGGCCACCAGCCGCACCGAGGGCTCGGCCGCCAGCGCGGGAATCACGGCGCGCCGGGCGATGGCGGCGCAGCCGACGACTCCGATGTTCAGCACTCGATCCGGCACGGTCTCGCTCTCTTCCGACTGGGGTGGGAAACGTGCCGACGTGCCTGTCATGACGACCCGAACTGCTTGTCGATGAAGTCGAAGAGGTCGTCGTCGCTGGCCGCCTCCAGGCGCTCCTCGACGGCCACTGCCGGCTCCGCGGCCGTCCCGTCTCCGCCGCTTCCGGCGCCGACCGTCTCGACCTGACCGTCCAGGCGGGTCAGCAGGCCGCGCAGCCGGCCGGCCAGGGCCGAGCGGACCGACTCGTCGGCGGTGATCTCCTCGACCATGCCTTCCAGGCGGTCGAGTTCGGCGAGGACCGGCTGTACCCGGGCGGTGGCCCACGGCGCGGTCTCCTCGCACAGGTGCCGGGCCAGGCCGAGAGGCGTGGGGTAGTCGAACAGCAGGGTGGCCGGCAGCCGCAGTCCGGTGGCGGTGGTGAGCCGGTTGCGGAGTTCGACGGCGGTCAGCGAGTCGAAGCCCATTTCCAGGAAGCCGCGTTCGGTGTCCACGGCGTCGGAGTCGGCGTAACCGAGCACCGCCGCCGCCTGGTCGCGGACGAGATCGGCGAGCAGGGTGAGCCGTGCCCCGGCGCCGAGTTCGGCGAGGCTCTGCCGCAGGCGCTCCGCCGCACCGGTGCTGTCCGCGGCGGCGGTGCCGTTGCGGCGGCCGGGGGCCGGCCGGACGAGGGACCGCAGCAGGGGCGGAACCTCACCGTCGGGGCTGCGCAGCCCGGCGGTGTCGAAGCGGGCCGGGACCAGCACCGCGCGGTCGGTGGCGACGGCGGCGTCGAACAGCGCCAGGGCCTGCTCGGACGGCATCGGTACCACGCCGCCGCGCGCCATGCGCCGCAGGTCGGCACGGTCCAGCTTGCCGGTCATCGCCGACCGCTCCTCCCACAGGCCCCACGCCAGCGACTGCGCGGGCAGGCCCTGGGCGCGTCGTTGCCGGGCGAAGGCGTCCAGGAAGGCGTTGGCCGCCGCGTAGTTGCCCTGTCCCGCGCCGCCGAGGACCCCGGCCAGCGAGGAGTACACGACGAAGGCCCGCAACTCGGTGTCCCGGGTCAGCTCGTGCAGGTGCAGGGCGGTGTCGACCTTCGCGGCGAGCACGGTGTCGAGGTGTTCCCCGGTGAGGGAGCCGATCACCCCGTCGGCGAGGACACCCGCCGTGTGGACGACGGCGGTCAGCGGACGGTCGGCGGGGATCGCGGCGAGCAGCGCGGCCAGCGCGGCCCGGTCGGAGGTGTCGCAGGCGACCAGTTCGGCCCGGGCCCCGAGACCGGTCAGTTCCTCGACGAGTTCCCGGGCACCCGGGGCATCCGGTCCGCGGCGGCCGACGAGCAGGAGGTGCCGGGCTCCGTGCCGGGCGACGAGGTGCCGCGCGGCGAGTCCGCCCAGCGCTCCGGTGGCGCCGGTGACGAGAACGGTGCCGTCGGGGTCGAGCAGTGTGCCCGCTCCCCCTTCGGCGGTCCGGTTCAGGTTCGCCCTGACGAGCCGCGGCACCCGCAGCTCGCCCTTGCGCAGGGCGACCTGCGGTTCGTCGTGGCCGAGCGCGGCGGGCAGGGCCGCGTGGGACTCCTGCGCGCCGTCCCAGTCGAGCAGCAGGAACCGGCCCGGGTTCTCGGACTGCGCCGTGCGCACCAGGCCCCACACGGCGGCGGCCACCGGGTCGGGCGCCCGGTCGCCGTCGTGCACGGTCATGGCGTGCCGGGTGACCAGCACCAGCCGGGTGGCGTCGAACCGGTCCTCGGCGAGCCAGTCCTGCAGCAGCCGCAGGACGTGCCCGGTGACGCGGCGCACGGCGTCGGCCGTGGCGGCGCAGGGCAGGGGGTCCGCGGTGTCCGGGAGGCCCGGTACGGCGGCCAGCACCGTGGCGGGTGCCGCTCCGTCGCCGACGGCGACGGAGCGGGCCAGGGAGGCCGCATCCGGATGGTGGACGGCGGCGAGCCCGGCAGCCGACACAGCGGCGGCGAGGCCGGGGTCGGCGTCGCCGTTCAGGACGCCCCAGCCACCGTCGACACGGGCCGGGGCCGCGGCCGGCGTCACCCAGTCCACGGTGTGCAGATGGCGGGCGGCAGCGCGCCGGTCCCCGAGTCGGCCGAGGTCGGCCGGCGGGCGCAGCGTCAACCCGGCGACCGTGGCGACGGGCCGCCCGTCGGCCGTGGTGACGCGGAGGGTCACGGCGTCCGGGCCGGAGGGGGTGAGCCGCACCCGCAGCGCGTCGGCTCCGGGCGTGTGCAGGCGGACACCGGTCCAGCTGAACGGCATGACTGCGGTGCCGGCCGCGGCGGTCAGGCCGACGGTCTGCACAGCGGCGTCCAGCAGTGCCGGGTGCAGCCCGTAGCGGGTCGTGTCGGCGGCGATCCCGGCGGGCGGCTCGACCTCTGCGTACACCTCCTCGCCGAGCCGCCACGCGGCGGTCAGCCCCCGGAAGGCCGGGCCGTAGGCGAAACCGCCCTCCGCGAAGCGGTCGTACAGGCCGTCCACGGTGACCGCCTCGGCGCCCGGCGGGGGCCATGCCTCGAACGGCGCGCCGTCGTCGTCTGCCGTGGCCGGGACGAGCCGGCCGACGGCGTGCCGGGTCCACGTCTCGTCGTCCGCGGCGTCGTCGGGCCGGGAGTGCACGCTGACCGGGCGCGTGCCGTCCTCACCGGGTTCGCCGACGGTGACCTGGAGGTGGACGGCACCCTGGTCGGGCAGGACGAGCGGTGTCTCCAGGGTGAGTTCGTCGACGGTGGGGCAGCCGATCCGTTCGGCGGCGAGCAGGGCCAGCTCCAGGAACGCGGTGCCGGGCAGGACGGCCGTGCCGGACACGGCGTGGTCGGCGAGCCAGGGGTGGCTGCTGAGCGACAGCCGCCCGGTCAGCAGGTAGCCGTCGCCGCCGGCGAGCGCGGTGCCCGCCGCGAGCAGCGGGTGGTCTCCGGCGGCGAGCCCGGCCGCGGCGAGGTCGGGTTGCACCGGGTCTGCTTCGAGCCAGTAGCGGGCCCGCTGGAAGGCGTACGTGGGCAGTTCGGCCCGCTGGACCGGGCGGTCGGCGAAGTATCCGGCCCAGTCGGGGCCGATGCCGTGGACGTGCAGGGTGGCCAGGGCGGTGGTGACGGCGGCGTCCTCGGGCCGGTCGCGTCGCAGCAGCGGCGTGACGACGGCGGCGTCCGGGTCGGTGAGGCAGTCGCGGGCCATGGCGGTGAGCACACCGTCGGGGCCGAGTTCGACGTACGCCGTGACGCCCTGGTGCTCCAGGGTGGCGAGGGCGTCGGCGAAGCGGACCGTGCCCCGCACGTGGCGCACCCAGTAGTCCGCGGTCTCCAACTCGCCGGGACGGGCGAGTGCGCCGGTCAGGTCGCTGACGACGGGTACGGCCGGGGCGGTGTAGGCGAGGCCGCGGGCGACGGCCGCGAAGGGCGCCTGCACGGGCTCCATGCGCGGTGAGTGGAAGGCGTGGGAGACGGTCAGGCGCCTGGTGCGCAGCCCCGCCTCGCGCCACGCCTCGGCGAGTTCTTCGACGGCCTCCTCGTCGCCGGAGACCACCACGGACTCGGGGCCGTTGACGGCGGCGACGGTCACCCGGTCCTCGTAGGTCCGCAGTGCTTCCAGGACGTCCGCCTCGCACGCCCGCACGGACAGCATCGCACCGCCCTCGGGCAGGTCCTCCATCAGCCTGCCGCGGGCGGCGACCAGGCGGCTGGCGTCGGCGAGGTCGAGGATCCCGGCCACGTGGGCGGCGGCGAGTTCGCCGATGGAGTGGCCGACGACGACGTCGGGGTGCACCCCCCAGTGTTCGAGCAGCCGGAACTGGGCCACTTGCAGGGCGAACAGGCCCGCCTGGGTGTAGGCGGTGCGGTCCAGGAGCGCGGCGGTGGGAGTGCCGGCGTCAGCGAACAGCACCTCCTTCAGAGGGCGTTGCAGTTCCCGGTCCAGCTCGGCGCAGACAGCGTCGAGGGCGTCGGCGAAGACCGGGTGGGCGGCGTACAGCTCGCGGCCCATGCCGGGGCGCTGGCTGCCCTGGCCGCTGAAGAGGAAGGCGGTGCGTCCGCCGCGGCGCCGCACGCCGCGCAGCACGCCGGGTGCCTCTCTGCCTTCGGTCAACGCCCGCAGCGCGGACAGCAGTTCGTCCTCGTCGCGGCCGACGAGGACGGCCCGGTGTTCGAACGCGGCGCGGCCGGTGGCCAGGGCGTGGGCGATGTCGAGGCTGGTCGCCCCGTCCCGCCGCTCTCCGTCCCGCAGATGGGCCAGCAGGCGGGCGGCCTGGGCACGCAGCGCGTCGCCGCTGCGGCCGGAGAGCACCCAGGGGACCAGTTCCCCCGGGGCCACGGGGACGTTCGCCCCCTCCGGCGGGACCGCGGTGCCGGCGGGGTCCCCCGGCAGGTCGGCCGGACGTGCCCGCGGTCCTGCCGGGGTCGCGTCGACCGGCAGGCCGGTGCCGCCGGTGCCGGTGACGGCCGGCGTCTCGGCGGGCGGCTCCTGCAGGATGACGTGGGCGTTGGTACCGCTGATGCCGAACGCCGACACACCGGCGCGGCGCGGACGTCCCTCGCGGCCCGGCCATTCCACGGGCTCGCTGAGCAGCGCCACCGCACCCCCGCTCCAGTCGATCCGCGTCGACGGCCGGTGGGCGTGCAGGGTGCGCGGCAGCAGCCCGTGCCGCATCGCCAGGACGGTCTTGATGACGCCCCCGACACCGGCGGCGGCCTGGGTGTGCCCGAGGTTGGACTTGAGGGCGCCGACGTGCAGCGGCCGGTCCGCCGGCCGGTCCTGCCCGTAGGTGGCCATCAGTGCCTGCGCCTCGATGGGGTCGCCGAGCCGGGTGCCGGTGCCGTGTGCCTCGACGGCGTCCACGTCGGCCGGGGACAGACCGGCCGCATCCAGCGCCTGCCGGATGACCCTCTGCTGCGCGGGCCCGCTCGGCGCGGTCAGGCCGTTGCTGGCGCCGTCCTGGTTCACGGCGGAACCGGCGAGCACCGCCAGCACCGGGTGGCCGTTGCGGCGGGCGTCGGACAGCCGCTCCAGGAGCACCATACCGACGCCCTCGGCCCAGCCGGCGCCGTCGGCGTCGTCGGAGAACGCCTTGCAGCGCCCGTCCGCCGACAGCGCCCGCTGCCTGCTGAACTCGATGAAGGTGTCCAGCGAGGAGATCACGGTGACACCGCCGGCCAGCGCCATGGTGCACTCGCCCGTCCGCAGCGCCTGGGCGGCCATGTGCAGCGCGACCAGGGACGAGGAGCAGGCGGTGTCGACGGTGACGGCCGGGCCCTCCAGCCCGAAGGTGTAGGAGATGCGTCCCGAGGCCACACTTCCGGCGCTGCCGGTGGCGAGGTAGCCCTCGAAGTCCTTGGGCGCGTGCTGCAACCGGGAGCCGTAGTCGTGGTAGTTCGACCCGACGAACACCCCGGTCCGGCTGCCGCGCAGCGCGCCCGGGTCGATCCCGGCCCGCTCGAACGCCTCCCACGACGTCTCCAGCAGCAGCCGCTGCTGCGGGTCGACGGCCAGGGCCTCCCTCGGGCTCATCCCGAAGAACTCCGGGTCGAAGTGGTGGGCGTCGTACAGGAATCCGCCGCCGCGGGCGTAGAAGGTGCCCGGCCGGTCGGGGTCGGGGTCGTAGGCGCCCTCGAGATCCCAGCCGCGGTCCTCCGGGAACGCCGACACCGCGTCGCCGCCCCGCACCAGCAGCCGCCACAGGTCCTCGGGGCTGCTCGCCCCGCCGGGGTACCGGCAGCTCATCGCCACGACGACGACGGGGTCGTCGTCGGCCGCGGACGCGCCGGACACGGCCGACCGGGTCGGCTCCACGGTCGCCAGGGCCGCGCCGAACAGGTCATGGTGCAGTCGCTCGGCGAGCGCGGTCGCCGTCGGGTGGTCGAAGACCAGCGTCACCGGCAGCCGCAGTCCGGTCGTCTCGGTGATGGTGTTCCGCAGGGCGACCGCGGTGAGCGAGTCGAAACCGAGGTCGCGGAAGGCCCGCTCCTCGTCGATCTCCTCCGAACCGGAGTAGCCGAGTGCCGCGGCCGCCAACGTCCGCACCAGGGTGAGCAGTTCCCGGCGCTGGTCCTCGTGCGGCAGCCCGGCGAGCCGGGCCGTGACCGCGTTGCCGTCCCCGCCGGCCGCACCGGACGTCTGCCGGGCGTCGCAGGCTTCCCGTACCTCGGGCAGGTCGGCGAGCGCCGGGACGGGCCGGTCGGCGTGGGCGAACGCGTAGGTCTCCCATCGGACGTCGGCCACCGCCAGCACCGGTTCCCCGCTGAGGACGGCCTGTTCGAGCGCGGTCAGTGCCGTCTCGGGATCCATGGCGGGCATGCCCGAACGGGCCAGCCGCTCCCCCGTCTCGCCGGCGGCGAGACCGCCGCCGCCCCACGCCCCCCATGCGATCGCCGTCGACGGCAGTCCGTCGGCGTGCCGACGGCGGGAGAGCGCGTCGAGGAAGGCGTTGGCAGCGGCATAACTGCCCTGGCCGGGACCGCCGAGGGTGCCCGCGAGCGACGAGAACAGCACGAACGCCGACAGTCCGAGGTCGCGGGTCAGCTCGTGCAGGTGCCATGCGGCGGCCGTCTTCGGCCGCAGGACCGCCTCGGCGCGCTCCGGGGTGAGACCGTCGAGCATGCCGTCGTCCAGGACGCCGGCCGCGTGCACGACCGCGGTGAGCGGCTGGTCCTCCGGCACGGCTGCCAGCAGCGCGGCCACCTGGTCACGGTCCGCGACGTCGCACGCCGCCACGTTGACGCGGGCGCCGAGCGCCGTCAGCTCCGCCTCCAGCGCGGCCGCACCGGGCGCGTCCGGTCCTCTGCGGCTCACCAGCAGCAGCTGCCCGGCACCGTTGCGGGCCAGCCTGCGCGCCACGTGGGCGCCGACGCCGCCGGTGCCACCGGTGACGAGCACGGTGCCGTCCGGCCTCCATGTCGAGGGCGCGGAGCCGGGCCTCTCGGCCCGTGTCAGACGACGCACGAAGAGGCCGGTTCCGCGGACGGCCAGTTGGTCGTCGTCCAGCGTCCCCGACAGTGCGGCCACGAGGCGTGCACCGGTCCGCTCGTCCAGTTCCTGCGGCAGATCGACCAGACCGCCGAAGCGCTGCGGGTACTCCAGCGCCGCGATCCGTCCGAGCCCCCATGCCTGTGCCTGCACCGGCGCGGTGAGCGGGTCGGCACGGCCCGTGGACACGGCGCCCCGCGTGGCGATCCACAGCGGCGCCGGGATCCCTGCGTCCCCGAGCGCCTGAAGCAACGCGGCGGTGAGGGCCAGCCCGCCGGACAGCGCGCCGCCGTCGTCGCAGGGCGACTCGTCCAGGGCCAGCAGGGACAGGATCCCCACCGGTTCCACGGACCGGTCCCCGGAGTTCACCGTGCTGCCGAGCAGGGCGGCGAGGGCTGCGCGGTCGGTGCCTGCCGCCACGCGCACGGTGGTGACGTGGGCGCCGTGGCGGGTGAGGGCGTCGGTGACGTCGGTGACCAGGCCCGCGGTGTCGTCCCACGACTCACTCACGACCAGCAACCAGGTACCGCCCAGCACGACCGGCCCGGACCGCCGCCCGACCGGCTTCCACACCACCTTGTACCGCCAGCCCTCGACCGCCGACCGGGCCACTTCACCCCGACGCCACCGCGACAGCGCCGGAAGAACCTCCGCCAACGACTCGCTGTCCGCCAACCGCAGCTCACCCGCCAGCGACGTCACATCACCCCGCTCCACCGCCTCCCAGAACCCGGCATCCACCACCACACCCGAAGCCGACCCCGCACCAGCAGCCGTCGCCCTCTCCAACCAGTACCGCCGGTGTTGGAAGGCGTACGTCGGTAGGTCGACGACGCGGCCTCCCCGACCGGCCAGGACCCGCGTCCAGTCCACCGCCACCCCACGCACCCACGCCTCCGCCAACGAGGCCACGAACCGCTCCGCACCACCCCGATCCCGACGCAACGTCCCCACCACCACCGCATCCGGCGCAACCTCCTGCACCGCCATCCCCAACACCGGATGCGGACCCACCTCCACGAACGCCGAACACCCCTGCTCGACCAGACCCCTCACCGCATCAGCGAAACGAACCCGCCCCCGCAGATTCCGATACCAATACCCACCGTCCAACCGAGCCGTGTCCACCCAATCGGCCTCCACCGTCGAGAAGAACGCCACCTCACCCGGCCGCGGACCGACAGGCGCCAACACCCGCCCCAACTCCTCCTCGATCGCCTCCACATGCCACGAATGCGACGCATAATCCACCGGCACACGACGCGCCCGAACACCCACCCCCTCACAATGACCGACCAACTCCTCCAACGCATCCGCATCCCCCGCCACCACCACCGACGACGGACCATTCACCGCAGCAACACCCACACGACCCACCCACCCAGCCGCAAGCAGATCCTCCACCCCCTCCAACGACAACCCCAACGACACCATCCCCCCACCACCCGCAATCGCCCGCAACGCACGCGACCGCAACGCCACCACCCGCGCACCGTCCTCCAACGACAGACCACCCGCCACCACCGCAGCAGCAATCTCCCCCTGCGAATGACCCACCACCACCGACGGACACACACCACACGCCCGCCACACCGCAGCCAACGACACCATCACCGCCCACGACACCGGCTGCACCACATCAACCTCCGACAACTCACCCCCACCCCGCACCACCTCACTCAACGACCACCCCACAAACGGCGCCAACGCCCGCTCACACGCCTCCATCGACGCCGCAAAAACAGCCGACTCCCCCCACAACTCCCGCCCCATACCAACCCACTGCGCCCCCTGCCCCGGAAACACAAACACCACCCGGTCAGCACCCGCCGACACAGCACCCCGCACCGAGCCCGACGCACTCACCGCACCCGACGCCAACCCGGACAACCCGGACACCACTTCACTCATCCCAGAACCGACCACCACCGCCCGGTCCTCGAACACACTCCGAGTCGCCGCCAACGACCAGGCGACATCCACCGGCCGCACACCCTCACCCACCGACTCCGCGAACGCGGCCAACCGACCCGCCTGCCCCGCCAAACCCTCCCGACCACGACCCGACACCACCCACGGCACCACACCACCCACCCCGAAAACCCCAACCGGCCCCCCAGAACCCACAGACCCCACAGACCCCACAGACCCAGACCCCACAGACCCCGAGACAGCCGGCGCCTCCTCCAACACCACATGCGCATTCGTCCCGCTCACGCCGAAGGACGACACACCCGCCCGACGCGGACGCCCCTCGACGCCCGGCCACTCCACGGGCTCGGTCAGCAGGGACACCGCGCCCGCCGACCAGTCGACGTGCGGGGTCGGCTCGTCCACGTGCAGGGTCCGCGGGAGCACACCGTGCTGCATCGCCAGCACCATCTTCATCACACCCGCCACACCGGAAGCGGCCTGCGTATGACCGATGTTCGACTTCACCGAACCGAGCCACAACGGGCGCTCCGGATCACGACCCCGACCGTAGGTCGCGAGCAGCGCCTGCGCCTCGATCGGATCACCGAGGGTCGTCCCCGTACCGTGGGCCTCCACCGCGTCCACGTCCGCCGTGGACAGTCCGGCCTTGGTGAGGGCGGCGCGGATGACCTGCTGCTGTGCGGGGCCTCTGGGGGCGCTGAGCCCGTTGCTGGCGCCGTCCTGGTTGAGCGCGGTGGAGCGGATGACGGCGAGGACGGGGTGACCGTTGCGCCTGGCGTCCGACAGCCGCTCCAGGAGGACCATGCCGGCGCCTTCGGCCAGGCCCATGCCGTCGGCCGCTTCGGCGAACGCCTTGGACCGGCCGTCGCGGGCGACGCCGCGTGTGCGGGCGAAGCCGATGAATCCGATGGGTTCCACCATCACCGCGACACCGCCCGCGAGGGCCATGGAGCACTCGCCGGAGCGCAGCGCCTGGACCGCCATGTGCAGGGCGACCAGGGACGACGAGCACGCGGTGTCCACGGTCACCGCACTGCCCTCGAGGCCGAGGGTGTAGGCGATGCGGCCGGACAGGACGCTGGTGGCGCTGCCGGTGACGATGTGGCCCTCGACGCCTTCGGGCAGGCCGTCCAGCCCGCCGAAGCCCTGGTTGGCGGCGCCGACGTAGACGCCGACGGGTGTGCCGCGCAGGCTCTCGGGGAGCAGCCCGGCCCGTTCGACAGCCTCCCAGGATGTCTCCAGCAGCAGCCGCTGCTGCGGGTCCATGGCGACGGCTTCGCGCGGTGAGATGCCGAAGAACGCGGGGTCGAAGTCGCCTGCGTCGTAGACGAAGCCGCCCTGGCGTGCGTAGCAGGTGCCCTCACGGTCCGGGTCGGGATCGTAGAGGGCGTCGAGGTCCCACGAACGGTCGTCGGGAAAGTCGTCGATGACGTCGCGGCCTTCGGCGAGGATCTGCCACAACTCCTCGGGGCTGTTGGCGCCGCCCGGGTAGCGGCAGCTCATCGAGACGATGGCGATGGGGTCGTCGTCGGCGGGCGCCGCGGCACCGGACGGGGCCGGTGCGGCGGCCGGGGCGGGGAGGCTGTCGGAGGAACCGAGGAGTTCCTCGCGGATGTGCCGGGCGAGCGCGGTGACCGTGGGCCGGTCGAAGATGACGGTGACGGGCAGCCGCATTCCCGTCGCGGCGTTCAGCCGGTTGCGCAGTTCGACCGAGGTGAGGGAGTCGAAGCCCAGTTCCCGGAAGGCACGGCCGGTTTCGACACTGTGCGGGCTGCTGTGCCCGAGCACGCCCGCGACCTGGCCTCGGACCAGGTCCAGGACGGCCTGCTCCTGGTCGTCGGCGGACAGGCCGCGCAGCCGGGAGAGGAGTCCGGCGCTCTGCGTGTCCGGCGCGTCCTGCCGCAGACGGTCCTCCTCGGCACGCAGCAGCTCCGCGACCTCGGGCACCTCCGTGAGCAGCGGGCGCGGGCGGGCCGCGGTGAAGACGGGGACGAAGCGCTCCCAATCGATGTCGGCCACGGAGATGAAGCACTCGTGCAGGTCGAGGACCATCTGCAGGGCGGCGACGGCGAGTGTGGGATCCATGAACGGGATGCCGCGCCAGCGCAGTTGCTCCTGAACGACATCGAGGCCCATACCGCCGGCCTCGTCGCTCCAGATGCCCCAGGCGATCGAGGTGCCGGCCAGACCGCGTGCCCGGCGCTGCTCGGCCACCGCGTCGGCATACGCGTTGGCCGCAGCGTAGGCCCCGTGGTCGCCGCTGCCCCAGACTCCTGCGACCGAGGAGAACACGACGAACGCGTCCAGCCGGTCGTCGGCGAAGATCGCGTCGAGGTTCGCGACGCCCGAGAGCTTGGCCTCCGCGCCGTCGGCGAACTCCTGCAGGGTGGTCGTGGCCAGCGGTACGAGGATGCCGACACCCGCGGTGTGCACGACCGTGCGGATCGGAGGCCCGTGGGCCTCCACTTCCTCCACGAGCGAGGCCAGGGCGTCCCGGTCGGCGATGTCGCAGGCGGCGATGGTGACGCGGGCGCCCAACGCCCGCAGCTCCGTTTCCAGTTCTGCCGCGCCGGGCGCGTCGGACCCCCTGCGGCTGACCAGTACCAGGTGCTCGGCGCCGTTGCGGGCGAGCCAGCGAGCCGTGTGCCCGCCCAGTCCACCGGTGCCACCGGTGATCAGCGCCGTGCCGCGCGAGGTCCAGCTGCGGACGCCGCCGCGTGCGGCGCCGGCAGGCGTGCGGACCAGGCGCCGTACGAGGATCGCGGTCCGGCGGACGGCGAGCTGGTCCTCGGCATCGGCATCGGAATCGGCGAGTATTCCGCACAGCCGGGCGGCCGTACGGTCGTCGGGCGTCTCCGGGAGGTCGACGAGCCCGCCCCAGAACTCCGGGTGTTCCAGTGCGGCGACCCGGCCCATGCCCCAGGTGCCGTTCTGCACGGGGTTGCGCAGCGGATCGGCGTCACCGGTGGTGACCGCGCCGCTGGTGGCGAGCCACAGCGGAACCCGCAGCCCCGTGTCGGCGCACGCCTGGATCAGCGCGAGGCCCGCCACCAGGCCCGCCGCGAGTCCCGGCTGCGCGGGGTGCGGTTGTTCGTCCAGGGCGAGGAACGAGAGGATGCCGTTGAACTCGTCGGCGCCACTGTGCCGGGCCGCCTCGGTCATGAGGGCGGCCAGGCGTTCCCGGTCCGTGTCGCCGGCGTCGACGAAGAGAGGTACGGGCACGGCACCGTGTTCGGCCAGCCCGTCCAGGCAGACCTGGACGAGCTCGGAGTCGGCGTGGCCGGCGGGCACGGCGACCAGCCAGGTGCCGCCGAGCGTACCGGCGGCACGGTCGGCGGTCGGCCGCCAGGCGATGCGGTAGCGCCAGGAGTCGACGGTCGCGGAGGCACGCTGCCCGCGACGCCAGGCGGAGAGCACGGGCAGCGCCTGCGCCAGCGCCTCCCGCCCGTCCTCTTCGGCGAGTTCGAGTGCACCGGTCAGCGCCTGGAGGTCCTGGCCCTCGACGGCGGCCCAGAACTCGGCGTCCACCGAGTCCTCTGCCGTCCCACTCGCCGCGGCGAGCTGCGGTGCCGTGGACTCGAACCAGTACGGGCGGTGTTGGAAGGCGTACGTCGGTAGGTCGACGACGCGGCCTCCCCGACCGGCCAGGACCCGCGTCCAGTCCACCGCCACCCCACGCACCCACGCCTCCGCCAACGAGGCCACGAACCGCTCCGC
>NZ_JAFFZS010000053.1 GCF_016921115.1 Streptomyces actuosus
GGCACCCCCGCCGGACCCGTCCTCATCGGCGCCGCCGAGGCCGCCGCCGGCAGGAAGCCGAGAGAGGCGGTCAGCGACAGCACGACGGGCACGGCGAGGGCCAGACGGCGCCTGGAAGGCAGATGAGCCATGGGGTCTCCACATCATCCGGAAACGAAACCGGCCCGTGACACAGGTGGTGCCCGGGCAGGTACATGACGGGTGGTGCAGGGCGAAGCTAACCCGCGATCTCCCCTGCCAGCAATGACCTTCCTGGACCGACTTCGGAAACAGGGGCCCTCCGGTGAACCCGTTCTCGCGTGGCGCCGTGACCTTGTGCAGGGAAGGCGAGGACACTCGCTCCCGCCCCCGTCGCAACCGCCCCCGCATCGCGAGGAGACTTCGTGGCCACCGAGACACCCCCGCCTTCGCCCACCCCAGCCCGGCTGCCGTCGGCCGAGCAGTTCACCGAGGTCCAGGAGAGCGCGGAGTTCGGTGAACTGCGCCGCTCCTACCGCTCCTTCGCGTTCCCGCTCACCGTCGCCTTCATCGCCTGGTACCTGCTGTACGTCCTGCTGTCCAACTACGCCGGCGACTTCATGGGCACCCAGCTGTTCGGCAACATCAACGTGGCCCTCGTCCTCGGCCTCGCCCAGTTCCTCACCACCTTCCTCATCGCCTGGTGGTACGCGCGGCACGCCGCCGCCGAACTCGACCCCAAGGCAGAGGCCATCAAGTCCCGGATGGAGGGCGGCGCATGAGCCCCGCGATCACCCTGGCGGCCGGCGAGGCCAGTGAGCACCGGCCGCTGATCATCAGCCTGTTCGCGGTGTTCGTCCTCGCGACCCTCGTCATCACCGTCTGGGCCGGCCGGCAGACCAAGGACGCCGCCGACTTCTACGCAGGCGGCCGGCAGTTCACCGGCTTCCAGAACGGCCTCGCCGTCTCCGGCGACTACATGTCCGCCGCGTCCTTCCTGGGCATCGCGGGCGCCATCGCCCTCTTCGGCTACGACGGCTTCCTGTACTCCATCGGCTTCCTGGTGGCCTGGCTGGTCGCCCTGCTGCTGGTCGCCGAGCCGCTGCGCAACTCCGGCCGCTACACCATGGGCGACGTGCTGGCCTACCGCATGCGCCAGCGGCCCGTCCGCACGGCGGCCGGCACCTCCACCATCGTCGTGTCGATCTTCTACCTGCTGGCGCAGATGGCCGGCGCCGGCGTACTCGTCTCGCTGCTGCTCGGCATCACCAGCGACGCCGGCAAGATCGGCACCGTCGCCCTGGTCGGCGTACTGATGATCGTCTACGTCACCATCGGCGGCATGAAGGGCACCACCTGGGTCCAGATGGTCAAGGCCGTCCTGCTCATCGCCGGCGCCGTCCTGCTGACCTTCCTGGTACTGCTGAAGTTCGACTTCAACATCTCCGAACTGCTCGGCTCGGCCGCCGACAACAGCGGCAAGGGCGCCTCCTTCCTGGAGCCCGGCCTGAAGTACGGCGCCACCGGCACCACCAAGCTGGACTTCATCTCCCTGGGCATCGCCCTCGTCCTGGGCACCGCGGGTCTGCCGCACATCCTCATCCGCTTCTACACCGTGCCCACCGCCAAGGCCGCCCGGAAGTCCGTCATCTGGGCCATCGGCCTGATCGGCGCGTTCTACCTGATGACCCTCGCCCTCGGCTTCGGCGCCGCCGCGCTGATCAAGCCGGACGAGATCATCGCCTCCAACAAGGCCGGCAACACCGCGGCACCCCTGCTCGCCCTCCACCTCGGCGGCGTCGACTCCACCTCGGGAGCCGTCCTGCTCGCGACGATCTCCGCCGTCGCCTTCGCCACGATCCTCGCCGTCGTCGCCGGCCTCACCCTCGCCTCCTCGTCGTCCTTCGCCCACGACATCTACGCCAACGTCATCAAGAAGGGCGGAGCCACCGAGAAGCAGGAGGTGCGCGCGGCCCGCTGGGCAACCGTCGGCATCGGCGCGGTCTCCATCGTCCTCGGTGCTCTCGCCCGCGACCTGAACGTCGCCGGACTGGTCGCCCTCGCCTTCGCGGTGGCCGCCTCCGCAAATCTGCCGACGCTCGTCTACAGCCTGTTCTGGAAGCGGTTCACCACCTCCGGAGCCCTGTGGTCGATCTACAGCGGCCTCGTCACCGCGGTCGGACTGGTGCTCTTCTCCCCCGTGGTGTCGGGCAAGCCGACCTCGATGTTCCCCGACGTCGACTTCCACTGGTTCCCGCTGAGCAACCCCGGCATCATCTCCATCCCCGTCGGCTTCCTGATGGGCGTCGTCGGCACCTACCTGTCCAAGGAGGAGCCGGACACCGCCAAGTACGCCGAGCTGGAGGTCCGCTCCCTGACCGGCACCGGAGCCCACTGAGCCGCGGTACGACGTCCGTCGACCGCAGCGCCGTCCGGCCGGCCGCGCAGCTCCCCGCGCCCCTACCGGGGCGCTGCCGAACCTCGGTCCGCATCGCCCGACCTGCCCGGGGACCGTCCCGCGAGCAGGGCCTCCATCCCGCGGGACGGGAGGGACATCCGCGGCACACCCCGCGGCAGCCGGCTCCTGGTCGGATCACCCCGCACCCGGGACGCGGCCGTGTCGTAGCTCCCTACGACACGGCCGCGTCCCACGTCGTGGGATCGGGTCTGCTCCGATGTCGGCCCTCTCGCGTAGGCTCGCAGGTGTCGGATGCCGGAACACGGGCGATCCACGAACCGCGACGAGGGAGGGGGCCCACGTGCTCATCGACACCTACGGCCGCGTGGCCACCGACCTGAGGGTCTCGCTGACCGACCGGTGCAACCTGCGCTGCACCTACTGCATGCCCGAGGAGGGCCTGCAGTGGCTGGCCAAACCCGACCTGCTCACGGACGACGAGATCGTCCGGCTCGTCGGCATCGCCGTGCGCACGCTCGGCATCACGGAGGTCCGCTTCACCGGAGGCGAGCCCCTGCTGCGCCCCGGCCTGGTCGGCATCGTCGAGCGGGTCGCCGCCCTCGACCCCCGGCCCCAGACGTCGCTGACCACCAACGGGATCGGACTGCGTCGCACGGCGGCGGCCCTGAAGGCCGCCGGCCTGGACCGGGTCAACGTCTCCCTCGACACGCTCCGCCCGGACGTCTTCAAGACCCTGACCCGCCGCAACCGCCACCAGGACGTCCTCGACGGCCTCCACGCCGCCCGCGAGGCCGGCCTGAACCCGGTGAAGGTCAACTCCGTCCTGATGCCCGGGCTCAACGAGGACGAGGCCCCCGACCTCCTGGCCTGGGCCGTCGAACACGACTACGAGCTGCGGTTCATCGAGCAGATGCCCCTCGACGCCCAGCACGGTTGGAAGCGCGACGGCATGATCACCGCCGGAGACATCCTCGCCCGCCTGCGCACCCGCTTCGAGCTGACGCCCGAAGGCGAGGAGAAGCGCGGCTCGGCGCCCGCCGAGCGCTGGCTGGTCGACGGCGGCCCGCACGTGGTCGGCGTCATCGCCTCCGTCACCCGCCCCTTCTGCGCGGCCTGCGACCGCACCCGCCTGACGGCCGACGGGCAGATAAGGACCTGCCTGTTCGCCACCGAGGAGACCGACCTGCGCGCCGCGCTGCGCTCCGGCGCCCCCGACGAGGAGATCGCCCGCATCTGGCGGGTGGCCATGGGAGGGAAGAAGGCGGGCGCGGGCCTGGACGACCCGACCTTCGTTCAGCCCGAGCGGCCGATGTCGGCGATCGGCGGGTGAACGGCCCGCGCCGCGGCCCCCGGGCAGCGGCGCACGCCCGCCGCGACCGCGCGCGGCACCCCGCGGAACCGGCTCAGTGCCCCTGCCGGACGTCCCAGTCCTCCAGCGTGACGACGTCCTTCAGGAATCCGCGCACCCCCAGGAACTGCGCGAGATGCTCGCGGTGCTCCTCGCACGCCAGCCACGTCTTGCGCCGCTCCGGCGCGTGGAGCTTGGGGTTGTTCCACGCCAGCACCCACACCGCGTCGGCACGGCAGCCCTTGGCGGAACACATCGGGATCTCGTCGGTCACAGGTCCGTCTCGCAGAAAAAGGGCGCACACAAGGCGACGCCGAGCAGCCACGGGGGGAGCTGCCCGGCGTCGGTCCGTCGCTCCGACGGGGGATGCGGAGCGCGTACGAAGTATGTCACGAGCACACCACCGCAGGGCAGCCGAACAGCATGATTGATTTGAGCTTTTCTTGAGCTGGACGCACAGCCCGCTCATGGCCGACGTTCGGGCGGCTCCTCGCTGTCGTCCTCCGGACGGGATTCCGCGAACCGTTCCTCTCCCGGAGTCGAGGCGATCACCGGCCGCGTCGGACCGGCCACGAACGTCGAGGGAAGCGACGGCGCGTTCTCCCGGCCGGCATTGGCGATCACCACGGCGATGTACGGCAGCACAGCGCCCAGCACCAGCGCCACGATCGCGACGTGCCGCTCCACGTTCCACAGGGTCGCCGCGAGGATCACCGACACCGTGCGGATCGTCATGGAGATGACGTACCGCCGCTGCCGGCCGCGCACGTCCTCCTGCAGACCCGTCCGGGCCCCCGTGATCCGGAACACCTCGGTGTTGCCGCCGCCGTGCAGCTTCCGCATCACATTCCACCATCCGCCCGCATCGGACTGTGCCCCGCTCGTACCCGTCCGCAGTCGGCCGAAAGGCGCCTGCACCGGACATCTCCACGGTACGCCGCAGCTCCGCCGCCTTGGAGACCGGGTCTCCGCCCGCCCGGGCGAACGGTCCACCGCCGTACCACGTACGGCCCCACCCGGCAGGCGCCGTACCGCCCTCGGACCGACACTCGTCACAGGTCCCGCGTCGTGCCGTACGAGGAGGCAGCCATGGGCTGGTTGTGGGCCGTCGTCGTCGGGTTCGTGCTGGGCGTCGTTGCCAAGATGATCATCCCGGGCAAGCAGCACAGCCCTCTGTGGCTGACCACGATCTTCGGCATGCTGGGGGCCGTCGTCGGCAACGCGGTCGCCCGCGGGCTGGGCGTCGCCGCCACCCGCGGCATCGACTGGAGCCGGCACTTCTTCCAGCTGGTCGCCGCGATCATCATCGTCTACCTGGGCGACATGATCTACACGGCGACCCTGGGCAGACGCAAGCAGCAGGCCTGAGCGGCGCAGCACCCGCGCCGAAGGGGCGGTCCCCGCACGGGGAACCGCCCCTTCGACCGTGCATCCCGGGGCGAGCCGCCCCGTGTCCGCCGCGCGTCAGCCGTCGACGACCTCGACGGCGGCCAGGTTCTTCTTGCCGCGGCGCAGCACCAGCCAGCGCCCGTGCAGCAGGTCCTCCTCGGCCCAGACGGCGTCCTCGGCGGTCACCTTCGTGTTGTTCACGTAGGCGCCGCCCTCCTTGACCGTCCGGCGGCCGGCCGACTTGCTGGGCACCAGGCCCACCTCGGCGAGCAGGTCCACCACCTGCGCGGGCCCGGTGACCCGGACGTGCGGCACCTCCGACAGGGCCGCCGACAGGGTCGGCTCGTCCAGCTCGGACAGCTCGCCCTGGCCGAAGAGGGCCCGGGACGCGGCGATCACAGCGGCCGTCTGGTCGGCGCCGTGCACCAGCGTCGTCAGCTCCTCCGCCAGTGCGCGCTGGGCCGCACGGGCCTGGGGCCGCTCCTTGGTCTGCCGCTCCAGCTCCTCCAGTTCCGCGCGGGACCTGAAGGACAGGATCCGCATGTACCGCGAGATGTCCCGGTCGTCCACGTTCAGCCAGAACTGGTAGAACGCGTACGGCGTCGTCATCTCCGGGTCGAGCCACACGGCCCCGCCCTCGGTCTTGCCGAACTTGGTGCCGTCCGCCTTGGTCATCAGCGGCGTCGCCAGCGCGTGGACGGCGGCGTGCGGTTCCAGCCGGTGGATCAGGTCCAGGCCCGCCGTCAGGTTGCCCCACTGGTCGCTGCCGCCCTGCTGGAGCGTGCAGCCGTACCGCCGGTACAGCTGCAGGAAGTCCATGCCCTGCAGGATCTGGTAGCTGAACTCCGTGTAGCTGATGCCCTGGTCGGACTCCAGTCGCCGCGCGACCGAGTCCTTGGTCAGCATCTTGTTGACGCGGAAGTGCTTGCCGATGTCCCGCAGGAACTCGATCGCCGACAGGCCCTGCGTCCAGTCGAGGTTGTTCACCATCACGGCCGCGTTCTCGCCCTCGAAGGACAGGAACGGTTCGATCTGGCGGCGCAGCTTCTCGACCCAGCCGGCGACCGTGTCCGGGTCGTTCAGGGTGCGCTCCGCGGTCGGGCGCGGGTCGCCGATCAGGCCCGTGGCCCCGCCGACCAGCGCCAGCGGCCGGTGGCCGGCCTGCTGGAGCCGGGCGACGGTGAGCACCTGTACCAGGTGCCCCACGTGCAGGGACGGCGCGGTCGGGTCGAAGCCGCAATAGAACGTGACGGGACCGTCCGCGAGCGCCTTGCGCAAGGCGTCCTCGTCGGTGGACAGGGCGAACAGGCCCCGCCACTTCAACTCGTCGACGATGTCCGTCACGGTCGTATGTCTCCTTCAGAGATGCGAACGGGTTCCCCAAGTCTAAGCAGGTCGGCCGAGGGCCCGCTGCGGGTCGGCGGCACCGTCGAAAGGGCCCGGGAACCGCGCGACCGGACACGACGGCGCCGCGGACGACCGGCGGCGCGTCGCGGCACCTCCAGCGGACCGTCCGGTGGTGCGGCCCGGGGCGGCTCAGACGCCCTGGCTGACCGAACTCATGTTGAACTCGGGCACCCGGAGCGCCGGCATCGCCGCCCGGGTGAACCAGTCGCTCCACTCGCGCGGCAGCGTCTTCTCCGTGCGCCCGGCCTCGGTGGCCCGCCCCAGCAGGCCGACCGGTGACTCGTTGAACCGGAAGTTGTTCACCGCGCCGGTCACCTCGCCGTTCTCCACCAGGTACACCCCGTCCCGGGTCAGGCCGGTGAGGAGCAGGGTCGCCGGATCGACCTCGCGGATGTACCACAGGCAGGTCAGCAGCAGCCCCCGCTCGGTGCCCGCGACCATCTCCTCCAGGGAGCGGTCGTCGCCGCCGTCCAGGATCAGGTTGCCGATCGCCGGGGCCACCGGCAGCCCCGTCAGCGACGCGCTGTGCCGGGTGGTCGTCAGCCGGTTCAGCACACCGGCGCTGATCCACTCGGTGGCCGGGGACGGCAGCCCGTTGTCGAACACCGACTGGTCCCCGCCGGAGGAGTGCGCGATCACGAACGGCGGGCACTCCAGGCCCGGCTCGTCCGGGTCGCTGCGCAGGGTCAGCGGAAGCTCGGAGAGCCTCTCGCCGACGCGGGTGCCGCCGCCCGGCCGGGAGAACACCGTCCGCCCCTCGGCCGCGTCCCGGCCCGACGCCGACCACAACTGGTAGATCAGCAGGTCCGCGACCGCGGTCGGCGGCAGCAGAGTCTCGTACCGTCCCGCGGGCAGGTCGACGCGCCGCTGAGCCCAGCCGAGCCGTACGGCGAGCTCGGCGTCGAGCTCTGCCGGGTCCACGTCCTTGAAGTCCCGCGTGGAACGGCCCGCCCACGCCGAGCGCGACCGGTCGGGCGACTTGGCGTTGAGCTCCAACGTGCCGCTGGGCTGGTCGTGGCGCAGCCGCAGGCCCGTCGAGGTGCCGAGGTAGGTCGACACCAGCTCGTGGTTGGCGAAGCCGTACAGCTCCCGGCCGCCGGCACGCGCGCGGGCGAAGGCCTCGCCGAGCGCCGGCGCGAAGTCGGTGAAGACGGCGGAGGAGGTCTCCGCGGGGGCCTCCGTGAAGTCCGGCGCGGCCGGTGTACCGGTGACCAGCGGCTGCGCGTCCTCAGCGGGACCGGCGGCGCGCGCGGCGGCCTCGGCGGCGCGCACCAGGGGCTCCAGCTCGTCCGCGGTCACGGCGGACCGGGAGACCACCCCGGAGGCGGTGCCCCTGCCGCCGTCGACGGTCGCGATCACGGTGAGCGTGCGCCCGCGGGTGACCCCGTTGGTGGTCAGCGCGTTGCCCGCCCACCGCAGGTTGGCGGTGGAGTGCTCGTCGGCGATCACGACGCAGCCGTCGGCGGTGGACAGCTCCAGGGTCCGCTCGACGATCTCGTGCGGCTTGCTGGCGGGGGCGCTCATCGGCCTGCCTCCTGCGTGGTGTTGAGGATGTTGACGCCGTTGAAGAGCGCGGAGGGGCAGCCGTGGGAGACGGCGGCGACCTGGCCCGGCTGGGCCTTGCCGCAGTTGAACGCGCCGCCGAGGACGTATGTCTGCGGACCGCCGACGGCGGCCATCGATCCCCAGAAGTCGGTGGTCGTCGCCTGGTACGCGACGTCCCGCAGTTGCCCGGTGATCCGGCCGTTCTCGATGCGGAAGAACCGCTGCCCGGTGAACTGGAAGTTGTACCGCTGCATGTCGATGGACCAGGACCGGTCGCCCACCACGTAGATCCCGCGGTCCACGGACCCGATGAGGTCCTCCGTCGACATACCGGCCGGGTCCGGCTGCAGCGACACGTTCGCCATGCGCTGCACGGGCACATGGGCGGGGGAGTCGGCGAAGGCGCACCCGTTGGACCGCTCGAACCCGGTCAGCTTCGCGATCCGGCGGTCGAGCTGGTAGCCGACCAGGACGCCGTCCTTGACCAGGTCCCAGGACTGGGCCGCGACGCCCTCGTCGTCGTAGCCGACGGTCGCCAGGCCGTGCTCGGCGGTCCGGTCGCCGGTGACGTTCATCAGCTGCGAGCCGTACTTCAGTGTCCCGAGCCGGTCGAACGTGGCGAAGGACGTGCCCGCGTAGGCGGCCTCGTAGCCCAGGGCGCGGTCCAGCTCGGTGGCGTGGCCGACGGACTCGTGGATGGTGAGCCACAGGTTGGACGGGTCGACGACCAGGTCGTACAGCCCCGGCTCGACGCTCGGCGCCCGCATCTTCTCCGCGAGCAGCTCGGGGATCTCGGCCAGTTCCCCGTCCCAGTCCCAGCCGGTGCCCGTCAAGTACTCCCAGCCGCGCCCGGTGGGCGGCGCGAGGGTGCGCATGGAGTCGAACTCGCCGCTGGAGGCGTCGACCGACACCGCGTTCAGCGCCGGATGCAGCCGCACCCGCTGCTGGGTGGTCGCGGTCCCCGCGGTGTCGGCGTAGAACTTGTTCTCGTGGACGGTGAGCAGCGAGGCGTCGACGTGGTCGACCCCGTCGGCGTCCAGCAGCCGCCTGCTCCATTCCTCCAGCAGCGCCACCTTCTCCTCGTCCGGCACGCTGAACGGATCGATCTCGTACGACGAGATCCACGTCCGGTCGGCATGCACCGGCTCGTCGGCCAGCTCGACCGTCCCCCACTGCCCCGAGGGCGTGGCAGGTGTTCCCCCGCCCGCCCCGGCGGCCCTGATGACCTGCGCGGACAGCTTGGCCATGGCCACCGCCTGCGACGCGACCCGGGCGGCGGCGTCCATCGTCAGATCCACCCCGGAGGCGAAGCCCCAGGTGCCCCCGTGCACCACCCGCACCGCGTAGCCGAGGTCGGTGGTGTCCGACGACCCCGCGGGCTTGGCGTCCCGCAGCCGCCAGGACGCGCTGCGCACCCGCTCCAGCCGGAAGTCGGCGTGCTCGGCCCCGAGCGCCCGCGCGCGGGCGAGCGCGGCGTCGGCGAGGGCGCGTAGGGGAAGCGCCGTGAAGGCTTCGTCGATCGTATGAGGCACCGAGGTCTCCCTGCTGTCGTGACCTGTCGGATCCGATCATGTCGCGCCGCCGGTCGTGCGACCACATCTTTCCGTCCCGGCGTCGCATGATTCTGTAGGGACCCCACAGGGAGTCCCGTGAGCCACTGTCGGTGCCCGAATGCCCGCACCCCCGCCCGGACCGATAGGTTTTCGGGGAAACCGCCTGTCATCCAGGTGCTCGGGCGGGAGTGCCAGACCGCTATCGAAAGGGTGATCCGTTGAGCCGCTCGGTTCTCGTCACCGGAGGCAACCGGGGCATCGGCCTCGCCATCGCCCGCGCTTTCGCCGACACCGGCGACAAGGTCGCGATCACGTACCGTTCGGGGGAGCCGCCGGCCGGCTTCCTCGCCGTGAAGTGCGACATCACCGATCCCGAGCAGGTGGAGCAGGCCTACAAGGAGATCGAGGCCGAGCACGGCCCGGTCGAGGTCCTCGTCGCCAACGCCGGCGTCACCAGGGACCAGCTTCTGATGCGCATGTCCGAGGAGGACTTCACCTCGGTCGTCGACACCAACCTCACCGGCACCTTCCGCGTCGTCAAGCGGGCCAACCGCGGCATGCTGCGCGCCAAGAAGGGCCGCGTCGTCCTGATCTCGTCCGTGGTCGGGCTGCTCGGCTCCGCGGGCCAGGCCAACTACGCCGCCTCCAAGGCCGGCCTCGTCGGCTTCGCGCGCTCCCTCGCCCGTGAGCTGGGGTCGCGCAACATCACCTTCAACGTCGTCGCGCCCGGCTTCGTCGACACCGACATGACCAAGGTGCTCACCGACGACCAGCGCAAGGGCATCGTCGCGCAGGTGCCGCTGGGCCGTTACGCGCAGCCCGAGGAGATCGCCGCGGCGGTGCGGTTCCTCGCCTCGGACGACGCCTCGTACATCACTGGAGCCGTCATCCCCGTTGACGGCGGACTGGGAATGGGTCACTGATCACCATGAGCGGAATTCTCGAGGGCAAGCGCGTCCTGATCACCGGTGTGCTGATGGAGTCCTCCATCGCCTTCCACGCCGCCAAGCTGGCCCAGGAACAGGGCGCCGAGATCATCCTGACCGCGTTCCCGCGGCCCACGCTGACCGAGCGCATCGCCAAGAAGCTGCCGAAGCCCACCAAGGTCATCGAGCTCGACGTGACCAACGACGAGCACCTCGCGCGGCTCGCGGACATCGTCGGCGAGGAACTCGGCGGTCTCGACGGCGTCGTGCACTCCATCGGCTTCGCCCCGCAGGACGCCCTGGGTGGCAACTTCCTCAACACGCCGTTCGAGTCGGTCGCCACGGCCATGCACGTCTCGGCGTACTCCCTGAAGTCGCTCACCATGGCCTGCCTGCCGCTGATGCAGAACGGCGGCTCGATCGTCGGCCTCACCTTCGACGCGCAGTTCGCCTGGCCGCAGTACGACTGGATGGGCCCGGCCAAGGCCGCGCTCGAGGCGACCAGCCGGTACATCGCCCGCGACCTGGGCAAGCAGAACATCCGCTGCAACCTCATCTCCGCGGGCCCGCTCGGCTCCATGGCCGCCAAGTCCATCCCGGGCTTCAGCGACCTCGCCGCCGTGTGGGACACCCGCTCCCCGCTGGAGTGGGACCTGAAGGACCCGGAGCCGGCCGGCCGCGGCATCGTCGCGCTGCTGAGCGACTGGTTCCCGAAGACCACCGGCGAGATCGTCCACGTGGACGGCGGGCTGCACGCCATCGGCGCCTGACCGCGACCCGTGCCCCGAAGGGCCCGCACCCACCTGCCACCTGGGTGCGGGCCCTTCGATGTCACCCGTTCGGCTCACCGGTCGGGCGGGGGCAGGGGGGCATCGAGCACTCTGGAGTACGCACCGCCCCGCAGCCGTACGGCCGAGGAGGTCCCCTTGTGCGCCTGTCCCGCAACCTGGCCTCAGTGACCGTCGCGGCCACGCTCCTGCTCTGCCTGCCCTACGACCCGGTCCCGCACGCACGCGTGCGCAGCGCCCCTCCGGCGGCGGGGCAGCCGGCCGTCCCGGAGCAGGCCGCCGCGCAGCCGTTCGGCGCCGCGTGCCTCATCCACGTGAACGGCTCCCACGTCGTCGCCCACTGTCACAACCCCTACGTCGACACCGACCGGGTGCGTCTGCACATCGAGTGCGCCCGCTGGTGGGACATCGACACCGACACCTCCCCGGCCGACGCCGGACCGGCGGCGACCGTACGGCTGTCCGGCCGCTGCTGGAAGGAGGTCGGCTCGGCCTGGGTCAGCCACCAGCGGCCGGGGAACTGAACCACCGCTCCGGCCGGCACAGGAACGGGTAGCTCGCCGCCTCGGCCGCGGCGGCCTCGGCGTCACCCGCGCGGATCGCGTCGACCAGCCGTGTGTGGTCCATGCGGGTGCCGGGCGTCAGCTCGCCGCCGACGTCCTCGCGCAGCCAGTCCCGCAGCACCTCGCCCAGGTCCGCGTGCATCGCCGTCATCACGTCGTTGTGGGAGGCGGACACCACGGCCAGGTGGAAGGTCGCGTCCGCCGCCACGAACGCCTCCGCGTCACCGGACTCCCACGCCTGCTCGCGGCGCAGCAGCAGCGCGTCGAGCTGCCCCAGGTCCTTCTCGGTGCGGCGCTCGGCGGCCAGCTTGGCCGCTCCGGACTCCAGCGTGGAGCGCAGCTCGGCGACGTGCCGCGGGTCCGCGCCGGCGAACCGGCGGTGCATCACGCCGGCCAGCTCGCTGGTCGCCACCACATAGGTGCCCGAGCCCTGCCGGATGTGCAGCAGGCCGTTGTGCGCGAGCGCCCGTACGGCCTCGCGGACGGTGTTGCGGGCGACCCCGAGCTGCTCGACCAGCTCGGGCTCGGTCGGGATGCGGGAGCCGACCGGCCACTCGCCCGAGGTGATCTGTGCGCGCAGGGCGGTGATGACCTGCTCGGACAGTGCCGAGCGGCGGGGATGGCTCAGGGGCATGACACACCTTCGCACGGCGGGGGCCGGAGCGGGCCGCCCGGGGATGGACAACCAATCATCCCATCATTCTATGATGGTCGGCATGTATGGCGAGGAGACCCGGACCACGACGCCCACGACCGGACGCGCCCCGGCCGCGGCCACCACCGTAGGCGCCACCGGCCCGGCGGCGCGTACCTGGGCCGCCCGCCTGGTCGTCGTCGGCATCGTCCTGTCCGCGCTGAACCTGCGCCCCGCCATCACCAGCCTCGGCGCGCTGCTGGAGGAGGTCCGCGAGGGCCTGGGCATGAGCGGCACCGCGGCCGGGCTGCTCACCTCCGTGCCGCCCCTGTGCTTCGCCGTCTTCGGCGTCGCGGCTCCCCGGCTGGCCCGCCGCTTCGGCCCCGCCGCCGTGGTCTGCGCCGGCATGGCCGCCATCACGGCCGGGTTGCTGATCCGGCCCCACGCCGGGGGCACGGCCGGCTTCCTCGCCGCCAGCGCCCTGGCCCTGATGGGCATCGCCGTCGGCAACGTGCTGATGCCCGTCATCGTCAAGCGCTGGTTCCCCGACCGGGTCGGCTCCATGACCGGCCTGTACTCCATGGCCCTCGCCCTCGGCACCTCCGTGGCCGCCGCGGCCACCGTGCCGATGACCGAGGCACTGGGCGGCCGATGGCAGACCGGGCTGACCCTCTGGGCGGGTCTCGCCGCGGCGGCCGTCCTGCCGTGGCTGCCGCTGGTGCGCGACCGCGGCACGCCGAGCCCGGCCGACCCGGCCTCCGCACGGGTCCCGCAGGCGCGCGCGGAGCGGGCGCAGACACCCGCGCTGCGCATCACCCGCAGCCGCACCGCCTGGGCACTGGCCGTCTTCTTCGGTCTCCAGGCCACCGCCGCGTACGTCACGATGGGCTGGATGGCGCAGATCTTCCGTGATGCCGGTGTCCCCGCCGGTACCGCCGGCCTGCTGCTGGCCGTCACCATGGTGATGGGCGTGCCCCTGGCCTTCGTCATACCCCGGTTGGCCACCCGGCTGCCGAACCAGGGCCCGATCGTGCTCGCCCTCGGAGCGTGCGGGCTCGCCGGTTACACCGGTCTGTACCTCGCACCGGCCGCCGGCGCCTGGGCCTGGGCGCTGCTGCTGGGTGTCTCGAACTGCGCGTTTCCGCTGGCCCTGACGATGGTCGGGATGCGCGCCCGTACCGGGGCGGGCGTGGCCCAGCTCTCGGCGTTCGCCCAGAGCACCGGCTATCTGATCTCCGTTCCGGGGCCGCTCCTGGTCGGCGTGCTCTACCAGAGCAGCGGCGGCTGGGGCATTCCCCTGGCGGCGATGGGCGCGCTGATGGTGCCGCAGATGATCGTCGGCGTCCTGGCCGGACGGAACCGCACGGTGGAGGACGAAGCGACGGCCTGAGCCCCCCAGGCGCCCGGCCCCGGACGCGCCGCCCTGCCGGGCCCGCCCGTGCCGGGCCTGTTCCTGGACCGCCGCTCCGGGCCCACCCATGCTGGGACCGCCCGCTCCGGGCCTGCTCCGGGCCCGCCCTCTGGCGGACCGGCGTGCCGCGGCACCGCCGGGCGCCCGGGGCCCTGCCTCCGGACCGGCGGGTCTCCGGGGAAGCCGGTGGCCCTCCGGACCACGGGAGCGGCAGGCCCGACGGACGCTCGACCTCTCAGGCTCCCGGCACTCGGCTCCCCGGTCCAGGTTCGCCGGCTCCCGGCACCGGTTTCCCCGCCCCGGACGCGGGGCGTTCTCCGGTGGGTGCGAGACTTGGCCCATGCCAGTGCTCGACCCGAACCCCCAGAACGGCCAGAAGAAGATGCTGCTGGTCTTCGGCGCTTTCCTCGCCGTCTTCGTGGTGGTCGCCATCGTCGCGACGATCGTCTCCCCGTGACTCCGACCTCCCCGTGACCCCGCGCCGGCCGGGCCGCGCCCGGTCCGGTGGTGGGGTTGTCCCCCGTTCCCCTAGGGGGTGAGGGTCAGGGTCAAGTGGGTGGATCACCGGATGGGACGGCGCCCGCGCAATCCGTAACGTCGAGATGTGACCGCGACAGGCGGGTCACGGATCGGAACCGGCGGAGACCAGCGGAGGCACCCATGTCGGCCCGTACACACACCCGGCCCCACCCGGCGACGACGGGCGGTGTCGGCAGCCGGCTGCCCTGGTGGGCCCTGGCCCTGCCCACCCTCGCCTTCATCACCCTGCTCCTGCTCGTGCTGAATCCGTCCGACGCCCACGCGGCCGGTGGGGACCCCGCGATCGCCCACCTCGTGGAGCGGGTCCGGCAGCTCGTCACCCAGCCGTGAAATCGCAAGTCAACTCCCTGCGCCCCATGGCCTGTTTCATGCGAAGCTGGGTGTCATGAGCGTCGCAGAACCCCGCAGGATCGTCCTCTTCCGGCATGCGAAAGCAGACTGGCCACAGGTGTCCGACCATGAGCGCCCGCTCGCGGAACGGGGCCGTATGGACGCCGCCGAGGCCGGGCGGCGGCTGGCCGACACCGCCATCCCCTTCGACCTGGCCCTGTGCTCCACGGCGGCCCGGACCCGCGAGACCTGGAAGCTCGCCGTCCACGAGTTCGCGCACCGGCCGAAAACCGTCTACGAGGAGAGGATCTACGAGGCTTCGCCGGGTGAGCTGATCGCGCTGCTCAACGAGATCCCGGACGACGTGCAGAACGTCCTGCTGATCGGCCACAACCCCGGTGTGCACGGCCTCGCCGACATCCTGTCCGGCTCGGCCGAGGGCGACGTCCTCAGCCGGATGAACCGCCGCGGCTTCCCCGCCGCGGCCTTCGCCGTTCTCCTCCACGACGGCCCGTGGAAGACCCTGGAGCCCGGCACGGCCAGGCTGAACGACTACTGGGCGCCCAGCGAGTGACCCGTATCCGTGACGTGCGGGGGCCCGGCATCACCGCGATGCGGGGCCCGCGTACGTCCGGCCTGCCTCACTGGACCTCGGCCACGACCGTGTCGGCGGCCTCGACCTCCTCGCGGGTCACACCCAGCAGGTAGAGCACGGTGTCGAGGAACGGCACGTTCACGGCGGTGTGCGCCGCCTCGCGCACCACCGGCTTGGCGTTGAAGGCGACGCCGAGACCGGCCGCGTTCAGCATGTCCAGGTCGTTGGCCCCGTCACCGATCGCGACCGTCTGCGACAGCGGCACGCCCGCCTCGGCGGCGAACCGGCGCAGCAGCCGCGCCTTGCCCGCCCGGTCCACGATCTCGCCCGTGACCCGGCCCGTCAGCTTCCCGTCGACGATCTCCAGGGTGTTGGCCTGGGCGAAGTCCAGCCCCAGCCGTTCCTTGAGGTCGTCGGTCACCTGCGTGAACCCGCCGGAGACCACCCCGACCTGGTAGCCGAGCCGCTTCAGCGTGCGGATCAGCGTGCGGGCGCCCGGCGTCAGGCGCACCTCGCTGCGCACCTTGTCCACCACCGACGCGTCCAGCCCCGCCAGCAGGGCCACACGCGCGTGCAGGGACTGCTCGAAATCCAGCTCACCGCGCATCGCCGCCGCCGTCACCTCGGCGACCTTGTCCTCGCAGCCCGCGTGCGCGGCGAAGAGCTCGATGACCTCGTCCTGGATGAGCGTGGAGTCGACGTCCATGACGACGAGCCGCTGGGCCCGACGGTGCAGCCCCGCCGACACGACCGCGATGTCCACGCCCAGAGCGGCGGCGTCCGTCACGAGCGTGGTGCGCAGCGGTTCCGTCTCCACGCCCGAGACCGCGAACTCGACCGCCGTCACCGGGTACTTCGCCAGCCGGAAGATGCGGTCGATGTTGCCGCCCGCCCGGGTGATCCGGCCGGCGATGGCGGCCGTCGCCTCCGCGGTCAGCGGGTGACCCAGCACGGTCACCAGGGAACGGCCCAGGCCGCGCGGCCGGTTGTCGCCGAGGCCGGAGATGATCTCGGCCTGCATCTTCATCGACTCGGCCCAGCTGTGGACGGTGGCCCTGAGGCCGCCCTCCAGGCCGGGCTGCGGCTCGGTGACGAGCGCGCACAGCACGATCCGGCCACGGGTGACCACCTGCTCGATGTCGACCACGTCGACGGAGTAGGCGGCCAGGGTGTCGAAGAGTCCTGCCGTGATGCCCGGCCTGTCCTTGCCGAAGATCTTCACAAGGAGAGTGGGGACGTCAGAGGTCTCGGGGAACGAGGTCTGCGAAGCGCTCATGGTGCTTCCACCGTATCCGGCACCCAGTGCCTTCCGCCCCTGAGGTCCGCCTGGCGGACACGGGGCACCGGGCGGCGCGCGAGTGGCGCGGCCTCATTCGTGGACCGGCCCGTGGACCGGCCGCGGGGCCCGGCTCAGCGCGGTCCCTTCGGCCGTCGGGCCGGCGGTGGGGGAGGGGGTGGTGGGGGAGGCGGCCCGTCGTCCCCGCGAGGGGCCTCGCCGCGGCGCCCGCCCGGCCGGGGCCCCGGCGCCGGGGGAGGCGGCCCCACCGGGCGGGCCATGGTCGGTGCGCCGTACACGTCGCCCCCGGCGGGGTTCCCGCCCGCGGCCTCACCTGAGCCCCCGCCGCTGCCGCCGCCGTCCTGCGGCGCCCGCACTTCGTCGGGCACCCGGAGGTACGGGTTGGTGTCGGGGTTCGGTGGACGGTACGGCGTCCCGGGTGCGTACGGCCCGGGACGCGCTTCGGGTGCCGGGCCCCGGCCGCCGCGCGCGGGGCCGGTGCCGCTCCCGCGGGCCGAGGAGCCACCGGCCGGCGCGGCTCCGGGGCCGCCGCCCGGCCCGGGGGTTCCCGGGCCGGGCGGGTACGGGCCGCTCCTCGCGTCGCGGGGTCCGGCTCCCGTCCCGTACGGGCCTCCTGCCGCGCCGTGCGCCCCGGCCGCCGGGTACGGCGCCGCTTCCGTACCGCCGGGCGCCGTGGCCGCGTCACTCCGTGCCAGCGGCGCCGCCCGCCGGCCGGCCGCACCGCTCGCGCAGGTCAGCAGCGCGCCCACGGCACCCGCGCCCGCGCCCCACACGGCACCGAGCAGCACGGCCGGACCCGGCCGCCCGTGCAGTTCGATCCCCGCCCCGAAGGCGTCGAAGCCCAGCACGGAGAGGGACGCGTTGACCGACACCTCCGTCAGCCGGACGAGCAGCGGCAGCGCCACGGCCGACGCCACCCCGAGCCGCAGCGCGCACCGGCCGGCGAAGCCGAGGAAGCCCACCCTCCGCCCCGCGCCCTCCCGCCCGTGCTCCCGGGACGCGGACGGCAGCGGTGTCCGCACCGCTGTCAGCACCCCCGCCAGCAGCATCATCAGCGCGGCCGCGACGCCGAGCAGCCACACCCGTCCGTCGAGATCGGCGAGTCGCGCCAGCGTGACGGGCCGGTCGGCGTGCACTGTCAGCAGGTCGTCCAGCGGATCCGGCAGCAGCTTCGCCAGCTCGCCCGTCGCCCGGCCGTCCCACGGCACGAAGAGGCCGATCGCGACGCCGAGCCACACCCCGTCGGGCGCGCCGAGGAGTGCGGCACCGGCGATCCGGGCGGGGTGGTCGTCGCCGATCGCCGCGTACCCGGCCGCCGCGAGCCCGGCCGCGACGGCGACGACCAGCACGGTGACGAGCGCGGACACCGCCGGACGCACCACCGCGTGCGCGAACTCCAGACCGCGGGGCAGCGGGGTGCGCCGCGAGGCCAGCAGCGCGACGACGAGCACGCCCGCCGTCCAGGCGAGCCCGCCGAGCAGCGTCGGAACGGTGTCGACGGTGAAGCCGACCGACGCCTTGGCGTCGATGAGGTCGCCGATCCGGTCCGGCAGCAGCCCGCCGATGTCCCCCAGCCCAGGGATGTCGATCCCGCCGCCTCCGCCGCCGCCCCCGATGCCGGGCAGGTCGTCGAGCCCGAGCGATCCGCCGTCGATCGTGACGACGTCGTGCCCCGCCCAGGCCAGCCCTGCGAACATCACCGCGCTCACGACGAGCACCGATCCGGCACGGGCCAGGAGTTCGGCGGGCGTGACGGCAACTCCCGCCGTACGCAGGGATCGCAGGAAGAACCAGGACAGCAGCAGCGCACCGACCAGACTCACGCCGAGTGGCGTGATCTCGATGGCCGTGTCCGCCTGGGCGCCGGTGAGGCCGAAGGCGGACACGTCCCCGGAAGGGGTCACCGAGCCCCCCGCCCCGAGCGCCACGACGGCCGCGGTCATCCGCCCCAACGCGCCCGCCTCGTCCGCCCGGAGCAGATGCAGACCGAGCGCCGCCGTCCCCGCCATGCCGATCAACGCCCAGCTCACAGCGGCGACGGCGGAGAGCACGACATCTCCCCACGGCACGGTGCGCCCTGGTGGGCGCGCGCCGTGCCTGGTGGTGGCCCAGCCCCTGGTGAAGCCCATGACAGACCCCCGATCCGCGGGCGCGGCGTCCGCCGCGCGTGTCCCCCTCGCGTGGGATTACCACTCTCCGGGCACTTTTCAACCCCCGTCAACGGCACGTGTCCGAGCGTCCGTGTGCGGTCGCCGCAAGGCCCGACTTTCGGTCACGGTGCCGATCCTGGAATAGTTCCCCCCGATGTTCGACATCCCTAGACTCCCTGCGACGGGGGTAACTCGGGGGACAACTCAGTGGGGCATGGAGTGCCGGAACTCGTACTGGAATCAAACGGACGTACCTGGACGCTCGATCCGTCCAGGTCCTACACCCTGGGACGCGATCCGCAGGGCGACATAGTCTTCGACGACGCCAGGGTCTCCTGGCGCCACGCCACGGTCGGCTTCAACGGCCGCAGTTGGGTCATCGAGGACCACGGCAGCACCAACGGCACGTTCGTACAGGGCCAGCGGATCCACCATCTGGAGCTGGCCTCCGGCACGGCGGTGCACCTGGGCAACGCGACCGACGGCCCGCGGCTGAATCTCTCGGGGGCCGAGGCCTCCGTCGCCACGCCTCAGGCTCAGCCTCAGCAGCAGCCGCACGCCGCGCAGGGAGCCGGCTGGCAGACGCCGCAACAGCACGCCCCGCAGCCGCAGTCGCCGCAGCAGGCCGGCTGGCAGCAGGGCACACCGGGCGTCCCGCAGCAGCAGGGCCCGGCCGAGGGGTACGCGCAGAAGGTGCCCGGTGGTGCGGCGGGGGCACCGCCGGTGTACGGCGACCGCAGCCCGACCACGTTCCACCAGTTCTCCCTCGGCCGCGTGATGCGCATCGGCCGCGCCCTGGAGAACGACCTGGTCGTCTCCGACCTCCAGGTCTCCCGGCACCACGCCGAGTTCCACGCGACGCCCGACGGGCGCATGGAGATCCGCGACCTCGGCTCGCACAACGGCACGTACGTCAACGGCCAGCCGATCCCCAAGGGTGGCTCGGCGACGCTCGACGCGACCGACATCGTGGGCGTCGGCCACTCGACCTTCCGCATCGTCGGCGACCGGCTCGAGGAGTTCGTCGACACCGGTGAGGTCTCCTTCTCCGCCCGCCACCTCACCGTCACGGTCGACGGCGGCAAGCAGATCCTGAAGGACGTCTCCTTCGGGGTGCCGGAGAAGTCGCTGATCGCGGTCATCGGCCCGTCCGGTTCCGGCAAGTCGACCCTGCTGAAGGCGCTCACCGGCTACCGCCCCGCCGACCAGGGCGACGTCCTCTACGACAACCGCAACCTGTACAAGCAGTTCGCCGAGCTGCGCCAGCGCATCGGCCTGGTGCCGCAGGACGACATCCTGCACAAGGAACTGACCGTCAAGAAGGCCCTCAAGTACGCGGCCAAGCTGCGCTTCCCCGCCGACACCACGGCGGCCGAGCGCGAGGCCCGCATCGACGAGGTGCTGCGCGAGCTGAAGCTGGACGTCCACAAGGAGAAGAAGGTCACCTCCCTCTCCGGCGGTCAGCGCAAGCGCGTCTCGGTGGCGCTCGAACTGCTCACCAAGCCGTCCCTGATCTTCCTGGACGAGCCGACGTCCGGCCTCGACCCGGGCATGGACCGCGATGTCATGCAGCTGCTGCGCGGGCTGGCCGACGACGGCCGTACGGTCCTCGTCGTCACCCACTCCGTCGCGGAGCTGGCCCTGTGCGACAAGCTCCTGGTGATGGCCCCGGGCGGCGCGGTCGCCTACTTCGGTCCGCCGGAGGAGGCGCTGAACTTCTTCGGCTACGACACCTGGGCCGATGTCTTCTCCGCCTTCGAGAACTACCGCGACTACGACTGGGCGGGTCGCTGGAAGGGCTCGCAGCACTACCAGATGTACGCCGCGGACATCGACGCCGTCGCCCCGCAGGCCGTACAGATGCCGGCCATGCAGGCGATGAAGCCGCCGAAGCCGCAGGGCTGGATGTCCCAGTTCCTCACGCTCGTGCGCCGCTACATCTCAGTGATCGTCTCCGACAAGGGATTCCTCGCCCTGATGGTGATCCTGCCGGCGGTCCTCGGCGCGGTCAGCCTGCTCATCGACGCCGACCGCGGCCTGCTGCCCAACCCGCCCAACCAGGCGGGCCGGATCATCCCCAACGGCACGGCCACCACGGTGCTGCTCATCCTCGCCGTCGGTGCGTGCTTCGCAGGCGCGGCGAACTCCGTCCGCGAGCTGATCAAGGAACGCGTCATCTACGAGCGGGAACGCGCCACCGGCCTGTCCCGCTCGGCCTACCTGATGTCCAAGGTGTTCGTGCTCGGCATGATCACCGTGTTCCAGGGCCTGCTGGTCGGCGTCATCGGCTTCTCCAGCCGTGAGATCCCCGAGCGGGGCCTCGTCTTCGGCGGCGCCACACTCGTCGAGCTGTCCGTGCCGATCATGGCGCTGGGCTTCACCTCGATGATGTTCGGCCTGATCATCTCCTCGCTGGTGAAGACCGCCGAGAAGACGATGCCGCTGCTGGTCATGTTCGCGATCATCCAGGTCGTCTTCACGGGCTGTCTCTTCGTCCTGAACGGCGCGGTCGGCGTCAACCAGTTCTCGTACCTGATGCCCTCGCGCTGGGCGGTCGGCGCCGCGGGCGCCACACTGGACTTCAACAGGATCAGCCCACCCGAGCCGGGTGCCGCCACCGACCCGCTGTGGGAGCACACCGTCGGCGCCTGGGGCATGGACATGGCCGCCCTGCTCGCCCTCGGCGTGATCTGCGGGTTCTTCGTGTCCCGCTTCCTGCGACGCCACGAGCCCGAGGTCATGCGCAAGTAGCCGCCGCACGGACGAACGCCGAAGGGCGGCACCCCGTCAGGTGGGTGCCGCCCTTCGGCGTTCCGTACCGAGGTCCGCGCCGGCCTCAGTACGCGCTGTTGACGTTGTCCATGGAGCCGTACCGGTCGGCCGCGTAGTTGCACGCGGCGGTGATGTTGGCGACCGGGTCGTAGATGTTCCAGGACGTGCCCGGGACGTGGTACGCCTTGAAGGTCGGCGGGATCACCTGGAGCAGGCCCTTGGACGGGACGCCGTTGATGGCGTTGATGTCCCAGTTGTTGATGGCCATCGGGTTGCCGGAGGACTCGCGCATGATGTTGCGGTGGATACCGCTGTAGGAGCCCGGGATGCCGTGCTTCTTCATGATGGCGAGCGACTCGCGGATCCAGCCGTCGAGGTTGTCGGGGTACGTCTTGACGGCGGTCTTCTTGACCGCGGCGCGCTTGGCGGAGCGGCTGGCGGCCTCCTTGGCCTTGCGGGCCGCCTCCGCCTTCTTCTTGGCCGCCTCCGCCTTCTTCTTCGCGGCCTCGGCGGCGGCCTTCTTCTTCGCGGCGGCCTCGGCGGCGGCCTTCTTCTTCGCGGCGGCCTCGGCGGCGGCCTTCTTCTTCGCGGCCTCGACCTTGGCCTGCGCCTCTGCCTTCGCCTCGGCCTGGGCCTTCTGCCGGGCCTCGACGGCCTCGGCCTTCAGCTTGGAGGCGGCGAGCTGGTCGGTGAGGCTGACCTTGACGTCCTTGACCTTGTCGGCGCCGTAGACGACCTGCTGCGTGGACGCGGCCTCGCTCGTGGTCGTGGTCTCGGCACTGCTGGGCACGGCGGAGAAGGCGAGCGCGGCGGCACCGAGGGCGGCGACACCACCGATCGCGATCTTGTGGTGTTTGGTCAGCGTGCGACGACGGCCACGGGTGGTCGTGTTCTTGAGCATGGCGAATGGACCTCTTCGAATAGCGCGGAGGTCGCTCACGTCCGGAGGGGACATCGGGCTCGTCCCACACGAACGCCGCGGGCCGTGAACCCGCGGCGCTGAGCGACGGAAGCCATTCTTAGCGGCCGCAAAATTCTGTGGCAAAGGTGTGACGTACGATGCCGCATAGTGGACCCGGGAACGGCAAATCGGGACAGACTGGACCATCGACCCCGTTCATGCGCCCACTCGCCTCTCCTATCCGCCCTCGTACGTGATGTGGACCCTATGCGCGGGCTCACATCGCGCCCACAGCATTCTCACGGCTGGTTGCTGAAGCAATGCACTGTGTGAGGGGCGGCCTGCAGGATGCGACCCCCGTTCGCCGCCGGACCCGCACCTCCGGGCGGCGTCCGTGGTGCCCTCTCACCGGGGAGCCGCCCGCACCGCCCTCCTGCCCGTCCCCTCGGCCGCGCCGTCCACCCGCGGCCCGGTGCCGACCTGCGGCCCGGCACCTGCCCCACCCGCGTGCGCACCCGCACGCGCGCGTGGCGCGAGCCGAACCCGACGTCCTCTGCCACGAAGGCCGCGCATCGCACGCGCGTGGCGCGGTCCGGTCCGCAGCCGCCGGATCGCAGCGCCCCGGTCCGCGGCCGTTCCGTCCCACCGCCCCGGGAAGCCGGGCCGCAGGGACCTTCGTCCTAGGCCGAGCGCCCCAGGCGACGGCCGTCACAGGGCGGATCCCCGGGGTCTCGCGCCGCCGGTACCGTGAGGACATGAGCCACGGTCCCCGGTCCGGCCTCGCCGCGGTGAGTTCCGCGCTGCTGGCCATGAGCAGGCATCTGGAGGTGCGCGACGTCCTGAAGACGATCGTCGCCTCGGCCCGCGAACTCGTCGACGCGCAGTACGCGGCGCTCGGCGTCCCCGACGACCACGGGGGCTTCGCCCAGTTCGTGGTGGACGGCGTCAGCGACGAGCAGTGGAGAGCCATCGGCCCCCTGCCGCGCCAGCACGGCATCCTCGCGGCCATGCTCCGGCAGCCCGGGGCCGAGCGCCTCGCCGACGTCCGCAAGGACCCCCGCTTCGAGGGCTGGCCCTCCGCCCACCCCGAGATGTCCGACTTCCTGGGCATGCCGATCCGCGACGGCGACGAGGTGATCGGCGCGTTGTTCCTCGCCGACAAGAACTGCTCCCGGGAGCCCGAGCGCTGCGGCTTCACGCAGGAGGACGAGGAACTGCTCGCGATCCTCGCCCAGCACGCGGCGATCGCCCTCACCAACGCCCGCCTGTACGAGCGCAGCCGCGAACTCACCATCGCCGAGGAACGCTCGCGCCTCGCCCACGAACTGCACGACGCGGTCAGCCAGAAGCTGTTCTCCCTGCGCCTGACCGCGCAGGCCGCGGCCCGCCTCATCGACCGCGACCCGTCCCGTGCCAAGGGCGAGCTCCAGCAGGTGGCCTCGCTCGCGGCCGAGGCCACCGACGAACTGCGCGCCGCCGTCGTCGAGTTGCGCCCCGCGGCCCTCGACGAGGACGGCCTCGCCGCCACCCTGCGCACACAGGTGCAGGTCCTGGACCGCGCACACAGCGCCCGCGTCACCTTCGCGGCGCGCGGCGTCCGCGCGCTGCCTGCCGCTCAGGAGGAGGCCATGCTGCGCGTCGCGCAGGAGGCCCTGCACAACGCCCTGCGGCACTCCGGTGCCGAGCACGTCGACGTCACCCTGGACCGCCGCGGCTGCGGCGCCGTCCTGCGCGTCGTCGACGACGGCCGCGGCTTCGACCCGCAGGCGGTGCGCCGGGCGGGACGCCACCTCGGCCTGGTGTCGATGCGGGACCGGGCGAGCGGGGTCGGCGGCAGGCTCACTGTCGAGTCGGCGCCCGGCAAGGGCACCGCGATCGAGATGGAGGCCCCCGGTGGCTGACGCAATCAAGGTGCTGCTCGTCGACGACCACCAGGTCGTCCGCCGGGGCCTGCGCACCTTCCTGGAGGTGCAGGACGACATAGAGGTCGTCGGAGAGGCCGCCGACGGCGCCGAAGGCGTGGCCCGCGCCGAGGAACTGGGGCCCGACGTCGTCCTGATGGACGTCAAGATGCCGGGCATGGACGGCGTCGACGCCCTGCGCAGACTCCGCGAACTGGACAACCCCGCACGCGTGCTGATCGTCACCAGCTTCACCGAGCAGCGCACGGTCGTGCCGGCCCTGCGCGCGGGTGCCGCCGGATACGTCTACAAGGACGTGGACCCCGACGCGCTCGCCGGGGCCATCCGATCCGTGCACGCCGGCCACGTCCTGCTCCAGCCCGAGGTGGCGGTCGCCCTGCTCTCCCAGGACGAGAGCTCCCCGGGACAGGGCCGAGCGGGCGCGCTGACCGAGCGGGAGCGCGAGGTGCTCGGGCTCATCGCGGACGGCCGTTCGAACCGCGAGATCGCCCGCGCGCTGGTGCTGTCCGAGAAGACGGTCAAGACGCACGTCTCCAACATCCTCATGAAGCTCGACCTGGCTGATCGCACGCAGGCCGCGCTGTGGGCCGTCCGCCACGGCGTGGCCGGCTGACCGGCAACGCGAAAGGTTCCCTTCCGGACTGAGATTCATACCGTCGTGGGAATGTCCCCCGGATGGCGCATCCCCGATCGGTACCGGCCGTTCTCCCATGCGTGCCGCGGCGACTGCCGCGGCCATCGCCAGGAGGGGTTGGAAAGTGAAGAACCTGAAGAAGGCAGCGGCTGTGACGATGGTTGCCGGCGGTCTGGTGGCGGCCGGTGCCGGCATGGCCTCCGCCACCGGCGGCTCGCACGCCGACGGTCACGCGGCGGGCTCGCCGGGTGTCCAGTCGGGCAACGTCGTCCAGGCGCCGGTGCACATCCCGGTGAACGTGGTCGGCAACAGCGTCGACGTCATCGGCGTGCTGAACCCGGCGTTCGGCAACCTCGGCGTCAACCACTGACGGCCGGCCCGCGACGGGCTCCGGCCTCCCGGGACCGCCGGGAGGCCGGTCCGCTTGTCGGCCGGTCGTACGGTCACCTGGTCCCCCCCCGATGATCCGAACGGGCGCTTCGCGGTCGACCGGCGTAACCGTTCAGCACCCCTCCGACGTTGATCAGCGCATGACCCGCGGCCGGGTCGGACACGCAAACGCAGGAGGAACGCATCTCATGAACATCGCCAAGAAGGCCGCCGTGGCCGTCGCCGTCGCCGGTGTCGCCGCCGGTGCGTCCGCCGGTGCCGCCGTCGCCGACGCCGGCGCCGCCGGTGCCGCCGTGAAGTCGCCGGGCGTCGGCTCCGGCAACCTCGGCCAGGTTCCGGTGCACATCCCGGTCAACGTCGTCGGCAACACGGTCAACGGCATCGCCGGCCTGAACCCGGCCTTCGGCAACACGGGCGCCAACGACTGACGCGCCCCGTCACGGTCAGGGCCCCTCGAACGGCGACGCCTCGGGGGCCCTTGCATGCCCCGACCGTCCCATGGATGCGGGCAGGCCGCGCGGGGCCCGGTGCCGACCACCGGAACGGGCCGGACCGGCCCACGCGCAAGGTCCCGGGGAGCCCTGCCGAACGCCGCCCCCACCGGCCCGCCACGGACGGCACCGGTCACCGACGGCGCCCCGCGCTGAGCGCGCCCCGCGCTCAGCGCGCCCCGCGCTCCCGCTCCTCCACGACGGAGTTGTACGCCGCCACCCGCGCCCGGCGGGCGATCCGCTCCACCGGCCGCAACGCGCCCTGCCGGGCCGCGATCTCCGAGGCGCTCACGGCGCCCCCGTGACCGTTTCCGGAGGAGGAGGCGAGCGTCACCAGCATCCCCACCCGGCGCGCCAGCTCCAGCACCCGCACCGCCCGCGGCGGATACCCCGGCGCCAGCACCTCCCGCCCCTGCTCGGCCCGGGCCCGGTACGTGTCGATCGCCGCCTGCGCCGCCGGTCCCGACCCGGCCACGTCCAGCCGCGTCAGTTCCTCCGTCGCCTCCCTGAGCGCCTCCGCCAGCTCCCGCTCGGCCTCGGCCAGCGACGGCACGTCGGCCGGCGGCGCCTCCCGCACCGGAAGGCAGCGCCACACCACCTCGGCATGCACGTCGCCGACCGGACCGGCCTCGTGCACCTCGGGCACCAGACCCAGGGCACATCCGTGGCAGACCACCGCCTCCTCGGCGTCCAGCGCCGCCCGGTTGAACTCCGGCGGCCCGCTCAGACCCAGCGGATGACCGGGCGCCGGGAGCGCGATCCGCAAGCCGGTCGCCCCGAGCGCACGCAGTCGTCCCAGCGCCAGCGTGAGCCCGACCGGCGCCGCTTCGCCAGGCAGCCCCTCCACCCGGTGCACCGCGTCCTCGCCCACCACGGCGAGCGCGGCGTCATCCGGCGAGACAAGTCCGGCAATAAGGGCATTTCCCCATGCGGCAAGGCGTCCAGAGCGTGGTTCGAGGTCCATGCCCCCACCCTAAGGACCGGACCGATGGAACTGCCCGGCCGACCGGTGGCGTAGATTTCCTAGAGGGCTGCGCCCACCGGCGCGGCGGACCGAGCCACAGGCGTACGCGACAGCCGAGACCGGCCACACTGCAAGGGGAGACAACGCGCTCATGAGCGATGTTCTGGAGCTTCAGGACGTATCCGTGGTCCGCGAGGGCCGGGCTCTGGTGGACCAGGTCTCCTGGTCGGTCAAGGAGGGCGAGCGCTGGGTCATCCTCGGCCCCAACGGCGCCGGCAAGACCACCCTCCTGAACGTCGCCTCCAGCTACCTCTTCCCCAGCAAGGGCACCGCCACCATCCTCGGCGACACCCTCGGCAAGGTCGACGTCTTCGACCTCCGCCCGCGCATCGGCGTGGCCGGCATCGCCATGGCCGAGAAGCTGCCCAAGCGGCAGACCGTCCTGGAGACCGTGCTCACCGCCGCGTACGGCATGACCGCCACCTGGCACGAGGACTACGACGAGGTCGATGAGCAGCGCGCCCGCGCCTTCCTCGACCGCCTCGGCATGAGCGACTTCGTCGACCGCCGGTTCGGCACCCTGTCCGAGGGCGAGCGCAAGCGCACCCTCATCGCCCGCGCCCTGATGACCGACCCGGAGCTGCTGCTCCTCGACGAGCCCGCCGCCGGCCTCGACCTCGGCGGCCGCGAGGACCTCGTGCGCCGCCTCGGCCGCCTGGCCCGCGACCCCATCGCCCCCTCCATGATCATGGTCACCCACCATGTCGAGGAGATCCCCCCGGGCTTCACCCACGTCCTCATGATCCGCCAGGGCAAGGTCCTCACCGCCGGCCCCCTGGAACTCGAACTCACCTCCCGCAACCTGTCCCTCTGCTTCGGCCTCCCGCTCGTCGTCGAGCAGATGGGCGACCGCTGGACCGCACAGGGCCTGCCGCTGTCCTGAGCAACGCCCCAACACCCGGGAACCGAGGGCCGACCGGCCCCCGATCGCATCGGCGCCCTGTCGGCGGCGGCACCCGCGGCCCTACCATGGCCGTGTGAACGACATCGACGCATGGGTGTGGTGGCTCGTCGGCGCCGCAGCGCTGGGGATCCCGCTCGTGGTGACCGCGATGCCCGAATTCGGCATGCTGGCCGTCGGGGCCATCGCCGCCGCTGTCGTCGCCGCCCTCGGCTTCGACGCCGTCGCCCAGGTGCTCGCCTTCCTCATCGTCTCGGTAGCCCTCATCGTCGTCGTGCGGCCCATCGCGGCCCGGCACCGGCACCAGCGGCCCGAACTCGCCAGTGGGGTGGACGCCCTGAAGGGCAGACAGGCCGTCGTTCTGGAGCGCGTGGACGGCTCCGGCGGCCGGATCAAGCTCGCCGGAGAGGTCTGGTCGGCGCGTGCCCTCGACGCCGGCAGCACCTACGAGGTGGGTCAGGAAGTGGACGTCGTGGACATCGAGGGGGCCACGGCGATCGTCCTGTGAGCTCGCGGGACGTTCCCCGAGCCGAAGTGCACCGAACACCCCACGAGCCGTACGACGGTCTGTCAGACTCGACCAGCAAGATCTTCGACGAGCACAAGATCTTCCAAGAGCACCGAGGCGGAGAAGGGCACGGGGAGCAACGATGGAACCGGTCATCATCGTATTGATCATTCTGGTGGTGTTGGTCTTCATCGCCCTGATCAAGACCATCCAGGTCATCCCTCAGGCCAGTGCGGCCATCGTGGAGCGCTTCGGCCGCTACACACGGACCCTCAACGCGGGCCTCAACATAGTCGTCCCGTTCATCGACACCATCCGCAACCGCATCGACCTGCGTGAACAGGTCGTGCCGTTCCCGCCGCAGCCGGTGATCACCCAGGACAACCTGGTCGTCAACATCGACACGGTCATCTACTACCAGGTCACCGACGCCCGCGCGGCCACCTACGAGGTCGCCAGCTACATCCAGGCCATCGAGCAGCTGACGGTCACCACGCTGCGCAACATCATCGGCGGCATGGACCTGGAACGCACCCTGACCTCCCGTGAGGAGATCAACGCCGCCCTGCGCGGCGTCCTCGACGAGGCCACCGGCAAGTGGGGCATCCGCGTCAACCGCGTCGAACTGAAGGCCATCGAACCGCCCACGTCCATCCAGGACTCGATGGAGAAGCAGATGCGCGCCGACCGGGACAAGCGCGCCGCGATCCTCCAGGCCGAAGGTGTCCGGCAGTCGGAGATCCTGCGCGCCGAGGGCGAGAAGCAGTCCCAGATCCTGCGGGCCGAGGGCGAGGCCAAGGCCGCCGCCCTGCGCGCCGAGGGCGAGGCCCAGGCCGTCCGCACGGTCTTCGAGGCCATCCACGCCGGCGACCCGGACCAGAAGCTGCTGTCCTACCAGTACCTGCAGATGCTCCCGAAGATCGCCGAGGGCGACGCCAACAAGCTCTGGATCGTCCCCAGCGAGATAGGCGACGCCCTCAAGGGCCTGTCCGGCGCCGTCGGCAACCTCGGGGTCATGGGCGGCGGTTCGGGCGGCGGATCCACCGGTGGCGGCTCGGGCGCGGACCGCCGCGAGAAGCCGTCCCTCGACTGACCGAACCCGACGGCACAGGTTCCCCGCGCCCTCCACGACGAGGGGCGCGGGGACGCGCGTGCAGGGCGGGCGCAAGCACCGTCCACCCGCCGCAGCAGGCCCGGCGGCACGGCGTCAGGCCGCGTGCCCCGTCAACCACTCGGGCAGCACGGCGAGATCCTCGCCCAGCGCCAGTAGCATCGCGTCCGCGGGCGTCGGCTCGAACGGCTCCCTGAGGAGCGGCATACCCGCCTGCTCCGGCGTACGGTCCGCCTTGCGGTGGTTGTCCTCCGCGCAGGAGGCCACCGTGTTCAGCCAGGTGTCCCGGCCGCCCCGCGAACGCGGCACCACGTGATCGACGGTCGTCGCCCGCCGGCCGCAGTACGCGCACCGGTGCCGGTCCCGCACCAGTACCCCACGCCTCGACCACGGAGCCTGTCTTCGGAAGGGCACCCGCACGTATCGGCAGAGCCGGATCACCCGGGGCGCCGGTATGTCGACCGCGGCGCCTCGCATCCGCAGCTCGGGGTGGGTCTGTTCGACGACAGCCTTGGCCTGCAGCACCAGAACGACGGCTCGGTTCATGGTCACCGTCGACAGCGGCTCGAAGCTCGCGTTCAGCACCAGCGTGTCCCGCATACCAGCCCACCTCCCGTGCACACCTGCCCACCCCCCGGCGGGCCGGGATCAACTCTGGACGGGCACGCCGCGATGGACAACGCAATAAAAATGCCCGCCTCCGATCACTTCCAAGACCGGAGGCGGGCAAACGTCCCGTGAACGCTGGGCTGCGTCAGCCCCGCTGGGGGTTCTCGTACTCGCCGATCAGCTGGGCGCGCGCGAGGGTGTGGAACCGCAGGTTGAACCCGACGGCGGCCGGCGACGCGTCGGCGTCCGGACCGAGCTTCTCCTGGTCCACGGCGTACACGGTGAACACGTAGCGGTGCGGGCCGTCCCCGGGGGGCGGCGCGGCCCCGCCGAAGTCCCGGCTGCCGTAGTCGTTGCGCGCGTGTGTCGCCCCCTGCGGCAGCCCCTCGAACTTCCCGCCGCCCGCACCCGCCGGCAGCTCCGTCACCGAGGCCGGGATGTCGAACAGCACCCAGTGCCAGAACCCGCTGCCCGTCGGGGCGTCCGGGTCATAGCAGGTCACGGCGAAGCTCTTGGTCTCCGACGGGAACCCCTCCCACCGCAGCTGCGGCGACGTGTTCCCCTCCGCGTGGACCTGGTCGCCCTTGAGCGTCCCGCCGTCCCGGACGTCCTCGCTCGTGACCGTGAACGACGGCACGGGCGGGTGGAAGTCGTGGGGCAGCGGCCGCCTCTTGAGCTCGGTCACCTCGGTACCTCCTGATCGGTTCCTGGGGGTGATTCCGGGAGCAGCGGAATCACCGACGAGCCTAGTGCCGCGGCACTAGAACCAGTTGCGCTTGCCGCCGACCTCCGACAGCCACTGGTTGAGGTAGCCCGCCCAGTCGGTGCCCTGCCAGTCGTGGAGCCCCACCTGGAACGTGCGGTAGGTGTCGCTGCCCTCGCTGAACAGACCAGGCTTCTTGTCCATTTCGAGGACGACGTCCATGGCGTGCTCGTCGGCCACGAAGCTCAACTCGACCTCGTTCAGCCCGCGGTACTGCGACGGCGCGTAGAACTCGATCTCCTGGTAGAACGGCAGCCGCTGCCGGGTCCCCCGGATGTGGCCCCGCTCCATGTCCGCGCTCTTGAAGCGGAAGCCCAGCTGGATGAACGCGTCCAGGATCGCCTTCTGCGCCGGCAGCGGATGCACGTTGATCGGGTCGAGGTCGCCGGAGTCCACCGCGCGCGCGATCGCCAGTTCGGTGGTCACACCGATGTGCATCCCGCGCAGCGCCTGCCCGTCGATCATGGTGACCGGCGTCTCCCAGGGGATCTCCAGCCCGAACGGAACGGCGTGCACCGCGTTCGCCTGCAGCTCGAAGGCACCGCCGAGCCGCACCTTGGTGAACTCGATGTCCTGCTTGTACTCGGAGTCGGCACCCTCCACCTCGACCCGTGCCTGCAGGCCGACGGACAGACCCTCGATCTCCTGGTTGACGGTCCCGCCCTGGATCCGCACCTCGCCCTGGACGACACCGCCGGGCACGACGTTGACCTCGGTCAGCACCGTCTCCACCGAAGCCCCGCCGGCACCCAGACTTGCGAGCAGCTTCTTGAACGCCATGACTCTCCTCTGTACCTCTTCGTGCGTCCTTGATCCCTACAAACGCGATCCGACCGCAACCGGTTCCGCGCCCTCACCCTGACAAGGGGCACAGTTCCTGACCACCCCGCGGCGCGACCCCGTCTGCACTACCCTCGGACGGCGTGATCGCGACCCATGACCGTACGCCCCTCGCACGGGAGTTCCTCGACCGGCCCGTCCTGCAGGCCGTCCCCGATCTCCTCAGCCGTCTCCCGGTGGGAACCACCCCGGAGGGTCCGATGGCCCTGCGCCGTACGGAGGTGGCGGCCCACGACGGCCTGGGCGACCCAGGCTCCCACGCCTGTCGCGGACGCACGCCCCGCAACGGCGTGACGATCGGCCCGCCCGGACGCGTGTACGTCTACTTCACCTACGGCATGCCAAGTCGGTCGGCATGAACGTCGGGCATCTCGCTCACTCCGCCGAAGAGGTCGCACCCAAGCTCCTCGGCGCCACTCTCACCCATGCGACACCCGAGGGAACCGTGAGCATCACCATCACGGAGACCGAGGCGTACTCCGGTGCGGCCGACCCCGCTTCCCACGCCTACCGGGGCAGGACACCCCGCAACGCCGTCATGTTCGGACCCGCAGGACACCTGTACGTCTACCGGTCCCACGGTCTCCACTGGTGCGCCAACATCGTCACCGGGACAGACGGCATCGCCTCGGCCGTCCTCCTACGAGCCGGCAGGGTCATCGAGGGGGAGGACCTGGCACGCGAGCGGCGCGGGGACAAGGTCGAGGGTCCGCGTCTCGCACGCGGGCCGGGCAACCTCTGCCGAGCGCTCGGCATCACGGCAGAGCACAACGGCACGGACCTGTTGACCGGCGCCTCGGTCGTGCTGTCCGACGGTGAGTCCGTACCCACCGCACTCATCCGGGTCGGTCCTCGGGTAGGCGTGAGCAGAGCCCATGACCGGCAGCACCGCTTCTATCTCGCCGGTGATCCGACGGTCTCGGCGTACCGGCTGAGCCCGAGAGCCAAGCCGTCGGCCGGAGCCTGAGCCGCTGCGCGCGGGCGGGATCGTCGAGGACACCGCCTGCCCGGACCGCAGAACTCTCGGCCGGAAACAGCGAGGAGCCCGCCAAAGTCCCGCGCGGCCGGCGACGGCCCTGGACGCGGACCGGGAACACGGCGGAACCGGCACGTCCACCACCGGTGAGACCCCCACAGGGTGCCGAGGACGCCGAGGGCACTCCTGCTCGTGCCCGCCGACCGGGTACGTGGCGCTCCGCGCAGCGGAGTGTCCGAGGGGTGAGGCGTCCACCTGTGACGATTCCGGTCGGCCGACGAGCCGACGGTGGCCTCGTGCGGGCCCGTGTCCCGAGGCGGCGCCGCTGAAGTTGACGCGTGCCGGGAAGGTGCGTAACGTAGCCCGAGCCGCTGAACCGGGTACGGCGATCGCCAGCAGCCGGAGCGGCCAACCCACTACCAACTCACTCCCCTGCAACGGGAACAGTTCAGGCGTGTCCGCATGCCCTGAATTCGAGACCGCGGGGCCGATTATGAATCGGCCCGGGGAATGGGCTAGCGTAGTGAATGTCGAAAGGCCGACGGGCGAAATCCCGAAAGCCCATGACACCTCCCGCCGACTGGGAATCGGACGCCGAAAGGATCTGATAGAGTCGGAATCGCCGGAAAGGGAAACGCAAGAGCGGGAACCTGGAAAGCACCGAGGAAATCGGGTCGGAAAGATCTGATAGAGTCGGAGACACCGAAGGGAAGCGCCCGGAGGAAAGCCCGAGAGGGTGAGTACGAAGGAAGCGTCCGTTCCTTGA
>NZ_JAFFZS010000054.1 GCF_016921115.1 Streptomyces actuosus
CGGGCTTGGCCCTGCTCCGCAAGCGCGTCCTGCTGGCCGGGTGACCGTGCGGCGGGGGCGGGCCCGTGACCGTCCGTCAACGCTGCACGGAAAGTGATCCAGAACCAGATTTCAGCCGCCGCCGACATTCGTGGCCGGTTCGAGCGCTGCTCTGGGCGAACATACGGCCCTTGCTCCTTTTGGGCTCGACCGTCTTCACCGTGGTTCCCCGCTGTTCCCCGATCAATCTGGCGCGGTAGTGGTGCAGTGCTGCGGCGTCCAGGTGGTGACCAGTCGTCCACGCTCCCTTCCCGATCCCCTCCTTCATCCGGGATGCCCGGCTGCTGCTAGCGTCCGGCACCATGTGGGCTCAAGAGGCTGACCGTCACCGTGCGCCGGGCTCAGGCCGAGTTGCAGGACGGCCGGCTCACCGAAGTCCGCGGCCGGTATGCGCTCCGTCTCCTTCCCGGCCGAACTGCTCGACGCGGTCACGCATTACGTGGAGCACTTCACCGCTCCTGGCCGCGACGGGTACGTCTTCGTCGGACCGCAGGGAGGGCTGCTGCGACGAAGCAACTTCCGGGACGACTGGGCCAAGGCGCGGAAGGCTGCGGGCATCTCGGTCGCGCTGCACTTCCACGATCTTCGGCACACGGGCAACACGCTGGCCTCGACGGCCGGAGCCAGCACGCGGGAGCTGATGACGCGGATGGGCCACAGCAGCTCCCGGGCCGCGCTGGTCTACCAGCACATGACCAGTGACCGTGACCGGGCCATCGCCGACCGGCTCGGGGCCATGATCCGCAACGGTGGGGGAGCGGCCTCCGAGCCGTCCGAGAAGGACCCTGCGGACCCATAGTGGCATGCGTGTGGCACGGCGTGTCGGCGGCGCCTGAAACGGCGGAGGGCCAGCCTGGGAGGAAACCCCTCCTGAGCTGGCCCTTCTCTCTGTGCCCCCGGCAGGATTCGAACCTGCGACACCCGCTTTAGGAGTTCGATCTACGGCCCCCTCCGGGGCTGTCGGCGGCTGGTCCGACGGTCGCCCGGGGGTGCTGACGTATGCCGTCGTCCGGCCTCGTTGATGTCAGCGTTGGATGTCACCGAAACAGGTTCGGAACTGGGCAGACCTCCAACGGATCCTCCGGCCGATCCGCCCACTGCCACCACGTGTGCCGGTCCGCGCACCGCCACAATGCCCGGCAGGTCCGTCGGCCGTCGTCGTCCCGCCCGGCGAGCACCAGGCCGCCCGACCTCAGAGGCTGGTGGCACTCGGGACAGAGCGGAGCATCGTAGGCCATACGGAGAACCCTAGACAGGGCTACCGGTTGATCGGGATCTCATAGACGATCTCGCAGTGAGCTGCAGGCACCACGATGTCCGCCGTCTCCACGGGCCGCCCGTCGTCGCTGTAGTACGTCCGCCGGATGTGCGTGACGAGCGCGGCCTTCTGGATGCCGAGCAGTGAGGCTTCCTCCGCGGTCGCCTGCCTCGGTTCCGGTTGCTCCACAGCATGGCCGACGGTGACTCCGATCGCGGCCATGCGGTTCACGACTCCGGCGCCGGCGTGCGGGCCGCCCTCGGGGAGAACGACGAGAGAGCCCGCGGTGAGGTCGTACGGCTCCCAACTCGTCGAGAGCTGAATTGGCCGGCCGTCCGCCAGGAACTCGTACGTCGTCCGGACACACAACTCGCCCTCGGAGATCCCGAGTCGCGCGGCGATGTCGGCAGGCGCGGGCACTTTCGCGTCCGTCCGGCTCTCCCAATCGCCCTGCCTGCCGACGGCCTTCATGTCGCCCCGGAACGGCGATCCGCTGGGCTGCTCTCGCGCCGAGGACCGGACGATCCGTACCCGCTGCCGGGGCTCGGCGACGTACGTGCCCGATCCGGCCCGCCCCTCCAGCACACCCTGGGAGATCAGCAATTCCTGGGCCCGGCGGACCACGTTCTCGCCCACGTCGTGCTCCTGGCCGATCTGAGCGCGGGAGGGCAGGCGGTCCCCCGGCTCCCACACGTGCTCCGCGATGCGTCGCCGGAGCTCGTCGGCGATGCGGAGATAGGGCGGCTGCTCAGGCATATGGAAAATCTAGTCCACTAGCTCTAACCTAGTTAACTAGCTTCACTCAAAGTGATCGCTGGTGACGGAGGCTGCCCTGTGCCCGTATCGGGAGTTAGCGCGGCGGCCCTCGCCGCTCGACTGTCCGCCCTCGGGCTACTCACGCGAGTGGAGGAACACCCCCGGCACACGACGGTCGAGGCGGAGGTGCCGGACGCGCTCTCCGTCGAGACCTGGCGGGAGGTCCTGGACGTGGTGGCTGAGGCCGACCGTTTCGGGCTCCTCGCCACCAGCTTGAACGGCTGCACCCTCTGGGCGGTCGTACGCAAATCGGTCCCCACGACGGGCGATGTCGGGGGACCGGGCCATCAGCGATAGGAGCTGACCAGCGTGCTCAACTGTATCCGTCGCGCCTTCTCTCTCACCAGAGCGCGGTCCTTCCCGAAGGGCAGGCACCGCCGCCCCTTACCGCTCCCTTCCACCTCGCCTACGGCTGCTGACACATCGACTGTTGCTCCCAGCCGGGCCATCGCCGCCCCAGACCATCGACAGCCACTCAGGCGTGAGGACGTCGCCCTCGTCCGCCCCTACGTTCTGGCCTGGGAGGCCCAGGTACGCGCCGGCCGCCCGGTGGTCGTCGCTCCCCATCTGCCGGCCGACGCTTGGTCGGCCCTCGCGGGGGCCCACTGATGCCGCCTCGCCGACAGCCGACGCATCGCACGGACGACGCGGCTGCCCCGTATCGCTCGGCCGCCTGCTGCATCGGCACGCACCTCGTCTGCGCTGAGTTCTCACCGGTCTTGACGCCGGTCGATGTGCCGGTGATCTACGAGGCGTGCGATTGCCCGTGCCACTTGGAGCGTGACCGGTCCCTGCCTGAGGAGGTGGCGTGATGAGCGAACGAGGCGGCGGCAGTCCACTGGTTTCCAACATCGAGGTCACCGCGAACACCGTGCAGCGCGGTGACGTCATCCAACTCGGCGGCCGAGCCTGCCAGGTGCGGGACCTCTTCCAGCTTCCCCAAGGCGTCAAGCAGCTCGTCTTCGAGTCGGGCGAGCTGCTGACCATCCACACGCGTACCCGCCTCGCCGTCATGCGAACGCCGAGAAGGCGGTGACCGGAACCATGCCGTCCCGCCCCCACGACATCGCCGACGACCTCCGGCGCCAGATCACGACCGGGCGCATCCAACCCGGCGAACGCCTGCCGTCCGAAACCGTCCTTGCAGAGCGGTATGCGGTCAGCACGGTGACGCTGCGACGTGCCCTCGCGGCGCTCCAAGGCGAAGGCCTCGTCGAGAAGATCCACGGCAAGGGCAACTTCGTCCGCCGACCCCATCGCAAGATCATGTACGTCGGCGGCTGGGGCACGCTGGACCCGTGGACCGCCGCGGAGCCGTCATTGCGCGTCTCCGTCCACAGCACCACGGTCCCGGCTCACGGGCACCTGACGACGCTGCTGAAGGTGCCCGTGGGCAGTCCCCTCGCGGAGTTCTCCTGCCTCAGCGTCGAAGAGGAGACGCCTCACGGCCTGGCCCACATCTACATGCCGCGCGACCTGGCCCCGGCCGGTGTGCTCGACGACAACTCGGCGTGCAGACAAGCGTTTGCGCGATTTGCAGTCCTCGGCCCGCCGCCGGCCACCACGCGGGAGACGGTGTGCACCCGCCCACCGACGCCGGACGAAGCCTCGGCCCTCCGTATCGGCTCCGCCTCACCCGTCCTCTCGGTCACCCGCGTCTCGACCGACTTCACCGGCCGAGTCGTAGAAGCGGCCCTACTGACGTTCCCCGGGGACCGAGTCGACGCGGTCTTCACCATCCACCGCGTGATCGATGAGAGGCAGGCGCAAGGATGACGGTACCGAACGAACTGCGCCTTCTCCCGTGGTCGGGCCCGGATGGCAAGCCCTGCTACCTGAGCACCGACGACCGGGACGGCTACATGTCCCGTCTGGCCGACAGCATCGAATCGGCCCAACTCGGCTCGGCGGCCGAACTGCTGGAGCGGTCGTCCGAGAGGCTCGATCACCCTGACGCGGACCTGGAGGAGATGCGGCGGTTGACACGGGAGCTGGCCGATGCCCTCCGGGACGTCCTCCGTGTCGCGATCAGCCGCGGTGACCTCCTGACGGCTAGGGATCCGCACCGCATCTGAACCAAAGGTCGTGAACGGCACCTGCCCATAGCAGCCCTTCCAGACGGGGAGGGACCCCGAGCACTGCCCGGGGATCCCCTCCCCTACCCGTCGCGCCGTGCCTGCGCTTGGCCAATATGCCTTGGGGATGCTGAACCTCAGCCGACGACAGCCAGTCACACCGGTGGGTCCGTCAGCCGACCACGCTCGTGTATGCCTCGTTGCGGCATCTGCGACGGTGCCTGCTCAGGTTGAACTCGTAGCGTCCGGGTTCGGGATCATGGAGGGGCGAAGGTCAGTCCGGTTTCGGTGAGGCAGCCAATGATCGCGTCGGGGCGGTACTGGATCTGCTTGAGACGGCTGCGGACGAGAGCCTCAAGTTCGTCGAGGCCGGCGAGCAGGAAGTTGACGATGCTCCGTTTGAGCAGCGACCACACGCCCTCGACGGCGTTCAACTCCGGTGCGTACCGGGGAAGATGGAACACGCGCAGCCACTCCTGCCGCTCCATCCACTCCGTCAGCTCCGGCGTCTTGTGGACGTTGATGTTGTCCCAGACCAGCACGACCGGGGCCCGTAACTGCTGGTGCAGCGCGGTCAGGAACACCCGGTACTCGCGCAGTCCGAAGCTCTTGCGCTCACCCTTGCGGCCCCGCCAGGTCAGCAGCCGGTAGACGAAGCGCGCCCGGCCCCCGCCGGGACGGAAGCAGGCCGCGCCGAGCACATTCACCCGGCCACGGCGGCGCACGTGGACCTTGACCTGTGGACGGGCGCCGCGCCGGGCCCAGGTCCGTCCGCGCGGCGGGCTCAGCGCCTGTCCGGCCTCGTCGGCGAAGCAGACGTAGGCGCCGAGCTCGTCAGCGGTCTTTCCACCGTCGGCCAGGTCTCCTCCCGCCACTGGGCGATCTCCTTCTCGTCGCGCTCCGCCGAGCGCCGCACCGGGACCTGCCAGGAGTAGCCGTGCCGGTCCAGCAGCTTGCTCACCCCGGTGAGGGTGTAGGAGACGTGGCAGGTGCGGCCGATCAGCACAGCGATCCGCGCCAGGGTCCAGCGCTGGTCGTCCTCGAACCCGGCATTGGCCGGTCCGGCATCCAGCAGCGCGGCGACCTTCTCCCACTGCCGCTGCGTCAGCTTCTCCCGCGCGACAGGGCCAGCCGAGGCCAGCGCCTCCACACCGCCCCGCCGCCACAGCTGCCGCCAGCGCCGCACCGAGCGTGGCGTCACCCGAAGCTCCCGTGCGATATCCACGGTCGCCTCACCTCTCTCGAACCGCTCGGCGACCTCCAACCGCAGCTGTTCCCGGCGCTGTTGCTCCATGGGTGTGTACCCACCCGCTGCCGCGTACCTCATGACCCAGCAATAGCGCGAGGATCATCGTTCGTCAGCCCGTCGCAGCAGCGGAACCTACGAGTTCGACCTGAGTGGGACCGCCGCAACCGCCGACATAGGGCGCTGTTGACGTCATCCGACTCGACCTCGTCCGGCTACGGACGGCGGTAGGCGGCACGATCGATACCAGGTTCCAGGGCCCGCGACAGCGTCACGTAGACCGGGTACTCGGGGTCGCCCACCTCCAAGAGCGCGAACTGATCGACGTCGTGCTGGGCGAAGCGACGGAGATACTGCAAGAAGAATTCCAGCTCCTCGTCGGAGAGCGGCTCGTTGTGTCGGTCGTTTCGCATGCCTCACCTTACGGCTGGCCCAGACGCCGGGACCTCTTCGTCCCGAAGCAACTTGCTTGGAGCTTCTACCTTGGGCGGTCGTACCTCCGACCTGTGTTGACGGTCCGCACGCGTTCGTGCTCGTCCGCCGATGTTCGTCGGCGTTGTCACGCAGTTAGACACTCACCTCGTGCGGCTCCGGTGCGCGGGATCGGCGGACGTCAGCTCAGTTCCGATCTGGCAGTCGGCCGCAAGCGGTGGGGCGGAGAGTCGCACGCGCGAACAGAGGCCAGCACTGAAGCGCTGAAGGGCGTTTCATTCTCAGTCGCCCATGTAAAGAAACCGTGTGCGCCGAAGGGTGCAGGGACGCCATGCTGATGACCATGCCGAACCTCGCACATCCCCTGTTTAGCGCCCCCGTCGAGTTGATCAACAGTGAGATGGTCCGCGGCTTCCTGGCGCTGGAACTGGAGGAGAGTTTCACCCTCGACTACAAACGTAATGTCGATGCAGTGTCCGACACTGTCGCAGCCATGGCTAACAGTTACGGCGGCATCGTCCTCATTGGCGTTGACGCCCACCCCAAGGACAAGAACCTGCCCGGGGAACTGGTCGGGGTCAAGGCGATCGACAAAGACCGGCTGGTCAGCAAGATGGCGACCACCTTCGACCCGCCTGGCTGGACGCCGGATGTCATCCCGGTCACTGTGGACGACCGGCTCCTTCTCGTAGTGCGGATTGACCCGGACAGCGTGCCCCGACCGCTGTTTCACCAGGGAGTCGTCCGAGTCCGTCTGGACGGCCGCAACATTCCCGCTGACCGTCGCCTCGTGTACGCACTCTTCCAGCAGGCCGCCGATCCGGTGCTTGCCTACACCGGTGACCCGCGCTTCCTGCCTGACCACCGCTCGGCCACACGCTTCCAGAGGGCTGCGGCGCCGCCCGACCTAGTCATCCGTGCCGCGGTTTCCCGGCCACTGCGAAGGGACGCCGCCCGTCTTCGGCTGCACGGCACAACGGTCGACGCCCTCATGCGGTCGCTAAGCGCGCCCAGTCTCACAGGCGCGTACGAGCTGCCGGAGCGGCTGCACGCGCTTGTGCAGCGGGTAGGGTCCCACCAGGACCAGCAGCCATGGACGATCGATCCCGAGCACGGGAACGGTCGTCACGTCCGGCTCGCGGCTGGCCATCTCGTTCCCGGTCCACATCAGGCGGGCATACGCCTGGAGTGCAGTGCCACGCTGCCCAACGGCGGCAGCAGCCTGGACCTGCTCTTCGACCTGCTTCTCTGGACCGGTGGCAAGAAGATCGCAAACGACTTGTGGGTGCAAGCGTGCTACGAGGCTGTACGCGCGCTGATCCGGCACGCCCTGCCTACCCTCACCCTGGAGCTGCTCGGCACTGCGTCGATTCCCGCGCCACCCATCGAACTGCACATTGCTTCCGGCGTGCAGGGGGATCCGTGGCTAGAGAACACGCTCAGCACCGACCTTCTCGGCGAGCCGACCGGCGCAGGACGCCTCCGCGGCGGCAGCGAGCACCTGAACGAGGAACTCGTGGCTGCCGGCGAGCTGCCGAATGCGGTCACCCAAGCCCTGCGCAACATGGCGCTGGATTGGCGCTATCTCCATCCCAACTTCCCGGTCCTGCACGACTGACCAGCAACCGGACTACGGCGCACAAAAGGCGGCGGTGGATAGGAGTGGCGCAGAGGGGCCTCCCTGACGATAACGAGGGTGAGTCGAGAGCAGTCGGATACACCCAGTAGCCGAAGTTCTGAAGTCACAAGCCTGCGATCTGCGGCTCCGCCACCGGTCAGCTCGCTGACCAGCGGCGGAGCCGTCGACGTTTGTCGGCGTTGGTCGTCGTTGAGCAGCCTCCGACGGCCCGAGGACGGCCCGGGCCGGTCATGAGCCATGGGGTCTGGAGACCAGCCTGCATGCCACTACAGACCGCGTAGTGCCTCGTACAGATCGTCGTAGGCTCCCCAACAATCAATGCTGCCGTCGTCGTACAGGCTGCCCATGTACCAGTCGTCGTCATCAACAGGCTTCACGAGGCACAGGCTGTGGAACCCGAGAATGATCTCTGCCTGCAGCACCTCGGGGGCTCCGGCGCCGGCCACCCACTTCACCGCCCGGTTTGGATCCAGCGCGACAGCCTCCCGGTCCCCGGATACGTCGCGAATCTGGTGGAGGGTCCAGCCTGGGGGTAGCTGTGCATCTGCCATCCACGGATGATCTCACCCGACACGTGTGGACCACCGCTTTAGGAGAGAGGCGGGGGGATCGTGGCGCCGAGATGGGCCTTTGATGGCTGGTCAGGCTGCCGAGAACGTGACCTCGAGACACCCTCGTTGACCGTGGCTGACCCCGGCATCTGGCACGACAGTGGCACGAACCTCAGCCGACGACAGTCAGCCACGATGGCGGGTGCGTCGACCGACCAGGCGCGCGTGTGCCTCGCTGTACCCCCGCCGGCCTTAGCCACGCTACCGGCTTGTGTCGTTGATCAGAGCAAGCCGCGACGGCCAGCCCGTCACGATGGTGGGGTGCCCGCAGCGGATTGCACCGGAGCCGTGTCGGCGCCTCCCCCTACCCACCGTGACCACTTGCTTCTAGCATGTGATCTAGGGGACATGTTGGGGGGATGAATGATCGATGCTAGAGCCGCCGTGCCTGACGTGCCGCTGCGGGGGGACTTGCCCAAGAAGCAACGGATGGAGATGTTGCAAGACGGCTACCTTCGGGCAGTCGCTGCGGCAGCTGGCTGCACCATGGCTAAACCCGAGCCGGATGACGGAATCGATTGGAAGCTGAGCCACACTTCAGAGTCCCACACGGCGGATTGCCAGATAGATCTGAAGATACAGCTAAAGAGCACTTGGACCTCGGCACCCAACCCTGCAAATGGGTTCGTTTCGGTGAATCTCTCCAATGAGCGTCTAAAGCTTCTTGCGCGCCCCAATGTGATTGTTCACCGCATACTGGTAGCCATGATAGTGCCTGAAGATATCGCTAAATGGGTTGAAGCCAGTCACGACATATTTCAATTGCGACATTGCGCATACTGGCGGAGCGTTACGGGAGTTCAGCCGTCCGGGGAAAACTATACGGCGGTTAGAGTTTCCACAAGTCAAATATTTGACGACGTCGCATTGTGTGCCATCATGGAGCGAATAGGCAAGGGAGGTGCGCCGTGAGGGCACCAGATTTCCGCGAGGTCGCCGAGCACCTCACGGATAGTCAGCTTGCTCTCGCTCTCGAAGCGAGCGGGTGGCAGAAATTCGGCGGCCAGGCCAACCTCTATAGCCGTTGGCGGCCGAGGTCGGATTCTGGCGATCGATCGAATGGCGGCCTCTTGCTACCCCAGGATCGAGAAACGGACGACTACTCTGATCTGCTCAGTCAAGCGGTGGCGCAGGCTTGGAAGCTGGGCGATGAAAGGATTCGTGCGATCCTTACCCGTGCTGCAACTCTGCATGCCTTGGGTGACGAGATGAAGTTTCACAAGGAAGTGGCCTCCCGGAAAGGGACAATTCCATGGAGTGCTGGCGAGGATCTCCATGCAGGTGCGCATAAATCCATGGTCGTTGCGGCAAAAACCCGGAAATCTAAAGCCGCCTACTATGGAAACTCCAATAGTTTTCTGGCGAAGTCATTCCTGGATTCGGTCCTGATGGGGCAGACTGAGGTGGGAAGCTACGTGATCACCGCCTACGCTCCTCCGGACGAGGTCTTCTCTGAGAGGAAAGTCAAGCCAGGTGACACTATTCCGCTTATTGGGCGGCATACCGGGCGTGAAATTACTCTCGGGCTCGTGGGGGCACTTGAGGCCGCACGTGAGGCTGTCGATCACTTCAAGGAGACCGGTTCGACCTACTCGTTCGTTGAGAATGTCAATAGAGGCTTCTGTTACGAGCTGACTCAAGCGGTCCGCAATTTGATTAGAGACTCGGAGGGTGCCGAGGTTGAGGTCGAGCTAAATTCAGCCGAAGACCTATTCTCGGGGCGTGTCGCCGAGCGGCATAAGCTCGAATTCGCACCTTCAGATTATGCGGCACTGGAGCGGGCTGGGAATATGTTGGCCGCGACAGTCGATCCGCTATTCGTCACGGTCTTGGGAACGGTTACGCTACTTGAACGCCCAAAGCCAGGAAATCCTGGAGTTGTCCGTTTGGACGTTCTGGGCGGAACAGAGGCCCGAAAAATGAGAGTCCGTCTCAAGGTTGAACATTATGACATGGCAGTTGATGCGCATCGCAATAATCTTGCATTGAGGATTTCTGGCCGCCAGGAACTAGAGGGTCACTACTACTGGCTTTATGATCCGCAGATACTTGAACTAGTGGCGATTGCACCCGAGGCGTCAGATAGCACGATCGAGCAAGGTAGCCAAGACTCACTATTTTGACAGCAAAGGCTTGAAGGGCCGGCCTCATCCTTATCAGGTCGATCACCGGTGGCCAACGACGTCGGTCAACCGGCCGTGGTCCTCGGCTGACCGTCCGCTGGGGTTCGGCGCTGACCGCCGCGTCCGGGGCTGTTGGTGTCAGCCGTCGGGGGCGGACTTGACAGCTTCGCCACCCGCCCTCTCAAGTTGCGGCACAGTCATCACTCCAGAGCCGATCCGGGGCCCGCCTGTACCCCAGCCGACGACAGTCAGCCACGACGGCGGGCGCGCCGACCGACCACGCACGCGTGTGCCTCGCTCCCCCCCACCGGCCTCAGCCACGCTTGCGGGGTGATGACCAGAGCAACCTGCGACGGCCGACACGTGACGGTGAAGCGGGAGCGCTCAGGTTGGGAAACCCGCTGGCCAAGTCGCTCTCAACAGCACCACTGTGACGCCTCACGAGTGCCAAACACTCTCCGGATTATGGGGAGTTGCCAATAGGAGTGAGGTGGGGATACCAGCGCAAGGCCCTACCGAGATGCGTTCATCCTCGCCCCGTAGCATGCTTGTAGAGGAAGGTTCTGTAGCCGCATGAGCGTGAGTCCGGTCCGCCTTAGGTTAAGCGGCTACCCTTGCCGGTCCATTCGGACGGGAGACGGTCATGAATTCTATAACCGAGCGATCCGATATCGTCAGGGTTGGCGCGAGGGATTATGCCCTTATCGTCCCGTACACGGTTCTCCTTACTCCCCAAGGATGGCATCGCGACGAGCAAGACGTTCGCAAGTGGCGCCAGTATCGATTTCTCTTTTACTGCCGTTTCCTCGGGGCGGCAGATCACCCCCTCGTCGGCGAGAAGCTGAAAGTCATTGAATCACCAGAGGGAGTGGACGTAACCCAAAAGAAGCACATATCGGCCACTATAGAGGTGGCCGATGAGAAGAGTACTCTTTATGGAGTGCTGCGCGAGGAGACATTCATACACACGGCTGCAACCGAGCTGTCGGCCAAGCTGGGGCACACTGCGATTCCCGCGCTTTCAGTCGGTGCGAGCGCGCGCGATGAGGTCAAGCAGAGCATTACTCAAAAAGTATCTTCCAGTGCGGGAAGCCGGATAATCGCGACAGAGAAACACGAGGAAGCGCTTGAAACTGAGGTGTCATATAAGGGCGGCTCCGGGATCTTGTATGCCGCAGCCGTTTACGAGGAGTGGACTTACGGAGTCACTCTTCAATGCGTTGACTACTTGGACATCAAGTATTCAAAGAGGTCCCCCATCGCCTTCTACTACAGGAAGCAAAATCACCCCAACCACGCCCAGTTTGGAAATGATAGGGGAAGGGATTGGCGGGAAACTGGGCCAAATATCCTATGGCTACACCACCCTTGGGGAAAGGTTTCTATTTGGCACCCACTCCATGATTCAATTGTTCTCCGAAAGGCGAGCGACTACGCGAACCAAGTGCCCACTCCTCACGAGCCAGTGGTATCCCCAGCTAACGGGTGGAAAGATAGTAAGATCAGGCCGCTAGTAGACTGTGACAGCCTGTACGAGCTATCGCATATGGTGTTTCCCGCCAAGGCCAGAGAAGACTTCTTCGCATAGTCGACGTGCGGCGGACTCTACGCGTCCGCGCACCATGAAAGGTCAAATATCTCGTTCTTCGGTTGATAGTTGAGAGCGTGGCACGGACTGCGGCCGGGCTGGAGCGGGGCGGAGACAGGAGCGCAGGCCCGGCCGGGGGCCGGGCCGCGCGCGGTGAGCGGAGCGAGCCGCCTTGATGATGGAGAGAAGGTCTTACCCCGCTGGGATGAGGCGCCTGTGTCCGGTCCCGGGAGATGCTTGACACTTCGGTCCCAGCTGATGGTTGACAGTGGCCGTGTTCGGCTTTTCTGTGCGCGTCGTTGCGGTGCGTGTGGGGAGGCCGGGATTGGCGCTGGTGGAGTTGTCGGTTGTCGAGCAGAGATACCGGGCTGTGCTTGCGGTGCTGGCGGGTGCGACGGTGACGGAGGTCGCTGCCCGGCTGGGGGTGTCGCGGCAGACGGTGAGCGGGTGGAAGTCGCGGTATGCCGCCTCCGGTCTGGCGGGGCTGGCTGATCGTTCACGTAGGCCGGCCTCGTGTCCGCATCAGGCTTCTGCGGAGGTGGAGGCGGCTGTGTGTGAGCTGCGGCGCAAGCATCCTCGATGGGGGCCGCGGCGGATCGCTCATGTGCTGGAGCGGTCCGGGGCAGTGGGGCCGGTGCCGTCACGGATGACGGTGTATCGGATCCTGGTCCGTCACGGGCTGGTGGAGCCGGGGGTGCGGCGGCGGAAGCGGTCGGATTACAAGCGCTGGCAGCGGGATCGGCCGATGCAGTTGTGGCAGATGGACATCGTTGGCGGGGTGATGCTGGTCGACCCGGTGACGGGTGAGCTGACCGAGGCCAAGGTTGTGACCGGTGTGGACGATCATTCCCGGTATTGCGTGATCGCGTCGGTGGTCGAGCGGGCGACGGGGCGGGCGGTGTGTGCGGCGTTCGCCCGGGCGATGCAGAGGTTCGGGGTGCCGGAGGAGGTGCTGACGGACAACGGCAAGCAGTTCACCGACCGGTTCGGGCAGGGCGGTGAGGTGTTGTTCGACCGGATCTGCCGGGAGAACGGGATCGCGCACCGGTTGACCCAGCCGGCGTCGCCGACCACGACGGGCAAGGTGGAGCGGTTCCACCAGACGCTGCGGCGTGAACTCCTGGACGACTGCGGCGCGTTCGAGAGCATCGGGGCGGCTCAGGCGGCGCTGGATCGTTGGGTGGAGGAGTACAACTCCTCGCGGCCGCATCAGGCGCTGGACATGCAGTCTCCAGGCGACCGGTTCGCCCCGGTTGCCGAGCAGGAGCGGGACGTGTTGGGCCTGAAGATCCCCGGAGTGCTGGCGCTGGTGCCGCAGCAGCGGACACCCCCAGCGGCACCGGATCCGGTGCCGGGGCCGGTGCCGGCTCGGGCTGAAGGCTCCGAGGCTCCGGCCGTCCTGCCTGAGGTGGTCCCGGCAGCGGTGCCGGTGGAGTCCGGTGGGCCGGTGGAGTTCGAGCGGGTGGTGCCCGCGAGCGGGAATCTGCAGGTCGCGGGCAAGCAGTTCTGGCTGGGTCCGGCCCGCTCGGGGCTGACGGTGACGTTCTGGGCCGACACGCAGGTGATCCATCTGCTGGTCGCCGGGGCGCGGATCAAAACCGTGCGGTCGCACCTGTCGGTGGCGGATCTGGGACGGCTGGCGGTCCGGGGCGGACGTCCGGCGGGGCCGGCCCCGCTTCCCGGCGGTGACGGGGCGGCGTTCGAGGTGGACCGGGTGGTGAACAACAGCGGCCTGGTCGGTCTGTGCGGGCACCAGGTCCTGGCGGCGGAGATCCTCGGAGGCCGCCAGGTCGGCATCCGCATCGACGGCGAGACACTGTCGTTCTTCGACCTCGCCTCACGGGAACTGCTGCGGGTGCGGCCCAACCCGCTCGGTGCCGACGAGGTGCAGCGGCTGCGTGGCCTGCGGCCCGCGGGCCCGCCACCCCGCCCCCGGGTGGAGCCGGTCCGTGTCCAGCGGCGGGTCAGCGCGGTCGGCACGGTCATGGTCTGCCGCCAGGTCGTCTCCCTCGGCCGCCCGTACGCAGGCCGGACCATCACCGTGCACGTGGCGGAATCGACCCTCACGGTCGAGTTGGACGGCCAGGTCCGCGTCATCCAGCGCACCACCGACATCCCCGTCCGCCACGTGAAGGCGAACAAGCCCCACAAGGTTTCCGATGTTGTCTAGGCCCACCGTCAGCCATCAACTGGGACCAGAACGTCAAACATCACCTGGGACTAGACAGGGATGAGGCGCCTGCCGTCGTGGCTGCGGACGTGAGGTTCGTTGCCGTCCAGGGCATCCAGGAGGCGCACTGCGAAGACCTCGGACATGCGGTCGCTGATCTCGTCGGGCGTGAGCCACGAGACGGCGGTGGACTCGCTGGAGGTGCGTTCGGTGCCGCCGGAGGGCTGGCAGCGGAAGACCAGGGCCACGATTCCGCGAGTCATGTTCTTGTAGACGCCGGTGAGTTGGTCGACCTCGACGTGGATGCCGGTCTCCTCCAGGATCTCGCGGGCGACGCCGGCTTCCGGGGTCTCGTCGAGTTCGAGGATGCCGCCGGGAAGCTCCCAGGTGCCGTTGTCGGCTCGGCGGATCGCCAGGAGGCGGCCGTCCTCGCGCACTACTGCTCCGGCCACGGACACGGAGTGCAGGGGAGGCATGGTCGCTTCCTGTGGTTGACTCATGTAGAGGAGCATAGGAGGCAGGGAACGACTATGGGAACTGCGGCTGGAGGGGTCGGTTCCGGGCCTCGGTACGTGCAGATCGCGGAAGAGATCGTGCAGCAGATCCGGGCAGGGGTCCTCAAGCCTGGCGACATGGTGCCGAGTGAGTCCGAGCTGGTGGACCGCTACGGCGTGTCCGGCGGGACGATCCGCAAGGCCATGGTCGAGGTCCGGGCGAGTGGGCTGGTCGAGACACGGCACGGCAAAGGCTCGATCGTGAAGAACCGCCCTCCGGTGCGGCACCGCTCCTCCGATCGTTTCCGGCGTTCGCTCCGGCAGGGTGGGCAGGCGGCCTACCTCGCGGAGTCGGCCCAGTCCGGAGCCACGGCCAAGGTGAGCGTCCTCTACATCGGGCCGACGGAGGCCCCCGAAGGCGCCGCGGAGCGGCTGGGCGTTCCCACCGGTACGCAGGTGCTGGCCCGTCGTCGCCTGTACTTCCGTAACGGCACTCCGGTCGAGACCGCGACGTCGTACCTGCCTTGGGGCGTGGTGAAGGACATCCCCGAACTGTTCGCCGAGAACCCCGGTGGCGGTGGCATCTACGCCCGACTGGAAGAACACGGGCATGAGTTCGCGGAGTTCGTCGAGACGTTGCAGGCGCGGCCGGCCTCGAAGGCGGAGGCGGTGGAGCTGGCACTGAGCCCGGGGGCCCCGGTGGTCCACCTGATCAGGGAGGCTCGTACGACCGCGGGCCTGGTTGTGGAGGTGTGCGACACGCTCATGGCCGCTGACCAGTTCGTTTTCGAGTATCGGATCCCTGCGGACGACTGACGTCCGCTCAACTCCTCACAGCCCGTCGCGAGTTCTCCTTCGCGGCGGGTTGACTCATGTATAGGAGTGATGCACTCTTCTTCATGTCACTCATGTACATGAGTGGCGAAGTTCAGCATCTATAGAGGAGTGATCGAAGTGCGTCAGATTCCCGTCGACACCGCGGGTGCGGTCGTGATGGTCGCCAAGTCCCCGCAGGTCAAGGTGCGTGACCGCCGTACCGGCGAGATCGCCACCGACACCGAGACAGGGGCGAGGCTGATGACGGTGGACGTGATGTTCGCAGCGAACGAGGAGGTGGAGATCCTGTCCGTCACCGTCCCGGAGCCGGGTATCTCCGGTGAGCTGACCATGGGCACGCCGGTCGCGCTCACCGGTCTGATCGCCCGTCCCTGGGAGAACGACTTCAACGGCCAGAAGCGGCACGGCATCGCGTTCCGAGCAGTCGCGGTCACCTCCCTGGTCGGCGCCGCCGCAGGGTCAGAGGCGGCCTGATCGTGACCCGGTTCGCGGTCGCTCTGGTGCTGGTCGTCGCCGCCGTGGGGCTCCTGCGGTGGCGGCGCCCCGCCTGGTACTGGTTGACCTTCGGGGTCACGCTGGCCGTGCTGCGGGTCCTGGTCAGGTACGGCTCGGTCATGGACGCGTGCGGGCTGACCGTCCCACCCGCCCGGTGGCGACTCGCGCTCGCCCGCACCACCCATCGGCCATTACCTGAGCCGCGCCCGCCGCGCATCCTGCGGCTGCGGCCCACCCGGACCGGCCTGGTCCTGCGACTCAAGCTCCGCCCCGGGCAGGACGCCTTCGACGTCGCCGCCGCCTCGGACCGGCTGCGGCACTCGTTCTCGATGTACGGCGTGACCTCGCGGGAACTGCGGTCGGGTGTCGTCGAGGTATGGATGACCGGCTACGACGTGCTCAAGCGCGTGCAGATGCCGGCCGCGGCTGCCGAGTCCCGGCCGATGCGGGTGCCGGTCGCGTTGCGAGAGGACGGCTCGGTGCACTACCGCGACTACCGGGCGATACCCCACGCCCTCACCCTCGGCGCCACGGAGTCCGGAAAGTCCGTCTACCAACGCAACCTGGTCGTCGGCCTCGCCCCGATGGACGTCGCCCTCGTCGGAATCGACTGCAAGCGCGGAGTCGAACTGTTCCCGCTGGCCCGACGGTTCTCCGCACTGGCCGACACCCCCGACGCCGCCGCCGAACTACTCGATGCGTTGGTGGCACGGATGGCGGACGTCTACCAACTCATCCGGGACCAGCAGCGCATCACCTCAGACGTACCGGATGCGGAGATCGCCGCCGACATCTGGGACCTGCCGGAAGAGCTTCGCCCGACGCCGGTCGTCGTCCTGGTCGACGAGGTCGCAGAACTCGCGCTGTACGCGAGCAAGGAGGAGGAGAGGCGCCGGGACCGGATCGTCACGGCCCTGGTCCGTCTCGCCCAGCTCGGCCGTGCGGCCGGCATCTACCTCGAAATCTGCGGGCAGCGCTTCGGCTCCGAACTCGGCAAGGGCATCACCATGCTCCGCGCTCAGCTCACCGGCCGGACCGCCCACCGCGTCAACGACGAGTCGTCGGCGAACATGGCCTTCGGCGACATCTCGCCGGACGCCGTCCTCGCCGCGATCCAGATCCCGGCCGAGATGCGGGGACTTGCCATCGCGGGCGACTCCTCCGGCGGGTGGCATCGCATCCGGGCCCCGCACACCTCGCTCCGTCAGGCGGTGAACATCTGCAACCGGCACGCCGACCGGACCCCGGACCTGCCCGAGCTGGCCCCGTTCCGGCCCGTCCGTCCCGGCCTCGGTTCCGACTCCGGGCCCGTGCCGCTGGGCAAGGCCTCCTCGGCCACTGCCTGATCCCCGCCGCATTCCCACGGCCGGCGCGATCGTCTTCGCGCCACGTCGCTACCTCGCCATGCCCATCGAAGGGAGATCCCGCCATGTGCCCGAACTGCGAGGATTTCGCACGGACCGTGCTCCTCCTCGGCCAACTCGCCCTCTACGCCGACATGACCAGCGCCGACCTCGACTTCGTGGAGGCCGTGGGCCCGTCCCTGGCCGTGTCGCTTCCCGAGCCGCCGCCGGGCGTGTTCCCGGACGGCTACGACCCCGACGGTGGACCCACCTACCCGGGCGACGCCTGATGGGCGGCCGTCACGCCCTCCGGGTCGACGCGGTCCTGATCCAGGCCGTGATCGCCGGTGCCCTGTCCTTCGCCCACCTGCACGACCTGGCCGCCGCTGCCGGACAGAACGGCTGGAAGGCCTGGGCCTACCCGGTGAGCGTCGACCTGCTCATGGTCGCCGCCTGGCGGCGCCTGCGCAGTGACGGGCCGTCCCGGCTGGGCTGGTGCTGGTTCGTCGTCGCGCTGTTCGCCTCCCTCGGTGCCAACGTCGCCACCGCCGGTTTCCTCGACCTGACCGTCCCACCTGCCCTGCTGCGTCTCGGGGTCGCCGGATGGCCCGCCCTCGCCTTCCTCGGCGGAACCCTCCTCGCCCACTCGGCGGCGGAGACAACGCCGGAGCCGATTGCGCCGGCCTCGGTCGCGGATCCGGAGCCATTCGAGCCCGATGCCGTTCCCGACCCGGCCGCCGTGGACGCTCCGGCTCCTTCTGCGGATCCTGCCCCGCTTCCGGCCGCGGCCCCGTCCGTCCCCGCCGCGCTCATCGACCACGCCCGCAAGGTCGCCGACGAGTACCGCACCCGCACCGGAGTCCCGATCGACCCCGACACCCTCCGCTCCCGCCTCGGCGTCCCGCCCCACCTCGCCGACGCCATCGCAGCCCACCTCACCTGACAGGAGAAGACCTCATGCGCCCGCACATCCGCGCCGCCCTTCAAAAGGCCGCCGAACTCACCCGTTCCAACCGGCTGGTGGAAGCCCTCCGGATCGGAGAGGCCGCCATCGACCAGGCCACCGGCGACGAGCACGCCGAGATTCGTCACTGGCTCACCGAGCACACCGACGACTTCGTCGGAGAGGGGAACTGACGCCATGCCCGCCCGCGACAACTTCCACTCCCTGATGCGGATCGGCCCCGTGCAGATCGGCACCCACCGCGACCGCAACGGCCGCAACACGCACGCCGCCGTCTGCACCGCCGACCGCTGCGGCTGGTCCGCCGACTACTCCAGCCAGACCGCCGCCCAGCTCGCCGCCCGCACCCACCGCTGCACCGTCCGTTAGGAGGCACCGACCGTGGACGTGCCCCTCTGGTTCGCCCTGCTGGCCGTCGGCTACCTCGGCGTCAAGCTCATCCGCCCGCCCTGGTGGCTGATCTGCGTGCTCCTCCTCGGCGGCTACCTCCTCGCCGACAGCGTCCTCGCCCCCGTCATCGACACCGCCACCAAGTAACCCGGGCTCGCGGAAGGAGACCACCCATGTTCCGGCCCAAGCTCCCGGTCATGCCCCAGCCGACCGGCCTCGTCGCCCCGCCCGCCGCCATACAGCCGACCGCCGTCACCCGTGGCACCCCGACCGGCCCGGTCCCGGCGCCTGCCCTCGCCGTCGCCCCGGAGCCGCGCCGCCCCGTCGTGCAGCTCACCCCCGGCACCGCCCTGGCCCTCGTCGGCGCCGGCACGGCCGTCGTCCTGGTGGTCGGCGCCGTCCTGGTCTCACTGCTCCTGGCGGTCGCCGTCACAGGTGCCTCGGTCGCCGTCTGTGCGGTCGTCCTGCGCTCCCTGCTCGCCTCCGACGCCAAGCGCCGCTGAGCGGCCCCCGGGCGGATTCGACACCGCCAAGCATCCGCCGCCCGGGAGCCGTCCCCGCCGATCGATCTCGCAACCGGAAGGAACCCCCAGCATGGCCCACCGGGCCTCACTCCCGACACAGAAGGCGCCCAAACCCGTCTCCCCGACGCTCGACCCGGCCACTCTCGGAGATGTCCTCCGGGTCGCCTCCGCTTCCGACTACACCCGCTGGGAGGACCAGATCCGCCGCACCGGCGGCTGCTCCGACCCCGTCCACCTCACCGGCTGGACCCTCCACAAGGACCGGACAACCGGCGAGACCCTGCACCACTACTCCACCGCCACCGAACCCGGCGGACGTCTCCGCCTCGCCTGCGGCAACCGCCGCGCCTCCCGCTGCCCCTCCTGCGCCTGGACCTACGCGGGCGACACCTACCACCTCATCCGCTCCGGTCTCGCCGGAGACGACCGCCGTGACATTCCCGCCACCGTCCGCGACCACCCCCGCGTCTTCACCACCCTCACCGCCCCTTCCTTCGGCCCGGTCCACAACCGCCCCGACCACGGCGGCACCTGCCGCTGCGGCACCTCACACACTCCCGACGCCCCCGAGCTGGGCACCGCCCTCGACCCCGACACCTACGACTACGCCGGCGCCGTCCTCTTCAACAACCACGCCGGACAGCTCTGGCAGCGCTTCACCACCCGCCTGCGCCGCGAACTCGCAGCCCGCGGCGGCCTGCCCCGCCGCGAACTGGCGGACCATCTCCGCGTCTCCTACGGCAAGGTCGCCGAATTCCAGAAGCGCGGCGCCCTCCACTTCCACGCCGTCGTCCGCCTCGACGGCCCCGACGGACCCGGTACCCCGCCGCCCGCCTGGGCCACGGCCGGCCTCCTCACCGACGCGATACGAGCCGCCGCCGCGCACTCCTACACGTCCGTCTCCGTCCCGGCCGCCGCCGACCAGCCCGCCCGCACCTTCCGCTGGGGCCGACAACTCGACGTCCGCCCGGTCAAGGTCTTCGGCGACGGCTCCGACGTCACCGAACAGGCCGTCGCCTCCTACGTCGCCAAGTACGCCACCAAAGCCGCCGAGAACACCGGCACCCTCGACCGCCGCATCGGCGAACTCGCCGAACTCGACCGCCACCACGTCCCCGACCACACCCGCCGCCTCATCACCGCATGCCGCGACCTCGACGCCCTCTACCCGGACCGGCGCCTCTGGGCCTGGGCGCACATGCTCGGCTTCCGCGGCCACTTCTCCTCCAAGTCCCGCGCCTACTCGACCACCCTCGGCGCCCTCCGCCAGGAACGTGCCGACTACCGCGCCGCCCAAGAGGCCTTTGCCCTCGGCCTCGACGACCGAGAACCGGACACCGTCCTCGTCCTGGCCGACTGGCAGTACGCCGGTCACGGCCACACCCCCGGCGAAGCCGCTCTCGCCGCCACCATCGCCCGCGACCTCCGGACCAACCGCGAGACCGCCCGCGACGCCCTCCGCACCGAAAGGAGCACGGAATGACCATCGCCACCGTCGAACTCCTGACCGTGCCGGAGGTCATGGCCCGGCTCAAGCTCGGGCGCTCCAAGGTCTACGACCTCATCCGGTCGCACCGCCTCGTCTCCATCAAGATCGACGGCGCCCGCCGCATCCCTGCCCACGCCGTGACGGACTTCGTCCTCGGCCAGATCGAGGAGGCTGCCTGATGGCCGGCCAGCGCAAGCGCAACCCGAACGGCGCCGGCACCCTCACCAAGCGCAAGGACGGCCGCTACCAGTGCGCGGTGTACGTCCTCCAGCCGGACGGCACCCGCGCCCGCAAGTTCGCCTACGGCAAGACGTGGGCCGAGTGCGACGCCAAGCGCCGGGAACTGCTCGACAAGGTCGACCAGGGCGTGCCCGTCCCCACCAAGTCGGCCAAGCTCTCCGAGTGGCTGCCGTACTGGCTGGAGAACGTGATCAAGTCCCGGCGGAAGCTCAGCACCTTCGACAAGTACGAAGCGCACGTCCGCCTCTATCTGGTGCCGCTCCTCGGCGCCAAGCGTCTGGAATCGCTCGGCGTCGCCGACGTCCGCCGCTTCCTCGTGCGCCTGGAGAAGCAGACGACCGCCGCGACGGCCAAGGAGTCGCATCGGGTGCTGCGTTCGGCCCTGTCCGCCGCCTGCCGGGAGGAACTGATCACGCGGAACGTTGCCAAACTCGTCGAGCCGCCCCGCACGGCCACGCCCGAGCTGCACCCGTGGTCCCTGGACGAGACGCTCGATTTCCTCGCCGCATCCCGGAAGGACCCGCTCTACGCGGCCTTCGTCCTCGCCATCGCCATGGGCCTGCGTCGGGGAGAGATCGTCGGTCTCCGGTGGTCGGACCTCGACCTCGACCACCGCGTGCTGTACGTCCGTCATCAGGTGCAGCGGCGCCGTGGCGTCCTGTACGACGAGGACCCCAAGAGCCGCCGTCGCCGTGCCGTCCCGCTGCCCGGCCTCTGCATCGCGCCGCTGCGCTGGCACAGCTTGCGGCAGGCTGCGGCTCGCGGCAAGGCGGGGGAGAGGTGGCAGGACTCCGACTACGTCTTCGCCACCCGGACCGGGCGCCCCGTCGAACCGCGCAACCTCTATCGGTCCTTCACCCGCGTCGCCGAGTCGGCCGGCCTCCGGGTGATCCGGCTGCACGACGCCCGGCACGGCACGGCCACGCTCCTCACAGCGGCGGGAGTGGCGCCCCGCGTGGTGATGGAGATCCTGGGGCACTCCCAGATCAGCATCACCATGGATGTCTACACGCATGTCGTGCAGGACACCCAGCGGGAGGCCATGAGCCACATGGACCGGCTGCTGAGGAAGAGGCGCCCCGGCCGTGGGTGACCGCCCGCGTTGATGTCAGAAGTGGATGTCAAAGGCCCCGGACCAAGATCGGTCCGGGGCCTTTGCGCTGGTGCCCCCGGCAGGATTCGAACCTGCGACACCCGCTTTAGGAGAGCGGTGCTCTATCCCCTGAGCTACGAAGGCGGGGTTCTGTCGGAGGGCGGTCCGAAGCGTGGTGCGCTGGGCTTCAGGCCTGCTGCCGACAGGGTTGCGGCGGCCAGGCCGGTGAGGTCTGGGCCACCGCCGACAGTGTAGCGGGTCGGTCCTCTCGGCGTCGGGGTGATCACCGGAGCCTGTGGCACGGCGGCCGGGGGCGGGGGAAGGCACTGAGCAGGCGGGTTCCGGCGAGGGGGTGTCCGGTGACGGCTGGTGCTGGTGCTGGTGCTGGTGCCGGTGCTGGTGTGGGGTACGGCACGGGGCATGGCGTCGTGCGGTGGAACGGGTGCAGTGGACGACGTAGGGGTGCGGGGTGACCTGGGCGAGAGGGGGCGGTCGGGGGGCGGGCGTCCGGTGGCGCAGGGGGCCTGGAGCGTGCCGTCTGTTCTCGGGGTGTCAGGCGGGGTGTGTGATCTGGTGCCCGGTGGCGAGGACCGCGAGGGTGCCGGTGGGGGTGAGTCCGATGAGGGCGGCGCCGGAGATCGTGGCGCCGCCGGTCACGCCCCAGCGCGTCGATCGGGTAGCGGGCGGACGCGGACAGGGGGCCTGCCGGGAGGTAACCGATCGCGTTGAGCCCGGTGTTGGCCTCGGCGGGTCGCCGCGCCGGGACGCTGGAGTCGAGCCGCGAACCGTGCTCGGCGCGCTCTGCGACCTGTGCGGCTGACGCTCACTCGAGAACCCCTGCTGGAATCGCACGAGTTCGGCCACGCCTGCGGATGGTCGGGGCTCGACCGGCGCAAGTCGTCGCTGACGCACCAGCTCATGGCGCTGCGCGAGGTGGCGGGGGTCACGGGACAGGGCCGGTACGGGGCCGAACGTCGCGGCCACGTCCGCATCGACGACCTGAGCGCCCCGTTCCTCGGCCTGGTCGAACCGGTCTGGTGGCGGTCCGGACCCCGCAGGTCTGGGCGCCCCCACTCCGGCAGGGGGAGGGGGCGTGGGCCCGGTTTCGGCCCGGATGGTTCCGGTGTCTGCGTCTGCCCGGGGGCGAGGGCCGGTGCGGGGCTGTGGCGCGGTCCCGGTCCGGGTGGTGGCGTGGCCGCTCGCGTGGGGTCACCCGCGCGTCACCCGGACCCGGTAGTTCCCCGCGAGATCCGCCGAGGCCACCGCGATGCGGACTTTCCGCCGGGGGTCTTTGAAGACCTCGCCGGGGACGAACGCGGCGTCCGAGAGCTCCGCGTGGACGTTCGGGCTCCGCGTGCACCCGCCGCTGTGCCTCTGGGAGTCGTAGACGGTGATCGGCCCCAGGCCCGTGTCGACGTCGGCGTCGACACGGTAGATGAGGATGCCGGGGCGGCACACCGTCTCGTCGTTGCCTTCGCGGGTGCGCAGTTCCAGTGCGTAGCCGGTACGCCCGTTCAGCGGGACGAAGACAAGCTTCGGGCCGCCGCGGCGGGCGAGAGGGGTGAGCGTGAACTCCCTCGTGCCCCTGGTCGTCGCGCAGCGGACCTGGTCGGCGTCCAGCCAGCCCAGTTTCCACTTGTGCCAGCCCAGCAGGTCGTTGTTGGCGCCCCAGTCCTCGCTCATGATGTCCCAGTGCCCGACCGCGCCTCCGCCCTGCTGCGTGTAGAGGTCGGGCAGGCCGAAGACGTGGCCGTTCTCGTGCGGCAGGACCCGGTAGCCGGTGCGGTCGTACGAGCCGGAGCCGTCGTCCTGGCGGGAGTAGACGAACGAGGCGTTGGCCACCGGCACCCCGTCCGCGACGGGCGCCTCGGCGTTGCCGGCGAAGGTCACCGACAGGACCGTGTCCAGTGCGGAAGGGCCCGCGTTCGGGGTGACCAGGACGTTCAGGAGGTCGTAGGAGTGGAAGTCCACCTCGGGGTCGGCGGCGGAGACGATGTCCTGGACCAGCTCGCGATAGCCCGGGTCGAAGGGGGCGCCACGGTCTATCCCGTACGCCGCGAACGGCTTCGGCATGCGCAGCCAGCCGGTGATGGGGGTCTCGGGGCGGTAGTCGAGACGGCCGTAGGAACTGATGCGGAACCACTTCCGGGTCTGCGGGAAGAATTCGCGGTAGCGGTTCAGCGCCCTGCCCGTTCCCGGCGCGTCCGGAAAATCGATCATGACGGTGAGGGCGCGAACGGTCCCGGTCGACCGGGCGTAGTCGCCGGGTGTCGGGATGCCCTCCGACATCTGCACGGCCGGATCGCCGTTGATCATGCAGGGTCCGAGCGCCGAGGAGTGGGTGAGTTCGGGGACCGGTCCGGGGCCGGAGGACGTGCCGTCCGGAGTCAGGTGCCCGGTGCCCGCCGAAGTGTTCACCACGAGGGTCAGCGCGGAGACGGAGGCGAACGCGGCCACTCTGCTCGGGCGTATCCGACGGCGTTTCCGGGAGCGCTCAGGCTGCGGCTGCATGCGGGGCCTCTCGGTCCAGGCAGCCGCCACTCCCCGGCTGCACCCTTGCGATCACCCTCGGTCGGAGCGGTCGCACGCGCGCGCTGGCCTGGTCCGATCGTGGGCCTCGGGGAACGGCGAGGCTTCGCCTCGGACCCCGCGGGGAAGATCGGGAAGCCGGGAGGCCGGGGGGTCGGGGCGCGGTGGGGCCCGTATCGGTGGCCGCGGCCAGTGGCCGATGGGTGACCCCGGCGTGTGGTCGGCCGGGTCGCGAGATCGGCCCCGATCCCGCCCGGGCGGGGTCGACCCGCGCCGTGCTCGGCGCCCGGCGGGCCACGCCCGCGCATGGCCCCGGCGGCGGTTCCCGGTGGCGACGCGGAGGCGGTGACGGGGGAGTCGGCCAGGGCGCGGGGGCCGGTGCCCGGGAAGGCGCTGCGGTCGAGGCCCGTGTCCGCGTGCGCGGTCGGTGAGGTTACCCGGCGGCACCCCGACCGTCGTCATCGGACCCGTGCGCGCGTGCGCGGCCGGTGGTGGGGGCGGGGACGGTGGCGGGGTGGGGTGACGGGCACCCGGAGGGCGAATGTGAGCCAGCTCACATCGAGAATCTCGGAAGCGGGAAATAACCGGGGATCCCTTCCCCGTTTAGACCTGTGTCCGCGCGAAACGGGGAGACGATCCCCGGATCGCAGCCACCGACCGTCCACCGTGGAGGAAGCCGTGCCGACCACCCTTCCCGCGCCCCGCAAGGCGACCCGGCCGCGTGCCGACGCCCTGCGCAACCGGGAGCGGATCGTCACCGCCGCCCGGGAGATGTTCGTCGAGCACGGCCCCGACGTGCCGCTCGACGAGATCGCCCGCCGGGCCGGCGTCGGCAACGCCACGGTCTACCGTAACTTCCCCGACCGCGACGCCCTCGTTCGTGAGGTCGTCTGCTCCGTCATGGAGCGCACCGTGGCCGCGGCCCAGGCCGCGCTCGCGGAGACCGGGGACGCCTTCGAGGCCCTGGAGCGCTTCGTGCACGCCGCCGCGGACGAGCGGATCAGCGCGTTGTGCCCGATGGTCTCGAGCACCTTCGACCAGAACCACCCGGACCTGGAGGCCGTACGCGAACGGTGCGAAGGCCTCGTCGAGGAGGTCATGGACCGCGCCAAGGCGGCCGGCCAGCTCCGCCCCGACGTGGGCGTCGGCGACGTGCTGATCGCCGCCGCCCAGTTGAGCCGGCCCCCGGCCGGGACCGGGTGCCTCAGCATCGATCGTTTCGCCCACCGCCATCTGCAGCTGTTCGTCGACGGGCTGCGGGCTCCCGCCCGCTCCGACCTGCCGGGCACAGCCCCGACCGTGGAGGACCTGCGCCAGCCCTGATCGAGCAGTTCCGTCGCGCTCCGTCGCGTCCTTCGGGTCGACCGGCCCCGACCGAGCGGTCGTGAGCGAGCAGCCGTGACCCGGCAGCCGCGAACGAACCACCGCGATCGAGCCGCTGCTCCCGAGCAGTCACCCGTGGGCAGTCGCCTCCGAGGAGTCGCGCTGCCGAGCGGTCGAGTCCGAGCGGTCGAGTCCGAGCAATTCTGTCCGGCCGGCTTCGACCGATGAGTTCGCGGGACCGCGGCAGTCACAACAACCGGCCTCCACCGTCCGCCGCCCATGGCGGACCGTCCCCCCACGACACCTCCTACCTTCACGTTCCTTCCGTCACGAAGTCCCGAAGTGGGTACACCCATGTCAGAAACACTCTCGAAGGCCCCCGGCGCACCGGCTCCGTCCGGTGACGCCAACCGCTGGAAAGCGCTCGTCTTCATCGCGCTCGCCCAGCTGATGGTCGTTCTCGACGCGACCATCGTGAACATCGCGCTGCCCTCCGCCCAGCAGGACCTCGGCATCTCCGACGGTAACCGGCAGTGGGTCGTCACGGCCTACGCCCTCGCCTTCGGCGGTCTGCTGCTGTTCGGTGGCCGCATCGCCGACCTGTGGGGCCGCAAGCGCGCCTTCGTCGTCGGTCTGGTCGGCTTCGCCGCGGCGTCCGCGCTCGGCGGTGCCGCGACCACCGGCGCGATGATGTTCGGTGCCCGCGCCCTGCAGGGTGCGTTCGGCGCCCTGCTCGCCCCCGCGGCGCTGTCGCTGCTCGCGGTCATGTTCACCGACGCCAAGGAGCGCGCCAAGGCGTTCGGCATCTACGGTGCCATCGCCGGTGGTGGCGGTGCCGTGGGCCTGATCCTCGGCGGCTTCCTCACCGAGTACCTCGACTGGCGCTGGACGTTCTTCGTCAACATCCCCTTCGCCGTGATCGCCGCGGCCGGCGCCTACTTCGTCATCCGTGAGCCCAAGGGCGGCCGCAACCGCTCCTCGCTCGACATCCCCGGCGTCGTCCTGTCCACCCTCGGCCTGGTCGCGCTCGTCTACGGCTTCACCCGCGCCGAGTCCGACGGCTGGAGCGACTCCGTCACCATCGGCATGTTCATCGCCTCCGCCGTGCTGCTGCTGACCTTCGTGCTCGTGGAGTCCAGGGTCAGGGCCCCGCTGCTGCCCCTGCGCGTGGTCACCGACCGCAACCGCGGCGGGATCTATCTGTCGCTGGGTCTGGCGATCATCGCCATGTTCGGCCTGTTCCTCTTCCTCACGTACTACCTCCAGGTCGTCAAGGGCTACTCCCCGGTCAAGACCGGCTTCGCCTTCCTGCCGATGATCGCGGGCATGATCGCGGGCTCCACCCAGATCGGTGCGCGCCTGATGACCCGCGTCCCGGCGCGACTGCTGATGGGTCCGGGCTTCCTCGTCGCAGCGCTCGGCATGCTGCTGTTGACCCGGCTGGAGATCGGCTCGTCGTACGCCGCTCTGCTGCTGCCGGCGATGCTGCTGCTCGGTCTGGGCATGGGTACGGCGTTCATGCCGGCCATGTCCCTGGCCACCACCGGCGTCGAGCCGCGGGACGCCGGCGTCGCCTCCGCGATGGTCAACACCTCGCAGCAGGTCGGCGGCGCGATCGGTACGGCCCTGCTGAACACGATCGCCGCCTCCGCGACCACGTCCTACATCAAGGACCACATCGCCTCCGCCGCCACCCGGCCCCAGCAGCAGCTGGTCCAGCTGGAGGGCATGGTGCACGGCTACACCAACGCCATCTGGTTCGCCGTCGGCATCCTGGTCGTCGCCGCGGCCATCGTGGTGACCTTCGTCAACGCCGGTCGCCCCGACAGCGCCGCCGTCGCCTCCGGCAACGGCGCGGGCGAGGGCGCCGAGGACGAGGTGGTCGTACCGGTCGTCGCCCACTGACGGCGCCCGGCAAGGCCTGAGAGAGGCGGCGGCGCCGTCGCGGGCACAGATCCGCGGCGGTCGCCGGGCCGACTCCTTCGGGCGGTACGTCTACGAGTGCGCCCGTCGGCAGGTACGCCCCGGGCCGCACTCTTCGAGCAGTACCACTTCGGGCCGGGCCGCACGGGAGGAAGGGGACGCCTCCCGTGCCGGGCCCCAGGGCCTGCCCCGGCTGCGCCGAGTGAGCGGCTCAGCGCAGCCAGGGCAGGTCCGCACCCGCTTCCCGGGGCTGCAGGCCCTCGGCGACGATCTGCATGATCTCGCCGAGGGCCTGCTGCTGTTCGGTGCTGAGCCGGTCGAACATCGCCTGGCGCACGGCGGCCACGTGACCGGGGGCGATGCGGCGCAGCACCTCCGTGCCGGCGTCGGTCAGCACCGCGAACTGGCCCCTCTTGTCGGACGGGCACTCCTCACGGCGGACCCAGCCGTTCTTCTCCAGGCGCGCGATCGCGTGGGAGAGGCGGGAGCGGGTGATCTTCGCCTGCATGGCCAGTTCCGTCATGCGCAGCCGGCGGCGCGGCGCCTCGGCGAGGCCGACCAGCAGGCCGTAGTAGATGTGCGGCATGCCCGCGTCCCGCTGGAGCTGGCGGTCGAGGTGGTCCTCGAGGAGGGTGGTGGCGTGCAGGTAGGCGCGCCAGACCCGCTGCTCCTCGTCGGTGAGCCAGCGCGGTTCGTCGGGTGCCGTGTTCATGTGCTCCACTCTACGAGAGCCTTCCTTGAAGTTTAAACAAAATGGACCTAGGGTGAGATGATTCGCTTTAGAGTTCAAACAACGGGGAGTGGGTCACGTACCCGGAGGGAGTCGCCGCCATGACCGCCGCCACACCCGAGGGCCGCCCGCCCCGGGAGCGAGTACCCGAGGAGCGAGCGCCGGGACGTGAGGAGCGGGCGTCCCGGGGGCGCGTACGAGTGCCGGAGGAGCTTGTGTCCGACAGGCGCGTCCCGCGCGAGCGCATGCCCGCCCTCTATCTCGGTCACGGTGCCCCACCCCTTGCCGACGACCCCGTCTGGCCCGGCCAACTCGCCTCCTGGGCCGCCCGGCTGCCCCGGCCCACCGCGATCCTCATGGTCTCCGCCCACTGGGAAGAGGCCCCGCTCGCCCTGGGCGCCACCACGACCGCCCCGCTCGTCCACGACTTCTGGGGCTTCCCCGAGCACTACTACCGGGTCCGGTACCCCGCCCCCGGCGCCCCCGCACTCGCCGACGCCGTACGCCGGCTGCTGCGCGCCCCGGGCACGCCCGTCCAGGACATGCCCGACCGCGGCCTGGATCACGGTGCCTACGTGCCGCTCGTCGAAATGTTCCCGGAAGCCGACATTCCCGTCCTCCAGGTCTCCATGCCCACCCTCGACCCGGTACGGCTCATGGAGATCGGCCGCAGGCTCGCGCCGCTGCGCGACGAGGGTGTGCTGATCGTCGGCTCCGGCTTCTTCACTCACAACCTGGCCGCCCTGCGGCACACCGGCGCAGGGGTGCCGGGCTGGTCCGCCGAGTTCGACGACTGGGGGCGGCGTGCGCTGGAGGGCGGCGACGCCGACGCGCTGCTCGACTTCACCCGCAAAGCCCCGGCCGGGCGCCTGGCCCACCCGCGCACCGAGCACTTCGCGCCCCTGTTCGTGACGATGGGCGCGGCGGACGCCGTCGGGGAGCTCGGGGAACAGGCGTCGGTGATCGACGGGTTCTGGATGGGGCTGGCGAAACGGTCCGTGCAGTTCGGGTGACCGGGCGGGGCCCGGGGAACGGCTCGGCCGGGCCCGCTGTCCGGTCCTTGCCCAGCGGTCTGCCGGGGCTCCTGCGTACCGGACCGGCCAGGGCGCCGAGTCCCCGCTCCGGTGCCCTGGGGTTCGGGCCGCCGGTCCCGGGCTCGGCATCCCGGGCCGCGGGTCCCAGGGTGTCGGTCTCAGGCTGTGCGTCTCAGGTCGTGGGTTCCGCCGGGGCGCGGGTGCCTCCGGGTGCCTCGTCGGGGCCGGAGCTCCCCCGGTCCTGGGTTCCCGCTGCTCCTTCCCGCGATCCCGTCGCCGATTGCTGCGTTCCCGGCGGCGGGTTCCCGGTTCTCGTGGCCGGTTCCCGCGTTCCGCCGGTCGGTTCCTCCGTTCCCGGAGGCCCGAGTTCCTTCTCGTACCAGGACACGTCCCAGTACCGGCCGAATTTGCGTCCTACCTCGCGATACGTGCCGACGTACCGGAAGTCGAAACGTTCGTGCAGCCGGGCGGACGCCTCGTTCGGCTGGGCGATCCCCGCGTAGGCGCGGTGGAGGTCCTCGTCGGCCAAGGCCTCGAGCAGGGCCTTGTAGAGGAGCGTGCCGACTCCGCGGCGGCCGGCGTCCGGGCGGAGGTAGACGGACACCTCCACGGAGGTCGCGTACGCGGGCTTGGCGCGGAAGGGGCTGGATGTGGCGTACCCCAGAATCCGCTGTGAGTTCCCTTCGGGGTCCGCCTCCGCGGCAACCATCAGCCGGTACGGGCCGTCTTCCGGGTGGGAGAGCAGCCAAGGGCGGCGCTCTTCCGGGGTGAAGACCGCGGTGTCGAATGTGACGGCCGTCTCACGTACGTAGTGGTTGTAGATGTCCGTGAGTGCCTGGAGGTCGCTCTCGGCTCCCGGTCTGACCTGCACCTCTGCGCGCTCCGACGGCATCGCGCCTCCTCATGTGGCGGCACAGGGTACTGCATGATCATAAAAATAGGGGGGGCGGGTTGGGAATTCTGTCCGGATTCCAGTCGTTGTTTCCATCGGATGCAGGGCACCCGAGGAGAGTCCCGAGAGGGCTTGAAGCGGAGCTCGGGGGCAACCGAGGAAGAGCTCGAGCAAGTGCGCGGCGTCCGAAGGACCACCCGCTGACCCACCATCGCAAGGGAGCACGCATGGCAACCCGTGCCGTCGCCCGTCGTCAGTCCGCCACCGGCGAGACGGCTGACGCGGCAAGCAGTGTTCGCACCAACGGCGCCGTCGCCGACCGCGATCTGGTCGGCATGTACCTCGACGAGATCGCGCGGACACCGCTGCTCGACGCCGCCAAGGAGGTCGAGCTGTCGCAGATGATCGAAGCGGGTGTGTTCGCGCGGCAGGTCCTCGAAGGCGGCGAGGAGTCCACGGCGGATGCCACCCGCGAGGAGCTGGAGGCCGTGGTCGCCGAGGGGGAGCGGGCCAAGGAGGTCTTCATCCGCTCCAACCTGCGCCTGGTCGTCGCGGTCGCCCGCCGCTACCCCCGTAGCGGTCTGCCGCTGCTGGACCTGATCCAGGAGGGCAACGCCGGCCTGGTCCGCGCGGTCGAGAAGTTCGACTACCGCAAGGGATTCAAGTTCTCGACGTACGCCACCTGGTGGATCCGCCAGGCCATCACCCGGTCGATAGCCGACCAGTCCCGCACGATCCGGCTCCCCGTCCACCTCGTGGAGGAGCTCGGCCGTATCCGCCGCGTCCAGCGCGAGTTCAACCGCGAGAACGGCCGCGACCCGGAGCCCGCCGAGATCGCCGCCGAGCTGGGCTCCACGCCGGAGCGCGTCACCGACGTGCTCGACTGGGCCCGCGACCCGGTCTCGCTGAACATGTCGGTCGACGACGAGGGCGAGACGCAGTTCGGTGACCTGCTGGAGGACACCTCCGCGGTGTCCCCGGAGCAGTCGGTGCTCACGCTGCTGCGCAGCGAGGAACTGGACGGTCTCATCGGCCGGCTCGACCAGCGCACCGCCTCGATCATCAAGATGCGGTACGGCATCGAGGACGGCCGCGAGCGCACGCTGACCGAGGTCGGCAAGGAACACGGACTGACGCGCGAGCGGATCCGGCAGATCGAGAAGCACGCCCTGCTGGAGCTGAAGAAGCTGGCCCGCGACACCGGCTTCGACGCGGCGGCCTGACCCCGCCGACCGCGGAATCGCCCGCCCGGTGCCGTCCGGCACCGGCGGGCGGAACGCACCGGGCGGGACGCCGTTCGGTCCGTTCGACGCCACGGCGGGCGGCAATGCCGGTCGGTCGTACGGGAGTCGGGTCGGCGGTGAGCGGTGTCGTACCGCTCGCCTCCGGTCGGTTCCGGTCGATGTGAACCTCCCGGTGGGGGTGTGCGCCCTGCAGCCACCGCGTACGCGGGGTGGCGAAAGCCCGCGCAAACATGGCGATGTAACGTCGCTTCAACCCATACTGCCCTGGGAACAAGACTTCAGGGAACGGCCGTTCGGGCCTCCGCCCGGATGCAGCCCCGCCCCTCGACCGAGCCAAGTCCCGACGCACTCCCCCCGGTGCCGGGACTTTCCCGAGCCGGGCTTCGGCACCCTCCCCCCGGTGCCGGAGCCCGGCTTCTTCTGCGTGTGGCCCTTGCGGACGGGCGCGACCGGCTTGATCGGCCGGGTCGACAGGACGGATCGGCGGACAGGATCGGAAGGCCGGGCCGACCGGGCCGGAGCGACCGCCGGGCTGAGCCGATGGGGCAGCCGACGGGGCCGGGGCGACCGGAGGAGCGGGTCACCCCGTACCTGAACCACGGGGTGACCCGCTGGATGGCAGATTGTGCCACATCGGCATAGCCTGCCCAACATGAGCACCACCCCATCGAGCGGCACGCCCTCCCACCCCCTCTCCTCCTCTGCGTCCGCCTCCTCTGCATCCGCCGCCTCCGCATCCGCCACCTCCCGCTCGCGCTCCGGCCCCCGCCCCACGTCCCGCTCCGCTTCCGGCTCCCTGACCGAGCGACGCAAGGCGGCGACCCGGATGGAGATCGCCCGCGCCGCAGCACGGCTGTTCGTCACCCACGGCCTGCGGGCCACCCGCGCCGAGGACATCGCCCAGGCCGCCGGGGTCGCCCCCCGCACCTTCTACCGCTACTTCGCCGCGAAGGAGGAAGCCGTCTCCCCGCTCTACGCGGCGGGGGCACGCCGCTGGACGGATGCCGTGCGTGACGCTCCGGCGGGCCTCGCGCCGCCGGATGCCCTCGAACACGCGGCACGGCAGACGCTCACGCCGGGTTCCGGGGTGTCGGCGGCTTCCTGGGAATGGGTCCGCACCCTGGTCCGCCTCGCCGACTCCAGCCCTGCCTTGCGTCGGGTCTGGGCCGAGGCCTGCCACACCGCCGAGACCGACCTCGCCGCTGCCTTGGCCCACCGTCTGACCGATAGTCAGGGCGGGAGCGTTGCGGTACAGGGTGCGGTCGGGGACCAGGACCAGGGAGTGTCGGCCGACGGGACGGTCTGTGGTGAGGACCAGAGCGCCTCTGCGGAGAGCGTGGCCGCCGACCGGGGCGGAGACACCGTAGCCCGAGGCGCGGTCGGCGGAGACCGCGTCGACGGCGCCCCGGGTGTGACCGACGGCTACGACAACGTTGCCGCCGACCTGGCTGTCTCGCCCCGCATCCGCTTCGCCGCAGCCGTCGCTGGCGCGGCGGTCCGGGTCGCCGTGGAGGCATGGGCGGAAGGAACCGCGGAGGCGTCCGGGGCGCAGGGGCCTGCGGAGACGGCGGTGCGGAACCTGGGGGCGGTGCGGGAGTTCCTCGGCGCGGTGGCGCCGGGCGAGGACGGCGGAGGCGGCTGAGCGAGGGGAGGGAAGCGGCCGTGCGTGAGGGGGAGACAGCCGCGGACCGATGGCTGACGCTGCGGGATGCCGGGGGAGGACGAGGGGCGGGGCAGGGAAGGGGACAGACGGGCGGGCGGGCGGGCGAGCGGAAGATTTCAAGTCCAGTGAGACGGTCGTGACGCTATGAGGTTTGTGGTGCGGGTTCCCTGCGCTTGGCCGGGTCGTTGATCCATGCCTGCTGGGGTATCCGGGGTGGTCGGGGGCGGCGGCCG
>NZ_JAFFZS010000055.1 GCF_016921115.1 Streptomyces actuosus
TGGACGCCTTCGCCACCGTTCGTCGCCGCGCCGGGTTGCCGGCCGTCGCGCTGGCCTGGGGGCCGTGGGCTCCGGGGGCGGGCATGACGGCCGAGCTGACCGAAGCCGACCTGCGCCGCATGGCACGGGGTGGGATGGTGCCGCTCAGCCCGGAGCAGGGCCTCGGTGCCTTCGACGTCGCGTGGCGGCGTACCGAAGCGACGCTGGTGCCGATCGCACTGGAACGGAGCGTGCTGCGAGACCGGCAGGCGGTCGCGGCGCTGCCCGCCATGCTGCGGGGACTCGCCGTCGCTCCGGCGCGGCGCACGGCGGCGTCGGCGGCAGGGGACGGCGACGCGGCCCGGGACTTTCGGGCCCGACTCGCCGGTCAGGCGGACGCCGAGCGGGCTACGGCCGTGCTGGACCTCGTCCGCACCCAGACGGCGCTGGTGCTGGGACACCCGAGCGCGGACGCGGTGGAGGCCGGCCGGGACTTCCGGGGCCTGGGCATCGACTCGCTGACCGCCGTCGAACTGCGCAACCGACTCAACGGCGCGACCGGGCTGCGCCTGCCGGCCACCCTCGTGTTCGACTATCCGTCGCCGCAGGCGCTCGCCCGGCACATCTCCGGCCAGCTGCTCGGTGCCCTCGCACCGGCCGACGGCATCGGATCGGTTCCGGTCGTGGTGCCCCGAACCGAGCGTGGCGCGGCCGCCGCGGCCGGAGCCGGGGACGACGCACGCATCGCCGTCGTGGGCATCGGCTGCCGCTTCCCCGGAGGCGTGCGGAGCCCGGAGGAGTTCTGGCAGCTCCTCGGTGACGGGGTGGACGCGATCGGCGCTCCCCCCGTGGACCGCGGCTGGCAGGCGGACGGCATCGAGGGCGGATTCCTGTACGACGCGGCCGAGTTCGACCCGGACTTCTTCGGGATCTCTCCGCGTGAGGCACTGGCGATGGACCCGCAGCAGCGTGTGCTGCTGGAGATCTCCTGGGAGGCGCTGGAACGCGCGGCGATCGATCCGCGGGCTCTCCACGGATCGCGCACCGGGGTGTTCGTCGGCACGAACTACCAGGGTTATGGGTCGGCCGCGCACGCTGTCCCGGAGGACGCCCAGGGCCAGTTGCTGACCGGGCACGCCGCGAGCGTGACCTCCGGCCGGGTCGCCTACGCGCTCGGCCTGGAGGGACCGGCGGTCACGGTGGACACCGCCTGCTCGTCCTCCCTCGTCGCGCTGCACTGGGCCGCGCAGTCGCTGCGGTCCGGCGAGTGCGACCTGGCGCTGGCCGGTGGGGTGACCGTGATGGCCACTCCCGGCGCGTTCGCCGACTTCGACCGGCAGGGCGGCATGGCCGGCGACCACCGGTGCAAACCGTTCTCCGACGACGCCGACGGCACCGGCTGGGGCGAGGGCGCCGGCGTCCTGCTGCTGGAGCGGTTGTCCGACGCCCGCCGGAACAGGCACCCGGTGCTCGCCGTGGTCCGGGGCAGCGCCGTCAATTCGGACGGCGCCAGCAACGGACTGACCGCGCCCAACGGGCCCTCGCAGCAGCGGGTCATCCGGGCCGCGCTGGAGGCCGGCGGGCTCGGCCCGGCAGACGTCGACGCGGTGGAGGCGCACGGCACCGGCACGAGACTGGGCGACCCGATCGAGGCGCAGGCCCTCCTTGCCACCTACGGCCAGGACCGCGAACGCCCCCTGTGGCTGGGCTCGGTGAAGTCGAACATCGGGCACACCCAGGCCGCGGCCGGCGTCGCGGGCGTCATCAAGACGGTGCTGGCGATGCGGCACGGAACGCTCCCGCGCACACTGCACCTGGCCCGACCGACCACGCACGTCGACTGGACGGCGGGCCGCATCCAACTGCTCGCCGAGGCGCAGCCCTGGCCGCGCCCCGGACGCGCGCGCCGGGCCGCCGTGTCGTCGTTCGGCATCAGCGGCACCAACGCCCATGTCGTCCTGGAGGAGGGCGACGCCCCGCACGACGACGTCGACGCTCCCCCCGCGGACAACGGCGCCCCGGCGGCGGCCGCCGGCGGCCCGAACGAGGGCGCCGACACGCCCGGCTCCAGCGCGGCGCCCGTCACCCGGCCGCTCGCCTGGGCCCTCAGCGGACGCACGCCCTCGGCCCTGAGCGGGCAGGCCGAAAGGCTGCGTGCACACCTCGTCGCCCGCCCCGAGCTGGATCCTGCCGACGTCGCGCACTCGCTGGCCACCGGCCGCGCTGCGTTCGAGCACCGGGCGGTGGTGGTCGGCGCCGACCGGGAGGAACTGCTGGCCGGCCTCGCCGCCGTCGGTCGCGGCGAGGACCCCGCGAACATGGTGCGCGGGCGCACCGGACCGGCAGGCCGTACCGCGTTCCTGTTCAGCGGGCAGGGCTCGCAGCGGCCTGGTATGGGCCGCGAGCTCCTCGACCGTTTCCCGGTGTACGCCGACGCCTTCCAGCGGGTCTGCACGGCATTCGCACCGCACCTGGCGGTGCCCCTGGCCGACGTGGTGACGGCCGAGGAGGGCACCAGGCTCGCCCGGCTGCTGGACCGCACCGCCTACACCCAGCCCGCCCTGTTCGCCGTCCACCTGGCCCTGCACGAACTGGTGCGGTCCTGGGGTGTCACCCCGGACGTGTTGACGGGTCACTCCATCGGCGAACTGTCCGCCGCGCACGTGGCCGGTGTGCTGACCCTGCCGGACGCCTGCGCGCTCGTCGCCGCCCGGGGCCGGCTCATGGACGCGCTGCCCGAGGGCGGCGCGATGGCCGCCGTCGAGGCCGCCGAGGACGAGGTGCTGCCGCTGCTCGGGGAGGGTGCCGGTGTCGCCGCGGTCAACGGGCCCCGCGCGATCGTCGTGTCCGGGGACGAGGACGCCGTGTCGGACATCGCCGGTCATTTCGCCGGCCTGGGCCGAAAGACTAGGCGTTTGCGGGTCAGCCATGCGTTTCACTCAGCGCATATGGACGCGATGCTTGCGGAGTTCGAGGAGGTCGCGCGAGGCGTGCGCTACGCGCCGCCCGCGATCCCGATCGTCTCCAACACGACGGGCGAACGGGCCACGGAGGCCGAACTCACCTCGCCGGACCACTGGGTGCGGCACGTGCGGCAGACCGTGCGGTTCGCCGACGGGGTGCGCACCCTCCGCCAGGACGGCGTCGGCGTCTTCGTCGAACTCGGCCCGGACGGCTCGCTGACCGCACTCACCCTCGACACGCTCCAGGACGGCGACACCGACGGTCCGGAGCGGCAGGCCCTCGCCGTGCCCGTGCTGCGCCGCGGCCGGTCCGAACCGGTCGCCGCCCTGCTGGCCGCCGGGACCCTGCACGTGCGCGGACTCGCCGTCCCCCCGACCGGCCTGACCGCCCCGGCCCGCACGGTCGAGCTGCCGACCTACGCCTTCCAGCGCAACCGCTACTGGCCGGCCGCCGCCACACCCGCCGTGGCCGAGGCGCCCGGTGACGCCGACCGGGCGAACGAGGAGTTCTGGGCCGCCGTCGAACGAGGCGACCTCGGTGGCCTCACCGACCGGCCCGACCTGGGAGCCGACACCCCGGTCAGCGAACTGCTGCCCGCGCTCACGTCCTGGCGGCGCCGCCACCGCGAACGGTCCGCACTCGACACCGGCACCTACACGGCAGCCTGGCGGCCCGTGCCGGACGGCGCCCCGCCGGTCCTGTCGGGCACCTGGCTGCTCGTGGTGCCCGCGTCCCGGGCCGACGACCCGTGGACCGACACGCTCGTCAAGGGCCTGACCACGCACGGCGCCCACCCGCTGCCGCTCGTCGTGGACTGCGCCCTCACCGACACGGCCGCCCTCACCGAGCAACTGCGCGCGCTCCCGGAACGGAACACGCTCCAGGGAGTGGTGTCGCTCCTGGCCCTCGACGAGACGGAACCCGCGACCGCGCAGCACACCGCCACCCCCGCAGGCCTCGCGGCTCTGCTCGCCCTCACCCAGGCGCTCGGGGACCTGGAGATCGGCGCGCCCCTGTGGTGCGCCACCTCCGGGGCGGTCGCCGCCACCGACCGGGAGCTTCCCGCCTCGCCCGTGCAGGCCACCGCCTGGGGGCTGGGCCGGGTCGCCGCGCTGGAGGCACCGCAGCGCTGGGGCGGCCTCGTCGACCTTCCGGCCCGCCTCGACGGGCGCACCGCCGAACGGCTCGCCGCGGTGCTCTCCGGCACCACCGGGGAGGACCAGACCGCCGTACGCGCCGGCGGGATCCTCGCCCGGCGTCTCGTCCACACCCGCCCCTCCGCCACCAGCGCGGCCGGGGCGACCGCATGGGACTGCGCCGGACAGACCGTGCTCGTCACCGGCGGAACCGGCGCGCTCGGCGCCCGCGTCGCCCGCCGGCTCGCCGACCGCGGTGCCCGGCACCTGCTGCTGACCGGCCGCCGCGGACCCGACGCCGACGGCGCACAGGCACTGCGCGACGAACTCGCCGCCACGGGAGCCGAGGTGACCCTCGCCGCCTGCGACGCCGCCGACGCCGACGCGCTCGCCGCGCTGCTGGCCGAGCACCCCGTGGACGCCGTGGTGCACGCCGCCGGCGTCCTGGACGACGGGCTTCTGCAGGCGCTCACCCCTGAGCGGCTGGATGCGGTGCTGCGGCCCAAGCTCGCCGCAGCCCGCAACCTCGACCGACTCACCCGCGACCGCGACCTCTCGGCGTTCGTGCTGTTCTCGTCCCTCGCCGGTACCCTCGGGGCGGCCGGTCAGGCCAACTACGCCGCCGCCAACGCCTACCTCGACGCGCTCGCCGCCCGGCGCCGCGCCGAGGGACTGCCCGCCACCTCCGTCGCCTGGGGCCCGTGGGCCGGCGGCGGCATGGCGGCCGGCGGACCGGAGGCCGAGGCCAGGCTGCGCGCCGGGGGAGTCGTCCCGCTCGATCCGGACCTCGCACTCGCCGCGCTGGAGCGGGCCGTCACCGGCACGCAGGCCGCACTGACCGTCGCCGAGTTGGACTGGGACCGCTTCGTCCCCGCCTTCACCGCCGTACGGCCGGCCCCGCTTCTCGCCGAACTCCCCGAAGCACAGGCCCTGCTGCGGCAGTCGGCACAGCAGGGCGGCGCCGACGACACCACGGGCCAAGAGCTGGGCAACCGACTCGCCGGGCTGTCCGAGACCGAACAGGAGCGCGTGCTGCTCCAGGTGGTCCGCGGGCACGTCGCCACCGTCCTCGGACACGGTTCGGTGGACGCCGTCGACCCCGACCGCGCCTTCACCGAACTCGGCTTCGACTCGCTGATGGCGGTCGAGCTGCGCAACCGTCTCGGTGTCGCCGCCGGACTCCAGCTGCCCGCCACGCTCCTGTTCGACCAGCCCACGCCCCGGGTCCTCGCACGCCACCTGCGGTCCCTGGCCGCCCCCGAGGACGGCGGCGGCGCGCCCGTCCTGGACGCCCTCGACCAGTTGGAGGCCGCCCTCGCCCGGCTGGCCGAGGACGACGCACAGCGCGGCCGGATCGCCTCACGCCTGCTTTCGCTCTCCTCCCGCTGGGGCGGCGCGGGAGAGACCAGAGCCGAGTGGACGGATGACGGAGCGGGCCCGCTGCAGGAACGGATCGAGTCCGCGGGAGCGGAGGAGATCTTCGACCTCATCGACAACGACCTCGGCATCTCATGAGCGCATCCAGGAGGAGGACCGCGGCCGTGACCGGTGGTGGCAGCAGGACCGGCACACCGGCCGCCCCCACGAGCGGAAGCGGGGCCGCCGCCGCCGTCCCCGTCGCATCCGCCGCCCTCCGCACGGCGCCCGCCCTCACTCGGTCGGCGCCCGCCACCGCCACGACCGACACGACCTTCCAGGTGGGTGAGTACGCGTGAACGAGCAGGAGAAGCTCCTCAGCTACCTCAAGAAGGTCACCGGTGACCTGCACGAGACCCGCAGACGGCTGCGCGAGGCAGAGTCCGCCTCCCGGGAACCGGTCGCCGTCGTCGCGATGGGCTGCCGCTTCCCGGGCGGCGCCGACTCGCCCGAGGCGCTGTGGCGCTTGCTGGCCTCGGGCACGGACGCCGTCACCGATTGGCCCACCGACCGCGGCTGGAACCTCGCCGACCACTACGACCCCGAGCCCGGCCGCCCCGGGAAGACGTACAGCACCCGCGGCGGGGCCCTCGCCGACGCGGGTGACTTCGACGCGTCGTTCTTCGGGATCTCGCCGCGCGAGGCCCTGGCCATGGACCCCCAGCAGCGGCTGCTGCTGGAGATCTCCTGGGAGGCGTTCGAGCGGGCCGGGATCGACCCGACAAGCCTGCGCGGATCCCGCACCGGTGTCTTCGCCGGCACCAACGGCCAGGACTACCCGGCGCTGCTGCTCGCCTCGCAGGAGAGCCTGGAAGGCCACATCGGCACCGGCAACGCCGCAAGCGTCGTCTCCGGCCGCGTCGCCTACACCCTCGGCCTGGAGGGCCCCGCGGTCACCGTGGACACCGCCTGCTCCTCCTCCCTCGTCGCCCTGCACCTGGCGGTGCGGGCACTGCGCGCCCGGGAGTGCGACCTGGCGCTGGCCGGCGGCGTCACCGTGATGTCCACACCAGGTCTCTTCCTGGAGTTCAGCCGGCAGCGAGGCCTCGCCCCGGACGGCCGGTGCAAGGCGTTCGCCGACGCGGCCGACGGCACCGGCTGGGCCGAGGGAGCCGGCATGCTGCTCGTCGAGCGGCTCGCCGACGCCCGCCGCCTCGGGCACCCCGTGCTCGCCGTGGTCCGCGGCAGCGCCGTCAACCAGGACGGCGCCTCCAACGGGCTGACCGCCCCCAACGGTCCCGCCCAGCAGCGCGTCATCCGGCAGGCCCTCGCCGACGCCCGGCTGTCCGCCGCCGACGTCGACGCCGTCGAGGCCCATGGCACCGGCACGACACTGGGCGACCCGATCGAGGCGCAGGCCCTCCTCGCCACCTACGGCCAGGACCGCGAACGCCCCCTGTGGCTGGGGTCGGTGAAGTCGAACATCGGGCACACCCAGGCCGCGGCCGGCGTCGCGGGCGTCATCAAGACGGTACTGGCCATGCAGCACGGGTTGCTGCCCCGCACCCTCCACGTCGACCGCCCCACCGGACACGTCGACTGGACCGCGGGCCGAGTCGAACTGCTCACCGAGAACGGACCCTGGCCCGCCGGGGACCACCCCCGCACGGCAGGTGTCTCGTCCTTCGGCGTCAGCGGCACCAACGCCCACGTCATCCTGGAACAACCCACTCCCGAACCGTCGGACCCCGCAGAACCGGCCCCGCGGGACACCGGAGAGACCACCGACCCCGACGCCCGGACCCGCCGCCTCCACCCCACGCTCCCGTACGTCGTCTCCGCCCGCAGCGCCGCAGCGCTCCGCGCCCAGGCCGCCGCGCTGCACGCCCGGCTCCGCGCCGACGCCGACCAACCCGACGCCCCTGCCCCGCACGACGTGGCGTGGTCGCTGGCCGCCACCCGCGCCACCCTGGAACACCGCGCGGTGCTCCTCGCCGACGACCGGACGGAACTGCTGCACGGCCTGGAGTCCCTGGCCTCCGGCACACCGGCGGCCGGGCTGGTGCGGGGCCTGGCCGACGTCGACGGCCGCACCGTCCTCGTCTTCCCCGGCCAGGGCCCCCAGTGGCCCGGCATGGCCACCGAACTCCTCGACACCGAGCCCGCGTTCCGCGAGCACTTCACCGCCTGCGCGAGCGCCGTGGAGAAGTACGTCGACTGGTCCGCGGAAGCCGTCCTGCGCGGCGCCGACGGAGCCCCGACCCTGGACCGCGTGGACGTCGTCCAGCCCCTGCTGTTCGTGACCATGGTGTCGCTGGCCCGGCTCTGGCAGGCCCGCGGGGTGCGCCCGGACGCCGTCGTCGGCCACAGCCAGGGCGAGATCGCCGCCGCCTGCGTCGCCGGAGCACTCACCCTGGACGACGCGGCACGCGTCGTCGTCCTGCGCAGCAGGGCCATCACCGCACTCGCCGGACGCGGAGGGATGGCCTCCGTCCTGCTGCCCGTCGCCGAGGTGGAAGGGCACCTGACCCGCCGGGACGGGCGACTCTCGCTCGCCGCCGTCAACGGCCCGGCCTCCGTCGTCGTCTCCGGCGACGCCGACGCCGTCCGCGACCTGGTCGCCGACCTCACCGCCGCCGGCGCCCAGGCCCGGCAGATCCCCGTCGACTACGCCTCCCACTCCGCGCAGGTCGAGGCGATCCGCGACCGCCTGCTGACCGACCTCGCCCCCGTGCGTCCGCAGGCCGCGCAGGTGCCGTTCTTCTCCACCGTCACCTGCGACTGGCTCGGCACCGAACGCCTCGACGCCGGATACTGGTACGAGAACCTGCGCCGCACCGTCCGCTTCGCCGACGCCGTACGCGCCCTCGCCGCCCAGGACTTCCGCTCGTTCGTCGAGTCCAGCCCCCACCCCGTACTCACCGCCGCCGTCCGCGACACCCTGGACGAGGACGGCCGCACGGGCACCGTCGTCACCGGCACCCTGCGCCGCGGCGAGGGCGGGCCGCGCCGCTTCCACACCTCACTCGCCGAACTCACCGTACGCGGCGGCGCGGCCGTCGACTGGCCCGCCCTCATCGGCACCGGCACCCGCGTCGACCTGCCCACCTACGCCTTCCAGCACCGCACCTACTGGCCCACCCCCGCCCTCCCGTCCGCCGACGCCGCCACCGACCTCGACTCCCGGTTCTGGCAGACCGTCGAGAACGGCGAGACCGCACCGCTGGCCTCCGCCCTCCACCTCGACGAGGACACCCTGGCCACGGTCCTGCCCGCCCTGAGCGACTACCGTCGGCGCAGCAGGGAGAACGCCACCGCGGACGGCTGGCGCTACCGCGTCACATGGAAGCCCCTGCCCGCCCCCCGAACCCCCGTCCTGACCGGCACCTGGCTCGTCGCGGTACCCGCCGCGCACCAGGACCCGGACCATCCCGGTCACAACCGCGCGACCGCCGTGACAGACGCGCTCGCCCGGGCCGGCGCCACCCCCGTCACCGTCGCCGTCGCGGCCGACGACGACCGCGACCGGACAGCGGAGCTCCTGCGCGCCACCGGACAGGACCGGCCGCGCGCCGTGCTGTCGCTGCTCGCCCTCGACGAGAACGACCACCCCTCCCTGCCCGGCCTGCCCCGCGCCTTCTCGGCCACCGTCGCCCTCGTCCAGGCCCTCGACGACCTCGGGCTGGAGGCACCCGTCTGGTTCGCCACCCGAGGCGCCGTCGCCACCGGCCCCGCGGAGACCGTCGACGCCCCGCAGCAGGCCCTCGTGTGGGGGTTCGGCCGGGTCGTGGCCCTCGAACAGCCCCAGCGGTGGGGCGGCCTGATCGACCTGCCCGCCGACCTCGACACCCACGCCGCCGATCGGCTCACCGCCGCCCTGGCCGACGCCGGGCACGAGGACCAGCTCGCCGTCCGCACCACCGGCCTGCTCGTGCGCCGCCTCGTCCGCGCTGCCACCGGAGGCCTCGGCGCCCGCCGCGGCTGGACCCCCACCGGCACCGTCCTCGTCACCGGAGGGACCGGCGCCCTCGGCCGCCAGGTCGCCCGCCGCCTCGCCCGCCAGGGCGCCCCCGGCCTGCTGCTCCTCAGCCGCACCGGCCCCGACGCCCCCGGCGCGGCGGAACTGACGACCGAACTCACCGAACTCGGCGCCGGACACGTCGACATCGTCGCCTGCGACGTCTCCGATCGCGACCAGCTCGCCGCCGCACTCACCGCCGTCCCCGGCGAACGCGCCCTCACCGCGGTCTTCCACACCGCCGCCGTCCTGCACGACGGCGTCATCACCTCCCTCACCCCCGGCCGACTCGCCGAGGCCCTGAGAGTGAAGGTGGGGGGCGCCCGCAACCTCGACGCCCTCACCGCCCACCTCGACCTGACCGCCTTCGTCCTGTTCTCCTCCACCGCCGGCACCATCGGCGCCCCCGGACACGCCAACTACGCGCCCGGCAACGCCCTCCTCGACGCCCTCGCCCAGCAGCGCCGCGCCGCGGGCCTGCCCGCCACCGCCATCGCCTGGGGGCCCTGGGCCGACGGCGGCATGGCCGAGGGCTCCGTCGGTGCACGCCTGCAACGGCACGGCGTGCGCCCCATGGACCCCGATCTCGCCCTCGGAGCACTCCAGCAGGCCCTCGACCACGACGACACCACCGTCGCCGTCACCGACATCGACTGGGACCTGTTCGCCCACGCCTACACCACGAGCCGCCCCCGACCCTTCATCGACGACCTGCCCGACGCCCGGCGCGCCCTGGCCGGGCGTCGGGCACCCCACGAGACGCACGCCGGAGCCGACGCCGACACCCCCGGCACCGACGACCTCGCCGGGCAGCTCGCCACGCTCGCCGCACCCGAACAGCGCGCCGCCCTGGAGGAACTCGTCCGCGCCCACGTCGCTGTCGTCCTGGACCACACCGGACCGCAGGACGTCGAACCCACCCGCTCCTTCCGGGAACTCGGCTTCGACTCGCTCACCGCCGTCGAACTGCGCAACGCGCTCAGCGGCTCCCTGGGCCGCCCCCTGCCCGCCACCCTCGTCTTCGACTACCCGACCCCGGCCGCCCTCGCCGAACACCTCCGCGGCACTCTCGCTCCGGCCTCCGGCGCCACCGGGAACGCCACCGCGCTGCCCGCGCCGCGCGCCACCGACGACGACCCGATCGTCATCACGTCGATGAGCTGCCGTTTCCCGGGCGGCGCTCACACCCCGGAGGCGTTCTGGCGGCTGCTCGCCGACGGCACCGACGCCATCACGGCCTGGCCCGACGACCGCGGCTGGGACGTCGACCACCTCTACCACCCCGAACCCGGCGTGCCCGGCCGGGCCAGCACCCGCCGCGGCGGCTTCCTCGACCACGTCGCCGACTTCGACGCCGGCTTCTTCGGTGTCTCGCCGCGTGAGGCGCTGGCGATGGACCCCCAGCAGCGGCTGCTGCTGGAGCTGGCCTGGGAGGCGTTCGAGCGGGCCGGCATCGACCCGACGACCCTGCGCGGATCCCGCACCGGCGTCTTCGCCGGCACCAACTACCAGGACTACGCCTCCCGCCCCCTCGATCCGGCCGATGCCGAGGAGGTCGCCGGCCACCTCGGCACCGGCAACTCCGCCAGTGTGCTGTCGGGCCGCCTCTCGTACACCCTCGGTCTGGAGGGTCCTGCGGTGACGGTGGACACGGCGTGTTCGTCGGCTCTGGTGGCGTTGCATCTGGCGGTGCAGGCGGTGCGGGCGGGTGAGTGTGATCTGGCGTTGGCGGGTGGGGTGACGGTGATGTCGACGCCGGGTCTCTTCCTGGATTTCTCGCGGCAGCGGGGGTTGGCGTCGGACGGTCGGTGCAAGGCGTTCTCGGATGCGGCGGACGGTGCCGGGTTCGCCGAGGGTGCGGGTCTGGTGGTGGTGGAGCGGTTGTCGGTTGCGCGCCGTGGTGGGCGTCGGGTGTGGGCGGTGGTGGCGGGTTCGGCGGTGAATCAGGACGGTGCGTCGAACGGGTTGACGGCGCCGAACGGTCCGTCGCAGCAGCGGGTGATCCGGCAGGCGTTGGCGGGTGCCGGGTTGGTTCCGGGGGATGTGGATGCGGTGGAGGCGCACGGCACGGGGACGTCGCTGGGTGATCCGATCGAGGCGCAGGCGCTGCTGGCCACTTATGGTCAGGGGCGTGAGCGGCCGTTGTGGTTGGGGTCGGTGAAGTCGAACATCGGGCACACGCAGGCCGCGGCCGGTGTGGCGGGTGTGATCAAGATGGTGCTGGCTCTGCACCACGGGGTGCTGCCGCGCACGCTGCACGCCGAGCGTCCGTCCTCCCATGTGGACTGGTCCGCCGGCGCGGTGGAACTCCTCGACACGGACACCTCCTGGCCGCGGGCCGCAGGGCACGTACGCCGTGCCGGCGTCTCGTCGTTCGGCATCAGCGGTACGAACGCGCACGTGGTGCTGGCGGAGCCACCGGCCGATGCCGATGCGGACGCCGATGCCGGGGCTGGTGTGTCGGTGGCCGGTGGTGTGGTGCCGTGGGTGGTGTCGGGTCGTACGGTTGCGGCGTTGCGGGCTCAGGCGGGGCGGTTGGCGGAGTTCGTGTCCGGTGACGCGGGTGTGGATGTCGTCGGTGTGGCGGGGGCGTTGGTGAGGTCGCGGTCGTTGTTCGAGCAGCGGGCTGTGGTGTGGGGTGCCGGCCGGGAGGGGTTGGTGCGGGCGCTGCGGGCCGTTGCTGCGGGTGAGGAGGCGGTGGACGCGGTCACGGGTGTGGTCCGGCGTGATGTGCGGACCGCGTTCCTGTTCGCGGGTCAGGGCTCGCAACGTCCGGATATGGGGCGTGAGTTGTATGAGGGGTGTCCGGTGTTCGCGGATGCCTTCGATGCGGTGTGCGCGCATCTGGACACCGAACTGCCGTGCTCGTTGCGGGAGGTCGTGTTCGGTGAGGATGCGGACCGGCTGGATCGGACGGAGTTCGCGCAGCCTGCGTTGTTCGCTCTTGAGGTGGCGTTGTTCCGGTTGCTGGAGTCGTGGGGTGTGCGGCCGGATGTGCTGGTGGGGCATTCGATCGGTGAGATAGCTGCGGCGTATGTGGCGGGGGTGTGGTCGTTTGAGGATGCGTGTCGTCTGGTGGTGGCGCGGGGTCGGTTGATGCAGGCGTTGCCGGCGGGTGGGGCGATGGTGGCGGTGCAGGCGTCCGAGGAGGAGGTGCTGCCGCTGCTGGACGGTGTGCGGGTGGGTATTGCCGCGGTGAACGGTCCGCGGGCGGTGGTCGTCTCGGGCGTGGCCGAGGCGGTGGAGGAGGTCGCGGCCCACTTCCGTGCCCAGGACCGCAAGGTGACGGCGCTGCGGGTCAGCCATGCCTTCCACTCGCCGCTGATGGAGCCGATGCTCGCCGACTTCCGGGCCGTGGCCCAGGAGTTGTCGTACGCACGGCCGCAGCTGTCGGTGGTGTCCACGGTGACCGGTGCGATCGCCACCGCCGAGGAGTTGATGTCTTCGGAGTACTGGGTGGGTCAGGTCCGTCAGGCGGTGCGTTTCGCGGATGCTGTCGGGGTGCTTGTCGGGCAGGGGGTGGGTCGGTTCGTGGAGTTGGGTCCCGACGGCACCCTCACTGCTCTGGCGCAGGGGTGTCTGGAGGAGCCGGGGGCTTCGGTGCTGGTGCCTGTTCTGCGGGGGGATCGGCCCGAGGCCGTCTCCTTGCTGGGGGCGTTGGCCCGGGTGCACGTGGACGGGGCCGGTGTCGACTGGGCCGGGCAGTTGCCCGTCACCGCGCCGGTGCAACTGCCGACCTACGCCTTCCAACGCCGCCGCCACTGGCTCGCCGCTTCCGTGCAGCCGGGCGACGTCACCGCCGCCGGGCTGGAACGGCCCGGACACCCGCTCCTGTCCGCGGCCGTCCGGGTCGCCGACACCGGCGGGCTGGTGTTCAGCGGCCTGCTGTCCCCGCGCACGGTCCCCTGGCTCGCCGACCACCAGGTGCTGGGTCGGGCCATCCTGCCCGCCACCGCCTACCTCGAACTGGCCGTGCATGCCGGCGACCAGGTCGGCCTCGGGCAGGTCGCCGAACTCACCCTGGAGACGCCGCTGGTGCTGTCCGAGCACGGCTCCGCGCAGTTCCAGCTCACGCTCGCGGGCCCCGACGAGGACGGGCGGCGGGCGTTCAGCGTCCACTCGCGGGCCGCAGACGCCGGTCCCGACGGGCCGTGGACCCGGCACGCGCAGGGCCTGCTCACCGAGGAGCCGGAGACGGCCCCGTCGGCCGGCGCCTACCTCGCTGCATGGCCGCCGCCGGGGGCCATGCGGGTCGAGCCCGGCGGACCGGGCACGCCGGAGGAGGACGGTGACTGGTACGAGGGGTTCGCGGCCGGAGGGTTCGGCTACGGGCCCGCGTTCCGCGGACTCGGCAGGGTCTGGCGACGAGACACGGACATCTTCGCGGAGGTCGCGCTGCCGGAGACCCACCGCGCTGACGCGACCCGGTACGGAATCCACCCGGCACTGCTGGACGCGGCCGTGCAGACGCTGCTCGTGCGCGCCTTGGACGGTGCGGACGGGGAGGCTGCGGCCACACTGCCGTTCGCCTGGCACGGCGTCCGCCTCCACGCGACCGGCGCGAGCACGCTGCGCGTCCACCTGGCCCCCGGCGAACGCCCCGACACGTACACGGTGTCCGCCGCCGGCCCCGACGGCCGGCCCGTCGTCACCGCCGGCGGTCTCGTCCTGCGCCGGATCGCCTCCGGGCACCTCCCGGGCGCGCGCGGCACCGGACCGGCCGACGCGACACCGCTGCTGGTCCAGCGCTGGCGGCCCGCCGACCCGCAGCCCGACGCCCCCGCCGCGGAGACCGTGCGCTGGGCCCTGCTGGGCAAGGGCGACGGCGGCCTGGGCGAGACACTGGACGCGTCCGGGGTGCACCTGGAGTGCTACGCGGACCTCGCCTCCCTCGCCGCGGCCGTCGACACCGGCACCGCACCGCCCCGGATCGTCCTGACCACCTGCACCGCCGCACCCGGCGCGCCCGTGCCCGAGGCCACCCGGGAACTGCTGGCGACAGCCGCGGACCTGATCCGTACCTGGGTGGACGACGACCGCCTCACCGGCTCCCGCCTCGTCCTGGTCACCCGGGGCGCGCTGGGCACGACCCGGGACGAGGACGTGACGGACCTCCCGGCCGCCGCCCTGTGGGGGCTCGCGCGATCCGCCCAGCTGGAGCACCCCCACCGGCTGCACCTGCTCGATCTCGACACGGTGAGCGCCCCCGGCACCCACGGCACCCGGGCCGCGGTCACGGCGGCGATCGCCGCCGCGCACCCGCAGGCCGCCGTCCGCTCCGGAACACTGCTGCTGCCCGACCTGCACCCGGTGGACAGGGCGGCCGGGGACGGCACACCTCCGGCGTCCCACGGAGAGACGGACCGCACCGCCCGGGGCGCCGCGATCGAGCCGGACCACTGCCCGTCGGGCGCCCCGTTCGACACGGACGGCACCGTGCTCGTCACCGGAGCGACCGGCGCCCTCGGTGGCCTGGTGACCCGGCATCTGGTCACCGCCCACGGGGCCCGCCGGCTGCTGCTGGCCTCCCGGCGCGGCACCGACGTTCCGGGCGCCGGCACCCTGCTCGCCGACCTCGCCGCCCACGGCGCCGAGGCCACGCTCGTCGCCTGCGACGTCGCCGACCCCGCCGAGGTGGAGGCGCTGCTCGCCCGCGTACCCCGAGACCGTCCCCTCACGGCCGTCGTCCACATCGCCGGAGCCGTCGACGACGCCACCCTGGCCTCACTGACCGATGCCCAGCTCGACGCCGTACTGCGACCGAAGGCCGACGCGGCCTGGCTGCTGCATCGACTGACGGAGCATCAGGACCTGTCGGCGTTCGTGCTGTTCTCCTCGGCCGCGGGCACCTTCGGGGCGGCGGGCCAGAGTGCCTACGCCGCCGCGAACGCGTTCCTCGACGGGCTGGCCCGCCACCGCCGGGCCCGGGGCCTGGCCGCCACGTCCGTGGCCTGGGGTCTGTGGGCCGCCGACAGCGGCATGACCGCCGGTCTGGGCGCCGCCGACCGGGAGCGGATGGCCCGCTCCGGGATGCTGCCGCTCACCTCCGGGGCGGGTCTCGCCCTGCTCGACGAGGCGTTGACCGCACTCGACGCGGCGGTGGTGGCCGTGGCACGTCAGCGGTCGGCCGCCACCCGCGCCCGGACGCGCCGATCCGCGGCCGCCGGATCACCGGCCGACGAGGGGCGGGCACTGGGCGCCCGGCTGGCCGGCCTCGACACCGCGCAGCGGCTCTCCGCACTGCTGGACACGGTCCGTGCCCAGGTCGCCGTGGTCCTCGGGCACGACACGACCGACGAGGTGCCGCCCGACCGGCACTTCGCGGAGCTCGGCTTCGACTCGCTCACCGCGGTCGAACTGCGCAACCGGCTCGGCTCACTCACCGGCTTCCGGCTGCCCCCGACACTCGTCTTCGACGCCGACACGCCCCGGATGCTCGCGGCGGACCTCGCCGCACGGTTCGCGTCGGCCGCCGCGGACCCGGCGGCATCCTCCGGAGACCGGCCCGGTACGGAGCCCGAGCGGTCCGGGGCGCGCCCGGAGGACACCGTGGGAGCCCTGTTCCGCACCGCCTGCCGACAGGGCCGGGTCGACGACGGCTTCGCACTGCTGCAGGCGGTCGCCGAGCTCCGGCCCGTCGTCGACGCGCCGGACGGCCTGACCGGCCCCGCCGCCGGACTGCGGCTGGCCGCCGGGGACGAGGGGGTCCCGCTCGTCTGCTTCAGCTCCTACGTGGCACTGGCCGGCGTGCACCAGTACGCGCGCTTCGCCTCGGCGTTCCGCGGGCGCCGGGACGTCTGGGCGCTGCCCACCCCCGGATTCGGGCGCGGCCAGCCGTTGCCCGCCTCGCTGGACGTGGTCGCCCGCACCCAGGCCGAATGGGCCCTGCGCTGCGCCGACGGGCGGCCCTTCGTCCTCACCGGGTCCTCCTCCGGAGGCGTCCTGGCACTGGCCGCCGCCCGCCATCTGGAGAAGGCCGGGCAGCCGCCGCTCGGCGTGGCGCTGCTCGACACCTACATGCCGCGCGCCGACTCGCCGTTCACCCGCTTCTCGGCCGAGATGCTCGCGGGGATGTTCGACCGGGAGTCGATGTTCGCGGCGATGGACGCCGACCGGCTGTCCGCGATGAGCTGGTACATCCACATGATCGGCGAATGGGACCCGGGTGCCCTGTCCGTGCCCGTGCTGCTGGCGCGCCCGAGCGAACCACCGGCCGGCGTCGCCGAGCAGGGACCCGTCGAACCGGGGGAGTGGCAGAGCTCCTGGGACGGCGCCGACCACGTGGTGAACGTGCCCGGCAACCACTTCACGATGATGGAGTCCCACGCCGCCACCACCGCGGGCGCCCTCACCAGCTGGATCGACACGGTGCTGCCGCCGTACGCCGCCGGCCGCGAACCGGCCCACCGAACCGAGGGAGCATGATGCGGGTCCTGTTCGTCAGCCTGTCCGAGAAGTCCCACATCTATCTGATGGCCCCGCTCGCGTGGGCATTCGCCGCCGCCGGCCACGAGGTACGCGTGGCGAGCCAGCCCATGGCCACCGAAGCCATCGTCCGCGCCGGACTCACCGCCGTGCCGGTCGGCCGCGACCATGCCATCCACCGCGACATGTCGGCCTACCGCGAGTCGCAGGACTACCGGACGGCGAACTGGAGCCGCTGCGAACGCGCCGACGTCGACTGGTCCGAGCTGAAGGAACGTTACGAACTGAGCGTCCCCTACGCGTTCGCCGTCTACAACGACTCCATGATCGACGACCTGGCTGCCTTCGCGCAGAGCTGGCGGCCCGACCTCGTCGTGCGGGACCCCCTCGCCTACGCGGGTGCCGTCGCCGCCCGGATCAGTGGAGCGGCGCACGTACGGTCGATGTGGTGCGCCGACGTGTGGGGCCGCACCCGGCAGACCTATCTGGAGCTGATGGCGGAACAGCCCGAGGCCGAGCGCGTGGACCCGCTGGCCGAGTGGCTGGCCGCCCGGTCGGAGCCGTTCGGACTGTCCTGCGACGAGGAGATGCTGCACGGCCAGGCCACCATCAGCACCCTGCCGCCCGCCCTGTCCGTCCCGACGGCCTCCCCGGAACTGCCCATGCGGCACGTTCCGTACAACGGACGCGCGGTGGTGTGGGACTGGCTGCGCGAGGCTCCGAAGAAGCCGCGGGTCTGTCTGAGCCTGGGCGCCTCCAACACCGAGGACTACGGCGGCGACTACGTGAACGTGCCGGAGATCCTCGACGCCCTGGCCGAGGAGGACGTCGAGGTGGTCGCCGCGCTCCTGCCCTCCCAGCGCGAGCGTCTCACCTCCGTCCCCGACAACGCCCGGGCCGTCGACTCGGTGGCCCTGCACACCCTCCTGCCGACCTGCTCGGCCCTCATCCACCACGGCGGCTACGGCAGCTTCGCCACCGCCATCGTCGCCGGGGTGCCCCAGCTGATGCTCTCCACGCTCGTCTCCGACCACGAACTGCGCGGACGCGCCCTGGAACGCGCCGGCGCCGGCGTCTACCTGCACCACCGCGACGCCACCGCGGACAAGGTCCGCGACCACGTCCGCCGACTCACCGGGCAGCCGGACGCAGGGGAGGCGGCCAGGCGGCTGCGAGCCCGGTGCGAGGCCATGCCGAGCCCCGCCGAGCTGGTGGCGTCCCTCGAACGGCTGGCCGAGGTCCGCTGACCCGGAACACGAACAGCCACAGCGACACCAAGACGACCAGCAACAGGAACAGGACGGACACCATGAAGATCATCGTTGACCGTGAGCGCTGTGTCGGAGCCGGCCAGTGCGTGCTGGCCGCCGCCGGAGTGTTCGACCAGAGCCGTGAGGACGGCCTGGTCGAACTGCTGCAGGCCGAACCGCCGCAGGACCGGCACGCCGCCGTGACGGAGGCGGAGTTGATCTGCCCCTCCGGCGCCATCGAGATCCGGTCCTGACGGCCGGCCCTCTCACCGACGACACGTAAGGCGGGACGGAAACCGTGAAGGCTCTCGTGCTGTCGGGAGGTGCGGGGACCCGGCTGCGGCCCATCACCCACACCTCCGCCAAACAGTTGGTGCCGGTCGCCAACAAACCCATCCTCTTCTACGGCCTGGAGGCGATCGCCGACGTCGGGATCACCGACGTCGCAATCGTGGTCGGCGACACCGAGGACGAGATCCGGCAGGCCGTCGGCGACGGCTCGGACTTCGGCCTCGACGTCACCTACCTGCGGCAGGAGGCACCGCTCGGTCTCGCCCATGCCGTACTCATCGCCCGGGACTTCCTCGGCGACGACGACTTCGTGATGTTCCTCGGGGACAACTTCGTCTTCGGCGGCATCAACGACTCCGTCGAGGAGTTCCACAAGACACGCCCCGACGCCCAGCTCCTGCTCACCCGCGTCCCCGACCCGTCCGCCTTCGGCGTCGCCGAACTCGACGAGCAGGGACGGCTGGTCCGCTTGGAGGAGAAACCCCACCGGCCCAGGAGCGACCTGGCACTCGTCGGCGTGTACCTCTTCGGCCCTGCCATCCACGACGCCGTACGCGCCATCGCGCCCTCCCGACGCGGCGAACTGGAGATCACCGACGCCATCCAGTGGCTGCTCGACCGCGAACGGGACGTCCGCACCACCGTGATCACCGGATACTGGAAGGACACCGGGAACGCCACCGACATCCTCGACGTCAACCGCCGACTGCTCGACCTGCTGGAGCACCGGGTCGACGGGGACGTCGACGGCGCCAGCGAGATCGTCGGCCGGGTCCGCATCGAGGCCGGTGCGACCGTACGCGGCTCCCGGATCGTGGGACCCGCGATCGTCGGATCCGGGACCCTCGTCCAGGACTCCTACATAGGCCCGTCGACGTCGATCGCCGAGGACTGCGTCATCCGCAACAGCGAGATCGAGTTCTCCATCGTCCTGCGGGAGTCCAGCTTCGACAGCATCCGCCGGGTGGAAGGCTCGCTCGTCGGCCGCAACGTGCACGTCTCCCTCGGCCCACGGGTGCCCGCCACCCACCGGCTCGTCATCGGCGACCACGGGCGGGTGCAGATCTCCTCATGACGACCGGCATCCTGGTGACCGGCGGCGCCGGTTTCATCGGCTCCCATCACGTGCGAACCCTGCTCGGCCGAGCCGGCCCGCCCGACGTGTCCGTCACCGTGCTCGACAAACTCACCTACTCGGGCAACCCCGCCAACCTGGACCCCGTCCGCGAGCACCCCGCGTTCACCTTCGTCAAAGGCGACATCTGCGACCAGGAACTCGTCGACGACCTCATGGCCCGCCACGACGACGTCGTGCACTTCGCCGCCGAGTCGCACGTCGACCGGTCGATCCTCAGCTCCGCCGAGTTCGTCCGTACCAACGTCCTGGGCACCCAGACCCTCCTCGACGCCGCACTGCGGCACCACGTCCGCACCTTCGTGCACGTCTCCACCGACGAGGTCTACGGCTCCATCGACACCGGCGCCTGGACCGAGGAGAGCCCGCTCCTGCCGAACTCCCCCTACTCCGCCTCCAAGGCCGCCTCCGACCTGCTCGCCCTCTCCTACCATCGCACCCACGGCCTGGACGTGCGGGTGACACGCTGCTCCAACAACTACGGACCCCACCAGTACCCCGAGAAGGTCGTCCCCCTGTTCGTCACCAACCTCCTCGAAGGTCTGAAGGTCCCGCTGTACGGCGACGGCGGCAACGTACGCGACTGGCTGCACGTCGACGACCACGTCCACGGCATCGAACTGGTCCGCACCCGGGGTCGAGCCGGTGAGGTCTACAACATCGGCGGCGGCACCGAACTCACCAACCGCGACCTCACCGGCCTGCTCCTCGACGCGTGCGGCGCCGGACCGGACCGCATCGAGCACGTCCCCGACCGCAAGGGCCACGACCGCCGCTACTGCGTCGACTGGACGAAGATCCGCGACGAACTCGGCTACCGTCCGCGCACGGACTTCACCACCGGGCTCGCCGGGACCGTCGCCTGGTACCGCACCCGCCGGTCCTGGTGGGAACCGCTGAAGACGGTCACCGGGGTGACGGCGTGACCGAGCTGAACGAGGTCGTCGTCGTCGGCGCCGGGGCCGCCGGCGCCACCACCGCCGAGAGCCTGCGCCGCCAGGGTTACGAGGGCCGGCTCACCCTCGTCGGCGCCGAACCCCACCTGCCCTACGACCGGCCGCCCCTGTCCAAGCAGATCCTCACCGGACGCTGGGAACCGGACCGGGTCCGGCTGCGCGCACCCGAGACCTACGACCGGCTCGGCATCGACCTGCGTCCGGGCAGCGCAGCCACCCGACTCGACCGCACCGGACGCGCGGTCGAATGCGCCGACGGCTCCCGGCTGCACGCCGACGCCGTCGTCGTCGCCACCGGCGTACGGCCCCGGCGACTGCCCTGCACCGACGACCCCGGCCGCTTGGGTGCACCCGATGGGCTGCACGTCCTGCGCACCCTCGATGACGCCCTCGGTCTGCGTGAGGCCCTGCTCGGCGGCCCGCGCCTGGTGGTGGCCGGAGCCGGACTGCTCGGTACGGAGGTCGCCGTCGCCGCTCGGACCCTCGGCGCCGACGTCACGCTGGTCTGCCCCGCGCCCCTGCCCCTGCTCGACCTGCTCGGACGACAGGCCGCCGACCTGGTCTCCGCCACCCACCGGGACCTCGGCCTGCGCGTCCGCCGGGGACGGGCGACCGCCGTGGCCGCCGCCCGTGGAACCGTCACCGGAGTCCGCCTGGCCGACGGAACCCTGCTGCCCGCGGACGTGGTGCTCGTCGCGGCCGGCTCCCTGCCCAACACCGAGTGGCTGCACGGAAGCGGCGTGCCCGTCGAGGACGGCGTCGTCTGCGACGTGCTGTGCGCGGCGGAGCCCGGCGTGTGGGCCGCGGGCGACGTGGCCAACCGGTGCGACCCGCGCACACGACGGCGGCACCGGCTGGAACACCGGACGCACGCCACCGAACAGGCCGTGGCCGTCGCCCGCAACATCCTCGCGGGAACCCGAGCACGGCCCTTCACACCGCTGCGGTCCTTCTGGACCGACCAGCACGACCTCAAGGTCCAGGTGTTCGGGGACATCACCGGGACCGACCGGTGCAGCATCGTCGAAGGCAGCCCCGCCGAGCGGAAGTTCACCGCCGTGTACTGCGCGGGAGACCGCGTCCTCGGAGCCGTCGCCGTCAACATGCCGCGCGAGGCGCAGCGACTGCGCACAGCCGTGGAGACCGGAGCGCTCCACACGGCCGGACCGTCCCGGCCGACGACAGCGGGCGCGTCGGACGCCTGAGAACGGGCAGGCGCTCCGGGCGCCGTGGGTCGCGTACCGGGGTGGGGCGACTGCGGCCCGGGGCGGGCGATCGGACCGGCCGGGTCAGTGGTGGTCGTGTCCGGCGCGGCGCGCCGCCTCCGCCCCCCGACCGCCGTCGCGCACAGCGGAGCCGAGGTCCGGGGCCAGGATCGGCCAGAGCCCGGCCCGCGCGTGGTAGACGTTCACGATCACCAGCATGAGCAGCGTGAACACGCCGTACTGGACTCCGTTGAGAGCCGGCACCATGTGGACCGGCAGGGTGTACGCCATCAGCGTCCGGATCCCCGAGTCGACGATCAGTCCGACGCCCCACATCACCGTGGTGACCCGCCAGATGCGCCGGAAGCGCGGGACCTCGTCCCACAGCTCGTCCCAGTCCCGGCCACCGGCGGCCCGCCGCTCCAGCAGCCGCCGGGAGAAACCGAACGCCAGCGGGCGTCTGCCGCGCAGCGACACCAGGAAGCCCAGCCCGGCCGCGCCGGTCAGCCAGCCGTCACGGACCAGCAGCAGCCGTGGACTGCCGCTGACCACCGACACGACGATGCTGAGCACCAGCATGACCGTCACGAACACGCCCAGCACGTCCACCTGCCGGGTCCTCGCGAACCGCACCAGCGTCGACGCCGCAGGCACCACCGCTCCGGCCGTCAAGGCGATCACATCACCCACCCCGGCCGCCGTCAGGCCGTAGTACAGGCCGATCGGAGCACCGAAGTCCAGGAGGACGGTGAGCAGCAGGGGCGGCCCGGACGACGGCCCGGACACCTCACGGGGGCTGCCGCCGCCGCGGCCGGGTCGGTCGGAGGGCGGCCGGCCCGGCAGGGGGCTTACGCCGTTGGTCATGCGTTCTCCGTCCGACGGGACCGTACGCGAACGATTGCCGGGCGTCCCACCCCCGACCGTTGGACTGCGGAAGCGGGCCCACCACGCGCCAGCGTACGTGCGCACGCCGTCCAGGCCCCACGGCAGACGACCGCATCGAGCCAATACTTTGGAATTCCCTAGACCTCGACGACGGCCCGCCGGGACGCAGTTCCCCCGGTGCTAGCGTCGAACGCCAGGTCGACCATCATGCACACCCCTCCCGTTCCGCCGCGGCCGCAGAAACCCGGTATCTGCACAGCTGGCTCGGCGTTGTGACCTGTCACCCTCCGCTGACCCAGGAGACATCTGTGACCGACGTTCGAACAACTCCCGAGTCGCCCGCACCGACGGAATCCATTCCCGCTCCCGGTCCCATGCGGCTGAAGGAGATGCGCGAGGTCATCAGAAACGTCCCGCGCTATCTCACCGGTCTGCGCGACAAGCACGGTCCGCTGGTGCGTGTCCCCATGGGAAAGACCGACGCCTTCCTCGTCAGCGACTTCGACGTCGTCCAGGACGTCGTCATCGCCTCCAGCCGCCGCTTCGACAAAGACGCCCAGAAGACCGGCCCCGGCCCCGACGACTGGGGCTCCACCCTCGAACGCGTCCTCGGCAAGGGCCTGGTGACCAGCGTCGGCACCTACCACCGCCGACAGCGCCGGCTCATCCAGCCCGTCTTCCACCGCCGGCGCATCGCCGGATACGGCACCGCGTTCGCCGCCATCGCCGACGAGGCGGCCTCCCGGCTCACGGACGGCGACCGGTTCAACTTCCACGAGGCGATGTACGAACTCGCCCTCGGCATGGTGACCCGCACCCTCTTCGACGTCTCCCTCGACAGCGAGGCCGCGGACCGCATCCGTACCGCCTTCCCCCGCGAGGGCGGCCCGCTGCGCTGGGAACTGAGCCCCTTCGGCAAGATCCTGCTGCGCCTGCCGCTGCCCGCCAACCGGCAGTTCAAGCGCGGCCTGAAGGCCGTCGACGACATCGTCTACGGCATGATCGAGGAGCGCCGCAACGGCCCGGGCGACGGCGAGGACCTCCTGTCCGTGCTGCTCACCGTCACCGACGCCGACACCGGCGAACACCTCACCGACCTCGAACTGCGCGACGAGGCGATCACCCTGCTGATGGCCGGCCACGAAACCTCCTCGGGTTCCCTGACCTGGGCCTACTACCTGCTCGGAACCCACCCGGAGGTTCGCGAGAGGCTGCACGCCGAGATCGACGACGTCCTCGGCGACCGGCTGCCCACCGTGGACGACCTGCCCCGGCTGCAGTTCACCGACGCCGTGTACTCCGAGGCGCTGCGCCTGTACCCGCCGGCCTGGGTGCTCGTGCGGCGCGCCCTGGAGGACTACACGGCCAACGGCTACCACGTCCCGCGCAACAGCGTCCTGATGGTCAGCCCCTACGTCCTGCACCGCGACGCCACGTGGTGGCCGGAACCCGAACGCTTCGCGCCCCAGAGGTTCCTGCCCGAACCCGACCCGACCGACCCGCTCACCGGGCACGCCAAGAGCCCCGGCCGCCCCAAGCTGGCGTACCTGCCCTTCGGTGCCGGACCCCGCCAGTGCATCGGCAACGTCTTCGCCCAGATGGAGGGCGTCATGGCACTGGCCACCCTCAGCAGGCACTGGGAGTTCGAGCCGGTCGGCAACCCCCCGGAGCGCGTCACGAGCGACTTCACCCTCCAGCCCCGCGGGGGGCTGGAGATGGTCGCCCACCGCAGGCACCGAGAGACCGCGAACGGCCGCTGACCAGCGCCGAACAGTAGAAGTCTCCCTAGATCGCCGGCTGCCCGCGGGACTCGCCCGCAGGCAGCCGCCAGGATGACAAGCATCGCAACCACCGATTGTCCCGCGGACGGCGCGGCAGTCGGATCCGGCCGGAATGCGCGGCCAGAAATCGAGCTGGATCCGTAGGGCGGAGGCAGTGGCCGTGGTGCCAGAAGACGCACACGCACGGGACGACGCGGCAGGTACCCGTGGGGGAACCGCACCCGTCGACAGAGCCGCGTCCGTCGGGGGATCCGCGCCCGCAGCGGAAGCCGACCCCCCGCACGGAAGCGAGCCCCTCACCGGGCCCGAACCCGTGCGCGGAGCCCACGTTCCCGAGAGGGCCGGATCCGCCCCCGCTGCCGGGCAGCGACCCACCGGCGGGCAGCGATCCGCCCGCGGGCCCGCATCCCTTCCGGCGGATGCACCGGGCCCGGACACGGAATCCCCCGGGCAGCGATCCGCCCGGGAGAACACGGTGGTACCGCGGGACGCCGTCGCCGTGGTAGGCATGTCCTGCCGCTTTCCCCAGGCGCCCGATCCGGCCGCGTTCTGGCGCCTGCTCGTCGAGGGCGAGAACGCCGTCACGGAGACCCCCGCCGACCGCCGCGACTGCCTCGCCGCTCGCCGTCCCGAGACTCCCCGCCGCGGCGCTTACCTCGACCACGTCGACCGCTTCGACGCCGCCTTCTTCGGCATCTCACCGCGCGAAGCGGTGGCCATGGACCCCCAGCAGCGCCTCGTCCTCGAACTCGGCTGGGAGGCACTGGAGGAGGCGGCCGTCGTCCCCGCACGGCTGCGCGGCAGCCGTACCGGCGTCTTCGTCGGTGCCATCTGGGACGACTATGCGGCTCTCGCCCGGCGCCTCGGTCCCGAGGCCGTCGGTCCGCACACCCTCAGCGGCCTGAACCGCGGCATCATCGCCAATCGGCTGTCCTACGTCCTCGGCCTGCGTGGTCCCAGCCTCACCGTGGACGCCGGCCAGTCCTCCTCCCTCGTCGCCGTCCACCTGGCGTGCGAGAGCCTGCGACGCGGCGAGTCCGACCTCGCCCTGGCCGGTGGCGTCAACCTCACCCTCGCCCCCGACAGCGACCTCGCCTCGGCCGGCTTCGGCGCCCTGTCCCCGGACGGCACCTGCTTCACGTTCGACGCCCGCGCCAACGGCTACGTGCGCGGCGAGGGCGGCGCGCTCGTCCTCCTCAAGAGCCTCGCCCGAGCGCTCGCCGACGGGGATCGCATCCACTGCGTCATCCGGGGCAGTGCCACCAACAACGACGGCGGTGGCGACGGCCTGACCGCGCCCCTGCGCGAAGCCCAGGAGGAGGTCCTGCGCCTCGCCTACGACGACGCGGGCCTCGACCCGGCCGACGTCCAGTACGTCGAACTGCACGGTACCGGCACCCGGCTCGGCGACCCCATCGAGGCCGCCGCCCTCGGCACGGTCGTCGGACGCGCCCGCGTCGACGGCACCCCCCTGCTCGTCGGCTCGGTGAAGACGAACATCGGGCATCTGGAGGGCGCGGCCGGCATCGCCGGGCTGGTGAAGACAGCGCTGGCACTCCGGCACGGACGCCTCCCGGCCAGCCTCAACCACGAGCACCCCAACCCCGCCATCCCCCTCGACGACCTCAACCTGCGGGTCGCGACCGCGTCCCTGCCGTGGCCGCGCGAGGACCGGCCCCGCCGGGCGGGCGTCAGCTCCTTCGGAATGGGCGGCACCAACTGCCACGTGGTGCTGGAGGAATGGCCCGAGACCGCCGCAGCCGACACCTCCACCACCGCGGATACGTCCCGCGCGGGCGGGGAGACCGCCACGGCCACCTCCGCACCCGAGGAGACCGGTACGGCCGACGCCGCCCGTGAGACCACCGGGACGACCATCCCCGAGGACGGCGCGACCCGCCCTGCCCTGCCCGACGCCCTGCCCGACACCACCCGCGTGCCCCTGCCCTGGATCGTCTCGGCACGCACGGGCAGGGCGCTGCGTGCCCAGGCCGAGAGGCTGCTCACCCACCTGGAGGACGACCCCGCAGCCGGCGCGGCCGACGTCGCCCACTCCCTCGCCCGGACGAGAACCCGCTTCGAGCATCGGGCCGTCGTGCTGGGCACCCGTCGCGAGGACCTGCTGCGCGGCCTCACCGCCCTGGCCGCCGGCGCCGCGTCGCCCGACGTGGTCACGGGAGAATCCGAACCACCCGCCACGGCCACGCCGAGGAGAACGACGGGACCCCACCCCGCACCGACGACCCCCGTCATCGGCGGCAGCGCCTTCCTCTTCGCGGGACAGGGCTCGCAACACCTCGGCATGGGCCGGGAACTGTACGACGCGTATCCGGTGTTCGCCGCAGCCTTCGACGCCGTCGACGCCGAGCTGCCGTTCAGCCTCAGGGAGGTCGTGTTCGGTCAGGACGCCGACCGGCTGAACCGCACCGAGTACGCGCAGCCCGCCCTCTTCGCCCTCGAAGTCGCTCTGTTCCATCTCGCCGCGTCCTTCGGGGTACACCCCGACGTCGTCTTCGGGCACTCCGTCGGCGAGATCGCGGCGGCGCACGTGGCCGGCCTGTGGTCCCTGGCCGACGCCTGCCGTGTCGTCGTCGCGCGCGGCCGGCTGATGCAGGCCCTCCCCGAGGGCGGCACCATGGTCTCCCTCCAGGCCACGCAGGACGAGGTGCTGCCCCTCCTCACCGGTCACGAGCACCGGATCGGCATCGCCGCGGTCAACGGCCCCGCGGCGATCGTCGTGTCGGGTGCCGCCGAGGCCGTCGAAGAGGTGGCGGCCCACTTCCGAGCCCGCCACCGCAAGGTGACGGCCCTCCGCGTCAGCCACGCCTTCCACTCGCCGCTGATGGACCCGATGCTCGCCGACTTCCGCGCGGTCCTCGCCGACGTCTCCTACGGGCGCCCCACCCTGCCGATCGTCTCCGACGTCACCGGCCGTACCGCCACCCTCGACGAACTCACCGCACCGGACCACTGGACACGGCACGTCCGCTGCACCGTGCAGTACGCCGAAGGCATCCGCACGCTGGAGGCCCAGGGCGCCCGGCACGTTCTCGAACTCGGACCCGACGGCACTCTGACCGCCCTCGCCCAGCAGAACCTCGACACCGACGACGTCGTCGCGATGCCCGCCCTGCGCAAGGACCGTCCCGAGGCCCGCGCCTTCGTCGAAGCGCTCGCCACGCTCCACACCAGCGGTATGCCCGTCGACTGGACCCCCGTCCTCACCGCGCACGGTGCCCAGCGCACCGAACTGCCGACCTACGCCTTCCGCCGCCGCCGCTACTGGCTGCCCGACACGGCCCCCGGCACGCCCACCGTGGCGACGGATGCCGGGGAGCCTGCGGAGAACGCACCAGGGGGACGCGCGAACGCCAAGGAGAGCCAGGGGACGCCTGAGGTCCACAGGGCCCAGGACGTCCACGGGAGCCGGGAGGTCCAGGAGACCCGGGACACCGAGAACCCCGAAGACGCCGAGGACACGGCCTCGGCGCTGCGCACCCGCCTCGACCGGCTGTCACCGCGTGAACGGCACGCGACTCTCCTGGACCTGGTCCGCACGCACGCCGCCGCCGTCCTCGGCCACGACGCGGCCGACGAGGTCGAACCTCGCCGCACCTACAAGGACCTCGGCTTCGACTCCCTCGCCTCCGTCGACCTGCGGAACCGGCTCAGGACCGCCACCGGACTGCGACTGCCGGCCTCCCTGCTGTTCGACTGCCCCACCCCGGACGCGGTGGCCCACCACCTCGCAGAGCACCTCTCGCCGGCCACCGATCACAGTGGAGCCGAGGCAACAGCCCCGGCCCGCGCGGGCGACGACCCGGTGGACTCTGCGGACCCGGTGGTGATCGTGGGGATGGCGTGCCGGTTCCCGGGTGGGGTCGGTTCGCCGGAGGATCTGTGGCGGCTGGTGAGCGAGGGCGGTGACGCGATCGGCGCGTTCCCGGTGGACCGTGGCTGGGATCTGGACGGCCTGTACGACCCGGAGCCCGGTCGGGCCGGTCACACCTACGTCCGTGAGGGTGGCTTCCTGTACGACGCCGCCGAGTTCGACGCCGGGCTGTTCGGTGTCTCTCCGCGTGAGGCGTTGGCGATGGATCCGCAGCAGCGTGTGCTGCTGGAGACGTCGTGGGAGGTGTTCGAGCGGGCGGGTATCGATCCGGCGAGCCTGCGCGGTTCCCGCACGGGCGTCTTCGCCGGACTCGTGGAACAGGGGTACGGGGCACGCCTGCGCGAGGCCGTGGAGCAGTCCGACGGCTACGTCCTCACCGGCACGACCCTCAGCGTGGCGTCGGGTCGTATCGCGTACACGTTCGGTTTCGAGGGTCCTGCGGTGACGGTGGACACGGCGTGTTCGTCGTCGTTGGTGGCGTTGCACCTGGCGGTGCAGGCGTTGCGGGCGGGTGAGTGTGATCTGGCGTTGGCCGGTGGTGTGACGGTGATGTCGACGCCGGAGATGTTCGTGGAGTTCTCGCGGCAGCGGGGGTTGGCGTCGGACGGTCGGTGCAAGGCGTTCTCGGACGGTGCGGACGGCACGGCCTGGTCGGAGGGCGTGGGGCTGTTGCTGGTGGAGCGGTTGTCGGATGCGCGGCGTCGTGGGCATCGGGTGTGGGCGGTGGTGGCGGGTTCGGCGGTGAACCAGGACGGTGCGTCGAACGGGTTGACGGCGCCGAACGGTCCGTCGCAGCAGCGGGTGATCCGGAAGGCGTTGGCGGGTGCCGGGCTGGTTCCGGGGGATGTGGATGCGGTGGAGGCGCACGGCACGGGGACTCCGCTGGGTGATCCGATCGAGGCGCAGGCGTTGCTGGCGACCTACGGTCAGGGGCGTGAGCGTCCGTTGTGGTTGGGGTCGTTGAAGTCGAACATCGGTCATGCGCAGGCGGCTGCGGGTGTCGGTGGTGTGATCAAGATGGTGATGGCGATGCGGCACGGTGTGTTGCCGCGTACGTTGCACGTGCAGGAGCCGTCGTCGCATGTGGACTGGACGGCCGGGGACGTGGCGCTCCTGACGCGGGACACCGCGTGGGAGCGGGCGGAGGACCGGCCGCGTCGGGCGGGTGTGTCCTCGTTCGGCATCAGCGGCACCAACGCCCACGTCATCCTCGAAGAGGCCGCCGAAGAGACAGCGCCGCAAACGTTCCCCGACCGGGACGCCCTCGACGCGGAGCGACGCATCGCACCGCTGCCCCTGTCTGCCGCCGACCCCGACGCCCTGCGTGCCCAGGCGGAGCGACTCTGCCACCTCCTGGACGAGAACGGCTGGCTGACGCCCGCGGACATCGGATGGTCACTCGCGACCACGCGCGGCACCCTCGACCACCGCGCCGTACTCCTGGCCGCCGACCGGGACGAACTGGAACACGGCCTGCGCGCCCTGGCAGCCGAAGAGTTCGACCCCCACCTGGTGACCGGTGCCGCCGAACGGCGTGGCCGACGGCTCGCCTTCCTCTTCGCGGGTCAGGGTGCGCAGAGGGTCGGTATGGGGCGGGAGTTGTATGCCGCGTTTCCGGTGTTCGCCGCCGCCTTCGACGCGGTCGACGCCGAGTTGCCGTTCGGGCTGGCGGAGGTCGTGTTCGGTGGGGATGCCGAGCGTGTGGATCGGACGGAGTTCGCGCAGCCTGCGTTGTTCGCTCTTGAGGTGGCGTTGTTCCGGCTGTTGGAGTCGTGGGGTGTGCGGCCGGATGTGCTGGTGGGGCACTCGATCGGTGAGATAGCTGCGGCGTATGTGGCGGGGGTGTGGTCGCTTGAGGATGCTTGTCGTCTGGTGGTGGCGCGGGGTCGGTTGATGCAGGCGTTGCCCGCGGGTGGGGCGATGGTGGCGGTGCAGGCGTCGGAGGAGGAGGTGCTGCCGCTGCTGGACGGTGTGCGGGTGGGGCTGGCCGCGGTGAACGGTCCGCGGGCGGTGGTCGTCTCGGGCGTGGCCGAGGCGGTGGAGGAGGTCGCGGCCCACTTCCGCGCCCAGGACCGCAAGGTGACCGCGCTGCGGGTCAGCCATGCCTTCCACTCGCCGCTGATGGAGCCGATGCTCGCCGACTTCCGGGCCGTGGCCGACAGCCTGACGTACGACGAACCCCGCATCTCCCTCGTCTCCACCCTCACGGGGGCGCCGTCGGACCCGGCCGAACTCATGACCCCCGACTACTGGGTGCGGCACGTCAGCCGGACCGTCCGCTACGGCGACGCCGTACGCGTCCTCGCAGAGCAGGGAGTGACCCTGTTCGTCGAACTGGGCCCCGACGGTACGCTCACCGCGCTCGCCCAAGCGGCCCTGGACGCTGACGGGAGGAGCTTCCTGACCCTGCCGTCCCTGCGGAAGGACCGGTCGGAGGCCGAGGCACTGCTGGCCATGACGGCCGCACTGTTCACGAGCGGCGGCGAGGTCGACTGGCCCGCCCTCTACACGGGCAGCGGTGCCCGCACGGTCCAACTGCCGACGTACGCCTTCCAGCGCACGACCTTCTGGCCGACTCCGGACCCCGGACGGCGCGGCGGCGACATCTCCGGTCTCGGTCTCACCTCCGCCGACCACCCGCTGCTGGGAGCAGCGGTCGCCCCGGCCGACTCGGACGGCGTGGTCGTCACCGGCCGCCTGTCGCTGCGCTCGCACCCGTGGCTGCGGGACCACGTCGTCGCCGGCGACGTCCTCTTCCCGGGGACGGGCTTCCTGGAGATCGTCCTCCAGGGTGCCGACCAGGTCGGCTGCGACCATGTGGAGGAACTCACCGTCGCCGTGCCACTGGTGCTCCCCGAGGACGGAGGCATACAGGTACAAGTTCTGGTGAACGACCCCGACGAGTCGGGCAGCCGAAACGTCAGTGTCTTCTCCCGACCCGACAGTGCCTCCGAGGACGGGGCGTGGATCCTCAACGCCAGCGGTGTCGTCGGCACCGGCCTACCCCGTCCGACCGGGTCGTTCGGCTTCGGCCAGTGGCCGCCGCAGGGCGCGGTGACGGAGCCCGTCGACGGAGTGTACGAACGTCTCGCCGCGCTGGGGCTGTCCTACGGGCCCGTGTTCCGCGGGCTGCGCGCGCTGTGGCGGCGGGGTGAGGAGGTCTTCGCCGAGGTCGCACTGCCACAGGCACACGAGGAACTCGCCGACCGGTTCGGCATGCACCCCGCACTGCTGGACTCCGCCCTGCACGCGGTCCTGCACGGCACCTTCGGCAGCGACAGTGCGGTGCGGCTGCCGTTCTCGTGGAACGGCGTGTCGCTGTGGGCCACCGGCGCACGAGAGCTGCGCGTCCGCGTGGCTCCCGCCGGTCCGGACAGCGTCGCTCTGAGTCTGGCGGACTCGGCCGGCGGCGCCGTGGCCGTCGTGGACTCGCTGGTGCTGCGACAGGTCACCGATGTGTCGGGCCCCACCGACGGCGGTCGGCAACAGGACGGACTCTTCCAGGTCGACTGGACACGACTGCCGACGGCCGCCGGACCGGTTCCCGAGGCGAGCACCGCGCTTCCCGGGCCGGAGGAGCCTGTGGCGGGTGACGTCCTGATCCGGGTGGAGCGCCCGGTGGGTGATTCGGCCGATGCCGCTCACCGGGTCACACAGAAGTTGCTCGCCCATGTACAGACGTGGCTTGCGGAGGAGCGGTTCGAGGGTGCGCGGCTTGTGGTGGTGACGGAGGGGGCGGTTGTTCCTGACGGGGTGGGGGTGGTCGATCCGGTTCTGGCCGGGGTGTGGGGGCTGGTGCGGGCTGCTCGGGCGGAGGCGCCGGGGCGGTTCGTGTTGGTGGATGTGGATGGTGTGGGGGAGTCGTGGGGGGTTGTCGGCGGGGCGTTGGAGTCGGGTGAGCCGGAGCTGGCGGTGCGTGGTGGGGTTGTGTATGTGCCGCGGTTGGGTCGGGTGTCGGGTGGGGGTGTGTTGACGGTTCCGTCGGGGGAGTCGGCCTGGCGGTTGGACATTGCGGAGAGGGGGACGTTGGAGGGGCTCGTACTGACACCTGTCGAGCGATCGGAGCTGACGGTGGGTCAGGTTCGGGTGGAGGTGCGGGCGGCGGGTGTCAACTTCCGTGACGTCCTCAATGTGCTGGGGATGTATCCGGGTGATGCGCGGGGTTTCGGTCTTGAGGGTGCGGGTGTGGTGGTCGAGGTGGGTCCTGGTGTGTCGGGGTTGGTGGTGGGTGATCGGGTGATGGGTATGTTCCCGGGTGCGTTCGGGCCGGTGGTGGTGGCGGATGCGCGGATGGTGGTGCGGTTTCCTGCGGGGTGGTCGTTCGCGCAGGCGGCGTCGGTGCCGGTGGTGTTCTTGACGGCGTATTACGCGTTGCGGGATCTGGGGTCGGTGTGTGCGGGTGAGCGGGTGTTGGTGCATGCGGCGGCCGGTGGTGTGGGGATGGCGGCGACGCAGTTGGCCCGGTGTCTGGGGGCTGAGGT
>NZ_JAFFZS010000056.1 GCF_016921115.1 Streptomyces actuosus
CGGAGCCCTGCGCCTCCATGACCGCGAGCGGGGCGAAGTTCTCGGAGGCGATCATCTCCAGCGTCGACTGCTGGCGGACCAGCTCGGCGTCGACGGCCGCGGCGACCTCCGGGTCGAGCTCGTGCAGAGGCTGGCTGAACAGGGTCATCGGCGGACTCCTTGGGTGTGGGCGCAGTGGGCGGCGTAGGCATCGGCGGACAGGGCGCCGGCGATGTCCTCGACCCGTATCCGGAGCAGCCAGCCGTCGGCGTAGGGAGCGGCGTTGACGGCGCCGGGGTCCTCGGCCGGCGCGGTGTCGACTTCCAGGACCCGGCCCGAGGCGGGGCGTACAGGCCTCTGACGGCTGTCAGTGACTCGATCTCTCTGGGATGCTGATGGCGGTCTCCCGTATGTGCAGGGGGCCTTGAGCCGGGGAGCTCATGAGACGGCGGCCGCGGCCGCGGGGACGAGGGTGCGGCGGAGCCGGTTGAAGAACTTCGGCTGGTTGAGGGAAAGCACGGCGACAGGGGTGCCTTCGTACCGGTAGACGGCCGTGAAGGAACGGCTGTCGACGTCGCCCTCGACCACCTCGGGCACGGCTTTGGGGGTGACGTGTCCGGCGAGCTGGATGCGTACCTGGTACTGGTCGGACCAGAAGTACGGCGGGGCGATCGGCGCGGAGGCCGACACGCCGGTCAGCAGCGTGCGGGCGGCGGTCTTCGCCTGTTCGACGGCGTTGCTCCAGTGCTCGATGCGGGCGTGCCGTCCGGTGAACGGATCGGGGCAGCGGGCGACGTCACCGACGGCGACCACGCCCGGGACACCGGTCGAGCAGCCGGCGTCGCACACCACTCCGTCGTCCACCTGCACCCCGGAACCGGCGAGCCAGTCGGTGGCGGGCAGGACCCCCACCCCGATCACGGCGATGTCGGCGGGCAGCACCCGCCCGTCCACCAGCCGTACGCCCGTGACCCGGCCCTCGCCGATGAGTTCCGCCACCCCGGTTCCGCACAGCAGGCGAACCCCGTGATCGCTGTGGAGCGAGGAGCACACGAGCCCCATCTCGCGCCCGAGTTGGCGTTCCAGCGGTACGTCGAGCGCCTCGACGACGGTGACGTGGAGTCCGAGCCGGTGGGCGGTGGACGCCACCTCGGCGCCGATGAAGCCGGCGCCGATGACGACGACCCTGGGCAGGCCGTCGCGCAGCTCGGCACGAAGGGCCCGGGCATCGTCCAGGGTGCGCAGGGTGTGGATACCCGCCAGCCGGTCCGCGCCGGGGAGCGTCCGGGGGCTGGCGCCGGTCGCGACGACGACCCCGTCGGTGCGCACATGCCGTCCTCCGGTCAGAGTGACGGTCCGGGCGACGGGGTCGAGCCGCACCGCGCGCTCGCCGAGCAGCCATTGCGCGTCCAGGTCCTCGTACTCCTCCGCATCGCCGAGTGCGAGCGCGTCGGCCTCGACGTCACCTTTCAGGAAGTCCTTGGACAGCGGCGGGCGGTCGTAGGGAGTGTGGCGCTCCTCCCCCACGACGACGATCTCGCCGTCGTAGCCCTCTGCGCGCAGCGCACGGACCGTGCTCAGACCTGCCAGCGACGCTCCGACAACGGTGATGCTCCTCATGTCGGCTCCAGACGGAAAGTTGTCTCACATGACACAACGATCATCGTTATGCGCAACATGCTTTCCGTGGGATGCGGGGATTGTCAAGGGGGCGGAGCCACCCGTCCGCTCCTCACGCGGACAGCACCGACGGTCAGTTCACCGAGAGGCGGCTTCGGCGGCGAAGTCGACCCCGCCCAGACCCCGAACCTGGAGCCGGCGGGAACAGGCTGTGCGAACGGGACCGACAACAGGCCGGCGGCCGGCCCCGCAGGGCCTGCGGCGTGCGGGAGTCGGCAGGCCCGACGCCCGAGGCTTGCGCCGCACCCCTTGACCAGCCGGTGCCCCTCGGTACCATGTTGCGCATTGCCCACCATGTTGCGCAATATGAACCAGAGACAGACGACGGAGGGTGCCATGTCTCCTCACCCGCAGCCCGGCCGTGAGTTCGTCCTCACCCTTTCGTGCCCCGACCAGGCCGGCATCGTCCACGCCGTGACCGCCTACCTCGTGGACCACTCCGGCAACATCCTGGAGAGCCAGCAGTTCGACGACCGGCTGCAGGACCGCTTCTTCATGCGGGTGCACTTCGACGTCTCGCATCCCGGCATCTCACTGGAGGACCTGCGCACCGGCTTCGGCCCGGTCGGCCATGCGTACGGGATCAGCTGGCAGCTGCACGACGCCTCGACCCCGACGCGAACGCTGATCATGGTGTCGAAGTTCGGCCACTGCCTGAACGACCTGCTCTTCCGCAAGTCCACGGGCGCACTCAACATCGAGATCCCGGCCATCGTCTCCAATCACCGCGCGTTCGAGCCACTGGCGCAGAGCTACGGCATCCCCTTCCACCACATCCCGGTGACCAGGGACACCAAGGCGGAGGCCGAGGCTCGACTGCTGGAGCTCGTACGCGAGTTGGGCATCGACCTGGTGGTACTGGCCCGCTACATGCAGATCCTCTCCGACGATCTGTGCAAGCAGCTCGACGGCCGGGCCATCAACATCCACCACTCCTTCCTGCCGAGTTTCAAGGGAGCCCGGCCGTACGTCCAGGCACACCAGCGCGGGGTGAAGCTCGTCGGTGCCACGGCGCACTACGTCACGCCCGACCTCGACGAAGGTCCGATCATCGAACAGGACGTCGTCCGCGTGGATCACTCCCGCGACCCCGATGAGCTGGTCACCATCGGCCGCGACGTGGAGGCCCGGGTACTCGCCCGCGCCGTGGAGTGGCACAGCGAAAACCGTGTGCTGGTCAACGACAGGTGCACGGTCGTCTTCCGCTGACACACCGACAGCCCGGTGGCGTACAGAGGCAGTCGGGCCAAGAGTCCGACCGGCCCCCTACCCGGTCGCCGCGATCTCTCGCCGCACACCCACGACGGACGTACAGTTGCGCCATGAGCAACCAGGCGACAGATGATGGAACAGCAGCACCCGCGCCGGGCGGGGTGCAGTCCGTCGAGCGTGCCGTCAGCGTCCTGGAGATCCTGGCCCAGCGCGGGGAGGCGGGTGTCAGCGAAGTCGCCGCCGGGATCGACGTCCACAAGTCGACCGCGTTCCGACTGCTCGGGGCATTGGAAGCGCGCGGTCTGGTCGAGCAGACGACCGAGCGGGGCAAGTACCGGCTCGGCTTCGGGATCGTGCGTCTGGCCGGCGCGGTCACGGACCGCCTCGACATCACCCAGCAGGGTCGACAAGTGTGCGAGCGACTCAGCGAGGAGATCGGCGAAACCGTCAACATCGCAGTCCTGCAGGAGCACTACGCGGTCAATCTCTGCCAGGTACACGGCCCGGGCGCGATCGGTACGCACAACTGGGTCGGGCAGCTCACGCCGGTGCACGCCACGTCGAGCGGCAAGATCCTGCTGGCCCACCTGTCGGAGAAGGAACGCGCCGACGTGCTCGCGGGGCCGAAGACGCAGAAGCTCACTCCGCACACCCTGACCGCCCGGACCGAGTTGGAGAAGAGTCTCGCCGAGGCGCGAGAGCGCGGGTACGCGGTGGCGCTGGAGGAGCTCGAGATCGGGCTCCACGCCATGGCAGCACCGATCCGCTCCCTCGATGGCACGGTCATCGCCGCCCTCAGCGCCTCCGGCCCCACGTACCGCTTCACCGAGGAGCGCATCCACGAGGTCGCCCCCGTGCTCGTCGAGGGCGCGGAGGAGATCAGCCGCCGAATGGGCTATCCGGGCTGAGCGGAGGTGCTCAAGCCCGGCAGCGACCTTCCTGACGCCGCCACCTCGGCGCCCCAGCGTGCCGTCACCCGTACCGCGTCGAGCGTCGAGGCGGCGTCGTGCACGCGCAGGCACCAGACGTCCTGTGCGGCCGCCAGCACGGATACGGCGGTCGTCGCGGCATCACGCTGTCGCGGCGGACGTGGTTGCCCCGTCACCGGGTCCGCCAGCAAGTTGCCCAGGAACGACTTGCGCGACGCACCGACGAGGACGGGGTGGCCCAGGGCACGCACCTCCCCGAGACGGCCCAGCAGCTCCCAGTTGTGCTCGGGCGCTTTGGCGAAGCCCAGCCCGGGGTCGACGATCAGGCAGCCGGGCGCAATCCCCGCCTCCAGCGCGGCCGCGATCCTCAGGCGCAGCTCGTCGAGCACATCGGTGACGACGTCGCCGTAGAGTGCGTTCGCCTGCATGCCAGCGGCATGTCCGCGCCAGTGCATCACCACGTACGGCGTGCCCGCCCGGGCCATCAGCGGCAGCATCGCGGGGTCGGCGAGGCCCCCCGAGACGTCGTTGACCAGCCGTGCGCCCGCGTCCAGCGCGCGGGCGGCGACCTCGGCCCGCATGGTGTCGACGCTGACGACCGCGCCCGCCGCGGCGAGTTCCCGGACGACGGGCAGGACGCGTCGCAGTTCCTCCTCGCGGGGCGGCCGTGCCGCGCCGGGGCGGGTCGACTCGCCGCCCACGTCCACGATGTCCGCTCCCTGTTCGAGCAGCGCGAGTCCATGCGTGACGGCCGCATCCGCGGCGTACGACAGGCCGCCGTCGGAGAACGAGTCCGGCGTGACGTTCACGATGCCCATGACCAGCGTCCGGCCGGGCCGCGGCAGACCGTGCGGGCCGAGTTCGGGCGTTTCCGGGTGTGGAGGGGTGGTGGCGTGAGCCGTGGCAGTCACAGGCATCCAACTTTCGATGCATATCGGAACCTACTGGACAAGCCCTGCGGGAGCGCCTCGGCGGGTTCCCACAGGAGCTACGGGGCGACCCCGACGTCGCCCGGATGACTCCGTCGCCGCATCGAGCAATCAGTCCGCCAGACAGCCGGCGAACGACGAACGGAGTCGAACCGCGAACGGACCGGGATCGAGAATCCGGCTCCGGGTTCGCCCCGGCCGACCAGGACGACTTGCGTGCACCCCGGCACGCAGCGGGCACTTGCAGACCGGAGGCGCCTATGCGGCGGCATTCCTCTCGGCGGCCTCGACGACGTTGGCGAGCAACATCGCTCGGGTCATGGGACCCGCTCCGCCCGGCACGGGGGCGAGCCATCCGGCGACCTGGGCGGCGTCCGGGTGGATGTCGCCGACCAGCCCCTGGTCGGTGCGGGTGATGCCCACGTCCAGAACCACCGCGCCGGGACGCAACATGTCCTTGGTGACCAGTCCGGGCGAGCCGGCGGCCGCGATGACGATGTTCGCCTCGCGCACGTGCCAGGCCAGGCCCTTGGTGCCGGTGTGGCAGAGGGTCACGGTGGCGTTCTCGGAGCGGCGGGTGAGCAGCAGTCCGATGGGGCGTCCGACGGTGATGCCCCGGCCGATCACGCACACCCGCGCTCCGGCGAGCGGTACGTCGTGGCGGCGAAGCAGTTCGACGATGCCGCGCGGGGTGCACGGCAGCGGGGCCCGGACGCCCAGGACGAGCCGGCCGAGGTTGACGGGGTGGAGGCCGTCGGCGTCCTTGACCGGGTCCATCCGTTCCAGGACGGCGTTGGCGTCCAGGTGGGGCGGGAGCGGGAGCTGAACAATGTAGCCGGTGCAGGCCGGGTCGGCGTTGAGCTCGTCGATCGTCTCCTCGATCTGGCGTTGGGAGGTGCCGGCGGGCAGGTCCCGGCGGATGGAGGCGATGCCCACCTGGGCGCAGTCGCGGTGCTTCCCGGCGACGTAGGCGCGGCTGCCCGGGTCGTCGCCGACCAGGACCGTGCCCAGACCCGGCGGGCGGCCGACTGCGGCAGTCAACTCGGCCACTCGTCCGGCGAGTTCGCGGCGGATGTCGGCGGCGGTCGCCTTGCCATCGAGCAGCTGCGCGTTCACCAGCAGTGCTCCTTTCCCTTCGATCCGGTCCTGTGCGCCGGCCACGGAGGCGGGTCGTGATCGTGGCGAACGGGAGTTCCTCGGCGACGACCGCCTCGACACCGCGCAGGCGATGCCCCTGCTGTCGGTGCAGCAGCGGGCGCAGCTGGTGGCACGGCCGCCGAGCCGATCCCCGTCGCACGCCGGCTTCTCGCCCATCACGACAGCCGCGGGCCGTCGATGTCGGGACCACGCCGGAACGCGACCCCTCGGAACGGGTCGCACCCCCGATGCGCATCACCACTCACCGACGACTGGCATCCAACTGATATATGAAAAACCTGTCAAGGGTCGCCGGGCTTCTCCCCGCTCCGCGCCGGACGGGGCCCGGCCTGCCGTCGGGGACGACACGGGGGCTGCCCGGCGACCGCCAGGCGCCGCGGCCCACCCGCCGCGCGAGGGTCGAGCCGCGTTCGACGACCCACCTCTTGACCGTCCGCCACCTGACATATAGCGTGCTCAACAACTAGTATATCAGTTACGTGTCACCCCGAGGGAGGCCACCATGGCAGAGGTTCCGCCGCAGGCGAAATGCGTCGTGATCGGGTCCGGGATCGTCGGCAACAGCCTGGTCCACCACCTGGCCCGACTCGGCTGGCGCGACATCGTGCAGATCGACAAGGGCCCACTGCCCAACCCCGGTGGCTCCACCGGTCACGCCTCCAACTTCATCTTCCCCGTCGACCACTCCCGCGAGATCACCGACCTGACCCTGGACTCGATGCGGCAGTACAAGGAGCTGGGCGTCTTCACCGAGTCCGGCGGCTTCGAGATCGCGCGCACCGAGGAGCGCATGGAGGAGCTGCGCCGCCGGATGTCCAGCGCCAAGGCTCGGGGGATCGAGTCGCAGCTGGTCGACCCCGCCTTCGTCAAGGAGAAGGTGCCGTTCATCGAGGCCGACCAGTTCATCGGCGCCTTCTGGACTCCGAGCGTCGGCGTCGTCGACTCCCTGCGCGCCGGCACGATCATGCGCGACGGTGCCATCGCGAGCGGCGCACTGACGAGCGTGCCCAACGTCGAGGTGGTCGGCCTGGACGTCGAGGACGGTCGGATCCGCCGGGTGCGCACGAACAAGGGCGACATCGAGGCCGAGTACGTCGTGATCGCCTGCGGTGTGTGGAGCCCGAGGATCGGGGACATGGCCGGCATCAGCATCCCGCTGACCCCCGCCGTCCACCAGATGATCTCCGTCGGCCCCTGCCCGCAGCTGTCCGGGTTGCCCGGTGAGATCAACTTCCCGATCGTCCGGGACATGGACACCTTCTGCTACGAGCGCCAGCACGGCGCGGACATGGAGGTGGGGTCCTACGCCCACCGGGCGATCCTGCACGAGCCGGAGGACATCCCGAGCATCGAGCAGTCCAAGCTCAGCCCCACCGAACTTCCCTTCACCTCGGACGACTTCGACCCGCAACTGGAGCAGGCCTACGAGCTGATGCCCGAGTTGTTGGGTGCCGAGGGCGCGGAGATCCGGTACGCGATCAACGGCCTGCTGTCGCTGACCTGCGACGGCAACCCGATCCTCGGTGAGAGCCAGGTGAAGGGGCTGTGGACGGCGGCCGCGGTGTGGATCAAGGAGGGCCCGGGCGTCGGCCGCGCGGTCGCGGAGTGGATGACCCACGGCCACAGCGAGATCGACGTCTCCGGGGCCGACATCGCCCGGTTCTACCCCCACCAGATGCGCCGCGAGCACACCCGGCTGCGCACCACCGAGTCGTTCATCAAGACCTACGGGATCATCCACCCCGCTGAGCAGTACGAGTCCGACCGCGGGCAGCGGCTCTCCCCCATGCACGAGTCGGAGAAGAAGCTCGGTGCGGCCTTCTTCGAGGCGGTCGGCTGGGAGCGGCCGCAGTGGTACGAGTCCAACGCCGACCTCCTCGAGGTGTACGGCGACCGCGTGATGCCGCGCGAGCACGAGTGGGACTCGCGCTGGTGGAGCCCGATCATCAACGCCGAGCACCTGCGGATGCGCGAAGCCGCGGGCGTCATCGACCTGACCGCCTTCGCGATCTTCGACATCACCGGTCCTGGCGCGCTGGACGCCGTGCAGCACACCTGCGTCGCGCAGTGCGACGTGCCGGTCGGCAAGGTGATCTACACCCCGGTACTCGACCACAAGGGCGGGTTCCGCTCCGACCTCACCGTCATGCGCCTGGGCGAGGACCACTTCCGTGTCGTCACCGGCGGCGCGCACGGCATGGCGGACAAGAAGTGGTTCGCCGACCAACTCGGCGACGGCGCGTCCCTGGAGGACCTCACCGACCGGATCTCCACGATCGGCCTGTGGGGCCCGCGGGCCCGCGACATCCTGTCGCAGCTGACCGGTGCGGACGTGTCCCACGAGGGCTTCAAGTTCCTCAGCTGCCGCGAGATCGACCTCGACGGCATTCCCGTGCTGGCCTCCCGGATCTCCTACGTCGGCGAACTCGGTTGGGAGCTGTACGTCTCCTTCGACCAGGCCGCGGCGGTGTGGGACAAGCTGCTGGCGACGGGCACGCCGTACGGCGTCCGCCCGGTCGGCATCGGCGTCTACGTGACCACCGCGCGGATCGAGAAGGGCTACCGGGCCTTCGGCCACGAGCTCGACGGCGAGCGCACCATCGTCGAAGCGGGCATGCAGCGGCCGAAGGTGAAGACCGCCGACTTCATCGGCAAGGAGGCATACCTCGAACAGCGTGCCGGTGAGCCCGCGGCGGTGCTGTGCACGTTGGCCGTCGACGATCACACGTCGGCGTCCGGGGTGAAACGGTACATGCTCGGTGGCGAGCCGATCACCACGCGCTCCGGCGAGGCGCTCGTCGACGGGCACGGGCACCACCCCTATGTCACCGCCGCCGGCTCAGCCCCTTCGCTGGGCAAGCACCTGCTGATGGCGTACCTGCCGCCCGAGCAGGCGCGGGTCGGCAACGAGCTCGCGGTCTCCTACATGGAGGAGTGCTACCCCGTGACCGTGATCTCCAACGACGCCACACCCCCCTTCGACCCGGGCAACGAGCGGATCCGTTGATGGCGGTGCTGTCGGTGGCCGGCACGGCCGAGACCACGAGAGGTGAGAGATGACGAACATTTTGGTCTGCATCAAGCGGGTCCCCGACTCCTCCGGTGAGGTCGTGCTCACCGACGACCAGCAGGGCGTCGACGGGAGGTACGTCGGCTTCACCGTGAGCAACCACGAGAGCTGTGCGGTGGAACTGGCGGTCCGGACCGTCGAAGCGACCGGCGGTACGGTCACGCTGCTCACGGTCGGCTCGCCCGAGGCAGCCGAGCAGCTGCGGGACACGCTGGCACTCGGCTGCAACGCCGCCGTACTCGTGGAGGCGGAGCCGGCCCGGCTGGGACCGGCTGACGTGGCCCGGGAGATCGCCCACGTCGTGCGCGAGAAGGAGGCGACAGGCACGACGTACGACCTGGTCCTGCTCGGCAACGACGCCGCCGACAGCGGCGACTTCCAGGTGGGCATCCGGCTGGCCCACGCACTCGGCCGGCCGGTGGTCAACGGCGTGTCGACGTTCGAGGCGGCCGACGGCAACCTGACCGCCCGCGGCGACGGCCCCGACGGCGAGGAAACCTACTCGCTGCCGCTGCCCGCGGTCGCCACCGTGCTCGAGGGCGGGGCGGAGCCGCGCTATCCGACGCTGAGGGGCCGGATGGCGGCCAAGAAGGTCGAGATCGAGACCCGGGCCCTGTCAGCCGAGCCCGCCGGAGCGAACCGGGTGCGGCTGCTGCTGCCCCCGCCGGCGCCGTCGGCGGTCGAGGTGCTGGGCGAGGGCCCGGAGGCGGCCAAGGCGGTCGCCGACCTGTTCGAGAGGTTGGGGGTGACCCGATGATTCTGGTGCTGGTCGAGACCGAGAACGGCGCCGCGAGCGAGATCTCGCTGGAGACGCTCGCCTTCGCCCGGTCGCTGGCGGCCGAGGGCGGCGGCATCGCCGTCCGCGCGGTCGTGGTCGGCGCGGTTGAGGACCGCGACGCGCTGGCAGCCGAACTCGGCGCCTACGGCGCGGCCGAGGTCCACCAAGCGGTGGGCGAGGGGTTCGCGTCGTACGCCGGGGCCGCCTGGGCGGCGGCGCTGCAGGCGATCCGCGAGTCGACCCGCTCCGTCGTGGTCACCGCCGCGGGTTCGCCCCGGGGCAACGAGGTGCTGGCGCATCTGGCCGCCAGGCTCAACGTGCCCATGGCCGCCAACGTGGTCGCGTTCCACGGTCTGGCGCCGTTCGTGGTGACCCGCCAAGTGGTCGGTGGCGCGGCCCTGGAGGAGATGAGGCTCGACCAGCGGCCCGCGGTCTTCTCCGTCGCCGGCCACGCGTGGACCGCTTCGCCGGTGGCGGGCGCGTCGCCCGCCACCTGGGTGGAGACCACCCCCGAGGTGGCCGAGTCCGACCTCGTGGCGCGGGTCGTGGCGACGGGCACCAAGGCGGTCGACCACTCCGGCTCGCTGAAGTCCGCCAAGGTCGTCGTGGGTGCCGGACGCGGGGCGGGCGGCGCGGACGGCTTCGGCGCGGTCGCCGAGCTCGCCGAGTTGCTCGGCGGCGCGGTCGGGGTGTCCCGGGTGGTCACCTCGCTGGGCTGGCGGCCCCACCACGAGCAGGTCGGCCAGACCGGCTCCCGGATCAGCCCGGACCTGTACGTCCCCTGCGGCATCTCCGGTGCCATCCAGCACTGGGCCGGCTGCGCGTCGTCGAAGACGATTCTCGCGATCAACACCGATCCCGAGGCACCGATGATGACCAAGGCGAACTACGCGGTCGTGGGCGACATGCACGAGGTCCTCCCCGCGATCATCGAAGAGCTCAAGTCGCGCGGGGTGACCGGGTGAGGCGCTGACCGACGGCAGCCGAGTGACTCGCCGCAGCGGGAGCCGAGGAGGGATCACCGCCGCTACGAACCGGCTCACCGCCCTGGAGTGGGGCTGCGGCGGCTTCGAAGGGAGCCGCAGCCTCCTCCGCTCCGCGAACCCTGAGAAGGCCGGATCCGCACCCCACAGATCCGCACCCACGTGCAGTCGTGCCAGCCGCGCTGCTGCTCATCCGGGCCGCCGAGACCGCCGTCGGCGACACCTGGCGCAACGTGCGGCACGTGCTGGACCGCATGCACCTGGTCCCCCTGGCCACCCCCGGCGAGCGGGTCGCGCAACCCTCCGCCACGCCCCCGGTCAGAAGACCGCCCTTGAGGAGCCCCGATGCAGATCTTCGCCCTGGCGGCGTCGCTGGCGCTCACGCTGGCCGCCTTGTTCGTCCTGGTCCCCGCTGTCCGCAGCATGCTCCGGGTGATCCGGACGGGCGGGCCCGCGAGCCCGAGCCGCATCGACGATCCGGTCGCTCGTACGGTCACCATGCTCAAGGAGACCGTGCTGCACACCCGGATGCTCCAGTGGACCTGGGTCGGCGTCATGCACTGGTTCGTGTTCGCGGCGTTCCTCTTCCTGAGCACCGCGGTCGTCGGCGCCTACGTCCAGTTGTTCGACCCCGAGTGGGCGTGGCCGATCGTGGGCCACTGGTACCCCTTCGAGTGGTTCAGCGAGTTCATCGGCGCGCTGAGCACGATCGGCATCATCTGGCTGATCGTCCATCGGCAGAAGCACCACCCCCGCAGCGAGGGCCGCAGGAGCCGGTTCTTCGGCTCGACGTTCTGGCAGGCCTACTTCGTGGAGTACCTGGCCCTGCTGGAGGGTGCGGCGATTCTGTTCATCCGGGGAGCGGAGTTCCACCTTGCCGACCATGAGTCCGCGACCCGCGCGCATTTCCCGCTCGCATCCTGGCTCGGTGACGCGCTCTACCCGGCCAGCCAGGCCACCAACGAGAACCTCGTCCACTTCGTCGCATTCTTCAAGATCGCGCTGGCGATGGTGTGGCTGATCGTCATCGGCCGCAACCTGACCATGGGCATCGCCTGGCACCGGTTCACCGCCTGGTTCAACATCTGGTTCAAGCGTGAGTCCTCGGGCCGTACGGCACTGGGCGCGGTCAAGCCGCTCGCCGTCGACGGCAAGGCGGTCACCTTGGACGACATCGACGACCTCCGCGAGGACGTCGCACTCGGCGTCGGGGCGATCGAGGACTTCTCCTGGAAAAGCCTTCTCGACTTCACCACCTGCACTGAATGCGGTCGCTGCCAGTCGCAGTGTCCGGCCTGGCACACCGAGAAGCCGCTCTCGCCGAAGCTGCTGATGAAGGGCCTGCGCGAGCACACCTACCTCAAGGCCGCAGGCCAGGCCGGACACGCCCGACGGGCGCTGATCGGCAAGGGCGACGCGGACGAGGGGTTCTACAACCCCGACGGCGGCGACTTCGTCATCGACGGGGACGTGCTCTGGTCGTGCACGACGTGCGGCGCCTGCGTCGAGCAGTGCCCGGTCGACATCGAGCATGTCGACCACATCGTCGACATGCGCCGCTACCAGGTACTCATCGAGTCGCACTTCCCCGCCGAACTCAACCAGCTCTTCAAGGGCCTCGAGACCCGGGGCAACCCCTGGAACATGACGCCGAGCGCGCGCATGGACTGGGCCAAGGGCCTGCCGTTCGAGGTCAAGGAGATCGGCAAGGACCTGGAGTCGCTGGAGTCGGTCGACTGGCTGTTCTGGGTCGGCTGCGCCGGCGCCTACGAGGACCGAGCCAGGAAGACCACCCGCGCGGTCGCCGAGCTGCTCCACATGGCCGGTGTTTCCTTCGGTGTGCTCGGCAACCGCGAGACCTGCACCGGCGACTCGGCCCGCCGCGCCGGCAACGAGTTCGTCTACCAGGCCCTGGCCCAGGAGAACGTCGAGACCTTCAAGGAGTTCAAGGTCAAGAAGGTCGTCGCGACCTGCGCCCACTGCTTCAACACGCTGAAGAACGAGTACAAGGCCTTCGGCATCGAGCTCGAGGTCGTCCACCACACCCAGCTGCTCAACCGCCTCGTGCGCGAGGGCAGACTGACCCCGGTCGCCCCCGAGGACAGCGCGAACAAGCGGTCGATCACGTACCACGACCCGTGCTATCTCGGCCGGCACAACCAGGTCTACAGCCCGCCGCGCGAACTGCTGCAGGCGCTGCCGGGTGCTTCGTACGTCGAGATGGAGCGGAATTCGGAGCGGTCGTTCTGCTGCGGGGCCGGTGGCGCCCGGATGTGGATGGAGGAGAGCCTCGGCGAGCGGATCAACCTGAACCGCAGCACGGAGGCGGTGGGTACCGGTGCCGACCAGATCGTGGTCGGCTGTCCGTTCTGCCGGGTGATGATCTCCGATGGAGTCACGGCGCTCCAGGCCAAGTCCGAGGCCCGCGACGAGGTCGAGGTTCTCGACGTCGCACAGATGCTGCTCGCCTCGGTCAAGGCCGGTGAGACCGCGACCGAGGCCGAGAAGGTACCCGAAGCTCCCACCGCGGCTGCCCCGGCTGCCCCGGGTACCGCTGCTCCTGCCGGGCCCGAGTCCTCCGGCGCCGCAGGGGCGTCGTTGTTCGACGAGGAACCCGCCGAGCCACCCACGCGACCGACCTCCGGGGCGTCACTGTTCGACGAACCATCGGCCGAGCCGACCGCTCCAGCCACCACAAGCAGCTCACTCTTCGACGAAGCACCCACCCAGTCACCCACGCGACCGACCTCCGGGGCGTCACTGTTCGACGAACCCACAGCCGAGCCGACCGCTCCAGCCACCACAAGCAGCTCACTCTTCGACATCCCGGCCGACGAAGCTCCGGTGCACACGACCATCCGGACGCCGGAGCCGGCGGCCGAAGGCGCCGCCGAGCCCACACCGCCGGGCTCCCTCTTCGACGTCGAGGAGGAGCCGGCTGCCCGCGGTGCTCATCCGACGGCGGGGGCGGAGCCCTCGCCAGGGCGGCACACGGCACCGGAGGAGCCGAAAGGCCTGTTCGACCGCTGATCGCTCCGCCCCGGCAAGGAACCCGGGTGCCCCCCGCTGCCGGACTCCCGGCACAGGGGGTCGCTCGTTCAGGCTGACCGCGGCAGCCGAGCGGCCGGCCAGGCCCTGGACCTGGCCGGAGGGCCGGCCGGCGCTCAGCGGTCAGGCCAGCGGTGGCGAAGAAGTCGTCCGGCTCCGTACCGCCCCGGGTACGGACGATGCCCAGCCGGAGCAGGTCGTGTCGGCACCTGGGGCCGGAACGCAACACCGGTCGGCGCCGACCGCCGCCTGGCTTTCAGGTGCACGGCGGGTGTGCCCGGGGCGGCACCGCGGCGGGGCGCAGGCGCATGCGCCCAGCACACGCTGGCGGAAGTCTCGGTGCGGAGCCGCCGGCGAGTTCCCGGACGATCAGAGTACGCCGCGGATCTCACGGGCAAAGCCGGCGATGTGCTCGCGGGTGAGGCGCTCGGCACGGTCGGCGTCGCCGTCAGCGACGGCGTCGAGCAGGTCCGCGTGCTCGGTGACGTGGTGTGCAAGGTCAGGAAGCCGATCGATGACCAGGCACCAGATGCGGGTGGCCAGGTTGTCGTAGCGGATCAGCACGTCCTCGAGGTGTGGGTTGCCGCCCGCCTTGTAGATCAGCCGGTGCAGCGCCATGTCCATCCGCATCAGTGCGGTGCGATCACCGCGAGGGATTTCGAGGCTCCTCACCTCGTCGGCCTTGGCTCGCAGCGTGTCGCGCATGGCGTTGCTGGCGTGGACGGCGGCCCTCCGCGCCGCGAACGGCATGAGTTGCTCGCGGATGTCGGAGATCGCGCCGAGTTCGGTCACGTCGATGGTGGTGGCGAAGGTGCCCCGGCGCGGGTAGGACACCACGAGATGGTCGGTCTCAAGTCGTTTGAGCGCCTCGCGAACGGGTGTGCGCCCGACGCCGATCTCCTCGGCGAGCTGGCTGTCGTTGATCGGCTCTCCGGGCCGGATGTCGAGCATGATCAATCGATCCTGGAGGCGCTCGTAGGCCAGGTCGGCCAATGACATCGGCGCCGAGTCAGTCACGGGGGAGACCTCGGGGCTGCTCATTTTTCGGCCGCCTCTTCGTACGCGCGGGACTGTCGGCATCAAACGACCTGCCTCTGACATACTTCAAATATATCAGCTTGCCGTGGTTGGCGTACCGACCCGCTCGCCGGCCAAGGAGAAGCCGGGGGTGGTCGGGTCCGTGATCGACACCGGCCTGACGTCGGCAGACGTTACTGGAGACGGTCTCATCGGAGACGTTCGGCCCTCCCCCGTCATGGAACCGGGATCCCTGTCGGCCACGCGTACGTGGCCCGAACACGAGGGGGCCCGGCAGGCTGTCGGCACAGCCTGCCGGGCCCTTCTCGGGGGTTGCGTCCAGTCCTCGGCCGGGTGCAGCGACACGACCGAGGCACTCTACTGGAGCCAGGCGTCCACCTTGTCGCGGTTGGCCTCGACCCACTTCTTCGCCGCGGCCTCGGCAGTCATCTTGTCCTCCGCTATGTACTTCGCCACCGCGTTCTGGTCGTCGTTCGTCCAGTTGAAGTTCTTCACCAGGTCATACGCCGGACTGCCCGACCCGGCGAACTTCGCACTGACGATCTTGTCCAGCTTGTACACCGGGTAGTCGCAGGCGACCTTCTCGGTGTCGGTGTCGCAGCCCTCCTTGTAGTCAGGCAGCTCTACCTTCTCGAGTGGCACCTCGGACATGAACCACTGCGGCTCGTAGAAGTAGCCGATCACCCATTCCTTGTTCTTCTCCGCCTTGCGGAAGGCCTGGATGAGGGCGGTCTCGCTGCCCGCGTACACGACCTTGTAGTCCAGTGTGAGGTTCTTGACCAGCGCTTCGTCGTTGGTGACGAACGAGGGGTCGCCGTCGAGGAGTTGGCCCTTGCCACCGGACTCGGACGTCTTGAACTCGGCCGCGTACTTGTTGAGGTTGTGCCAGTCGAGGATGTCCGGGTGCGCCTTGACCAGCCACGGCGGCACGTACCAGCCGATGAGGCCTTCGTTGCCGGTCGGGCCGGCGTCGACGGCGGTCTTCTGATCGGTGATGTACTTCTTCTTCAAGTCGTCGTGGCCCCAGTTCTCGACGACGGCGTCGACCTCGCCCGTCCCGAAGCCCTGCCAGGCGATCTCTTCCTTCAGGTTCTTCTTGGTGACCTTGCAACCGAGGTCCTTCTCCGCGACGTAGGCGATGACGGCCGCGTTGGCCTCGTACCCCACCCACGGGTTGACCGCGAGGTTGAAGGTGCCGCACTTGCCGGTGCTGCCCGAACCGCCGGCCTCCGAGGAGCTGTCACCGACCTTCGCGCCGCCGCAGGCGGTGAGGGTGAGGCCGAGGACCGCTATGCCGGCCGCGCCGACTCTCCATTGTCTTGCTTGCCTTGCCATGGTCAGTTGCTCCTTACGCGCTGGTACGTCGCGCCGCTGCCTGAGTGATCCGGTCGAACATGACTCCGAGAAGGACGATGGCGAGCCCTGCGGCGAGCCCCTTCCCGTACAGCTGTCCCTGCGAGAAGCCGGCCACGACGTCGTAGCCGAGGGCGCCCGCGCCTACCAGGCCGCCCACAACAACCATCGACAGCACGTAGATCAGGCCCTGGTTGGTCGCCAGAGTCAGAGCGCCCCGCGCCATCGGCAGTTGAACCTTGGTGATGATCTGCCAGGTGCTGCACCCAGCAGAGGTGGCCGCCTCCACGGTGGTCGCGGGCACGTTCCGCACGCCGTCCGCGATGATCTTCATGGCGACGGGAGCCGCATAGACCACGGCGGCGACGATCGCGGTGAAGCGGGTCGCACCGAACAGCGCGAGGAAGGGCACGAGGTAGACGAACGGCGGCATGACCTGTGCTGCGTCCAGGCTCGGCCGCAGCAACCGGTCCACCAGCGCACTGCGTCCCATCCACACTCCGATGACGACACCGAGCAGCATCACGAGCACGGTCGCGACGAGGGTCGACGCCAGCGTCGTCATGCTGTCCGACCACACACCGGTGCCGAGCAACAGAGCCACGCACACGGCGGTGGTGACCCCGGCGCGCCAGCCGCCGAGCACGACGCCGAGCCCGATCAGTGCCGCGCCGACGAGCCACCACGGGGAGTCGGTGAGCAATGCCTGGAACGGGTTGAGCAGACCGTTGGTGATGGCGTCCCGGAAGGCGTTGCTGATGCCCGAGAGGTTGTCCTGCACCCAGGTGGTCACGCTGTCCGCCGTGCTCGAGACGGCATCGCCGGTGCCTCCCTCGCCGGGGAACTCCGCTGCCCACAGATAGGTGTGGGAGAGGTACACCAGGACCGCCGTGACCACCGCGCCTGCCGCCAGCAGCGGACGTCGCCGGGACAGGAAGCGGTTCTTCGAACGCCGGGCGGCCTCCTCGCGTGCGCTCGCCGCGGTGGTGACCCGGTCCAGCACGATGGCCATGACGACGATGGCCAGACCGGCGTTGAAAGCCACGCCGACATCGAGTGTCTGGAGTGCCTGGATGACCGTCTTGCCGAGCCCGGGCGCGTCGATCAGGGCGGCGATGGTCACCATGGCCAGGGCAGCCATGATGGTCTGGTTCACGCCCATCACCACGGTCCGCTTGGACATCGGCAGCAGCACCTTCGTCAAGGTCTGCCGTCGGGTGGCGCCCAGCGAGTCGGCCGCCTCGACCGTAGTCTGCGGCACGGAGCGGATGGCGTGCGCGGTGATGCGAATCGCGGGCGGCGCCGAGTAGATCAGCGTGGCGATGGTGGCGGACGCCGGGCCGATGAGGAAGAACAGGGTCAGCGGGGCCAGGTAGACGAAGGTCGGCATCGTCTGCATGAAGTCCAGGAAGGGCGTGATGATCCGGTTGAACCGGTCGGACAGCCCCGCCCACACGCCCAGCGGGATCGCGAACAGCAGCGCCACGAACACGGCGGACAGCGTGAGCGCCAGGGTGTCCATGCTCTCCTGCCACAGGCCCTGCAGGCCCAGGAAGGTGAAGCCGGCCACCGCCAGCAGCGCGACTCTCCCGTTGCCCACGGCCCAGGAGACACAGCCCGCGATACCGACGACACCGAGCCAGCCGATCTGCGGGACGGGGCGGTCGGCGGAGGGCTGGGAGATCAATTCCTGCACGAACGTCACCAGAGAGTCGATGACCAGGCGCACCTCGTTGAAGAAGTACAGGAAGAGCGGGTTGGAGTTGCGGTTGGCGCCGATCGAGTCGTTGGCATCGTTGAACCACCGGTGCAGATCGGTCAGGTCCGCCGCCGCCAGGGCAAGGGTCTGCCTTCCGCGCAGCACGAGGAACAGCACCACCCAGACGACGAAGATCGCGGCCACCATCATGGACCGGTCGACCTCGCGCACCCTCTTGACGGGAGCGGCTTGCTCCACGGCCGTCCCCTTCTCCGGTCTCTCCGTTTCCTGCACGGTGGCGGTCATCACGCGCCGCCTTCCGGCCCGGCGACCACGGCGAGGATCTCCTCGTCGCCGACAACGCCGAGCAACTTGCCGTTCTCGACGACCTTGACCGGCTTGTCGGCCGCGAGCACCGCGCGGGTGGCGCTCTTCACCACGACGTCCGGGCCCAGCTCGGGACCGTCCAGCGCGTCGCCGTCCGCCGGCGCGCGCATGATCCAGCGCAGGGTGAGCACGTCACCGCGCGGCACGTCCTTGACGAACTCGCGCACGTAGTCGTCCGCCGGGGCGCCCACCAGCTCGTCGCCGGTGCCGCACTGAACCGTCCTGCCGTCGCGCATGATCAGGATGCGATCGCCCAACTTGAGGGCCTCGGAGAGATCGTGGGTGATGAACACCATCGTCTTCCCGACCTCGTTGTGCAGGCGGATGACCTCGTTCTGCATGTCGCGGCGGATCAGCGGGTCGAGCGCCGAGAACGGCTCGTCGAAGAAGAGCACATCCGGATCACCGGCCAGCGCCCGGGCCAGACCGACGCGCTGCTGCATACCACCGGACAACTGGTCGGGATAGGAGTTCTCGTAGCCCGCGAGGCCGACCAGGTCGACGACCTCATGGGCTCGTTCGGCGCGCTCGGCCTTGCCCATGCCTCGGATCTCCAGACCGAACGCCACGTTGTCGACGACGCGGCGGTGGGGCAGCAGACCGAAGTGCTGGAAGACCATGGAGAACTTCCGGCGCCGCAATTCGCGCAGATGTCTGTCGTCCGCGCCGCGGATGTCCTCGCCCTCGAAAACGACCTCCCCGGCGGTGGGTTCGATCAGCCGGGTCAGACATCGCACCAGCGTGGACTTGCCGGAACCGGACAGGCCCATGACGACGAAGACCTCGCCGGGCGAGACGTCGAAGTGGACGTCGCGTACGGCTGCGGTGCATCCGGTGCGGTCCATGAGTTCGCGGCGGGTGAGCCCGCACAACTCCTCGGAGTTCGGGACCTGGTCGGCCTTCGGCCCGAACACCTTCCACAGCCTCCGTACGGATATGACCGGGGTGGAGCCCGAGTCCTGGGGCGTGCCGCTCCGCTGCGACACCTCGGTCTGTGTGGTCACGTTCGACCTCATTTCGGCATTCAGCCGCGGAACCAGTAGTGCGGCCGAGGTTGGATGTTCTGCCAGATGTGCTTGGGCTCTCGGTACTCGTTCAGGCCGGTCGGTCCCAGCTCCCGGCCCACCCCCGAGTGCTCGAAGCCACACCGTTCCGCCTGCGGCGCATAGGGGTGGTGGTCGGTGATCCACACCGTGTCGTGACGCAACCGCCGGGCGACCGCCGGGCTTCGGCGGCGTCCTGCGTCCACACGGCTCCGGCGAGTCCGTACTCGGTGTCGTTGGCGACGCGTACGGCGTCGTCCTCGTCGGTGAAGCGCTCCACGGTGAGGGCCCGAACGGCTTTCGGCCAGTGCCCTTCGGCGAAGGCGCGGCGAGCCGCGGCGGTCGCCGCCTCGGCGTCGGCACGTGTCCCTTCCGAAACGGTCGCCGCGGGCCTTCCGCCAGCGGGACATCGGATGTCCCGGTGCCCACCGGCCACCGGGTCCCGCCGTTCGCCGTCATCGTGCAGGTCTGCCACGCGCCGAGCCTTTCAACCGAGATTCGTTGCGCATAGTGCACTCAATTGCTTGTGGTGAAACACCCTGGCGAATGCCCAGACAGACGTCAAGAGGTTGGCGGATCGCGATTTCGCAAGGGGCCCACCGCCCCCATCCCCTCCGCCAAGGCCCCCTCCGAGCCCAGCGCTGTGGTGTATTGCTCACCGCGTTGTGCGGCATGCGCAGAACGAAATCCGCATCCTGCGCCCGCTCGGCCTCGACCAGACGCGGTGGATGGGCACCGCGCCCACCCCGCCCCGGCCGCACGCCCACGCCTACCAGCTGTTCGGCCCCGCTTCCCGGGTGGACGTCACCGATCAGATACCGGTGGATCACGAGAACCTTTCATGGGTCACGACCGCGCGGGACGCAAACCGCTTCCAGCGGGCGCTGCTCGCGGGCCGCCCGCTGTCGGCACGGCAGCCGGCCGAGACGAAGCAGACCGTCCCCGTGAGCGCGGAGGTCAAACAGCTGTGATCCGGCGGCTGTTACGGGCTCGGACTGGTCGAACGACCCCTGAGCTGCGGAGGAACCTATTGCAGCCGTGAGGGTGGGGACGGCGGCCACATCATCCACAACGGCGTCACCGACGGCGGACAGGCGAAGCGCCGTGGTCTCCATGCCCGAGGCGCGCGGCGACGCCCTGGAGCACACGGTGGACCGGGACAACGCGGCCGGCGCGCTGATCGACCACGCACTGTGCGCCGAGGCGGCCTGTGGGCCCCCGCGCCCCGTAAGCGGAGTGCGTCGACGACTGGGACTCCTACTGGTGGCCCCCTCATGCCGCTGGGGCACTTGCGGGTGTGAGCCCTGAGCAGCCGGGGCGAGCTGGATGGTGTTCACCGGCTTCCGCAGGCGTACGGGCTTGGGCTTGTCGGCGCTCTTCTCGACCGGTTCGACGGGGTGTGGCGACGTGCGGGGTGGTCGGGGAGGGGGTGAGGCGGCGGACCGTGAGGGTGATGAAGGTCCAGGTGGATTGGGCCTCGCTGTGGGAGACGGGCCGCTCGTGGTCGCGCACGCTTCTACGTACTCTCATGATCCACGCGATCGCCCGCTCGACACGCCATCTCTTCGCGAGGACGGCGAAGCCGTCCTGGTCCTTGCGACCCGGCCCCGTCTTGAGGGTGATGCCGAGGAAGGTGTGGGACCAGTCGACGAGGGTTCCGCCGAAGGCGGAGTCCGCCCCGGCGACGGCGAGTTGGGGATGGGCCAGGCGCAGGCGGAACAGTTGGTCGCGGGCGGGGAGGCTTGGCACGGAGAGACCTTGGAGACCATGACGGCCAAGGCCATGCCGCGAACGACACGAACAGGCGTCCACCCTCCGAGGTAAGGCCCCGGACCCGCCGCAGAACCGGTTGCCGATCGGGTGGGTCAGCAGCGCCGGCATGTGAAGGGAAACACTCCATGGCCTGTTCGCCGACGCACTACCGGCGGAACCGCCGCCGAGATGAGGAAAGCCGCGACGCTTCCCCCGACAAAACCTATAGAGTATCATTGTATGCACCAAGTTGCGAAAAACGCAACTGTCAAGATTCTCGTTTCGCCATTGTTACTTGCAGTGGCGTTGTTTATTGTGGGTATAGTTGCGTTGTGAGCAACTACAACCTTTCAACCGAAACCTCGAATTCACACTCTGGCGGCGTGCAGTCGGTGGACCGCGCGATCAGCGTCCTGGAGATCCTGGCTCAGCGCGGCGAGGCGGGCGTCAGTGAGGTGGCGGGCGAGATTGATGTTCACAAGTCCACCGCCTTCCGTCTGCTCGGCGCCCTGGAGGCGCGCGGTCTGGTGGAGCAGGCGGGCGAGCGCGGCAAGTACCGCCTCGGCTTCGGCATCGTACGTCTGGCCGGCGCGGTCACGGGACGCATCGACATCACCCAGCAGGGTCGCCCGGTCTGCGAGGACCTCGCCGAGGAGATCGGCGAGACCGTCAACATCGCCGTACTGCAGGAGCACTACGCGGTCAACCTGTACCAAGTGCGCGGCCCCGGGGCTGTCACCGCCCAGAACTGGGTCGGCCAACTGACCCCGTTGCACGCCACCTCGAGCGGCAAGGTCCTGCTGGCCCATCTGCCCACCAAGGAACGCACCGCGCTGGTGACCCAGTCCGAGATGAAGAAGGTCACCTCGCACACCATCACCGCGAAGACGAAGCTCGAGAAGAACCTCGCCGAGGTTCGGGAGCGCGGCTACGCCTGGGCCATGGAGGAACTGGAGCTGGGACTTCACGCCATCGCTGCTCCCATTCGGGATCGAGACGGAGAGGTCGTCGCGGCGGTGAGCGCCTCCGGGCCCTCGTACCGGCTCACCGAGGAGCGCCTGCACGAGCTTGCTCCGGTGCTGGTCAAGGGCGCTGAGAAGATCAGCCACCGGATGGGCTACCTGGGCTGACCACCCCCCTGCCCTGCTGCTGGTGGGTGCCCAGACGTTCGTGCAACCAGTCGTGGAAGGCCCCGATGTGGTGCTCGCTGGGGACGAGCACGCCGCCCTTGGCGTACGTCCGGGAGGCCATTCCTGGCTGCGTGCGCTCGCAGGCGTCGAAGTCCTGCCGGTTGACACGGTGGAAGAGTTCCACGGACCGGCTGACGTCCTTGCCGCTCTCGACCACGTGCGGGAGGTAGAGCCAGTCGCACTCCACGATCGTGCGATCCACGGCCACCGGGTACATGCGGTGGAAGATGACGTGGTCGGGGACGAGGTTGATGAAGACCTGCGGCCGGACGGTGATGGCGTAGTAGCGACGGTCCTGATCCTCGGCCACGCCCGGTATGCGGTCCAGGCCCTCGGAGCCGTCGACCGTGAACCCCTGGATCTCCTCGCCGAACTCGGCGCCGTGACCGACGTAGTACTGGGCGGCGAAGCCATCGGCGAACTCAGGGAGCACCTCGGTGAGTTCGGGGTGGATCGTGGCGCAGTGGTAGCACTCCATGAAGTTCTCGACGATGAGCTTCCAGTTCGCCTTCACGTCGTAGACGATGCGCTTGCCGACCGAGAGGTTGTCGATGCCGTAGCGCTCGATCGACTCGGCGTCACCCAGTCGCATGACGACGTCGCCGATGACGTCCTCCTCGAAGGAAGGGGGGTTCTCCGCGAGGCACACCCAGACATAGCCGAGCCATTCGCGGGTTGCCACGCTCACCAGGCCGTACTCCGTGCGGCCGATGTCGGGCATCTTGGTGAGGTTGGGCGCCGCGACGAGCTTGCCGTTCAGGTCGTACGTCCAGGCGTGGTACGGGCACTGGAAAGCTCGCTTGACCTCGCCGCTCTCCTCCACGCAAAGCCTGGCGCCGCGGTGCCGGCAGATGTTGAAGTAGGCGCGGACCGACGTGTCGCGGGCCCGGGCGACGAGGATGCTCTCGCGGCCCACGTCGACGGTCCGGAAGGCGCCGGGCTTCGCCAGATCCGTCGAGCGTGCGACGCAGAACCACCCGGACTCGAAAATGCGCTCCTGCTCCTGGGCGAAGATCCCGGGATCGGTGTAGAAGGAGCCGGGGAGGGTGGCGATCAGGCTGTCCGGCAGGCTGGGCGAGGTCACAGTGCACTCCTCGGGAAACGTCGTGATGGGTCGTTCACGCGCCGGTAGGAACCGACTCCGGACGGTGTTGTGCATGGAGCAACCCCGCGCGCTGTGCGCAACCGCAGCATGAGATGCCGCAAGGGCTGTGTCAAGTTGTGGGGCGGGCGAGTTGTTTGCGCCAGCGGGTGAACAGCCGCGGCTGATTCATCCCGAGCGCGGCGACCGGCTCGCCGGCACGGCGGTAGACGGCGAGGACATTGCGGTCGTCCGCGGAGCCTTCCTCGATCGTCACGCTGTCGGCTCCGGCCGCATGGCCGACGAACTGGATCTTCACGCCGTACTGATCCGACCAGAAGTACGGCGGCCGGGGCACACCCGGTTCCACGGCGCCGCCCGCCAGCAGCGCGGCGATCGCGACGTCGGGGCGCTCCCGCGCACCGGTCCAGTGTTCGACGCGGCGATGGTGACCCGCACGCGGGTCGTACCAGTTGGCGCAGTCGCCGACCGCGACCACACCGGCCAGGCTGGTGCGGCCGTCCGCACCGCACTTGACCCCGTTCTCGAGCTCGACGCCGGACCCCTCCAGCCACTCGACGCAGGGGCGTGCGCCCACGCCGACCACGACGATGTCGGCAGGGATGCTGCGCCCGTCTTCCAGCAGGACGGCGTCGACCCGGGTCTCCCCGCTCAGCCCCTTGACACCCACACCGCACAAGAGCCGCACGCCGTGGTCCGCGTGGAGGGCGGAGACGACGGAGCCCATGGCCTCGCCGAGCGGTCCGGCGAGCGGCGTCGCGGCCGCCTCGACCACCGTCACGTCGAGCCCGAGGGCGCAGGCGGTGGAGGCGACCTCGGCTCCGACGAATCCGCCGCCGATCACCACCAGCGTTCCACCGCGGGCCAGTTCGCTCCGTAGCGTACGGGCGTCGTCCAGAGTGCGCAGGACGTGCGCTCCGGCCAGGCCCCCGGAGCCGGGCAGGGTGCGCGCGGCGGCGCCGGTCGCGATGACGATGCCGTCGGCACGGACGTCCCGGCCGTCGGCGAGCCGGACGGCGCGGGCGGTGCGGTCAAGTCCGGCGGCTCGGGTGCCGAGCAGCCACTCCGCCTGCAGGTCCTCGCCATCCGCCTCCAGCGCGAGGTCCGCTTCGTCGACGGTGCCGGCCAGGAACTCCTTGGACAGCGGGGGCCGGTCGTAGGGGCGGTGGAACTCGTCTCCGACGACGACCAGCCGTCCGCCGTAGCCCTGCTTCCGCAGTGAGCGCGCGGCGGACAGCCCGGCCAGCGAGGCGCCCACCACGGCCACCGTCCTCACGCGGAGATCCGGACGAGCTTGCGCGCGACGCAGTGCGGCAGGTTGGGGGCGGCCGTGGACAGCTTCACGTAGACCATGCCGTCCTCGACCACGACCTCGTGGGTCCGGACGGGAAGCTTGGCCGGCGGCGCGTCGACTTCACCGGTCTTGAGGTTGAACTTCGAGGCGTGCAGCGGGCATTCCACCCAGCAGGCCTCCACCCAGCCGTCAGCGAGCGAGGCGTCCTGGTGGGTGCACGTGTCGTCGATGGCGAAGAGTTCGCCGCCCTCGGTGTGGAACACCGTGACCGGCGGGTCGATCTCGAGCCGGAAGGCCTCCCCTCGCGGCAGATCCGCCAGAGGGCACGCGGGAATCATCATGACCACCTCGGTGCGTATAACGAAACGGATTGCGTTTAGCGCAACATCAGTCTGGGGTCACCCCGAACCCTTGTCAAGGCGTTCACAGGGCACTGCAAGTCGTTCACGAAGTTGCATCATGTGGAACTGAATCCATATAGAAAAACAGCAGCCCGCCACATCGGATCGCGATGGCCGCGAGCCGAGGGCGGGCGCGTGAGGATCACCGACAGGCGTCAGAAACCGCGGTCGATCCACTCCTGGAGGTGCGGGGCCTCGTCGGCGATGGTGGTCGTCCCCCCATGTCCGGTGTGCACGACGGTGTCTCCCGGCAGCATCAGCAGCCGGTCCCGGATCGACTCGACGATCGTCGGGAAGTGGCTGTACGACCTTCCCGTCGCCCCCGGCCCGCCGGCGAACAGCGTGTCGCCGCTGAAGAGCGCGGTCAGAGCCGGCACGTACAGGCAGACCGCGCCGGGGGCGTGGCCGGGCGTATGCAGCACGGTCATCTCGACGCCGGCCACGGAGAGGCCCTGGCCGTCGATCAGTTCGGCGTCCGGTGCCTTGTCCGGGTGGGTCTGCTTCCACAGCGGCAGGTCGTCCGGGTGAAGGAAGATCGGGGCACCCGTGCGCGCCGCCAGTTCGGGCGCGGCGTCGATGTGGTCGTTGTGTGCGTGTGTGCACACGACGGCCAGCAAGGTGCGCTCACCGACGGCCCGGGCGATCGCTTCGGCGTCATGCGCGGCGTCGACGACGATCGCCTCATTGTCGTCGCCGACGATCCACACGTTGTTGTCGACGTCCCAGGTACCGCCGTCCAGCGAGAACGTCCCCGAGGTGACGAGGTGTTCGATGCGAGCGGCCATCAGAGAACCACCACCGAGCGCAGCACGTCGCCGTGGTGCATCCGCTCGAAGGCCTTCTCGACCTCGTCCAACGCAATGGTCTCCGTGACGAAGGCGTCCAGGTCCAGCCGGCCCTGCAGATACAGATCGATGAGCATGGGGAAGTCCCTGCTCGGCAGACAGTCGCCGTACCAGGAGGACTTCAGCGCGCCACCGCGTCCGAAAACATCCAGCAGCGGCAGCTCGAGCTTCATCTCCGGGGTGGGCACACCGACCAGGACGACCGTGCCGGCAAGATCGCGGGCGTAGAAGGCCTGCTTGTACGTCTCCGGGCGGCCGACCGCCTCGATGACCACATCGGCGCCGAAGCCGCCGGTCAGCGCACCGATCGCCTCGACGGCGTCGACGTCCTTGGAGTTGACGGTGTGGGTCGCGCCCAGCTTCTTGGCCGTCTCCAGTTTGCGGTCGTCGATGTCCACCGCGATGACCTTCGCCGCGCCCGCCAGGCCCGCCCCGGCGATCGCCGCGGCCCCGACACCGCCGCAGCCGATGACGGCGACCGAGTCACCCCGTCCGACGTTCCCGGTGTTGATGGCCGCGCCGATGCCCGCCATCACCCCACACCCCAGCAGACCGGCGGCGGCCGCTGACGCGGCCCGGTCGACCTTCGTGCACTGCCCGGCCGCGACCAGCGTCTTCTCCGCGAACGCGCCGATACCCAGCGCCGGCGACAGCTCGGTGCCGTCCGTCAAGGTCATCTTCTGCTTGGCGTTGTGGGTGTCGAAGCAGTACCACGGTCGTCCACGCAGACAGGCCCGGCACTGGCCGCACACCGCGCGCCAGTTGAGGATGACGAAGTCTCCGGGAGCGACATCGGCGACGTCTTCCCCCACCGACTCCACGACCCCCGCGGCCTCGTGGCCGAGCAGGAACGGGAAGTCGTCGTTGATGCCGCCCTCGCGATAGTGCAGATCGGTGTGGCAGACCCCGCAGGCCTCGATCCTCACCAGTGCCTCACCCGGACCCGGGTCGGGCACGATGATCGTTTCCAGGCTGACGGGGGCGCCCTTGCCCCGCGCGACGACGGCACGGACCTGGTGCGTCATGGCCACTCCTCGGCTGATCGAGACCTGAACAAGCGTTGCTCATTGCGGCACGTATCTCATGTGCCGCAACACAGCATCCTGGAGTGCCGACCGAGGGTCAAGGATTCGACACCCACCGGGGTCGGCGCTCCGGCCGTGACGTCCGCGAGTCCGCGCCCGGGCACCGCGAGGATGTCGAGGACGGTGCAGCCGTCGTGTCGGGGGGGAGCAGCGCTTCGCCGCCCCACTCCCCCGACACGAGGCGGCGCCGAGTGCGCTCAGCGCGCGCCCTGGGCGCCGGGGCGGCACACCGCCCTCTCTCCGGCCGCCGCCGGAGAATGCTCCTGTCACCGGACGAGGCGAACCAGCCGGACGGGGCGGAGGAGCACCCCCGCTCCCGTCCCGGGCCGCTCACGAGCGGTGCCGGTGGAACTCCGTTGTCGCCGGAGCGAGGGGGGTGTTGCCGAGGATGAGGTCGGAGGCCTTCTCCGCGAGCATCATCACGGGTGCGTAGATGTTGCCGTTGGTGAGGTACGGCATGGCGGAGGCGTCGACGACGCGCAGTCCTTCGACACCGTGCACCTTCATCGACGTCGGATCCACGACGGACATGTCGTCGACGCCCATGCGCGCGGTACAGGAGGGGTGGTAGGCGGTCTCGGCGTCGCGCGCCACCCAGTCGAGGATCTCCCGGTCGGTCCGGACGTCCGGGCCGGGCGAGATCTCCCCGCCGTTGAAGTCGGCGAACGCCGGCTGGGCGAGGATCTCGCGGGCCACGTGGATCGCCTCGATCCACTCCTTGCGGTCGTTCGGGGTGGAGAGGTAGTTGAACCGCAGCGCCGGATGCTGCTTCGGGTCAGCCGACTTGATCTTCACGCTGCCCCGCACATCGGAGTACATGGGTCCGATGTGGACCTGGTAGCCGTGTTCGGCGTTGACGGGGGTTCCGTCGTAGCGCACGGCGATGGGAAGGAAGTGGAACATCAGGTTCGGGTAGTCGACGGTGTCGTTGCCCCGTGCGAACCCGCCCGCCTCGAAGTGGTTGGTCGCGGCGGGACCCTTGCGGCCGAAGATCCACTGCATGCCGATCTTGGGGCGGTTGTGCAGCTTCAGCGCCGGGTTGAACGAGATCGGCTGGGTGCAGGCGTGCTGCACGTACACCTCGAGGTGGTCCTGGAGGTTCGCGCCGACGCCCGGCAAGGCGTGCACCATGTCGATCCCGAGCGGGGTGAGGTCGTCGGGGTTGCCGATCCCGGAGAGCTGCAGGAGCTGAGGGGTGTTGATCGCGCCGCCGGAGAGGATGACCTCGCCGCCGTGGACCTGCCGGGCCGGGCCGCCCGGCCTGCGGTACTCGACGCCGACCGCTCGGGTGCCGTCGAAGAGGACCCGGTTCACATGGGCGAGGGTGCGCAGGGTGAGGTTGGGGCGCCTCTTGACCGGGTGGTAGTAGCCGCGCGCCGAGGACCAGCGGCGGCCGTCGCGGATGTTGCGGTCGAAGCGGGCGAACCCCTCCTGCTGGTAGCCGTTGACGTCGGAGGTCAGCGGATAGCCGGCCTGCTTGGCAGCGTCGAGGAAGGCACCGAAGAGCGGGTTGTCGGAGTCGCCGCGCTCGAGCCACAGCGGGCCGCCCTCGCCGCGCCACTCGTCCGCCCCTGCGGCGCAGTGCTCCATGCGCTTGAAGTAGGGCAGACAGTGCGCGTAGTCCCAGCTCTCCATGCCGGGATCGGAGGCCCAGCGCTCCAGGTCCAGAGGGTTGCCGCGCTGGAAGATCATGCCGTTGATCGAGCTCGACCCGCCGAGCACCTTGCCCCGGCCGTGGTAGACACGGCGTCCGCCCATGTGGGGCTCGGGCTCCGATTCGTACTTCCAGTCGTAGAAGCGGTTGCCGATCACCATCGTCAGCGCGGCGGGCATGTGGATGAAGATGTCCCAGATCCAGTCGGGACGGCCCGCTTCGAGGAGGAGGACCTTGTTCGACGGATCCGAGGAGAGCCGGTTGGCCAGCACGCATCCGGCCGAGCCCCCGCCGACGATGATGTAGTCGTAGCGCTCGCTGCTCACTGGTCTCCTCCTGCTGCAGGCCCGGCGAACCAGCGCATGGGCTCCGGCCTGATGTTGTGGTAGATGTGCTTGGTCTCGCGGTACTCGTCCAGCCCGGACGGTCCGAGTTCGCGGCCGATGCCGGACTTGCCGAAACCGCCCCACTCCGCCTGCGGGAGGTAGGGGTGGTAGTCGTTGATCCACACGGTGCCGTGCCGCATCGCGGCCGCGACCCGCTGGGCGAGCGAGACGTCGCCGGTCCACACCGCTCCGGCCAGACCGTACTCGGTGTCGTTGGCCAGCCGGACGGCCTCGTCCTCGTCCTTGAACCGCTCGACGGTGAGGACCGGGCCGAAGACCTCTTCGCGGACGATCGTCAGGCTCGCGTCGCAGTCGGCGAATACGGTGGGGCGCAGGAAGTAGCCCTCCTGCAGCTCGGGTTCGTGCGGCCGGTGGCCGCCGGCGACCAGGCGGGCACCTTCGGCGAGCGCCTGTGCGATGTACCGCTCGACCTTGTCCCGGTGCTCGGCGGAGACCAGCGGGCCGCACTCGGTGGCCTCGTCGAGCCCGCTGCCGAGCCGGATGGCGTCGGCGCGGCGGGCCAGTTCGGCGACGAACGCGTCATGGATGGTGTCCTGCACGATCAGCCGTGACCCGGCCGAGCACACCTGCCCGGAGTGGAAGAACGCCGCGGACAGGGCGTAGTCGACAGCGGTGTCGAAGTCGGCGTCGGCGAAGACGACGTTCGGGTTGTTGCCGCCGAGTTCGAGGGCGACCCGCTTCACGCCGACCGCGGCCGCCGCCATGATCTTCTGTCCGGTCGCCAGGCCACCGGTGAAGGAGACGAGGTCGACGCCCGGGTGGGAGACCATGGCGGAGCCGACCGTCGGCCCGCCGCCGAGCACCAGGTTGACCACGCCGGCGGGCAGCCCGGCCTCTTCGAGGAGCTTCACCAGGTGGAGCGTGGCGAGCGGGGTGACCTCGCTCGGTTTGACGACCGCGGTGTTGCCCGCGGCGAGGGCGGGCGCGAGCTTCCAGGACATCTGGAGCAGCGGGTAGTTCCACGGGGCGATGAGCGCGCACACACCGACCGGTTCGTGGACGACACGGCTGATCGCATGGGGATTGCCGGTGTCGACCACGCGGCCCGCGTCGGTGTCGGCGAGGTTGGCGTAATAGCGGAAGACCGCCACGATGTCGTCGACGTCGGTGCGCCCCTCGGCAAGGGTCTTGCCGGTGTCCAGGCTCTCGGTCCTGGCGAGCTCCTCGCGGTCGCGGACGAGCAGGTCGCTCAGCTTCCGCAGCAGCTCACCGCGCTCGCGCGCGGAGGTCGCACGCCACGGCCCGGCGTCGAACGCCTTGCGTGCCGCGGTCACGGCGGCGTCGACGTCCGCCGGGTCGGCTTCGGTGACGGTGGCCAGCTCACTGGCGTCGTAGGGGTTGAGCACGGCCCGGCCCGGTCGGGCCCCCGCCGAGGCAACCCACTGTCCGTCGATGAACAGGTCCTTCATCCAGTGGATTCCTTCGCATCGAGGGTGCAGGGGAGGTTTGAATGCGTACAACCGTACACAAGATGTGTACGGTAGTCCACATCGATGACGCGATACGGTTGACTCGTGCATCAGACGAGGTCAGAGGGGAAGTCCGCGATCATGGCAACCAGCCAGCCCGGCACGAAGCGGAGGCAGCGGGGACCGACCGACCCCGACCGGCGCGACCGCATCGCACGGGCGGCCATCACCGTCGTCACCGAGCAGGGCATCGACGCGCTCACCCACCGCAAGGTCGCGGCGGCCGCCGGGGTACCGCTCGGCTCCACGACCTACCACTTCAGAACACTGGACGACCTGGTCTCCGCCGCCCTCGCCGAGGCAGCCGCCCGCAGTGTCGCCGCCCTGCGTGCCTGGGCCGAGGCGCTGCCGCCGGACGCCGACCTCGCAACCGAACTGGCCGACTTCGTGGTCCGCTCGGTCGGCGAGAAACGCCAGGACACCATGGCCGAGAACAACCTCTACGCCCTCGCGCTGATCCGCCCTCACCTGCGCCAGGCCGCCGTCAACTGGGACAACGCCGTGGCCGAGGTACTGGGCGAACTCACCGACCCGCTGACCGGCCGGATGGCGGGCGCCCTGCTGTGCGGCCTGCTCATACAGGCGGTCCTCACCAGCGAGCCCCCCGCCCGCGCGGACATCGAAGCCCTGATCTCACGCGCGCTGCACGGCGGAACAGCCCACGACGCTCCCCGTCACTGAGCGTCTCGCCCTGCCTCACGGGCACGTGCGGGCAGGTGCTCCGGGCGTGGAACGAGCGCCACGGCTGCGCTGCTTCCTGAACTGGCGTCATCGACTCGGCTCGGAGGGTGGGTCCCCGCCACGCCGGCAGTCTTCACCGCCGCGGCCTGTTCCACGGGACTGCTGCATGACAGGGTGACAGGGCGCCTCCCGCGCCCGGGCCGCAGGAGGCCCGGGGGGAGCTGGCCCGGCTGCGGGCGGAGAACGCCCGACTGCTTGGCGGTCGAGCACGGGACGAAGCCACACTCCCCGCTCGTCACCGTTGGCCGGCGGCACGGCAGTCCCCAGTTCCAGCCGGTCCGCGACCGAATCCGGTCACCCCGAACCGGATCTGGCCGACCTCGCGCGAAGCCGGACAGGGTCCGTTCGCCGGGTCGGGCGCGTTCGCAGCAGCGTACGACCCGGCCGGAGGCCCGGTCCAGGTGCGCGAGGCGGACCGGGCCGAATCGGGTGAGCACACGGTGCACGGTGGAGGGCACCAAGCGGAGCAGGCCCGCGATGCGGGCCGGTCCCCAGCGGCGCAGGAGCCGGACCTCGATGATCCGGCGCTCGGTGCGGGTCGGGGTCCGGCGCGGACTGCGGTGGGGCGGGAGGAGTGGTCGCGCATCCCGGCCTCGCCGAACTCCACACCGAACCCGGAAGGCCCTCACACGTTCAAGACCCCTCAGCCGAGATCTGGATCACCCGTCCACAACCTCGCGGGACAGAACACCTAGGGCCTGGCGAGTCCACTGAGTCCTGGGCCGACCTGTTGCGCGATTGCCGCCGACGCGGCATGTCCGACCCCGAGCTGATGATCAGCGATGGTGCCATGGGCCTGTGGCGAGCGCTCGCCGAGGTGTTTCCGGCCGCACGGCCGCAAAGGTGCCGGGTTCATCAATCCCGCAACGTCACCAACTGCCTGCCCAAGTCCGTGCAGCCCGGCGCGACGAGGGCAATGCAGGAGATCTACAACGCCGAGTCCCGCGCCCACGCAGAGAAGGCGATCCAGGCGTTCGCGAAGACCTCCGGCGCGAAGCTCCCGAAGGCCGTCGCGAAGATCACCGAGGACCAGGGCGAACTGCTCGCGTTCTACGAACTCCCCGCCGAACACCGGATTCCCCACCGAGCTGCGGCTGGCCCCAAGAGCCGACACAGCGGACTCACCCTCTACCAGATCCTCGACGCCCTCCAGGACCTGCTGAACTGCTGGAACGGCATCTGCACCACCTGCAGCCAGCCCCTGCCCGGCAGGACCACACCAAGATCAAGACAGACCTGGCGGAGTCGTACTAGTAGATTGTTGCGGCTAAGTATTGTTCTGGTTGGTGGAGTTGAGGGTCGGGCAGGCTCCCCTTGTCGTTTCCGTTCGGCCGGGCAGGGGTGTCGTGTCCTCGCAGAAGAAGTATCCGGTTGCG
>NZ_JAFFZS010000057.1 GCF_016921115.1 Streptomyces actuosus
TCGGTGTACGGCGCGATGACCGGGACGAGCGCCTTGACGCCGTTGCGGGCGAGCAGTTCGGCGACGAAGCCGATGCGCTGCACGTTGGTGTGGCGGTCCTCGCGGCTGAAGCCGAGGCCCGCGGAGAGGAAGCGGCGGATCTCGTCGCCGTCCAGCACCTCCACCCGCCGGCCCTCGGACGCCAGCCGGGCGGAGAGGAGCCGGGCCACGGTCGTCTTGCCGGAACTGGGCAGCCCGGTGAGCCAGACCGTGGCCCCGGCGCGGGCGCGGCCGTTGTCGTCCATGTCGCTCACGCCGTGTATCCCCACGCCCTGCAGATCGGCAGCAGTGTCGCCGGTACCTCGTCGTCGGCCGGCAGCGAGCGGCCCGGCTGGACCGTGCCGGTGCGGATGTTGGCGCGCCAGTCGCCGAGGCCTCTGACCAGGTCCCCGTCGCCCTTCCTGCCGTACTCCAGCATGGCCGGTTCGTAGTCCACGCCGAGGAACGCGCTCAGGCGGCGCATCTCCCGCTCGGGGGCCGCGGTGATGTCCTCGTAGCGCACCGTGCAGCCGTCGGGGCTGCGGCGGCGGGCCTCGTCGACGGCCTCCACGTAGCTCAGCACGTCCTCGACGGCCCTGTCGTAGGGCCGTTTGACGGGATCGCTGTCGTGCCAGGACCGGGCGACGGACTCGGGGTGGCGCAGCAGGAAGACGAACCGGGCGTCGGGCCAGCAGTCCCGGATGCGTGAGAAGGCGAAAGCGTTGCCCGGGGTCTTCTCGACGATGAAGTCCTTTCTTGAGCGCACCAGTTCGCGGTGCAGGACGCGGTCCCACAGCAGATGCTCCAGGTCCCCGCGCTCCAGGTCGAGCTCGGCCATGGCGCGCAGCGGGACGGACCCGCCGAAGGCGACCTGCAGCCACCTCAGGTGCAGTTCGTGGGTGGCGTGCAGCCGGGAGTGGGCGCCCAGCATCATGCGCAGCAGGGTGGAACCGGACCGCACGGACGAGATGATGAAGACCGGTTGCCGCAGCAAACGATCGGTCGGGAGGTCCTCGGCCGAGGTGCGCCGGTAGGTGGGCGCGGGCTGTTTCCATGGAGCGGCCGCGGCTGCGGCTGCTCCGGGTGTGGGAGCGCGCCGCACCTGAAGGCCGGTGGTGGTGGTCAGCGCCCGGTTCAGGCTGCGCAGGAGACTCATGCGCCAGAAACTAGGTAAGAAATCTGAGAAGACGATCGGAGAAACCTGAGGGTTCGCTTACCCCTTTCGAATGTGGCTCATATCACACTTCCGTCGGCTGGTCCGAAATCCCCGCGAAGACCGCTCCCGCGTCCCGAAGTCGCCGGTGCAAAGCCTGGAACACCCCAGCCGACCGAACCCCGGGCCAGTCGGCCGGCAGCAGGCCGGCCGGCAGGCCGGGGTCGGTGTACGGCAGGTGGCGCCAGGAGTCCAGGGCCAGGAGGTAGTCGTGGTAGGCCTCCTCGGGCGGGGTGTCCGCCCGCTTCTCCCAGGAGCGCAGCACGCGCGCGTGGCGGTCGAGGAACGCCTCGTGCGCCTTGGCGATCGCCGTCAGGTCCCACCAGCGGGAGACCGCCTCCACGGTGGCCGCGAAGCCGAGGTGCTCGCCGCGGAAGAAGTCGACGTACGCCTCCAGGCCGAGCCGCTCCAGGGTGTGCCGGGTCTCCTCGTAGAGTCGCGCAGGTGCGATCCACACGCCGGGAGCCGCCGTGCCGAAGCCGAGTCCGGCCAGCCGGGAGCGCAGGACGTGCCGCTTCTGCCGCTCCGACTCCGGCACCGAGAACACCGCCAGCACCCAGCCCTCGTCCTCGGGGGGTGCCGCGGCGTAGATCCGCCGGTCGCCGTCCAGCAGCAACTGCCTGGCCTGCGGTGAGAGTTCGTAACCGGCGGCACCCTGGGCGGTGCGCGCCGGAAGAAGCAGGCCGCGCCGTTTGAGCCGGGAGACCGACGAACGGACGGACGGGGCGTCGACGCCGAGCGCCGCCAGCAGCCGGATCAGCTCGGCGACGGGCACCGGGCCCGGCGCGAAGCGGCCGTAGGCGCCGTAGAGCGTGACGATCAAGGACCGTGGAGCATGCTGGTCTGACACGTTGATCATCTTAGGACTTCGGCATCGCTGCTGGTCACGTTCGGTGTCACTCGTCCGCCCGGAGCTTGAACCGCTGGAGCTTGCCGGTCGCGGTGCGCGGCAGTGCCTCCAGGAAGACGATCTCCCGCGGGCACTTGTACGGCGCCAGTTCCGACTTGACGAAGGCGCGCAGCGCCTCGGCGTCCCTCGGCGCACCCTCCCTCAGTACCGTGTGGGCCACGACGACCTGCCCGCGGTCCTCGTCGGGCCGGCCCACCACCGCCGCCTCGATCACGTCCGGGTGGCGCAGCAGCGCGTCCTCCACCTCGGGACCGGCGATGTTGTACCCGGCCGAGATGATCATGTCGTCGGCGCGGGCCACGTACCGGAAGTAGCCGTCGGGTTCGCGGACGTAGGTGTCGCCGGTGACGTTCCAGCCGTCGCGCACGTACTCCCGCTGCCGGGGATCGGCGAGGTACCGGCAGCCCACCGGACCGCGGACCGCCAGCAGACCGGGCTCGCCGTCGGGCAGCGGGCGCCCGAGCTCGTCCTGCACACGGGCCCGCCACCCCGGGACGGGCACCCCGGTCGTGCCGGGACGGATCGCCTCGTCGGCCGCGGATATGAAGATGTGCAGCAACTCGGTGGCGCCGATGCCGTTGATGATGCCGAGGCCGGTCCGATCCCGCCACGCGTGCCAGGTGGCCTCGGGCAGGTTCTCGCCCGCCGAGACGCAGCGGCGCAGCGAGCTCACGTCCTGGCCGTCCAGGTCGGCCAGCATCGCGCGGTAGGCGGTCGGGGCGGTGAACAGCACCGAGACGCGGTGCGCGGCGATCGCGGGCAGCAGGTGGCCGGTGCCGGCCTGTTCGAGCAGCAGCGCACTGGCGCCCGCCCGCAGCGGGAAGATCACCAGGCCGCCCAGGCCGAAGGTGAAGCCGAGCGGGGGAGACCCCGCGAAGACGTCGTCCTCGCGCGGTCTCAGGACGTGCCGGGAGAAGGTGTCGGCGATCGCGAGGACGTCCCGATGCAGATGCATGCACCCCTTGGGGCGGCCGGTGGTGCCGGACGTGAACGCGATCAGGGCCACGTCGTCGCTCGCGGTGTCCACGGCCCGGAACGGGGTGTCCGGCACCGGCCGCCGGTGCAGGTCGTCCGGGGCGTCGCCGCCGTAGGTGGCGATCCGCAGCCCCGGTACGTCCGCCTTCACCAGGTCGTCCACGGCGCGTACGTCGCACAGGGCGTGCCCGACCCGGGCGATCTCGCACATCGTGCGCAGCTCGTGCGGGCGCTGCTGGGCCAGGACGGTGACGGCGACCGCGCCCGCCTTGAGCACCGCCAGCCAGCAGGCCGCCAGCCACGGCGTGGTCGGACCGCGCAGCAGCACCCGGTTGCCGGGTACGACGCCCAGCTCGCCGGTGAGCACGTGGGCGACGCGGTCGACACGGGCGCGCAGCGCGCCGTACGTCCAGACGGGGCCGTCCGGCGTGCGGAAGGCGGGGCGGTCGTCCGGGGGGCCTGCCAGCAGCTCGGCTGCGCAGTTGAGTTGTTCGGGGTAGTCCAGCTCCGGCAGGTCGAAGCGGAGCTCGGGCCACTGGCCGGGCGGCGGCAGGTGGTCGCGCGCGAAGGTGTCGACGTGGGCCGAGACGTGCATGGCGGTTCGCCCCCTTGCCTGGTGGCCTTGCCTGGCGGGCTCGTGGTGGGGTCGCCCCAGCGAGCGTATCGCCTTGGTGACGACAGTCAATACTGCGCGATATCGTCGAGGGAGCGGCCGTTCGGCCGCGGGGAGAGAGGACCGGCGATGCCCGCATTCTCGCTCGAACCGACACAAACCATCTGGTGTGCCGACCTGCGCGCCCTGGCCGCCGACCGGCTGCGTCCACTCGCCGAGAAGGGCGAGCCCGGCCGCGTCAACCGCCCCCTCGTCGCCGAACTCGGCCGCCTCGGACTGCTCCGGCGCCTGTTCACCTCCGGTGCTCTCGACCTGTGCCTGATGCGCGAGTCCCTCGCCTACGCGTGCACCGAGGCCGAGACCGCGCTCGCCCTCCAGGGTCTGGGCGCCCATCCCGTCCACGCCCACGGCACCCCCGCCCAGCGCGACCGCTGGCTGCCCGCGGTGACCGACGGCAGCGCGGTGCCCGCCTTCGCCCTGAGCGAGCCCGAGGCGGGCTCGGACGCGGGCGCACTGCGCCTGCGGGCCGAGGGGGAGAACGCCGACGGACCCCGCCCTGGCCCGGCGGCGGTGGACAGCGTGGGGCCGCGGCCGGCCCCGCCCGGGGAACCCGGTCCCCTGCACGCGGCGCCCGACGGCCGGCGGCGCTGGGTGCTCACCGGTGAGAAGTGCTGGATCTCCAACGCCCCCGAGGCCGACTTCTACACCGTCTTCGCCCGCACCTCCCCCGGCGGCGGCGCACGCGGCGTCACCGCCTTCCTCGTCCCCGCCGACCGCCCCGGACTGAGCGGCGGTGCACTGGAGATGGTCTCCCCGCACCCGATCGGCACCCTGCTCCTCGACGAGGTCCCCGTCACCGCGGACGACGTGCTCGGCGAGGTCGGACGTGGTTTCCGCGTCGCCATGGGCACCCTCGACCTGTTCCGCCCCAGCGTCGGCGCCTTCGCCGTCGGCATGGCGCAGGCAGCTCTGGACGCCACCGTCGCGCACACCGCCCGGCGCCGCGCCTTCGGCGGCACCCTGAAGGACCTCCAGACCGTCTCCCACCAGGTCGCCGAGATGGCACTGCGCACCGAGGCGGCCCGCCTGACGGTGTACGCGGCGGCCACGGCCCACGACCGGCACGACCCCGGCGTCCCCGCGCGCGCCGCGATGGCGAAACTGCTGGCCACGGAGACCGCCCAGTACGTCGTCGACGCCGCCGTGCAGCTCCACGGCGCCCGCGCGCTGCAGCGCGGCCACCTCCTGGAGCACCTCTACCGGGAGGTGCGTGCGCCGCGGATCTACGAGGGCGCCAGCGAGGTCCAGCGCGGCATCATCGCCAAGAACCTCTACGCCGACCTGGAGGCCGAGTGACCACCCGGCGCATCAACCCGCCCCACCTGTCCCCGCCCGCCGGCTTCTCCCACGCCGTCGTCGCCTCCGGCTCCCGCGTCGTCTTCCTGGCCGGCCAGACCGCGCTCGACGCCGACGGCAAGGTCACCGGACGCACCCTGCCGGAGCAGTTCGACACGGCGCTCGGAAACCTCCTTGCTGCTCTCGCCGCCGCGGGAGGCACCCCCGCCGACCTCGCCCGCGTCACCGTCTATGCGACCGACGTCGCCGACTACCGCACCCACGCGCGCGAACTGGGCCGCATCTGGCGGGAGTCGGCGGGCCGCGACTACCCGGCGATGGCGGTCGTGGGCGTCGTACGCCTCTGGGACGAGCAGGCACTGGTGGAACTGGACGGCTTCGCGGTGCTCCCGTAGGGCCCGCCGCGGGCCGGGACACCCTCGCCCCCGCCCCGCCGAAGCGCCTCGAAGCCCTGCCCACCGCCGCCCAAGGCACCGCTGCCGCCCGTCTCCACCGGCGGGACCACACGCCACCGCCCCGCCCCGGAACCCGCGACCCACCCGGACAGCACGGAAACCCTGAGACCGGCCCGGTCGGCGCCGGCCCCCGGAGACCGCACCGGGGCGCTTCCCGGTGCCGCCCGCCCGGCTGGAGGAACCGGTCGACGGAACCCGGCGCGGGGGCCGGCACGGGCGGTCGGGCATGCGGCGCGACGGCCGGGCACCCACGCCGCGCGGACCACCGGTGCCGTCCACGCCCCCTGCCGTCCCGGTACGCGCGCGGACCGCGCGTCGCCTCCCCTGGCGGGGCGAGCGCGGGGGAGACGGAGCGGGGCGGTGCGCAACACGGTCGCGGTGGGCGACCCGGTTCGGCAGACTCCGGGGCGTGGAGCGCTTGAGGGAGATCGCGGACCGGCTGGTCGGCATCGGCGGAGTGGTCGGCGTGTGCCTGGGCGGCAGCCGGGCCAGGGGAACGCACCGTCCCGACTCCGACGTGGACCTGGGCCTGTACTACCGGACGCCGCTGGACACCGCCGCCCTGCGGCGTCTCGCGACCGAGCTGACCGGAGAGCCGGTCGAGGTGACGGAACCGGGCGGCTGGGGGCCCTGGGTCGACGGCGGGGCCTGGTTGACCGTCGACGGCCGCAGCGTCGACTGGATCTACCGCGACCTGGACCGCGTCCACCGGATCTGGGAGGACTGCCGTGAGGGACGTTTCGAGGTCGGCGTCCAGGCCGGTCACCCGCTCGGGGTGTACTCCCCGGCCTACGTCGGCGAGGTGGCCGTCGGACGTGTGCTCGCCGATCCCACCGGGGAGCTGCGGGCCCTGCAGCAGCGGGCGCGCCGCTGTCCGGAGCCGCTGCGCGAGGCACTGATCGCCCACACGCGGTGGGAGGCGCCGTTCGTCCTCGCCAACGCCCGCAAGGGCGTGCCGCGCGGCGATGCCTTCTACGTCGCCGGCTGCCTCTTCCGAGCGGTGGGGCTTCTCGTCCAGGGCCTGCACGCCCACGCGGGTGCCTGGCTGCTGAACGAGAAGGACGCCGTCCGGGCCGCCGGCGGGCTTCCGGCCGCCCCGGCGGACTTCTCCGCGCGGGCCCACGGACTGTTCGCCCTGCCCGGCACCGGCGCGGAGGAGCTGTCCGCCGTCCTCGACAGCGCCGACGACCTCGTCGCCGAGGTGTGCGTGCGGCTCGCTCCCCGGGGTTGAGCACGCCGGGCGAAGGCTCCTGCGCTTCGGTGGTGCCCCGGAGGAGTGCGGGGAATCGCGCGACCGGCCGTGCCGCCGTTGACGGACATGGCGCCGTGGTGTTTCCAGCGGAGCGCCCGGTGCCGCCACCCGACCGGCCCGCCGCCGTCGGGCCTCGGCCGGGACGGCGCTCGCGGGCTCCCGGACGTCACACGATCGGGCGCCTCACGGAGGATCCGCGTCGGGGCAATCCAAGGGCCGTTCCACGATCACCGGTGCGGACTCGCCACCGAAGGAGTGACGGTCACACGCCCGGACGTTGCCGCCCGGTACCTGTGGAAGCCCCCATGACCAGGAGGCGTTCCATGTCCACCGCCCTGCGCCGGTCCCTTCCCCTCGCCCTCGGGGCCGCGGCCGGCGCCGCGCTGCTCCTCCCGGCCGCGGCCCCGGCCGCGTTCGCCGACCCCTCCGAGATCGTCACGGTCGACCCCACGGGCCACATCGCGCCCGACGGCACGGTCACCCTCTCCGGCACCTATCGCTGCCTCGGCAGCACCGGCCCCGTCTTCGTCAGTTCCTCCCTCGCCCAGAAGCCGCCGAGCGTCCAGCACGGCATCGGTGGCACCCGCGCGGTCTGCGACGGAGCCGAACACCCCTGGCGGAACTCGGGCCGCCCCATGCCGGGAGCGCTGGAGCCGGGCCCCGCCCGCGTCGAGGCCACGGTCATGGAACTGCGCTCCCAGGGCGGTCTCCCGCTGCCCCGCTTCCACGCCGTCCGGCAGCAGGACGTCACCCTCACCGCGGACTGACCGCCTGCAAGCCCCCGCCCGGCGGTGGGCAGAGCCCGGCAGGCGAGGAAGGCGCCGCGCGGTCCGCGGCCCGTCCCGCGTCGGCCGTTCCGCTCACGCCGAGGAGCGTCGCACCAGCTGGGTCGGGATGATCACGGAGGACAGCGGCCGGCCGACGCCGCCGCCCTTCACCTGCCCCTCCAGGCCGCGCAGCAGCAGGCGCACCATCAGCCGGCCCATCTCCTCGATCTCCTGCCGGACCGTCGTCAGCGGAGGGTCGGTCAGCTCCGCGACGTCGGCCATGTCGTCGAATCCGACGACCGCCACGTCCTCGGGCACCCGGCGTCCGCGCTCCCGCAGAATCCGCAGGGCGCCGGCGGCCATGAGGTCCGAGGCGACGAAGACACCGTCCAGGTCGGGGACGCGGTCCAGCAGTGCCGCCATCGCCTGCGCGCCGCCCGCCTCGGTGAAGTCGCTCTCCACGATCAGCTGGGGATCGGCGTCCATGAGCATGTCGTGGTACCCGTCGAGCCGGTCCACGGACGCTGTCTGGTCCATCGGCCCGGTGATCGTCGCGATCCGGCCGCACCCCCGCGCCATCAGGTGGCGCACGGCCGCGCGGGCCCCGCCGCGGTTGTCCGAGTCGACGTAGAGAAGACTGCGGTCCGCCTCCGCCCCCGGCCAGCCCGGGCGGCCGCCGAACACGGTCGGGATCCCCACCCGGCGGACGATGTCCGGCAGCGGGTCCTCGTTGTGCAGGGAGAACAGCACCGCGCCGTCCACGTGCCCGCCGGCGAGGTAGCGGCCCACCCGCTCGTAGTCGGCCGCGCCCTCCGTCAGCAGCAGCACCAGCTGATGGTCGTGGGCGGCCAGTTCCCGGCTGATGCCGAGCAGCTGCTGGGCGAAGAAGGGGTTGGTGAAGACCTTGGTCTCCGGCTCCGCGGCGATGACGGCGACCGCCCCGGTGCGCCGGGTGACCAGGGTGCGGGCCGCCTGGTTGGGCACGTACCCCAACTCCTCGACGGCACGGCGGACCTTCTCCACCAGAGCCTCCCGCACTCCGCTGCCCCCGTTCACGACACGGGACACAGTGGCCCGGGAGACGCCGGCCCGTTCGGCTACGGCTTCCAGGGTGGGGCGGCGCGCGGAGATCTGGTCGGACAAGGAACGCTCCTCTCGGGGACGGGGACAGCGTAGCCTCCCGCGTCCCGCCGGAGACGCCCTGGTGGAGAGCGCTCTCACCAGATCGCCCGTGGGGGCGTCCGCCCGCGCCCCGCACCGTCCGGCGGCGCCGGCCGGGAGGGCCTCAGGCGTGCGGGAGCCGGCCGTGGGCGGCCACGTCCGCGTACCAGCGGGCGCTGTCCTTGGGCGTGCGGCGCTGGCTGGGGTAGTCCACGTGCACCATGCCGAAGCGCTTGCCGTAGCCGTAGGCCCACTCGAAGTTGTCCAGCAGCGACCACAGGAAGTAGCCGCGGACGTCCGCACCCACCGCCATCGCCCGGTGCACCGCCTCCAGGTGCGATCGCAGGTAGGTGATCCGCTCGGGGTCGTGCACGGCTCCGCTCGGGTCGGCGTAGTCGTCGTAGGCGGCGCCGTTCTCGGTCACGAGCAGCGGAAGGTCCGGCAGTTCCTCCCGCAGCCGGGTCAGCAGCGTGTACAGGCCCTCGGCGTCCACCGGCCAGTCCATGGCGGTGCGCGGTCCCGGCGCGGGCACGAAGCGCACGTGGTCCTGAGCGGCGGGCCAGGGGGAGGGCAGCGGGTGGGAGCCGGCGGCGACCACGGTGGGGGAGTAGTAGTTGATGCCCAGGCTGTCGACGGGCCGCGAGACGATGCGGAGGTCCCCGTCCCGGACGAACGACCAGTCGGTGAGCCCTGCGGTGTCCGCCCTCAGGTCCTCGGGGTAGTCGCCGCGGAAGACGGGGTCCAGGAAGACCCGGTTGGCCAGCGCGTCGACGCGTCGCGCCGCGTCCGCGTCGGCCGGCCCGTCGGTCAGCGGCCGGACGGCCGCGAGGTTCAGCGTCAGCGACACCTCGGCCGACGGCTGCACCGTCCGGCGCAGCGCACCGACGGCCAGGCCGTGGCCCAGGTTCAGGTGGTGCGCCGCACGCAGGGCAGCCTCCGGCTCCGTGCGGCCCGGTGCGTGCACGCCGTCGGCGTAGCCGAGGAACGCCGCGCACCACGGCTCGTTCAGCGTCGTCCAGGTCCGTACCCGGTCGCCGAGCGCCTCCGCCACGAGCGCCGTGTAGTCGGCGAACCGGTATGCCGTGTCGCGTGCCGGCCAGCCGCCCGCGTCCTCCAGCTCCTGCGGAAGGTCCCAGTGGTACAGCGTCAGTACCGGCCGGATGCCGTGGGCGAGCAGTTCGTCGACCAGGCCGCGGTAGAAGTCCAGGCCCTTCCGGCTGGCCGGGCCGCGGCCCGTCGGCTGCACGCGCGGCCAGGAGACCGAGAAGCGGTAGTCCGTCAGGCCGAGGGAGGCCATCAGCGCGACGTCCTCCCGCATGCGGTGGTAGTGGTCGGCCGCGACGTCTCCGGTGTCGCCGTTGCGCACCTTGCCCGGGATCCTGCTGAAGGTGTCCCAGATGGACGGGGTCCGGCCGTCCTCGGCGGCGGCCCCCTCGATCTGGTAGGCGGCCGTCGCGGCACCCCAGCGGAACCCCGGCGGGAAGGTCACCCCGTCAGAGGTCGCGGTGCGGGCGTCGATTGCGGTCATGGGGACTCCATCGTGGTCGTGGCGAGAGGTGGGGCCGAGGAGGTTCCTGGGCCGGTCGGGCGGGGTGCGGTCGCGGTACCGGAGGGGGACAGGACCCCAGGGGTGCGGTCCGCGGGCAGGAGAGGAGACCGGGCCGTGTCGCCCCCGGCCGGCGGCCCGGCCCCGGCACGCCGGAAGCGGGGCGGGCGGTGCGTGCCGGGGCACGAGGCCGGCGGCCGGGGGCTGTCGGGGGCGGGCGCGACGCGCCCGGGGGCCGTGCCCGGGGGCTGGGTGCCGGTCCCGCGGGGGTGCCGGTCGGGTCGAGGCGGGCCGTGCGCGGGCCGGCGCCGCGACCTGCGGTGGTCACCGGCTCGCGGTCCGCGGCGCGACTCCCGGAATCGCCGGCCGGGGGAGGTCCTGCGCCGGGCAGCCGCACGGCCCGTATGCGTCCGGACTCCGGGCGTGCTCCGTCGTGCTGCGGCGGTGCGCGGGACGGGGTCGGCGGTCTCCCGGTCCTCCCCCGCGGCCGGGCGTCGCGGTCACGGCACGCGGGGGCCCCTGACGGATCTCCGCGGCGCCGCGGCGCCCGGCACGCTCCCCCGAGCTCTTCGAGCAGGGGGGACCCCCACCCGAGCTCTTCGAGCAGGGGGGACCCCCACCCGAGCTCTTCGAGCAGGGGGGACCCCCACCCGAGCTCTTCGAGCAGGGGGGACCCCCACCCGAGCTCTTCGAGCAGGGGGGACCCCCACCCGAGCTCTTCGAGCAGGGGGGACCGGCACTCGCCGTACCGGCCGAGAGCCCGAGCAGGCCCGGTACGAGGGCTTCCGGCCGGCGCGCCGCGCGGACGCACGGGACGCCGCTCCTACCTCCACGGAGATCCATCAGAAGCCCACTAGCCCTTCACCGCGCCCTGCATGATGCCGCCCACGATCTGCCGGCCCAGCAGACCGAAGACGACCAGGACGGGCAGCGTGCCGAGCAGGGTGCCGGCCATGATGACGGACTGGTCGTGGACGTATCCCCCGCCCAGCTGCCGCAGGGCGACCTGGACCGTCGGCTCCTGCGAGGTGAGCGCGATGATCGGCCAGAAGAAGTCGTTCCACGAGGCCATGAAGGTCAGGATCCCGAGCACCGCCATGCCCGGCCGCGCGATCGGGACGACGATGCTCCAGAAGATCCGCGCCGTCGAGGCGCCGTCGACCCGGGCGGCCTCGATGAGTTCGTCGGGCAGCGCCTGCAGCAGGTACTGGCGCATGAAGAAGACACCGAAGGCGGACACCAGCCCGGGCAGGATGACGGCCTGGAGCTGGTTCACCCAGTGCAGCCGGGCGATGAGCATGAACAGCGGGATCACCCCGAGCTGGGGCGGGATCATCATCGTGCCGATGGTGAGGGCGAGCAGCGCGTTGCGCCCCCGGAAGCGGAGCTTGGCGAAGGCGAAGCCGGCCAGGGTCGAGCACAGCACCGTCCCCACCGTCACCGAGCCGGAGACGACGAGGGAGTTGAGCAGCGCCTTGCCGATGTCGGCCTGTTCGAGCACCTGGCGGAAGTTGTGCATCAGGTTGCCGCCGGGCAGCAGTGCCGGCGGGCTGGCGGCCAGCTCCGCGTTGGAGCGGGTGGCCGCCACGATCGTCCAGTAGAAGGGGAACGCCGAGAACAGGGCCGCCACGACGAGGACGGCGTACGCGACGCGTCCTCCGTGCTGCTGGCCTCCCGCCCGCCCCCCGCGCGGACGGCGGGCCGGACGGGAGGAGGTCTCGGCCTCGCGGGTGGGCTGCGGCGCGGCGAGAGTCGTCATCGCTCGGTCTCCTTACCGCCGCGACGGCGGGCGACGAAGGTGTTGCCCAGCACCAGCAGGACGATGAGCAGGAACATCACCCAGGCGGTGGCGGCGGCGCGGCCGAGGTGGAAGAAGCCCCAGCCCTGTTCGTACATGTAGAGCCCGAGGGTCTGGTACTGGTGCGAGATACCGCCGGAGACGCTGCCCTCGAAGAGCAGGGGCTCGCCGAACAACTGGGTCGCGCCGATGGTGGACACCACGATCGTGAACAGGACGGTGGGACGCAGCCCGGGCAGGGTGACGTGCAGGAACTGCCGCCAGCGGGAGGCGCCGTCCAACTCGGCGGCCTCGTACAGGTCGGCCGGGATGGACTGCATGCCGGCGAGGTAGATCAGCGCGTTGTAGCCGGTCCAGCGCCACGTGACGATGGTGGACACGGCGATCTGCGAGGCGACCGTGCCGGACTGCCAGTCGACCGGGTCGATGCCGGCCAGCCCCAGCAGATAGTTGATCAGTCCGAAGTCGCGGCCGAAGAGCTGGGCGAAGACCAGGGTGGCCGCCGCCACGGACGTGGCGTAGGGCAGCAGCATCGTGACGCGGAAGAACGTGCGGCCCCGCAGCTTGTAGTGGAGCAGGTGGGCCAGGCCGAGCGCCATCAGCAGCTGCGGGACGGTGGAGACGACACCGATGGTGAAGGTGTTGCGCAGGGCGGTCCAGAAGTACTCGTCGCCGAAGAGGGAGGTGTAGTTGTCCAGGCCCCGCCACTCCATCTGCCCCGGTGTCTGGAGCTCGACGCGGTAGAGCGAGACGTAGGCCGTGTACAGCAGCGGGAACAGCCCGAAGGCGGCGAACAGCGCGAAGAACGGGGTGATGTACGCGTAGGGCGACAGCCGGGCCAGGAACCGCCGCAGGGGGGCCGGTGGCCGCGTGGTCCGCGGCGGCGCGGTGGCGGTCAGGGTCATGGTGGGACCTTCGATCGGAGAGTCCGAGGGACGTCGGGGGAGGGCGCGAAGGAGCGGCAGGGCCGGGGAGGCGGTCCTTCGCGCCCCACGCGGCCGGGTGACGCGGGGTCAGCCGACCGCGTTCCGGACGCCCTTCTCGGCGTGGCCCCAGGCGGTGGCGGAGCTGGTGCCCTTGCGCTCGACCTCGCCGAGCGCGTTGGTGATCTGCGTGTTCACGTCGTTGTCGTGCACGCCGAGCACCTGCACGGGCGAGCTCTCGGCGGCCTTGCCGAAGATCTCACCGATCGGGGCGTTGCTGAAGTAGGCGTCCTTGACGTCCTCGACCTCCTTGATGGCACCGAGGTTCGAGGGGAAACTGCCCTGCTTCTCGAACAGCTTCGCCTGCTGCGGCGCCGCCGTCAGCCACTTGATCAGCTCGTAGGCCTCCTTGGCGTGCGAGGCGCCCTTCGGGACGGCGAGGTACGAGCCGCCCCAGTTGCCCGCGACACCGCCGGGCAGCGGCGCGACGTCCCAGGTGCCGGCGCCGCCGTCACCGGCCTGGCCCTTGATGTAGCCCAGCATCCAGGCGGGGCAGCCGATGGTCGCGAAGGAACCGCTGCTGAACGCCTGGTTCCAGGCGGGGGTCCACTGGGCGAGCTTGGCGCTCAACCCGTCCTGCGCCGCCTTGACGGAGGTGTCCCAGGCTGTCTTGACTGCCTGGTTGTCCTGGTAGACGAGCTTTCCGGAGGCGTCGTAGTAGCGCTCCTTCTGCTGCCCCATCATCAGCGAGTAGAGGCTTCCGACACTGTCCATCCAGTGGCTCTTGGAGTCGGCCTCGGCCTGGTACTGCTTGCCCAGCTCCAGGTAGCCGTCCCAGGTGGCCCACTTCTTGGCCAGCTCGTCCCGGTCGGTGGGCAGGCCGGCCTTCTCGAACAGGTCCGTGCGGTAGCAGATCGCCTCCGGGCCGACATCCGTGCCCAGGCCGAGCGTGCGGCCGTCGGTCGTCGTGGCCGCCGCCCACTTGGCCGCGGAGTAGTCGTTCTTCAGGCTCGCGGCGCCGAAGGAGTTCAGGTCCTGGAACTTGTCGGCCTGCTGCTGGGTGACCGAGGCGATGCGGCCCACCTCGATGCCCTGGACGTCGGCGAGGCCCCCGCCGCCGGCGAGCCGGGTCTGCAGGGCCTTCCAGTAGTCGGCCTCGTTCTCGGTGCTGGACTCCTTGATCGTGATGTGGGGGTGTGCCTTCTCGTACTCCGCGTAGAGGCCGGCCTCCTTGAAGCCGAAGGTGCCGAACAGATCGACCGTGAGGGTGACCTTGCCGCCGTCCGCGGACGACTTGGAGGACCCGGACGACCCGGATCCGCAGGCGGCGAGGAGAGCACCGGCGAGTGCGACCGCCCCGAGTCTGAGGGTGGCTTGTGCGGCGGCTCGGGAGATGGGCATGGAAGCCTCCCATGGCTTCGGGACGGGACTGTGCGGGACGCGATGCCGAGAACCGTTTGAGAGCGCTCTCAAGCGGTGCTCAGTCTCCGCAGCGGCTCCGGCCGCGTCAAGAGCCGAACGGATAACGGAACGGACAACGGGTGCGCCATGCCGGCCCGGCCGCGGTCCGGAGTCGCCCCGACCCCGGTGGCCGTCCGGCCGTCGGGGTGAGAGGGGTGCGGCGGTGCCCGGCGAGGTCGAGCCGGGTGCCGGTACCGGCTCGTCCGTGCCGGTCCGTTGGGGTGGGGAAGTGTCACGGGGTGCGGTGCCGGGTCTCGGTGCGGCCGGGTGGTGGGGTCGCGGTGCGGTCGGCGGGGGTGTGGGCGGTGGGGAGGTGGCCGGCGGGCGCGGGGCGGGGCGCGGCGGCCTCCGGGTGGTCGGCGGGCGGGTCGGCCCCGTACAGAAGACGAACGGCCTTTGGACACCCGCCGGGGACGTTCGGGTCGAGTCCCGCGGAGCCGCGGGGGGAGGGCCTGCCAAGTGGTGGACGGCAGGCTCGGCAGGCTCGACGGGTCGTCAAGTGGCTCAAAAGGAAGCCTTGTCACATCGACCCCGGAGCTCGGCGCGCAGCGTGAAGTCCCCGTTACCGGAGTGTTGCGCACATGTTGACACCGTGCGGACGTGCTCCCTAGCCTCCCAGGTTTGAGAACGCTCTCATGGCGTGTTGCGCGGGGGTGCGCTTCCCCGGTTTCCACGCGACGGACCCTGCCGTCGCCCCGCAGTCCCTTCTCCACGTCCGTCTGCCTGCACGAGCGCACCCGGCCATCGGGCCGGATGCGTCACCCGTGACCCCACACAGGAGATGTCCCATGCTCTCTGCGAGCCACCCACCCCCGGCAACGCCGGGGCGCAGCGCACCGCCGGGTGCCCGCCCCGGCACCCGGCAACGGCGCATCCGGCGACCGCACCGTCACCCGCGCACCGCCGTGCTCGGCGTGGTCGTCGCGCTCCTCGGTGCCGCACTGACCGTGCTCACCTCGCACTCCGCCGGGGCCGAGACGGTCGGCCGGGGCAGCTACACCACGCAGCCGCCCGGCCCGCTGCCGTCCGGCTGCGCCGACCTGTCGACCGATCCCCGGCACTGGGTGACGTCCGACGCCCCCTCGGGAGCGGTCCCCACCAACGACTGGTGGTCGTCCATCCTGTGGAAGCGCACCGACTGCGCCTACGGGGAACCACTGTTCGCCCAGCCGCTCGGCTACCGGGCGCAGTCGGGCGGACTCGGCGTCTCCTACAGCACCACCCCGGCGATCTCCGGCAGCGGGAGCGGCGTCGGCGAGTACCACTTCCCCTACGCGGAGGACTTCGTCGTCGGCGTCGCCGGCCTCGCGGCACCCGAGGTGAAGGTCGACGACTGGAGCGACTGGACGGTCAGCCCGCTCCTCAGCGACGGAGCGCACACCCTGCGCGCCACCATCGGCTCGGGCCTGCCCTTCGCCTACTTCCGCGCCACCGGCGGCGACGCACGCATACAGGCGGCGCCCGGGGCGGCGCTCACCGTCTGGTCCCGTTCCGGCGGGACGATCGGCTACCGGGTCGACGGGCACGACTACGTCGCCTTCGCGCCCACCGGCGCCACCTGGTCCGTCAACGGCTCCACCCTCACCTCCGCGCTGGCCGGCAAGGGCTACTTCTCCGTGGCGGTCCTGCCGACCACCTCGTCCACGCCGGCGTCCGACCGGGCCGCGCTCGCCGCGCAGTACGGGGCGTACGCCCACAACCACGTCACCGGGACCGCCGTCTCCTACCGCTACGACGAGAGCGACAGCACGGTCACCACGACCTACCGCTACACCACCGACGCGCTGGAGGGCTCCGCGACCGGCACGGTCGCCGCGCTGCTGCCGCACCAGTGGCGCCACCTCGCCTCCGGCAGCCCCCTGCCGCAGACCTACCTCTCCTCGCGCGGCCCCCTGAAGATCCTCGCGGGCATCGACGCGTTCACCACCTCGATGGTCTTCCACGGCGTGCTGCCCGAGGTGCCCGCGGTCGCCGACGGCTCCGGCACCGACGCGGCCACCCTGCAGAACTACCTGAACGCCGAGAAGAGCGACCCGACCGGGCAGGTCAGCGACGACACGTACTGGACCGGCAAGGGGCTCGGACGCGCGGCGCGCCTGGCGGAGATCGCCGACCAGACCGGGAACACCGATGTCCGGGACGCCGCGCTGGAGGCGATCCGCTCCCGGCTCACGGACTGGTTCACCGCCTCGGCGAACGAGACGAAGCACCTGTTCTACTACGACGACGCCTGGGGCACCCTCATCGGCTACCCGGCCTCCTACGGGTCGGACCAGGAGCTCAACGACCACCACTTCCACTACGGCTACTACGTCGCGGCCGCCGCGACCCTCGCCAAGTTCGACCCGGAGTGGGCCTCCTCCGGCGGCTACGGCGGCATGGTCGACCTGCTCATCCGCGACGCCGACAACTACGACCGCAGCGACAAGCGCTTCCCCTACCTGCGCGACTTCGACATCTACAGCGGCCACGACTGGGCCTCCGGCCACGGCTCGTTCGCCGCGGGCAACAACCAGGAGTCCTCGTCCGAGGGTATGAACTTCGACAACGCCCTGATCCAGTGGGGCGTCGCCACCGGGGACAAGGCCGTCCGCGACGCCGGCATCTACATGTACACGACGCAGGCCGCCGCGATCGACGACTACTGGTTCGACCTGCACGACGAGATCTACCCGAGCGGCTTCCCGCACCGGCAGGTCGGCATGGTGTGGGGCAACGGAGGCGCCTACTCGACCTGGTTCTCCAGTGCTCCCGAGCAGATCCAGGGCATCAACCTGCTGCCGGTGACCGGCGGGCACCTCTACCTGGGCCGCGACCCGGACTACGTCAAGGCCGACTACCAGGACATGCTCGACCGAAGCGGTGGGACGCGTCCCACCCTGTGGACCGACATCTGGTACGAGTACCTGGCTCTCGGCGACGGCGACGCCGCTCTGGCCGACTTCCGCGCCGACAACTCCTTCACCTCCGAGGAAGGCGAGAGCAAGGCCCACACCTTCCACTGGATCCGCAACCTCGCCGCTCTCGGCACCGTGGACTCCTCGGTCACGGCCGACAGCCCGATGGCTGCCGTCTTCGTGAAGAACGGCCGGCGCACCTACGTCGCCGCCAACGCCACGTCCGCCGGCACCACCGTGCACTTCTCCGACGGGACCTCCCTCCCGCTGCCGGCCGGCAGGACCGTCGCGTCCGGCGCCCAGAACTGGAGCGGTGGCAACGCCACGGGCGGCCCCACCCCGACACCCACCCCGACGCCCACGGACACCGCCACCCCCACGGGCTCGCCCAGCCCGACCGGCTCGCCCACCGGCGGCACGGGTTCCTCCTCCACGCTGTACCTGCAGTCCGACGGCACGCTGTCCGGCACCACGGCCGGCTCCGGCAGCGTGCCCGTGCCCTCGGCGGACGGCGCCAACCACGACGGCGCCCCGTACCACCCCGTCACCCTCACCGCGACCGGGCTCGACCTCGTCCACGACCAGGGCGCCCCCTCGTTCGACCTGGCCGTGGACGCGGGAGCGGTCGTCGGCAGCGCGGTGCAGGCGCAGCTCTCGTACGACTGCACGGCGGACGGGACGTGGGACCGGGTCGAGACGTACCGGTACTTCGCCACGGACCCGGTCGCCGGTTGGGAGCACTACACGGACGGTGCCGGTCTGGTCTCCGCCGGCGGCGCGGCCTGCGACCTGCGGGGCGGTACGGTCCAGCTGAAGGTGTGGAGCGCGCTCGGCGCCGGCCCCGGCAGCCTGGGCACCGGCGACCTCTCCGTGCTGCACCTGCCCTACCGCTCCACCGCCGGGGACCCGACCGGCACCGCGACGCCCACGACGTCGGCCCCCTCCTCGCCGACGCTGTACGTGCAGGGCGGCGGGGACCTGACGGCCGGCAGCGGCACCTCGGGCGCAGTCGCGGTGCCGTCGGCCGGGGGCGCCAACCACGACGGAACGCCGTACGAGCCGGTGACGTCGACGGCGACCGGGTTGACCCTGTCGTACACCGGTGGCGCCCCCTCGTTCGACCTGGCCGTGGACGCGGGAGCGGCCGTCGGCAGCGCTGTGCAGGCGCAGCTCTCGTACGACTGCACGGCGGACGGGACGTGGGACCGGGTCGAGACGTACCGGTACTTCGCCACGGACCCGGTCGCCGGTTGGGAGCACTACACGGACGGTGCCGGTCTGGTCTCCGCCGGCGGCGCGGCCTGCGACCTGCGGGGCGGTACGGTCCAGCTGAAGGTGTGGAGCGCGCTCGGCGCCGGCCCCGGCAGCCTGGGCACCGGCGACCTCTCCGTGCTGCACCTGCCCTACGCCTGACGGGAGCGGCAGCAGCCGAGACCGAGGTCCGGACCCGACGGGTCCGGACCTCGGTCGTGCACCGCGGCCGGGTGCGGTGACGGGCCGGCGGGCGGCGCGCGCCGTGCCCGGCACCCGGAACCCGACGCGCTCGACCCGGCCCCGTCCGGCACCCTTCGGCCTCCGCCCCGGGGATGCGCCGCAGGACGTTCGTCCCGTCCGCGTGCCCGGCGCGGTCCTCAGTCGCCGGACCAGTCCGGGTGCGCGCGCCGCAGCTCCAGGCCGTCGAGGACCAGGTCGAGCCCGATGGCGAACTCGTCGGCGTACGCGTAGTCCGGCTGGGCGACGTGACGGACCGCCAGCTCGGTGAGGTGCGGGAACGCGCTGCGTGGCGCCGAGTCGAGGATCGCCTCCGCCAGCTCCCCGACGTCACCCCCGGATGCCTCGAACGGCAGGGTGGCCTCCTGCAGCGCGAAGCCGTACACGTAACTGTCCAGCAGGGAGAAGGCGTGCGCAGCGCCCGCGACGGAGAAGCCGCCCGTTCGCAGGCTGCCGATGACCGCGTCGTGGTGGCGAAGCGTCCTGGGCCCGGGGTTCGTGCGCGACTCCATCAGACCGATCGCCCACCGGTGGCGGCTGAGCGCGTCGCGCAGCGACACCGCCCGCTGCCGCATCGCGGCCTTCCAGCCGAGCTCGTCCGGCGGCAGGCCGACCTCGCCGAAGACCACGTCGACCATGCCGTCGAGGATCGCGTCCTTGTTGGCCACGTGGTGGTACAGGGACATGGCCTCGACCCCGAGACGCTCGGCGAGCTTGCGCATGGTCAGCGCACCCACGCCCGCCTCGTCGGCCAGGTCGACCGCCGCCTTCAGGACGGTCTCCCTGTTCAGCGGTTCGCTCCGGCGGCGTTCCGGCGTGCGGGCTTCCTGTCCGGACAACGCTTTCTCCTCGTCTGCCTCTGTGACTCCCTCGACCACCTTACTTCGTAAGGTAGCCTTACGTCGTAAGGAGCCTTACGACGTAAGGATCACCGGTGGGGAGAGCGGAGGACAAGGTCATGGAGTCGTACGGTCCCGACGAGACGCGCACGGCGGACGGGCGGAAGAAGGTGTGCATCGTCGGAGCCTCGGGGAAGCTCGGGCGCCACATGGTGCGGCACGCCCTGGACCGCGGCTACGAGGTGGTGGGCGTGTGCCGGGAGCAGAGCGTGGCCAAGCTCGCGGAGTTCGGCGACCGGATCACGGTCCTGCCGGGTGCGACCGACGACCGCGCCGTCGTCGCCCGGGCCGTCGACGGGTGCGACGCGGTGCTCACCGTGCTCGCCCCGTGGGGGATGCGCCACTACGCGTCCGGCACGGCGCAGGCGGTCCTCGACCTCGCACCTCCCGGCGCACGCCTGGTGTTCTCCTGCGGATGGCACATCACACGCGACGGGAAGGACGTGTACCCGCTGCGGCTCAGGGCGTTCGTCGCGGTCTTCGGGGCGCTGGCGAAACTCGCGCGCGTGGTCGACCTGGACGATCAGGTGGAGGCCTGCCGCAGGATCTTCGCCAGCGACACCCGCTGGACCGTGGTCCGCGGCAGCGACCTGGAGGAAGGTGAGAGCCAGGGACTGCCCGTGTGGAGCCGGCACGTGGGCGACCCCGTGCTGGCGAGCAATCTGACGCGGCGTGTGGACTTCGCCCTGTTCATGGTCGAGGCGGTGGAGAACGACGCACTCGTCCGCGAGGCCCCGGCGATCGTCGGCCGGCTCACCCCCTCCGCCCTCGCCCACGCCCCGGCCGCACCCGCCGACGCGTCGTGAGCCCCGCTGCGCCCCGCCCGCTCCCGCGGGCCCCCCGCCGGGACCCGGGTTTCACCGGCCGGCCCGACCCGCCCCGCCCTGCGGGGCGACAGGTCCAGGCGCGGGCGTCGCGGGCGACGGCGCCTGCTCCCGCGTCGTCCAGGCCGTGTGCCGGTGGGGTCTGATTCCGGCGTGTGTCCCGCCGGCCCGCGGCGAGGCGCACCGCGCTCCGGGTGGGCGGCCCCGCTGACGGCGTGGCGCCCGCGACGCCGGTCGCCTCACGGACCGGCTACCGGCTCGGCGTGAGCGAAGTCGTACACGGCCCAGTCCGTGACCGGGAGGAACCCCAGGCGCTGGTAGAGGGCGTTGCTGGTGGGGTTGGCCGCATGCGTGAACAGCACGACCTCCTTGGCGCCTGCCGCCAGCGCGGCCCGGCTCACCTCCACCGTCACGGCGCCCGCGTAGCCGCGCCCGCGCAGGTCGGCCGGGGTGTAGACGGGGTCCACCTGGGCCAGGCCGGCGATCGTCGGATTCACACCCGCCATGGAGACGGGCGTGCCGTCCGGGGTCTCCCAGAACGTGTAGCGCTTGCCGGCGAAGCGGGTGCCGGCCCAGGAGGCGGCGTCGATGGCGACGTCCTCCCCGACATCCGCCGCGAACCCGCGGCACCAGTGCATGAGTTGCTCGTGGTCCGGCTCGCCCACGAGGCGGCCCCGGCCCGCCGGGACGGGCTCCGGCGGGGTGAGCGTGCCGAGGCGGTAGAGGCACAGCCGGACGCGGAGGGTCGGCGTCGCCCCCGTGTGCCGCTGCCAGGCCTCCGCGAAGGCCGTGGCCGTGCGGTGGTCCGCGCTGACGTAGGGGAGGGAGTGCCCTTGGGCGACCAAGTGGGCGGCGAGGCCGTCGGCCTGCTCGGAGGTGAGGGGAGTGGGTCCCAGGCCGCGGGACGGGAGGCGGTGGAAGGCGGCGTGGACCTCGCCCGCTCGCTCCAGCCGGCCGAAGACGGGGGCCTGGGAGCCGAACGCGGTCACCCCGCGTTCGCGCAGTCTGGCCGTCCACGTCAGTTGCATGAGGTGCCGAACGGGGCGGGCGTGCAGGAACTCGCCGGCACGGGCGAGGAATTCGTCGACGTCTTCGGTGAGGTGCCAGTCATCCGTGCGCATCGCCGCATGATCCCCGACCGGCTCGGCCACGGGGAAGGCCTGCGTCCGGAAGGCGTTCACCGTCGGCGTCCCTCGCCCCTGCCGCCGATCAGGGTGCGGGGCCGCGCGGCGACTTCACGGTCCGGCGGCCGACGGCACGGTTCGGGGCTCGTTCGCGGGCCCGGCGACCGTGCGACACAGGGGGACCAGGGACGCGACCACGAACAGACCGAAGAGGGTGAGGGGCGCCAGCGGTACGAGCCGCGCCGGATCGTCCTGCAACCAGTGCCGGTTGCCCCACCAGTTCGCCAGGACGTCGGCCACCGTCACGGCCCCCGCGAGACGGACTCCGTCCCTCCGCACGAGCCCCACCCGCACGGCGACCAGCGGATCCAGAACCGCCAGACCGACGAAGAACACCCGCAGGGGCACCTGCGGAAACGCCGCGTAGGCGTGGACGCCGTCGCGGGCCAGGTCGAGGAGATGGACGCAGGCTCCCTCGACGAAGCCGATCACGTACACCGCGAGCACCCCGCGCGCCCACAGCGGCTGCCCGTCCCACCGTTCCCGCAGCTCCAGCACCACCGGGCCACCCTAATCGGTGGGACGCGGCCGAAGAATCGCCTACGGAATCCCGGCCGCCGGCCCGGCCGCGGCGGGAGAACCGCTCATTGGCCGGGCGGACCCGGCAGCGCGCCGACCGCCCTGGTGCCGACGGTGCCGGAGCTCTGATCGGTGCTTCCACGACCGGACCACCCGGATTGCGGTCCAGGCTGTGAGGTGGTCCGGTGGGCGACGCGACGACCAGCACGGCGGCGAGACGCTGAGGCCGGCCGTCATGGGCCGGCGATCTGGCTCGCCCCGACGCAGCTGCGCGACCCTGACCCGGTTGGCCTGGACGGCGATGAGGACCGGCGGAGTGAGCCGGGCCGGACGGCCCGGCTCGTCGACCCTTCCCCGAAGAGCCGACCGTTCCCCGGAAGGCTGACGAACCAGTGCCGCACCAGGCAACGTTCGCCCCGTCGCGACGCCCGGCACGCACTCTCGCTGCACCGGACGAAAGCCCGAGTGCATCCAGGTACGAGGGCTTCCGGCCGGCACACCGGGAGCACGCACCGGACGCCGCTCCTTGACGGGGGAACGTTGCCTGCCGCGGCACTAGGCGAGCTCGGAGCTGCTGGGGAGTACCAGTGCCGAGTTCGTGTGGAGCGTGATGCGCACCGGTGTGAAGGTGGCGGCGTCCACCGGCGACTCACCGGTGCCGGGATTGCGCGCGTAGCGCGGGTGGGCGCCTCCGCTGATCTGCCAGCGTATGCGGTGGCCTGTGGGGAAGCGGTGCGCGGTGGAGCTCATCGGCACGGTGACCTGCGAGGGCTCCTGCTCGGCCGTCCGAAGTCGGACGAACCCGTCACAGATGTTGACGGAGCGGCCTTGTGCGTCCACCTCGCACAGGCGGGTGAAGACATCGGCGTGTCCGGTGTCCGTGGAGATGCTCAGCCGTGCGGAGACGGGACCCAGGATGTCCACGGGCTCGGTCAGTGGTGGGCCGGTGAATGTCAGGACGTCGTCTCGGGCCTCCAGGATGGCGTTGTTCCGGGGACCGGCGGTGCGGGAGAGCAGTGGACCGCCGAGGGAGGGGGTGGGGTCGGCCGGGTCGTAGCGGAACGCGGTCACGGGTACGGAGTCTGCGGGGGCCTGTCGGGTGAGATACCCGCCGGGGACGGGGTACCACGAGGTGGCAGCCGCGGCCGGCGGCCAGTCATCGAGGTCCCGCCAGGTGTTCTCGCCCCCGATGTGCACACGCACCGCGGTGGGACGCAGGCCGGAGGGATCGGCGTACAGGTGGGCACGCAGCCACGCGAGGCTTTCACCGAACACCTCCGGCCATCCTTGCTGCAGGGCCGAGGTGTGGGTCCAGGGACCGACGAGCAGGGCGGTCTCACATCCGGCCCGGCGCAGCCTTTCGTACTGCTCGAAGGTCTGGTCGGCCAGTGCGTCGTGCCATCCGGTGATCAGAGCCGTGGGCACGCGGAGCCGCTGCGCCGACTCCGCCGACGACGCGCCGCGCCAGTAGGCGTCCTCCGCGTCCGGGTGTGTCATCACATCGTCCAACCACGGCAGTTCGCTGCCGAAGGCTGACGCGTACGCCCCGCGCAGGGGCTGCGCGGTGGTGACGTCGCGCAGACGGCGCTGCAGGCGCAGCGTCGCCCTGAGGAACGGGGCCGTGCCCTGGTGCTGGTACGTCATGCCCACCCCGACCGCGAGGGCGTTCTCCAGGCGCAGTGTGCCGTCCGCGTGGAACAGGGCATAGGGATCGTGCAGCCCTACCTGCACCACCATTGCCTTCAGTTCCGGCGGTGGGTCCGAAGCGAGGGCCCATTGCACGTAGCCCAGGTAGCTGGGGCCGACGGTCCCGAGTGTTCCGTTGAACCAGGGTTGCTCGCGCAGCCAGGACACCGTGGCCCGGCCGTCGGCGGCCTCGTTGCGCCACAGGTCGAACGCGCCGCCCGAACCGCCGGTGCCGCGGCAGCTCTGCAGGACCACGTGGAAGCCCTGTTCGGCGAAGAGCAGGCCGTACTGGGGTGACCACGGCAGGCCCCGGCCATAGGGAGAGCGGACCAGGAGGGTGGGGAAGTCGCCCTGGGCGCGCGGGAAGTAGTGGTCAGTGATCAACGGGTTGCCGTCGGCGGCCGGCACCACCAGCCCCGGCTCCCATCCGACCTCGTGTTGTTTCGCCGGCAGACCTCGCCAGGTCGCCCTCATCATCCGGGAGGACAGTGGTGGCTTTCCGGCGGGTGGCACCCAGGCCGGTCCGGCTGCGGCGTCGGGCGTGCGTGACGGCATCGTTCCCCTCCTCTATTCTCGTACTGCGTACGAGAATAGAGGAACTTGGATAGCCTTCACACCGGTCACCTCGACAGCCAGGGAAAGGAGTGCGAGGCCGTGTCCCGTGACGGAAGGTCCGGTGCCGAGAGCGTCGATCCCGAACAGCTCTGGCTGCGCCCCGCCGAGCCCCGCAGGGGTCGCAGGCCCTCCTTCAGTCGGGAGGCGATCACCGCCGCAGCCGTCGCTCTGGCGGACGCGGAAGGACTCGAAGCGGTCACCATGCGGCGGGTGGCCGCCGACGTCGGGGCGGGCGTCATGTCGCTCTACAGCTACGCCCCTGACAAGGAGACGCTGCTGGAGCTGATGGTCGACCACGTCTGCGGCGAACTCACGGTCACGGACCCACCCAGCGGCGACTGGCGTGCCGACCTGAGGGCCGTGGCCCGACTGCAGCGCGCCCACATGCTTCGCCACCCTTGGCTGCCCGTGGCCTTGTCCACCCGTCGCGTTCCGGGCCCCAACACGCTGGCCTTCCTGGAACACGTGCTCGCCGTCCTGCGGCCCACCGGGCTGGACGGTGCGGCGAAGCTGGAGGTCTTCGCCCAGATCACCGCATTCGTGGCCGGGCACGTCGCCCATGAGATCGCGCAGGGCGCGGTCTCACGATCACCGGACCGGGCAGCGGCCGAGGGTCGCTACCTGGCCGCTGTCGCCGCCGACGGCTGCCACCCGGAACTCGCCGAAGCCCTCTCCGCCCCCGGACGCCCCCTCACTCCCGACGCCACCTTCACCCGGTTCCTCAACCGCTTGATCGACGGTCTCGACACCGACTGACGCCACACAGCTGTGACTGGCGTCCCGCCCGCGGCATCTCCGAGGAGCAGGCCGTCGGCTGGTCCGGGGCCACGGCCGCTACGAGGGCGGCGCCGGGCCGTGACCGGACGGCCCGGGGGAGTGGGGCCCCTCCGGCCCTGTCCGCGGGCCCTGGGCGGGCAGGAGGCTGGTGGGGAGGAAAGGGCAGGCACGGACGTGCGACGGCGACGGTGGGCAGGGGTGCGGACGCGGCACGGCCCACGGCCGGTGCGGCGCCGCGGGAGACCCCGCGCACCGCGCCGCGTGCGCTCCGTGATCCGCCCGGGCCGTTCCCGGCTCTCCTCCTGCCCGGCCCGCGGGCCGGGACATCCCCGTCACGAAAAGAGGGCGAATCATGGCATACGGTGCACAGGTGCGGGACGAGCTGCGGGGCCCGGCCCGTGAGCTGAGGCGCGCCATTCCCCAGGTGTACGAGGGGTACAAGCAGTTGCACGAAGGTGCGCTGGCCGCCGGGGCGCTGGACGCGAAGACCAAGGAGCTGATCGCGCTCGCCATCGCGGTGAGCAAGGAGTGCGACGGCTGCATCGCGGCCCACGCGCAGGGCGCCGTCCGCCGGGGTGCCGACGAGCAGGAGGCCGCCGAGGCGATCGGGGTGGCGGTCCTGATGAACGGCGGCCCGGGCACCGTCTACGGCCCGCGCGCCTTCGCCGCGTTCCGCGAGTTCCACGACAAGGCGGAGCAGGCGGACCGGTAGATCCCCGGCAGGCGCGACGGCCCCGCACGCACCCCTTCCCCGGAGGAACGCATGCCCGACGACCAGGACCGGCAGCCGCGGACCCACCAGGTGGTGCCGGCCGACGAACCGCTGCCGGCCGTGCTGGCCGCACTGGACGCCTCCGAACGGGGGCTGACCGCCGAGCAGGCACGTGTGCGCCTCGAGCGGAACGGCCCGAACGAGATCGCCGAGGAGCGCCGCAACCCGCTGCTGGAGTTCCTGGGCTACTTCTGGGGGCCGATCGCCTGGATGATCGAGGTCGCGCTGGTGCTGTCGCTGCTGGTGCGGCACTGGACCGACGCGGCGATCATCGGGGTGCTGCTGGCGATGAACGGCGGAGTCGCGTTCGCCGAGGAGCACCAGGCCGCGAACGCCATCGCCGCGCTCAAGCAGCGCCTGGCGACGACCGCACGAGTACGGCGCGACGACGTCTGGCAGACGGTTCCGGTGCGGGCGTTGGTGCCCGGCGACGTGATCCGCCTGCGGCTGGGCGACGTCATCCCGGCCGACGCCCGGCTGCTCGGCACGGGCAGCCTCGACGTGGACCAGTCGGCGCTGACCGGCGAGTCGCTGCCGGTCGGCCGGGGCACGGGGGAGGTGCTGTACTCGGGTGCCGTGGTGGTCCGCGGCGAGGCCGACGCGCTGGTGTACGCCACCGGCGCGGACAGCTTCTTCGGCCGGACCACGAGCCTGGTCCAGGAGGCGGGCACGGTCAGCCACTTCCAGCGCGCGGTGGTCCGGATCGGCCAGTACCTGATCGTCGCCGCGCTGGTGCTGGTGACCCTGACGGTGGTGGTGTCGGTGGCGCGCGGCAGCCGGGTGCTGACCGTGCTGGAGTTCGCGCTGGTGGTGCTGATCGCCTCCGTCCCGGTGGCGCTGCCGGCGGTGCTGTCGGTGACGATGGCGGTCGGCGCCCGTCAGCTCGCCCGCCGCCAGGCGGTGGTCTCCCACCTGCCCGCCGTGGAGGAACTGGGCGGCATCGACGTGCTCTGCTCCGACAAGACCGGCACCCTGACGCAGAACAGGCTCGCGGTGGCCACCCCGTGGACCGCACCTGGCGCCGATGCGGCCGATCTGCTCGCGGCGGCGGCACTCGCCTCCCGCGAGGAGGACCGCGACCCGATCGACCTCGCCGTCCTCGCCGCGGCACCGCAGGAGGCGGGCCCCGGCGGGGAGGTGGTGGCCTTCACGCCGTTCGACCCCGTCTCCAAGCGCACCGAGGCCACCGTGACCACGCCGGCGCAGGGCCGCTTCCGGGTCAGCAAGGGCGCCCCGCAGGTGATCGCCGGCCTGTGCGCGGGCGATCCCACCGCGGAGCGGGTGGAGACGGCGGTGGAGGACTTCGCGACCCGCGGCTACCGTGCCCTCGGCGTCGCCCGCACGGACACCTCCGGCCGCTGGCGGCTGCTGGGCGTGCTGCCGCTCGCCGATCCGCCCCGCGAGGACTCCGCCGCAACCGTGGCCGCCGCCCGCGAACTCGGGCTGGAGGTGAAGATGGTCACCGGCGACCAGACCGCGATCGGCCGGGAGGTCGCCCGCCGCATCGGCCTGGGAGAGCACATCCTGGCCGCCGACACGCTCACCGCGGAACCCCTCGGCACCGAACCCCCCGCCACCGCCCCGCAGGCCGGCGACGGGGAGCAGCCCGCCCGACCGGGGCCGGACGGGCAGTCCCCGGCGGCGCGGGTGGAGGCCGCCGACGGCTTCGCGCAGGTCTTCCCCGAGCACAAGTACACGATCGTGAAACTGCTCCAGGAACGCGGCCACATCGTGGGCATGACCGGCGACGGCGTCAACGACGCCCCCGCCCTCAAGCAGGCCGACGCCGGCATCGCGGTCTCCGGAGCCACCGACGCCGCACGCGCCGCCGCCGACGTCGTCCTGCTCGCGCCCGGACTGTCGGTCATCGTCGACGCGATCCGGCAGGCCCGCGAGATCTTCGCCCGCATGGTCTCCTACGCCACCTACCGCATCGCCGAGACCATCCGGGTGCTGCTGCTGATCAGCCTGGCCATCGTGGCTTTCGACTTCTTCCCGGTCACCCCCGTCATGATCGTCTTCCTCGCGCTGCTCAACGACGGGGCGATCCTGTCCATCGCCTACGACCACGTACGCGGCGCCGACAAACCGGCCTCGTGGGACATGCGCACCGTGATGGTCGTCGCCGCCGCGATCGGCCTGATGGGCGTGGCCGAGACCTTCCTCCTGTTCGCCCTCGCCGACCAGGTGCTGGGCCTGGACCGCGACCTCGTCCGTACCCTGATCTACCTCAAACTGTCCGTCTCCGGGCACCTCACGGTCTTCGTCACCCGCACCCGCCACCCGTTCTGGACCCGCCCCGCCCCCGCTCCGGTCATGCTGGGCGCCGTGCTCGGCACCCAGCTCCTGGCCACCCTCATCGCCGTCACCGGCGTGCTGATGACGCCGCTGGGCTGGGGCTGGGCCGCCGCCGTGTGGGGATACGCCCTGCTGTGGTTCCTCGTCGAGGACCGGGTCAAGCTGGCCGCCCACCGCTGGCTCGACCGGCACCCTCAGACCGCGCCGGCCCGAGCGGTCCCCGGCCCGCCGTAGCCCGCCCACCCGGACGAGGCCCGGCGGACGACCATCCCTCGGGCCCCAGCCCGTGTGAAGGCGTCGAACCTCCGTATCCGCTTGATCAGTGGCCAGGAGCCGAGACGACCGGAAGGCGCTCGGTGAAGGTCGCGCCGCCGTCGCGCGATTCGTGGACCCCGTCCTGGGTGGCGGCCAGGACGTGCTCGGCGTCGACGGCGGTGAGGGCCTGGGGCCGCCCGCCCGGAACGGTGCCCGCCTGCGTCCAGGTGCGGCCGGCATCGGTGCTCAGGTGCAGACCGCCGTCGAGGTCGACCCCGTAGAGGGCGTCCTGAACGGCCCAGGAGACGAAGGCCAGGACCGGTCCCGTGCCGTTCGCGAAGGTCCGGCCGCCGTCCGTGCTGCGGGCGACGCCGCGCTCGGTGGTGGCCAGGACGAGGTCGGGGTCCGCGGGGCTGACGGCGATGTCCAGGGCGGCCAGTTCCGCGCGGTCGTCCCACTCCAGGCCGTCCCCGCTGACCCGGAGCAGACCACGGGTGCTGTCGTAGCCGTAGACGGTGCCGTGCGCGTACTCCAGGGCGTGGAAGTCGGCCTCACCGCCGAGAGAGAGCGTCTTCCAGGTCCCGCCCGCGTCGGTGCTCTTCAGCAGGCCGCGGTCGGCGTGGTCCTCGCCGCCCTCGGCGGGATGGCCGCTGCCGAGGAACGTGCGGGAGCCGGCCACGGTGAAACCCATGTAGTCGGCGGCGTCGCCGACGCGCCGGGCGGTGCCGTCGTCGAGGACCTGGACGACACCCTCGTGGGTGGCGACGTACAGGCGGCCGTCGGCGGGATCGACGCCGAGACCGTGGATGTGACCGACGGCGGTCGTGGAGGCGGGCGGCTCCGTGGAAGCGGGTGTTCCGGAGCCGCCGGTGCAGGCGGCCAGTGTGGCGGCGAGCAGGACGGAGACGGTGGCGGCCGGGCGGCGGCGGGGCATGGCTGGATCCTTCTGCTGCTGTGGACGGTGGGCACGGGCATGCCGGGACCGGAGCTCGTCGACGTGCTCACGGTTCCGCTGCGGGTGCTACACCTGCAGCAGTTGCAGAAGGTGAAGATCTGGCCCCCGAGGTGCCGGACGGCCGCGGGCCACGGTGAGGGGGGACGGCGTCGCGGTGTCCGGCAGCGCGACGTTCCCCGGCTCGGCCGTGGCGCACGGCCGGGAATCGGGCGCTCTGCCCCGCACCGCCCCGTCCTGCGCAGAGGCACACCGCTGCCCGGTCCCGCTCGCACACTGCTCGCAGGCATGACTCGTCGGCGCCGTCATGGTGAGGGCGCGCTGCGGGGCGTGCTCGGTCGCAACCGGTACAGGCCCCTGGCCCGACGTCATGCCGGAGAAGCGCTCGGCAGCCAGGGGCGACGCGCACAGCAGCGTCACCGCGGCCAGGACCGACAGAACAGTCGCGAGCAGGACCGCCGAGGCTCGTCGCGCCCGCGGCGCGCAGGAGAGGCGGGGGGCGAGGGAGCGCACGGCAGAGGCCGGGCCGGCCACTTCGGTCACCACCCCTCAGTCCCCCGGGCGACGGTCGCCGTGAACCTACCAGACTCCGGCCCGGTCCCGGCCGGAAGGGCGGCGTACACGTCTGGAGAGCAGAAACCGTCGGCCGGGGGTGGGGGCGGAGGGCAGAGAACAGCGGGCAGCAGCTCTACCAGGCGAGCAATGCTCATTACCTGTGGATCGGCTCGGGAGGGCACACGCGGAGGGCGTACCTTCCCGAGTGATCGATTGACTGGTATCGAGTAGGCCCGCGTTGCCGCGCGGGTCGGGAAGGCACGCCCG
>NZ_JAFFZS010000058.1 GCF_016921115.1 Streptomyces actuosus
CGTGGTCGTCGCCGTGAGCGTCCTGGCGCTCGGAATGGCGGTGATCTGGCGGAGAGCTGAGCGTGCAAGGCGCCGGCTTGACTGATCTGATCGCTCAACCGGTCCACAACTATTGACAATTACTCCTTGAGCTGCTCCCATTCCTCCCACGCCATACGCGCTCCCTCCCCGTGTCTTGATGGTGCGTCGAGCGGATGTGAACCAGTGACCACAGCTGTGGTGGCCGAGGCGCACCGTAACGCCCGCACACCACGTGCCCCATCCGCATTGGCCACCAGGGCGTCTGAGTATCTGTACTCAGACGGAACCCGGGCATCGATCGGACAGCATGACGCTGTCGACGTGCCCGGAGACGCGTACGAAACCGGCGTGAAACCTGTCGGCGTGTCGGTGAATCGACCGGTGGCGGGCGCGAAGTTTGGTAGTGCAGCCGCGGGTGCCCGACGCCTGCGGACAACAAGAACCACGAGCGCGACTCAGAGGTGTACGACAGCGCCGATGCCCAGCGAGCCCCAGGAGGTGGTGTCGTCCTTGGGCGCGGTTGCCGTCGCGGCGCAGGGGTCGTCCTTTGTGGGAGTGTCGGTGCCTGCGGTCTCTGAGTTCTGAGGGTCGCGCGCGTGACGCGGAGAAGGGTGCGCCTGCATACAACTCGTCTCGTGGGCGCGGCCACCCAGGAGCCCGGAGGAATCCCCGGGGCTGATGACATCATCCTCGTTGGAAGCCCTGGCACAGGTGTCAACCATGCAGACGATCTTGGCGTCGGAAAGAATCACGTGTTCGTGGGCGCGGCCGAGAACGACCCCGTCAGCCACCTGCCGTCGAGGAAGGAGGCCGTGGCAGGAGATCACGTCGGTGCGCGGAACAGCGCCGACATGCCGGCAGTCTTCGCGACCGCTCCGGACGGCTTCGAGATCAGCCTGGAGTTCGGGTACAAGGGTCAGGCAGGATTCCACATGACCTCCCCGTGCGTCCTCGAGTCGGAGGTGACCGAAGCACCCAGGAAACCCCTCGAGCCGGGCTCTCCGGAATCCAAGGGGCTCCCCCACGTGCATTCCGGCTTCTGGTCGGCGAGCGCGCCGATCCCCTCGGCATCGTCGGCGGCATCAGCGGGCGAAGGGTGATCCGACCTTCGTCCTCGACGAGTTCGGCCCGGTCGGGATCCTTCTCGTCCCGGGCTCGTTCCGGCCGGGACGCACACATCCCGACCGGGTACCGGCCACCCCTCACCGCACCCCGGAGTGCGCTGCAGCGCGGCTGCTACACACCGTCGGCGGTGATCACTCGTAGGGTGCCGACCTCGGAAAGGCGGGCGACACACATACACCGGCCGCACTCACGTCGATCCGCGCCACCCGCCCCGACGGTGCACAGGTCCGCGTGATCAGGTGGGCTCCTCGGCTGTCGCGCCGGCGCGTTTCGCGGTGGCGACGATCTCCTCCAGCGCCGCCAGGTGGGTCTCCAGGGCGCGCAGGCCCTGCCGGGTGAGGGCCACCCAGGTGCGGGGGCGCTTGCCGACGTAGCCCTTGCGCACGGTGACGTAGCCGAGCTTCTCCAGGGCCGAGACCGTCTTGCTGGTCACCGAGTCGGAGATGCCGCAGTAGTCCCTCAGCACACCGAACTCGGTCTCCGTGCAGGAGGACAGGTAGGCGACGAGGGCCAAGCGCGTGGGGTGGTGCAGTTCCCGGTCGAGGGAGGGAGGCGGGGTGCCGGTCATGCGGACTCCGTCCGGGCGACGCGCCGCCAGAAGTCGAGGGCGCAGACGAGTCCGAGGGCGACGAGTGCGCCCGTGAGGCCGTACGGGATCGCCACCAGGGCGCCGACGGCGATCGTGGCGGCCGGCACGACCAGGACCCGCCAGGCGGCCCGCCCCTCGTACCGGAGTCTCGGAAGGCTCCCGCCATGCCGGACGCCCCTCCACATCAGGACCAGGAAGGCGACGCAGGCGAGGAGACCGAGGGCCGTCAGCGGCGCTGCCCCCTCCTCGTGCGCCCCGGCGAGCCCGAGGGCGGCGCATTCGACGGCGCACGCGGCGCCCTGTGCGAGCACGAGGCCGCGCGGGACGGTCTGGGCGACGCGGGCGGCGGCCTGGGCGGTCCGGGCCGCGTGCAGCGCGGCGGCCGCGTCGGTGGCCGAAGGGTCGTGATCGGTCATGGTGTGTCTCCCCGTGGTGGCGTGGGCGGCGGACGCAGGCCCGCGTGGGTGTGCGCCGCCGCCCCGTGACCTCCAACAGTGGCAAGTACTTTCCATGCCGGCAAGTACTTGCCGAGAAAGGAAGAACGCCCGCATCCCCGGTCGGACCGCCCGGGAACACCGGCCGCAGGCTGTGGACGAAACCCCGCGCCCCACCACCTCGCCGCGCCGGGAAATGCCAGAGCCCGGCCCGGCACGCGACCGTGGTGGTCGGTGCCCTGGCCGGGCTCCGTGGGCTTCGGCGCGGGTCCGGTCGTGATCGTGCACGCGCCGCCGCGAGAGCCGGGCGGCGGACTACTCGTCGCCCTCTTCGGGCTTCTCTGCCTCGTTGACCTCCTGCTCCAGACCGAGCTGCTCCACGAGCCAGCGGTCGAACTCGATCGCGGCCCGCACCCAGCTCACCGTCGAGGAGACGAAGAACTCCAGGTTGACGCCCGTGCCGATCAGCATCTGCGCCTCACCGATGAGGCGGACGGTGCCGTCGTCGTGGGTGTGCGTGTAGACCTTCGGCCACAGCGTGCGGCGGTTCCAGTCGTCGACGGACTCCAGCAGCTGCGGCTTCTCGTCGATCTGGTGGGGCCGGTCGTAGAACGTCCGCACGGAGAAGACCTGCTGGTCGCCCTCACCGCGGAACATGAAGTACGTACGGAACTGCTCCCACGGAGCAGCGAGGTCACCTTCCTCGTCGATGACGTACTTGAGCTCCATCTGGTCCAGGAGCTGCTTCACAAGATCCTGATCCGGGACGACGGGGCCCGCCGGTCCTTGGGGCTGCGGCTCGGGCTGGCCCCCGAAGTTCGGAATCGAGGACGGGTCGATGCTCACCGTGTATTTCCCTTCGTACGGATTCCGCCATCCTCCCTCACCGGGGGAGGGGGGAAGCAAGCCCAGGCGTGCCCTGTCAGCCGTCGGCTGACATGATCTGGCCGGTCGGAGGCCACACCGGGACGGGAGCGGGGCGGGCGTATGACGGGGACGGCGACGAGAACGGTGCCGGCGCGGACCGCGGCGCCGGGGCGGACGAGGTGGTCGGTGGTGGCGGCGATCCTCGCCCTGCCGCTGCTGATCCTGGCCGGCCTGGCCGCGCTGGCGGTGCTCTTCCTGATCTCCGACGACGCGCTCGGCGGCAGCTCCGAGAAGGTGCCGTGCGCCGACGCGCTCGCCTTCGGCGGGGCGCGGCTGCCGGCGGGGGCGTACGACGCCGACTGCCGGGTGGAGTCCTGGCTGGACACGCACTACGCCGGCACCTTCCGCATGCCGCGCGCGGAGGTCCGAGGCCGGCTGACGGGCCTGTCCCCGCAGGGGGCGGAGCCCGGCACTGCGGGGTGCGATCACGGAGTGGACCTCTGTCTCGAACTCGGCGTCGAGAACGGCGGGCTCCCGGCGGGCGCCGAGGCCCACGCCGTGACGGCGAACGTGACGTACGAGGACGCGACCACCGCCCGGGTGCGGTGGTCGGCGTTCACGACGTGACAGCCGGCCCGCGGCCGGGACGGGCACGGACCGGCGCACCGGCGAGCCCGTCCGGTCGCGGCGCTACAGCGTCTTGCCGGTGGCCGGCACGGGCCCGACGATCAGCCCGTCGCCGTGCGTGTCCACGCGGACCGTGTCGCCGTCCTTGACCTCGCCGGCGAGGATCTCCCTGGCCAGCCGGTCCCCGATGGCCGTCTGCACCAGTCGGCGCAGCGGGCGCGCACCGTAGGCGGGGTCGTTGCCCTCGTCGGCGAGCCAGGCCAGCGCCTCGGGCGTGATCTCCAGCGTGAGCCGCCGCTCGCCGAGCCGCTTGGCCAGCCGGTCGATCTGGAGCTGCGCGATCCGTCCCAGCTCGTCCTTGCTGAGGGCGGAGAAGACCACGAGGTCGTCCAGCCGGTTGAGGAACTCGGGCTTGAAGGACGCCCGCACGACCTCCAGCACCTGCTCCTTCTTCTCCGCCTCTGTGGTCAGCGGGTCGACCAGGAACTGGCTGCCCAGGTTGGACGTCAGCACGAGGATGGCGTTGCGGAAGTCCACGGTCCGCCCCTGACCGTCCGTCAGCCGACCGTCGTCGAGCACCTGCAGGAGGATGTCGAAGACCTCGGGGTGGGCCTTCTCGACCTCGTCGAGCAGGACGACGGAGTACGGTCGCCGGCGCACCGCCTCGGTGAGCTGGCCGCCCTCCTCGTAGCCGACGTACCCGGGGGGCGCGCCGACGAGCCGGGCGACGCTGTGCTTCTCGCCGTACTCGCTCATGTCGATGCGGACCATGGCCCGCTCGTCGTCGAAGAGGAAGTCCGCCAACGCCTTGGCCAGTTCGGTCTTGCCGACCCCGGTCGGGCCGAGGAAGAGGAAGGACCCCGTGGGCCGGTCGGGGTCGGCGATCCCGGCCCGCGAGCGCCGCACGGCGTCGCTCACCGCCCGCACGGCCTCCGCCTGGCCGATCAGCCGCTTGCCCAGCTCGTCCTCCATGCGCAGCAGCTTCTGCGTCTCCCCCTCCATCAGCCGCCCGGCGGGGATGCCGGTCCAGGAGGCGACGACGTCGGCGATGTCGTCGGAGCCGACCTCCTCCTTGACCATGGTGTCCTTGGCGACCTCCTCCTCGGCGGCGGAGGCGGCCCGGAGCTCCTTCTCGACGTCCGGGATCCGGCCGTAGAGCAGCTTGGACGCGGTGTCGAAGTCCCCGTCGCGCTGGGCGCGTTCGGCCTGTCCGCGCAGGTCGTCGAGCTTCTCCTTGAGCTCGCCGACCCGGTTCAGGGACTGCTTCTCCTTCTCCCAGCGGGCGTTGAGTCCGCGCAGTTCCTCCTCCTTGTCGGCGAGGTCCCGGCGCAGCTTGTCCAGGCGCTCTCGGGAGGCCGGGTCGGTCTCCTTGTCGAGCGCGAGCTCCTCCATCTTCAACCGGTCCACCGCGCGCTGGAGTTCGTCGATCTCGACGGGCGAGGAGTCGATCTCCATCCGCAGCCGGGACGCGGCCTCGTCGACGAGGTCGATGGCCTTGTCGGGCAGGAAGCGGGAGGTGATGTACCGGTCGGACAGGGTCGCGGCGGCGACCAGCGCGCTGTCGGCGATCTGCACCTTGTGGTGGGCCTCGTAGCGCCCCTTGAGCCCGCGCAGGATCGCGATGGTGTCCTCGACGGACGGCTCGGCGACCAGCACCTGCTGGAAGCGGCGCTCCAGGGCGGGGTCCTTCTCGATCCGCTCCCGGTACTCGTCCAGGGTGGTGGCACCGACCATGCGCAGCTCGCCGCGGGCGAGCATGGGCTTGAGCATGTTGCCGGCGTCCATGGCGGAGTCGCCGCCAGCGCCGGCGCCCACGACGGTGTGCAGCTCGTCGATGAAGGTGATGATCTGCCCGTCGCTGTCCTTGATCTCGGCGAGGACGGTCTTCAGCCGCTCCTCGAACTCGCCGCGGTACTTGGCGCCGGCGACCATGGCGCCGAGGTCGAGCGCGACGAGCCGCTTGTCCCTGAGGGACTCGGGCACGTCACCCTTGACGATCCGCTGGGCCAGTCCCTCGACGACGGCGGTCTTGCCGACGCCGGGCTCGCCGATCAGCACGGGGTTGTTCTTGGTGCGTCGGGACAGCACCTGCACGACCCGGCGGATCTCCTGGTCCCGCCCGATGACGGGGTCGAGCCGGCCCTCGCGGGCCGCGGCGGTGAAGTCGGTGCCGAACTTCTCCAGGGCCTTGTACTGCCCCTCGGGGTCGGCGGTGGTGACCCGCCGGCCGCCCCGCGCCTTCTGGAAGGCGTCCAGCAGCTTCCCGGCGGTGGCGCCCTGACGGGTGAGCACGTCCCCGGCGCCGCCGCCCTTGCCGGCGATGCCGATCAGCAGGTGCTCGGTGGAGAGGTACTCGTCGCCGAGCTCGCGGGCCTTGGCCTGGGCGTCGGCGATGACCGCGAGGAGCTCACGGTTCGGCTGCGGGGGCGCGACGGTGGAACCGGTCACGCTGGGCAGCGAGGCGAGTACCTTCTCGGCCTCCGCGCGCACGGCCGCCTGGTCGGCGTCGACGGCGGCGAGCAGGTCGACGATGTTCTCGTTGTCCTGCCCCTGGAGCAGAGCAAGGAGCAGGTGGGCGGGGGTGAGGTCGGGATTCCCTTCGGTCACGGCGCGCTGGCTTGCGGCGTTGATCGCGTCCCGGCTCCGGTTGGTCAGCTCGGCGTCCACGTTCGTGTTCTCCTCCTAGCGTGAGCTGTCGGCCTCGTCACTCCAGTACTGACTCAGTCAAGGTACATAAAGTTGAGTCTATTCCACTCAAGGTGCGGACGGGAGCCCATGACCCGACCGGACCGGATCCCGGGGCCGAGAGGCCCGATGATCCGGGACCACCGGGACCGCCGCCATCACCACCGGGACCACCGTCACCACCGGGACCACCGTCACCACCGGGACCACCGGGACCACCGGGACCACCGTCACAACCAGGACCGGCGGGACCGGCGGGACCACCGGGACCGGCGGGACCACCGGGACCGGCGGGACCGGCGGGACCGGCGGGACCACCGGGACCGGCAGGACCGTTCGGCCCCGCCCACAGCCCACCCACCCCCGGCAGCACCGCCCACCCCCTGCGACACGGAGGAACCGTGGCGGCGCACCGGACCGGCGGCCCGAGCGCCGCACCCCCGGGCCCGCCCGGAACCCCCGGGCCCGCCCGGAACCCCCGGGCCCGCCCGGAACCCCCGCGCCGGGGCGCTCCGCGCCCACCCGGACGCATCCCGGAGCGGACCGGGACATGACCGGAAACCGACCCCCGACCGCACCGGATCCGGCCGGAAATCGCCCTGCCGCGCCGGCTCCGGCCGGCCCCCGCACCGGCGCTCCCCGCCCCGGCCCGCCCCCTCCGCGCCCGGATCCGCGGGCCTGTCGCCGACATGGCCGATACCCCTCCCGTTCCCCCGCGCCACATGGGCTAGGTTCCACCCCATGGCCGCATATCCCCAGGATCCGGGCGCGCCCGACGCGCCGTACCTCGCCTTCTGGCGCGAGAGGCATCTCTGCACGCTGACGACCCTGCGCCCGGACGGCTCGCCGCACGTCGTCCCCGTGGGTGTCACCTACGACCCCGGGGCTCGGCTGGCCCGGGTGATCACCGACAAGGGGAGCGCGAAGGTCGCCCACGTCCTGGCCGCGGGACCGGACGGTGCGCGGGTCGCCGTCTGCCAGGTGTCCGGGCGCCGCTGGGCCACGCTGGAGGGCCGCGCCTTCGTCCGCACCGAGCGCGAGCGGGTCGCCGAGGCGGAGCGGCGCTACGCGGAGCGGTACGAGAGGCAGCCGTCGCCGAATCCGGCGCGCGTGGTGATCGAGATCGAGCTGGACCGCGCGACGGGGCGCGGCTGACACCATGCCACCCACCTCGACCGCGGGCGGCGGACACGCGAGCCGGCCGACGGCCCGTTCCCGGACATGTCCACACAAACTACAGCGGCGTCACCGTGTTCAGGTCACGGTGACGCCGCTGCGGGGGGAAGCGCCTGAGCGATCTTTTACGACGGGGGAATCGCGTCAGGCACTGCGGGGGGTGGCTGAGATGGTTCGGGGGGCGGTGGGGGCCGCCGGCTCGGCCAGCTGGTGCTCGCGCTGGTCGAGATTAACGAAGATCATTCCGTACCGGATGGCACATCGCACCGGCTGCGGCGCCCCCCGAGGTCGCCGCAGACATCGGTACGCCCGCACGTCTCCGTCATCGTCGAGGGTGACGACGACCGGCTCACCGAACACGGTCACCATCAGCGAGTCACCGCTGTGGGGGATGGCGGTGACCAGGTCGATGAAGTGCCAGCCGGAGCGATAGGCGGTGGCCATTTCTCGCCGGAAGGATCGGTCGTCGGGTGGTGTGGTCATCGCGATCAGTCCCACGACGTGTCGTCGGTGTGATCGCCGCCGACACTCACCGCAACAGAACTCGTGTCCGCTCGCACGTCACTCGACTTGCTGGCGAGGCCGCTCACAGTGCCGAGAACCGCGACGGCGGAGAGAGCAGCGGCAAGTACCGAGCGAAGCATTCTCTTACGCATGGTCGGCTTCGTCCTCACTCGATGGTCTCCTCTTCCCCCGTCCGGTAAGACGATGGCTCATTCAGGCACGTCATGGCCACACAATCGATGCATCATGTTCCTGCATGTTCAGGACCCTGGGGGGTGGAGAATTGGGGACAAAAGGTACGCAAGTTGTGCATCCCCACCCGATAACCGATCTGTGCGACGAAGGCAGTCGCCTCTACGCCCATGCCCTGCGCACCGGACGAATCGCGCGCTCCGACGTGGAGTCGGCTCCGTGTCTCATGGAGTACGCCCTGCTGCACCCGGACCCCGACGACGGTAACTGGTTGCGCCCCGTCCCCCCGTCCGTCGCACTGGCCCAGCGCCTGCATCCCATCGAGCGGGAGATCACGGAACGCAGGCGGCTCTCCATCGAACTGGCCGATGTTTTCGAGCCGTTCATGGCTGCGAGCGCCCAGGGCGCGGCGGCGACCCATGCCATCAGCGTGCTGGAGGGCAAGGACAGGATCAACGCGGCGCTCAACAACGCCGTGTCGGAGTCGCAGACGGAAGTGCTCACGGTGCAGCCCGGCGGCCGGCGCCTGGAGGCCAACCTGATGAAGGGGCTGGAGCGCGACCGGCCCCTGATCGAACGGGGGGTGCGGCTGCGCACGCTCTACCAGCACACCGCGCGGCACAGCCCCGAGACGCTCGCGTACGTGGAGCAGATAGCGGACGGCAAGGTCGAGGTGCGCACCATCGACGAACTCGTCGAGCGCCTCATCATCTGCGACGAGACCGTCGCGTTCATCCCCACGCGCGACGACCGGCAGGTGGCCCTGGAACTGCGTCATCCGGGCCTGGTCCGCTACCTCATCAAGGTGTTCGAGTTCATGTGGAGCCGCGCCGTCCCGCTGAACGCGGGCGCCCCCTACGAGACGGCCCCCGACGGCATCACGGACATCCAGCACTCCATCGCCAAGCTCCTGGTGGAGGGCCACGTCGACGAGGCCATCGCCCGCCGCCTCGGCATGAACGTGCGCACCTGCCGCGCCCACATCGCCAAGCTGGCGCAGGTCCTCGGCAGCGGCAGCCGGGCCCAACTCGGCTACCTCATAGCCCAGTCCGGAATCCTGGACCAGGACCAGCGGGTGCCGGAGGGAGAGAGCGGCCCATGACGGCGAGGCTGCACGACCACGGCGTGGAGCAGCTCCCCGCGCGAAGACGGTCGGGGATCCTCGAACAGGAGGGAGGCGCCGGCGCATGAGACCGGCAGCGCATCGGGAACACGGCGTGGAGGACCTGTGCGCCGCCGGCACACGGCTGTACGAACGGGCCCTGCACGAGGGGCGGATCCCCGGCCCCGACGCCGAAGCGGCCCCCTGCCTGCTCGACTTCGGCCTGTTGCACCCGTCCGTCGAGGACCTGCACTGGCTGGAGCCCGTCCCGCCCGCCGTCGCCCTCCACCGGCTCCTGCGCACGTCGGAGGCCCGGATCGCGGAGGAGCGGAGGCGGGAGGCCCGCCTGACCGAGGAGTTCGAGCGGCTCATGCGGGTCGACAGCCGCCGCGGGGCGGTGGCGGACGCCCCCGCGCTCCGGGTCCTCAGCGGCACGGCCCGCATCAACGGGGCCATCACCGAGGCGATGGACGAGGCCCGCCAGGAAGTCCTCTGCGTCCAGCCCAACACCCACTACAACACCGCGCGGGGCGCCGAGGCCCAGGTGGTGGCCATGTCCCGCGACCAGGCCCTGCTGGACCGGGGCGGCCGGATCCGCACCCTGTACCAGCACACGCAGCGTCACATGCCCCTCGTCCACGCCCGCTACGAGCAACTGCGCGGCGACGTCGAGGCCCGCACCCTGGACGAGGTCACCGACCGCCTGATCCTCGTCGACCGCACGGTCGCCTTCATCCCCGCCGGCGACGACGGCCTGCTCGCCCTGGAGATCCGCCACCCCGCCGTGATCTCCTACCTCGTCACCGCCTTCGACCGCCTGTGGCGCCTGGCCACCCCCATGCACCCGCAGGCCGTCCGGCAGCCCACCCTCAACGGCGTCACCCCCCGCCAGCGCGCCATAGCGGCCCTCCTCGTCGAGGGTCACACCGATGCCGTCATCGCCGATCGCCTCGGCATGAACGTCCGCACCGCCCGCGTCCACATCGCCAAGCTCGCCGCCACGCTCGGCAGCGACAGCCGCGCGCAACTCGGCTACCTCATCGGACGGTCGGGGATCCTTGATCAGGGATCGTGAGCCGGGTGGGTGTGTGGACGTCCAGGCCGGCCTGGGCGATGCGGACGCCCAGCTGGGTGCGGCTGGCCGCGCCCAGCGTCTCCGACAGGCGGGCGATGTGGGCCCGGCAGGTGCGGACGCTGATGCCCAGGCGCTCGGCGATGACGGCGTCCTGGTGGCCCTCCGCGAGCAGGGCCGCGATGGACTTCTCGCGGTGCGAGATGCCCTCGATGCCGGTGTCCGGGATCGGCGCGGCCAAGGGGATCGCCAGGCGCCACAGGCGCTCGAAGACGGTCACCAGGTAGGAGATCAGCGCCGGGTGCCGCAGCTCCAGCGCCATCGTCCGGTCGCTGTTGGCCGGGATGAAGGCGACCGTGCGGTCGAAGAGGATGAGCCGGTCGATGACCTCGTCCAGGGTGCGCGCCTCCACGGCGTCGCCCATCAGCTCCAGGTAGGTGAGCAGGCCCTGGCCGTGCCGGGCCACGTGGTTGTACAGGTCGCGCATCCGCACGCCCCGGCCGCGCAGGGCCAGCGCCCGGTGCAGTCCTTCGGTCAGTTCGTGCTCGCGGCGGATGCCGCCCGGCTGCACGGTGAGGACCTCCGTCGTGCAGGCCGCCGTGGCCTCGTCCATCGCGGCCTGGATGCGGGACAGGCCGTCCAGGACGCGGATCGCCGCGCCCTCCGCGGGGGCCGTCCCCAGTTGCCGGCCCAGGCCCGCGTACCACTCGAACGCGGCCACCGCCGTCCCCACCCGCCGCTGGCTCGCGGTGACCTCGTCGTAGACGCCGCGCAGCAGCCGGGTCATGACCTCCTGTGGTGCGGTGGGCACCAGGAAGTCCATGTCGTCGGGGTCGGGATGCAGCAGGGCCAGCTCCAGCAGGCACGGCACCGGCTCCGCGTCCCGGCGCGACACCCGGCCCCGCCGTACGGCCCGGGAATACACGCGATCCCCGGCTTCGCACAGTCGGTCAGCACCGTGTGGATGCTCATCCGTCCCGTGCCCGGTCATCGCCCATCCCACCCCCGCTGTCCGCTGCTTCCGCAGCGCAACTATGCGCGGACAGGGCGTGGTCCGCAACACGGCTCCCCGCCGCGAGACCGTCGGAAACCACCGGTTCGACCGGCTATCTCCCGGCCTCCGCCCCGGCCGCTGCAACAAGCTGACGGTGGTGCGCCACCCGCGCGTGGTACATCGTGTCGACGGCTTCCCCCCGGGCCCCGATGCCCGACCCCCCTCCGGGTACCGGACGTCCGGCGTGCCCCGGCGCGGGCGCCCTCCGCCCGGCCGGGGCACGGCCCTCCCCTTCCGGGCGCCGGACCCCGACAATGCGGGGTATGCGTCCGAAGGCACTGTGCGCGGCGGCGGTGGCGGCCCTGGCCGTCCTGCCGCCCTCTCTGACGGCTTGCGACGGGGGCGCCGGCCGGCCGGCAGCGCCGGCCACTCCGATGCCCGCGCCCGCCGCTCCGGTGCCCGCGCAGGCCTCTCCGACCGCCTCCCGCCCGGTCGGGGACGGCCACTTCGTCTTCACCGTGCTGTCCCTGCGCTGCGGGCTGCCGGCGGTGTCCGGGACCCACAGCGAGGCCCAGCCGGACGGGCAGTTCTGCTCGGTCCGGCTGCGGGTGCGCAACGCCGACCCCGGCTTCCACACCTACGTCGCCGCCCGGCAGCGCCTCCAGGACGCCGACGGCACCCGGACCGGCCCCGACCCGTTCGCGATGGCCGTACGCCGCCAGCACGAGACGGTGGAGATCGGCGGCCACGATCTGATCGAGGTCGAGGTCTGGTACGACGTCCCCAGGGATGCCCGCATCACCGGCGTGCGGGTGTCCGGGGACCGCGATCCGGCCGGCTACCTCAGCAGCGAGACGGTGGCGTACGACCCGCAGGGCGTCCTCGTGCCCGGCGTCCCGGCCGTCGGCTGACCGGCCCGCCGGCGGCGCCCCGCACCGGGGGCGAGAGCGCGCCGCCGGGGGCTGGCCGGGATGCGGGTGCGATGCAGGCGCGCGGGCGGGCTACTTCAGCTTCAGCGCCGCGCAGTCGGCCTCGTACTGGGCCGTGCAGATCTCGGAGACCTTGTAGATGCCGTCGGCGACCACGGTTTCCTTGATGTTGCTCTTGGTCAGCGCCACGACGGTCACCAGCTGGGCCGGGATCTTCTTGTTCGTGGGGCTGTCGACGTGGTCGTCGGCGAGGGCGGCGAACTGGATGTCGTGGCCCTGCACCTTGGCGACGGCCATCTCGGCGGCGGCCTCGGCCTCGGCGGGGTAGGACTTGTAGACGCTCATGTACTGATCGCCGGAGATGATGCGCTGCACCGCGGCCAGTTCGGCGTCCTGCCCGGTGATCGGCGGCAGCTCGGTGACGCCCGCGGCGTGCAGGGCCTTGATGATGCCACCGGCCATGGCGTCGTTGGCGGAGTAGATGCCGCGGATGTGCGAGGCGCCGATCTCGCTGATCGCCTGGACCATGTTGGCCTGGGCGTTCTTCGGGTCCCAGTCCTTGGTGTCGTAGGACCGGGCGATGCTCACCTTGCCGGACAGTTCGGACTCGGCGCCCTGCTTGAACTGCTTGGCGTTGGGGTCGGTGGGCGACCCGTTCATCATGACGATCTTGTAGGAGGTGTCGGCGTCCGAGCCCAGGGCGTCCAGCAGGGTGCGCGCCTGGACCTCACCGACCAGCTCGTTGTCGAAGGAGACGTACGCCTCGATCGGACCCTCGGCGAGCCGGTCGTAGGCGATGACCGGAATGCCCGCGTCCTTGGCCTTCTGCACCATGCCCGCGACGGCGTGCGAGTCGACCGCGTCCAGCAGGATGACGTCGACCTGGTCGTCGATCATCTTCTGGATCTGGCTGGCCTGCTTGTCCGCGTCCTGCTCGGCGTTGGCGTACTCCACCTTGCCCTTGTTGTTGGTGAGCGAGGCGACCTTGGCCTTGATGATGGGGTAGTCGAACTTGTCGTAGCGGGTGTTGACGTTCTCCGGCAGCAACAGGCCGACCGTGACGTCGTCGCCCTTGGTCGGGCTCGCGTCCGCCCCGTCGCTCGTCGCGTTCAGCACACCGCAGCCGGCGAGCGAGAGGGTCATGGTGGATGCGACCACGGACAGGGCGATACGGCGCATTCGGGGACTCACTTCAGGTACGTGACGGCGGGGCGCGCGGCGCGCCCACGTGACTGAAAAGACAACGCGGCGACGCCGTCCGGCGTCAAGACCAAGCACTTAACGAGATAACAACATCACGCTCCGCTTCGCCCGTGAAGGTCCCGCGGAGGCGTGCGAACCCGGGTTTGACCTTTCTTTACAACCATTCCTCTTGCTTGCGTGTCGTGATCACATACGGGGCCCGTCCCCGCTCCGATCCGACCAGAGGACCGCATGAACCCAGCCAAAATCGCGACCGTCGTGGCGCTCGTCTCCACGGGCGGCCTGCTGACGGCCGTCCCGGCGGCCACCGCCGGCCTGCCGTCCGCCGGCAGCGACCTCCGCCTGACCGCGACCGACGACCAGGACACGGGCGCGGCGTCCGCCGCGGACGGCGGGACCCCCGCGTCGGCGTCCGGCACCGCGCCCGACGCCGCGTCCGCGTATGCCCCTGTATCCACCTTCAGTTCCGTTTCCTCACCGACGTCCCCCTCGGTCTTCACGGGCACGTCCGCCTTCACGTCGACGTCCGCCCTCTCGGGCACGACCTCGACCTGGGCCGCGTCGACGACGCCTCAGCTGAGGGCGAAGGGCGACCTGGTGGCCTTCTACGCCGGCCAGGTCAAGCTGTTCTGGCCCGCGAGCGCGGACGCGGCCGGCTACCGGGTCTACCGGAGCCCGGCGGGCGCCGGGCGCTGGACCGCCATCGCGACGACGGCCGCCACGCGGTACACCGACACCACGCTGCCCATGACCGGCGCGTCGTACGACTACCAGGTGCACCCGTACGACCGCGCCGGGCACGAGACGGGCGTCTCGGCGACCCGGACGATCACGACGGCGTCCCGGAACGACGAGCCGCCCGCCGCACCGAAGGGCGTCGAGGACAACAAGGCCACCGGCCCGGTGTCCCAGCTGACCCTGCGCTGGGACGCCAACACCGAGCCCGACCTGGCCGGCTACCGGGTGTACCGGTCCACGAGCAGCACGGTCGAGCTCACCGAGGCCAACCTGCTGACCACGGTGTCCAGCAGCTCCTACACCGACGAACCGCCCCAGACCGGCGCCGCCTTCTCCTACGTCGTCACCGCCGTCGACAACAACGGACACGAGTCGGCCCCTTCGGGCACGGCCCGGTACGACACGTACGACACCACGGCGCCCAGCGCGCCCGCCATCCGGACCCCGGACACGTCGGGCAGCAACCTGGTGATCAAATGGACTGCCGTGGGGGGCGCGGCGGTGTACCGCGTGTACCGCGCCACGAGCGCGGACGGCCCCTTCAGCCGGATCGCCGAGACGTCGCAGACGTCGGCCGAGGACACCTCGACCACCGAGGACGTCCAGTACTTCTACCGCGTGACCGCCGTGGACTCCGCGGGCAACGAGTCCAGGCCCTCGATGACCATCAGCGCCTACGGCCCGGACATCGTCGCGCCCTCCCCCGTCACCGGGGTGACCGTCACCCCGACCGAGTACGGCTTCGAGCTGCACTGGGACGCCAACCCGGCGAAGGACCTGAAGGGCTACAACATCAAGCGGGGTGAGCTCACGACCGACGGCGACGTCAGCGTCTGCCGGCTCTACGGCGGCTACTGGGTCGGAGCCGACGCCACCTCGTACGCCTACCCGCATGTCGCGGACGGCGAGACGACGTGCTTCATCGTCGACCCCTATGACGACGACGGGAACTCCACGTTCGAGACGACGCGCGAGGCGCAGATCGTCGTCGCGACGGCCCTCGACCTGAGGCCGAGCGTGCAGACGCCCTCGGGATCGCCGCTCCGGCTCGACGCGTCCGACCTGACCGGCGGGTACGGCAACTCGCTGCACTGGTTCGGCCTCACGCAGGCCGACCCCGAGCAGGCGGGAGGCTATCGCGTCTACCGCTGGAACCGTGAGACCTCGTCGTACGAGGTGATCGCCGAACTCCCGAGCGGAACGTCCGACTTCGTCGACAAGGACGCGCCGCTGGGCACGAGCAACTTCTACTGGGTGACGGCCGTGGACGCGGAAGGCCGGGAGACCGCCCCCGCGGACAGCTCCGTGGCCAACGTTCCGGCATGAGAGAGAAGGGGCCCGCGGGTTCGGTCGAACCCGCGGGCCCCTTCGGGCAGTTGCGCGCGGCTCCGGCCACACGGCTGACGGGACGTCAGTCCGTTGGAGGCTGCTGCCGTTTGGGGCGCCACACGACCAGGGCGCTGGTCTGCTGGACCTCCTGATAGGGCACCAGGTCGCGGCGGTAGGAGGCGTGGACGGCGGCCTCCCGCTGCTGCATCGCCGCCGCCGCGCCGTCCAGGGCCGCCTGGAGTTCGGCGACACGGGACTGCAGGGCGACGACCTGGTTCTCCAGTTCGATGATCCGCTTGATACCGGCGAGGTTGATGCCCTCGTCCTGCGACAACTGCTGCACCTGGCGGAGCAGTTCGATGTCGCGGGCCGAGTAGCGGCGCCCGCGGCCGGCGGTGCGGTCCGGAGAGACCAGGCCCAGCCGGTCGTACTGGCGCAGCGTCTGCGGGTGGAGACCGGAGAGCTGGGCCGCCACCGAGATGACGTAGACCGGGGTGTCCTCGGTCAGCTGGTACGGCGGAAAACCCCCGCGCTGGCGGGGACGACGGCCTTCCATCTCTCTCAGTCTCCCTTCGCGGCCTCGAACAGCTCCGCACGCGGGTCCTCGCCCGCGGTCGCCTCGCGATACGCCTCCAGTGCGTCACGAGCCTTCCCCGACAGGTCCCCCGGAACACTCACCTCGACGGTGACCAGCAGGTCACCGCGCGTGCCGTCCTTGCGGACCGCGCCCTTGCCCCGCGCGCGCATGGTGCGGCCGTTGGGGGTGCCGGGCGGCAGCTTCAGCGTCACGGCGGGTCCGCCGAGGGTCGGCACCCTCACCTCGCCGCCGAGCGCGGCCTCGGTGAAGGTCACCGGGACCGTCACCGTGAGGTTGTCACCCTTGCGGCCGAAGACGGAGTGGGCGGTGACGTGGACGACGACGTACAGGTCGCCCGCGGGGCCGCCCCGCTCACCGGGAGCGCCCTTGCCGCGCAGCCGGATGCGCTGTCCGTCGGAGACCCCGGCGGGGATGCGCACCTGCATCGTGCGGGAGGACTTGGCCCGGCCGCTGCCCTTGCAGACCTCGCAGGGGTTCTCCGCGATCAGGCCGCGCCCCTTGCAGTCCGGGCACGGGTCGGTCAGCGAGAAGCCGCCACCGGTACCGCGCGCCACCTGCCCGGTGCCGACGCAGGTCGGGCACACGCGGGGCGTGCCGTTCTTGTCGCCGGTGCCGGAGCAGACCTTGCACGGTGCCTGTGAGGACATCCGCAGCGGGACCGTGGCGCCCTCTATGGCCTCGGTGAAGGAGAGCGTGACCTCGGACTCGATGTCCTGGCCGCGGCGGGCCTGGGTGCGGGTGGCGCCCGCACCGCCCCGGTTGAACAGGCCGCCGAACACGTCGCCGAAGCCACCGCCCGCGGTCTGGGTGCCGGCGCCGCCCCCGAAGAGGTCGCCGAGGTCGAAGTTGAAGGAGCCGCCGCCCCCGCCCGGACCCGGGCGGAAGCCGCCGTTGCCGAACAGGGCGCGGGCCTCGTCGTACTCCTTGCGCTTCTTGGGGTCACCGAGGACGTCGTTCGCCTCGGAGATCTCCTTGAACCGCTCCTCGGCCTTGGCGTTGCCCTTGTTGGCGTCCGGGTGGAACTCGCGGGCGAGCTTCCGGTACGCCTTCTTGATCTCGGCCTCGGTGGCGTCCTTGGGGACGCCGAGGACCTTGTAGTAGTCCTTCTCGATGAAGTCCTTGGTACTCACCCTCGACGTCCCTCCTTCCCCTCGGTTCTCCCGGCCCTCTCGGGCCTCTCGGTGACGTCGATCGCGTCAGCCCTCGTCCGGGCCACCGTTCTCCTTGTCCTCGGCCGACTCGGACGCGGACTCCTCGGCCTTGACGGTCTGCGTGCCCGGCTGCGGTTCGGCGACGGCCACCCGCGCGGGGCGGATGGTGCGTTCGCCGATGCGGTACCCGGGCTGCAGGATCGCCACGCAGGTCGTCTCGGTGACGTCCGGCGCGTACGAGTGCATCAGGGCCTCGTGGATCGTCGGGTCGAAGGGCTCGCCCTCCTTGCCGAACTGCTGGAGCCCCATCTTCGCCGCGACGGTCTCCAGCGATTCGGCGACGGACTTGAATCCGCCGACGAGTTCGCCGTGGTCCCGTGCGCGGCCGATGTCGTCGAGCACGGGCAGGAGCTCGGTCAGGAGGTTCGCCACGGCGATCTCCTTGACCGCGATCCGGTCGCGCTCGACGCGGCGGCGGTAGTTCTGGTACTCGGCCTGGAGTCGCTGGAGGTCCAGGGTGCGCTCGTTGAGCGCCGTGCGCACCTGGTCCAGCTGGGCCACCAGGCCCGCGTTCTCGTTCGCGTCCCCGGCCGGGGCCGCCCCCTCCTCGGAGGCGGCCTTCGACTCGGCGTCGTCAGCGGTCGCGCCGGAGGGGACGTCGGGCTTCTCCTCGAAACCCGGGGTCTCCTCCGTCATTACGCGGCACCGTCCTTGCGCTCGTCGTCGACGATCTCGGCGTCCACCACGTCGTCGGCGTCACCGGTGGGCGCACCGCCCGCGGCACCGTCGGCGGCGCCCTGCGCGGCCTGGGCGTCGGCGTACATGGCCTGGCCCAGCTTCTGCGAGACGGCGGCGACCTTCTCGGTGGCGGTGCGGATCTCGGCGGAGTCCTCGCCCTTGAGCTTGTCCTTGAGCTCGCCGACGGCGGCCTCGACCTCGGTCTTCACCTCGCCGGGAACCTTGTCCTCGTTGTCCTTGAGGAACTTCTCGGTCTGGTAGACCAGCTGCTCGCCCTGGTTGCGGGCCTCGGCGGCCTCGCGGCGGCGGTGGTCCTCCTCCGCGTACTGCTCGGCCTCCTGGCGCATGCGGTCGACCTCGTCCTTCGGCAGCGAGGAGCCGCCGGTGACGGTCATCTTCTGCTCCTTGCCCGTGCCCAGGTCCTTGGCGGTCACGTGCATGATGCCGTTGGCGTCGATGTCGAAGGAGACCTCGATCTGCGGCACGCCGCGGGGGGCCGGCGGCAGTCCGGTCAGCTCGAACATGCCGAGCTTCTTGTTGTACGCCGCGATCTCGCGCTCGCCCTGGTAGACCTGGATCTGCACGGACGGCTGGTTGTCCTCGGCCGTCGTGAAGATCTCGGACCGCTTGGTCGGGATCGTGGTGTTGCGCTCGATGAGCTTGGTCATGATGCCGCCCTTGGTCTCGATGCCGAGGGACAGCGGGGTGACGTCGAGCAGCAGGACGTCCTTGACCTCGCCCTTGAGGACACCGGCCTGGAGCGAGGCGCCGATGGCGACGACCTCGTCCGGGTTGACGCCCTTGTTGGCCTCCTTGCCGCCGGTCAGCTCCTTGACGAGCTCGGCGACGGCGGGCATGCGGGTCGAGCCGCCGACGAGGACGACGTGGTCGATCTCGGACAGCTGGATGCCGGCGTCCTTGATGACGTTGTGGAACGGCGTCTTGCAGCGCTCCAGCAGGTCCGCGGTCAGCTGCTGGAACTGGGCGCGCGTGAGCTTCTCGTCCAGGTGCAGCGGGCCCTCGGCGGACGCGGTGATGTAGGGCAGGTTGATCGAGGTCTCGGTGGACGAGGACAGCTCGATCTTGGCCTTCTCGGCGGCCTCGCGGAGGCGCTGGAGGGCCATCTTGTCCTTGGACAGGTCCACGCCGTGGCCGGCCTGGAACTGCTTGACCAGGAAGTCGACGATGCGCTGGTCCCAGTCGTCACCACCGAGGTGGTTGTCACCGTTGGTGGCCTTCACCTCGACGACACCGTCGCCGATCTCCAGCAGCGAGACGTCGAAGGTGCCGCCGCCGAGGTCGAAGACGAGGATGGTCTGGTCGTCCTTGTCGAGGCCGTACGCCAGCGCGGCGGCGGTCGGCTCGTTGACGATGCGCAGGACGTTCAGACCGGCGATCTCGCCGGCCTCCTTGGTGGCCTGGCGCTCGGAGTCGTTGAAGTACGCCGGGACGGTGATGACCGCGTCGGTCACCTTCTCGCCCAGGTAGGCCTCGGCGTCCCGCTTCAGCTTCTGCAGGATGAACGCGGAGATCTGCTGCGGGTTGAAGTCCTTGCCGTCGAGCTGGATCTTCCAGTCGGTGCCCATGTGGCGCTTCACCGAGCGGATGGTCCGGTCCACGTTGGTCACCGCCTGGCGCTTGGCGACCTCGCCGACCAGCACCTCGCCGTTCTTGGCGAAGGCGACGACGGACGGCGTGGTCCTGGCACCCTCGGCGTTGGTGATGACGGTGGGCTCGCCGCCCTCCAGAACGCTGACGACGGAGTTAGTCGTGCCCAGGTCGATGCCGACCGCACGTGCCATGGTTGATTCCTCCAGCTGACTTGAGTGGAACAGGCTCAAGTGTGCACGACCCGTCCCGCTCGGTCAACAGACCTGAGTCGACACGACTCAAGTCTTATCCGTTCCTTACGCGCAATGGCGTGCTGGCCTGCGGAGACGCAGCCGGTGCGGGCACCCGCGGCTGCCGACGAGGCCCGTACGGATGGACGTGCAGCAGGCCGCCCACGACGGCGAGGACCCCGCCCGCCACCCAGAACACCGCACCGGCGCCGACCCAGCCGCTGTGCACCAGGACCCCGGCGAGCACCCCTCCCGACGCCCCGGCGCCCAGCAGGACGACCACGCCCCGCGGGGCGACACCCAGGCGCCGCAACCGGTGCGCGAGGTGGTCGGGGCCGCTCTGCAGCAGCGGCCGTCCCGCGCGCCGCCGGGAGACGACGACGAGGACGACGTCGGCGACGCCGAGCGCGGCGAGGGAGAACAGCACGGCCGCGGTCGGGACCGGGCCGTACCCGGCGCGGGTGAGGACGGCCGCAGAGGCGAGCACGAAGCCGGTGAACAGCGCCCCGCAGGCGCCGAGCGCGGTTCGCGCGGGGGGCCAGTTGTGCATGAGGAACCCGGTGAGGGCCGCCGCCAGCACGCTCAGCAGGACGGCGAGCCCGTCCATCACCTCCACCGCCGCACAGGCGGCCGCCCCGAAGGCAGTGACCGCCCCGACGGTGCCGGCCAGGGCGTCCGCATGGTCGAGGGAGCGGAAGGCGAGGGTGGCGCAGACGATCCAGCCGACGGCGAGCAGCCCGCCGGCCAGGCCGGTCTCCTCGTACGGCACCACGCACGCCGCCGCCACCGCCGTACCGGCCGCCAGGAACCGCGCCCTGAGCCGCCACACGTCCGCGGCGAGGCCGAGGGCCGCGACCGCGGCCCCCGCCACCAGCAGGGCACCGACCCCTTCCCCGAGGCGGACCGCCCCGCCGAGATGGCCGGCGACGGCCACCCCGCAGGTGGCGAGGACGACAGCGACGCCGCCGAGGAGCGGCAGGGGCCGCGAGCGGCCCCGGCGGGCGGTGACGCCGAACCGGAGGGCGGGCACCCGGAGCAGGGCGGCGAGGACGGCGGACAGCACAAGGGCGGCGATGGCAGCGGCGATCCCGTAGAGCACGGATATAAATTAGTGGCGAATGTACCAATTTCATGCGATTAACACGAACGGAACGCCCGCCACTTTCAGTCGGGCGCCAGCCGGGCGCCATGAGGTGACCCTCAGCGACACAGATCACCGCACGCCTGGCTACAGTGCGGCAGGGGATGAGGGTAGTCTCGTACGGACTGCATAAGTTACCGCTTAGTAATGTCGCTCGACTCGAGGCCGCCTCAGGAGCCCCAATGCAACTCGCCGCGATCATCGTGTCGCTGGTCCTGATCGTGGTCGGCGCGGCACTGTTCGGCCGCGCCCTCCTCCAGATCTGGAACTTCATGCGGCTCGGCCAGCCCGTGCCCGCCGGTTCCCGGACCGACAACCCCGCCCAGCGCACCGTCACCGTGATCAAGGAGTTCCTCGGTCACACCCGGATGAACCGCTGGGGTCTCATCGGTGTGGCGCACTGGTTCGTGGCAGTGGGCTTCTTCTCGCTGCTGCTGACGATCGTCAACGCCATCGGCCAGCTCTTCCAGGCCGACTGGCTCCTGCCGGTCATCGGTGAATGGACGCCGTACAACGTCTTCGTCGAGTTCATCGGCACGATGACGACCGTCGGCATCCTCGTCCTGATCGTCATCCGCCAGCTCAGCAAGCCGAACAAGCCCGGCCGCAAGTCCCGCTTCGCCGGCTCCAACTTCGGCCAGGCCTACTTCGTCGAGGCCGTCATCCTCATCGTCGGCGTCTGCATCTTCATGCTGCACGCCCTGGAGGGCGCCCAGCACCACGTCGACGGCTACGAGGCCTCGTTCTTCATCTCGTACCCGGTGGTCGACCAGCTGGAGGGGATGGACGTCTCCACCCTCCAGAACCTCACCTACTTCTTCGCCGGCCTGAAGATCGCCACGTCCTTCATCTGGATGATCACGGTCGCGCTGAAGACCGACATGGGTGTGGCCTGGCACCGCTTCCTGGCGTTCCCGAACATCTGGTTCAAGCGCGAGGCGGACGGCGGCACGGCGCTGGGCGGGCTCCAGCCGATGACGTCCGGCGGCAAGCCGATCGACTTCACCGACCCGGGCGACGACGACGTCTTCGGCGTCTCCCAGGTCGAGCAGTTCTCCTGGAAGGGCCTGCTGGACTTCTCCACCTGCACCGAGTGCGGCCGGTGCCAGTCGCAGTGCCCCGCCTGGAACACCGGCAAGCCGCTCTCCCCGAAGCTGCTGATCATGTCGCTGCGGGACAACGCCCACGCCAAGGCGCCGTACCTGCTCGCGGGCGGCGGCAGGACGATGGAGGGCGAGGAGAAGGCGTCCGAGGAGCAGCTGGCCGGCGTGCCCGCCGCGGCGCTGACCGAGGCCGAGCGCCCGCTGATCGGCACCGCCGAGGAGAACGGCGTCATCGACCCGGACGTCCTGTGGTCCTGCACCACCTGCGGAGCCTGCGTCGAGCAGTGCCCCGTCGACATCGAGCACGTCGACCACATCGTCGACATGCGCCGCTACCAGGTCATGATCGAGTCGGCGTTCCCGTCCGAGGCGGGCACGATGCTCAAGAACCTGGAGAAGAAGGGCAACCCCTGGGGCCTGGCGAAGAAGCAGCGCCTGGAGTGGCTCAAGGAGGTCGACTTCGAGGTCCCGGTCGTCGGAAAGGACATCGAGGACCTCTCCGAGGTCGAGTACCTGTACTGGGTCGGCTGCGCCGGCGCCCTGGAGGACCGCGCCAAGAAGACCACCAAGGCCTTCGCCGAGCTGCTGCACATCGCGGGCGTCAAGTTCGCGATCATGGGCGGCGACGAGAAGTGCACCGGTGACTCCGCCCGCCGCCTGGGCAACGAGCCCCTGTTCCAGGAGCTCGGCATGGAGAACGTGATGGCCCTGAACACGGCGTTCGGCGAGGAGCTGGACGACGAGGGCAAGGTCACCGAGGAGTCCCGCAAACCGAAGTCGGCGAAGAAGATCGTCGCGACGTGCCCGCACTGCCTCAACACCCTCGGCAACGAGTACCCGCAGCTCGGCGGCGACTACGAGGTCATCCACCACACCCAGCTGCTCCAGCACCTCGTCGACGAGGGCAAGCTGATCCCCGTCACACCGGTCGAGGGCATCATCACCTACCACGACCCGTGCTACCTGGGCCGCCACAACAAGATCTACACGCCGCCGCGCGAGATCATCGGCAAGGTCCCGGGCCTGCGCAACGAGGAGATGCACCGCCACAAGGAGCGCGGCTTCTGCTGCGGCGCCGGCGGCGCCCGGATGTGGATGGAGGAGCGGATCGGCAAGCGCATCAACAACGAGCGCGTCGACGAGGCCCTCTCCCTCAACCCGGACATCGTCTCCACCGCCTGCCCGTTCTGCCTCGTCATGCTGACCGACTCGGTCAACGGCAAGAAGAACGACGGCAAGGCGAAGGAGTCCATCCAGGTCGTCGACGTCGCCCAGCTGCTGCTGGACTCCGTCAGGACGCCGGTCGACCCGGCGGGCGAGTCGGAGACCGAGCCGGCACCGGAACCCGAGCCGGTGCAGTGACGGCCTGACGGCCCCACCTCTCGCACACGACGGCGCCGCCCTGCCTCAAGCAGGCGGGTCTATCGATCCCCGCAACACCCTGGAGTTCAGGGAGTTGCGGGGATCGTGGATTTCGGGGTGCTGAAGGCGAGGTTCTTCGAGGCGCCGGGCGAGGAGGAGGGCAGCACCACCGCTGCCGCTCGTGCGGTCGGAGTGAACCGCAACACGGCGTTCGGGTGGGCGCGTCAGGCGGCGCCGCCGCGTACGGCGGGTGCGTGGCGTCGACCGGCACCGCCGGCGGTACCGGCAGCGTCCCGGCCGACCGGGAACGGAGCCGCGGGAACGACCGACGCCGTGCGGGGCCGCAGAGGGGCGACCGACGTCGAGTGGGGCCTGGCTGGCGACCGACGTCGTGCGGGAGCCCGGGGCGACCGACCTTGTGCGGGAGCCGGCCCGGTCGACCGCGCCCCGGGCGTTGCGTGACCGGCCCGGCTCAGGTCTGCTCCTCCAGCCGCCGCCCGCGGCTCTCCGCGACGCGGAGCGCGTCGTCCAGGGCGCGTACGAGGCACTCGGCGAGGAAGCGCAGCTCACCCGGCGCCGTATCCGGCAGGACCTGCCGTGCGTGGGCGACCAGTTGCCCGCCCATGCCGAGTTGGACGGACTCCATCGCGTCGGCCAGCCGGGACACCGGCCCACCAGGGTCATCCGTGATCAGGTAGCACGCCTTGCCCCCGGACCCGGCCCAGGGCAGCAGACGGGGCGGCGTCATCGGGCGGCCCCCGGTCCGTGGACCCGGTTCGGACCGCGCAGGCCCCGCCCCGGCGCCGACGGCGCCAGGACCTGCCCCGACGCCGACCCGTGGAGGAGCCGCCACTGCCGCTCGTGGGCGACCACGTAGGGCCGTACGGCGCGGGTGGCCCCGCCGTCGAGAACGGTGACGAGCCCGTAGGGGCTGCGGTGGCGCGGCAGGGGCGCGGGCGGGACCGGCCGCGCCCGGAAAGCGGTGCGATGCCCGGCGACGGGTGCGGTGGCGGGCGGGCGCGTCGATCCGGCCCGGACGAGCGCACGGCCCACCCGGACGGCCAGGCGACGGATAAGGTCGCTCATGTCATCAGCTCCAGTTCAGCTGGTGGCCAAGGCCCCCGGACGGCTCCACCCGTCGCGGGGGTTCTTCGTTGCGCCACTGTAGCGGTAGCAGACCATGGTGTACTAGGGCTTGGCAGGGATCGCACTGGTGTACCCAGTACAGGCAGGGTGGTGTGGTGATGCAGTTCGCACCAGACATTCCACGCTGGCGGCAGGTCGCCGAAGTGATCCGACAGCGGATCGACGACGGCACGTACCCGCCGCGTACCCGCGTGCCGTCCGTCATGCAGATCATCGCCGAGTTCGGCATCGCGACGGCGACGGCACAAAAGGTCCTCCAGAACCTGCGCAGGGAGGGGCTCATCTACACCGAACCCGGCCTCGGCTCCTTCGTCGCCAAACTCCCCACCGAGGAGGGCGCGGACGAGTCCGAACCGCGCGCCTAGCCAGGACCTTGCCCCGGCCGGGCCGCAGCAGCCGGAGCGGCAGGGCCACGGCCCGTCACACGTGCGATGCTGCCCTCCACCGACGCGGGGGAGGTCGCCCGATGGTCTACGCGGAGCCCATGGCGAGCGGCACTGGGCAACCGGCAACCGGCCGTCCGTGAACTGCCGGCACAGTGCTCGCCGCGCCACGAGCTCAACACCACGGTCACCTTGGGCGGTGACGACTTCACGCTGTGCTCCCACATCCGGGTGCGGCAGTCGGCGGGCGATCAGGTGAAGTCTCGCTGGCCTGCTGGACCGTCAGCACGGACGCGGCCCGCTACGTCGGCGGTCACCCGCCGACGAAGGACGAGTGCCAACTCGCCCCGTACGGCACGGCCGGCCCGGACGAGGACGTCACCAGGCGGGTGAGCGACCACCTGGCCGCCTGCATGAACGCACTCGACTCCCCGCAACCGGATGGCGACGGCCACCTCACCATCACCGTCCCCCTCACCGCTTCCTGAGGGCGCACCAGCCCCACACCCGCGAGCTGCCCCCCTCTCGCAGCACACCCCCGGCGACACCTACGGGCCGAGGCGCGGAAAGCCGCTCCCCTCGCACCCGACCCGGCGGCGGCGCCACCGCCCGCGCACCCCCTCGCACCCCCGGGCCCCGACCCGCCGGGGCCCCGAAGGCGGCCCGGACATCCCGGCAGCACCCGTCGGCACGTGCCGATGCGCCGGCCACAGCTACGGCGGCAGGACGCCCACCCGGCCCACCGCGCGTGCCCGGCCGTGCACACAAGGCGACATTGAAACTACTGAGAGCTGTCGCGGTCGGGGGCGGGGCGACGCAACACAGCCCGGCCGACCGACACCTTCGAGACGTTCAGGGGGCCAGGAGGACACGTTGGGCCGTATGGCGCCGAAAAGGATCTGGTGCGCGCTGACCTGCGTGATACTCGCCGCCGCCGTCGGGTGCGGTCAGCAGCGGGCCGACCCGGGAGGAGGCGCGACCGGTGATCCGATCGGAGCCGGGCTGGTCGCCGATCTGCAGAGGAGCGGGGGCAGGAACGCCATCGACTTCCTGACCGCGTTCCGCTACGCCCTGCCCGACCCCGGCCAGGAGCAGGCCGCGAACGCGTGGCGGCAGAAACCCCCGCTGACGGTGATGCGGGTGCGCGCGCCCGCCTCGGCCGGCCCCGTCGAACGCTACGGCCCGCTCACCTTCGGCGCCCGGACGGCCGACAGCGAGGCCTCCCTGGCAGGTGACATGCGGAACCTGATCGGCGCCGTGTGCGACCGGGTCCGCGGTACGGCGCACCTGCGGACCGAGGACTGCACGCAGCCGCTGCCGGAGTCCACGCGGATGATCGACCCCGTCGAGGAGTACGGGTGGACGGGACCGTACTGCCGCTCGATCAACATGGACTGCCTGGGCGACCAGCAGGACGCCGCCTACTTCCTGTCGCAGCGGGCCCTCCCGCTGGACTCCGGGCAGGTCTACGCGGTCGTCGACACCCTCGCCACCGAGACCGGCAACGCGACGTACAGCGCCCTGTCCGTCAACGACGCCGCGCTGCTGGCCGGCGTGGCGAACGTCCTGGACACCGACCTCAAGGGCTCCGCCGACGGCTACGCGAAGAGCGTCGGGCACAGCGACAAGTTCTTCGTGTACTACTTCACCCGGGACTGCGGGGTGCTCCGGGGCGTGCCCGGCTGGCCGAAGAACTGCACCGCGATCACCACGCAGATGCTGCCGCCGAAGGGCGACACCTCCGCGGAGGGCGATCCCGCCCTGCTCGGCACGTTCGTGGCGGGACTGCGCGACTACGTCAAACCGGGAACCGAACGCGGCCCGGACCCGGCCGAGTTGCTGGCCCCGAGGATCCTGACGTTCACCCAGCAGGCGAAGGAGCGCCGTCCCGTTCCGGGACAGTGCCGACCCGGAGGTGCAGCCGGTCCTGCGAGACGAGAGGACCGGCCCCGGTCGGGCCGACGGTGCCCCGAGCAAAGGCGAGTGACGGGCCCGTCAGCCCGAGCGGTCGCGACGGTGCACGATCCGTGCCACGTGGCGGTCGAGGTCTGGAAGAAGGAAGCCTGGTCGCGGGTATTGATCAGAAACTCATGGGGTTCTCGTCCAGGACGTAGCGGACGTGCCGGCCGCCGAAGTAGCCGCGGACGATGTGCGGCTGACGCTGGCGCTGGCGGGAGAAGCGGCTGGTTTCGGCGGCGAGTTCGGCTTGGTCGCGGGCTCGGTGCTGCCGGGGCAGGCTGTGCTTGAGGTCGGCGTTGACCAGCTCGTCGGGGTTCAGCTCGGGCGAGTACGGGGCAGGAAGTGCAACTCGACAGCCTCGGGGTGGGCGGCGAGCCAGTCTCGGACCGTCTTGGACCGGTGGGCGGAGTGTCCGTCGACGACGAGGTGGACTTGTGGTCGAAGTGGCGGGCGAGCCGGTCCGGGAAGCGGCACATCACCTCGGCGGTGAAGCTCTCGGTGAAGACCATGAAGTGCATGCGGCCCTTGGTGCTGATCGCGGACATCGCGTTCACGGAGAACCGGTTCCCGCTCCGCCGCACGACGGGCGTCCTCCCCTTCTCGCCCCAGGTGCGGCCGGTGACCTGGTCGGAGCGGATGCCGACCTGGTCGGCGAAGAGGATCTCACCGCCGTCGGCCTTCGCCTTCGCGCGGATCTTCGGCCAGGTCTCCTGGTGCCAGCGCCGGACGGCCTCGGGGTCCTGTTCGACGGCCCGTTTGTCCGGGCGCTGGAAGGACACCCCCCACCGCTTCAGCTACGTGCCCACCCCCGGTTCGGTCAGCCGCACCCGGTACAGCTTCGCGATCAGGTCACCGATCAGCCGCCGCGTCCACAACCGCCCGCTCAGGCCCATGTCACAGGGCCGGTGATCGAGGACCACGTGCCGCACGGCGGCCTGCTCGGCCTCCCCGAGCACCTGGTGCACCCCGACCGGCCTGCCCCGCGGGCGCATGACCAGCGCCTCACGGCCGCCGGCCTGCCACTTCGCCCACCACTTGTCGACGGCCCTCAGCGACACGCCGAAGACCGCGGCCACGTCCTCACGGTCCCGCCCCGCCATCAACGCGGCCACCGCTCGCAGCCGCAGGGCCTCCTGCGCCGACGGCGACAGATGCCACGCGTCCCCCACCAGATCGCTCACACCCCACCAACGACCCAGAACCCAAACCGCTTCGGATCAATAGGGATCGTCTCCACAGGCCATCCGCAGCTGACAGTGCCCTACGCACATTCCTACTTGGTCAGCGCCCCCCACACCTGGGCGCCTTGGGTGACGTCGAGGGCCTGGTCACGGACCACCTTCTTCCCGGATTCCGCGTCGATGGAGGTGAGAGATCCGGAACGAGCGTCCAGCACCAGGAGGTTGAACCTGCTCCAGGATGCGGCTACATCGCCGTTCAGGTCATTGTTGTCGCTGAGGCTCGGGTTGCTGCCGAGATCCGTGCACTTGTTCCGTGCGAGGTCGAGGACAGCCAGGTGCGTCCCGTCGTCGGACTGGATAGCGCTGGCGTACCAGCGTCCGGTCCGGTCCAGAACACCGCGGCCGACGAGAGAGCCCTTCGCACAGGTGGGAACCGTCGTCGCCTTGGTGCCCGTGTCATAGGCCTTGACGCAAGTCGTGCCATCGCACTCGTCCTGCTTCCACAGCAGCCGCGAACCGGCGGTGCTGAGGATCGTCGCGCTTTCGTCAAATACCTGGTCCACGGCAGTGGCGTTCGTGTCGAGCACGACGATACGGGTCTGTGCCGTCTTGGCGTTGCCAGAGGCGGGGACGTCCCTGACGGTCTGCTGCGCGAGAATTCCCAGGGGGGTTTCGGCGATGGGCTGCAGACCACACGGCAGTGTCAGGGTCCGGCCCGAGGGTCGCCCGGAGATCGCTTGTTCGGTGATGGTGAAGCGGGCTCGTACCGATTCGGGGATCTCGTCTCCCGTGCAGGCCGTAGCGGCCGGCTCTTCGGTGACTGCCCAGACCGTGTTCTCCGTCGTTGCAGGGAACCAACTGGTGGCAGGGGCGAGCACGACCGCCTTCTGCGGGGCTCGGGGGTCAACGGCCACGACGCTGCCGTTCTGGATTCCCAGAATCTGCCCGGATGCCAGCTGACGTGAATCGGTCAACCGGTAGACGTCCAGACGCTCCGTTCCGTCCGGACGCTCGGCGACGATCTTCGTCTTGGCGTTGATGTCGTCGAGAACGGCGACGCGTCCGCCCAGATCGAGGACGATGCCCCGGGGCCCTTCGTCTGCGACGTCATCCTGCGCGCATCCTGCCGCTCCCATGAGGCCTAGGGCTGCGGCAGCCGCCAGCCAACGTCGCGGGAAGCGAGACTCGCTGACGGATCGGAGAGGTACTGCCACGGTTGATTCCCCCTGGTCTTGTGGGTGCGGCACGTTCGGGGCGACCGTGACAGCCGCCCTCTGCTCGGTCAGGTCAGGGCTTCGGTGTGCAGGCGCGGCTCGCGATGCACTCTGAGAAGAACGGGTAAGCCGTGATGCCGCGAAGCTTTCCCATGTTTCCGAGGAACCTGGGGGTACACCGGGGGGTGTCCTGCCACTTCTCGATGACGTATTTCGTGCGCTCGATCTTTGGAGTGGTGTACCCGTACTTCCCGCCCGGCACGTCCATCCAGTTTGTGACCGTCTTGCCCGTTGAGGTTGATTTGGTGATTTCCCGGCCGGCCTTGGCCTCTACTCTCGCGATACCCCACGAGGCGCTGCCTCCCAACTCGGAGCTCCAGGTGGTCGACTTGGCCTTCGTCGTACTCATGGCGTAGGTAAGTCTGGAAGTGGTCGATGAACCGTTCCGCTTGCCCGCTGTTGCACCGATGCTCTCGTTAGCTGGTACCGACTCGTACAACCTTGCACCAGACGACCCCGGGGCAGCCCGGGGGTGCAGGGTTGTCACTTGCGGCCGCCGAAGGGGCCATCAATAGACCGGACTGAAGTTCCCCCCGCGAACTGGACAGCGGGTGTTTACGCTGCCGGGACGAGGTTCTGCCTGAGCAAGGATCTCGTTTCGAGTGGAGTGACGTACCCGTAGTCGGGGTGCCGACGGAGCCGGCTGCG
>NZ_JAFFZS010000059.1 GCF_016921115.1 Streptomyces actuosus
GCCGGCCTGAGCCTCTACCACGTCGTCCGCGAGCTGCAGACACTCCTCGCGACCTGGACCGGCGCCTGCCCCACCTGCCACCGCGACATACCCACCCACACACCAACCTGACCAAGCACTACTAGGCACGCGAAGCGCTCGCGCAGTCGTACGCCGAGGACCCCGGCCACCGCCACGAGTGGTGTCCGTGACCGGTGAGAGCGGAGGTCCCACAGTGCGGGGTCCACGGTGCGGCACGGAGTCCCGTCCGCACCGGTGCCGGCACGTGCACGGTCGCCCTGGCACCCGCAAGGAGGTGGGCCCCGATCGACCGCCCGTACCCGGGGGCCGCACCTCCACCTGTGCCTGGCGCGCCCGCCGGTGGACGGCTCTTGCGCACACGCCGAAAAAACTCCGGTACGGATGTCGAGAACCCGGCGCCGGCTCCGTCTCCCTCGTGGATGCGGCCACAATGGGCCGCAACGGCACCAAGGAGAGGCACCATGGCGAAGTACCTGCTGCTCAAGCACTACCGAGGCGGTCCGGCCGCGGTCAACGACGTGCCGATGGACCAGTGGACGCCCGAGGAGATCTCGGCGCACATGCAGTACATGCACGACTTCGCGGCCCGGCTGGAGGAGACGGGCGAGTTCGTCGACGGCCAGGCGCTCGCCCCCGAGGGCACGTTCGTCCGCTACGACGGCGAGGGGCGCCCGCCGGTCACCGACGGACCGTTCGCCGAGACCAAGGATCTCATCGCCGGATGGATGGTCATCGACGTCGACACCTACGAGCGGGCCGTCGAACTGGCCGGGGAGCTGTCGGCCGCCCCCGGGGCGGGCGGCAAGCCGATCCACGAGTGGTTGGAGCTGCGCCCGTTCCTGACCGCGCCGCCCACCGTCACGGACTGAACCATCCCATGGACGCGGCATTCCTGCGCAGCCTCACGCCGAGCGTCCTCGGCGCCCTCGTCCGCCGCGGAGCCGACTTCGCGGCGGCCGAGGACGCCGTGCAGGACGCCCTGGTCGAAGCAGTCCGCGTCTGGCCCACCGCACCCCCGCGGGATCCCAGGGGATGGCTGCTCACCGTGGCCTGGCGCCGGTTCCTGGACGCCACCCGGGCCGACACCGCCCGGCGCCGCCGCGAGGACCGGGTCGATGCCGAGCCGGCCCCAGGCCACGCCCCCGCCGTGGACGACACCCTGCAGCTGTACTTCCTGTGCGCCCACCCGGCGCTGACCCCGGCCTCCGCGGTCGCCCTCACCCTCCGCGCCGTCGGCGGACTCACCACCCGACAGATCGCCCAGGCCTACCTGGTGCCCGAGGCGACCATGGCGCAGCGCATCAGCCGAGCCAAGCGCACCGTGTCCGGCGTGCGGTTCGACCGGCCCGGGGATGTCGCCACCGTTCTGCGTGTCCTCTACCTCGTCTTCAACGAGGGGTACCTGGGAGAGGTCGACCTCTCCGCGGAGGCCGTCCGGCTCACCCGGCAGCTCGCCGCCGCGATCGATCATCCCGAAGTGGCGGGGCTGCTCGCCCTGATGCTGCTCCACCACGCCCGGCGCCCCGCCCGGACCGCGCCCGACGGCAGCCTGGTGCCCCTCGCCGAGCAGGACCGCGGCCGGTGGGACACCGCTGCGATCGCCGAGGGCGTCGAGATCCTGCAGACGGCCCTGGCACGCGACAGGCTCGGTGAGTTCCAGGCACAGGCCGCCATCGCCGCCCTCCACGCGGACGCGCCCACCGCCGAGGAGACCGACTGGGTGCAGATCGTCGAGTGGTACGACGAACTGGTCCGCCTGACCGGCAGCCCGATCGCCCGGCTCAACCGGGCCGTCGCTCTGGGTGAGGCCGACGGCCCCCGCGCCGGGCTCGCGGAACTCAGCGGGCTCGACGAGACACTGCCCCGGCACACCGCGGCGGCGGCCTACCTGCACGAGCGGGCCGGCGACACGGCAACGGCCGCACGTCTGTACGCCGAAGCAGCACGCAAGGCGACCAGCCTCGCCGAACGGGACCACCTCACCCGCCGGGCGGCCCGACTCAACAACAGCCGCAACGTGTGACGCCCCCGGTCGCCGCGCACTCCCCCTGCAGCCTGGCGGCGACGAGGCGGACGCGGCCGGCAGGCGCAGGCCCGGCCGGGAAGAGGATCTTCGACGCGCGGCTCCCGAGCGTGTGGGCGGCCGGAGGGCTGGAGGCGGCGGCTCCGAGGAAGATCGTGTGGCGCGAGGAGTTCTCGTATGACGGAAGCCGACACCGCCGGGATACTGGTTGCCATGGCCGTCACGCAGCAGCTCGCCCGCGTTTCCCCGGGCTATCTCACCGCCTGCCGAGCACGTGCCGATGAGTCCTCCGACGGTGATCACCGGTGGGATCCGTCGCCTGCCGACCGCCTGGACCTGGGCTGGGCCCCAGCCATGCTCGAACGTGCATGCGAGATCGCCGGAGTGGACGAGCTGCACCTCGCCGCACTCAGTCGGGCCACCGACGGCGAGACGACGACGGACGTCGGGTTCCTCGACGCTCACCCTCATGCCATCGGCCCCTTCGGGCCCGCGCCGGCCGCCCTCGACCCGCCGGCCGTCCGGCGAGTCTCCGATCTGCTCGGGGAGATCGATCTCCAGGCCGTTCTGACGGCGCTGCCCCTGGACATCCGTGAGGCGGGCGCTCTGATCGGCCACGGAGCCGAGAGCCTCGCCGGCGGGCCCAGAACCTACCTGCTGGACCATTTCGAGACTCTGCGCGAGTTCTACACGGAAGCCTCACGGCGGAGCCTCGCTGTCGTCTCCTGGTGGGACTGATGTCCCGAGGCGGCCCTCAGTCGATCGCGAGTCGACCTTCTCTCGCGTGCGGTGCGCCTCAGGGAGTGTCGTACGGCGGCGCGCACGACCGGTCCCCGTCTTCTGGCCCGGGATGAGCTTGTGGGTGCGGGTGGCGGTGCAACCGTTGACGATCACGGAGTCGAGGATGTCGTCGTCCGGGCCACAGAAGCCGAAGTCCGCCAACAGCCCGAGACCGGTGGCGCACAGGCGGAGTGCGGATGTGGTCGTGGCCAGCCGCGATCGGTCGGCCTGACCCGCCCCCCCCGCAGCGGCTCCAGCTTGCTCCGCACGCTGATGTCCACCCCGGCACTTGGCCGACCTCGCGGGCCATGACCGGTCCAGCAAGCACGTCAGGTGGCAGGGAGAGGAGGTCGCACCCCGAAAGCCGGTCACACCAGCCCTTGCCCGCCGATTTCAAGTTGGCGGAGGCTCACTCACCCGCACCGACGGCGAAGCCCCCTGGATGCCTTCCCCTGACCGGCGCCAGGTCCGGGAGAGGCTGCCCGCTAGGTGGAGCAACCGATGCGCAGGCCACGCCGAGCCTCGGCTCCCACGGCCAGGCCGCGCCACTGCCTGCGGGGGAGCGATGCACCGCTCGACGGCATCGTGGTGCGTGAAGGCACGGGCGGCGGAGCCGGAACAGGAACGGCCTGCCGCCGTCGCGGGCCCGGCGGCGCCGGCCGAACTGGTCGTGGGGCGGGGTTCGCCGGTGTTCACCGGCACCAGGACGACGGCGCAGATCATCCTGTGGGTGCCTGCTGGTCCGCCCCGGTGGACACGCGCTACAACGTCTCCGCCTCACTCCTGGCCAGGGCGAGCACACCGACGACGATCAGCCCGACCCCGAATGCCAGGGGCAGAAGCCACCAACCGCCCCGCACACGCTCCTCGTACACCAGCACGCCGAGAAGGAGACTCACGGTGGCGTCCCCCAGGGTGAGTGCGGGCTGTGAGGCGACCAGGGGTCCACCCTGCATCGCGTGTTCCAGCAGGAGCATGGCGCACACCCCGCTCGCTGCGAATCCGTAGGTCTGCCACGAGGTCAGGAACGCGCCGATCCCGGCGTCGGTGAGGATGTGCACCGCGGTCTTCATCAAGCCGGCCGTGAGGGCGAAGCAGATGGCGGTGGCTGTACCGAGGCACGCGGCACGGAGCCTGCCCGGGGGGCGCTTCAGCCCGGCGAGGGTCAGCACGACGACAGCGCCCGCGCAGGCGACCAGTACGGGAAGCCAGCGATCGATGGCCACATGCGTGCGGTTGCCGGCTGGCGCGGCGGACCACAGCGCCACACCCAGCCCCGCGACGACGACGAGCAGTTGCAGCATCAGCGTGCCGGAGGGGCGGCGGCGTTGCATCACGGACGCGAACAGCAGGGCCAGCGGCAGTTCCAGGACGAACAGCGGCTGAACGAGCGAGAGCGGACCGGTCGCCAGCGCGACCGCCTGCCACACGCCGGCCGCGATCACCGTCGTCATCCCCGCCAGCCAGACCGGCCTACGCAGCAGATCGAGGATCAGCCCCGGGCGGAAGCCTTTGGACTGCGGCACGGTGAGCGCGGCCCGGCGCTGCAGCACGGTGGCCAGCGCGTTACTGAGTGCGGCCAGCAGTGCGAAAAGAGTCGGCAGAACGATCCCCATGCCCCTCATCCTTCGCGAACCGGCCCTCCGCCCACCCCGGCGACACGACCCGCTTGTCCATGACCTGACATGACGTTCGGGAAGAACTCGGACCTCGCGCGGGGTCCGGTGCCGTGGCGACGGGATGCGGGCGGGACTCCTTGCGGACCCGATCGGTGGAACATACAGCGGCGTCCCGCCTGTCGGCGCCAGGGTGCAACGGGCGGTCGTCGCCGTGGCCCGACCGCCAGGCGGCCGAGCCATCGGTCGGGCCGTCACGGGGTGGCGTCGGCGCTGCCGTGCGTTGCGTCGCACGGCTTGCGGCATCAGAGGCATCCTTCGCGCGGCGGCCGACGGCACTCGGCGCCCTCGTCCGACTCCGACGTCGAGTCTCGGCCACGGCACGGACGAGGAGCCGGCGTGTGCGTGCAGCCCGCGGGCAGCGGTGTCCGCCTCCCGCTCCGACTCGGCGGAGCATATCGACTGATACCAGACAGATAGCCGGTGACGCTCCGACAGAGCGAAGTCAGCACATATCAACATCTGACTGTCGATGGTGATGCACGACGGGGGCAGTTCGTGACCGCCACTGTGATCTCTTCCATTGCGGGAGCCGTCCCCTGCGGCCAGTCTCTGGTCGAACGAGTCTCCGAAAAGTTGTTATCGGAAGCTCGCCGGGGGGTCTCCCATGTGTCGGGCAGCACCGTCCGGCACCGAGGACAGGGATGCTTCTGATGAGTACACAGCACACGGTGGAGTCGGCTGCGCTGGTCACCGCTGCCCGAGCAGGCGACTCAGCGGCCCAGGACGCTCTGGTCGGCGCGTACCTCCCGCTGGTCTACAACATCGTGGGCCGTGCCTTGAACGGTTCCGTCGACGTCGACGACGTCGTGCAGGACACCATGCTCCGTGCCCTGAACTCCCTGGGCGACCTGCGCAGCCCCGACAGCTTTCGCTCCTGGCTCGTGACCATCGCGATGAACCAGGTCCGAGCGCATTGGCAGGCCCGGCAGACCGCGCCCGGCACCATGGAGGAAGCCCAGGACCTCGCGGACCCGGGCGCTGATTTCGTGGACTTGACCATGGTGCGGCTGCAACTGTCCGGCCAGCGCCGGGAGACCGCGCGGGCCACACGCTGGCTGGAGCCCGACGACCGGGCGCTGCTGTCGCTGTGGTGGTTGGAGTGCGCCGGCGAGCTGACGCGCGCGGAGGTCGCGGCGGCTCTGGAGATGTCACCGCAGCACACCGCGGTCCGGGTGCAGCGGATGAAGGCGCAACTGGAGGCGGGCCGTGTGGTGGTCCGGGCGCTGGAGGCACAGCCGCCGTGCCAGGAACTGGGCGTCGTGCTGGCTTCCTGGGACGGCAGGCCGTCGGCGCTGTGGCGCAAGCGAATAGCCCGGCACGCCCGCGCCTGCATGCGGTGCTCGGGATTGTGGAGCGGGCTGATGCCCGCCGAGGGGCTCCTGGCCGGCCTGGCCATGGTGCCCGTGTCGGCAGCCCTGTGGGGCGCCACGGCGGACAGCATCGGCCTGGCGGGCTCGGCGTCCCCGGCGGGGACAGCCGCCTCCGCCCTTCCCGGCGCGGGTGCCGACGGGGGCGCCGGTGCGGGGGGTACGCGCTCCGGCCACCGCGCCTCCAGCGGCCGTGCCACGTCCCGCAGCGCGGCACGTCGGCGCCGACGCGTGCGGCGCCGGGCCATCGGCGGCGCGGTCGTGGCGGCATGCGTCGCGGGCGGCGGCCTGTGGTACTTCGGGACCGAGCCCGGGACGGGCGACGAGGAGACGGCTGCCGCCCGACCCGCCGGCGACCCGGTGGTGGACCTGTCCGCCACCCGCACCCTCGACGCGGCGCCGCCGACCGTGACGCCGTCGCCGAGCCCCACCCCCTCGGCCACGAAGAAGCCGAGCCCCACCCCGAGCTCGGCCCGCCCCACGAAGAGCAGTTCCGCACCCTCCCCCACCCCCCGACCGACCAAGACCGCCTTCGCTGCGGCGCCGCCGACCGGGCCGACCCCTTCCGGCACCGTGGGCCAGGTCGTCGCACTGGTCAACAAAGAGCGGGCCAAGGCAGGCTGCGGGCCGCTCACGGAGGACTCCCAGCTGGACAAGGCGGCCCAGGACCACTCCGACGACATGGCCGCACGCCGCTTCTTCGACCACACCAACCCCGACGGCGCCGATCCCGGCCAGCGCATCACGGACGCCGGCTACCGCTGGTCCACCTACGGGGAGAACATCGCCATGGGGCAGCAGACACCCCAATCCGTCATGGACTCCTGGATGAACAGCCCGGGCCACCGTGCCAACATCCTGAACTGCTCCTTCAAGAACATCGGGGTGGGCGTCCATCAGGGCTCGGGCGGCCCGTGGTGGACCCAGGACTTCGGCAGCAAATTCTGACTCCGGCCACGGACCGCCCGAGCAGCAACCGCAGCCTCGAAGCCGGGCGGCCCCGCCGCCCCTTCCCCCGACCCGGGCCGGTCCGCCGGGCGGCTCCACCCCGGCACGGCTGGAGCCGCCCGGGCTCGGCCCCCGGCCTTCGCCCGGCAATCGGCATCACAGGGGACTGTTCGTCGAACGTGCACGGTCGCCCGCGGGGCGACTCCCGGCGGGTCGGTACGGCTATCGGCTCCTGTCGCGACGGGACGCCTCCCAGGCCTGCTGCTGCCAGAAGAGCACGAGGAAGAGCGCCAGGACGAGGTCGTCGGGCAGTGACCGGCTCTCGCCGTCCAGCCGCACGCGAATGGGACGAGTGCCGAGACGGTCGTAGAAGATCTCGAGCGGGCCGATGCCGCGGACTCGGCTGCCACCCCCGTCGTACCTCAGTTCATGGAGCCCGAGGCGCAGCAGGCGGGTGCCGAACCTGCTGTACGCGCAGTTCCACCGACCGACGGTACGCGGCAGAGTGGACCATCTGCGGTAGGTGATTTCGAGGCCGCCCACGGCGCGCAGAGTCGTGCCGAACCGTTGGTACTCGAGCGGCCATACACCCAGGGCCCGTGGTGTGCTGTCCAGCCACTCCCTTCGGCCGTAGGTGACCTCCATGTCGCCGATGCTGCGCAGCAGTCCTCTCCTGTAGGTCAGCTCGATGTCCATCAGGTCGGCTCGATGTCCATGGTGTCCCTGTCCTGCCTCACCCGGTCGCTGTGCGGCCGCACGACCCGGGGCCCGGTTCACGGAAGGTGTTGTTCGCCCCGGCCACGGCCTCACCGAGGGCGGTCGTCAAGCCGACGACACTGGCCGCTGCCCCGGCCGCCGCGGGCGTTGAGCCGGCCGAACGGGATCACGCCGGACCGGATCATGCGGGGCGTGGCTGCCCTCCGCGCACACCAGCCTACGGACGCCACCCGTGCCCCGCATGCGCGCGGGTGCCCACGCCGTGCCCTGATGTCACGGACGGCGTGCAGCCCTCTGTGGTGTACGCGCCCGCCGGGGTGGGGCGGCGCGGGCGGGCGGGCAGGTGTCCTGTGTTGGGTGCGGCTGCTGAGCGTCGCCGCGTCCCTGCGCCGGACGGGAGCGGGGCGGGTGCCGGGGGCGGATCCGCGAGGCGTTCTCAGCTGGACCGCGAGGTGCGGTCGCCGACGTTGCGGAGCTGGTTTTCGAGGAGTCGGCAGACGAACCACGCACCTCGATCAATCCTGCAATCCCGATCATGGAATTTACACATCGGATCACTTTCCGATCATCCTGAATCGTTCCCGGTCAGGCATCTCTCCCGCCGGTCCCGCACACGTACGGTGCGTCCACAGGCAGGCCCGGAAAACGAAGCCGGCCACAGCCGATGATCAAGGGGAGGGCGCCGATGGCGACCGTGGAAGTGGCACTGAAGGAAATGATGACCGCGATCGAGGGAGCGCTGGGGGCGGCTGTCGTCGACTACACCAGCGGCATGGCCCTGGGCACCCTGGGCGGGGGCAAGGACCTGGACCTGACGGTCGCCGCGGCCGGGAACACGGACGTGATCCGCGCCAAGGTGCGCACCATGGAAATGCTCGGCCTCAAGAGCCAGATCGAGGACATCCTGATCACCCTGGGAGGGCAGTACCACCTCGTCCGACTGGTGACCGGCCGGGACGGAAACGGCCTGTTCCTCTACCTCGTCATCGACAAGACCCGCTCGAACCTGGCGATGGCCCGCCACCAGCTCAAGCGGATCGAAGGACAACTGGAGGTCTAGGCACCCTGCGGCCGGGGCTTACTTATGCCCATGAATTGAAGAATTCTTCAAGCCATCACATGGAGAGGACGACAATTCATGACCGAAAGCCGACCGGACCGATAAAAATGAACAGGCACGACTCATGGCGCGGCTGCGCCCCCGGGCACCGCCGCGCCGTGACAGGCCACCTCGACAGGCAGGAAGAGCGCTATGCAGGTCCCCCTCTATCAAGCAAAGGCAGAGTTCTTCCGCATGCTTGGCCATCCCGCGCGTATCAGGGTCCTGGAACTGCTGCAGCACGGCCCGGTGCCCGTGCGTGACTTGCTGGCCGACATCGACATCGAGCCCTCCAGCCTCTCGCAGCAGTTGGCCGTTCTGCGCCGCGCCGGCATCGTGGTGTCCATGCGCGAAGGCTCGACCGTCAGGTACGCGCTGGCCGGCGGCGACGTGGCCGAACTCCTTCGCGCAGCGCGCCGCATCCTCACCGAGCTCATGGCCGGGCGGAACCAACTCCTCGCTGAACTCCAGCAGAGCGACACCTCCGCGCCTTCGGCGACAACAGCGTCCAAGGCCTCGGTCGAGACCGGCGCGCACTGAGGCGAGCGAACAACCCGCGCAGCTGCGGTGTACGGAACGACACCCTCGGCGTGACCGATCCTTCGGGCCCGGCCGACCCGGAGGGCGTCGAAGGCCTTTCGGCGCACGACTCGCACTGCTGCGCTGCCTGCGACGCACTGCGATCGACAGCCGAACCGACCTGAACACGCTCGGCCATCTGCCCACCGGCCGACTCGGCCACGAGTCGGGGCTGCCCGCCGTCCCTGAGGCGCGGGCCACCCCGACTCGTGGCGCCGGCGCCGCGCCGGGACGGCAGCCTGCGCGGGACCGGCTGCCGTCGTCCGGACCCCGGTCCTCGTCGGGACGACACGCCTCGTGCCCAGCCGGCGCGGGGCCGACCGGGCACGAGGCGTGGAGCGGGCCGTGCTCGGGGACAGCGGGCGTCAGGCCTCCGGATCCGGTGTCTGCTGGAGCAGGGCGAGGGTCAGGACGCTGCCGCCGATCCCCCAGCCTCCGTCGGCGACCTCGTCGACCAGGACCATGGTGTTGGCGCGGGCCCGTTCGCCGTAGATCTCGACGTACAGCTCGGTGGTGCGGGTGACGATCTTCTCCTTCTGCTTCTCGTCGAGGGTGCCGGCGGGGACCTTGAAGTGTGCGAACGGCATGGAGGTTTCTCCTTCTGGAGCGTGAAGTGCGGTGGATCTACCGGGAGCTGCCTGCGGTGAGCAGGTCGTCCAGTCCGATGCGGCGGAAGAAGTCGGCGCGAATGCGGTCGGCGACCGCGGAGACGACTTCGCTGCCGTCACGGCTGGGGTCTATGTGGGTACGCAGCGGGCGGGTGCCGGCGGGCATGGCCACGAGGCGTACGACGGCGTCGGCGACGTCCGCGGCGTCCGCGTCCGGCGGAACGAGTGCGGCCAGCCGCGCCTCCAGGTCGGTCATCAGGGCGCCGTAGTGGTCGTCGTAGGCGGCGGCTCTGGCGATGTCGGCGGGTGCGCCCGCGTGGGCGAAGTGGTTGGTTCCGGAGGTGAAGGCACCGGGGACGACGATGGCGGTGTCGACGCCGAAGCGCAGCACCTCGGCGGCGTAGCTGACGGCCAGGGCGTCCAGGGCGGCCTTCGCCGCGAAGTACGGGCCGGCGAACGGCGGGCATCCGCCGCGGGTGCTGGAGCTGCCGATCCACACGAGCAGGCCGTCCGCCCGCCCCCGCAGGTGCGGCAGTGCGGCGCGGTTGACGCGCTGGGCGCCCAGCACGTTGACGTCGTACAGCTGCGCCAGCTGCTCGGGGGTGAAGGCCTCGGCGGGCCCGGTCGCCAGGTGGCCGGCGTTGTGGACGACCACGTCCAGTCGGCCATGGGCGGCCAGGACGTGGGCGACCGCGGCGTCGGCGGATTCCTGGGAGGTGACGTCGAGTTCCACGGCCTGCAGGTCGACGTCGTGGCGGGCGGCGTAGCGCCTGAGGTCGTCCACCGCGGGTGCGTTGCGGCCGGCCGTCTGCCGGATCCCCGCGTGGACGGTGTGCCCGGCTCGGGCGAGGGCGCGTACGGTCAGCGCGCCGAAGCCGCTGGAGGCGCCGGTCAGCAGAACGGTTCTGGGTGTGCCGGTGGGCATGGGGTCCTCGCACGAAGAAGGGAAGAGAGCGGGGGAGAGAAAGAGGAGGGTTGCTGACAGGGGCTGTCAGATGATGCCGCCGTTGGCGCGGAGGACCTGGCCGTTGACCCAGTGGCCGGCCGGTGAGGCGAGGAAGGCCACCACCTCGGCGATGTCGGTGACGGTGCCCAGGCGTTCCAGCGGGGGCTGCGCGGCCAGCCGGGCGATGGTCTCCTCGTCCTTGCCCCGCAGGAACAGGTCGGTGGCGGTGGGGCCGGGGGCGACGGCGTTGACCGTGACGTCCCGGCCGCGCAGCTCGCGGGCGAGGATCATCGTGAGGGCCTCGACCGCACCCTTGCTCGCGCTGTAGGCGCCGTATCCGGGAAAGGCCAGACCCACCACGGACGTGGAGAAGGTGATGACGGCACCGCCGTCGCGGATCCTGCGGGCGGCCTGCTGGGCGACCACGAAGGTGCCGCGGACATTGGTGCGGTGGACGGCGTCCAGCTCCGCAAGGTCCAGGTCGGCGACGGGGGCGAGGTGCATGCGTCCGGCCGCGTGCACGACGACGTCGACGCCGCCGAACTCGGACTCGGCCGTGGTGAACAGTTCGGCGACCTGCGACTCGTCGGCGACGTCCGCACGGACCGCGACCGCCCGGCCACCGGCCCCGGTGACCTGGTCGACCGCGGCCTCCGCCAGATCACGGCTGCCCGCGTATCCGACCACGACGTCGAATCCGTCGGCGGCGAGCCGGCTCACCGCCGCACGGCCGATGCCCCGCGAGCCGCCGGTGACGACGGCGACACGGGCCCGTTCGGCAACGGGACCGGAAGGGACAGGGTGCTGCGAGGTTTCGTGGGAGGACATGGGTGCTCCTGGAAGGCCGGGTTCGAGGGCGCCACCACCGTCAGGCCGTGGCGTACGGCATGCGCGCCGCAGCCGGATCCGGCTGCGGCGTCGTGCCCGCAGCACCAGCCTGGGCCGGTCCTCGCAGGTCAGCCAGGGCTCTGCCCACCCGGGGGTTGCCATCCCCTGGCTCAGCGCATCGGTACACGCCACCATGGAGGGCGTGAACCACGCCGAACTCGCCGCATTCCTGAGATCCCGGCGCGACCGGATCCGCCCCGCCGACGTGGGGCTCCCCACCGGGCCCCGCCGCCGGGTTCCCGGCCTGCGCCGCGAGGAAGTCGCTCAGCTGGCCGGGCTCTCCGCGGACTACTACACGGAACTCGAACGCGGCCGCGGCGCCCAGCCCTCGACACAGGTCCTTGCCGCCCTGGCACGGGCCCTGCGGTTGAACGGTGACAGCCGCGACCATCTGTTCCACCTTGCGGACCGGCCCGTTCCGCCGGCCGGGCACGGGCCCGCGGCGCATGTCCAGCCGGCGCTGCTGGGCCTGCTGGACCGCCTGACCACCACTCCCGCCCAGGTCATCACCGACCTGCACGAGACCCTCGTCCAGAACCCCTTGGCGGTCGCGCTCGTCGGCCGACCCCCGGCGACACACGGCCCCGCAGCCAGCCTGGTGCACCGCTGGTTCACCGATCCGGACGCCCGTGCCCTCTACCCGGTCGAGGACCATCCCCATCATTCCCGCGTGTTCGTCGCCGATCTTCAGGCCGTCGCGGCCCGCCGCGGACACGACACCGCGGTGCAGCGGATGGTTGTGGAACTCAGGCGGCGCAGCGAGGAGTTCGCCGCTCTCTGGGACACCCACGACGTCGCCCTGCGCCGCAGCGACCACAAGCGCATCGTCCACCCCGCGCTGGGCGTCATCGCACTCGACTGCCACAGCATGTTCAGCGAGGACGGCTGTCAGCGGCTGCTGTGGTTCACCGCCCCGCCCGGCAGCGAAGGCGCCGCCCAGCTCGAACTGCTGGGTGTCATCGGAACCGAGGACATCGGCGGCACGGACCGTGCCCGAGGGGTGCAGGCCTGACCGCCTTGGACCGACCCGGCGGTACGAGGGTGTCCTCGTGGCGCCGGTGGCCATGCCCTCCGAAGTGGTGTCGCGTGCGTCGGCGGCGGTGCGGACACGGGTGGCCGACCGCACGCCGGGAACGCGTACGCCGCCGGACGGAGGGTGTCGCCCGGCGGCGCCGCGGATCAGGCCTCGTCGCGCAGGCCCCACGGGGAGCCGTAGTCGGTGAGCAGGTCCAGGAACGGGCGCGGGGGCAGGGCTTCCGGGCCCAGGACGCCCGCGCCGGACCAGGCGCCGGTGGCCAGGAGCTCCAGGGCGACGACCGGGTTGACCGCCGTCTGCCACACCACGGCCTGCGAGCCGTATTCGCGCATGGACCACTCGTTGTCGACCACGTGGTAGAGGTACACCTCCCGCGCCGCTCCGTCCCGGGTGCCCTTGACCCAGGTGCCGGCGCACGTCTTGCCGGTCATCCGGTCGCCCAGTCCGGCCGGGTCCGGCAAACAGGCGGCGACGACGTCGCGGGGGGAGACGCGCACGGGCCCCCCGTCACCGGGCACGGTCACCTTGGCGGTGGCGTCGAGACCCAGCTCGTGGAGGGTCTTGAGTTTGGCGATGAAGTCGTCCCCGAGGCCGTACTTGAAGGTGACGCGGCGCGCCTGCACCCAGCGTGGGATGAGCAGCACCTCTTCGTGCTCGACGTTGACGCACTCGACCGGACCGATGCCCTCGGGGAAGTCGAAGACCTCGGGCTCGCTGAACGGGGCGGTGGTGAACCAGCCGCGGCCCTTCTCGTAGACCACCGGCGGGTTGAGGCACTCCTCGATGGTGGTCCAGATGCTGAACGAGGGGGCGAAGTCGTAGCCCTCGACAGTCAGGTTGGCGCCGTCCCGGATGCCGATCTCCTCGATGTCGTCGAAGAGCTCGTCAGCGGCGTAGCGGGCGAACACGTCGGACAGCCCCGGTTCGACGCCCATGCCGACCAGGGCCAGCCGTCCGCTCTGCTCCCAGCGCCGGGCCAGGGCGAACTGCTCGTCGCCGAGCTTGACCCCGCATTCCTCGTAGGGGCGGGACGGGTGGGGAGCGGACAGCGACATCGCCATGTCCAGATAGTGGGCGCCGGCGTCCAGGGCGGCGCGGAACAGCGGCATCACGAACCGGGGGTCGGTGGCGTTGAGGAGGACGTCGCACCGCTGGTCGACGAGCAGGCGGCGCACCGCCTCCCGGTCGGACGCGTCCACCTGCCGCGCGCTGAACCGGGCGCCGCTCTCCCCGAGCGCGTCGACCGCCGCCTCGGCGCGGGCGAGGTCGTAGTCGGCGACCACCATGTGGGTCAGGAAGTCGCGGCGCGCTGCGATGCGGGTGACGGCCGTACCCACACCGCCGGCTCCCACGAGGAGTACGCGCATGTCAGACACCTTTCTTCCGGGAGGCGGGCGCCTCCGGGCAGGCTCGATGCAACGGCACGGCAGAAGGTAAGGTCAACCCTGTTGGCATAAGAGCGGGCGCCCGGCGGGACGGGCCGGCGGAAGGCGAGGGCGGGATGGCGAAGCCTGTGGTGCGGGAGGCGGCGCGCCGCCGGCGGCGGCCGACGCGGTCCGGGACCGTGCTGTCGGAGGAGATCATCGTGGGGACGGCGCTGCGTGTGCTGCGCGAGCACGGCAGCACGGGCCTGACCGCGCGCCGCCTGGGTGCCGCGCTCGGCGCGGACCCCAGCACCCTCTACCGGTATTTCGCCGGGATGGACGATCTGACCCGGGCCATCGGCGACGAGCTGATGGGGCGGGCCCTGGAGGGCTGGACGGCCACCGGGGACTGGAGAGCCGACCTGAGGGCCCTGGGCCGGGCCATCCACGCCTCCTACCTGGCGCATCCGCAGGCCGCCGTGCTCACTGCCAGCCGGGTGACCGGCCGGCCCCGTGAGATCGCGGTGGACGAGACGATCCTCGGGATCCTGCGTGGTGCCGGGCTGGCCGACGCGGTGGCGGTGGGTGTGTACCACGCGTTCATCGACCAGAGTCTGGCCTTTGCGGCGCTGGACGCCGGTTCCCTGGCACTGACCGAGGAGGCGCGCACGGGCGACGAGGAGATGTGGCGTTCCACCTATGCGCGGCTGCCGGCCGAGTCGCATCCGAACATCGCCGCGACGGCGGAACTGCTGGCCCGGCGCATGCCGCACAGCGCCTATCCGATGGCGCTGGAGATGCTGCTGGACCACGCGGCCGCGCGGGTGGCCCGGTCGGGGACGTGATCCCCTCGAAGGCCGGGCCGCGAGCTGGCCGTGCGGCGGGGGCGCCGCGCTGCGGGCACGGCTTCCCCGGTGCCGTGGGGCGGGGTGACGGAGGGCGGCGGGGAGGGCGGTGGGCGTCCCCGGCGGGTCGCCGACGGCATCCGCCCCCTCCGCCCGAAACGACGGAGGAGGTGAGTGACGCCTCTTCGCCGCGGGGCACGGGGCAGCCGCTCGACGCACCATCGCCGGGACCGGCACCGTGTCCTTCGCACTCAGCCCGCGCAAGGGGGCTCCGGCCGGACAGACCGCCCCGAGCCGGAGGCGATGCCGGACGGGCAGGGCGTCCCACCCAGCGCCTCACACTCTGTCAGGAGGGCAACGGTCGGGCGGCGTCCCCGACCGGTAAGGGCAGCGGCCCCGTGATATCTTCGCTGCCGCCGTGCACCGCTGCGAACCGAGGAGGTGAGACCGATCAACACTGCGACAGGTCGGGCCCCCTCCCCCCGCATGGCCCAGGAAGGGCCCGCGCAAGCCACCCCGAAAGGCTTGGAACGCGATGCGCTTCCTCTCCGAGACGTCCTCCGACGGCGTCTGTGAACAGTTGTTCCTCCTCGACGACATCCCCGGCGCACTGTGGACGCCGGAAGGTGCCGCCTGCACCCGCCCCCTGATCGTGCTCGGCCATGGCGGCGGCCAGCACAAGAAGGCCCCCGACGTCCTGGACCTCGCACGCCGTTGTGTGACCGAGTGCGGCTTCGCCGTGGTGGCGGTCGACGTGCCGGGCCATGGTGACCGCCCTGTGGACGAGGACTACCACCGCATCGCCACCGAGAACCAGGCACGTGTGGAGGCCGGAGCGGATCCGGCACCGCTCATCGCCGCATTCCAGGCGCTCGTCGCCCGCCGGACCGTTCCGGAATGGCGGACGGTCCTGGACGCGGTCCAGCGCCTCGATCACGTCGGCGCCGGCCCGGTGGGCTACTGGGGCGTCTCGCTGGGCTGCGGACTCGGCGTTCCCTTCGTCGCCGCCGAACCGCGCATCGGCGCCGCTGTGTTGGGCCTCGGCGGGGCCTTGGCATCGGGCGCACACGCCGCACTGATCACGGTTCCCGTGCTGTTCCTGGTGCAGTGGGACGACGAACGCGTGCCGCGCGGGCAGGGCCTGGCGCTGTTCGACGCCTTCGCCTCCGCGGACAAGACGCTCCACGCCAACCCCGGCAAACACGGGGACATGCCGGCCTTCGAGCGGGGCAGCGCGCTGAGGTTCTTCTCCCGGCATCTCGCCTGACGCCGCCTGTGTTCCACGCCTGAGCGCGGTTCGCGAACGTCGCCCTCGTCGCTGCGAGCGGAGACCGCCGCCGCTGGGGGACGTCGGCAGGGGCCGACTCTCCCTCATGAGGGCCCGGTCCCACAGCGGCCCGTCGGCGCCGGTGAGGGTTTCCGATCCGGCGCTCGGCAACGGCGCGCGACACGGGCCGCAACCGGCCGGCCCCAGCCGGCCGGTGTACGCCGATCCGGGCCGTGGACCCCGTCCCGTCGTCCGGTACACCGGGCGGGCGGAGGATCGCGCCACGGATCCGCCGCGGACCGCGCGGCCGCGTGCGGTGCGGGTCCCGATGCGGGGATCGTAGTGGCATGGACGAGCAGCGGTTCGACGTGTGGGCGGCCGGAGCCGCCTACGAAAGGTACATGGGTCGGTGGAGCCGGCTCGCCGCGGAGGAGTTCGTGGCGTGGCTCGGCTGCGCCGACGATCTGGAGTGGGTGGACGTGGGATGCGGTACCGGGGTGCTGTCCGCTGCCGTGACCGCCCGGTGCCGGCCCCGGCGGGTGGTGGGGATCGACCGCTCCGAGGGTTTTGTGGGCTCGGCCCGGGCAAGGGCTCTCGGCTCGGCACGCTTCGTCGTGGCGGACGCGATGTCCCTGCCCCTGCGCCCCCGGACCTGGGACGTCGCCGTCAGCGGTCTGGCCCTGAACTTCCTCGCCGAGCCCACGGTGGCGGTGACCGGTATGGCCCGGGTGGTCCGGCCCGGCGGCCCGGTGGCCGCGTACGTGTGGGACTACGCCGACGGTATGGGGTTCCTGCGCCGGTTCTGGGACGCGGCCGTGGAGGTGGAGCCGTCCGCAGCCGCGCTGGACGAGGGCCGCCGCTTCCCGTTGTGCCGTCCGGACCGATTGCGCGACGTGTGGGCCGCCGCGGGGCTGGTCGACGTGTCCACCTCACCGATCGAGGTACCCACCGTCTTCGCCGACTTCGCCGACCTGTGGGAGCCCTTCCTGACAGGGCAGGGCCCAGCGCCTGGGTACGTGGCCTCCCTCGCCCCGGCCGACCGCGAGCGGCTCCGTGACGCGCTCGACGCGTCCGTTCCCCGAAGGCCGGACGGCACCGTCGCGCTCACGGCACGGGCCTGGGGGGTGCGGGGCCGAACGCGCGTCGGCACGCCGGCCGACTGAGCCGGCCGCCGCGGCCGCGCCCTTGCGGACGTCCGGTACCGCCGTGTCGCCCGTCGCCGTGTCCCCCGCTCTCCGGCGCCCCCACGCGCCTTCGGCCTGAGGTGGCTCCGAGGTGGCCGGCAGAGCGCCGTGGGGGCGGATCGGGAGGCGGGGGCTCGACCGCGCCGACCGGCCGGTGCACGCCGGTGCCCGCGGGGGCGGCGGGTGCCGCGGCACACCGGTACGCCCTGCAGTGCCTGTGGGTCCCCCTCGTCCTCACGCGTGCCGACCGACCCGGACTGTGATCATTCATCCGCTTCTGATCCACTATGTACTGGCTTCAGGAAGCCGCACTGCGCCTTCTGGTCCCCCTCCCCCGATTGATCCATTGCCGTCGCACTGCGAGGCTTCATATGCCCCGAAGGAATGCGGCCGGCAAGGCGACGGAATTGATGCTCTCCTCGCACTCCAAGGGTGAAGAACGACCCGTGGGAAACCGTGGGCCGTGTCCGGAGAAATGCGGGAGCAGCAGAAACGCAAGCGACGGAGGGGGTGTCGTGTCCGTGGCCGACACGGCCGTGGTGACCGGGGCGAGCAGCAGAATCGGGGCGGCTGCCGTGCACGAGAGGGTGGACCGACCACTCACCGCGGACGACGTCGCAGCACGCGTGGCACGGGCGGTCGGACTGCCCGGCGCGTGAACCTCGACCGGCTCGCGGTCCGCCCGCCCATTTAGGCGGCGCTGCACCGGCTCCACCGCCGCCGGCTCCTCGGCGGGCTCCGGCACTGCTGTGTCAGCGGGCGGGCGTGCCGGTTTGCGGCGGCACCCTCCGCCGCACTCCTGCCGACGGAGCCGCCGCACGCCCGACGGAACCCTCGCGCGCCTGTCGACGCGGGCGTCGCACCCGCGGCGGACCTCACCCCCGTGGCGCGCGGTCGCGGTGTCCGTCGGGGCCGGGGGCGCGGCGTCGGGGCCGGCGCGGTGCATGCGTTCGCCGTCGAGAGAAAGTCCGGGAAAATTCATCGATTCGAAGGGCGGCCCTGTGTCGAGCACCCACCGAGAAACTCTGACTCCGCAGATGTTGCGTTACGACGACTTCGACGACCGGGCGGAAACCCGGTACATGCCCTATCTGATGTATTTCCACCGGGCCGGCTACCGCTCCACGACGGTGAACACCGACCGTCTGGGATTCCGGCTGTCGAACGGTACCGCGGAACAGGCCTCCGTCGAGAACCCGCCGAAGGGGCCGGTCCGGCTGCTGGCCGGCAGTTCGACCCCGTTCGGGATCGGGGCGACCAGCGACGCGGCCACGATGGCGTCGCGCCTGTGGTCCCGCTACGCACCGTCCGTCCCGTGGCTGAACTTCGCCGGGCGCAGCCACAACTCGATGCAGGAGCTGCTGCTGTTCCTGATGCACCGGCACCTGCTGCCGGAGGTGGACGAGATCGTCGTCTTCTCCGGCCTCAACGACCTCGCGCTCAGCCGGCTGCCGGACGCTCAGCGCGGGACGCACGGAGCGTTCTTCAACTGCGGCGAGTACTTCGAGCAGATGGAGGACCTGCGGGCCAGGCACCGCAAGCAGAAGCGGGGCTTCGGGCGCCGCCCCGGTGGGGCGCAGGGCGACCCCCACGTCGTACCGTCGCTGGCCGATCGGATCGCCTACGCCGTGGACCTGACCGCTCAGCACCTCGCCTCGCTGCGGCTGCTCGCGGCGCCGACCGGGGCACGCGTCACCTACGTTCTGCAGCCGCTGGCGACCTGGGTGCGCGAGGCCGCGGCCGCGGAGGAGAAGGCGATCTTCGGTGAGCTGGACGAGATCTCCAACTTCTGGGACCTGTACGGCGACATCGCCACGATGGACGCCGGCCGCCGCTACGCCGCCGCGCTCGAAGAGGCCTGCAAGGCGCAGGACGTGCGCTTCCTCGACCTCAGCCCGGTTCTGGCCGAGTCGGTGACGGAGAGCGACTGGCTGTACGTGGACCGCGCCCACTTCACCGACCACGGCACGGAGATCGTCTGCGGTCTGCTCGCCGAATCCCTCGGTCTGTCCTGACGCGCCGGCTGTTCGAAGCCGTACCGCGCAGGCCGGCCCCGTACTCCAGAGAGGTGTCTCAGTCATGGCGTTCGTCCGAAGGATTCTGGCGAAGCTGTTCGGGCGCAAGAAGAAGACCCAGAACGACGCATCCATCTACCCCATGTTCTGACCGGACCGGACACGGTCGCCCGGTCCGGGGGCTCCATCAGGGGCTCCAGCAGCTCACGAGAGGGAGACGATGCAGACCCAAGAGGCAGCCGCCTCCACGGCCCCGTCCGCACGACACGGGACGGACGGCCCGCCCGCGCCCCCGCAGGGCGCGGACCACGCCCGCACGGTCTACGCGTACGCCGCCGACCCGGAGGCCTCCGTCCACCCCGGCGGACACCTCCACGAGATCCGCGCCGCACTGCGCCGGCACGCGCCCGCAGGAGCCGGCGGCTCACCCGAAGCCCTGGTGCGGACGGCCACCGCGTGGGCGAACGGCGAACACGAGCGGTACCGGCGCCTGCTCCCCGCGGACGGCGGGGAGGCCTCCGAAGGCAGCCCCGAAGGCCGTCGCGAAGTGCTCGTACGGAGGGCCGTCCTCAGCTGCGCCCCGCTGTCGCTGGTGTCGGGGGCGTGGCTCCAGTGGCTCAGCGCCCCCGGCAACGCGGACGACCCGGTGGTGCTGAGGATCCTCGCGCTGTACGCGTCCGACGTCGGCGTGGGTCATCCGGAGGCGTCCCGCGGCAGCGCCTACCTGGAACTGATGCGCCGGTTGCGGCTCGCGGAGAACGCGGTGCCGACCGCGCGGCTGACGACCGACCGCCGTATTGCGGAGGCGGCGTTCTACCTCCCGGCCCTGCTGCTGGCGATGAGCAGGCGGCCGGACGACTGCCGGGGCGAGATCCTCGGGGCCGATCTGTGTCTGCGCGCGGTGGGACTGCTGCCGGCCCTGACGATGGTCCGGGAGGCGCTGCCGACGGCGGCGGACTGGACCGCGGTCGATCCGTCCCGGCCGCGGGGCGCGGAGGAGCCCCCGGTGGAGCGGTGCCGTGCCACGGTGGACGAACTGGTGGCCCGGGAGGGTGAGCGGGCCGGTCTCGCGGTGCGCGCGGGGTTCGGCTGGACGCTGGCCACCCTGCGGGCATGGTCGAGCGCCCTTCACACGGAGCTGGTGGCAGCCGGGGATCCCGCCTTCGACATGGCGGAGCTGATGCGTCTGCGGGCGCGGGAGGGCTCCGTGTACCACCACGGGTTCATGCTGGAGGGCAGGCCGCTGGCCACCTGGCTGGCGGAGTGCCGTACCGACCCGGCGCCGCTGCTGGACGCGCTCGCGGGCAGCAGGCTGGTCAAGCCCGGTCGCTCGGGGGCCAGTTCGCTGGTACGCGGGCTGGTGGGCGAGCGAGGGCCCATGTTCCGGGTCTTCTCGCCGGAGGACCTGACGGTGATCCGGCGGTGGATCGACTCCCTCCCCGAGCGGCCCGATGCGCCCCGCGGCACTACGGCCTCCAGGACGGCAGGGAGCACGGAGGTCCCGAAGGCCGTGAAGGGCGCCGAGGACGCCGAGAGCACCGAAACCACCGGGACCGCGGCCGACGAGGCCGCGGCCGAGGGGGGCCGGCGTGGGCCCTCCGCCGCCGCCCGCGGGGCAGTCGGTCGTGCGGGCTCCGCCGGCACCTCCGGGACCGGCAGCCACACCCCCTCCGACACAGCAGCGGGCACCGACTCCGTTGCCGTCGCGAGCGGTTCACCCGCCCTTCCCCCCGGTTCCCTCAGCAGGGACACGGGCCGCGTCCTGGCTTCCGTCGCCGCCGGGTTGCGGGCCGGGCCGTCCGCCGCCGGGCGCGCCCCGTCGAATCTGCGCGAGGCCTACCACCTGCTGATGCGCCGCACCGACACGCCCGCGCTGCGCTCCTGGGCCATGGAGTACGTCGCCGGCTGGCTGGCGCGCTCCCGGCACGGCATGAGCCGGGGGGCAGGGCCGCTTCCGGAGTGCTGGGGCAGGGAGGGCCTGCGGCCCTGGCTGCAGGCCCAGCACGACCGGCACGGTGCGGAGTTCGCGGAGAACGCGGCGGTCCCCCTGCCGCCGAGGGCGGCCGTCGTCGACGACACCGTGCAGACGGCGCCGCTGACCCTGATCGACGGCAGCTGGCTGCAGGGGTTCACGGACCACGAGCTGGCCTCGTCGGCCGTCGGGCATTCCCTGTTCGAGACGTACTGGGACGAGCTGGGAAACGGCGAGCCTCGCCTGAACCACCCCCTGATCTACCGTGAGGTCCTCAAGGAGATGGACGTGGACCTGCCGCCGACGGACTCGGTCGAGTTCGCGCGGTGGTCCGGCTTCCGTGACGAGTCGTTCGAGCTCCCGGTGTACTGGCTGTGCGTGGGGCGTTTCCCGCAGACCTTCCTGCCGGAGGTGCTGGGGCTGAACCTGGCCATGGAGCTGTCGGGCGTGGGCGGCACGTACCGCCGGGCGCGGCTGGCTCTGAAGGAGTACGGCTTCAGCACCCGCTTCGTGGACATCCACAACACGATCGACAACGTCGCGACCGGCCACTCCGCCTGGGCGGCCGACGCCGTGGACACGCTGCTGGCCTCGCTGCCGGAGGCTCCGGGCCCCGGTAACCGGGCGGAGACATGGGAGCGGGTGCGGGTGGGATACCGCTCGCTGAACCCGCCGAGCGGCGTGGGCGCCCGGCTGAAGGCCCGCCGCGGCCGCCTCACAGGCCGGCGCCGGTGAGGGACGCGCCCGCAGCGACGTACACACGCACCCGGTCACTGGACACGTGGCCCGACCCGATGGAGGAACGCAGCGGTGCCTGATCGGATCATCGGCATATCAGCCTTCTACCACGACAGCGCGGCTGCGCTGATCAGCGACGGCGTACCGGTCGCCGCGGCACAAGAGGAACGTTTCAGCCGACGACGGCACGACTCCTCCTTCCCCTCCCGCGCGGTCGAGTACTGTCTCGACGAGGCGGGCGTGAGCCTGGAGGACGTCTCCGCCGTCGCTTACTACGAAGACCCCCGGCTGAAATTCCGCCGGGTGCTGGCGACCTTCGCGGGGGCGGCGCCGACCGGCTTCACGTCCTTCCGCGACACCCTGCCGGCCTGGCTGGGCAGCGGCGGCAAGCTGCGCACGGCCGAGATCGTGCGCGCCGAACTCGCCGCCCTGGGCCGCGGGCGGGTCCCGGAGACATCCGTCCGCCGGCACCACGAGTCGCACGCCGTGTCGGCCTTCTTCCCGAGCCCGTTCGAGTCCGCGGCCGTCCTGTGCATCGACGGTGTCGGCGAATGGGCCACGACCACCCTGTGGCACGGCCGCGGCACCGAGCTGCGTCCCCTGGCGGAGCTGCGGTTCCCGCACTCGCTCGGCCTGCTCTACTCGGCGTTCACCTACTTCTGCGGTTTCAAGGTCGACTCCGGCGAGTACAAGCTCATGGGCCTCGCGCCCTACGGCAGACCGCGCTACGCGTCCCTGATCCGCGAGCGGCTCATCGACCTCAAACCGGACGGCTCCTTCCGCCTGGACATGCGCTACTTCGCGTATCTGCGCGGCCAGGTGATGACCGGACGGGGATTCGAGAAGCTGTTCGGCGGACCCCGGCGCACCCCGGAGAGCCCGCTCACCGAGCGGGAGTTCGACCTGGCGGCCTCGGTGCAGGCGGTGACGGAGGAGGTCGTGCTCCGGCTGGCCCGCACGGCACGCGAACGCACCGGGGAGTCCCGGCTGTGCCTGGCCGGCGGCGTCGCCCTCAACTGCGTGGCCAACGGCAAGGTGATCGACGCGGGCGTCTTCGACGAGGTGTGGATCCAGCCCGCGGCGGGCGACGCCGGGGGTGCCCTCGGCGCGGCCCAGGCCGTGGCGATGGAGCGCGGGGTACGGCGCGACCACCTCGGGACCGGTCGCGACGCGATGAGCGGAGCGCTGCTGGGCCCCGCCTACGACGACGCGGAGATCGCCCGGTATCTGGAGTCCCACGGCATCCCGCACCGGCGGCTGGACGAGGCGGCCCTGGTCGGCGCGGTCGCGGACGGGCTGGCAGAGGGGAAGATCGTCGGCTGGTTCCAGGGCCGCATGGAGTTCGGGCCGAGGGCGCTCGGGGCGCGGTCCATCATCGGTGATCCCCGCAATCCCGCGATGCAGTCGGCGATGAACCTCAAGATCAAGTTTCGGGAGTCGTTCCGGCCGTTCGCCCCCGCCGTGCTGGAACCGGACGCCAAGGACTACTTCGACCTGCCGCAGTCGAGCCCGTACATGCTGGTGGTCTCCCAGGTCGCCGCCGCGCAGCGGACCGAGGCGGCACACACCACCGCCACGGGGCTCGACCTGCTGAAGGTGCAGCGTTCGACGATCCCCGCGGTCACACACGTCGACCACTCCGCGCGGGTCCAGACGGTCACGGAGCACAGCAACGCCCCCTTCCACCGGCTGCTGACCGCGTTCAAGGAGCGCACCGGCTGCCCGGTCCTGGTGAACACGTCCTTCAACGTGCGCGGCGAGCCGATCGTGAACACCCCGCACGACGCCTACACGTGCTTCATGCGCACCGACATCGACATGCTGGCGCTCGGCACCTTCCTGCTGGAGAAGCACGAGCAGCCCGCCTGGACGGAGACGTCCGACTGGCGCGAGGAGATCCCCCTCGACTAGGGGCCCGGGAGAACCCGCGCGGCGGGCCCGGACGGACCCGGCCGGAGACGGCCGCGGGGGTCCGGCCCGCCGGGGACGGGGGTCTCCCCGCCGACCCTGCCCGCAGTGTTCCCCACGCCGGTGGCCGCATCCCGTCGCCGCGAAGAGAACGGAACGTCCATGCGCACCTTCCTGCTCCTCATCGCCTACTGCCTGATCGTCACGCCGATCGGCCTGCTGAGCCGACTCGTCGGCGATCCCATGACCCGCCGCTGGAACCGCCGTACGGACACGTACTGGATTCCCTCGGTCCCGTCACCGGCCCGTTGAGCGGCGCGTGTAAGGCGCACCCACTGATTGAACGGAGACATCGATGACATCGGTGCCCAGCCTGCTCCAGTTCGCCCGGTGCCGCGTCGAGGACAGCGTCCGAGACCTGCTGGGCAAGGAGATCGCGGCACGTGTCGCGGAGACCGACCTGGAATCGGATCTCGACGACGCGATCCTCGCCGGCATCGGCGCGTACGCGCTGCGACGCCATCTGCCCGGAGACATCCTGCACCACCTCCAGGTGTTCACCGCGGCCGGATCCCACGCGTTACTGCTGTCCAATCTGCCGGCGCAGCAGTTTCCGCCCACACCGGTGAGCGGCTTCGGCGACGAGGCCGAACTCGCCGTCACCAACGCGATCCACCTGGGGCTCATACGGCTCCTGGAGTGCACGCCGTTCGCCGTCCGTTTCGAGAACGGCGGACGCCTCATCCGCAACGTGGTGCCGAACCCGGCGGCCTCGGGAACCACCAGTTCCTGGGGTGCGGACTCGGAGTTCTTCTGGCACACCGACAACCCGCACCAGCCGTTCGCGCCACCCGGCTCGGATCCCCGGCTGTACACACCGCCGTACCTGACCTTCTACGCCGTGCGCAACGAGGAGCGGGTGCCGACCGAGATCGCGGCCCTCGACGACGTCGTCGTACGGCTCGACCCGGAGACACGGCTGGGTCTGATGGCCGCCGACTTCGAAGTGGGCGCGCCGGACTCCAACGACGGGGAGGCCACCCGCTCGCTGCGCGGCACTCCCGTTCTGGAGACCGCCCCGGACGGCCGGCACCGCGCGCGCTACGACCGGGGCACGACGGCCGGCCGCACGCCTGAGGCCCAGAAGACGCTGGACCAGTGGTGCAGCGTCCTGGGGACGGTCCCGTCCGCCGAACTCGTTCTGGAAACGGGTGACTTCATGGTCTTCGACAACTACCGGGTGCTGCACCGCCGCAAGGCGTTCACGCCGCAGCCCGCCACGACGGCCCGTTGGCTGCGGCGCTGCTACGCGGCCTGACGCCCCCCAGCCGCCGCCCCGATCACAGCACACGGCCACGGCGGCCACGGCCACGGCCACACCCGCATCTGCCGGTGTGCTGTCGCGGTCGGGCCGCGGACGGCCAGGGCACCGGCCCTGGCCGGGGCACCCGGGCCGCGGTGGCGCGACCTCTCGCGTCGTTCACCCGCGCTCACCCGCAACCGTTCACCGCAATCACGCATCCCGCATCGTTCACCACCGGAGGAAACGTCATGGGCAAGTACCGCGTGGCAGTCATCGGCGGCCGGCCGGCGCCGGTCACCGGAGCCAAGGAGCTGGGCATCGACGTCGTCCTCGTCCATGAGGAGGGCGCGTACGACCCCGCCGTGGCGGATCATTGCGAGCGCATCCTGCACGCTCCCCTCACCGACGGCCAGGCCATTCTCGACATCCTCAAGCCGCTGCACGACGAGCGCCCCTTCGACCGGGTGCTGACGACCACCGAACCGGCGGCGGAGTCGACCGGGTTCGTCGTGGACGCGCTCGGGCTTCCCGGGGTGACCGAGGCGACCGCACGGGCCCTGAAGGACAAGGCGCTCACCCGGAGGCTGCTGGACGAGCACGGGCTGAGCCCGGTGCGGTACCGCATGGTGAGCAGCGCGGCCGACATCGAGGCGTTCTGGTCCGAGGCCGGCGAACCGATCATCGTGAAGCCGGTGGACGGTGTGGCGAGTCTGCACATCCACCTGGTGCAGCGGCCCGAGGACGCCGCACCGGCCTGGGAGGCCCTGCGCGAGGCGGGCGTCTCGGCGGTCATCGCGGAGGAGTACCTGGAGGGTCCCGTCGTCAGCGTCGACTCCTTCTCCCACGCGGGCCGCCACCTGCCCATCGGCTACTCCGAGTACCGGATGAACGACCGGTACGTCGAGTGGGAGGTCAGCACGCCCAGTCGGCAGGCCCTGCCGTGGCTCGACGAACTCCGCGCACTCACGCCGAAGGTCCTGGACGCCGTGGGGCTGACGGAGGGCCCCTCACACAGCGAGTTCGTCCTCACCGAGCGCGGGCCGCGCGTCCTGGAGTCCCACGCCCGGCTGGCCGGCAGCGGCGCTCCGGAACTGGTCCGCCGTGCCTTCGGCCTGAATCTGAACCGGATGTTCCTCACCGTTCCGCTCGGCATCGACCAGCTGCCGCAGACCTCGCCCGATCCCCTGGGCGGGGCCGCGGTCCGGTTCTTCACCCCCGAGCCGGGCACGATCACCGCGATCGAGGTGCCCGAGGGTGTGGCGGGCGACGTCCGCCGGGTGCCCAGGGGGGAGACGCCGCTCGTCTTCCTGCCCTACCTGGACGAGTTCGCGGACACCGAGGTCGCCGTGGTGATCGGCAAGAACCCGGGGGAGGTCGTGCCACCGCTGTTGACGGTCGCCGACTGCGTCTCCGGCTACGTCATCGCCTCCGGGCGCGACGCCGACGACGCCGTGGCCAAGTGCGACACCGTCAACGACCGGATCCACTTCCGTACGAGCTGACGGCGCCCTCCTTCCCTCCCCCCACCCCCTGCCGGGCGGTCGAACCCCACGCCGCGGTGCCCTCGCCGGCTCCGGCCGCCCGGCTTCCCGAGCAAGGTCCTCCGTTCTCACCCCGGGATGGAATCACCTGTGAAGACGATCACTTCCACGGCCCTGGCGACCGGCACACCGGCTCCGCCCGTCGACCAGCTGAACCTCGTCCGCCGCCTTGTCGAGGAACAGTTCGGCAGCGAGGAGCCGCTCACCCGAGCCGCGCTCCATCTGATCGACTGCGCCCGGGACGTCGTGGCCCAGCTTCCGGCGGGCGACCTCGACACCGCCCGGCACGCGCTCGGCTCGGCGCGCGCCGCGGTGATCTCGGCGACCTGCGCGGTGGGCATGGTCCACGACATGTCGGCGTCCCGGAGGGAGCAGGCATGAGGCACATCATCGTCATCCACCGCTGGCGCGACCGGTACGCCCGTTACGAGGACTATCTCGACCATCGCACCCACCGGGTCACCTACGTCACGACGGAGCTGGCGCTCACCTCGGTGCCCGGCGGTGCGGCGGATGCGCGGGTGGTCCCGGCCACCGACGACCTGCACGCGGTGTGGGACGCCGTGACCGAGCTGAGCGGCCGCTTCGGTGCGCCCGAGCGGGTGGTCGCCCTCAACGAGGGGGACCTGGACACCGCGGCGCTCGTCCGCGAGCGGCTGGGCTGCGCGGGCCTGGGGCCCGGGGCGCTGGCCCGCTTCCGCGACAAGCTGGTCATGAACCGCACGGTGGAGGAAGCGGGCCTGCCGCTCCCGGTCTTCGCGGACGCCCCCGACGAGGCGGCCGTCCTGGCGTTCGCCGAGCGGCACGGCTGGCCCGTGGTGGTCAAACCGCGCCGCGGCACCGCCAGCCGCGGCATCGTGCGCCTCGACGGCCCGGCCGACCTGCCGCTGCTGCGCACGCTCCCCCCGGAGCAGCGACTGGTGCAGCGGTACTGCGCGGACGCGATCGTGCACATCGACGGGCTGTGGACCGGTCACGGACTCGGCCCCTGGCGGGCCTCCCGGTACGTCAACACCTGCGTGGACTTCGCCGAGGGGGTGACGCTCGGCTCCGTCGAGATCGACGACGGTGACGTCCTCGCGTCCCTGGAGGAGTTCACGGCGCGCGCCGCGGGCGCGCTCAGCCGAGAGCCCTGGGTCTTCCACATGGAGGCGTTCGTCGGCACGTCGGCGGACGGATCACCGGCCGTCCGCTTCCTGGAGGCCGGCTACCGGGTCGGCGGTGCGGAGATCCCGTTCGTCTGGCGCGAGGTGCACGGCATCGACCTGATGCACGCGGCCGCGGACATCCAGCTGGGCCGCAGTCCGGCGCTCCCCGTCCCGGCGCAGTGGCACACGGCAGGCTGGCTGCTGGTCCCCTCCCCCGTTCCGGCCCCCTGCCGCGTCACCTCACGCACCCTCCCCGAACCCCCGAGTCCGCAGGACGGCCCCTACGCGTCCGTGATCCCGGCCGTCGGCCAGGTGATCCCGCGCGCGGGAGGATACGAGCACATCGGCGCGCGCTTCCGGTTCCGGGGCGCCTCCAGCGGGGACGTCGAGAAGGCCGTCCTGCGCACGGCGGCCCAGTTCCGGATGGAATGCGTTCCCACCACGGCCGCGGGGCGGGGACGAACCGTGTGCGGACTGGACCGATGACCCCTCCGGGCCGCAGGGCCCCGCAGCGGCCCGCGGTTCTCGTTCTGGAGGACGGCCGGGTGTTTCGCGGTCGTGCCTATGGGGCCGTGGGGGAGGCCTTCGGCGAGGCGGTGTTCTCGACCGGGATGACCGGTTATCAGGAGACGTTGACCGATC
>NZ_JAFFZS010000006.1 GCF_016921115.1 Streptomyces actuosus
CGGCAGATGTTCGGCCGCGCGGGCTTGGCCCTGCTCCGCAAGCGCGTCCTGCTGGCCGGGTGACCGTGCGGCGGGGGCGGGCCCGTGACCGTCCGTCAACGCTGCACGGAAAGTGATCCAGAACCAGGATTCACCCGTCGCCGACAGGTGAGGACCTCCCGCCCAGGTGCATCCCGGCGGCGTCATGGTGGGCGCGGTGGTGGAGTAGATAGCGACCAGGGACAGGTCCACCGCGCCCCGCTTCGCCGCCTCCGCTCAGGTCCTCCGGCAGGGCTTCGGACACTCCGGCGTCACGCCACTGGCGGAAGCGGTGGGAGACGGTTGACGAGGCACCGAACTCACTCGGCATCTCCCGCCGCTGCCCGCCCGTCCGGAACCGCCAGATCACGCCCTCGAACTGCTGCCGCAGGGTCCTGGGGTACGGGCCGTGCTCGCCGATCGGCAGGTGCGGCTCGATGAACTCCCACTCTTCGTCCGTCAGTTGCGCGAGCGTCACGCAGGCGGTCTACCGGGCCAGGGCCGGGAGGGGGGAAACCCACGGATCGATCACGGCTCGATCCGTGCCAGGCGGGCTGCGGGGTGGGCGTTGGGGGGAGCGGCCGCGACGTCGCGGGGCTCGCGCATGACCAGCAGGCCGTTGACCACCATCAGTGTCGCGGTCAGGCAGTGGACGCCGAGCGCGATGGCCACGGAGCCGTGGTGGGCCAGGACGTTGGTCATGTCGCCGTACGCGGCGAGGGCCTCGATCAGGAGCACCCAGCCCAGCGCCCGGCGGTGACCCGTCACCAGCAGGATGCCCAGCACCAAGGCCAAGACGACGTCGCGGATCCCCTTGATGATCAGGAAGCCGTCGCCGTCGCCGGACGGCCAGCTCGGCAGGCCGTAGCCCGGCGCCATCGTCTCCGGGCTCAGGATGTACTCCGTCCCGAACCAGAGGATGAAGAGGATGAAGGCGGCGGCCAGGACAGTGTTGATCTTCTTCAGCAACATTTTGCCTCCCTGCGAGCCTTCGTCGGCTCGGTGAGCTTCGTGGAGCTTGCGTTGTCGTGGGGCCTGGTCGGCCGCGTGGACGCGGCCGATGGGGCGTGCACCTGCGGGATTCGCGGGAAGGGGTGGTATCAGACGAGGGCGGCGACCAAGAGGGTGAAGGCGACGATGATGACGGCGACGCGAAGGTAGTGATAACGCTCCCAGCGGCGCAGCTGCTGCTTCCAGTCGGCGGGCCGGTTCTCTGGCGTCCAGGTCTTGTTGCGGTTGTTGATCGGGACGAGCAGCAGCAGCGACATGATCACGCTGAGAATGAGCAGGCCGGCAGCCGTGAGGACGAGTCCGGTGCCCTGCTGGTGCCAGCCGGCGATGGCCCAGATCGCGCTGAGGGCGAGCGAGCCGATGTACCAGAACGGCATCAGGGCGCCGAGCATTCGGCCGCCGTGGGCGTGGCCGAGCTGGCTGCTGTCCTCGGGAAGCGCGCCCAGGATCCGGTTCATGATGAAGGCTACGGAGAACTCCACCCCCACCATCAGGCCGACGATGACGGTGGTGACGACCTGGAGTGTGCTCAGCATGACGATCCCCCCCAATTGCCTAGCGCTGCTAGGCGATGAGGCAACGCTAGCACTGTCAACGCTCACTTGCCTAGCAACGCTAGGATAGATTCATGTCGGTAAAGGAACGCAAGGAGCGCGAACGGGCGGAGCGCGAGCGCCTCATCGTGAGGACCGCCCGCGAACTCGCCGAGCAGCAGGGCTGGGACGCAGTCACCACCCGCCGACTCGCCGAGCGCATCGAATACAGCCAGCCCGTCCTCTACAGCCACTTCCGCGGCAAGCGCGAGATCATCGGCGCGGTCGCCCTGGAGGGCGCCACCGAGCTGGCCGTGGGGGTGCGTGCCGCGACCTCCGGAGCGAACAGCCGTCGCGAGCGGGTCGCCGCCCTCGCCCGCGCCTACCTCGACTTCGCCGAACACAACCCGGCGGTCTACGACGCCCTGTTCCAGCTCGACGGCGGCCTGTCGTACGCACAGGAGGACACCCCCGAGCCACTGAAGGACGCCTTCGCCGCCCTGCTGGAGACCTTGGCCGAGGTTGCCGGCGACGGCGTCGATCCAGGTCCGTTCACCGAGACGTTCTGGGCCGCCCTGCACGGCCTGGCCACCCTGACCCGCGCGGGCCGCTTGCCGCCCGAGTACGCCGAGCACAGAGTGGAGCTGCTGGTGGACCGGCTTGCCATGGTCTGACACGCCGTCCCAGCGGGCACGCGGCCGGGGCCCCCGGGCCTCGCCGCTCCCAGGGCATACGCCTGCGCAGACCGGTCCGCACCACGATCCCGGAGCCGTCGGCGGCACCGGTCCCGGACCTGTTCCAGCGGGACTTCACCGCCCCGGCGCCCGGAGGCAGGTACATGGGCGACATCACCTATCTCCCCACCGGGGAAGGCCAGTTCGTCTACCTGGCCACCGTCCTTGACTGCTTCAGCCGCCGGGGGTCGGCTGGTCCCTCGCCGCCCACATGCGCACCGAACTCGTCACCGACGCCCTGCGGAGGGCAGCCGCCACCCGCGGCGGTCTGAGCGGCGCGGTCTGCACCGCGATCGCCGGGCTGGTCACGTCCGTGCATTCGGTGTTCTTCGTGGCCACGGTGAAGGAGGGAACGGTCACCTGGGCGAGCGTCGCCGGAGGCGTCACGGTGTGCGCCGCCGTCAGCCTCGTCATCGGCACGCTCGCCGGGCGATCCTCGGTCAGGGCCGCCGCCCGGTGGCGTCCCACCGGTGACTGACCGCACGGACCGCGCATCCGTCTGCGGTCGGCACCGGCGTGACCGTCCTGAACGCGGGCCCAGCGGAGCTGGTCCGTCACGAGGTCAGCTGGGTCGCGGCGCGCCCTTGCGGGCGTAGCGGATCCAGGTGATGGCGACGCACATGACCGCCCAGGCGATGCCCACCGCGTAGAAGGCGGTGGCGCCGATGGTGGTGATGCCGGCGCCGAAGAAGAACGGGCCGAAGGCGGCGATCGCGGCGGTCCAGCCGATCACACCACCGGCCTGGCGGCGTTCGAAGATCATCGGCATCTGCTTGAAGGTCGAGGCGTTCCCGATCCCGGAGAACAGGAAGATGGCGAGCATGCCCCACAGGAACTGGTGGAAGTCCGACTCCAGGGCCGCGGCGGAGCTCACGTCCGGCGTGAGCGCGGGAATGGTCCAGGCGATGGAGACGATCAGGCCGAGGCCCGAGACCAAGGTCCAGATCGCGCCGCCCATGCGATCGGTGAGCGGGGCGAAGACCACGCGCGCCCCGGCGCCGATGAGCGGGCCGAGGAAGACGAACTCGACGGGGTCCGGCACCGAGTAGCCCTGGATGAGGACGGTGGCCGTGGCACCGGTTCCGCTGACGATGTCGCCGTTGCCGGAGCCGTACAGGTTCGACATGAGCAGCCCGAACTGGGCGGCCAGGCCGGAGAACGTCCCGAAGGTCATGATGTAGAGCAGCGTCATCCACCAGGTGTCGCTGTTGTTGAAGATGTCGAACTGCTGCTTGATGTTGGCCTTGACCGGCACCGACTTCAGCAGGGCCCAGGCGAGTGCGGCGCCGATGACCATCAGCGGGATCCAGACGAACGCCGCGTTCTGGTACCAGACCTCCTTCGACGGCTTGCCCGGGACGGCGAGTTGCTGGCTGTCACCGAGGAAGGCGAAGAACGACACGGCGATCAGGTACGGCGTGAGCAGCTGGACCAGCGAGACACCGAAGTTTCCGAGGCCGGCCTGGATGCCCAGCGCCGTACCCTGCTTGGCCCGGGGGAAGAAGTAGGAGGTGCTGGGCATGAACCCGGAGAACGCGCCGCCGCCTATGCCGGCGAGGAAGGCCAGCACCATCAGTTCCCAGTAGGGGGCGGTGGGTGACTGGACGCGCACTCCCCAGCCCAGGGTGGAGGCGATGAGCAGCAGGGTGGTCAGGGAGACCAGCTTGCGGGTGCCGAGTGTCGGCGGGAGCGTCATCCAGACGAGCCGGAACAGGCCCGCCGAGAGGCCCGGCATGGCGGCCATCCAGTACAGCTCGGTGGTCGTGAAGCTGTAGCCCAGGGCGTTGAGCTTGGGGATGATCGCACTGGGCAGGAACCAGGCGACGAAGGCCAGGGTGAGGCAGAAGGTGGTGATCCACAGGGTTCGCCACGCGAGCCGGGAGTCCCAGGTGGACTGGTCCTCCGGGTCCCACGACTCCAGCCGTTCCCCCGAGTGGGTGTCTGTCGCTGATCTCATGCCGGTTCCTCCTCAGGGCCCCGCGGGGGGGGTGTTTCGATGTGACGTGCCCGGGCGGCGGCCGTGTCCGGTTCGCGCGGGTCGGGGCCGGGTACGGCCTCGGCGCGGCCGTGCGGGCAGACCTGCGCGCAGGCGCGGGTGGACTCCCGGATCACGATGAACTGCTTGTCCGCCGCGCTCCTGCACTGCCGGCGGAACGCCCGGGCGCCGCTCACCGGGTCCTCCGTCCCGCGGTCGTGTGCGTCGTGCGTCCGGCCGCCCGGGAGTCAGGGCAGACGTGCCGGGCGGCCGGACGGTGACCGGCCCGGACCGTGCGCACCACCCGTGACGGCGGACGGCGGTGGAGGCAACCGCACGGATGCCGGTTGCAGTGGTACACGGGACACCTCCGGATCGGTCGCTGATCAGCATGGGATGTCGATCAGGTCCGACGCGGCGGCCGTCCAGCCCTTCGCGATGGGCCGACAGTCCCTCGCTTCCGGGAGCAGGGCACAAAACGGACGGCGCGCCATGCCCGTCGCGTCAGCGGCGGCGGCCGAAGCCCGGGCGCAGGAAGCCGCCCGTGCTCTTCGAAGAGCACGGGGCCGAGGTGATCAGAGCCGTGCTGCCGCGACTCGCCGTGGCACCGGATGTTCGGTCTCCGGGCGTCGAACGGGCGAGGGCCGGTGGGCCGTGCGGTGAGGGCCGTTGGGCCCAAGGCCCTGCCGATGGCGGAAACCTAGCGTTCACGACCATGGAGAACGAACGGAAGGCACGGCCGGGACCGTCGCGCATCGAAGGAAGCTGGCCGCTGGCGGCGCGCAGGCTGCTGAGCCGGCGTGAGGTCTCGGCCGACGGACGCGCCGTCTTCGGCCAGGCCGACCCCGCGTGGGAGGGCTTCTACCGGGACCGCTGGGCGCACGACAAGGTGGTGCGCTCCACGCACGGCGTCAACTGCACGGGGTCCTGCTCCTGGATGGTGTACGTCAAGGACGGAATCATCACCTGGGAGCACCAGGCCACCGACTACCCGTCGATCGGAACCGACTGCCCCGAGTACGAGCCGCGCGGCTGCCCGCGCGGAGCCTCGTTCTCCTGGTACACCTACTCCCCCAGCCGGGTGCGCTACCCCTACGTACGAGGTGCGCTGCTGAAGTTGTGGCGTGAGGCGCGGCGCAGGCTCGGGGACCCCGTGGCGGCCTGGGCGGAGATCACCGGCGATCCGGCGAAGGCCCGCGCCTACAAGCGGGCCCGGGGCAAGGGCGGTCTGGTGCGCGCGGACTGGGACGAGGTGGCCGAGCTGGTCGCCGCCGCGCACGTGCACACCATCAAGGCGTACGGCCCCGACCGCGTCGCCGGCTTCTCCCCGATCCCGGCGATGTCGATGGCCTCGTTCGCGGCCGGGTCCCGGTTCATGTCGCTGATCGGAGGGACGCTGCTGTCGTTCTACGACTGGTACGCCGACCTCCCGATCGCCTCCCCGCAGGTCTTCGGCGACCAGACGGACGTACCGGAGGCGGCGGACTGGTGGAACGCGGGCTACCTGGTCATGTGGGGCTCCAACATCCCGGTCACCCGCACGCCGGACGCCCACTTCCTCACCGAGACCCGCTACAACGGCACCAAGGTCGTCGCCGTCAGCCCCGACTACGCCGACAACGTCAAGTTCGCCGACGAGTGGCTCGCCCCGCACCCGGGCACGGACGGGGCGCTGGCGATGGCCATGGGGCACGTGATCCTGCGCGAGTTCCTCGTCGACCGCGAAGTGCCCTACTTCCAGGGCTACCTGCGGAAGTTCACCGACGCCCCCTTCCTGGTGACCCTGGGCGAGCACGACCGCGGTCTCGTCCCGAACGGGTTCCTGACCGCCGCCGACCTCGGACAGGACACGGAACACGCCGAGTCCAAGACCGTTCTCCTCGACTCCGCCACCGGCGAACCGGTGGTGCCGAACGGCTCGCTCGGCTTCCGCTGGGGGCAGGCCGAGCCGGGTCGCTGGAACCTCGACCTGGGCGACACCGTGCCCGAGCTGAGCCTGCTCGACCGTGCGGACGACGTGGTGCGGGTGGCGCTGCCGCGGTTCGACGAGGGCGCCACCGAGGGCGGCTCGACGATGGTCCGCGGCGTCCCGGTCCTCAGGATCGGCGGCCGCCTGGTGACCACGGTCTTCGACCTGATGCTGGCCCAGTACGGGGTGGCCCGGCCCGGCCTGCCGGGGGTCTGGCCGCTGGCGTACGACGACGCGTCGCAGCCGTACACCCCGGCCTGGCAGGAGACGATCACCTCGGTCCCCGCCGTGCAGGCGGCCCGGATCGCCCGCGAGTTCGCCCGCAACGCCGAACGCACCGAGGGGCGCTCCATGATCGCCATGGGTGCGGGCACCAACCACTGGTTCCACTCCGACACCATCTACCGGGCCTTCCTGGCGCTGACCACCATGACCGGCTGCCAGGGCGTCAACGGTGGCGGTTGGGCTCACTACGTCGGCCAGGAGAAGGTCCGCCCGCTGACCGGATTCCAGCACCTCGCCTTCGCCTTCGACTGGCAGCGCCCCGCCCGGCACATGGCCGGCACCTCCTACTGGTACCTGAACTCCGACCAGTGGCGGTACGAGGCCTTCGGTCCCGACGAGTTGGCCTCCCCCCTGGGGAAGGGACGCTTCCAGGGCAAGGGGTTCGCCGACTGCCTGGCGCAGGCCGTGCGCCTGGGGTGGACACCCGGCCACCCCGGCTTCGACCGCAACCCCCTCGACCTGGCGGACGAAGCGGCGCGGGCAGGCAGGCCGGTCGCCGAGCACATCGTCGACGAGCTGAGATCCGGGCGGCTGCGGTTCGCCGTCGAGGACCCCGACGACCCGGCCAACTTCCCGCGGGTGCTGACGGTGTGGCGGGCCAACCTGCTCGGCTCCTCCGGCAAGGGCAACGAGTACTTCCTGCGCCATCTGCTGGGCACCGACGCGGCCGTCCGCTCGCAGGAGACGCCGCCCGACGCACGCCCGGAGGACGTGGTGTGGCGGGAGGAGGCACCCGAGGGCAAGCTCGACCTGCTGGTCTGCATGGACTTCCGGATGACGTCGACCGGGCTGATGGCCGACGTGGTCCTGCCGGCGGCGACCTGGTACGAGAAGGACGACCTGTCCAGCACGGACCTGCATCCCTTCGTGCACGCCTTCACCCCGGCCATCGCGCCGCCCTGGCAGGCCCGCACCGACTACGACACGTTCCTCACGCTCGCGGACAGGTTCAGCGAGCTGGCCGCCGAGCACCTCGGCACCCGCACCGACGTCCTGGCCGTGCCGCTCACGCACGACACCCCCGACGAACTCGCCCAGCCCGGAGGTGTCGTACGGGACTGGAAGGCCGGCGAGTGCGATCCCGTCCCCGGCCTGACCATGCCCAAGCTCGTCACCGTCGAACGTGACTACGCGGCCGTGGCCGAGAAGATGCGCGCGGTCGGCCCGCTCCTCGACAAGCTCGGGACGACCACCAAGGGTGTCACCGTCCGCCCCGACCGGGAGATCGAGGAGCTGCGCCACCGCTGCGGAACCGTCCGCGACGGCATCGCCGCGGATCGGCCCTCGCTGGCGACCGCCTCCGACATGTGCGAGGCGATCCTCGCCCTGTCCGGCACCACCAACGGGCGGCTCGCCGCAGAGGGCTTCCGTGAGCTGGAGCGGCAGACCGGCAGCGAGGGCCTGGTGGAGCTGGCCGCCGAGCGCGAGGCCGAGCGGATCACCTTCGCCGACACCCGCAGCCAGCCGCGATCCGTGATGACCTCGTACGAATGGTCGGGCTCGGAGACCGGGGGCCGCCGGTACTCGCCCTTCGTCATCAACGTCGAGCACAAGAAGCCCTGGCACACCCTCACCGGCCGCCAGCACTTCTTCGTGCAGCACGACTGGACGACCGAACTCGGCGAACAACTCCCCGTCTACCGGCCGCCGTTGAACGCACCCCGACACCACGGCGACGAGCACCTGCACGAAGCGGGGCGGGCGGAGGTCACCGTCCGCTACCTGACCCCGCACTCGAAGTGGTCCATCCACTCCAACTACCAGGACAACAAATACATGCTCGACCTGTCCCGCGGCGGACCCACGATCTGGATGTCCACCGCGGACGCCGAGAAGATCGGTGCCAAGGACAACGAGTGGATCGAGGCCTACAACCGCAACGGCGTCGTCGCCGCCCGCGCGGTCGTCACCCACCGGATGCCCGAGGGCACGGTGTACATGCACCACGCCCAGGACCGCAGCGTGAACGTCCCGAAGACCGAGGTCAGCGGCAAGCGCGGCGGGATCCACAACTCCCTGACCCGGCTGCTGCTCAAGCCCACCCACCTCGCCGGCGGCCACGCCCAGTTCACCTACGCCTTCAACTACTACGGCCCGACCGGCAATCAGCGCGACGAGGTCACCGTCATCCGCCGTCGCTCGCAGAACGTGGAGTACTGACATGCGTGTCATGGCGCAGGTGGCGATGGTCATGAACCTCGACAAGTGCATCGGCTGCCACACCTGCTCGGTCACCTGCAAGCAGACCTGGACCAACCGCTCCGGCGTCGAGTACGCCTGGTTCAACAACGTGGAGACAAAGCCGGGTGTCGGCTACCCCCGCCGCTACGAGGACCAGGAGCAGTGGAAGGGCGGCTGGACGCTGGACCGCAGGGGACGGCTGGTGCTGCGCTCCGGCGGCCGGGTCAAGCGCCTGCTGTCCCTGTTCTCCAACCCCGACCTTCCCTCCATCGAGGACTACTACGAGCCGGTCACCTACGACTACGACAACCTCGTCAGCGCCCCGGCCGGGACCGACGTCCCGGTCGCCCGCCCCCGCTCGGTCCTCACCGGCAGGCCCACCGCCATCACCTGGGGCGCCAACTGGGAGGACGGCCTGGGCGGCGCGCCCGAGCACGCGGGCGGCGACCCCAACCTGACCGGCGAGTGGGCCGAGAAGGTCAGGTTCGAGTTCGAGCAGACCTTCCTCTTCCACCTGCCCCGGCTGTGCGAGCACTGCCTCAACCCGGCCTGTGTGTCGGCCTGCCCGTCGGGCGCGATGTACAAGCGGGTCGAGGACGGCATCGTGCTCGTCGACCAGAACCGCTGCCGGGGCTGGCGGATGTGCGTGACGGCCTGCCCGTACAAGAAGGTGTACGTCAACCACGCCACCGGCAAGGCCGAGAAGTGCACCTTCTGCTTCCCGCGGGTCGAGGCCGGGCAGCCGACGGTGTGCTCCGAGACCTGCGTCGGCCGCCTGCGCTACCTCGGGCTGCTGCTGTACGACGCCGACAAGGTGGGCGAGGCCGCTGCGACCCCGGACGAGCAGTCCCTGCTGGACGCACAACGCGATGTCTTCCTGGACCCGTTCGACCCCGAGGTGATCGCCGCCGCCCGGGAGGCAGGCATCCCCGAGGACTGGCTGGACGCGGCCCGCCGCTCGCCGGTGTACGCGCTGGTGTCGAAGTACAGGGTGGCGCTGCCGCTGCACCCGGAGTACCGCACGCTGCCGATGGTCTGGTACGTGCCGCCGCTCTCCCCCGTCCTGGACGCCGTCACCACCGCGGGCGGCGACCAGGACGACCCGGACCACGTGTTCGCGGCCGTGACCCGTCTGCGCATACCACTGGAGTATCTCGCCGAACTGTTCACCGCCGGGGACACGGACGTGGTCGCCGGGGTGCTGATGAAGCTGACCGCGCTGCGCTCGTACATGCGGCAGAGGACGCTCGGCGAGGCCGCCGACGAGGCCGCGATCGGGGCCGCGGGGCTCACCGCCAGGGAGGCAGAGGACCTGCACCGGCTGCTCGCGGTGGCCAAGTACACGGACCGGTACGTCGTCCCCGCAGCCCACAGGGAGGACGCGGCTGCGTTGACCGCCGTGGAGGACCGCTGCCCGGTGGAGTCCTCCGGAGAGCCGGCCGAGCGGAAGGTCATGCTCGGTATCCCCACCCTCCGCCGCCGTACGCCCGAAGACCCCGCCGGAGGCCGTCCGTGAGTCCCCTGCCCGCCACCGTTCCCGCCATCGTCCGCACCCGGCTGCGAGCGGCCGTGCGCCGCCCGGCCCGGCTCACACCCGAGGAGGCCGAGGCACGGGCCCTGCTGCTGCGGCTGTGCTCGCTGCTGCTGCAGTACCCGGACGGCGAACTCGCCGCCGCCCGGTCGGTACTCACCGCCACCGTCGGCACGCTGCCGCCGTCACCCGCCGCCGAACAGCTGGGAGCCTTCACCGACTGGTTCGCCCACCGGCAGCCGGAGGAGTTGGAGGGGCACTACGTCGAGACGTTCGACCTGCGCCGCAGGAGCAGCCTCCACCTCACCTACTACCTGCACGGCGACACCCGCCGGCGCGGCATGGCCCTGCTCGCCCTGAACCAGCGCTACCGGGCGGCCGGCTGGGAGATCGACGGCGGTGAACTGCCCGACCATCTCCCGGTCGTCCTGGAGTTCGCCGCCCTCGCCGGCCCCAGGGCGGGGGAGGCACCACTGCGGCAGCACCGCCGCGGACTGGAACTCGTCCACCGGGCTCTGACGGAGGCGGACTCCCCCTATCGGCACATCCTGGCCGCCCTGCTCGGCCTCCTGCCCCCGGCGTCCGAGGCAGACCTGCGGGCCGTGGCCGAACTGGCCGCCCAGGGACCGCCCGACGAGGACGTCGGCCTCGACCCGTACGGGAGCGGAGAGTTCGCCCCGCCCGGCACCTTCGTCCCGCCCGAGCAGGCCCAGCCGACCCTCGTTCCGCCCCCGTCGTCCCCGGAAGGCCTTCGATGAGCACCGCCGAACCCCTCGCCGCCACCGGCGGACCCGACCTGCTGCTGTGGGTGGCGTTCCCCTACACCTGCCTGGCCGTGTTCGTCGTCGGGCATGTGTGGCGCTACCGGCACGACCAGTTCGGCTGGACCTCCCACACCAGCCAGCTGCTGGAGAACCGCTGGCTGCGCTGGGGCAGCCCGCTGTTCCACCTCGGCGCCTTCCTGGTGATCGCCGGACACGTGGTGGGGCTCGCCGTGCCCGCGTCGTGGACCGAGGCCGCCGGCATCGGCGAGCACGGTTACCACACCACGGCCGTGTGGGCCGGTTCCGTGGCGGGCGTGGCCATGGTCACCGGACTCGGCATGCTGTGCGCGCGGCGGCTGCTGACCCGGCGGATCCGGCTCGGTACCGACCGCAGCGACAAGCTCCTGTTCCCGCTGCTGTCCGCCACCGTGCTCCTGGGCATCTCCGCCACCGGAGCGCACAACGTCTTCGGGCCCGGCTACGACTACCGTCGAACCGTCTCCGTCTGGTTCCGCGGCATCTTCACCCTGCAACCGGACCCGGGGGCGATCAGCGGAGCCCCGTTGCTGTTCCAGCTCCACGCGCTGACCGCCTGCCTGCTCTTCGCGGCCTGGCCGTTCACCCGCCTCGTCCACGTGTGGAGCGTCCCGATCGGCTACCTCGCCCGCCCCTATCTGGTCTACCGGAGGCGGCCCACACCGACGGCCGGTTCGGCCGCCCGGGTCCGCACCCGGCAGACCCGTCCGGGGCAGCGCGCCGCATGATCCGCCCATCCGCCCGCACGCCGAACACCACGACCGCACCGCACGGCCAGGGGGCGGGCGCGAGCCGCAGGACCGGCCTGGTGCTGCTGCTGACCGGCGCCATCGGCTGGCTCGCCTCCTTCCGGCTCGCAGTGGACGACTGGCGGCTGCTCGAGGACCCCGCCTACCGACCGGCGTGCGACATCAGCCCGGTGGTGAGCTGCGGCAGCGTCATGTCCAGCCCCGAGGGCAGCGTGTTCGGCTTCCCCAACATGCTGCTCGGCCTGGGCGCGTTCGCCGCCGTCGCCGTCCTGGGTGCCGCCGTGCTCACCGGTGCGCGTCTGCACCGGCGGCTGTGGCGCGCGCTGGCCGCGGGGGCGCTGGCGGGGGTCGTGTTCGTGCACTGGCTGATCGTGCAGTCGCTGTACGAGCTGAACAAGATCTGCCCCTACTGCGCCGTCGTCTGGGTCGTCACCATCGGCCTCTTCTGGTGTGTGACCCTGCACTGCGTCGACCACGGGATCGTGCCGGTCCCCCGCCGCGTCGCCGGACTCCTGCGGGACACGCACTGGATGCTCCTCGGCGCCTGGTACGGGGTGATCGCCCTGCTCGTGCTCACCCGGTTCTGGCCGTACTGGAGCCGCTTGGTCTGACGCCTCCGCGCAGCTTCGCCGACCAGCCGCACGACACGCACGACGAGGGCGACGAGGGCGACCGACGCCACGCGCGGGCGTACCGGGACGGTGGGCGCGGGTTCCCGCACCCGTGCCCACCGCCGGGTTCCCGGTCAGGCCGCCTCGGCGGCCCGCTCCCGATGGCTGCGGACGATGTCCGCGTAGCGGTGTCCGGAGCCCTTGATCGTGCGGGCCTGCGTGGCGTAGTCGACGTGGACCAGGCCGAAGCGCTTGTCGTAGCCGTACGCCCACTCGAAGTTGTCCAGCAGGGACCAGGCGAAGTAGCCGGCGAGCGGGGCGCCGCGGCGGGCGGCGCGGGCGCAGGCCGCGAGGTGCTGGACCAGGTACTCCTGGCGTGCCGGGTCGTCGATCGTACCGTCCGGGCGTACGACGTCCGGGTAGGCCGAGCCGTTCTCCGTGACGTACAGGCGCCGCGCGCCGTACTCCTGCGTCAACCGCAGCAGCAGTGTCTCGATGCCGCCCGCGTCGACCTCCCAGTCCATGCCGGTGCGCGGGACGCCGGCGCGGCGGACGGCGCGGGCGTGCGGCACCGGGCCGGCGGGGTCGTCGGCGACGGTGGCCGGGAAGTAGTAGTTCAGGCCGAGCCAGTCCAGGGGGGCGGCGATCACGGACGGGTCGCCGGGGCGCTCGGGCAGTTCGACGCCGTACACCTCCCGCATGTCGTCGGGGAAGCCGCGGCCGTGCACCGGGTCCAGCCACCAGCGGTTGGTGTGGCCGTCCATGCGGCGGGCCGCGGCGACGTCCTCGGGGCGGTCGGTGGCCGGGTGGACGGTGGAGAGGTTGTTGACGATGCCGACCCGGGCCCGCGGGGACGCGGCGCGGATCGCGGCGGCGGCGAGCCCGTGGCCGAGCAGCAGGTGGTACGACGCCCGGACGGCGGCGGTGAGGTCGGTCAGGCCCGGCGCCATCAGTCCCTCCAGGTGGCCGATCCAGGCCGAGCAGAGGGGTTCGTTGAGGGTGGTCCAGTGGGCGACGCGGTCGCCGAGGCGTTCGGCCACCACCGCGGCGTACGCCGCGAAGTGCTCGGCCGTGGCGCGCTCGGGCCAGCCGCCGCGGTCCTGCAGTGTCTGCGGCAGGTCCCAGTGGTAGAGGGTGACGGACGGGGTGATGCCGGCTGCCAGCAGGGCGTCGACGAGCCGGTCGTAGAAGTCCAGGCCCTTGGCGTTGACCGGGCCGTCGCCGCCCGGCCGCACGCGGGGCCAGGCGACCGACAGGCGGTAGGCGTTGGTCCCCAGACGGCGCATCAGGTCGATGTCCTCGCGCCAGCGGTGGTAGTGGTCGCAGGCGATGTCGCCGTGGTCGCCGTTGTCGGTCCGGCCGGGAGTGTGCGAGAACGTGTCCCAGATCGACGGCGAGCGGCCGTCCTCCGCCACGGCCCCCTCGATCTGGTACGCCGATGTGGCCGTGCCCCACAGGAAGTCGTGCGGGAGTGCGGCGAGGTCGATGGTCACGGAGGGCCTTTCGGACAGCGAGAGGGACGGGTGAGGCGTGCGGGGCGGGGCAGCGGGGCGCGGGGCCCCCGGGGGGCTGTTCGGGGACGTGGACGGGGTCACTTCACCGCTCCGGCCGTCAGTCCCGCGACGAGGTAGCGCTGCAGGAGGAGGAAGCCGGCCACCACCGGGACGCTCACCACGAGGGAGGCGGCCATGATCTGGTTCCAGTAGACGTCGTTGAGGGTGGAGTAGCCCTGCAGTCCGACGGCCAGCGTGCGGGTGGTGTCGTCGGTCATGACGGAGGCGAAGAGGACCTCGCCCCACGCGGTCATGAAGGCGTAGACGGCGACCGCCACGATGCCGGGGATCGCGGCGGGGACGACGACGCGGAACAGCGCGCCGAGCGGGCCGCAGCCGTCCACCAGCGCCGCCTCGTCGAGGTCGCGCGGCACGGAGTCGAAGTAGCCGATCAGCATCCAGATGGAGAACGGCAGCGAGAAGGTCAGGTAGGTCAGGATCAGGCCGCCGCGCGAGCCGAACAGGGCGATGCCCGTGGCGTTGCCGATGTTGACGTACAGCAGGAACAGCGGGAGCAGGAAGAGGATGCCGGGGAACATCTGCGTCGACAGCACCGTCACCGTGAAGACGCGCTTGCCGCGGAACCGGTGGCGGCTGACGGCGTAGGCCGCGAAGACCGCGACGACCACCGAGCAGGCCGTCGCGGCGCCGGCGACGATCAGGGAGTTGGCGAAGTACCGGGCCAGCGGGACGGTCGACCAGATGTCGAGGTAGGGCCGGACGGTGAGACCGCTGGGCAGCCAGCGGAACTTCCCCGACACGTCCGCCAGCGGCTTCAGGGAGCTGGAGACCATGACGTACACGGGTACGAGGACGAAGCCGGCGAGGAGGGTGAGGAGGATCCGGCGGGTCCACAGGAAGGAGACCGGGGGCGCCATGGGTGAGGTGCGGGGCGGGGTCGGGGCCGGGCTACGCATCGGCGCTCCTCCGTCCGCGCGAGGTGACGGCGAGGTACACGCCGGTCACGACCAGCAGGAAGAGCAGCAGCAGGACGGACATGGCCGAGCCGGTGCCGAAGTTCCAGGTGACGAAGGACGCCTGGTAGATGTGGACGGAGATGAGGTCCGCGGCCTGCGGGGCCGCCCTGCCGAACAGGACGTACGGCGTGTTGAAGTCGTTGAACGTCCACAGGAAGAGGACGAGGACGAGGACCTGGTTGACCGGGCGCAGGGACGGCAGGGTGATCCGGCGGATCTGCTGCCACATCCCGGCGCCGTCCAGGGCCGCGGCCTCGTACAGCTCGCGGGGGATGTTCTGCAGGCCGGCCATGACGATGAGGAAGGCGAACGGCCAGCCCTTCCAGACCGAGACGGTCAGCAGGGCCCAGAAGCTGTTGTCGCCGATCAGCCAGAAGGACGGCTGGTCGGTGAGGTGCAGCTGGTCGTGCAGGACGTGGTTCACCAGGCCGTTGTCGCGCTGGAACATGAACACCCAGGTGATGACGGCCGCGTAGACCGGCAGCGCGTAGGGGACGAGGAAGAGCGCCCTGAGCGGTCCCCGGCCGCGGAAGGTGTCCTGCATGCAGATCGCCGCCGCGGTGCCGACGAGCCAGCACAGGCCGACCGAGAGGAGGGTGAAGGCGACCGTGACGAGGAAGGAGTGCAGGAGGGCCTCGCCCACGGGGGCGTCGAAGTCCACCGACATGCGGTAGTTGTCGAAGCCGGACCAGGGCGCGGTGCCCCAGTCGCGGATGTAGAACTGGGTGAGTTCCTTGAAGCTCATCACGATGCCGATGACCATCGGCACCAGGTGGACGAGGAGTTCGAGGACCAGCGCGGGCAGCAGGAGGAGGTACGGGAGTCCGGCGCGGCGGAGCCGCCCCGGGCGGCGGCGGGGGGTTCCCCGCGGCGCCGCACCGGGGGTGCTCCTGCCCACCGGCCGTTCGGCGGTGGTGGTGGTCATCGTGCTCACTTCGCCGGCATCTGCTGCTGGGCCTTCTCCAGCTTCGCCCTCACCGATGCGGTGGTGACCGGGCGTCCGGCGGCGGCGTCGGCGAACAGTTCCTTCACGGCGGTGCCGACCGTCGTCTCGAACTGGGATTCGTCGGCGACCTGCGGCAGGGCGGCGGCGCTCGTGGCCAGGGTGTTCTTGAGCACGGCGGTGGCGGGGGCGCTGAAGGCGGGGTCGTTCTGGGCGCCGGCCACCGGCGGGATGGTGCTGTAGGCCTTGTTGAGGATCTTCTGCTCCTCGTCGCTGGTCATGAACTTCACGAACCGGGTGGCGCCGTCGAGGTTGTCGGTGTTCTTGAAGACGGCCAGGTTGATGCCGGCGACCATCGAGTTGACCTGGGTTCCGGTGCCCGGCGTACCGGACTGCACGGGGACCGGGGCGATGCCGTAGGCGTCCTCGCTCATGCCCTGGGACGTGAGGTTGGCGGAGGCCGACTGCCACAGCAGCATGGCCGTCGTGCCCTTGGCGAAGTCGCTGACGGACTGGTTCTGGGCGTACTCGGCGTTGCCGGTCGGGATGACCTTGTCCGCGGCCATGAGGTCGACGTACTGCTTCACCGCTGCCACCACGCCGTCGTCGGTGAAGTCGGCCTTGCCGTCGTCGGTGAAGAAGCGGGCGCCGTGCTGCTGGGCGAAGACGAAGACGTGGTGGATGTTCTCGGAGACGTTGGCGCCCTCGGCGCCGAGTGCCTGCTTGCCCTCGGCCTGGATCTTCTTGGCGTCGGCGGTCAGTTCGGCCCAGGTGGCGGGGGGCTGGGCTATCCCGGCGTCGGCGAAGATCTGCTTGTTGTAGTAGAGCGCGTACGCCATCGAGTACAGCGGCACCGCGGCCGGGTCCTTGCCCGGGGCGCCGGTCGAGCCCAGCGCGGAGGCGACGAACCGGTCCTTGCCGCCGATCTTCCCGAAGTTCTGCGCGTCCCAGGGCAGCAGCGCGCCGGTCGCCTGGAGGGAGGCGGACCAGGTGTTGCCGATGTTCAGCACGTCGGGGCCCTGCCCGGAGGTGGTGGCGGTGAGGATCCGGTTGAGCAGGTCGGACCAGGGCACGACCTCCAGCTCGACCTTGATGCCGGTCTGCTTCTGGAACTTGTCGAGCTCGGGCTGCAGGACCTTCTTGTCGATCTCGATGCTGGCGCCCTGGTTGGAGGCCCAGTAGGTCAGGGTCGTGGGCTCGTCGTTCGATCCGCCGCCGGTGGACGAACCGCCTCCGCAGGCCGAGGCGGCGAGCGCGAGGGAGAGAGTGACGGCGCCTACGGCCGCGGCTCGGATGCTGCGCATGGCTCCTGGTGTCCCTTCCGGGAAGTCATCACGGCTTAATTTAGGACGTGAGTTAAACCGTGCCGACCCCGTCCGTCAAGGGTTTGCACAGACCTCGTCGAACTCTGCCGGACCCCTTGACGCATTCATTTCAGCAATGAACCATTCCCGGGCAAGAGAGCGCTCCCAATACCACCGACCGTTCACTTCCCGAACCGGCCGGTACTCCCCGACGCTGACGACACAGGAGAGCCGCCCCATGTCCTCCGTCTCCCCGGACTCCCCTCCCCCGCACCGCCCGGCCGTCCGCCGCAGAGCCGTCCTCGGCGCCGCCGCCGCGGTCGCGCCCGCCATCGCCGGCCTGACGGCCGGACCGGCGTCCGCCGCCCCCGCCTCCCGCCGGCCCTGCCGCCGCGTGCTGCGCGGCGGCGGGGACCTCGGGCCGAACGTGCTCGTCTTCGACCCGTCGACACCCGGCATCCAGGAGCGGCTGGACGACGTCTTCCGGCAGCAGGAGTCGGCCCAGTTCGGCACCGGCCGCTACGCACTGCTGTTCAAGCCGGGCACCTACCACGGCCTCGACGCCCGACTCGGCTTCTACACCTCGATCGCGGGACTGGGCCTGTCCCCCGACGACACCACCATCAACGGCGACGTCACCGTCGACGCCGGCTGGTTCGGCGGCAACGCCACCCAGAACTTCTGGCGCTCGGCGGAGAACCTCGCCCTGGTCCCCGCGAACGGCACCAACCGCTGGGCGGTCGCGCAGGCCGCGCCGTTCCGGCGGATGCATGTGCGCGGAGACCTGAACCTGGCGCCTTCCGGCTACGGTTGGGCCAGCGGCGGCTACATCGCCGACAGCCGCATCGACGGCCAGGTCGGACCGTACTCCCAGCAGCAGTGGTACACCCGGGACAGCGCGGTCGGCGGCTGGGTCAACGCCGTGTGGAACATGGTGTTCTCCGGTGTCGAGGGCGCGCCCGCGCAGAGCTTCCCCGACCCGCCGTACACCACGCTCGACACCACGCCGGTCTCCTGCGAGAAGCCGTTCCTGCACGTCGACGGCGACGCGTTCCGCGTGTTCGTGCCGGCGAAGCGGACGAACGCGCGCGGGGTGAGCTGGGCCGGCGGCACACCGCGCGGGGCGTCCCTGCCGCTGGAGCGGTTCTACGTCGCCGGGCCCGGCGACAGCGCGGCCACGCTCAACCAGGCCCTGGCGCAGGGACTGCACCTGCTGCTGACGCCCGGTGTCTACCACCTGGACGAGCCGGTCCGGGTGAACCGGCCGAACACGGTCGTGCTGGGTCTCGGCTACGCCACCCTGGTCCCCGGCGACGGCGTCACCGCCCTGAAGGTGGCCGACGTCGGCGGAGTCCGGCTGGCCGGGTTCCTCGTCGACGCCGGGCCGGTCGAGTCCCCCACCCTGCTGGAGATCGGGCCCCGCGGCGCGTGGCGCGACCACTGCGCCAACCCGACGACCGTGCAGGACGTGTTCGTCCGCGTCGGAGGGGCCGGAGCCGGCCGGGCCACCACCGGCATGGTGGTGAACAACCGGCACACCGTCGTCGACCACACGTGGATCTGGCGCGCCGACCACGGCACCGGCGTCGGCTGGGAGACCAACCGGGCCGACCACGGCCTCGTCGTCAACGGCGACGACGTGCTGTGCACCGGCCTGTTCGTGGAGCACTTCAACAAGTACGACGTGCAGTGGTACGGGCAGCGCGGACGCACCGTCTTCTTCCAGAACGAGAAGGCCTACGACGCCCCCGACCAGGCGGCGATCCAGAACGGCTCCGTCAAGGGCTACGCCGCCTACAAGGTCGGCGACCACGTCACCGAGCACGAGGCGTGGGGGCTGGGCAGCTACTGCTTCTACAACGTCGACCCGACGATCGTGCAGCACCACGGCTTCGCCGCCCCCGAGCGGCCCGGCGTGCGCTTCCACGACGTGCTGGTGATCTCACTCGGCGGCAACGGGCAGTACGAGCACGTGATCAACGACACCGGGGCGCCGACCTCGGGGACGTCCACCGTCCCGTCCACCGTGGTGTCGTACCCGTAGGCGCCCCTCCGCGCCGGCCCCGTCACCGCCGTCGCCGCCGCTCACCCGACCCGGGTGGCCCCGCCCGCGCAGGGGCGGGGCCACCCGGCACCGCTCACGTCGTCGTGGCCGGTGCCGGGGCCGGCGCGTAGCCGCTCGGCCGGGCCGTGAAGGTGCCGCGGCCCTGGGTGCGGCTGCGCAGCCGGGTGGCGTAGCCGAACAGCTCGGCCAGCGGCACGGTCGCGGACACGACCGCGGTGCCCGAGCGGACCTCCGAGCCGGTGACCCGTCCGCGGCGGGCCGCGAGGTCGCCGAGGACCGTGCCGACCGCGTCCTCGGGCACCGTGACGGTCACCTCGGCGACCGGCTCCAGCAGGGTCATCGCGCAGGCCCGCAGCGCCTCGCGGAGCCCGAACCGGCCGGCCGTGCGGAACGCGGCCTCGGAGGAGTCCTTCACATGGGTCGAGCCGTCGGTCAGCGTCACCCGCAGGCCGGTCACCCGGTGCCCGCCGAGGGGGCCCTCGGCGAGGGCGTCCCGGCAGCCGGCCTCGACCGCGCGGACGTACTCCTGCGGCACCCGGCCGCCGACGACGGCGGAACGGAACTCGAACCCGCCGTCGACGCCCAGCGGGGCGACGTCGAGGACGACGTGCGCGAACTGTCCCGCGCCGCCGTCCTGTTTGGCATGCCGGAACACCAGCCCGGACACACCGCGCGCCACCGTCTCGCGGTGACTGACACCCGGCCGGCCGACGTTCACCTGCAGACCGTGGTCGCGCCGCAGTCTCTCCGCCGCGACCTCCAGATGGAGTTCGCCCATGCCGGACAGCACGGTCTGGCCGGTCTCCGGGTCGGTGCGCACGGCCAGCGAGGGGTCCTCCTCGGCGAGCCGCGCGAGCGCGCCGGCCAACCGGCCGGAGTCGGTGCCGCGCCGCGCCTCGACCGCGACCGAGACGACCGGGTCGGCGACGCCCGCCGGTTCCAGGACCAGCGGGGCCCCGGGCGCGCACAGGGTCGAACCGGCACGAGCGGACCTCGGTCCGGTCACGGCGACGATGTCGCCCGCGACGGCCCGCTCCAGCGGCGCGTGCCGGTCGGCACGCACGCGCAGGATCCGGCCGATCCGCTCGGTGCGGCCGGCGCCGGCGTCCCACACGGTGTCCCCCTTCTCGATCGTCCCCGAATAGACCCGCAGGTACGTCAGGCGCCCGGTCGGCGTGGCGTGCACCTTGAACGCCAGCGCCGCGAACGGCGCCGCCGGGTCGGCGGGCCGCTCCTCGTCCGCGCCGTCCCGGGCACCGCGCACGGGCGGCCGCCCGCCGGGCGACGGCAGATAGGCCACGACGGCGTCGAGCAGCGGTTCGATCCCGCGGTTGCGGTAGGCCGACCCGCACAGCACGACCACGCCCTCGCCACTGCGGGTCAGCTCCCGCAGTGCGGCGGCGAGCGTCGGCGTCGACACCTCCGCCGCGGCGCAGAACTCCTCCAGCGCGCCCGCGTGCAACTCGGCGACCTGCTCCTCCAGCAACCGCCGGCGGTGCCGCGCCTGCTCGTCGAGCTCCTCCGGGACGGGCCCCTCGACCATGCCGTCCCGCCCGTCCGTCCAGGTCAGCGCCCGCATACGGAGCAGGTCGACGACGCCGGTGAAGTCGTCCTCCACCCCGATGGGCAACTGGACGACCAGCGGGGTCGGATGCAGCCGCTCCCGGATCGAGGCGACGGCCGCGTCCAGGTCGGCGCCGGCCCGGTCCAGCTTGTTGACGAACGCGATGCGCGGAACACCGTGCCGGTCGGCCTGCCGCCACACCGTCTCGCTCTGCGGTTCCACGCCCGCCACGGCGTCGAACACGGCGACGGCGCCGTCCAGGACGCGCAGCGAACGCTCCACCTCGTCGGCGAAGTCGACGTGCCCGGGGGTGTCGATCAGGTTGATGCGGTGGCCGTCCCAGGCACAGCTGACAGCCGCGGCGAAGATGGTGATGCCGCGGTCGCGTTCCTGCGGATCGAAGTCGGTGACGGTGGTGCCGTCGTGGACCTCGCCACGCCGGTGCGTGGTGCCGGTGGCGTAGAGGATCCGCTCGGTGACGGTGGTCTTACCCGCGTCGACGTGGGCGAGGATGCCCAGGTTGCGGACGGTGTCGAGCAGATCGACGAGGTGACGGTCGGATGTGTGGCGCACGGCCCTTGGCCCTTCGAGGTGGTACGGCAGGGGGCAGCGCGATGTCCCGGACGTCGTGCGGATGCCTGGTACGGCCGATCGGCGGGCGGACTCAGGCGGACGTCGCGGGCCTCCGGTGCCGGCCGCGCAGCGGGCACCGGACGGTGGGAGACACGAGGATCACCTCGTAGCGGGCGCGGGAAGCGGCGACAGCGGTGCGGTCACGCACGGCCGGGCTCCCCTCACTCGTCGGCGGCGGCGCGCCGCCGGTGTTCGGTCGTGGGGCGGCGCGCGCTGGCGTTGCGAGTGTAGGGAGACGGGCCGGGAGCGGGCACGCGATTTTCCGCGTGCCGGGTCGCCCGGCATCGGGCGCCGGGTACCGGTCCCCGAGGCGCCGGGCGCCGGCCTCCGCGTGCCAGGTCCAGCCTCCACGTGCCAGGTGCCGGCTTCCGGCTTCCGGCTTCCCGGTGCCAGTGCCGGATGCCGAGAGCCGGGCCCCGAAAACCGGTGTCGTCAGCGGTACTCGGCCAGGAAGGCCTTGATGTCGGCCCACACCGACGGGTGTTCGCGCAGCAGTTCGTTGCCGTGCGCGGCGCCCGGCACGATGTCGAGCTTCGCGCCCGCCGAGTTCCTCGCCAGCGCGCTCAGCTCCCGGGCCTCGTCGGCGGGCAGGCCGTCGTCCTCGGCCGCGACGAAGTACACGGGCAGGGACAGGTCGGGCACGATCGCGGCGGCGTCCATGGCGTTGAACCGGGAGCGGCCGGAGATCGACACGACGGCCGCGACGGACGGCTTCACCTGCGGGACGGCGACGAGGGAGGCGGTGCCGCCCTTGGACGTCCCCATCAGGAGCAGCTTGCGGACACCCTGTCCGTTCAGCACCTCGGCGGCGCCGCGGATCTCCTCGACCTCGGAGCCGTTGCTGTTGACGGCGATCACCCGGTAGCCGTCCTCCGCCAGTTCGTCGGCCTGCGGGATCCAGGCGCACACGTCGTTGTCGACCTGGTGGGACAGGATGACGCCGGTGGTGCCGGTGCCCGTCTCGTAGGCGTGGACGTCGTTGCCGTCGGTGTCCTTGAAGAGGATCGACCTGTCCTTCTGCTTGCCCTTCAGACACCCGAAGTCCTCGGTCGACGGGCCGGCGCTCGCGGGCCCTGCGGCGGGCTCGGAGACCGGGGGCAACGTCTCGCCCGGTGCCGCCGCCTCCGTGCCGAGCGCCGAGGCGCCCGCGTCGCCGCCGTCGCCGCCGCACGCCCCCAGGGTCAGTGCCCCCGCGCACACCAGAGCCAGCGCGGCCGGTACGGACCGTCTCATACGTCACTCTCCCCATCGGGAGGGTGGAGGCACCTCCCCGGCCTCCACCCGCGATCCGCCGCAAAGTAACGACCCCGTCGACGCACAGTCAACGGACGGGAAATAACGAAAAGCGATCATGCGGCCGATCCGTCCCGGATCGGTTCGCCGGGGAGGTAGAAGGCACGGCGGACACGGAGCAGCCAGGCCTCGGCGGCGGACTCGTCGGGGTGCGGGGGCAGGACGCTCGGGGTGGTGTCGAAGGCCTCCTCGAACCGGCGCATCAGGGACGCGGCGGCGGTGGGATCGTCGGCGACCCGCTCACCGAAGCGGTGATAGGCCTCGGGGTCCTCGACACGTACGGTCAGCCGGCCTGTCGCGTACAGTTCGAGGCCCTGCACGCACAGCCGCTTCAGATGGCGGGCGTGCTTGGCGGTGCGCCGGCTCGCCTCGGCGGAGAGGGGACCGTCGCCGCGGCCGAGCAGCTTCCTGAACTGCTGGGTGGCGTAACCGAGATAGGCGTCGCGGACCCGGGTGGCGCTGAGGAAGGACGTGCGGATGCCGATGAGCTCGTCGCCCAGCGGGGTGCGCACCTCGTAGAACTCCTCTGGCAGCCAGACGAGTTCCATCACCGTCGGATTGCCGCCGAGCGCCAGCCGGCACCATTTGCCGGCCTCGTGGAGCGTGCGGTCCGGTGCCGTGCTGACGTGGGACTCCTTCGGCCGGTGCAGGCCGAGCAGCCGCTCGGTGGGCGCGGCGAACAGGCCGAGCCGGTCGATGTCGGAGCCCGCCCGGGCCAGGCCGTAGGCGGTCGAGCCGACCACGCCGGAGAGCAGGATGGTGTCGACGGTCATGGATCCCCCCGGGCGGTGCCGCGCCGTGCCGCGGTCGCGATCACGGCACGCCCATGATGCCGGGAACGCTTTCCTTCCCGCCTCACCATTTCCGCGGGGCCGGATCTGCGGCGCCCCGACCTTGCCGGCCCCGGCAGGGGACCGGGGGCGAACCGCGGGTGGGGGGGCACGGCAGAGGTGCGGTTCCGGTCGAGAACGTGCCGACGGCGAAGGCGACGGCGCCCGGGAAACGCCGATGCGGGCCGAGCTCCGCTCGACCCGCATTCGGTGTTCGGTGTCCGAGGGGGGACTTGAACCCCCACGCCCGATAAAGGGCACTAGCACCTCAAGCTAGCGCGTCTGCCATTCCGCCACCCGGACCAGGTGCCTGTCGGTCGACGGGGTGCTCCCCCGCGGCGACATGGACAACAATACCAAGCTTTGGGAGTGCCTCTCACCTGCGTATCCGGGGCTCCGGAGCGGGTCCGCCGGGCGGGAGGGAGGGGGACTTAGAGTCTCACCATGGGTGACTGGATGACTACCGGGGGCTTGCGGGAGGGGCGGCGGCCGAGGGCGCTGTCGCCGTTGCGGGAGCACCTGCGGGACACGTTCTGGTTCGCGCCCGCGGCGACCATGGTGCTGGTCTTCGTGGTGTGGACGGGAGCGTCGAGCCTCGACACCAGGATCGTCGAGACACTGCAGGAGGCGGGCGAGTACGACGCGATCCGCGATCTGGTCGGGATCGCCGAGGACGCGCGGACGGTGGCCAACACCATCAGCTCGGCGATGATGACGTTCATCGGCGTGGTGTTCAGCATCTCGCTGGTGGCCGTGCAGATGGCGAGCGGGCAGTTCACACCTCGCGTGGTGCGGTTCTACGTGCGCAGCCGCATCACGAAGGCCACCTTCGCCGTCTTCCTGTCGACGTTCCTGCTGTCCCTGCTCGTCCTGACGTCGGCCACCGTCGAGACCGACCCGCGGCGCGTGACCACGGTTCCGCTGGTCCAGTCCCTTCTTATGATCGTCATGCTGGGGCTGAGCCTGGTGCTGTTCGTGATGTACGTGAACGCGACGCTGCGGCTGATGCGGGTCAGCCACGTCATCGACCGGATCACGGCGGAGTCCTTCCGCATGGTCGCGCTCATGCCCACCGCCGGGGCCTCGGCCGCCGAACAGGAGCTCGGGCCGGTGACGGCGTGGGTGGCGCACCGGGGCCGGGCGGGCGTGCTGCGCGACGTGAACATCTCCCGGCTGGTCAAGGCGGCCCGGCAGCGCGGGGTCGTCCTGCGGCTGGTCCCGCGGATCGGCGACTTCGTGGTCCCCGGCACGCCGTTGCTCGCCGTGCACGGCGGGCCGGCGCCGTCGGTGCGGTCGCTGAGCTACACCGTCTCGGTCGGTGTGGAGCGGACCTTCCACCAGGACTTCGCCTTCGGGCTGCGGCAGCTGGCCGACATCGGGTTGCGCGCGCTGTCCCCGGGGGTGAACGACCCGACGACGGCGGTGCAGGCCGTCGACCGGATCGTGCAGTTCCTCGCGACGCTGGCCCGTCGGCCGCTGCACGCCTCGCTCCATCGCGACCGGCAGCGCGCCGTGCGGCTGGTGCAGCCGGTGCCGAGCTGGTCCGAGTTGGTGGATCTCGGATTCGCCGAGATCAGGGGCGCCGGCATCGGCAGTCCGCAGGTCACCAGGAGGCTCGTCGCCGCGCTGGACGACCTGCTGCTGGTCGCCCCGGAGGAGCGCCGCCCTCCGCTGGAGCGTCACCGCGAGCTGCTGGCGGAGGCGGTGCGGCAGGCGGTGCCCGCCGCCGCGGACCGCGACTTCGCCCTGCGGCCCGACCGGCAGGGCATCGGATAGTGCCGCGATCGGAAGGCCTGCCGGAAGGCTCGCGGCGTCCGGTCCGGTACGTTGCGTTGCGTTGCACGGAGCCTCCGCCGACCTGTTGTGTGTCGGAGATCGACAAGTGCACCGAGGACGCCTGCTCGCTCGTCCACCACCCGCCGACGGAGGTGGTGGGGCCCTCGGTCGGAACGTTCCACGTCAGTCACCGAGGGTGAGTGAACGAAGGTCGGCGTCCAGCACGCGGACCAACTCACCGGTCCGTCCGCCGCCGCTCGGCGCCGCCGGGAAGCGATTGAGCACGTCAACGACGATCGGCGCCGCACGATGCACCGTCCGCTGAAGACGCGGTCGGCCGTGCGGGGTTCAGGAGCCGGAGCGGGCGTGGTAGGCGCGCCGGGTCCGCTCGGTGTGTTCACGCATCAGCCGGGTGGCGAGGTCGGCGTCCCGGTCGGCGATCGCGGCGGTCAGGGCCTGGTGCTCCGCCCAGGAGCGGTCGCCGCGCTGCCGGGCGACCGGGGCGTGGTACCAGCGGACCCGGCGTTCCACCCGAGCCGCGAGCCCGGCGAGGACGGCGTTGCCGGCCAGCTCCATGATGCGGGTATGGAAGCGGGCGTTGAGGGCGACGATGCCGTCCACGTCGGCGCTCTCGACCGCCGTCATGCCCTCGGCGACGATGTCCTTCAACGCCTCGACGCCCGCGCCGTCGGCGTTGAGCGCGGCGAGCCGGGCGGACTCGGCCTCCAGCAGCGTACGGACCGTCAGCAGCTGGTCGGCCTCCTCCTCGGTCGGCTCGTGCACGAACGCGCCCTGGGCGGGGCGCAGTTCGACCCACCCGTCGGTGTCGAGCCGCTGCAGCGCCTCCCGCACGGGCTGCCGGGAGACGCCGAGACGTCCGGCCAGATCGCTCTCGACGAGGTGGGCGCCGGGCTCCAGGGCCCGGGTGGTGATGAGGTCGAGGAGCGTCTCGTAGACGCGTTCGCGCAGCGGGCCGGGCCGTTCGAGCCGGGGTGCCGCGCCCTGCGGCGGTCCTGACGGCAGCATCGGTTCCCCTCCTGAGCGAGCGCCGGCCGCCCGTCATCGGTGGTCTTGCGGCCACAGCCTACGGGGCGCAGGGGCTCCGGGGCGGGAACTCGGCCTGCCCGCCGTGCGATGGGCCGGGCCCGCTCACGGGCAGCGCACGACCTGTCCCGCGTACGACAGGTTGCCGCCGAAGCCGAACAGCAGCACGGGGTCGCCGGTGCGGATGCGGCCCTGCTCGACCAGCTTGGACAGGGCGAGCGGGATGCTGGCGGCGGAGGTGTTGCCGGAGTCGGTGACATCGCGGGCCACCACGGCGCCGGTGGCACCGATGCGCTGTGCGAGCGGTTCGATGATGCGCAGGTTGGCCTGGTGCAGGACGACGGCGGCGAGGTCCTCGGGAACGAGTCCGGCGCGCTCGCAGGTCTGCCGGGCGAGCGGGGGCAGGCGGGTCGTGGCCCAGCGGTAGACAGCCTGCCCCTCCTGTGCGAAGCGGGCCGGCTGGCCCTCGATCCGCACGGCGTGGCCCATCTCCGGCACCGATCCCCACAGCACCGGTCCGATGCCCGGCTCGGCGCCGTCGGGGCAGGTCTCGACCACGGCGGCACCCGCCCCGTCGCCGACGAGGACGCAGGTGGTGCGGTCCGTCCAGTCGGTCACGGCGGACATCTTGTCGGCGCCGATGACGAGCGCGCGGCGGGCGGCGCCCGCCCGGAGGGTGTGGTCGGCGGTGGCGAGGGCGTGGGTGAAGCCGGCGCACACCACGTTGACGTCCATGGTGGCGGCCTGCGGGACGCCGAGGCGGGCGGCGACGCGGGCCGCGGTGTTCGGGGAGCGGTCGACGGCGGTGGACGTGGCGACGAGCACCAGGTCGATGTCGGCGGGCGTGAGGCCGGCCGTGGCGAGGGCCTTGGCGGCGGCGTTGGCCGCGAGTTCGTCGACCGGCTCGTCGGGGCCGGCGATGTGCCGGGTCCGGATGCCCACCCGGCTCCTGATCCACTCGTCACTGGTGTCGACCATGCCGGCCAGGTCCTCGTTGGTGAGCACCTCGGCGGGCTGGTAGTGGCCGATGGCGGCGATCCGCGAGCCGTTCATTGGGTGGTTCCCCCTCGTTGCCTCGGTCAGCGGGATTCACCAGTCTGATCAGTGACCCACGGGTAGGAGGGCAGGTGAAGCGACAGGAAACGGCCGCACGAGTTGTCGGCTTCCGGCACACCCCGCGACGCCCGCGGGCGCTCGCGGGGCCGTGTGCCCTCCCGGAGGGTCCGGCCACCGCCAGGGGCAAAGTGCGTGCCGCCGTGCGGCCGCGGTGGCGGACCGCAACGCGCGACCGGCGTCCGCGTCGTGGTCCGGACGGCGGCCCGGATCGCACCGGCGGCATGTCGCGCGGGGGTCCCGGGACACGGACGGGGAGCCCCGTATCGCGTGCCCGCAAGGTCCGAGCCCCCGTGTGCGGCACCTCGCGCCACCCGTACGCGACAATGGGAACCTGACGGTCGCCCTGCCGCACAACGGCCCGGTGACCTGCGGCGACCCGCCGCATCGAGGGCCGCCCCGGCCACCCGCACGGACAGAACCGGGACTGAGACAGGACATGGGACGAGTCACGGAACGACGCAAGGTGATCCGCATCCGCGACGGCGCCGTCTCCTCGCGCCCCGACACCCTCGTCGCCGAGGAACCGCTGGAGATCCGGCTGAACGGCAGACCGCTGGCCATCACCATGCGCACCCCGGGCGACGACTTCGCGCTGGCCGCGGGCTTCCTGGTCAGCGAGGGGGTGCTCGGCGGGCAGGGCGACGTGCAGAACATCGTGTACTGCGCGGGCGCCACGGAGGACGGCTCCAACACGTACAACGTGGTGGACGTGCGGACGTCCCCGGGCGTGACCGTCCCGGACATCACCCTCGAACGGAACGTCTACACGACGTCGTCGTGCGGCCTGTGCGGGAAGGCGAGCCTGGACGCGGTGCGTACGACCGCCCGCTGGGGGATCGCCGACACTCCCCCGGTCCGCGTCACGCCCGAGCTGCTGGCGGACCTGCCGGACCGGTTGCGTGCCGCGCAGCGGGTGTTCGACCGGACGGGTGGCCTGCACGCGGCGGCGCTGTTCTCCGAGGAGGGCGCGCTGCTGGACGTCCGGGAGGACGTGGGGCGGCACAACGCGGTCGACAAGCTGGTGGGCCGGGCCCTGGAGGGCGGCCGACTGCCGCTGTCCAGGGCGATCCTGCTGGTGTCGGGGCGGGCCTCGTTCGAGCTGGCGCAGAAGGCGGTGATGGCGGGCATTCCGGTGCTGGCGGCGGTGTCCGCCCCGTCCTCGCTGGCCGTGGACCTGGCCGCGGAGACGGGCCTGACGCTGGTCGGTTTCCTGCGGGGCAGCTCCATGAACGTCTACGCGGGCGAGGACCGCGTCGCCCTTCACCGGGCGGTGGCGCGGGACTGAGCCTGCCCCGCCCCACGGCTCGGCGGGCCCCGCCGCACCGTCGTTCCCCCCCGCCGCACCGCCGCTCGGCGAACGGCCGGCGCCGCGGTCAGTGGGAGCGCGGTGCCGTGCCGGCCTCGGGGCGCGGCGCCTGCGACGGTCCCGGGGCGGTGCCCGGCGCCGCCTCCGGATCGTGGGCGCGGCGCTTGGCGATCACCGCGCACACCATGAGCTGCATCTGGTGGAAGAGCATCAGCGGCAGCACGGCCAGCGAGGCCTGCGCGCCGAACAGGACGCCGGCCATGGGCAGCCCGGCGGCGAGGGACTTCTTCGAGCCGGCGAACTGGATGGCGATGCGGTCCTCGCGGCCGAAGCGCAGCGCCTTCGCGCCGTACCAGGTCAGCAGGAGCATCACGGCGAGCAGGACGGCCTCCACGGCGAGCAGTCCGCCGAGGCGGGCCGGGCTGACCCGGTGCCAGATGCCCTGCACCATGCCGGCGCTGAACGCGGTGTAGACGACGAGGAGGATCGAGCCGCGGTCGACGCGGCCCAGCACCTTCTTGTGCCGGGCGACGAATCCGCCGATCCGGGGTCGCAGCAGCTGCCCGGCCAGGAACGGCACCAGCAGTTGCAGCACGATCTTCACCAGCGCATCGGTGGAGAAGCCGCCGCCGCTGCCGCTGCCGAGCAGGGCCGCCGCGAGCAGCGGGGTGACGACGATGCCGATCAGCGAGGAGAAGGATCCGGCGCAGATCGCGGCGGGCACGTTGCCACGGGCGATGGAGGTGAACGCGATCGAGGACTGGATCGTCGAGGGCACCAGGGTGAGGAAGAGCAGACCCTGCTGGAGCTGGTGGGTCAGCAGGCCCGGGACGAGCGCGCCGGTGGCCAGGCCCAGCAGCGGGAAGACGACGAAGGTGCAGGCCAGGACGGTGACGTGGAGCCGCCAGTGGCGCAGCCCGTCGAGGGCCTGCCGGGTGGACAGGCGGGCGCCGTAGAGGAAGAACAGGAGGGCGATCGCGGCGGTGGTGGCGCCCGAGGCGACGTCGGCGGCCGTGCCGCGGGCCGGGAGCAGGGCCGCGAGACCCACCGTGCCGAGCAGCAGCGCGATGTACGGGTCGATCGGCATCCAGCTCGGCCACTGCAGGCGTTTCACGGTGCTCCACGTGCTTCGTCGGCGGTTTGCGCGGGGCCCTCGAAGCCGTCGCGGCGGTGCCCGGAGGGCCCTCCTCCATCGTCCTCCCCGGGGCGCTGATCGGGAATCCGGTACACCGCTCTGACTGTCATCATGATTCATGATGAGCGGGTAGCGTGGCCGGTGTGTACGACCCCTCCCAGCTGCGGACCTTCCTCGCGGTGGCGCAGACACTCAGCTTCACGCAGGCCGCGCGGCGGCTCGGGCTGCGCCAGTCGACCGTCAGCCAGCAGGTGCGCCGTCTGGAGGAGGCGACGGGGCGCACGCTGTTCAGCCGGGACACGCATTCGGTGGAGCTGACGGAGGACGGCGAGGCGATGCTCGGCTTCGCCCGGCGGATCCTGGAGGTGCACGAGCAGGCCGCCGCGTTCTTCACGGGGACCCGGCTGCGCGGGCGGTTGCGGTTCGGTGCGTCGGAGGACTTCGTGCTGACCCGGCTGCCGGAGATCCTGGAGGGCTTCCGGCACGACCATCCCGAGGTCGACCTGGAGCTGACGGTCGAGCTGTCGGGCACGCTGCACGAGCAGTTGGCGGCGGGCAGGCTCGACCTGGTGCTCGCCAAGCGACGCCCGCAGGATCCGCCCGGGGAACTGGTGTGGCACGACGACCTGGTGTGGATCGGCGGGCAGCGGCTGCGGCTGGAGCCCGACCGCCCGGTGCCGCTGATCGTGTTCCCGCCGCCGGGCATCACGCGCGCCCTCGCCCTGGAGGCGCTGGAGCGGCAGGGGCGGGCGTGGCGGATCGTGTGCACGAGCGGAAGCCTGAACGGTCTGATCGCCGCCGCGCGGGCGGGCCTGGGCGTGATGGCCCATTCGCGGGGCCTGATCCCGCCGGGGCTGGTCCGCGTGCCCGACCGGTACGGGCTGCCGGAGCTGGGCCGGGTGGATTTCGTGCTCGTCCACGGCCGGCGCGTCGGCCCCGCCCAGGGCGCGGCCGACGCACTGGCGGCGGCGATCCTGGCGGGCGGGGACCGCCTGCAGCGTCGCCGGAGGACCGAGGCGGAGTAGGGCGGCGGGGCCGCCGGGCCGTCGGTCCGGGCGCTCCGTCCGGGCCGGGTCCCGGGCCGAGCGGACGGGACGGCCTGCGCACACGGTGCCTCGACGAGCACTGCGGGCCGGATACCCGGAAGGCCCGGTGGCCCGGCACCGTCGCCGGTCCGGCCCCGACCACCGGTCCCGCCCCCGGTCCTGTTCCGCCCTGGGCCGTGTCCCGGTCCGGTGGGGGAGCGGCCGGCGACGGTGCCGGGCCGCGGCGGGCGGTGCTCCCGGTCCGGGTGGCCGCCCGGGTTCAGTGACCGACGTCGTGGCCGCCGGCGGCGACGAGTCCGCTCTCGTACGCGAAGATCACGATCTGGGTGCGGTCCCGCAGGCCGAGCTTGGTGAGGACGCTCGACACATGCGACTTGACGGTCGCCGCCCCGATGCGGAGGTGCTCGGCGATCTCCGCGTTGCTGGCCCCCCGGGCGACGGCGACCACCATCTCCCGCTCCCGCTCGGTCAGTCGCTCGACGCGCCCCGCGACGGCCGGGGTGACGGCACGGCCCTGAGCGAACCGGCCGATGAGGCGGCGGGTGATCGACGGTGCGAGCAGTGCCCCGCCGTCGGCCACGGTGCGGATGGCGACGGCGAGTTGTTCGGGGGGAATGTCCTTGAGGATGAAGGCGGTGGCACCGGCGCTCAGCGCCCTGTAGACGTACTCGTCGGGGTCGAAGGTGGTCAGGATCAGCACCCGGACGTCCCAGTCGGCCTTCTCCAGGATCCTGGACGTCGCCTCCAGGCCGTCCATCCCGGGCATGCGGATGTCCATGAGGACGACGTCGGGACGGTGCCGGTGTGCCGCCTCGATCGCCTCGTGTCCCGTCCCGGCCTCGGCGACGACCTCGATGTCGTCCTGAACCCGCAGGATCATGGAGAAACCGGTGCGGACCAGGGCCTGGTCGTCGACCACGACGACGCGGATGCTCATGCGGACTCCCCTCCGACGGGCAGGCGGGCGACCACGCGGAACCCGCCGCCGGGCCGCGGCCCCGCATCGAGGCTGCCACCCAGCAGGAGCGCCCGCTCGCGCATGCCGACGATGCCGTGCCCCGCCCCGACGCCGTGGCCGCCGCCCGGCACCGACGGCGCGGCGGAGCCCCGGCCGTCGTCGACGATCTCGACGGTGACGTCGCCGTTGCCGTCGCTGCGGACGTGCACCTGCGTGCGTGCCCGCGGTCCGCAGTGCTTGAGCACGTTGGTGAGCGCCTCCTGGACGATGCGGTACACCGACAACTCCACCCGTGCCGGAAGGGGGACGCGGCTGTCACCGCCGAGCGACACGTCCAGGCCCGCCTCCCGCATCTGCTCGACGAGCGCCGGAAGATCCGTCAGAGCGGGCTGCGGGCCCAGTCCGCCGTGCTCGCCGTCGGGGCGCAGCACGCCCAGCAGGTGCCGGAGTTCGTCCAGGGCCTGGCGGCCCGCCTCCTCCACGGCCACCATCGCCTGCAGCGCGCTCTCCGGGTCGTCGGCTGCCACCATCCGTGCCGCACCGGCCTGCACGGTCATCATGCTCACCCGGTGGGCGACCACGTCGTGCAGTTCGCGGGCGATGTGGGTGCGCTCCTCGGCGACGATCCGGTTGGCCTCGGCCGCCTGCTCCCGGCGGAGCTGCGCCGCCCGCTCCCCACGCAGCCGCAGTCGCCGGCCGGTGTACCAGGCCCCGAACAGGACCACGGCGCCGAAAGTGATCTCGCCCACGGGCAGGGCGTCGATGAGCCCGTCGGCGGTGACCACGGCGAGTGCCGCGGCGAGGCCGAGGCCGGCCCGCTTGTCGTGCGCGGCGTAGCGGCCCGCGCTGTAGAGGGCGACGATCGTGATGCCCCCCAGGTCGGAGTAGCCGCTGCCGAGGGTGAGGGCCCAGCCCGTCACCGCCGTTCCCAGCACGGCGACGGGAGCGGTCCGGCGCCACCGGAGCGCGGTGCCGGCCACCGCGAAGACCAGCAGGGCGGCGGGGGCGACGGCGCCGACGGCGCGGACGGCGATCGCGTCGCCGGGCGCGTCGTGGACGAGCGTCGTCGTGAGGGTCACGAAGACGGCGAGTACGGCGTCCGCGACGCGTGGCCAGCGCGCGAACGGGCCGCGGAACCTCCGCCGGGCACGGCCGGGCGGCGTGTCGGAGGGCAGCGCCGTGCGGTTCATCTTCGCTCCAGGAAGGGCGTCCACGGCCCCGGCTCGGATCGTCGGGATGTGCGGGGCGAGCCATTGTAGGGACGGGCCGAGCGCCCGGTCACCCGTCGGCGGGGGGAGACCGGGCTCCGTCCGGAGGGGGAGGCGGCGCGTGCCTCCTCCCGTCCCGGGGGTGACGGACGACCCCCTCCGGCGGCGGGAGACCCCGGCGGTGCCGGGCCCGCACGATGAGACCCCTCGTTCCTTCCGCCGCCGTGCCCGTGACGCCCGGCGGCCGTCGCCCGTACCAGGGCCGTCCCGGCGGGTCGGACCTGCCCGGCGGCACACCTCTGACGGGAGCCCCTTGTCCATGAACCGATTCACCCGGCGTGTCGGCGATGCGAGCGCCCGCCGGCCATGGGTCACGATCGCCTCCTGGGCGGTCGCCCTCCTGTGCCTGCTGTCCCTGGCCGCCACGGCCGGCGGCACGTTCGCCGACGACCTCGTGGCGCCCGGCAGCCAGAGCCAGGAGGCGATGGAGCTGCTGGAGGAGCGCTTCCCCGAGGAGTCGGGCGGCACGGCCATGGCCGTGTTCGCCGCGCCCGAGGGGCAGCGTCTGGACCGCCACCGTCCCGCGGTCGACGCGGCGGTCGCCCGCATCGCGGGCGTGGCCCATGTCGCCTCGGTAGCGGGTCCGTTCACCGCGGGGACGGTGTCGCCCGACGGGCGCGTCGGCTTCGCGGCGATCACGTTCGACGTGGCCGCGACGGACCTGGATCCCGGGCAGCTGAGGGCGGTGACCGACGCGATCGGGCCGGTGCGCGGGGACGGGGTCGTCGCGGAGCTGGGCGGCGACGCCGTCTTCATCAACGCCGAGACGGAGACCTCGGGCGCGGAGGCGGCCGGGCTGCTGGTGGCGCTGGTGGTGCTGGTCGTGGCGTTCGGCACGGTCGTGGCCGCCCTGGTGCCGATCGCGCTCGCCCTGGTGGCCGTCGCCGCCGGTCTGGGGGCCGTCACCCTGCTCGCCGGGGTGCTGGAGGTCTCCCCCGTCGCCCCGACGATCGGCGCGATGATCGGGCTGGGGGTCGGTGTCGACTACGCCCTGTTCATCACGGTCCGCTACCGCGAGAACCGTGCCGCGGGACAGGACAACGCCACCGCGCTGTCGGACGCCATGGGTTCGTCGGGCGCGGCCGTCGTGTTCGCGGGCGGCACCGTCGTGGTGACGACGGGCGCGCTCGCCCTGACGGGTCTGGGATTTCTGACCTCGATCGGGGTCAGCACCGCCCTGGTCGTCCTGCTCGCCGTGGGATCCGCGCTCACGTTGCTGCCGGCACTGCTGTCGCTGCTGGGCGACCGCGTCGACCGCGGGCGGCTGGGCCGCAGGCGCCCGGCGAAGCGGGCCGAGGACACCGCCTGGTGGCGCTTCGCCCACCGGGTGTCGAGCCGGCCCCTGCGTCACCTGGCCGTCGGCGCGGCGGTGCTGTGCGCGCTGGGCGCGCCCGCGCTGGGCATGCAGACCGGTTTTCCGGACGCCGGCGACGACTCGCCGCGCACCACGCACCGCCGCGCCTACGACCTGCTCACGGAGGGCTTCGGCCCGGGTATCAACGCCCCGCTGGTCATCGTCGCCGACCTGCGCGCCCCGGGGGTGGACGCCCGGACTGTTCCGGCACTGGCCCAGCGCATCGCCGCGGACCCCGGCATCGCGTCGGTCGGCGCGCCCCGGACCTCCCCCGGCGGGGACACGGTCGTCCTGCCCGCGCTTCCCACCACGGCGCCCGCGGACGCCGCGACGTCGGCGACCCTCGCCCGCGTCCGCGCCCTCGTCCCCGGCAACGTCGCGGTGTCGGGGCTGACCGCCATGACCGACGACCTCACCGAGCAGCTCGCCGACACCCTTCCGGTCCTCGTCGCCGCGGTCGTGGGTGCGTCGTTCCTGCTGCTGATGCTGGTGTTCCGTTCCGTCGTCATACCGCTGAAGGCGGCCGTGATGAACCTGCTGTCGATCGGCGGCGCGTACGGCGTGGTGGTCGCGGTGTTCCAGTGGGGCTGGCTCGGTTCCCTGCTGCATCTGGAGGGCACGCTCCGGATCGCCTCGCCGCTGCCGACGGTCTTCTTCGCGGTCCTGTTCGGCCTGTCGATGGACTACGAGGTGTTCCTCCTCTCGCGCATCCGCGAGGAGTACGACGCCTCGGGGAACAACGCGGAGTCGGTGGCGCGCGGCATGGCGGCCACCGGCCGGGTGATCACCTCGGCCGCTCTGATCATGACCGCCGTGTTCGGGAGCTTCGTGGCCAGTCCGTCGCCGCTGGTGAAGATGATGGGCCTGGGTCTGACGACCGCGGTCGTGCTCGACGCGACGATCGTCCGGATGGTGGTGGTGCCCGCGGTCATGGCCCTGATGGGGCGCGCGAACTGGTGGTTGCCGCGCCTGCTGGAGCGGCGGCTCCCCCGCGTCGGCGCGCACGGGGCGCCCGCCCCCGAGCGGCCGGGGAGCGGCACGCCGGCCGCCACGCCAGCCGACGGAGCGGATGGAGCGGATGGAGCGGATCTTCACCGCCTCCCCGGGTGACGGACCGGCCAGTGCCGGGGCAGGCAACGATCGCCCGTTGAGGAGCGGCGTCCGGTGCGTGCTCCCGGCATGCCGGCCGGAAGTCCTCGTACTGGGCGTACTCGGGCTTCCGGCCGGTGCGGCGGGTGGGGGCACCGCCCCCGCCCCTCGGGGCAGCGGGGGAGCGTGCCGGGCGTCGCGACGGGGCGAACGTTGCCTGTTGTGACACTAGGCTCCCCGGGTCCTCCAGGGCCGGGTCCTCCAGGGCCGGGTCCTCCAGGGCCGGGTCGGCGGGGTGCGGACGGCAACGGGGCACCGCCTGCCCGTCCACACCCCGGCGTCGTTTGCGCACCCGCCTCCTCAGCCCTGCCCCGCCCTCCCGGCACCGCGCACCGGCACCCGGCGCCCCGCTTCTCCGACGCCCCTCCGGTCCTCCCGCACCCCCGCCCGCCGCATCGCCGCCCGGCCCGCCGTGCCCGGCAGTGACGGAAACAGCCGCCGCGACGCAGAGCGGAGTGAGGGTGGGTCCTCCGGAGCAGGGGACGTCACACGCGGTGCCCGGCCGGTACGGATTCGGTGGAGATTTCGGTGCAGGCCTCCGCCCCGAAACTTACGGAACCGTCGGTTTTCTGTCCGACCCTTCCTCATGTGTGTGCATTTTCCCCCACTGAGCAGCGCGGCTGTGCGCGTCGGCGGCCGTCGCCACCCCCTCCCGGCCGCCGGCCGGGTGGGGTAGCTTTCACGGCGCCGTGCGGAGCACCGCGTGGGGGACGGACCTCGGGAGGGAGTGGGTTTGCGCGAGTACACCAACCCCCCGTCGGCGTCGGAACCGCCGGTGGGCGGTCTGGCCGATGTCGTCTTCCGGCATGCCGAGACCGATCCGCGGCATGTGGTCCTCGGTCGCAAGGACGCCGAGGGTCACTGGCGGGACGTGACCGCCGTCGAGTTCCGCGACGAGGTGCTCGCCCTGGCCAAGGGACTGCTGGCGAGTGGCATCAGGTTCGGCGACCGTGTCGCGCTGATGTCCCGCACCCGCTACGAGTGGACCCTGTTCGACTTCGCGCTGTGGACCATCGGCGCCCAGGTGGTGCCGGTCTACCCGACGTCGTCGGCCGAGCAGTGCTTCTGGATGCTGTACGACGCCGAGGTCGTCGCGGCGATCGTGGAGCACGAGGACCACGCGATGACCATCGCCACGGTCATCGACCGGCTGCCGCAGCTGCGCCGGCTGTGGCAGGTGGACTCGGGTGCCCTTCAGGAGCTGTACGACGCGGGTGCCCACCTCGACGACGACGTCGTGCACCGGCACCGCGAGGCGGTCACCCCGGACACCGTCGCGACGATCATCTACACCTCGGGCACCACCGGCCGGCCCAAGGGCTGCGTCCTGTCCCACGGCAACCTCCAGTACGAGGCGGACACCGTCCTGGAGCGCTGGCAACCGCTGTTCCGCTCCAAGCGGGGCGGGGACGCCTCGACGCTGCTCTTCCTGCCGCTGGCGCACGTCTTCGGGCGGATGGTGCAGGTCGCCGCCGTCCGCGGCAAGGTCCGCTTCGGGCACCAGCCGCAGATGAACGCCGAGGCACTGCTGCCCGACCTCGCCTCGTTCCGGCCGACGTTCGTCCTGGCCGTGCCGTACATCTTCGAGAAGGTGTTCAACGCCGCCCGCCGCAAGGCCGAGCGGGAGGGCAGGTCCGGGCCGTTCGAGAAGGCGGTCGAGGTGGCGGTGCAGTACGCCGACGCGCTGGAGGCCAAGGCCTGGGGCATCGGGCCGGGGCCGTCGGCGGGGCTGCGGATGCAGCACCAGTTCTTCGACAAGCTGGTGTACTCCAAGGTGCGCGCGGCCATGGGCGGCCGGATCAGCAACGCCATGTCCGGCGGTTCGGCGATGGACCGGAGGCTGGGCCTGTTCTTCGCCGGCGCGGGCGTGCAGATCTACGAGGGGTACGGACTGACCGAGACGACCGCGGCGGCCACCGCCAACCCGCCCGAGCGCACCCGCTACGGCACCGTCGGGCAGCCGATCCCCGGCGTCACCGTGTACATCGCCGACGACGGCGAGGTCTGGCTGCGCGGCGACAACGTCTTCCAGGGCTATCTGAACAACCCCAAGGCAACCGACGAGACCCTGCACGACGGCTGGCTGGCCACAGGCGACCTCGGGGCCCTCGACGAGGACGGCTACCTCACCATCACCGGCCGCAAGAAGGAGATCCTCGTCACCTCCGGCGGCAAGAGCGTCTCGCCGGGCGTGCTGGAGGAGCGGGTGCGCGACCATCCGCTGGTCAACCAGTGCATCGTCGTCGGCAACGACCGCCCCTTCGTCGCCGCGCTGATCACCCTCGACCCGGAAGCCGTCGAGCACTGGCTGCAGATGCGCGGCAAGCCCCGGATGCCGGCGCCGGATCTGGTGCGCGACCCGGACCTGGAGGCGGAGGTGCGGCGCGCGGTGGTGGCCGCGAACACCCTGGTCAGCAAGGCCGAGTCGATCCGTACCTTCCGCATCCTCGCCCAGCCGTTCACCGAGGAGCACGGACTGCTCACCCCTTCGCTGAAGCTGAAGCGCAGGGCGATCGAGAAGACGTACGCACGCGAGGTCGAGGCCCTGTACCGGGCGTGAGGCCGCCGCGGGCGGATTCGGCGATCAGGAATGCATCACCGTCTGTGATCGTTGACGATGGGAGTACCACCTGTCGGACAAGCGAAGGATCAAGAGCTCGTGAGCAGCAACGTCCCCCCGATCATCCTCAACAACGGCGTCGAGATGCCCCAGCTGGGCTACGGCGTGTGGCAGGTGCCGGACGACGAGGCGGAGCGGGCCGTTGCCACCGCCCTGGAGGCCGGGTACCGCAGCATCGACACGGCCGCGATCTACGAGAACGAGGGGGGCACCGGCAAGGCGATCGCCGCCTCCGGTCTGCCCCGCGAGGACATCTTCGTCACCACCAAGCTGTGGAACAGCGACCAGGGGTACGACTCCACCCTGCGCGCGTTCGACACCTCGCTGGCCAAGCTCGGCCTCGACTATGTCGACCTGTACCTGATCCACTGGCCGCTGCCGAACCGCGGCACCTACATCGACACGTACAGGGCGTTCGAGAAGCTGTACGCGGACGGCCGCATCCGCGCGATCGGCGTCTCCAACTTCCTGCCGGAGCACCTGGAGCGGCTCATCGGCGAGACCTCCGTCGTCCCGGCGGTCAACCAGATCGAGCTCCACCCCTTCCTCCAGCAGCACGCGGTGCGCGCCTACCACGCCGAGCAGGGCATCGCCACGGAGGCCTGGTCGCCGCTGGGGCAGGGCAAGAGCCTGCTGGAGGTCCCGGCGATCGTGGCCATCGCGCAGAAGCACGACCGCACGCCCGCCCAGATCGTGCTGCGCTGGCACCTGCAGATCGGCACCATCGTCATCCCGAAGTCCGTGACGCCGTCCCGGATCGTGGAGAACATCAGCGTCTTCGACTTCAGCCTCGACGACGAGGACCTCGCCGCGATCAGCGCGCTGAACGAGGACCGGCGCCTGGGCCCGGACCCGGTCGCCTTCGACCTGGGCTGACGCCCCGCGCGCGCCGTGCGCCGGTTCCCGCCGTCCACGGGGGCCGGCGCACGGCCGCGTGCACCCGCACACCTGTGCACCGCGCCGGACGGGGAACCTCCGGACCGGCACCTGCGTCCCTCAAGCGTGCACACTCGACGACTGACGCTCGCCGCGACCTGCGCCGCGGCGCTGCTCGCCGCCTCCCTCACCGGCTGCGGCACCTCGGCCTCCGCCGGAGAGGGCGGCGTGAGCGCTGCCGCCCTGCTGGCCAGGACCCGCTCGTGCGACCGCATCTCCCGCGGGACCTACCGCACCGACGAGGAGAAGCCTCCCTCGGTCGCGGTGTGCGGTGCGAAGGGCGCCGTGTTCTGGACGGCCGACCTGGACGTCGACTGCGACGGGCTGCGCACGTCGCGGTGCAACGAGCACACCGACCCCTGGTACCAGGACGACACGGCGTTCCACCAGTCCGACGGCCGGCCGCTGCAGGCCGACCGGCTGCCGTACATAGTGGTGCCGGGCGCGAGCGCCATCTGGGACTACCGTGGTGCGCGTCTGCGGGGCGGCGAGGTGGTCGCCGTCGTCCACGACGGCCGGGTGGAGTACGCCGTGGTCGGCGACCTCGGCCCCAAGGAGATCATCGGCGAGGCCTCGTACGCCGCCGCCCGGGCGCTGGGCATCGACCCGGACCCGGCCCGGGGCGGCACCGACAAGGCGGTCACCTACGTGGTGTTCACGGGCTCACGGGCCACGCCGATCGAGAGCCACGGCGCGGCCCGCGCCGTCGGCGAACGGCTGGCCCGGCAGTTCGTGGCCGCGGACTGAACCGCGCGCACGTCGTCAGGTGGGCTGTCCCAGCGGCCGGACGACGACGGTGTTGACGTCGACCCCGTCGGGCCGGCGGATCGCCCAGGTGATCGAGTCGGCGATCCGGTCGGCGCTGAGCAGCCGGCCGGGAGGCAGGCTGCCGCCCGCGTCCCAGAACGGCGTCTCCACCCGCCCCGGCGCGACGAGTGTCACGCCGATGCCGAATTCCGTGACCTCGCGACGCGTGTTCTCGGCGAGCCCGGTCACCGCCCATTTCGTGGCCCCGTAGATGTTGCCGGGCGTGTTGACGAACCCGGCGACGCTGCCGATCAGCACGATCCGGCCCCGGGTCTCCTTCAGGGCGTCGACGGACGCCCTGACGAGCAGCGCCGGACCGAGCACGTCGGGCAGCACCATCTCGCCCCAGCCGGCGGGGTCGCCGGCGGCGACGGAGTCGTGCGTGGCGAACCCCGCGTTGGCGACGACCGTGTCCAGCCGGCCGAAGGCCTTGAGTGTCCGTTCGACGGCGGCCTGCACGTCGCCGTACTCCGCGGCGCTGCCGACGGCCGTCAGCAACCGTCCGCCGGGTTGCCGAGCCCGTCGGCGACGTCACGCAACCGCTGCTCACCGCGGCCGGTGACGGTCACCTTCCATCCGTCGTCCAGCAGCCGCCGTGCGACGGCCGCCCCGATGCCGCTGCCACCGCCGGTGACCAGTGCCACCCGAGAGCCGGACATGTCCGCCCCCTGTGTCGTCCGCTTCCGTTTCCGGCCGGCAGTCGATCACTTGGAGTGCTGTCGAAGTCAAGGCACCGTCAGGGGAGTTCAGTGCGGGCGCACCGCGGTGTGCACCGTGTGCGCGGTGAGCACGAACACGTCCGGCCGGTGGTGCACGCTCTCCGGGGCGTCGGGGTCGAGGAGCACGTCGAGGGTGGCGCGGTCCTCGGTGTCGAGGCCGTCGCCGACGGTGTCGCGCAGACGGCCCAGCCAGGTCGCGGCGTAGGCGCGGGCCCGGTCGGTGGCGGGTGCGGGCAGGTCGAGCAGGAAGCTGCGGGTGCGGGTGTGCTTCAGGCCTGCGGCGGTGAGCAGTGCGGGCCAGTCCTCCCGCTCGGCGACGGTGCCGGGCAGTTCGGCGCGCATCTGCGCGAACCACTCCTCCTCCAGCACGTCCAGGCGTGCCTGGAGTCCCGGCCGTCCGATGCCGATGTCGCGGGGAAGGAAGCGGGTGGGCAGGCCGCCCTCCATCAACGCCAGGGTGCCGTCGGGCGCGAGCCGTTCGGCGAACGCGGCCAGGGCGGCGCGCTGGTCGCCCAGGTGGTGCAGGCTGCGGCTGGCCCACAGCAGGTCGGCGGGGTAGTCCAGGTCGTCCAGGACCTCCGGCAGCTCGCCGGCCACGGTGGCGAAGCGGTCGGCGACGCCGGTGCGGGCGGCGCGCTCCCGGGCGCGCTCCAGCAGCGGCTCGGAGCCGTCCACGGCGACCACCCGGGCGCCGGGGAACGTCTCGGCGAACAGGCAGGAGATCACGCCGGGGCCGCTGCCCGCGTCGACGATCAGGCCCGGCTCGGTGACCTCCTTCCCCAGCCAGGCCAGGGCCCGCTCGTACAGGGGCGTGAACAGCTCGGCCTGCGATTCGAGGTGCGCGGCCATCTCCGCCCAGTCGATGTCGGTGCCGTGGGCGTCGTGGCCGTGGTGCCCGGGACCGTGGTGCCCGGGACCGTGACGATGGCCCTGCCCTGCCTGCTCTGCCTGGTGGCCTCGGTGGTCGTGCGCCATGGGGTCAGCCTCTCTTCCGGATGACACCAGCCTGCGCCGACGCACCGCGCGACGGCCACTGAAGTTGCGGGGACGGCAAAACAACCGTGGGCGCGGGACCGCGGCCACGGCCCGGACGACAGCCGACGCCGGGGTCCGCCGGGCCGGTCCCCCTCGGTGGGGAAACCGGCCCGGCGGGCCTTGACCGCCCTACGGCAGTGCCGGATGGGCGTTCTCATCAGCTCCTGGAACTGGGCGGAGAACCAGTGCCCCGCCACCGGCGCGTTCGCCAGCGCCCCGGTCGGGTTGTTGCCGTTGCGCGCGTTGCCCTCACGCGCCGCGCACGGCTCCCGGCACACGCCTTGCCGCCCGCGGACACGGCTCAGGCCTTGCCGAACCCTCGCACGGTGAACACGGGTTCGGGGCGCGGGCGGTCCTGGTCGGGGAGGGCGGACAGGCGGGCGGCGAACTCCTCGGCGAGAGGCTCGCCCGGCGGGAGGGTGACGAACCAGCCGCGCCGGAGGTCCGTGATGGCGCGCTGCGGGCTGCGGCCCTGCCCGTGGCCGGTGAAGCGGGCCCGTCCGGCCGCGGTGAGGCCGCGTTCGGCGGCGTAGGCCTCGACCAGCGCTGCGGCGTCCCGGGACGGGGTGGGCGGGCGGGCGGCGAGGACGGCGTCGATGTCGCTGCCGACGTTGTGCGAGGCGCCCTTGTCGACGGTCGTGACGTACACACCCCCGGGCCGCAGCACCCGGGCGCACTCGGCGACCACGGCCCGCGCGTCGGCGGGGTCGTCGACGAGGTGCAGCAGCCACACGGTCGTCACGGCGTCGAACACGCCGTCCGGGAACGGCAGCCGGCGGCTGTCGGCCCGGACGACCGCCCCGGGCAGCCGGGCCGCGGCGTGCCGGGTCATGGCCTCCGCCAGATCGGCGCCGGTCACCCGCAGCCCGGCCCTGGCCGCGGCGAGGCGCCTGGTGACGATACCGGTGCCGCAGGCCACGTCGAGCAGGCGGGTGGCGTGCGGGGGCACCAGGCTCAGCACGGCGTCGGCCGCCGCGATCGCCCTGGGCTCCCCGCCGCGCAGGGCGTCGTAGCGCTCGGCTTCCTTGTCGTAGTCCAGCATGGGCGCTCCCCCCCCCGGACGCCGGATCAGTGCGCGCCGTGCGTGGGGGCCAGTTCCTGGATGCGGCGCGCCAGCTCGACGTCGAGCCCGGTGACCCGGCCTCCGACGCTGTGCGTGTTCACCGCGACGGAGACGGTGTTGTAGCCGAGCGTGAGGTCGGAGTGGTGGTCGAGCTCCTCCTGGACCTGGGCGATGTGGATGACCAGTGCCGTCGCGGCGAAGTGGTTCGCGAGCCGGTAGGAGCGGACGAGGCGGTCGTCGTCGAGCGACCAGCCCGGCAGGTCCGCCAGCCGGTCCTCGATCTCCTTCTGCGACAGCGGTTCCACGGCCATGGCCCGGCTCCCTTCGACAGCGGCTCGCACCCGTCCAGCCTGCCACAGGGGGGCGGTCGGGGCCCTCGGCGCGTTCCGGCCGTACGGGTGGCGGAAAGCGGCCCCCGCGCCGGGCGCCGATGACGGACCGCGCGCCCCCTCGTGTGCGGGCCGTCCGGGTACGCCGACGGGGTCCGGGCCGCCCGGGGCCCGCCCGGCCGGGCTCGATGACGGGGCCGGCCTTCGACTACGGTCGGCCGTATGGCCTTTGTCGCGTCCCGTGCCGCCGCGTCCCCCTCCGCCCCCGCCGAGCAGGGCGTCGGTCCGCTGCTGCGGGCATGGCGGGAGCGGCGACGGGTCAGTCAGCTGGAACTGGCGCTGCGCGCCGACTCCTCCGCCCGGCACATCAGCTTCGTCGAGACGGGCCGCTCACGGCCCAGCGAGGAGATGGTGCTGCGACTCGCCGAGCACCTCCAGGTCCCGGTGCGGGAGCGCAACGCGCTGCTGCTGGCGGCGGGTTACGCCCCGCGCTACCCGGAGACCCCGCTGGACGACCCGGCGCTGGGGGCGGTCCGGGCGGGCCTGGAACGGCTGATCGGAGGCTACGAGCCGTACCCGGCGCTGGTGGTGGACGCCTTCTACGACGTGCGGGTGGCCAATCGGGGCATCGGCATGCTCCTCGAAGGGATCCCCGAGCCGCTGCTCGCGCCGCCGCTGAACGCGATGCGGCTGACCCTGCACCCCCAGGGCATGGCACCGCGCATCCGGAACCTGCGCGCCTGGCGCGGGCACCTGCTGGAGCAGATGGAGCGACAGATCGCCCTGCACCGGTCGCCGCGGCTGCGGGCACTGTACGAGGAGGTGGGGGCGTATCCGGTGCCGGAGGACGCGCCGGAGGCCGGGGCGGCGGGCGGCGGACCGCCGAGTCCCCACTTCGCGCTGCCGCTGCTGATCGAGCACCGGGGGCGGGTGCTGTCGTTCGTCTCGTCGATCGCGACGTTCAACACGCCGATGGACGTCACCGTCGCCGAACTGGCCGTCGAGACGTTCCTGCCGGCCGACGCGGCGACCGCCGAGTACCTGCACGCGGCGATGTCCTGACGGCGGCCGCGCAGGCGGCGAACCGGAGTGCCGCGAGAGCCGGCCGTGACGGCCACCCGCGCTGCGCCCGTACCGGGCCCGTCGTGGTGGGCGCGAGCCGGACGGCCGGGCGAGGACGCTCGACGCGGTGCGGTGCCGGCGAGTTGCCGGTTCCCGGGCCGGAGCACGCCGGCCGGAAAACCGCCGGTCCGCGATCCCGGCACCCGCCCGGGAGGGTCGGTCACCCCTGAGGTCATGGGTGTTGAGGAGACTCCGAGTGGTGAGCGCCTCACCCGGGGGCCTGTGAGATGTGTGCCGGAGCGTGACAGACTGCTCGCGTGGTTCGGCTGCCAGGGCGCTGAGAGGGAGACGTGGCGTGAGTGAGCGGCGGCCCGCGCCGACCGTGGGCCAGGTGGTGCTCGGCAAGCGATTGCAGGAACTGCGCGAGGAGGCCGGGCTGCGGCGCGAGGAGGCCGCGCAGATCCTCCGGGTGGCCCCGGCGACCGTACGGCGCATGGAGACCGCGGAGGTCGCGCTGAAGGTGCCGTACGTGCAGGTGCTGCTGGAGGCGTACGGCGTGTCCGCACAGGAGGCCTCGGCCTTCGTCGATCTCGTCGAGGAGGCCAACCGCCCCGGCTGGTGGCAGCGTTTCCACGACGTGATGCCGGACTGGTTCAGCCTGTTCGTCAGCCTGGAGGGCGCTGCACGGATGATGCGCTCCTACGAGCCGCACTTCGTGCCCGGGCTGCTGCAGACGGAGGCGTACGCGCGGGCCGTGCTGGAGACGGGCACGATCGGGCGGACGACGCCGGAGACCATGGAACGGCACGTGTGCCTGCGCATGGAGCGGCAGCGGCTGCTGGAGCGCGCGGACGCCCCCCACCTGTGGGTGATCATGGACGAGACGGTGCTGCTGCGCCCGGTGAGCGTCCACTCCGGGGTGATGCGCGAGCAGTTGGACAAGCTGCTGGAGTTCGCCGAGCGGGACCGGGTGACCCTGCAGGTCGCCGAGTTCGCCGCGGGCCCCCATCCGGGCACGTACGCCCCGTTCTCCCTGTTCCGCTTCGCCGAGCCGGAGCTGCCGGACCTGGTGGTCACCGAGTACCTCACGGGCGCGCTGTACCTGGACTCCCGGCACGAGGTCTCGGCGCACCTGGAGGTCCTCGACCACCTCACCACGCACGCCGCCTCCGCACACCGCACGAAGAAGATCCTGAGCGACTACCGCCGGACGTTCTGACCGACCGAGGAGAGCACCCCGCATGACCGGTTCCCAGGCCGACCCCCTCCGCATCGACGCCGGCCGGCCGCATCCGGCCCGGGTGTACGACTGGTGGCTGGGCGGCAAGGACAACTACCCCGTCGACGAGGAGCTGGCGCGGCGCATCCTCGCCGTGGACGGCACCGCGGTGCGCGGGGCGCGCGCCAACCGCCGCTTCATGCACCGGGCGGTGCGCACGGTCGCCGAGGCGGGTGTGCGCCAGTTCCTGGACATCGGTACGGGCATTCCCACCGAGCCCAACCTGCATCAGGTCGCACAGCAGGTGGCCGCGGAGGCGCGGGTGGTCTACGCGGACAACGACCCTCTCGTGCTGCGGCACGCCGAGGCCCTGCTGCACTCCGCGCCCGAGGGTGCCACGCACTACGTGCACGCCGACGTCCGCGACGTCGACGCCCTCCTGACCCGGGCCGAGGAGGTCCTGGACCTGGCCCGGCCGGTGGCACTGTCGCTGGTCGCCCTGACCCACTACCTGGACGACGATCCCGAGGGCGACGACGTGTACGGCCTGCTGGGCCGCTACGTCGCCGCGCTGGCCCCCGGCAGCCACGTGATCCTGTCGCAGGTCACCGCGGACCTCAACCCGGAGGCCGTGCAGCGGGCCGCGGAGCACTTCCGGCGCAGCGGCACCCCCTTCCACCCGCGGTCGGTCACCGCGTTCGGGCGCTTCTTCGACGGTCTGGAGCTGCTCGGTCCCGGCGTGATCCCGGTGACCGGCTGGCGGCCCGGCCCGGAGGACGTCGACGCGCAGGCGGAGGGCGTCGTACCGGTCTACGCGGGCGTCGCCCGCAAGCCCTGACGGCATCGCCCCGCCGGACTTCCCCGCACGGCCGAACCGGGCGCACGCCGGATCCCGTCGCGTCGCGGACCCGGGGGGCGCAGCACCCTGCCGCGACGGCGGAATCGCCCCCGTGGTCGGCCGGGCGTTCCCGCACGGCCGACCCACCGGGCCCCCACGGGGGAACCCGGCTTCCGCGGCGGGCTTCCCCGCTCGGCGCCCCGGGCGTCTCCGCGCCGGACACCCCGTTCGGGTGCGCTGAACGAGTGCGGTGCGCGGCACCGCCCTAGGGTCTGTTGCGGACGTCCCGTCGTCCCGCGGGAGGACGGTCACGCGGCGTGCGGTGCGTGCCATCGCAGGGCGCGGGGCCCCTCGTACCGGACGCGGGAGGCCGGTCACCGCCACGCGGCACACGCGGTTTGCCGCTCGGGCCCCACCGGGCGCGGGGAGTGCGTGCAGGGCGTCCGCCGCGTCGCCGGTGACCGGCCACGACCCGGTCTAAGCCGATCCGGAGGAGGCTCCGCGATGCCCTCGGACGCCGTGCTGTACCAGGCTGCCGCCCTGTGCCTGACCTACCCCGACGAGGGCTTCCGGGCCCGGCTTCCGCTGCTGCGCGAAGCCGCGCCGCAGTTGCGGGAGTTCGCCGACCACGCGGCTTTGACCCCGCTGCAGGAGCTGGCCGCGCACTACGTGCAGGTCTTCGGCCTCGGCAACCGGCACCGTCTGTACCTGAGCTCGCGGTGCGACGGGGACGTGCGGGTGCGCGGAAGGTCGCTGGCGCGCTTCAAGGAGCTCTACCGCGCCCACGGTCTGGAGTTCACCGGGGAGGAGCTTCCCGACTTCCTGCCGGCGGTGCTGGAGTTCACCGCCCGCACCGGCGACACCGGCCTGCTCACCGAGTACCGCGACGACCTGGAGAAGCTGCGCTCCGGGCTCGCCGAGTACGGCACACCGTACGCGGCCGTCCTGGACGCCGTGTGCGCGGTCGTGCCGACCTCGCACACGCGTGACCCCGGTTGACGGCGCCGCCTCGGGGCTCCCCTACCGCTGGTCGCGTTCGTCGTCGATGATCTCGGCGTCGACGACGCTCTCGTCCTCCGGGTGCGGTGCGGTGTGCTGCTCGCCGGACGGCTCCTGCTGGGCGTGCGCGTACATGGCCTGGCCCATCTTCTGGCTGACCGTGGCCAGTTGCTCCACCCCGGAGCGCAGCGCGGCGGCGTCGGCGTTCTGCTCCAGCAGGGTCCGGAGCGCGGTGACGGACGACTCGACCTCGGCGCGCGTGTCGGCGGGGACACGGTCGCCGTTCTCCTGGAGGAACTTCTCGGTCTGGTAGACGAGTTGCTCGGCCTGGTTGCGGGTCTCGGCGGCCTCGCGGCGCGCACGGTCCTCCTCGGCGTACTGCTCGGCCTCCCGCATCATGCGGTCGATGTCGTTCTTGGGCAGCGCCGAGCCGCCGGTGACGGTCATCTTCTGCTCGCGGCCGGTGGCCAGGTCCTTGGCGGAGACGTGCATGATCCCGTTGGCGTCGATGTCGAAGGCGACCTCGATCTGCGGTACGCCGCGCGGAGCGGGCGGCAGTCCGGTGAGGTCGAAGACGCCGAGCTTCTTGTTGTAAGCGGCGATCTCCCGTTCGCCCTGGTAGACCTGGATGCCGACGGAGGGCTGGTTGTCGGCGGCGGTGGTGAAGATCTCCGAGCGCCGGGTGGGGATCGTGGTGTTGCGCTCGATGAGCTTGGTCATGATGCCGCCCTTGGTCTCGATGCCGAGGGAGAGCGGGGTGACGTCGAGCAGCAGGACGTCCTTGACGTCGCCGCGGATCACACCGGCCTGGAGGGCGGCGCCCACGGCGACGACCTCGTCCGGGTTGACGCCCTTGTGCGGGTCCTTTCCGGTCAGCTCCTTCACCAGGTCGGTGACGGCGGGCATCCGCGTCGAGCCGCCGACCAGGATCACGTGGTCGATCGCGGACAGTTTCACGCCCGCGTCCTTCACCGCCTGGTGGAAGGGCTGCTTGCAGCGTTCCAGGAGGTCGGCGGTCAGCTCCTGGAACTGGGCGCGGGTCAGCTTCTCGTCGAGGTGGAGGGGCCCTTCGGCGGTGGCCGTGAGGTAAGGCAGGTTGATCGTCGTCTCCGAGGAACTGGACAGCTCGATCTTGGCCTTCTCCGCGGCCTCGCGCAGTCGCTGCACGGCCATCCGGTCGGCGGCCAGGTCGATGCCGTGACGTCCCTTGAACGCCCTGGTCAGGTGCTCGACGATGCACTGGTCCCAGTCGTCGCCGCCCAGGTGCGTGTCGCCGTTGGTGGCCTTGACCTCGATGACGCCGTCGCCGATCTCCAGCAGCGAGACGTCGAAGGTGCCGCCGCCGAGGTCGAAGACGAGGACGGTCTGCTCCTCACCGCGGTCGAGGCCGTAGGCGAGGGCGGCGGCGGTCGGCTCGTTGATGATCCTGAGCACCTTCAGGCCGGCGATCTCCCCGGCCTCCTTGGTGGCCTGCCGCTGGGCGTCGTCGAAGTAGGCGGGCACGGTGATCACCGCGTCGGTGACGTCCTCGCCGAGGTAGGCCTCGGCGTCCCGCTTCAGCTTCTGCAGCACCCGCGCGGACAGTTCCTGGGCCCGGTAGCGCGTGCCGTCCACCGAGCCGTGCTCGGGGAAGCGCCAGTGCGCGTCGCCCATGTGCCGCTTGACCGAGCGGGCGGTGCGGTCGACGTTGGTCACCGCCTGCCGTTTGGCGACCTCACCGACGAGCACGTCGCCGTTCTTGGCGAAGGCCACGACCGACGGTGTGGTCCTGGCCCCCTCCGCGTTGGCGATGACCGTGGGCTCGCCGCCCTCCAGCACCGCCACGACCGAGTTGGTGGTTCCCAGATCTATCCCGACCGCCCGTGCCATCGCCGTCCCCTTCCGTCGAGGCGCTGCCTCCACCCCTCCAGCACAGAACGCGGGCAGGTGGTTGTCAATGCCGCCCTCGGTGTCGGGGCCGTGCGGCACGGGGAGCGACGGCACGGAGCCGGCCGGATGCGGTGCGTGCGCGGGCGGGCGGGCTGGGTTCCGCGGGGTGCCGGGGCGCCGGGGCCGGGAGGTGGCGCAGGGCCGGGCAGGCGCGCGGACCGGCTCCCGCTCCCGGGCGCCGGTCCGCGCGGTGCGTGCTCAGGCGAGCTTCGCCGACAGGGTGATCGGCACGGCCTTCAGCGCCTGGCTGACCGGGCAGTTGGCCTTCGCGTCCTCGGCGGCGGCGACGAACGCGTCGTTGTCGATGCCGGGAACGGTGCCCTCGACGGAGAGGTGGACGCCGGTGATGCCCTCCCCCGGCTGGAAGGTGACGTCGGCCGAGGTGACGAGCTTGGTGGGCGCGGTGCCGGCCTTGGCGAGGATGTTGGAGAAGGCCATGGAGAAGCAGCTGGAGTGGGCCGCCGCGATCAGTTCCTCGGGGCTGGTCCTGCCGTTCGGCTCCTCGGCGCGAGAGGGCCACGACACGGGCTGCTTGTCGATCGCGCCGGAGGAGTCGAAGGTGACGACGCCGCTGCCCTGGAGCAGGTTGCCTTCCCAGACGGTGTGTGCGGAGCGCGTGGTAGCCACGGTAGATCCTTTCGCGTGTGGTCCCGTGTCCGGGATTCCTGCCCCCATCCGATCACATTCCGGCGCGGCACACCCGGAAGAACGGCCCGGGGGCGGGGAACGGCGTACGTGGGGCCGGGACGGGCGCAACACGGCGACAACAAGGCGGCTCCCTGCGGGTGTTGAGGCGGCGGATCCCGGCCGGTGTCGGGTGCCGCCGGCGGGCCTGCTCGCCGTCCGGACGCCGCGGCCCCTCCGGCACGGCACCGGCTGTGCCGGCCGGCCCGCGGTGGACGGTTCGCGGTGCCGTGGGAGGTGCCGGGGGTGCCGAGCCGCCGAGGGCGCCCGGGGTGGTGGCGCCCTGCGGGTCCGGGGGCCTGTGCACCGTCGTCCGTGCCCCGGGGCGGGCCCGAGCCGCATCCCGTCACGCGCTCCTGTCCCGCGCGCCGGGGTCCGGCACCGCCCAGGGGGCGCCGCCGGAGGTCGCGGGCCGCGGCGTGTCGACCGGGACCACCGGGGCCGCGGGGGCCGCAGGGGGCGCGGGGGCCGCAGGGGGCGCGGGGGCCGCCGGGAGGTGGGAGCCGTCCGCCTCGTGCAGCCAGCGGCGCAGAACGCGGTGGACCTGCTCGGCGCCTGCCGGCTCCGTCCCGTCCTCGGCGGGCGGCGACAGGACCAGCGGGGACAGCAGGAACGGCCGGCTCTGGGCACCGCCCAGGCCGCCGTGCGAGCCGATCTGCTCCTCGAAGGCCAGGACCTCGCCGTCCACGGGGTCGTGGATGGAGTTGACCATGATGTCGGCGGTGTTGGGGAAGGCGTGGGTGCGGCGTACGGCGTCGGCGGCGCCCGGCCCGAACGCGCCGAGCGGTCCGGGGTCCTCGTCCAGCCGGTCCAGCGGGACCGCGGCGCCGCGCGCGCCGAGGACGACACCGCCGTGCTCCCGGTCGGCGACCAGGAGGAATCCGATGCCGGGATGATCGGCGAGGGTCGCCAGCAGGGCGGGGTGCCGGGCGTCGATCTCCTGCCGGGTCATGCGGTGCGGCACGTCCGGGAAGGAGACCAGGCCCAGGTTGCCGGAGGCGAGCACGATCGGCTCCGAGCGCCGGGAGGGCCGGTGCCGCTCGCCGCCCTCCTCGACCGGGCGGCGCAGGGCCGCGCGGACCGCGGACCGGGCCTCCGCACCGCTGTGGGTGCGCTCGGCGCGGCGCGGCACGGGCAGTCCGCACCCGGCCCGCACCAGGTCGGCGAGGTTCAGGCCGTAGCGGGCGCGGAACGTCTCGCCGGGGCTCTGCCCGTGGTCGGACAGGACGACGATCCGGTAGGGCCGCGGGGCGTGCTCGGCGACGTTCTCGATCAGTGCCAGTGAGCGGTCCAGTCGCTGCAGCACCTGCGCGGCGTCGCGGCCGGCGGGACCCGAGTGGTGGGCGACCTCGTCGTAGGCGACGAGGTCGGCGTAGACGGCGGTGCGCCCGGCGAGCATGTCGCCCGTCACGGCGGCCACCACCACGTCGCGTTCCACGACGGTGGCGAAGGCCCGGACGAGGGGGTAGAGGCCGCCGCGGGAGACGCGCGGGCGCTGTTTCCGCACCCGGGCCCGGGCGGACTGGCCGAGCTCCCGGCAGGCGTCGGCGACGAAGGACAGCGCGGTGCGCACGGCGTTCGCGGGGTCGGAGAAGTAGGCGAAGTATCCGGCCCGGGACCGGTTGTCCCGGCCGCGGCGGGCGGAGACGGACAGCACCAGGGCGAGTTCGCCGGCGCCGCCGCTGAAGAGGTTGCCGCGGCTGGCGCCGTCGACGGCGAGCAGCCCGCCGTCCCCGGTGCGCTCGATCGCGCGCCGCTGGAGTTCGGCGGCGCTGCTGGGCCGGTTGCAGACCATGACCTCGCCGCGGTCCTTCTCGTACCAGCGGAAGGCGGGCACACCGTCGTTGGTGCCGTGCAGGATGCCGAGCTGGCTGGCGCCGGTCTGGCTGGACCAGTCGGTGCGCCACGGGGTGAGCCGGTGGGTGGCGGCGCGGCCGTCGCCGTCGCCGAGCCAGCGGGCGACGGTCGGCATCAGCCCGCTGCCGACGGCGTCGAGCAGGACGTCGTGCCCCACCCCGTCGAACTGCACGAAGACCGTGCCGGGGGTGGAGGCGCACGGCGGGTGGTGGCGGCGCCGGCGGTCGGCGAGCCGGTACAGGCGGCGGCGGTAGGCGTCGTCGTCGCGCACGGCGAGGGCGGCACCGGTCGCCGAGGCGACCGCGGACATCACCGCGGCGACGATGACGGCGGTCTCGGGGTCGGCCTCGCTGGCGCCGGAGGGGTTGATGCGCAGGGCGACGAGCAGCAGGGAGCCGTTGAGGAAGAAGACCAGCAGGCCCAGGACGAGCGCCGGCACCAGCAGCAGGAGCCGTACCAGGACGGGCCAGACCAGTGCCGACAGCAGGCCGAAGGCGCCGGCGCCCAGCGCGGCCGTCACGGCGATGCGGGTGGCGCTGTCGCCGTCGGGGGACTGGAGCTGGAAGTCCGGCAGGAGTCCGGCGAGGACCAGCATGGTGACCGTGGACACCGCCCACACCGCGACGCTCCGCCCTATCTGCCCGGCGATCCGCCGCCAACGCCCTGCGCCCACGCTGTGCCCACCTCACGTCCCGGCCCGCCCCCCGCAAACGGGTCTGGCTCCACCCTGTCACACGCCGGGGAACGGGTACGGTCCCGTCGCACGGCCGGGGAGCGGCACGGGCCCGCGGTGGCCGCCGCCGGTCCGGGCGGGGCCGGGTCCGCGGACGGGGCGGGCGGGACTGCGGTGCCGGACGGGCCCCACGGCGGACGGGGCCCGCGGCAGCGCTCCGGGCGGACGGGGCCAGCGGGACGGGCACCGGCGGGCAGGAGCGGGCGGCACCGGCCGCGGGTGCTGCGGGCGGTGGCTACCTGCCGTCGTATCCGGCCGTGGGCATGGACAGCCGCCGGTGCACGCAGGCCTTCATCCGGGCGTCGTAGGACGGCTCCGCGCAGCCCACCGTCTCCACCCGCACCCCGCGCCGGACGCACTCCTCGGTGAACGCCTCCACGGAGGCGAGGGCGCTCTCCAGCACCCGGCGGCTGGGCGCCACGAAGACGTCGATGCCGGACCGGACGCCGTCCCACAGCGCACCGTGGTCGGGGCGCAGTCCGCTGACGAGCAGTTCGCGGCTGACGACGTACCCGCGTTCGGCGGCCCAGCGGGCGCAGATGGCGTGCTGGCTGCGGGAGTCCACCAGGAACGGGTCGCTGTCCAGTGCCTCCAGCGGCGTCAGACTCGCGATCGCCGTGACGCGGACCGGTCCCATGGCGTTCCCCTCACCTCCGGGTTTCGCCGCCGACCCTACTCCTGCCCGTAGGCTTCGGGGAGTCGCGCGAAGGAGGCAAAGGGGTGCCGGTGGAGATCACCTGGTGGGGGCACGCCACCTGCACGGTCGAGGATTCGGACGTCCGTGTGCTCACCGATCCTCTGTTCGCCCGCAGGCTGGCCCATCTCAGGCGCCGCCGCGGGCCGGTACCGCCGCCGCGGGCCCGGCACGCGGACGTCGTGCTGGTCTCGCACCTGCACGCCGACCACCTCCACGTGCCCTCGCTGGAGACCCTCGCTCCGGGCACGCGCCTGATCGTGCCCCGGGGTGCGCCCCTCGCCGTGCCGGGCCTGCGGCGCCTGAAGCACCTGCGGTTGCACGAGGTGGAGCCCGGCGACGTGACGGCGGTCGGCGATGTGCTGGTGCGTGCCGTTCCGGCCCGGCACGACGGGCGGCGGCTGCCGGTCGGGCCGCAGCGCTCCCCCGCGCTCGGGTACGTCGTGGAGGGCGAGGCACGCACCTACTTCGCCGGGGACACCGGGCTGTTCGCGTCGATGGCCGAGGAGGTCGGGCCGATCGACGTGGCACTGCTGCCGGTGGGCGGCTGGGGACCGTACCTCGGCGACGGGCACCTGGACGCGGGGCGCGCGGCGCAGGCACTGGCCCGGCTCGCGCCGCGCAGCGCGGTACCGGTGCACTACGGCACGTACTGGCCGATCGGGATGAGCGCGGTGCGCCCCCACGAGTTCCACTCCCCGGGCGACGAGTTCGTCCGGCTGGCCGCCGAGCGGACGCCGGCGGTGGCCGTGCACCGGCTGGGGCACGGGGAGAGCGTCCGCCCGGAGGTGACCCGGTGACGCTGCTGGCCCACGCGCTGTCCGCGGCGCGCTCCACGGTGCCGCCCGAGTCGACCCAGCAGGCGATCGGCTATCCGACGCTGTTCCTGCTGGTGCTGATCGGCGCGCTGGTGCCGGTGGTGCCGACGGGGGCGCTGGTGAGTTCCGCGGCCGTGGTGGCCGTGCACCAGACGGCGCCGTTCGCGCTGGCACTGGTGTTCGTGACGGCGTCGCTGGCCGCCTTCTGCGGAGACGCGGCGCTGTACGCGCTGGGGCGGCACGGCATGGGTTCGAAGAACGGCTCGCGCTGGCTGGAGGCGATCCGGGCGCGGGCGCCGGAGGAGCGGCTCTCCCGGGCCCAGGCCAGGCTCGCCGAGCACGGGGTGGCGGTGCTGGTGCTGTCCCGGCTGGTGCCGGCCGGCCGGATCCCGATCATGCTGGCGTGCCTGCTGGCGCAGTGGCCACTGCGGACGTTCGCCCGTGGCAACCTGCCCGCCTGCCTGGCATGGGCGGTGACGTACCAGCTGATCGGCATCCTCGGGGGTTCCCTGTTCCCCCGGCCGTGGCAGGGCGTGGTCGCGGCGGTCGCGGTGGCGCTGCTGATCAGCGGCGCGCCCGCCCTGTGGAGGCGCCTGCGCGGGTGAGGTGCCCCGATGCAGGGCGGCTGCCGTGCGCGGGGTGCCGCGTGCGGGCGGTGGTCTCGTCCCGGGTGGTCGGCCGCCGGCCCGTTCCACGGCCGGTCCGGCCGGGAGCCCGGTGCGCGTCCGGCCCGTTCGGCCGGTGGCCCGTCAGGGCCCGCCCAGCACCCGTGAGGCCCCGACCGGCAGGTCCCACAGGTCGTCGCGGTCCAGCCCCGCCGCCTGCCAGGCCGCCCGCACCCGGGTGAGGGGTTCCAGGACGGGCTCGGCGGAGAGGACGAACGTGCCCCAGTGCATCGGTGCCATGCGCCGGGCCCCCAGGTCCTGGGCCGCCTGGACCGCCTCCTCCGGATCGCAGTGGACGTCGCTGAGCCACCAGCGCGGGTCGTAGGCCCCGATGGGCAGGAGCGCGAGGTCGATGCCGGGATGGCGTCGGCCGATGCGGTCGAACCAGTGGCCGTAGCCGGTGTCGCCGGCGAAGTGGACGCGCTGTCCGTCGGGAGCGGTGATCACCCAGCCGCCCCAGAGGGAGCGGCAGGTGTCGGTGAGGGTCCGCTTGGACCAGTGGTGGGCGGGGACGAAGTCGAAGCGGACGCAGGCCGGCCGTCCCCCGCGTTCCCCGGCCGGGGTCTCCGCCGCCGCCCCCCTGGCCGCCAGTTCGGCACCCTCCCACCAGTCCAGTTCGGTGACGCGGGTGAACCGGCGGCGGTGGAACCAGCGGCCGAGGCCGGCCGGTACGAACACGGCGGTGTGGCGCGGGAGCCGGCGCAGGGTGGGGGCGTCGAGGTGGTCGTAGTGGTTGTGACTGATGACGACGGCGTCGACGGGCGGCAGCGCGCTCCAGGCGACGCCGACGGGAGTGATGCGGGCGGGGGTGCCGAGGATGCGGCGGGACCACACCGGGTCGGTCAGGACGGTGAGCCCCCCGATGCGGATGACCCAGCTGGCGTGCCCGGCCCAGGTGACGGCGACGGTGCGGGCGTCGACGGACGGCAGCGGGCCCGGCTCGAACGGCAGCCGGGGGATGTCGGCCAGGCCCTCCTCGCCGGGGCGCACGGACCCCTCGCAGGCGAAGCGGGCGAGCGCCTTGAGGCCGGGCAGCGGCGCGGTCAGCCGGTCGTGGAAGGTCCGTGGCCACACCCGCCGTTCGCCCAGCGGACGCGGGTCGGCGAGCGGGGGTGCCGCGGGTGCGAGGGGGGCCGCGGTGCCCACCGGGCGGGTCGCCGCTCCCGTCGTGGCGGCGGACGCGGCCCCGGCGGTGGCCGTCGGGCTGTTCGACTCGGACTTCTGCGTCATCGAAGAGGCTCCCGTCGCTGGGCGTCGTCACGGAGATCGTCGAAGACCGACCTCACCGTGTTCAGGGCGCGGCGCACATGCGGCAGGTCCAGCGGGGCGGCCGAGGTGAGGCATTGCGCGCGCTCGGCGTCCGTGCCGCCGAGCAGCGGGCCGGTGGAGAGGCGTACGCGCAGGGCCCCGAGGTCGTCGCCGAAGCGGTGGCCGCCGGGTGCGGGCATGCCGAGGCGCGCGGTCAGGAAGTCCTCCAGTTCCTGTGCGTCGCCCACTCCGTGGCAGGACAGGGCGGGTCGGAGCGGGCCGAGGTCGGTGTACAGGTGGCGGCCGGCCCTCGGGGGGCGGGCCAGCGCGCCCGCGGCCACCACGGCGGCCTGCACGGCGACCGCCACCCGGGCGTGGAGGCCCACGGAAGCGGCCACCCGCGCGGTGACGGCCTCGGGCTCGGTCAGCGCGTGGACCGCCACCGCGGCGACGGGCACGGCCACGCGGGCGCCGAGCGCGGTGAGGACGTCGAGCACGCGTGCGTGGAGGCCGTCGCCGTGGCCGTTCGCGGGGAAACGGACGACGGCGGCGGGCCAGCCGACCGGCAGCAGGGCGCCGGCGAGGTCGGAGACGACGGTGACCCGCTCGGGCAGCATCTCGGCAGGGCTCAGCAGCACGGTGTCGTGGGGGCGGTGCAGGGTGTCGCGCCAGGTCTCGTCGCTGACCAGGTGCAGGCCCTCGCCGGCGGCGGCCTCGACGGTCTCGTGCAGCACCTCGGGCGGCGCGACGGTGGCCGTGGGGTCGTCGGCGACGGACAGCACCAGCAGCCGCGGGTCGCCGCCCTCGGCGCGCACCCGGCGCACCGTCTCCAGCAGCGCGTACGGGTCGGGCACACCACCGCACTCGGCGGGCGTCGCCACATGGAAGACGCGTCTGCCCAGCAGACGCGCGCAGGGCGCCCACCAGGCGGCGCACGGACGCGGCACCAGCACGTCTCCGCCGAGCGCGGCGGTCAGGGCCAGCAGCAGCGCGGGGGCACCCGGGGCGGCGGCCACCCGGTCGGGCTCGGCGGGCAGCCCCCGGCGGGCGAACCAGCCGCAGGCGGCGTCCAGCAGGGCTCTGCCCCCGCCGACCGGCTCGGCCTCGGCACGGCTCGCCGCGGCGGCGACCACGGCGGTCAGCTCGGGCAGCACGGGGAGCCCGTCGCCGGGGAGGGGAGGCCCGTAGCGAACGGGCCCGTGGCCTTCGGGGTCCGTTCGCCGCATGCCTGCCTCCACCCGGACCCAGGAGCCCGCCGTCGCCGCCTGGATCTTCGTCGGTCTTCGGTCGATCTTCCGTCCCTCGGAATCGGAGTACCCACGGACCCCGTGCGCCATGGGCGCCCGCACGGGTCGCCCGGGTCACACCCGCCGACCGTGCCGGTCGGAGTGCCCCTGGCGCAGCCGGTGCACGGCGGCGCCGGCCGCGCCCGCGACGAGCACCCCTCCGGCGACCAGGGCGGGCACGGAACCGGTGAAGGCGCCCCCCTCGCCCGCCCGTACGCCGTGCTGGATCACCGGGCCGCCGCAGGGAGTGACGTGCGGCTCGGGGCAGGGTGACGGGGTGCCGCGGTGGGCGGCTCCGCGGGCGACGTCGAAGGTGGCGCTCCACGGCCCGTCCTGCCCGCCGGGGGGTGCGGGGCAGTCGCCGTCGACGGTCCACGCCGTGTCCGGCCCGGTCCCGTCGACTCCCTCGAAGTCATCGGGCGGGGAGATGCGGGCGGTGCCGCGGTAGGCGGGCCCACCGGCGGCGCGATCCCCCTCCCCGGGCACCTTCTGCAGGTGGACGGTGCCCTCGTCGAAGGCCGGGGAGGTCGCCTCCAGGGTCTCCGGCGCGGTCCCGTCCGGGGCGTCGCAGGAGACGGAGCCGGTGACCGCTCCGCCCGGCTGCACCGACCCCGGGGCGACCTCGGCGGCCGGCCCGGCAGCGGGCTCGGCGGCTCCCTGCGGCGCGACGGCCGCCACCGCGGCCCCGCTGAGCAGGACGACGGCCAGGACACGGGAGGTGCGGCGCATGGGACGGGCTCCTTCCGGGCGGCACGGCGTGTGCGTGCCCCCGCGGACATCACAGCCCGCCGGGCGCTGAGGCGCGCGCGGCCGTCCCCCATTGGCGGGACGAACGCGGCCGACCGGGTGACGGGGGGGACGCGCCGCGGCCGATGGAAGGTGCCCGGCGATCCGGTCGGCGTCGGCGGTCCGCGCGGACGGCCCGCTCGGGTGGCGCTTCGCGGCCCGGTCCCGGCGGCGGTGCCGCCCGGGGTGCGGACGCGCGCGGCGAGGGCGGGGGCGTCGTGGTGCGGGCGTCCTCGGGCCCTGCCACGTCCGCAGCCGTGTGGTGGCCGCCCGGTGCCCCAGGGGGTTCGGACGGAGCGTCGCCGGGAGCGCGAACCGGTCCGGGCAAGGCCCATAGCGGGCGCGGCCGGCCGCGAAAGGGTGCGGAGGCGCCCGCGATCCGACCGGGGGCGCCGCTCCCGCCCGCGCGGGCGGGAGCGGCGCGAGGTTTCCACCCGGCGTCCGCGGTGACCCGTCAGGCCCCGGCCGCGCCGGTGTCGCCGCCGGTCCGCCGGGTACGCAGGGGGGCACGTTCGAGGATCTGGAGGGAGACATGCAGCGAGGCAGCGACCGGATGAGCGTGTACCGCGACGAGGAGAGGAAGCACGAACTGCAGGGCCTGCTCCGCTCGGGCCACCCCACGCGCGTGGAGGAGTGGCACGACCCGGAGCCGGCCGCCGAGGACGACCCGCAGGTCTGGGGCGGCCCCGTGACGCCCGGCGCGGGGGGAGCGCCCCTGGAGGCGGTGCGGCTGGAGCTGGCCCGGATCCTGGGCCGCAGCGCCTTCCCGGCCGACGCGGCACGGCTGGCCGGCGTCCTGCACAGCAGGAACGCGCCGGACGCGCTCGTCGAGGCGCTCCGGACACTGCCGCGCCGGGAGCGCTACGGCAACGTGCAGGAGCTGGCCGAGGCGGTCACGGGAACGGCACGACGGCAGGGCGGCCGGTGAGCTCGATGCGACGACGCCGGCAGCCGCATCGACAGGGCCGCGGCCGGGACACCGGGCGGCACGAACCGCCGGAGGGCCGATCATGCGTGTCGCTTTCCTGACCGCACCGCAGGGCGTCGAGCAGGTCGAACTCACGGACCCCTGGCGGGCCGCGATCGACGCGGGCCACGAGCCGGTGCTGGTGTCGACGAGGCCCGGTGCGGTCCAGGCGTTCGACCACCTGGACAGAGCCGGCACCTTCGAGGTCGACGCGGTCGTCGGCGAGACCTCCGCCGACGCCTACGACGGGCTGGTCCTGCCCGGTGGCGTCGCCAACCCCGACTTCCTGCGGACGAACGCCGCGGCGGTGCGGTTCGCGAGGGACTTCTTCACCCTGGGCCGTCCGGTCGCCGCGATCTGCCACGCGCCGTGGACGCTGATCGAGGCCGACGTCGTCCGCGACCGCGTGCTGACGTCGTGGCCGAGTCTCAGGACGGACATCCGCAACGCGGGCGGCATCTGGGTGGACCTGCCGGTGAAGATCTGCGGGAACGGGCCGAACAAGCTGGTCACCAGCCGCCGGCCGGGTGATCTGAAGGCGTTCGACGAGGCCTTCCTCGAGGTGTTGGCCCAAGAGGCCGCCTGACGGACCCGCACCCGGTCGGGCCCTCGTGGCACGAGGACCCGACCGGGTGCGGATGCGCGAGGACATACCGACTCGGGGCGTGCCGGGACGCACCGACCCGTGCGCGGCTCCCGGCGGGGTGTGCCGCGCTCCGCCTGGGGCGGGCGCGCCCGCCGAGCGGCCCGAGCGCTCGGTGCCCGGTGCGACCGCCGCACGCTCGGCGGGTGCCGCAGGTCACGCGGGGGGTGCCGCGGACTCCCCGGCGCTGCGCTCCCGGGCACCCTCGCGGGTGCGTCCGGCGGCGACGGTGCGCCGTGGATTGCGGCGCAGGTACTCGCCCTCCAGCTGCGCCATGCGCTCGTTGTGGGCGCGCAGCGCGCCGCTCGAGCCGTACAGCAGGGTGTCGTGGCGCGTGCGGTGGATCGTCTCCAGCTCCCTCATCAGCTGCTGGTCGTCCAGTCGCGCCGGGTCGACTCCGCTCATGGTGGTGCCCTGTTCGTCGTCGCTACGTCGTGTTCGTCCCTGTGGTCCGGGTACCCACCCCGGTGAGCACACCACGACTTCCGAGCGGCATCCGGGAGGGAGCGATGGATCTCGCCTATCTGCATCCACTCTACGAACAAACCGGGCCCTGGGCCTCCGCGTACGTGGACCTCTCCCACCATGCCGGGGACCGGCGTGCCGAGGGCGGGCCGACGGCCCTCGCGATGGCCCGTGAGCTCGCGGCGCAGGGGGCGGACGAGGCGACGTGCCGGGCGGTGCGGAACGCCGTCGACGACCTGGCGCACTCCGGCGAACCGCAGGACCGTGCCCTGTTCGCCCGGTCCGGCGAGGTGGTGCTGGATCCACTGCTCGCCCGGCCCCCGCGGGGCGGCGGCTCGGCGCAGTGGGCCCGGCTGCCGCGGGTGGCGCCGCTGCTGGAGCTGGCCGGTGAGGACCCGGTGTGCGTGGTCGCCTACCTGGACCGCAGGGGCGCGGACTTCGAGCTGCGCGGCGCGCCCGCGGGCCACGAGGAGGGGGTGCTGCAGGGATGGCAGTGGCCGGTGCACCCGACCGGCCCGGCGGACCGGTCGGAACGGCAGTTCCAGCTGCGGGTGGAGAACGCCTGGGAACACAACGCGGCGGAGATCGCCGACGCGCTCGCCGTCTGCCAGGAGGAGACCGGCGCCGACCTGCTGATCCTGGTCGGGGACGAGCGCGAGCGGCGGGCCGTGCACGACCGGCTGCCGCAACGGCTCCGCGACCGGATCGTGGAGACCGGCCACGGCTCGGGCGGCAGGCTGACCGGCGAGGAGCTGGACCGGGCGCGCGCCGAACATGTGCGCCGCAGGGCGCGGGAGGACCTGGACCGGTTCCTGGCGGCCCGCGTCCCGGACGCCCGGGGCCGGGCCGGTGCCGTGGAGGGTGTGCCCGCTCTGGCGGAGGCCGCCCGTGAGCACCGCATCGACGAGTTGCTCATCCGCCCGCAGGGGCCGGACACGCGTCGCGAGGTGTGGATCGGTCAGGAGCCGGACCGGGTGGCGGTGCGCCGTGCGGAGCTGACGGCGCTCGGCACTCCCCACGCGTGGCCGGCCCGTGCCGACGACGCCCTGCTGCGGGCCGCGGTCGACGCCGGCGCGCCCGCCGTCTGTGTCACGCCGGCCCTGCGGGACGCCTCCGCGGACACGCCCTCCGGTGGTCTGGGCGCGCTGTTGCGCCGACGGTGACCCGCCCGGCGGACGGCGGGAGCGTCACGGCGGCCTTCAGCGCGCCCGCTCCACGCGCCGTTCGTCCCACACGGGGCCGGGTGTCTCCCGGACCCGGCCGTCGCTGCCGAAGACGAGGAACCGGTCGAAGGAGCGGGCGAACCAGCGGTCGTGGGTGACGGCGAGGACCGTGCCCTCGAAGGCCTCCAGCCCTTCCTGGAGAGCCTCGGCGGACTCCAGGTCGAGGTTGTCGGTCGGCTCGTCCAGCAGCAGGGCGGTGACCCCCTGGAGTTCCAGCAGCAGGATCTGGAAGCGGGCCTGCTGGCCGCCGGAGAGCCGGTCGAAGGTCTGCTCGGCCTGCTGGGTGAGTTCGTAGCGGCGCAGTCGGGGCATGGCCGCGCCGCGGTCCTGCGCGTGTTCGCGCCACAGGATGTCCAGGAGGGTGCGGCCGTGGAGTTCGGGGTGGGCATGGGTCTGCGCGAAGTGGCCGGGCACGACCCGTGCGCCGAGCTTCCACTGTCCCGTGTGCGCGACGTCGTCGCCGGCGAGCAGTCGCAGGAAGTGCGACTTGCCGGAGCCGTTGGAGCCGAGCACGGCGACCCGTTCGCCGAAGAAGACTTCCAGGTCGAAGGGTTTCATCAGGCCGGTCAGCTCCAGACCGGTGCAGGTGAGGGCGCGCCGGCCGGTCCGGCCGCCCCTCAGCCGCATCCTGATGTCCTGTTCGCGCGGCGGCTCGGGCGGCGGTCCGGCCTCCTCGAACCTGCGCAGCCGGGTCTGGGCGGCCCGGTAGCGGGACGCCAGGTCGGCGCTGTTCTCCGCGGCCTGGCGGAGGTTCAGCACCAGCTTCTTCAGCTGGGCGTGCTTCTCGTCCCAGCGCCTGCGCAACTCCTCGAAGCGGGCGAAGCGTTCGCGGCGCGCCTCGTGGAAGGTGGCGAAGCCGCCGCCGTGCACCCAGGCGTCGGCGCCGGCCGGGCCGGGCTCGACGGAGACGATCCTGTCCGCGGCGCGGGCGAGGAGTTCGCGGTCGTGGGAGACGAACAGGACGGTCTTGCGGGTCTCCTTCAGCCGCTCCTCCAGCCAGCGCTTCCCGGGCACGTCGAGGTAGTTGTCGGGCTCGTCGAGGAGGAGCACCTCGTCGGTGCCGCGCAGCAGCGCCTCCAGGACGAGCCGTTTCTGCTCGCCGCCGGACAGCGTGCTCACCTGCCGCCACTGGGCCTTCTCGTAGGGCGTGCCCAGGGCTGCGGTGGTGCACATGTCCCACAGGGTCTCGGCCTCGTAGCCGCGGGCCTCGGCCCAGTCGGCGAGTGCCTGCGCGTACCCGAGCTGTGCGGCCTCGTCGTCGACGGTCATGACGGCGTGCTCGGCGGCGTCGACGGCGCGCGCGGCCTCGCGGATGCGCGGCGGGGCGACGGAGACGAGCAGGTCGCGCACGGTCGTGTCGTCGCGTACGGAGCCCACGAACTGGCGCATCACACCGAGTCCGCCGCTGACGGTGACGCTGCCGCCGTGCGGCTTCAGCTCGCCGGAGATGAGCCTCAGGAGGGTGGTCTTGCCGGCGCCGTTGGGCCCGACGAGGGCGACGGCGGCGCCGTCGCCGACCCGGAAGGAGACGTCGCCGAGGAGAGCCCTCCCGTCGGGAAGGTAGTACTCCAGGTGCGCTGCTTCCAGGTGTCCCATGAGGTCGCATTCTGCGGGCGGGCCGCGCGCCCGGGCAAACGCTTATCCGCCGCGCCCGTGCCGCTCCCCGCACCACTCGTCCCGCCGTGTCCCGGCGGGCCGGTGGCCGAGCCCGTTCCACAGGGCGCGCAAAGGACCGTCCGGCCGCGCGCGGGACCGGGCCGCCCCGTCCGTCCGGCGCACCGAGCGTGCTTCCGTGCCGGAGGTCAGGGGCCGGCCACCGGGTGGCCGGTCGGGCCCGCCGCCCCGGACGGGGTCACCGTCTCGCCCGCCCATGTCAGGGCCTTCCACCCGTCGGACGGGGAGCCCTCCAGGACGACCACGCCGGTGTTCCTCAACGGGTGCGTGGCGGCGAACGGGACGTCGACGTTGTCGACACGGGCGGCGGTCCACATGCGGATCGCGGCGCCGTGACTGACGAGGGCGACCGTGCCCGCCTGGAGAGCCGCGGCCTCGGCGACCACGGCGTCGTAGCGGCGCAGCGCCTCGTCGCCGTTCTCTCCGCCCGGGATGCGCAGCGCGGTCCGCCCGGACGACCAGGCGAACACCGTCCTCATGTAGAGCTCCCCCCGCTCGGAGTCGCCGCGCAGCATCTCCAGGTCGCCCGCGGAGATCTCGCGGATGCCGTCGCGGACGGTGACCTCCAGGCCGCGGGCCACGGCCAGCGGGGCGGCGGTGAGCTGGGTGCGGACGAGCGTGGAGGCGAACACGGCGCCGATGTCCTCGTGGGCGAGGGCCGTGGGAAGGGCGGCGGCCTGCCGCTCGCCGAGGTCGGTCAGACCTGGTCCGGGGACGCCGGTGTCGAGGACGTACTCCAGGTTGGAGGGGGTCTCGCCGTGGCGGATGAGGAGCAGGCGCATGCAGGGTTCCTCCGGGCGGGCGATCCGCCGGTCGGGAAACGGCCACTTCAGGGTACCCGGGGCGGTATGAGCCCTGATGTCGACCTCACCACGCCCCTGTCCGCCCGTCACCGGCTGCGCGAGAAGTTGCTGGCCCTCGACTCCCGGCTGTTCGAGTTCGCCGCCGAACGGCACTGGCCCGCCGCCGGGCCGGTGCTGCCGCGGCTGAGCAGGAGTGCCAACCACGGGGTGCTGTGGTTCGCGACGGCCGCGGCGATCGCGGTGAGCGGTACCCCGCGGGCCCGCCGTGCCGCCGCCCGGGGAGCGGCGTCCCTCGCTCTGGCGTCGCTGGCCGTCAACACGCTCGGCAAGCGCTCGGTGCGCCGCCCCCGCCCGGTCCTGGACCCGGTTCCGCTGGTGCGGCGGCTGAAGCGGCAGCCGATCACCACGTCGTTCCCGTCGGGGCACGCTGCGTCGGCTGCCGCGTTCGCGACCGGGGTGGCGCTGGAGTCGCCGGGGTGGGGCGCGGCGGTCGCCCCGCTGGCGCTGTCGGTGGTGATGTCCCGCGTGTACACGGGCGTCCACTTCCCGAGCGATGTGCTGGCCGGTGCGGTGCTGGGCATGGGCGCCGCGTACGCCGGCCGGGCGCTGGTTCCGACACGGGCTCAGCTCGGCCCGCCGGCCCGGCCCCGCGCCACGGCACCCGTGCTGCCCGACGGAGAGGGGCTGGTGCTGGTCGCCAACACGGCGGCGGGCACCGCGGAACGGGTGCGGGCCCTGGTGTCCCAGCTGCCCGCCGCGCAACTCGTGGAGTGCGAACCGGGTGTTGTGGCTGCCGAGTTGGAGAAGGCCGCGACCCGGGCCCAGGTCCTCGGGGTGTGCGGCGGCGACGGCACGGTCAACACGGCGGCCGAGGTCGCCCTGCGGCACGGGCTGCCGCTGGCCGTCCTGCCGGGCGGCACCCTCAACCACTTCGCCTACGACCTCGGTGTCGAGGGTTCCCGGGACCTGGCGGAGGCGCTGACCCGGGGCGAGGCGGTCCATGTGGACGTGGGCCGCTTCACCTCGGGCGAGCGGCGCGGCATCTTCCTCAACACCCTGAGCCTGGGCGTGTATCCGGAGCTGGTGCAGGTGCGGGAGCAGTGGTCGGACCGGATCGGCGGCTGGCCGGCCGGGGTGCTCGCGGCGCTCCGCGTGCTCCGCGCCGACCGGCATCCGCTGCACACGGAGCTCCGCGGACGGAGGCACCCGCTGTGGCTGCTGTTCGCCGGCAACGGCACCTACCACCGCATGGGGCTCGCCGCGGGCCGCCGGCTGGACCTGGCGGACGGGCGGCTCGACGTGCGGGTCGTGCACGGGGGCCGCTGGCCGGCGCTGCGTCTGCTGGCCGCGGCGGTGGCGGGCCCGCTGACCCGCTCCCCCGTGCACGCCGCCGTCCAGGTGCCCCGGATCCGCCTGGACGGCGTCGCGCCGGGGACGCTGCTCGCCTACGACGGTGAGGTCGCCGAGGCGGCGGACGAGGTGACGGTGGACAAGCTGCCGCAGGCGCTCGTCGTCTACCGGCCGATCCCGCAGAACTGACCCTGGAACCGCCGCTGGGTCGACCCCCCGGCGGCTCACATCGTGGACCTTACGTCTCACCATGCGGCCACAACGCGTACGGTGTCGCCCATCGCCCCGCCGGGTCGAACCCCGGCGGGGGCCGGCGCGAGCAGAGGGGCACACCATGACGCAACCGCGGGAGACGGCCGTCTACACGCACGGGCACCACGAGTCCGTGCTCCGGTCGCACACCTGGCGCACCGCCGCCAACTCGGCGGCGTACCTGCTCGGCGTCCTCCGGCCCCGCACGCGGATCCTGGACATCGGCTGCGGTCCGGGCACGATCACCGCCGACCTGGCCGCGCTGGTCCCCGACGGGCAGGTCGTCGGGGTCGACCGGGCACCGCGGATCCTGGACCGGGCACGGGCCACGGCCGCCGCGCGCGGCGTACGGAACGTCGGCTTCGCGGTCGGCGACGCGCACGCCCTCGCGCACCCCGACGACGTGTTCGGGGTCGTCCACGCCCACCAGGTGCTGCAGCACGTGGGCGACCCGGTGCAGGTACTGCGGGAGATGAGGCGGGTGACCGCGCCGGGCGGGTTCGTCGCGGCGCGCGACGCCGACTACGCGGCCATGACCTGGTATCCGCAGGTGCCCGGGCTGGACGACTGGCTGGCACTGTACCGGCGGGTGGCCCGTGCCGGCGGCGGCGAGCCGGACGCCGGGCGCCGTCTGAGGGCGTGGGCGCTCCGGGCGGGCTTCACCGACGTCACCGCCACCTCCGGCACCTGGACGTACGCCTCACCCGAGGAGCGCCGCTGGTGGAGCGAACTGTGGGCGGATCGCACGGTGGCCTCCTCCTACGCCGGGCTGGCGGTCGACGGGGGGCACGCCACCGCGGCCGAGCTGCGCGCGGTGGCGGACGCCTGGCGGGAGTGGGGGCGACAGGAGGAGGGCTGGTTCGCCGTGCTCCACGGAGAGATTCTGTGCCGGAAGGATCCGTGACGTTCCATCGGATCCGGTCCCCCTGTTTTCCGGGCCGTTTTCGGGACACACGGAATGACAGGAGGTTGACATCATGGTTCCCATTCTGCTGGTACTACTGCTGGCGGCAATCCTGTTCGGTCTCGGCTTTGCGGTGAAAGTGCTCTGGTGGATCGCACTCATCGTTCTCGTCGTATGGCTGCTGGGATTCCTGATGCGTGGCACGTCCGCGAGCGGGGGCAGGGGCCGCTGGTACCGGTGGTGAGGCGCCCGGGGCGGGGTGCGCGCCGGGCCACCTCCCCGGGGCGCACCGGCCGACCGGCCCAGGGGCGCCGCAGCAGGCCCCGGGTCGGCGCCGCATGACGCCGGGCCACCGGCGGCGCCGACCCGGGGCCTGCTGCGGGGCACGCCTCCCCTCCCGGGACCGCCGCCGCACCACGCGCCCGGCGGGCGCCGGCGGTCACTCGTACTCGTCCTCCACGAAGGAATACGCAGCCCACGGACCGGTGAGTTCCACCCGGATTCCCGGAGCCACGCCCTTGGCGCGGTCCACGGCTTCCACGAATTCCTCGCAACGGATTCGCGGGACGAGATAGGCGGCATTGAGGACAGGGCGCCCGAATGTTTCCGACTCGTCGGACGGCGCAGCATTCTCCGGTGGGTTGATCCGGGAATCCTCCGCGTACCCGGAAAGTTCCGCGTGCAGCCGCCCGGCGAATTGTTCCGCCGCCTGCCGCTCGTTCTCCCCGGGGCCCGCGTCCTGTTCCACCCCGGTTTCGGCGTACACCTGCACACCCCATTCCACCCGCCCCTCCAGCCGGTCCAGGGTGCGGTTCAGGACGTCCTCCCGTTCCTCGATCATCGTGCGGACGCCGCTGTCGTCCCGGAAGACGGTGCCCGGCCGCAGGGGCAGCGGGGTCGTCACGACGGTGAGCGCGTCGACGACGCCCTGATGGGCGCGGGCGGTCGCGGTCAGCCAGTCGGGGTCCTCCAGGCGGGCCCGCAGCGGCTCCTCGGCGAAGTCGCTCGCCGGGACCTCGCTGAACACGGCGACGAGGCCGTGATGGACGAGCCGCCGGGGCGGGGCACCGGCCACCCCCGTCAGCTGTGTCTGCAGCGGCGCGCCGAAGGGCCGGCAGACGGCGTACACGTACCGCAGCCCGGTCATGGGTCTCCTCCCTGCGACGGACGGACGACGACGGCTCGTGGACCGCCGGCAGCCTCCGCCCGCTCCCGTCCGGGGCGGGTTCGCCGCGCCGGCAAGCCACGGGGGACGCTCCCGGATCGTCCTGCCACCAGTCGACGCCCCTCTCCTCGGCCTTGTCCACAAAGGCGGCGACGGGCCGCCCGGGGTAGGCGACGGGAGGTGCTGGGACCGGGACGCGTCCGTGCCGCCCGTGCCGCCCTCGGCCTCCCTCTCGTCGCCGCGGACGGCGTCGCCGTCGCGAGGATCACGCCACCGGTCTCCGCCCGGCCTCCCCCTTCAGGGTGACAAGGCGAGCGGAATTCGTCAGGTCGAGCGGACTCGCCCGTCCCGGGCATGCCCGGGCACGGCACCACCGGCCGCACCCGGCACGGCTCGCACAGGGCTGCCGGACGCACCGGATCCGGCTCACGCGGCACGAGGGAGCCCACGAAATCCGGCTCGTACCCCGGCGCCGGGCGCACGGGATCCGGCACCGCGGGGCGCCGACGCGGCGCGGTGCGGGTGTCCGTCCGGGGCGGGCACCGGGTCCGTGCGGTGGGTTCCGGTGCATCGGCGCCCGGCCGGCGGGGTGCGCGCGCCGGTCGCGTTCACGGCGCGATCGCCTCTTCGACCAGCAGCTTGCCGGCCGCGGCGATCGACTCCGCGTCGATACCGGCGGCGCGCAGTTGCTCGGCGGGGCTCGCCGAACCGGGCATCGTGCGCACCGCGAGCCGGGCCGTGCGCGGCTGCGGGCGTCCGTCGCAGAACGCCTCGGCCACGGCGTCGCCGAGGCCGCCCTCGGGACGATGGTCCTCGACGGTGAGCAGGCAGCCCGTCTCCTGCGCGGCCAGCCGCAGGGTGGGACGGTCGACGGGCTTGACCGAGTACAGGTCGATCACCCGGACCGGGATGCCGTCGCCGGCGAGCGCGTCGGCCGCGGCGAGCGCCTCCGGAACGGTGATCCCGGCGGCGACGACCGTCAGCCGGTCCCGGTCGGAGGAGCGCAGCACCTTGCTGCCGCCGACGGGGAACTCCTCGTCGGGGCCGTAGATCACCGGCGTCCCGCCGCGCAGGGTGCGCAGGTAGCGGATGCCGTCCAGGCCGGCCATGGCGGCCACGAGCCGGGCGGTCTGGTTGGCGTCGCAGGGGTGCAGCACGGTCGAGCCGTGCACCGCCCGCATCATCGCCAGGTCCTCCAGGCCCATCTGGCTCGGTCCGTCCTGCCCGATGGAGACCCCGGCGTGCGAGCCGACCAGATTGAGGCTCGCGCCACTGACGGAGGCCATGCGCACGAAGTCGTGGGCACGGGTGAGGAAGGCCGCGAACGTGGCGGCGTACGGCACCCGGCCGCGTGCCGCCAGGCCGACCGCGGCGGCCACCATCTGCTGTTCGGCGATGTAGCACTCGAAGTAGCGGTCGGGATGCTCCTTGGCGAAGAACTCGGTGCGCGTGGAGTCGCCCACCTCCCCGTCCAGGGCCACGACGTCGTCGCGCGCGGTTCCGAGGGCGGCGAGCGCGCGGCCGTAGGCGTCCCGGGTGGGCACCTCGTCGCCCGGGTCCCAGCGGGGCAGCTCGACGGGGGCGGTGGACACGGAGTGCAGCGCCCGCGCGGCGGGCGGCTGGTGGACCTCGACCCGCAGCGCGCGCGGTCCGCCGAGTTCCCGGATCGCCTCGTCGGCGTCCGGCAACGGCTTGCCGTGCAGGCCCTCGCGGTCCTGGACGCCCTCGACCCCTTTGCCCTTGAGGGTGCGGGCGAGGATCACGGTCGGCTGCCCCCGGGTGGACAGCGCCTCGCCGTAGGCGCGGTCGATCGCATCCACGTCGTGTCCGTCGATCTCGACGGTGTGCCAGCCGAAGGCCTGGAAGCGGCGGGCGTAGGCGTCGAGGTCGTGGCCGTGCCGGGTCGGACCGCGCTGGCCGAGCCGGTTGACGTCGACGACGGCGACGAGGTTGTCCAGATGCTCGTAGGCCGCGTGTTCGGCGGCCTCCCACACAGATCCCTCGGCGAGTTCGCTGTCACCGGTCAGCACCCACACCCGGTAGCCGGTGTGGTCCAGCCGCTTCCCGGACAGCGCGATGCCGACGCCGACCGGCAGCCCCTGCCCGAGGGAGCCGGTGGCCGTCTCCACCCACGGCAGCCGCTGCGGGGTGGGGTGCCCTTCCAGGCGGCTGCCGAGTTCGCGGAAGGTGAGGAGTGCGTCGTCGTCGAGGGCGCCGGCCGCCCTGTAGGCGGCGTACAGCAGCGGCGAGGCGTGCCCCTTGGACAGGACGAAGCGGTCGTTGCCGGGGTGGGCGGGGCGGTCGAAGTCGTAGCGGAGGTGGTGGGCGAGGAGGACGGCCATCAGGTCCGCCGCGGACATCGACGACGTCGGGTGCCCGGATCCCGCAGCGTCCGCGGCGCGCACGCTGTCCACCCGCAACTGCTGTCCCAGCTCCAGGAGTTCGCCGGTGTTCATCGGTCTCCTTCCCTGTGGTCGGGAGCATCGGTGCGCCGGACCGGTCCGGGAGCGGGATGCTCCTCGAAGAGCGTGTCGGGCGCGGGCTGGTTCCTGGCGGGCTCACCGCCGGGCTGGTTCTTCGCCGGCTCACCGCCCGGCTGGTTCTTCGCCGGCTCACCGCCCGGCTGGTTCTTCGCCGGCTCACCGCCCGGTTGGTTCCGGGCCGGTTCCGCGGTCGTGTCCCGCTCGGTGGCCGCACCGGGCCCCGAGCCCGCGCCGGACGTCGTCCCCGCGGCGGATCCGGCTGCCGGGGCGCCGGGCGTGCCGGCCTGCCCGTCCGCCCGGCCCGGCACGCGCGCCAGTTCCGGCGACGCCGTGTCCAAAGGCACCGACCAGGACCGGACGAGCCCCAACTGGACGGCCTGGCGCGGCAGTACGGCGTCCAGCAGCCAGTCCGCGGCGACCCGGACGCGATTGCCGGGCATGGCCGCGAGATGGTAGCCGCGGGTGACCGCGCCGGCCACCGGACCGGCCAGCGGCACACCCAGCGGGTTGGCCGCGGCCTTGACGCCGCCGAGGTCGACGACGAAGCCCTTGTCCCGGTGCCGGTACGGGTGCAGCTCGCCGCCGTTCAGCGAGGCCGCGACATTGCGGCCGGCCGACCTGCCCTGGCGCCAGGCGTGCTGCGCGGTCGGCGGCGTGTACTCACCCGGGTTCTCCAGGTCGGGCACGGCCGCGGCGTCGCCGCACGCGAACACCTCCGGCCTGCCCGGGACACGCAGCGTGGGCTCGACGAGGAGCCGACCGCGCTCCATCGGCAGCCCGAGGGAGTCCGCCAGCGGGTCGGGGCGCACGCCGACGCACCACACGAGGGTCCGGGTGTCGACGAACTCGCCGTCGGTGAGCAGGACACCGTCGTGCGTGGCCTCCTTCACCGACGTGCCCATGCGCACGTCGACACCCCGCTCGCGCAGTACCCGGTCGGCGGTGCGCGACATCCGCCCGTCCAGCTCCGGCAGGACCCGGTCGGCGATGTCCAGCAGCATCCAGCGCGGTCGCACGGCCTGACGCAGGGGGTGTCTGCGCACCAGCGCGTCGGTGAAGAGCTTGCCCTGTGCGGCGACCTCGGTGCCGGTGTATCCGGCGCCGACCACGACGAAGGTGCAGCGCGCCCGGCAGTCGGCCGGGTCCTCGGCGGCGGCTGCGAGTTCGACCTGCCGGGTGACATGGTCCCGCAGGTAGAGCGCCTCTGGCAGGCCGCGGAAGCCGTGCGCGTGCTCGGCGACGCCGGGAATGGGCAGCAGCTTGTTGACGCTGCCGGCGGCGAGCACCAGCCGGTCGTAGCCGAGACTGCCGGCCCCGCCCTCGGGGTCGGTGTAGTGCACCGTACGGGCGTCCAGGTCGATGCGGTCGGCCTCGCCGAGCGCCAGCCGCACGTGCGGCAGGGTGCCGGACAGGGACACGGTGACGCGGCGCGGTTCGAGGATGCCTGCGGCCACCTGGGGCAGCAGCGGCAGGTAGAGGAAGTAGTCGGTCGGGTTGAGCACGGTGATGTCGGCCCTGCCCCGGGCGAGCCCGGCCAGGGTGCGGGCCGTGCGGTATCCGGCGAAGCCGGCACCGACGATCACGATGCTGGGTCGACTCACGGTTCGCCTCCGGCGTCATGGGTCTCGAAACGAGAGTGTCCGCGTTTCCCCCGCCCGGGGCGTCAAACGTGCCCCGGCTCGACGAGGTCCGGCCAAAGGGCGTGCGCGCCCGTCCCCCGGGCACTTGGCGGGCGGCCTCACCCCTCGTCGCGGGGTCACCCCCTGCGCGAGCACCACCGCGAGGTGCTCCTGCCCGCCGCGCCGCGGTTCCGCCGCGGTCGCGGCGGCCTTGACGGTCCGGGCGCGGGGCGCCCGTGTGCGGACGGATCCCGTGAAGCGATCACTCGCCACGACGGGTCCCACTAGGCTCGCGGCATGGAGATCCTGGGTGCCACCCTCCGCGTCTGCGTCGCCGACCTCGAGGCCGCGATCCCCTTCTACGAGCGTCTGGCGGGCGGCAGAGCCCTCCGTTTCGGGCGCGGCGGTGTGCAGGTGGCCGCGGTCGGCTGTTTTCTGCTGATGAGCGGTCCCGAGGCGGAGTTGGAGTTGTTGCGGAAGGTGGCGGCCACGATCGCCGTGACCGATGTCGACGAGGCCCACGCGGTGCTCACCGCGAGCGGAGCGGACGTCATCGCCGGCCCGTTGCCGACTCCGGCGGGCCGCACCCTGATCGCCCGGCATCCGGACGGCACGGTCTACGAGTACGCCGATCGCCGCGGGGCTCCCGCGGAAACCGCGTAGGCCCGCCCCGGCCGAGGCCCAGGCCGTCCTTCCGCGCCCGGGACGAGCACCGCCCCGGTTTCCCGCCCCTCGCTCCCCGCCCCTCGCTCCCCGGCCCGAGCGGCACGTGGTGCGACGCAACCCGGTGTCGCGTCCGGAGGAGGTCACCGGATTCCGCACGGCGCCCTCGGCCTGCGGTTGCGGGCGACCTCGGGCATGCGGGCGCCGAGGCGGGGATCACCTCCGCCCCGAGGGCACGGCGGGGGCCGTGCGTACCGCTCCGGCCGCCCGGAACCGCAGCCCGGACCCGACTCGGCCGCCTGCTGGGCGGTCGGCCCGATGCCGGCGTCCTGCGTGCCGAGCTCACGCCCGCGCGGGACCGACCGGCCGGGGCCGCTGCGGACCGGCAGGCCGGCAGGCCGGCAGGGGCGCGACGGTAATCCGTGTGCGCCCCGGCGGCACCGACCGTAGAGTCGGGCCCCTGCCGACCCGAACGAAGGAGCGCACCAGCCGATGAGCGAGCAGCACACCTACCGGGTGATCGTCCGCGGGACCTGGGACGAGCTGACCGACGTGGCCCGCACGCGACTGCTCGCGGAGGCCGGCGAGCACGGTCTGGCGAGCATGCGGTTCACCGAGGAGGGGACGCTGAGCTACGAACCGCGCCCGCTGAAGCACTTCTCGATGCGGTACGTGGTGGTGTCGGACGCAGCCGACGGCGAGGAGATGGCCGGCGCCATCGGTGAGGACCGCGCCGAGCGCACCCTGCGGGAGCTGGGCTACGGCTTCCGCGAGCTGAGGTCGACGGTCACGGACCTCGACACCATGAAGATCAACCGGAAGCCCGCATCTCGGCGGTGAGCGCCCAGCGCTCGTGGTCCCGCCAGGCCCCGTCGATGAAGAGCATCTTCGGTGAGAAGCCCTCCAGGCGGAATCCGCACGAGCGGGCCAGGGCGATGGACGCGGCGTTACCGGGCTGCACGTTGATCTCCAGCCGGTGCAGCCGCATCCGCCCGAAGGCGTGGCCGACGACCAGGCCGAGCCCCTCCTTCATCAGCCCGCGTCCGGCGGCGTGCGCGAAGGCCCCGTAGCCGAGGGCCCCGCACTGGAACGCGCCCGCGACGATGTTGTTGATGTTGATGAAGCCGGCGACGGCGCCCCCGTCCCGCTCGCACACCAGGAAGCCTGCCTTCGTCGGGTCCTCGATCAGACGGCCCGCGTACGCGGTGTACCCGCCGGCGCTGTCCGGCGGGAACAGCCAGGGGTGGTGCAGCCCCTTGCTCTCCCTGGCACGGGTGGTGAACTCGGGGCCGTCCTCGTAGGTGAAGTGGCGTATGCCCACGCGGGGGCCCTCGGCGAGATGACGGGACGGGGTGTGCGGCATCCCGCCACCATACGACGGCACCCTGCGGCAGGCCGCCCGGCCGGCGCGGGCCCGGGCAGGCGCCACCGGCACCCCGGCGGGCGCACTGTCACCGGGGCCCGCGTGCCGACGGGGCGGGCGCCGCACACCGCGTGGCCGAGACGCCACCGGTGCCGCGGCAGGCAGCGCTTCCCGTCTCGACGGGGCGAACGCGAACGTCGCCTGTCGCGGCCCTGGTGCCGCGGCAGGTGACGTTCGCCCATCAAGGAGCGGCGTCCGGTGCGTGCTCTCGGTGTGCCGGCCGGAAGCCCTCGTACCGGGATGTACTCGGGCTTTCGTCCGGTGCAGCGAGAGTCCGTGCCGGGCGCCGCGACGGGGCGAACGTCGCCTGCCGCGGCCCTAGCTTCTGCGGCGCATGAAGTACGCCCCGCACAGGGCCCCGATCAGGCCGGTCGCCAGCAGGGCCGTCCACAGCGGCACGGTGACCTCGGGGATCAGCAGACGGATCTTCGTCGAGCGGGTGTTCTCGAAGATGAAGATCACGGCGAGGACTGCGAGCACCAGGACGGTGATCCGGGCGGGCGTCAGCGTCACACCCCGGCGTGTCCGTGTGCCGGTGCTCTCGGATGTCTTCGAGCTCATACCACCAGGGTCGCCCCCCGCGGCCGGTCACGCGCGGTGAGGCCCGGGGAATGTCCGGGGTTCCGGTGGCGGGCGGCTCCGCACTCCCCGGTGCCGCGGGCCGGGACGCCCCCTGTCCGCGGTGCGCGCCCCGGTGCGCCGGGGGGACGCGGCGTACGCCCCGTTCTCGACCTGTGCCGGACCCCGGTGGGCGCGCCGGGCCCGCCCCACCGTGCCGCCGGGCAGGGCGGGTGCGGTACGGCAGCCGGCCGGTGCCGCCGACCCGGCTGCCCGGAAGAGCGGGCGCATGCCCTGGGGCGGCCGGTCAGGTGAGCGCGGGCGCGTCAAGGGTCACGGTCCCCGCGTCCGCGTCGAGTTCGGCGGCGACGCCGAAGGGGATCGTCAGCGCGCCCTCGCAGTGGCCGAACCCGAACTCCTCGGCCACCGGCACCCCGAGCCCGCCGAGCCGGTCCGCGAGCAGGGCCCGCACCCGGTCGTGGGGTTCGCACCTCTCCCACGAGCCGAGCAGGACGCCGCGGACGCCGTCCAGCCAGCCCGCGCGCAGCAGCTGGGTGAGGTAGCGGTCGAGCCGGTAGGTCTCCTCGCCGACGTCCTCCAGACACAGCAGGCCACCTGCCGCGGAGAGACGGGCGTACGGGGTGCCGAGTTCCGCGGCGAGCAGGGCGAGACAGCCGCCGAGCAGCACGCCCCGGGCCCGGCCGCCGGTCAGGGCTCGCCCGCGGGAGGCGATCGTGCGGACCGTCTCCGGGGCGAACAGGGTCGCCTTCAGATGGTCCTGGGCGCGGGCGTTCTTCAGGAAGTCGACGCCGGCCGCCATCGGCCCGTGCAAGGTGGCCAGGCCCAGCCGGGTGGCGAACGCCTCGTGCAGCGAGGTGATGTCGCTGAAGCCGACGAAGACCTTCGGGCCGGCCGCCCGCATCGCCTCCCAGTCCAGCAGGTCGATCATGCGTTGCACACCGTATCCGCCACGGGCGCAGAGCACGGCGTCCACCGCCGGGTCGCACCACGCGGACTCCAGGTCGGCGGCGCGGTCGGCGTCCGTCCCCGCCAGGTAGTCGAACGCGTCGTGCCGGTCCAGGACGTGGGGGGCCACGACCGGGTCGAGGTCCCAGCCGCGCAGCACGTCGAGCCCGGCCTCCAGCCGCTCCTCGGGCACGGGCCCGCTGGGCGCCACGACGGCCACACGGGCGCCGGGCGCGAGGCGGGCCGGGCGGGTCAGTTCCCTCATTTGGCGAGCTCCAGCGTCGGGATGCCGGGCACGCTCAGCCCGAACACCTGGGCATAGAGGGAGAGTTCGGCTTCCAGGGCGCGCACCATGGTGTCCGCGCGGCGGAAGCCGTGCCCCTCCCCCTCGAAGGCGATGTAGGCATGCGGCACCCGGCGGCCGGCCATGCGGGCCAGGAGCCGCTCGCACTGGGCGGGCGGGCAGATCACGTCGTCCAGGCCCTGCAGCAGCAGGAACGGCGCGGTGATCCGGTCGGCGTGCTCCACGGGCGAGCGCTCGGCGTACCGCGCGGGCACCTCGGTGAACGCTCCGACCAGCGACTCCAGGTAGCGGGACTCGAAGTCGTGGGTCTCCCCCGACGCCCAGCCGGTGAGGTCGAGGACCGGGTAGACGATGGTGGCGCAGGCGTAGACGTCGGTGACCGCCAGGGACGCGGCCGCCGTCCAGCCGCCGGCGCTGCCGCCGCGGATCGCGAGCCGGTCCCGGTCGGCGGTGCCCTCCTCGGCGAGGGCGAGCGCGACGGCCGCGCAGTCCTCGACGTCGACCACGCCCCACTGCTCGCGCAGCCGGTTGCGGTACGCGCGGCCGTACCCGGTGGAGCCGCCGTAGTTCACCTCGGCGACGCCGATGCCGCGGGAGGTGAAGTAGGCGATCTCCAGGTCGAGCACGAGGGGCGAGCGCCCCGTGGGGCCGCCGTGGACCCAGACGACGTACGGCGCGGGCCGGTCGCCGGGGGCGACGCAGGCGGGGTTGTGGGGCGGGTAGACGTGCGCGTGGATGTCACGTCCGTCGGGGCCGGTGAAGGCGCGGATCTGGGGTTCGGGGTAGTGGACGGGGTCGACGGCGTCGCTGTGCGCGGCGCCCACCACACGGGCCCGGCCGGTGCCGGTGTCCAGCTCCACCACCTCGTAGGCGCTGCGCGGGCTGGCGCCGACGGCGAGGACCCGGTCGCCGTGGACGGCGAGCGTGGGCGCGAACTCCGTCCACGGTCCCGCCGCGTCGACGACCTCGCCGGACTCGGGGTCCAGGATCCCGAGCACGGTGGCGCCGCGGCCGTGCACGACGGCGATCAGGCCGCTGTCCAGCGGGGCGAACCAGCGGTGGCCGAGCTTCCACAGCGCCCCGCCGAACTCCTCCTCCCGCGGGGCCAGCGGTGTGCCGTCCCGGTAGAGGTTCCACCAGCCGCTCCGGTCGCTGGCGTACAGCAGGGCGCCGTCGGCGGACCAGTCGGCCTGGGCGATCGACTCCTCCGGGCCGCCGGCGACGGGACACGCCCCGTGCAGGGTGCCGTCGGCGTGGACGTCGGCGACGATCAGCTCGGTGCCGTCCCAGGGCATCCGCGGGTGGTCCCAGGCCAGCCAGGCGGCCCGGCGGCCGTCGGGCGAGAGGCGCGGGCCGGTGACGAACCGGTGCCGGTCGTCGGTGAGTTCGCGCACCGCGCCTCGGTCCTCGGCGGCAGAGCCGTCCAGCGGCACGGCGGCCAGGACCCGGCGCACGTTCCCGGGCCCCTCGCCGGTGAACTCCTCCAGCACGCACCACACCTCGCCGCGCCCGGCCGGCATCTGCGGCTCCGCCCAGCGCAGCCCGCCGCCCACCGCGGACACCGGCGTGAGCGGGCGGGGCTCGCTGCCGGGCTCCCAGCGGTACAGGCGCTGGTCGGCGAAGTGGGTGAACACCACGACCGTCCGCCCGTCGACGACGGCGCCGCCCCAGGGCCGGCCGCCGTACTCGATGACGCGGCTGCGCACGTTCCACGGGGCCGGCAGCACCGATTCCTCGCGGCCGTCCGCGTGCCGCCGCACCAGGGTGCGCCGTCCGCCCTCCTCGGGCCGCGGCTCGGTCCACCAGGCCTCGTCGCCGACGAAGCCCACGTACTCGGGATGCCCGTCGTGGGCGGCGGCGAGGGCCGCGTCGATGGGCGACGGCCACGCGCCGTACGGCAGTGTCTGCACGCTCTCCCCCAACTCCCCTACGCCGTCCGCAGGAAGCGGTCCAGCACGTTCACCCCGAAGTGCAGTGCCTCGACCGGCACCCGTTCGTCGACGCCGTGGAAGAGGGCCTGGTAGTCGAACCCCTCGGGCAGTTTCAGCGGCGCGAAGCCGTAGCCGGTGATGCCCAGCCGGGAGAACTGCTTGGCGTCGGTGCCTCCGGACATGCAGTACGGCACGACGTGGCCCTCGGGGGCGAACTCCTCGACGGCGGCCCGCATCGCCGCGAAGACCGGCGCGTCGACGGGTGCCTGGAGGGCGACCTCGCGGTGGTGGAAGGTCCAGTCGACGTCCGGGCCGGTGAGCTCGTCGAGGGTGGCGCGGAACTCGTCCTCGAAACCGGCGAGGTAGCGCCCGTCGACGTGGGCGTGGGCCTCGCCCGGGATGACGTTGACCTTGTAGCCGGCGTTCAGCACGGTCGGGTTGGCGCTGTTGCGGACGGTGGCCTCGACCAGCGCGGCGGCCGGGCCGAGCTTGGCCAGCAGCCCGTCCACGTCGTCGAGGTCGGCGTCGAGGCCGTAGAGGGCGGCGAGTTCGGTGAGGGCGGCGCGCACGGTCGGGGTGAGCCGGAGCGGCCACTGGTGCTCACCGATGCGGGTGATCGCGGCGGCGAGCCGCGTCACCGCGTTCTCCCGGTTGACCTTGGAGCCGTGCCCGGCCCGGCCGCGCGTGCTCAGTCTGAGCCATCCTGTTCCGCGCTCGCCCGCGGCGATCGGGTAGATCTGCCGTCCGCTGCCGTCGTGGAAGGTGAACGCGCCGGACTCGCTGACGCCCTCCGTGCAGCCCTCGAAGAGTTCGGGATGCCGGTCGGCGAGGAAACCGGAACCGTCCTCGGCACTGTCCTCCTCGTCCGCGGTGAAGGCGACGACGACGTCCCGGCGGGGCCGGAAGCCCTCCCGGGCCCAGCTCCGGACGACGGCGAGGATCATCGCGTCCATGTTCTTCATGTCGACGGCGCCGCGCCCCCACACGACGCCGTCGCGGATCTCGCCGGAGAACGGGTCGACGCTCCAGTCCGCGGCCTGGGCGGGCACGACGTCGAGGTGGCCGTGGACGAGCAGCGCGTCGGCGGCGGGGTCGGTGCCCTCGACGCGGGCGACGACGTTGGTGCGGCCTTCGGTGCGCTCCAGGAGCACCGGCTCCAGGCCCGCTCCTGCGAGTTGCCCGGCGGCGTACTCGGCGGCCGGCCGCTCCCGGCAGTCGCCGCCGCCCCGGTTGGTGGTGTCGATCCGGATCAGCTCTGACGTGAACCGGACCACCTCGTCCAGCGCCTGCTGGTCAGCCATACTGCTCCTCCACCGCCGACGAGGCGATCGTGGTGACCGCCTTGAACGTGCGGATGCCTTCGTACATCGTGCCGCTGGTGTACGCCACCTTCCGCTCCCCGATCCGCGCCACGCCCGGTACCACGGTGGCGGCCATCGCCAGGTGCTCGGCGTCGAACTCGACGGCGACTGTGCAGGGTCCCCCGTCGACAGGGTCGCGGCGGACCGCGAGGGAGGCCGCCTCCTTGGCCGCGGCCCGGATGTCGTCGGCCGTGCGGGCCGGTGTGCGGCACACGGCGGCGTAGCGCGAGACGTGGTCCTTGACCGCGACCTTGAGCGCCCCGGGCGCGTACCCCAGGGCGTCCTCGCAGGCCACGTCGTCCCCGGTGACGAGCACGACGGGGACCCCGTACTCGGCCACGACGTGTGCGTTGAGCAGGCCCTCGCTGGCGCGCACGTCGTTCAGCCACACGCCGGTGATCTGGTTGGCGAGGTAGGTGTGGGCGAGGACGCCCTCCATGCCGGCGCCGGCGTGGTAGCCGACGAAGGCGATCCCGTCGACGTCACCGTGCTGGACGCCCTCCACCATGGACAGCGCCTTGTGCCGGCCGGTGAGCATCTGGACCCGGGGGTCGAGCCGCTCCAGGAGCAGGTTGCGCATGGTCGAGTGTGCCTCGTTGACGAGCACCTCGTCGGCGCCGCCGTCGAGGAAGCCGAGGGCCGCCGCGTTGACGTCCGAGGTGAACAGGGCGCGGCACCGCTCCCACTGGGGGGTGCCCGGCATCACGTCCGCGGGCCAGGTCACGCCCGTGGCACCCTCCATGTCGGCGCTGATGAGGATCTTCATGAGCCCCACGTTACGCACCGGGAAGGGCGTCGGCCAGGGACGACGGCGCACCGCTCCGAGGCGTCGCTCGTCGGGCCGTCACGGGCGCCACGGCGGCACCGCGGGCACCAGGGCCCGCGGTGGGCGCGCCGCGCGGTCGTGCCGTCCGGTCAGCCGGCGCGTCCGGCCACCAGCCACCGCGACGGCAGCTGGATCGGTGCCCCGTCGGGCCCCTCCTCGGTGGTCGTCAGCGGCAGCTCGCCGCTCGCCAGGACGGTCAGTCCGGCCGCGCGCAGATACGCGGGGAGGGCGGCGTCGGTCACCTCGGCGGGCGCGATGCCGTGCCGCAGGACCGGTGCGAGCTTGGCCGGCGGCCCGGCGGCGCTCGTCGCCATGCTCTGGAGCGCGGCACCGGCGGCTTCGGCGAGCTCGACGACGAAGGCCCGGCCGCGGGTACCGACGAGGGCGGCGACGGCGTCCGCGAAGGGCTGCCGGTCGTCCGGCTCGCACTGGTGGATGACGCCCCGCAGGTAGACGTTGGCGTCGCCGAGCTCGGTGTGCAGCGTCCCGGTCTCGGCCTTGTCGGCCGCGTCGAGCTGCCGGTACCGGGCCAGACCGGCCGGGTCGGCGTGCCGTGCGTGCGCCAGCGCCGCCGAGGACAGGTCCGCGCCGACGACCCGCGGAAAGTGCTCGGCCAGGAAGCGGGTCTGGGTGCCGTTGCCGCAGCCCAGGTCCACCAGTGGCAGCTCCGGGTCGGCCAGGTGCGGCCGGAACAGCGCGAGATGGAGGCGCGCGGTCACGGCGGGCTCGGCGTCCCAGAGGGCGGCCCCCGGCTCGTCGGGGACCTCCTGCCAGAAGCGCTCCCAGGCCGCGCGGTACCGACTCGTCACACTCATGCCCAACTCCCCTGGGTGCAGCGCCGATCCGTCGTGTCATGACGGGCCACTACGGTCTATCGTCCCCCGGTCACCACCACAAGCGGGGCATGCGATCGTTCACACCGCGTTCCACCGGCACGGACGGCCGCTTGTGCCGTGCCGGCCGCGCGGCGGCCCGGCCGGCGGGCTGCGCACCGGCCGGGTCAGCCCCGCGGCAGGGTGAGTTCGCACCAGACCGTCTTGCCCGTGGCGGTGCGGCTCGTCCCCCACTCCCGGGCCAGCGTGCCGACGACGTGCAGGCCGCGCCCGGATTCGTCGGCGGGCCCGGCGTTCAGCAGGGTGGGCAGGTCGTGGGAGTCGTCCTCCACCTCGCACAGCAGGGTGTCGCCGCACACCAGCCGCAGCTCGACGGGGCGTGCGCGGGAGTGCCGCACGGCGTTGGTGACGAGCTCGCCGACCAGGAGTTCGGCGGTGGGAGCCAGGGCGGACAGGCCCCAGGTGTGCAGTTGCTCGCGCACCGCCGCGCGGGCGCGGCCCGCCTCGGCGGCATCGAGGGCGAGCCGCCACCGGGCGACCTGGCCCGCGGCGACGCCGTTGAGGCGGGCCATCAGCAGGGCCACGTCGTCCTTCCGGCCCCCGCGGGCGCCCAGGGCGCGGATGACGGTGTCGCAGGCCGCATCCATGGACGCGGCCGGGTGGGCGGCGGACTCGCACAGCGTCGCGAGGCCGACGCCGATGTCCTCGCCGCGCATCTCGACGAGTCCGTCGGTGCACATCACCAGCCGGTCGCCGGGGCGCACGGGAACGCGCACCGCCTCGAACGGCACCCCGCCGACGCCGATCGGCGCGCCCGTCGGCAGGTCGAGCAGCTCGCTGCGGCCGTCGGCGGCGCGCACCAGCACCGGCGGGATGTGGCCGGCGTTGGCGAGGTGGAGGTCGCCCGCGACCGGGTCGTAGACGGCGTACAGGCAGGTCGCGAGATAGGTGTCGCCGAGCCGCTGGGCGAGGTCGTCGAGATTGCGCAGCAGCTGCGAGGGCGGCAGGTCGAGTGCCGCCATGGTCTGCACTGCGGTCCGCAACTGGCCCATCATGGCGGCGGAGTTGAGGCCGTGCCCCATCACGTCGCCGACGACGAGGGCGGTGCGCGCGCCGGGCAGTTTCACCGCGTCGAACCAGTCGCCGCCGACCCGGCCGAGCAGGGTGCCGGGCAGGTAGCGGGTGGCGATGTCGCAGCCCGTCATGTGCGCCGGGATGTGCGGCAGCATGCTGTCCTGGAGCGTCTCGGCGACGTTCTCCTGGTAGGTGTACATGCGCGCGTTGTCGAGGACGAGGCCCGCGCGGGCGGCGAGTTCGGCGCCGGTGACCCGGTCCATGTCGTTGAAGACGGGCCGCTCGGGGTGGCGCAGCAGGATCATGAAGCCGAGGACGACGTTGCGCGCCTTGAGCGGGACGACCAGCATGGAGCGGCCGGTGATCAGCGGCCTGATGTCCCGCTTCTCGAACTGCGAGGCGATGGCGTGCCCCATCTCCTCGGTGATGCGCGGCACGAGGACGGGCTCACCGGTGGTCATGCACTGGAAGAACGGGGTGTGCGCGGGGAACGGCATGGCCTCGCCCACCGGTACGACGTCGTCCCACCGGCCCGGTTCGTCGGTGTGCTCCAGCGCGACCCGGTGCCACATCGTGGTGGTGTCGGGGACGCCCTCGGGGAATCCCTCGCCGGCAACGACCTGTTCGCGCAGATAGGTGCCGGCGACGTCGGTGAAGCGCGGGACGACGGCGCGGCTCACCTCGCCGATGGTCTGCGCGAGGTCGAGGGAGGTACCGATCCTCCCGCTGATCTCGTTGAGGAACTCCAGCCGCTCGCGCACGGCGGCGTACTCAAGGTCCTCGGCGTCCTCGGCGTCCTCCGCCGCCTGCCGGTGGGTGCGGTCCCCCGGTCGCCCCGCGCCGTCGAGCGGGCCCGGCGGCAGCGGACGGCCGGCTGCCGCGGCGCGGGCGGCCCGCTCGCGGCGCGCCCTGCGCTCGTCGCGTCGCGGCACGCCCCAGTCGGGGGTCACCGGGACCCGGTCGTTCTGACTGAACTCCAGGACGGGATAACCGAGTTCGAGCACCTGTGCGACGATGCGGGCGCTCTCCCCGACGCTCATGCTGGGCAGGATCTCGGGCAGGCGGCGGGCCAACTGATCGGCGCCGGGGAAGTCGGTGTGCAGGGCGAAGCCGGGCGCGATGCGCTCCACGGCCAGGGCGGCGGGGTCCTCCCGGGCGAGGGCGCCGGCGTCGGCGGCGAGGACGAGCAGCCGCTCACTGCCGGGTCCGACCAGCGGGTAGGCCCACCACAGCACGTCGGTGCGGTCGCGCCCCGGGACGGTCAGGCGTGCGCGGCCGGCAGCGGGGTAGGACAGATGCCCGTCGAGGGAGGCCTCCAGGTCGGCACCCAGGTCGTCGGAGGAGTCGTACGACGCGTAGGGGTACGGGTCCTCGCTCTCCGGGAACGCGCCGGAGACGGGCAGCAGGTCGGCCACCGGGCGGCCGATCGCCTCCTCCTTGTCGGTGCCGAAGAGCCGTCGCGCGCCCCGGCTCCAGTGGGTGACGAGGCCGTCACGGTCGACGACGACCACGGCGAGCGGGATGCGTCCGGCGCCGGTCGGTCCGGCGGGGCTCGCGGCAGGCGCGGCCGTGCTGCTGAGAGGTGTGTCCCGGTCCGTGCCATGGTCCATGGCCCAGGTCCTCTCCCCAGGTGTCGGCAAGATCTCTTCCTCCTTACTCAACGGTACGGCCCGTACCGGCGGCAAGGGGCGGCAATGCCGGAATTGGCCACGGCCGGGTCCCCGGGGCGCCCGTGCGTCAGTCCTCGTGCCCGAGTTGGAGGTCGCGTTCGGTGCGTCCGCCGCCCGCCATCTGCAGCACGGTGGCCACGGGCGGGTATCCGGCGGCGATCACGGTGTACTCGCCGGAGGACAGGTCGACGAACCGGAAGGTCCCCTCGGGGCCGGTGGTGAGGGTGTCGACGACGTTCCCGGCGGCGTCGAGCAGGGTCACGCGCGCGTCCTCGACGGGTCGGCCGCCACCGGCCCGGACCGTGCCGCGCAGCATGGCGCCCCCCGCGAGTTCGATGTCCTGCCGGGTCTCCCGGGAGGCCTGGACGGTGACCGGGAGGGCCGCGGGGCGGAAGGCGGGCGCGCCGGCCGCGAGGGTGTACTCCCCGGCCACGAGGTCGGTGATGACGTAGCCCCCCTCGCGTCCGCTGCGGGTGGCGGCGACGACCTCGCCGTGGACGTCGGTGAGGGTGACGGTGGCGTCCCGCACGGGGGTGCCGTCGGCGGTGACCACGCTGCCGGCCAGGCGTCCCGCGCCGCCGAGGACGACGTCCAGTTCGACGGGGCGCTCGCCGACCGTCACGGAGACGGCCTGCGGCTGGTGGCCACCGGCGGCGGCGATGAGCACGTAGGCGCCGGGGCCGGGCGTCGAGAGCGCGTACCGGCCGTCCGCGCCGCTCGCCCCACGCCCGACCTGGGTTCCGGAGGCGTCGATGAGGGTGAGTGCCGCGCGGGGCACGGAGGTGCCGTCAAGGTGCTGCACCGCGCCGCAGACGGGGATTCCACCGGCGTGCGGCGGGCGGGGCGTGCCGACGGCCGCCCGGCCGGAGGGGCGCGGCAGCGTCCGCGGGGCGGGGCGGCGGGTCTGCTCGGTCTCGTCGGTGGCGGCGTGGTGGGACACCAGGGGTTTCTCCTTGAGGAAGAAGGCGATCAGCAGACCGAGGACGAGCACCGGCACGAGGCAGAGGAAGATCCGCGGCATGGCGTCGGCGTACGCCCGGGCGTAGGCGTCGCGCAGCGCCGGGGGCAGGGCGCGGACCAGCTGCGGGGTGAGGGAATCGGAGTCCGGCGCGCCGCCGCCCCGGGGGAGTTCGGCGCGGAGCGCGTCGGCGAGCCGGCCGGCGAAGAGGGTGCCGAAGACGGCGGCGCCGACGCTGCCGCCGATCTGGCGGAAGTAGTTGTTGGCGCTGGTGGCGGTGCCGAGGTCGGAGGGGCGCACGGAGTTCTGCACGGCGAGGATCAGCACCGGCATCACCATGCCGATGCCCGCGCCGAGGACGGCCATCCAGACGCTGTAGTGCAGCCGGGGGGTGTCGGTCCGGAGCCGGGACAGCAGCCACATCCCGGCGGCCGACAGGGCGCAGCCGAGGACGGGGTACGGCTTGTAGCGGCCGGTGTGGCTGATGAGCTGACCGGAGACGATCGAGGCGCCGACGATGCCGCCCATCATGGGCAGCATCAGCAGCCCCGACTCCGTGGCGGAGGCCCCGTCGACCATCTGCAGGAAGGTCGGCAGGTAGCTGGCGGCGCCGAACAGGGCGGCTCCGACGACCAGGCCCACCAGGCCGGTGACGGTGAAGACGGAGTCCTTGAACAGCCGCAGCGGGATGAGGGGTTCGGCGGCGAAGCGCTCCGCGAGCACGAAGAGGACGGTGGCGAGCGCGGCGCCGGCGCCCAGTCCGAGGACGACGTGCGAGGTCCAGGCGTATGCGGTGCCGCCCCAACTGGTCAGCAGGACCAGGCAGGTCGAGGCGGCGGCGAGCAGCAGGGAGCCGAGGACGTCGAAGCGGGGGCGCGCGGTGGGCCGGGGCAGCTTGAGCACGAGGGTGACGACGGCGAGGGTGACCAGTCCGAAGGGGACGTTGACGTAGAAGCACCACCGCCAGGTGAGGTGGTCGGTGAAGTAGCCCCCGAGCAGCGGTCCGGCGACCGAGGCGAGACCGAAGGCTGCGCCGATGAGGCCCATGAACCGGCCCCGCCGTCGGGGCGGCACGATGTCGGCGATGATCGCCTGGACCCCGATCATGAGTCCGCCCGCGCCGACGCCCTGGACGGCGCGGAAGGCGATGAGCTGGTCCATGGTGGCGGCGCGGCCCGCGAGGGCGGAGCCGATCACGAAGACCACGATGGCGAACTGGAAGACGACCTTGCGGCCGAGGAGGTCTCCGAGCTTGCCGTAGACCGGCAGGCCGACGGTGGAGGTGAGCAGGTAGGCGGTGATCGCCCAGGACATCCGGTCCAGGCCGTGCAACTCGCCGACGATCCTCGGCAGAGCGGTGGCGACGATCATCTGCTCCAGGGCGGCCAGCAGCAGGGCCAGCAGCAGCGCGACGAAGACCAGCCGCACCCGGCGCGGACCGAGCGCCCCGGCCGGTGCGGGGGCGGCGGGTCCCGGTGGTGCCACCGCCGGCTCGTCGTGCACCGGAGCGCTCCCGCCCACTGCCGCTCCCCTCGTCACGCCTGTCACCATTACCGCGTAATGCGGCAACTGCGGTCAGGCGCGACGGGTTACGGCGCCGCGACGCGTCGAACGGAGATCCACTCGTACCGGTGAAGGGGAGCAACCCACCTTCACCGGCGGCGACTTGCCGTCACTCGACCTCGGCGGCGAGCTTGGCGAGCAGCGCATCGTAGATCCGGCCCAGGCCCTTGGGCGCGAAGGTGCGCTCGAAGAAGCCGCCGATGCCGCCGGCGCCTTGCCAGGTGGTGGTGACGACCACCCGGGAACGGCCCTCACCGGCCGGGGTGACGGTCCAGGTCGTGACCATCGAGGAGTTCCGGTCCTTCTCGACGAGTTGCCCGTCGGTGGGCTCGGTGACGTCCAGGAGGCAGTCGCGGATGCGCTTGCTGGTGGCCTGGAGCTTCCAGTGCACGAGGGTGCCCTCGCCGTCGCCGCCCTCTTGCACCTCGTACTCGCTGAAGTGCTCGGGCAGCAGCTTCCGGCGGGCGTCGCTGTAGTCGGCGAGGGTGTCGAACACCTTCTCCGGGTCCGCCGCGACGACCCGCTCCGTAGTGGCCTCGACCTGCGCCATTGGATCCCTCCAGGACCTCATGTTCTCGGGGTTGGGGCAAGCCAACCACCCCGGTCGCCGACCACCCAAATCGAGGTAGCGGAACCGATCGTTCGAGTGTCAGGGACGAACCGAAGATGACGCTCGCACGATCATGCGAACATGTGTTCTATTCTGTGGCCACTGCTACCGAGGAGGCCTCATGCGCTGGGAGAACCTCGCCCTGGACACGGGCGGCCACGAGCGTGCCGCCGGAACCGCGCTGTTCGGCGCGCACGCGGTGGTGACCCGCACCTTCGACACGCCCGAGTTCGCCGGCGTCACCTTCCACGAGGTCCGGGCCCGCTCCCTCGTCAACCGCGTGCCGGGCGCCTCCCGCATGCCCTTCGAGTGGACGGTCAACCCCTACCGGGGCTGCACGCACGCGTGCGTCTACTGCTTCGCCAGGAAGACGCACAGCTACCTCGACCTCGACACCGGGACCGGCTTCGACAGCCAGATCGTGGTGAAGGTGAACGCCCCCGAGCTGCTGCGCCGCGAGCTCGGCGCGCGCGGCTGGCGGGGCGAGCACATCGCCATGGGCACCAACGTCGACTGCTACCAGCGGGCAGAGGGCCGCTACCGGTTGATGCCGGGCATCCTGGCCGCCCTGCGGGACCACGCCAACCCGTTCTCCCTCCTCACCAAGGGCACGCTGATCCTGCGCGACCTGGAGCTGCTGACGCAGGCCGCACAGGTGACCGACGTCGGTCTGTCCGTCTCGGTCGGCTTCACCGACCCCGAGCTTCTGCGCGCGGTCGAGCCGGGCACCCCGGCACCGCAGCGGCGGCTGGACGTCGTCCGTACGCTGGCCGGGCACGGCCTCGCCTGCGGGGTGCTGATGGCGCCGGTGATCCCGTTCCTGAGCGACGACCCGGCCCTGCTGCGCGCCACGGTGCGCGCGATCGCGGAGGCCGGCGCCTGTTCCGTCACGCCGCTGGTGCTCCATCTGCGCCCAGGCGCCCGCGAGTGGTTCATGGCCTGGCTGGGCCGGGAACACCCGCATCTGGTGCGCCGCTACGAGCGGCTGTACGCGGACGGCGCCTACGCGCCGAAGTGGTACCAGCGCCGGATCACCCGCCAGGTGCACGACCTGGCACGGGAGTACGGCATCGGGCCGGACGGTGCGGGCACGCCCCGCAGGATCCGGCCGCCGGGGCCGGTGGCGCCCCCGGCGCCCGGGCCGACCCAGCTCTCACTGATCTGAGTGCGTTCGAGCGCATCGGGCGACCCGATCGGGTCAAGTATCGCCAGAACACGTTCTTCCGGGCGTGATCCCCGGGACGATGCGGCCGGGGCCGTGGGCACCGTGCCCCGCGCCCCTCCGTCCTGGGAGGACCCGCATGAGAAAACGCGCTGCCGTGCTGTGCGCAGCCGCCGTCGTGGCCGGTTCGCTGTCGGCCCTGCCCGCGCGGGCCGGCACCTCGCCCGCGCCTGCCGCCGCGACAGCGGCCCACGACGGCAGGGGCGCCGGGCTCGACTGGAAGAAGTGCGGCACCACCCGCTATCCGACGCTGCAGTGCGCGTCCCTGCAGGTGCCGCTGGACCACGCCCGCCCGCGGGGGCGGCAGATCACTCTCGCCCTGTCCCGGGTCCCGCACACCGGGACGACGTACCAGGGCCCCCTGCTGGTCAACCCGGGCGGCCCCGGAGGCAGCGGCCTGAAGCTGGCCGGCTTCGTCGCCTCGGCGCTGCCGAAGCGCGTGGCGGAGCAGTACGACGTGATCGGCTTCGACCCGCGCGGGGTGGGCAGCAGCGAGCCGGCCCTGGACTGCAGCCCGGACCATTTCGCGCCGCCGCGTCCGGACCCGGTCCCGAGCACCAGGGCGCTGGAGAAGGCGAACCTCGCGCGCGCGAAGTCCTTCGCGGACGCCTGCGGCAGGAAGTACGCCGACCTGCTGCCCCACCTCGGCACCGTCAGCGCCGTGCGGGACATGGACGCCATCCGGCGGGCGCTGGACGCCCGGAGGATCAACTACTTCGGCTACTCGTACGGCACCTACCTGGGCGCGGTGTACGCCAAGCTCTACCCGCACCGCGTGCGGCGCCTGGTGCTGGACTCCGTCGTCGACCCGACCGGGGCGTGGTACGACGACAACCTCCACCAGGACTACGCCTTCGACGACCGCCACCGTGCCTTCCTGGCCTGGGTCGCCCAGCACGACGCCGCGTACGGGCTCGGCACCGACGCGGAGAAGGTCGGGGACGCCTGGTACGCGATGCGGGCGGCCCTCGGCAGGAAGCCGGCCGACGGCCGGGTCGGTGCCGCGGAGGTGGAGGACACCTTCCTGCCCGGCGGCTACTACAACGGCTACTGGCCCCACCTCGCCGAGGCGTTCGCCGCGTACGTCGAGGACGGGAACACCGATCCGCTGGTGGCGGCCTACGACACCTTCGGCGCCGTCGACGCCGCCGGCGACAACGGATACAGCGTCTACACCTCGGTGCAGTGCCGGGACGCCGCCTGGCCGCGCGACTGGCGGCGGTGGCGCGAGGACAACTGGGCGGCGTACGCGAAGGCACCGTTCCTGACCTGGAACAACGCATGGTACAACGCGCCGTGCGCGTTCTGGCCGACGCCCTCGCTCACCCCGGTGGACGTGACCAACCACGCGCTGCCTCCGGCGCTGCTGTTCCAGGCGACGAACGACGCGGCCACCCCGTTCGAGGGCGGCCTGACGGTCCATCACCTGCTCGGACGGTCCAGCCTGGTGGTCGAGCAGGGCGGCGGCAACCACGGCATCACCCTGAGCGGCAACGACTGCCTCGACGGGTATCTGGCCGCGTACCTGACCGACGGGTCGGTGCCGCGCGGCCACGACGACGTGGATGCCGTGTGCCCGGCGCAGCCCGATCCCGAGCCGCTGGACGCGAAGGCGGCCCGGGGCGTCAGCCGCGGCACGACGCTGCACGGCCTGGTCGGCTTCCGGAGCTGACGCTCCACAGCCCGGCCCCGGTCGTCGGGCGCACCCGGCCGCGGCGGAAATCCGTTGGGGGCGGGACGGCGCCGTCGGCCATGATGACCGTATGAGCCGATCGACCCGCCCCGCCCCCGGCGGGCCCGCCTCCGCCGCCCGGAACGCCCCGGGCGCCGCCCGCACCGTCACGGTGTGCGGCCGGTGCGAGGCTCTCGCGGTCCGCGCCGGCCGCCCTCGTCCGCCCCGCGCGGGGCGGGTCAGTCGGCCGGGCCGTCCGGCGGACCCGCGGCGGAGCGGACCGCTCGCGGCGGTGGCCGAATGAGCGCGCTCAGCGTCCGGGAGATGACCTACGCCGACTGCGACCGTGTCGCCGGGATCCGCGTCCGCGGCTGGCAGAGCGCCTACCGGGGGCTGATGCCTCAGCCCCACCTCGACGCACTGAGCGTCGCCGTGGACGCCGATCGGCACCGCGGACGGTTCTCCCGGCGCGACGGCGACGTGGTGGATCTGGTCGCGGAGCGGGACGGCGAAGTCGTCGGCTGGGCTTGCCACGGCCCTTACCGGGACGGCGACCTGCGCACCGCCGACGCCGAGCTGTACGCGCTCTACGTCGACCCGGCCCGCCACGGCATCGGCGCGGGCCGGCTGTTGCTGGCGGAGGCGGTGCGCCGATGCGCGGCAGCGGGACACGCGCGCGTGCTGCTGTGGGTGCTCAAGGAGAACCTCCGCGCCCGGCGCTTCTACGAACGGTCGGGCTTCGCCCCGGACGGCGCCGAGGAACCGTACGAGGTGGACGGCGCGGCCGTGCCCGAGGTGCGGTACGTCAAGGACCTGACCGACTGACACGGCGCCGGCGCCAGGTTCCCGGCACCGCCTCCGCGGCTGCCGCCGCGGCGCGCACTCCGGACGCCCGGAGAGCCCTGGCCCCACGCCCCACGCCCCACTCACAGCGTGCTGCGTGCGGTGCAACCGACGGCCGCGCTCTGGCTCCCGGGGAACCCTGCCCGCACCGCGCGACGGCCCCTCGCCACTGCAACCGGCCGGTGCGCAAGGCCCCCGAACCGGGCTCGAGCCCTCCGGCCGCCTGCCCCCGGTTCACGGAGGCCCGGCCACCCCTGCCCCGCCGCGCGCCCACCCGGTCCTGCGCTCACCGCGGCTCCCCGCGCTGCGCGGGGATCCGGGCCAGGGCCCGGACCGCGGCCTGCGCCAGGGCCGGGTGGGCGAGGGCGTCGTTGAGGACCGGCCGGGCCCGGGGGTCGCCCAGGGTGCCGAGGCCCTCGACGCAGGCCAGCGCCACGCGCCGGTGGGGATCGTGCGGGTGCAGGCGGCGCCGCAGCGTGGTGATCAGCGCGGGTACGGCCTCGGGCGCGCGCAGTTCGGCCAGCAGCCGCACCGGGTGCAGGGCGTAGGCGACGCGCAGTTCGTTGGTGGCCAGGGCGGCCGCCGCGCGAGCGGTGCGCGGATCGCCGAGGCGGGCCAGGGCGTACGCGGCGGAGGCGCAGCGCTGCGGGTCACGGTGGTTGAGCAGGAGGACCAGGGCCTCGAAGGCCCTCCGGTCGCCGGCCAGGCCCAGCCGGAAGGCGGCCAGTTCCCTCGCCCACAAAGGCCGGCCGGGTGCGGTGAGCACGCCCGCCAGTTCGTCGGGATCGTCGGTGGCCGCCAGCCGGTCGTACTCCGCCGCGCCGTGCGCCTCCCGCCGTACGCGCTCCGTGAGCGATCGCAACTCTTCGTCCATGACGCCGAAGCGTAGGCGGGCCGTCCGGCCGACGGGACGTACATCACAAACTCCGGGGGCTGGCGCGCTCGTTACCCACTGGTTAAGCTCAGACGAGCGAGTTACCCCCTCGCGTACTCCTCACGGCGGTCTGGTGACGCGGCCCCGTGGGAGCAGTCGGTTCGGTACCTGACGTACCGCAGTACGACCCGGCCCCGGGACAGGGCCGGTCGGATCCGCCGTCCTGCCGGGCGTGTGCGCGCCCCGCGACGACGGCACCGGGCGTGTGCGCTTGCAGCCCGTGACACCCGCATTCCTCAATCACGCGCCCGGTGCGCCGCTTCGGCGACGCACCCGGTCGCGCTTCCCGTCGTCACCCTCACCCTGGAGTCCCGCGATGGCCACTCCCCTGACCGACCCCTCCCTGTCCCCCCTCAAGACCATTGCCGTCGTCGGCCTCGGCACGATGGGCACCGGCATCACCGAGGTCCTCGCGCGCGCCGGTCGCGAGGTGATCGGCATCGACATCAGCGAGGCCCAGGCCGCCCACTGCGTCGCCGCCCTGGAGACCGCCACCGCCCGCGCCGTGGAGCGCGGTCGCCTGACCGAGCCGGAGCGCGCCGAGGCGCTCGCCCGCGTCCGCACCTCCACCGACCTCTCCGCGGCGGCCGACGCCGACCTGGTCATCGAGGTCGCTCCGGAGTCGTACGAGGTCAAGCAGCAGATCATCCGGGAACTGGACGGCATCGTGCGGCCCGGCGCGATCCTGGCGACCGGCACCAACGCCCTGTCCGTCACCCGCCTGGCCGCCGACTCGGCCCACCCCGAGCGCGTGCTCGGCCTGCACTTCTTCAACCCGGCCCCGGCGATGAAGCTGGTCGAGGTCGTGTCCTCGGTGCTGACCGCGCCCGCCGCCGTCGCCGCCGTCACCGATCTCGCCGTCGACCTGGGCAAGGAGCCCGTCGCGGTGGGCGACCGGCCCGGCTTCGTCGCCGACGGGCTGCTGTTCGGTTACCTCAACCAGGCCGCCGCGATGTTCGAGGCGAAGTACGCCTCCCGCGAGGACATCGACGCCGCGATGCGGCTGGGCTGCGGTCTGCCGATGGGCCCCCTGGCGCTGCTCGACCTGATCGGTGTCGACACCGCGCGCACGGTCCTGGAGGCCATGTACACCGAGTCCGGGGACCGGCTGCACGCTCCCGCCCCGATCCTCAAGCAGCTCAGCGAGGCGGGTCTGACCGGCCGCAAGTCCGGGCGCGGCTTCTACACCTACGAGGCCCCCGGCAGCGCGACCGTCGTGCGGGACGCGCAGACCCCACTGGAGGGCGGCGCCCTGAGCGCCGGCCGTCCGATCCGCTCGGTCGGCGTGGCCGGCTCGGGCACCATGGCGTCCGGCATCGCCGAGGTGTTCGCCAAGGCGGGCTACGAGGTCGTCCTGGCGGCCCGGAGCGAGGAGAAGGCGGAGGCCGCCAAGGCCCGGATCGGCAAGTCGCTGGCCCGCTCCGTCGACAAGGGCCGGCTGACCGCCGAGGCCGCCGCCCAGACGCTGGAGCGGATCACCCCGGCGGGTTCCTACGACGCCTTCGCCGATGTCGACCTGGCCGTCGAGGCGGTGGCCGAGGACCTGTCGGTCAAGCAGCAGCTGTTCGCCACGCTGGACAAGGTGTGCAAGCCGGGCGCGGTTCTGGCGACCACGACGTCCTCGCTGCCGGTCGTCGCCTGCGCCCGCGCCACCTCGCGTCCGCAGGACGTGATCGGCATGCACTTCTTCAACCCGGCGCCGGCGATGAAGCTGGTCGAGGTCGTGCGCACGGTGCTGACGGCGGACGACGTCCACGCGACCGTCCGCGAGGTCTGCGTCAAGATCAAGAAGCACGCCGTGGACTGCGGCGACCGGGCCGGATTCATCGTCAACGCCCTGCTGTTCCCCTATCTCAACAACGCGGTCAAGATGGTCCAGGAGCACTACGCGTCCCTGGACGACATCGACGCGGCGATGAGGCTGGGCGGCGGCTACCCGATGGGCCCGTTCGAACTCCTCGACGTCGTCGGCCTGGACGTCTCCCTGGCCATCGAGAAGGTCCTGCACCGCGAGTTCCGCGACCCGGGTCTGGCCCCGGCCCCGCTGCTGGAGCACCTGGTGGCCGCGGGCTGCCTCGGCCGCAAGACGGGCCGTGGCTTCCGCGAATATGCCCGGCGCTGAGCGGCCCGGCGACCGGATCACCGGGGGTCGGGACTGGGGCGGACTGCTCGATCCGGCCACGGCACCGCCCCCGGCCCGGCCCGCCCCTCCCCCGCCCGCGGAGGGCGGGGGAAACCGCGGACCTGCGCACCGAGCTGCGCACATGCAGTACGTTCGGGTCATGTCCCAGCCCGCCAAGTCCTCACGTACACCAGCTACGCCAGACGCGCCGGAAAGTACCGCAGGCAGTCGCGCCGCCGCCCAGCGGCTCAAGATGCGCCGGGAACTGGCGGCGGCGGCGATGGAGCTCTTCGCGACCAAGGGCTACGAGGCGACCACCGTCGACGAGATCGCGGCGGCCGCCGGCGTGGCCCGCCGCACCTTCTTCCGCCACTTCCGCTCCAAGGAAGAGGCGATCTTCCCCGACCACGACGACACGCTCGTCCGCGCCGAGGCGGTGCTCAACGCCGCCCCCGCGCACGAGCACCCGCTCGACACGGTGTGCCGCGGCATCAAGGAGGTCATGAAGATGTACGCGGCGCGGCCGGAGATCTCCGTCGCCCGCTACAAGCTGACCCGCGAGGTGCCCACCCTGCGCGAGGCGGAGATCGCGTCGGTGGCCCGCTACGAGCGCCTGTTCACCCGCTACCTCCTCGGCCACTTCGACGAGCACGCGCACGACGACGACGCCAACGACGACCCGCTGCTGGCCGAGGTCGCCGCCTCGGCGGTCGTCACCGCCCACAACCACGTGCTGCGGCGCTGGCTGAGGGCAGGGGCCCAGGGCGACGTGGAGGCCCAGCTCGACCACGCGTTCGCGATCGTCCGCAAGACGTTCGGGTCGGGCATCATGGCGGGCCGCAGCGCCCCTCCGGCGAAGCCCACCGCGGCGACCACCTCGACGCAGGGCGAGGTGCTGGTGACGGTCGCCCGCACCGACGCCCCGCTGGACGAGGTGATGCGGACCATCGAGAAGGCGCTCAAGGAGCGCTGATCGGCTCTGCCCGCGCTGTGACGACGGCCACCCGACCGGGTGGCCGTTTTGCCATGTCAGGGAGCCTTTTCGCCCACCTCTCCGGCGTCGTTCGATCGATCATCGCTCATTTGTTGCGTAAAGATTTCATCTGAGAGCAAGTTCTGGCACTCAGTGCCTTGTCACCTGACACGGTGTGCCATACGTTGGAAGTGTCCGGGCGGCCGGCGTGCAGAGACCATGCGTACGCCGGCTGTCCCCGCAGACCCTTCCCGGGGTCTGTGCGCCCGGCGCCTGCGTCACAGGCAACCTCCCGCGCCACAAAGCGCTGCCGATCAGCACCACCGCCGAACCGACGGCACTTCCTGGACCCTCAGCAGCACCGACACCACCCTCAGCGCCCCTCCCTCAGGGCGCTTCCCCTCGACCCTCGGCACCGCCCGAGCAGGGGAGACCCCAACCGCCGGAGGCAACACCGTGACCGTGAAGGACATCCTCGCCGCGATCCAGTCGCCCGACTCCACCTCGGCCGACTTCGCCGCGCTGCCGCTCCCCGAGTCGTACCGCGCGATCACCGTCCACAAGGACGAGACGGAGATGTTCGCGGGCCTGGAGACCCGTGACAAGGACCCGCGCAAGTCGATCCACCTGGACGAGGTCCCCGTGCCCGAGCTGGGTCCGGGCGAGGCCCTGGTGGCCGTCATGGCCTCCTCGGTCAACTACAACTCGGTGTGGACCTCGATCTTCGAGCCGATGTCCACCTTCGGTTTCCTGGAGCGCTACGGCAAGCTCTCCCCGCTGACCAAGCGGCACGACCTGCCGTACCACATCATCGGCTCCGACCTCGCGGGCGTCGTGCTGCGCACGGGTCCCGGCGTCAACGCCTGGCGGCCCGGCGACGAGGTCGTCGCGCACTGCCTCAGCGTCGAGCTGGAGTCCCCCGACGGGCACGACGACACCATGCTCGACCCCGAGCAGCGCATCTGGGGCTTCGAGACCAACTTCGGCGGCCTCGCCGAGATCGCCCTGGTCAAGACCAACCAGCTGATGCCGAAGCCGAAGCACCTGAGCTGGGAGGAGGCCGCCGCCCCGGGCCTGGTCAACTCGACCGCCTACCGGCAGCTGGTCTCACGCAACGGCGCCGCGATGAAGCAGGGCGACAACGTCCTGATCTGGGGCGCGTCCGGCGGCCTCGGCTCCTACGCCACCCAGTTCGCCCTGGCCGGCGGCGCCACCCCGATCTGTGTGGTCTCCTCGCCGGAGAAGGCCGAGATCTGCCGGAAGATGGGCGCCGAGCTGATCATCGACCGCGCCGCCGAGGGCTACCGGTTCTGGAAGGACGAGAACACCCAGGACCCCAAGGAGTGGAAGCGCTTCGGCAAGCGCATCCGCGAGCTCACCGGCGGCGAGGACGTCGACATCGTCTTCGAGCACCCCGGCCGCGAGACCTTCGGCGCCTCCGTCTACGTCACCCGCAAGGGCGGCACCATCGTCACCTGCGCCTCCACCTCCGGGTACATGCACCAGTACGACAACCGCTACCTGTGGATGTCGCTGAAGCGGATCGTCGGCTCGCACTTCGCGAACTACCGCGAGGCCTACGAGGCCAACCGCCTCATCGCCAAGGGCAGGATCCACCCCACCCTGTCGAGGGTGTACTCCCTGGAGGACACCGGCCAGGCCGCCTACGACGTGCACCGCAACCTCCACCAGGGCAAGGTCGGCGTGCTGTGCCTCGCCCCCGAGGAGGGCCTGGGCGTGCGCGACGAGGAGATGCGCGCCCAGCACATCGACGCCATCAACCGCTTCCGGAACATCTGAGGTCCGTCCATGACTGAGCGTCAGAAGGACCGGCCGTGGCTCATGCGGACCTACGCCGGTCACTCCACGGCCGAGGCGTCCAACGAGCTGTACCGGCGCAACCTCGCCAAGGGCCAGACGGGTCTGTCGGTGGCGTTCGACCTGCCCACGCAGACCGGCTACGACTCCGACCACATCCTCGCCCGCGGCGAGGTCGGCCGGGTCGGCGTGCCCGTCGCGCACCTCGGTGACATGCGCAGGCTGTTCCAGGACATCCCCCTGGAGCAGATGAACACCTCGATGACGATCAACGCCACGGCCATGTGGCTGCTGGCGCTCTACCAGGTCGTCGCCGAGGAGCAGGGCGCGGACATCACCAAGCTCCAGGGCACGACCCAGAACGACATCGTCAAGGAGTACCTGTCCCGGGGGACGCACGTCTTCCCGCCGGGTCCGTCGCTCCGCCTGACGACGGACATGATCGCGTACACGGTCTCCCACATCCCGAAGTGGAACCCGATCAACATCTGCAGCTACCACCTGCAGGAGGCGGGCGCCACACCGGTGCAGGAGATCGCGTACGCGATGTCCACCGCGATCGCCGTCCTGGACGCCGTGCGCGACTCCGGACAGGTGCCGCAGGAGCGCATGGGCGACGTCGTCGCCCGCATCTCCTTCTTCGTCAACGCGGGCGTCCGCTTCGTCGAGGAGATGTGCAAGATGCGCGCCTTCGGCCGCATCTGGGACAGGATCACACGCGAGCGGTACGGCATCGAGAACCCCAAGCAGCGCCGCTTCCGCTACGGCGTCCAGGTGAACTCCCTCGGCCTGACCGAGGCGCAGCCGGAGAACAACGTCCAGCGCATCGTGCTGGAGATGCTGGCCGTGACCCTCTCCAAGGACGCCCGCGCGCGGGCCGTGCAGCTGCCGGCCTGGAACGAGGCACTGGGGCTGCCCCGCCCCTGGGACCAGCAGTGGTCGCTGCGCATCCAGCAGGTTCTCGCCTACGAGAGCGACCTGCTGGAGTACGACGACCTCTTCGAAGGCTCCAAGGTCGTCGAGGCGAAGGTGGAGGAGCTGGTCACCGCCTCCCTCGCCGAGATCGAGCGGATCCAGGAGATGGGCGGCGCGATGGCCGCCGTGGAGTCCGGCTACCTCAAGTCGCAGCTCGTCGCCTCGCACGCCGAGCGCCGCGGGCGGATCGAGTCGGGCCAGGAGAAGATCGTCGGCGTCAACGTCTTCGAGTCGACCGAGCCCAACCCGCTCACCGCCGACCTCGACACGGCGATCCAGACGGTCGACCCGGCCGTCGAGCAGCGCGTCGTCGACGCACTGCAGCACTGGCGCGACACCCGCTACCAGCCGCCCTTCAACCACCCGCGCCCCTGCAAGGCGCTGGAGCGGCTGAAGGAGGCCGCACGCGGCACCGCCAACCTCATGGAGGCAACCCTGGAGTGCGCCCGAGCCGGCGTGACGACCGGGGAGTGGGCCGGGGCACTGCGCGAGGTGTTCGGCGAGTTCCGCGCTCCCACGGGCGTGTCGTCCGCGCCCGTCGCGGTGACCGCCGAGGAGGGCACGAAGCTGGCCGAGGTGCGCCGCCGGGTGGACGTGACCGCCCGCGACCTGGGCGTGGGCAAGCTGCGCTTCCTCGTCGGCAAGCCGGGGCTGGACGGGCACTCCAACGGCGCCGAGCAGATCGCCGTGCGGGCCCGCGACGCCGGGTTCGAAGTGGTGTACCAGGGTATCCGGCTCACGCCGGAGCAGATCGTGGACGCGGCCCTGGCCGAGGACGTGCACGCGGTGGGCCTGTCCATCCTCTCCGGCTCGCACGCCCAGCTGGTGCCGGACGTGCTGGAACGCCTCCGTGTGGCCGGTGCCACAGATATACCCGTGATCGCAGGTGGCATCATCCCGAACGGTGACGCCGAAGAGCTGCGAGCCGCCGGGGTGGCCGCGGTCTTCACCCCGAAGGACTTCGACATCACGGGCATCATCGGCAGCATCGTCGACGAGATCCGCACAGCGAACAAGCTCGACCCCCTGGAGGTCCCCGCATGACCGTCAACCGCCTTCGCCCGCGCCGCTCCTGCCTGGCGGTCCCGGGAAGCAACCCCCGCTTCCTGGAGAAGGCGCAGGGCCTCCCCGCCGACCAGGTCTTCCTGGACCTGGAGGACGCGTGCGCGCCGCTGGCCAAGCCCGAGGCGCGGCACACCATCGTCAAGTTCCTCAACGAGGGCGACTGGACGGGCAAGACGCGGGTCGTCCGCGTCAACGACTGGACGACGGAGTGGACGTACCGCGATGTCGTGACGGTGGTCGAGGGCGCCGGCCCGAACCTCGACTGCATCATGCTGCCGAAGGTGCAGAACGCCCAGCAGGTGGTCGCTCTGGACCTGCTGCTGACCCAGATCGAGAAGACCATGGGCTTCGAGGTCGGTCGCATCGGCATCGAGGCGCAGATCGAGAACGCGCAGGGCCTGAACAACGTCAACGAGATCGCGCAGGCCTCGCCGCGCGTGGAGACGATCATCTTCGGCCCGGCCGACTTCATGGCGTCGATCAACATGAAGTCGCTGGTGGTCGGTGAGCAGCCGCCCGGTTACCCGGCGGACGCCTACCACTACATCCTGATGAAGATCCTGATGGCGGCCCGCGCCAACGACCTCCAGGCGATCGACGGCCCCTACCTGCAGATCCGCAACATCGACGGCTACCGCGCGGTCGCGCAGCGCGCCGCGGCGCTCGGCTTCGACGGCAAGTGGGTGCTGCACCCGGGCCAGGTCGAGGCGTCGAACGAGATCTTCTCGCCGTCGCAGGAGGACTACGACCACGCCGAGCTGATCCTCGACGCGTACGACTACTACACGTCGGAGGCGGGCGGCAAGAAGGGTTCCGCCATGCTCGGCGACGAGATGATCGACGAGGCCAGCCGCAAGATGGCGCTGGTCATCTCCGGCAAGGGGCGCGCCGCCGGTATGCAGCGCACCAGCAAGTTCGAGATCCCGGAGGCCTGAGCGCGATGCAGTTCGGACGTACGTACGAGGAGTTCGAGGTCGGGGCGACGTACAAGCACTGGCCCGGCAAGACGGTCACGGAGTACGACGACCACCTGTTCTGCCTCCTCACCATGAACCACCACCCGCTCCACATGGACGTGAACTACGCCGAGAAGACGACGGACTTCGGCAAGAACGTGGTGGTCGGCAACTACATCTACTCCCTGCTGCTCGGCATGAGCGTGCCGGACATCTCGGGCAAGGCGATCGCCAACCTGGAGATCGAGTCGCTCAAGCACGTGGCGCCGACCTTCCACGGCGACACGATCTACGGCCAGACGACGGTCCTCGACAAGTGGCCGTCGAAGTCGAAGAACGACCGGGGCATCGTCTACGTCGAGACCAAGGGCTACAAGCAGGACGGCACCCTGGTGTGCGTCTTCCGCCGCAAGGTGATGGTGCCGACCGAGACGTACATCAAGGAGCGCGGCGGCGAGCAGCCGGGCCGCCCGGAACTGAACGCCCCTTCGGAAAAGACGGAGAAGTAGGCCATGGCACGTCTCGCCCAGACCGCCGGTCTGACGGACATCCAGCAGGAGATCCTCGCGACCGTCCGCGACTTCGTGGACAAGGAGATCATCCCGGTCGCGACCGAGCTGGAGCACCGCGACGAGTACCCGCAGGCGATCGTCGACGGGCTGAAGGAGTTGGGCCTGTTCGGCCTGATGATCCCCGAGGAGTACGGGGGTCTGGGCGAGTCCCTCCTGACGTACGCGCTGTGCGTGGAGGAGATCGCCCGCGGCTGGATGTCGGTGTCCGGCATCATCAACACGCACTTCATCGTGGCGTACATGCTCAAGCAGCACGGCACGCAGGAGCAGAAGGACCACTTCCTGCCGAGGATGGCCGCCGGCGACATCCGCGGCGCCTTCTCGATGTCGGAGCCCGGCCTGGGCTCGGACGTCTCGGCCATCACGTCCAAGGCCGTCAAGGACGGGGACGAGTACGTCCTGAACGGCCAGAAGATGTGGCTGACGAACGGCGGCACGTCGTCCCTGGTCGCCGTTCTCGTCCGGAGTGACGAAGGACACTCCCCCGAGGAGACGGCCAGGGCCCCGCACAGGTCCATGACGACCTTCCTGGTCGAGAAGGAGCCCGGCTTCGGCGAGGTCCGCCCGGGCCTCACCATTCCGGGCAAGATCGACAAGATGGGCTACAAGGGCGTCGACACGACCGAGCTCATCATGGACGGCCTGCGCATTCCCGCCGATCGGGTGCTCGGCGGGGTCACCGGCCGAGGTTTTTACCAAATGATGGACGGCGTGGAGGTCGGCCGCGTCAATGTGGCGGCACGTGGCTGCGGCGTCGCTCAGCGTGCGTTCGAACTCGGCGTCCAGTACGCCCAGCAGCGTCACACTTTCGGCAAGCCGATCGCCCAGCACCAGGCGATCCAGTTCAAGCTCGCGGAGATGGCTACCAAGGTCGAGGCCGCTCATGCGATGATGGTGAATGCAGCGCGCAAAAAGGACTCCGGAGAACGAAACGACCTCGAGGCTGGGATGGCGAAGTACCTCGCCTCCGAGTACTGCAAGGAGGTCGTGGAGGATGCCTTCCGGATCCACGGCGGCTACGGCTTCTCCAAGGAGTACGAGATCGAGCGCCTCTACCGCGAGGCCCCGATGCTGCTCATCGGTGAAGGTACCGCCGAGATCCAGAAAATGATCATCGGGCGCAGGTTGCTCGAAGAGTATCGATTCCAGGGCTGATTGTCCGGATGCGGGGTGTTATCTCCGGGAGGAAGATCACACCCCGTAGGCACTCTTCGCCTGCCGACTCGGCTTCCTGGCTTACCCAGTTGTGGCCGTGAACCGCTACGATCGCCGGAAAGCCGCCGTCCCCCTCCTGAAGCGCGGCATCATCCGCTACGAAGGTCATCCATGCCCCACAGCCAAACCTCTGCACCACGCGACAGCCGAGTCGGCGTACGCCTCGCGCGCGGAGCATCGCCGTGGCTTCTCCCGACCGTCGCCACCGCAGCCGTCAGCCTGGTCCGCGCTCGCCGCTCCGGCGCGGCCAAGGCCCTGGCCGTTCCCGCCACCGCGCTCGCGGCGGGAATGCTGTGGTTCTTCCGCGACCCCGAGCGCGAGATCGCCCAGGGCCGGGTCATCTCGCCCGCCGACGGTGTGGTGCAGAGCATCATGCCCTGGAAGGACGGCCGCACCCGCGTCGCGATCTTCATGAGCCCGCTCAACGTCCACGTCAACCGGGCCCCCCTGTCCGGCACCGTGACGTCGGTCGAGCACATCCCCGGCGGTTTCGTTCCCGCGTTCAACAAGGAGAGCGAGAACAACGAGCGCGTCGTCTGGCACTTCGACACCGAGCTCGGTGACATCGAGATGATCCAGATCGCCGGCGCCGTGGCCCGCCGCATCGTCCCCTACGTGCCCCAGGGCACCAAGGTCGAGCAGGGTGAGCGCATCGGCCTCATCCGCTTCGGCTCGCGCGTCGACATCTACCTGCCCGAGGGCGTGGAGGTCGCGGTCGAGGTCGGTCAGAAGACGGTGGCTGGGGTGACTCGCATTGACCGTGATTGATCCGGAGACACAGGGCGGCTGGGTGCCCGAGGCGGCCGAGGCGGAGGAAGAGGAGGAGATGCCCCTCTCGCTCCGCCTCTCGATAGCGGACACCCTGACCCTGGGCAACGCCACGTGCGGCTTCATGGCGGTGTACTTCACCACCACCGGGATCCTGATCCCGCACCTGACCGGCAGCCAGGAGACCGGCATGGCCCGCCACAGCGCGGCCACGGCGGTCATCCTGATGCTCTGCGCCGCGGTCTTCGACCTGTTCGACGGCCTGGTGGCGCGCAAGCTGCGCAGCTCGCCGATGGGTGCGGAGCTGGACAACCTCTCCGACCTGATCAGCTTCGGCCTGGCACCGGCGTACTTCGTCCTCGTCTACGGCATGGTCGCGGACGACGCACACCAGCGAGTGGCCGCGCTCGGGGCAATCGTGGTGCTCCTGGCCGTGGTCCTGCGCCTGGCCCGCTTCTCCTGCGTGACCATGAAGGACGGCGTGTTCCAGGGCATGCCGAGCCCCTTCGGCGCACTGACGGTGGTCTCGATCGTCCTGCTGGAGCTGCCCTTCGTGGCGACGCTCCTCGCCATCCTGGGCACCGCCTGGCTGATGGTGAGCCGTGTGGAGTACCCCAAGCCGCGAGGCCGCCTCGCCGGCGCGATGCTCTCCTGGATCGTTCTGTCGATGGGCCTTCTGGCGGCCTGGGCCTTCGACGCCCCCAGCGGTCAGCTCCTCCTCCAGACGGGCTGCGCACTGCAGCTGGTCATGGGCGCGGTCATCCCGCTGTTCGCCACGGCCCGCCGGGTGAACAACTTCCGCGACAACCGGCGCGAGGCACGGGCGGCGCAGTTGCCGTAGCGAGCACCAGGTCAGGACGGCACGGTACGAAGGGGCCTCGAACCAGATGACGGTTCGGGGCCCCTTTCGCATGCCCGGACGGCGATGGAGGTACGGGGACGAGCTGCGGTGAGCTCGGGCGAGCCCTGAACTCGGGCGAGCGGTGGCCGGAGGGCGGTGGCCTTCAGGGGCGAGGCTCCGGAGGCAGGGGCAGGGATCCCGGACCGCGGTCACGGGCTGATCAAGGGCCGGGCCCCACCACAGGCCGCGGACCGGCTTGCGGGACGCGCGTGTGCAGGGTGACGTGCGCCGGGGCGGGGCCGGTGCGGGTGGGGCGGACCGGCGGCGGGGGACGACGAGAGCCCGCCCGGGGCATGAGCCGGCGCAGGGCAGCACTACGGCACGGCGCCGCCGGAGGGTGTGCGGGCAGGATGGCGCCGGGCTGCGTGACGGGCGTGACCGCGGAGGCCGGCGAGGGTGTCGGTCAGCGGGAAGCCTGCGCCCGCGGTCCGTCCGGCTGCCCGGCCCGCCCGGGGCCGGAGCGGCATCCCAGGTCCGCTCGGCCCCCGTGAACGGCCCGCGTCCACGGGGCTGCCGGGCTCGGCCGGACCGGCGGGATGCGAGGGGGCGCCCCGCGGGACGCGGAGGACAGGACGCCGGCCGGGGAGCGGACGCGATCCGGTCCCCGGCGGCGCGGGCAGACGCTCCCCCTCCGGGGGAAGCCGGCTCAGGCCAGGAAATCCCGTGCGATCCGCGCGGCGACCCGCTCCAGGATCGGTCCCGCCTCCGCGATGCACAGGGCGACGTCCGGCTCCGCCTCCGTCAGCGCGTAGGCCCGCCGGATACCGGCCCGCCCCAGCTCCTCCGGCGGCAGGGCCAGCCGCCCGCACACCGCGACGACCTCCTTGCCCACCGTTCGGGCCGCCGCGGCGACGCCCGCCGGCGCCTTGCCGTGGAGGGTCTGCTCGTCCAGGGACCCCTCCCCGGTGATCACCAGGTCGGCCCGGTCCAGCGCCGTACCGAAGCCGAGCACGTCGAGCATGACCTCGATGCCGGGCCGGAACCGCGCGCCGATCAGCAGGGCGCCGTAGCCGATGCCGCCCGCGGCCCCCGCTCCCGGCGACGCGGCGTACTCGGCGGCCGTCGGGCCGACCGCGTCCTCCAGCACCTTCGCGTAGTGGGTGAGCGCGGAATCCAGCGCCGTCACGTCCTCCGGCGAGGCGCCCTTCTGCGGCCCGTACACCGCGGGCGCGCCCTTCGGGCCGGTCAGCGGGTTGTCGACGTCGCTGGCCAGCACCAGCTCGACCTCCGCCAGGCGCGGGTCGAGGCAGCTCAGGTCGGCGGACGCCAGCTCGGCCAGCCCGCCGCCGCCCGGCGGCACCGGTTCCCCCGTGTCGTCGAGAAGCCGGGCGCCCAGCGCGGAGAGCATCCCGGCTCCGCCGTCCGTCGTCGCGCTGCCTCCGACCCCGAAGACGATCGTGCGCGCACCGGCGTCCAGCGCGGCACGCAGCAGTTCGCCGGAGCCGTACGTGGAGGAGGAGAGCGGCGCGAGCACCCCGGCCGGCAGCCGCTGCAGCCCGCTGGCCTCGGCCATCTCCACCACCGCGGTCTCACCGCGCACCGCGAACGCCGCGGTCACCTCGTCACCCAGCGGCCCCGCGACCCGTACCTCGTGCCGCTCGAAACCGGCCGCGACGGCCGCGGCGACGGTGCCGTCACCGCCGTCGGCGACGGGCAGCGACTCCACCTCGACATCCGGTACGACCAGCCGGAGCCCGGCCGTCACCCGCTGGGCGACCTGCACCGCCGTCAGCGAGCCCTTGAACTTGTCCGCGGCAACGAGCACCCGCCGGGTGCCGTGCACAGCAGCGTCCGCCACCTTGCAATCCCCTTGCTCTCCGGGCCCGACGCATGTCGGGGCCAGTCGCGCCGCTGCGACCTTAACCGGAGACCGCCCGTGCCGTCATGCCCCGCCCGAACCGTGGACCCTGGACACGGGCGACGCCGCCGGGAATCGGGTAGACCGGTGTCATGACGTCTCTCATGACACCGGTGGAGACGAGGCCGGGGCTCGCCGACCGCGTCCTCGGCGGCTGGCTGGGCCGGATCGCGGGCAACATGCTCGGCAAGCCGGTCGAGCAGGGCGAGGTGTGGACCCGTGAGCGGATCGACCACTACCTGCGGCAGGCCGGCGCCCTGCCGCTCGACGACTACCTCCCGGAGCCCCCGGGCGGCGACGGGCTTCCGCCGCTGCGTCCGGAGTGGCGCCAGTGCGTACGCGGACGCATCCACGGCAGCTGCCGCGACGACGACGTCGACTACGCGATCCTCGGCCTGGACCTGCTGGAGACGCACGGCTTCCGCTTCACCACCGAGCAGGTCGGCGACCTGTGGCTGCTGCGGCTGCCGTACCGGCAGACGTTCACCGCGGAGCGCGCGGCCTACCGCAACCTCGCCAACGGGCTCAGGCCGCCGCTGACCGCGACGTACGACAACCCGTACCAGGACTGGATCGGCGCCCTGATCCGCGCCGACATCTACGGCTGGACCTGCCCCGGCGACCCGCGCCGCGCCGCAGCCCTGGCCCGACGGGACGCGGTCCTGTCGCACACCGGCAACGGGGTGTACGGCGCGATGTTCGCAGCCGCCCTGATCTCGGCCGCGTTCACCGCCCCCGGCGTCCGCGGCGCACTCGACGAGGCGCTCGCCGTCATCCCGGCGGGCAGCCGCCTGGCGCGTACGGTCCGTCGGGTCGTATCCCTCCACGATTCCCGGATGACCTGGGAGGACACGCTCACCACCCTCGCCGAGGAGACCGCCGGGCTGGGCTGGATCCACACGGTCCCGAACGCCGCGGTCCTCACGGCGGGCCTGCTGTACGGCGACGGCGACTTCACCCGCACCGTCGCGCTCACCGTCCGCGGCGGGCTGGACACCGACTCCAACGGCGCGACGGCCGGGTCGGTGGCCGGCGTGCTGACCGGCGCGGCGGCGATCCCCCCGCAGTGGACGGAGCCGCTGGAGGACACGGTCCGCAGCGCGGTGTTCGGCTTCGACGGGGTCCGCATCAGCGAACTGGCCGAGCGCACACTGCGCCTGGCGGAGTCGGCCCCCTGACCGACGGTCGGCAGGAGAAGACCGCCGCGTGAGTGCGCCTCCGTGGGCGCAGGCGGATTCCTTCCGCACGCGGACCGAGCGGGACGGCTCGGCTACCCGCTCGTCCGCACAGGAGACGTGATACTTGAATGCCCGCGTCACGCGGGTGGCCACGATTCACACACTGTTTCGCCGGTTCGTGACTTCCTGGCGGGCCGACGAGAGGGGACGGCGCATTGCCCCGGCGGCGATGCGCCTTTCCCCGAGCCGCTCCCCAGGCGTCCTGTTCCTCCCCCGTCCGAAGGCGGGGGCTTCCTCGGAGGTTCCCGATGACCACTGCCGACTTCGCCGCCTACATCGCCTCGCTCCCCCGCGTGCTGGCCGGGGCCGCGGCCCTGTTCCGGGACGCAGAGGGCCGGGTGCTGCTCGTCGAGCCCAACTACCGGGAGGGCTGGGCACTGCCGGGCGGCACGATCGAGTCCGACGACGGCGAGACCCCACGGGAAGGGGCGCGCCGGGAGACGCTGGAGGAGATCGGCCTGGACCGGCCGCTGGGCCGCCTGCTCGCGGTGGACTGGGTGCGCGGCCCGGGCCGGCCGCCCCTGGTGGCCTACCTGTACGACGGCGGCGTCCTGGCCGAGGACGAGCTGAAGTCGATCCGCCTGCAGGAGGAGGAGCTGCTGTCCTGGCGGCTGGTGATGCCAGAGGACCTCACCGCCCACCTGCAGGGCTCGCTGGGCCGCCGGGTGCTGGCCGCGCTCGACGTCCTGACGGACGGCACCACCACCGCGGAGCTGGAGAACGGCCACCGCGTCGCCTGACCCGGGCCGAGCGGTGCCACGCGGCCGCCGCCCGTGCCCTCCGCCCCTCGGCGAACCACCCTCGGTGCCGGTACGAACAGCCGGGACATATCCACTCGCTTGTGGGCGGGGCCGCGTCCTACCCTCGGCAGCATGACCGAACCCCTCGTCGCCATCCTCAGCGGCGCCGGTGTCTCCACCGACAGGGGTATTCCGTCAAAGCGTCCTGCGCCTTGCACGAGCACCAGGAACTACGAGGCAGCTGGGGCCGACGTTCGTGCCTGGGCGTGGGCGGGGTCCAAGTCTTGGGAGAGCCTTCGGCACGCATAGGTGCCGGTGGCCACATCACAACTGACGGACCGGGACGCACTGTGCGGCGGCCTGTACGCGCGGCCTGAGCCCGCGACACGTCTCTCTCCCTCCCCCGTTGCACCCGCCTGAGTTGAGCGGTCTGTCACACAGGTCCGCAACCGGAGTGGCGAGGTTTCGGTACGCCCCTCCCCAGTGACATGATCGATTGACTGTTCGAGGCAACGAGCTGAAGGGGGAACAGGTTGTCATTCGAGGAGGAGTGGGCCCAATTGAAGGCCGACGCCTTGGCGCGTCGGCAGACCGGCATGCAGATCGACCAGCTGCCGGCAGACGGGGGCTCGGGGTCAGGCACCCCAGCCTCCGGGTCCCTGGTGGCCAAGGCCGAGTCGATCAATGGCAACGCGAATCTGCTGATCGAGATCGCGGGCTTCCTTCACGAGGGGCGGCCTGACGCCGAACTGACCACCATGGCCCGCGAACCCCGGACGCCTGAGGAGGTGGCCGAACAGGTGGCACGGTTCGCTGGATTCGCCGATGACCAGTACCTCGACGCAGTTGCCCTGTTCGCGGCGCTGTCCACCCGCCTGAGGACGACCGGCAGCGACTTCGTGAAGATCGACGACGACACAGCTCAGCGCTTCCTCGACGACGTCCTTCGCTACGGCCAGTACGTCGCCCCGGAGGCACGATGAGCATCGGCATCAGCCACCGCAAGGACGTCGAGTTCCTGGAAAGCTGCAACCCGCCCCTCGTCGAACGGAACGCGGACGAGTACAAGCGCCTGCACGACCTGCTCGTGGCGGTCGCCCCCTCCGCCGAGCGGGCCGAGAAGCACACGCAGTGGAAGAGTGAGGGCAGTCAGCACTACGAGGCCCGACTCGCCGAGGGGCGCAGACTCATCGCGCAACTGGCCGAGGGCTACGACAAAGCCGCCAGCGCCCTGCGCAGCTACGCCTGCGCGCTGGAGGTGGCCAAGGCCCACTACTCCAACGGCAAGGCGAACGAGCAGGCCCTCGCGACACTGATCCACACCAAGGGCACGGCGATCACCCGCGAAGCCCAGGAAGCGGAGCCGATGCGCCAGTGGGAGGACATGCGGGCCACCACCGGTGTCATGGACTTCTTGGCCGAACTCACCATGGACGTCGACGACATCCGCGATGATGCGAACCGGCTGCACGACGCCGCCGGCGGGGACTTCCACCTGGCGAAGACCACTGAGCACGAGGCACGGGAGATCTGCGTCCACGAACTCAAGCAGGCCTACGACCTGCTGCCGGACTTTCGCATGGGTTTCATCCAACGCGTCGACATCGTCTCCGCGGTCTCGGAGCTGCGGCGGGAAGCGGCCGAGGCGAGCACCAACCCGCTGACGCGGCTGCCCGGCAGCGGCCCCAAGCAGGACTACTACCCCATCGCCGGGAACGAGATCGTCTCTCCGACACTGCGCGACATCCGCCTCCAGGTCGCCAGCCTCCCCGGAGCGAAGGACAGTTACTGGAGCCCGCCCTCCAACGCCCAGGAGCGCGCTGAGTGGATCGCCGCGAACAAGGAGATCATCAAGGCAGCGGCACGGAACTCTGGGCTGCCGCCGGACATGGTCGCCGGCATCGCCTGGCAGGAGATCGGTGGCCAGCCCGGCATCCTCGACGACATCACCGACACCATCCGCGAACAGGCGGACTCTCCGTTGAGCCCGATCGCCCCCGAGAGCCTGCCTTGGCGTCTCGGCGGCGACCCCGACAACACATCCATGGGGCCCATAGCCATCCAAGTGCGACGCGGCGCCGAGGTCCTCGGCTACGACCCCGACAACCTCACCGACCAACAGCGCGGCATGGTGGAGGAGGCCCTCCAAGACCCCGGGCAGAACATCTTCATCGCCTCGGAGTACCTGGCCCAGCTCAAGGCGGAGAGCGAGTTCGCCGACGTACCGCCGGAGGGGATGACAGCGGCCCAATACCAGGAGCTCGCCGCGCGTTACAACGGTGGCCCGTACTGGCAGACCGATGACGCCCAGGCCTACGGGCGTGGCTTCACTAACAACCTGGACGAGGCAAGGAACGCACTGCGCTGATGACCCGCCCTTCCCACCCGGACAACGATCGCGGCGGCCTTCGCCTGGTCCTCGCCGTACCACTGAGCCTGCTCACCCTCATCGCCGTGTACTTCTGCTGGACCGCCCTGACCATCCGTCCGTCAGGCTCCTGGGACCACGACGCATACGCCGGCATCGTCCTGTCTTGCGTGCTGACGATCGGGGCTGCCGGTGCGGCGACGGGTTTGTGGCTGCTGCCGTCGGTGCGGCGGGTCATGGGGTGGGGGTGGGTGGTTCCTGCCGTGGTGCTCGGGGTTGTGGCGGGCGTGCGATGGGGCTTGGGCGGCTAGGGACCACTACCGCCCCGTTCAGCGCGTCACGTGATGGCCATCGCCTCCTATGAACGCTCCGCGCCGGAACGACGACATGTTACGTCTGCCAATGCCTTGCGACTCCGGGATCCCTGACTATCGCGGTCCCAACGGGCTGTGGCGTCGGGATCCCGAGGCGGTGAAGCTCGTCACCTACGAGTACTACATGGCGGATCCGGAGATCCGGCGGCGTTCCTGGCAGATGCGGCGGGGGAACCGCACGCTCAAGGCCGAGCCGAACGCGGCGCACCGGGCCGTGGCCGAGCTGGAGCGGACCGGGGGGCCGGTGCGGGTGATCACGCAGAACGTGGACGGGCTGCACCAGCTCGCCGGGATGCCTGCCCGCAAGGTGCTCGAACTGCACGGCAGCGCCCGGAGCGTGGTGTGTACGAGGTGTCATGAGCGCGGATCCATGGAGGACGCGCTCGCACGGGTCGAGGCCGGGGAGCCCGATCCGCCGTGCCTGGAGTGCGGCGGGATCCTGAAGTCGGCGACGGTGATGTTCGGCGAGCGGCTCGACCCGGTGGTGCTGGGCGAGGCCGTCGCGATCAGCAAGGCCTGCCAGGTGTTCTTCGCCGTCGGCAGCAGCCTCCAGGTCCAGCCGGCCGCGGGGCTGGCCGGGGTCGCCGCCGATCACGGGGCTCGGCTCGTCGTCGTCAACGCCGAGCCGACACCGTACGACGAGCTCGCGGACGAGGTCGTACGGGAGCCGATCGGCACCGTACTCCCGAAGCTGCTGAGCGACCTGGATGGTCGGCGCTGAGGACCACGGGGTGGCGGGCCGCCGCCGGCCGGCGGATTCCGCGCCCGTCACCTCGGCGGTGTGCACGGCCGCCCGTACCTGCCGGCGCGCAGGTACGGGCGTTCTCGCGCGTGGGCTCTTGCCCGTGACGTCACCTCACGCGGAGCGCCGCCGCCGTTTGGCGAGCAGAAGCACCGAACCGGCGATCATGAGCGTCCCGCCGACCACGGCGGGCCACAGGGTCGTGCCGGTCTCGGCCAGATCACCCGCGACCGTCTGCGTTTCGGTCTGCGGCTCCGTGGAGGAAGAACCGCCACCGGGGGGCGACGCGACCGACGACGCCTCGGGCTCGGCCGTCCCGGTGACCTGGCTGTCGTCCGAGCCGTTCTGGGATGCCTCTGCGGGCTCGTCCTCCTGTCCGCCCGACGAGGGGGCCTTGTCCTGCTGCTCGCCCGACGAAGGCGCCTTGTCCTGCTGCTCGCCCGACGAAGGCGCCATGTCCTGCTGCTCACCCGACGAAGGCGCCTTGTCCTGCTGGTAGGCCGGGGAGGACGCCTTGTCCGCCCTGGGGGCCGCGCTCGGGGCGGTGGTCGAGTCGCCGCGCGACGGTTCGGTTGCCCGCGTGCCGGCCGATGCCTGCGGCGGGTTCATGCCCCCGGAGGTGTCGTGGTTCATGCCGTCCTGGCCGCCCCCGGATGCGGTACCCGCGTCAACGGTCGCCTTCGGTTCAACGGTCGCCGCCGGCTTGTCCTGTGGCTGTTCATCGACTCCGGTGCCGCACTGCCGGCCGTTGTTGATGCAGTCGACCACCTTGTTCATCAGATCGCCGTCCATGACGCTGATGAAGTCGTCGTGGTCGGTGATCGCCTTGTGCAGCTCGGCCTGGAACCCGTCGACGGCGAACGGATTCTTCACCTGACCGTTCTCGATGGTCGGCGTCGGAACGTCGTACACCAGCCGCATCGTCAGCTGCGGAATCGCCTCGAAGCCGTTCTGGCAGTTGCCCTCGGCGTCGGCGAAGGCGACGTGCGAGCGGTGGTTGGCGCTGTCGATGTTCCGGCCGTCCCAGCAGCTCTGGAAGGCGAACGAGCGGACCACGCCGCTGCCCTGGGGACACAGCGGATACTTGTCCGTCAGCTGCACCTTGTCCTCGAAGCCGGTGCAGCTCCAGTGCGCGTTGGCATTCGCCGTGCCGTTGCTGAACGCCTTGGCGTCACCGGTGATGATGCGCAGGAACTTCGGCATCGCGACGACCTTGCTCGTCGGGCTGCCGACATACTTGATCTCGGCCGTCTTCGCCTTGAGGATCCTGCCCGCGTTGCCCTCCGCCCCGCCGCCGAGCTTGTTGTCGTCGAACTCCTTGTTGCCGTCCTGCAGTCGCAGAACCGGCCAGTAGTAGGCCGACTTGTCGTCCTGTTCGGAGCAGCTGGTGGTGGCGGCGGCCAGGTCCTGGTCCTTGGAGAAGGCGTTGACGTCCTGGTTGCCCACATAGTCGTGCGTGTGGTGGGCGCCGTTGTTCACACCGGGCGCCACGATCAGGTTGTCGGTGTTGAAGTTGTTGTTCTCGTTGACACCGCAGGAGACGCTGAACGTGCCGATCGAGGCACTGCCGTTGGGCTGCGGCGCCGGCTGGACGTTGGGCCGGACCTTGGTGATGTCGACGAAGTCGTCCGCCACCGGACCGTTGCCGGCCTGCCCGCCGATGTTCTGCTGCCCGCCGTTGTTGTTCTGCCCCTGCTCACCACCCGGCTGCTGGTCGCCGTTGTTCTGGCCGGCATCGGCCCGCACCTGATCGGCGGCCACTGCAGTGCAGTTCGCGAGTTCCTTCAGCGAGTCGTCGAAGGTGCCGCCGACGCGCTCGATGTCCATCCTGATCCTGTCGATCACCGCGGACCGCTTGTCCTTCAGCGGACCGAGGATCGCGTTCTGCACGAACGACGTGTCACCTGCCTGTGCCTGGCGCGTGGACGCCAGCCTCGCGTAGGCCTCGTTGACCTGCTTGTCGAGGTTCGCCAGCTCCATGTCGACGCCGGCCCGTGCCTTGTGCGGCACGTCCGCCAACTGCTGGCCGACGTCCGGACACTTGATTGTCGCTATCTGGGCCGCAGCGGCCTTCGTCCGGTTCTGCCCGGAGTCGTTCGTCTCGTGCGCCGAAGCATAGAAGTTCGCCGCTACGAGCCCCCCTCCGCCCATGATCAGCGCGACCGATGCGAAGGTGGCGCGCCGTGCGCCGGTAGGTCGTCTGCGTGCGTTGCGTCTCACGAAAATACTCCTACGCGTCGTGCTGCCCCGGAATGACGGTCAAAGTGAAGACCTTCCATGTCCTACGCAGACGACCCCGGCAGCGTTCAAACGCCCCACGAATTCATGACGGTTTCGTTGCGCGCGGCGACCGGAGCGCAGCGCGGTGCGGGTGGGACCGGGCGAAGCGGGCGGGCCGACCGGTGGCCGTCCGCGGCGACGAAACCGGCATCCCCTCCGCCCACGACGTGTGACTCCGAAGTCCCCGGCGACCGCGGTCTCCGAGCGCCCCGGCGGTGGGACCCGAGGCGGTGCGACTCCGGACGTACGCGCGCTGCATGGGCCATGCGGAGATGCGCCGACACTCCTGGCGGATCCGATCGGTGGTGACGGTGTACCTGTTCGGTGGCCGACCGGCCGGCGCTGAGAGCTACCCCGCGAGGGCGTGGAGGACGGAGTCGCCGATCGGGCCGAGCCAGGCAGCGAACGAGGACAGCACCCCCGCGAGGGTCCCGCCGGCGGTGACCACGGCGCCCGCCGTCTTCACCAGCCCGGTGATCCGAGCCAGGCGCTGGGCCACGGTGGGCCGGTCGGGAGACGGGGAACCGAGTTCGGCGTCGAGGGAGTCGACCTCGTCGTTCACCTGCCTCGCGACATCGGGCGGGAGTCCGAGACGGTCGATCTCCGTGCGCAGCAGGCCGAGCAGGGCCTGCGGATCCATGACCGTCGTGAAGTCGCCGTGCTGGCCGCCGTGGATGGTCTGGTCACCGGCGACGTTGTTGATGTTGCCTTGCTGGCTGCCGATGTTGAAGGTCACCGCAGTTCCTCTCGCGTGCGTCAGTGCCGGCGCGCCGCGGCATCGAACGAGCGCCGGCGCGCTGCGGTGACGATGTGCATCACCAGCCCGATCGCCATCAGGAGAAGGCCGGCGGCCGCGGCTGCCCAACCGATGAGGAACACCGGAATGCCGTTGATGTCCGCGCCGAACATGTCCCCCGGGTCGGGCCACTTGTTGGGGTCCTGGGGTATGGGATCACCGATGTGGCCCATGAAGCGCAGGATTCCCCAGGCGAAGACGGCGAAGCCGGCCAGGAAGATCACCAGACCGATGAGGATGAGCCTGCGAGCCCTGGTGCGGGCCGCAGCGATGTGGCGGAGGAAGCTCTCCTGCCGTTGATCGATGTACTGGTCGCCGCCGACGTTGTTGATGCTTGCGCCGTACTGGCGGCCCACATCGAACCGACGCGTGCCGTGCGCGGCGGGCATCAGAGCCGTGGCCCCCCTCGTCCCTTGCCGGAGTGGGGCGTTGCGGGGCCACTCGTACCGGAGGCTCACCGTTCCCAAGGTGAGTACGTCTCCGTCGTGGAGCGTCCACGGAGCGCGGACCGGGCGGTCGTTCACCAGGGTGCCGTTGGCGGACCCCAGGTCCTCCAGGACCACCTGCGCGCCCGAGCGGTTCAGCACGGCGTGCCTGCCGCTCACATACGGGTCGTCGATCCTCATGTCGCAGCCCGGGTCCCGGCCCAGGACGGATCGGACGCCGGCCAGATGATGGGGGGCACCCTGGAGATGCGCAGGGTGAATGACCGTCAGCTGGGGATCGGAGCAGTCAGGACGGCTCGCCATGATCCCACCCCGCCGGGACTGGACGCAAAGGTCGGGTTCGGTCGCGGCGGTCATCGCACGCCCCGCCCTGCACGGGAGCCGGTCCTTCCCGATCGCTCACCCCCGGTCGAGGTGAGAAGTCGGGGAATTGCCCCGAGGGCTCCGCTGCTTCCGAGGCGATGCCACCTTGCTCAGGACTTTCTCCTGATACTTCCGGTTTCAGTCTGGCACACCCGCATGTACCTCGCGACCTCGTCACGCCCCGCCTCCCGCGCCCCGACAGGCTTCGGCAGCGGGGGCCGGGGGTGGTGAGTCCCCCTGCGGCGGGGCCGGCGGGCGTGGCCGCCGATCGCGGGTCACGACGCGTTCTCCCGCCCGAGCCGACGCCGTACGACGAGAGCGCCGACGGGGAACGGGGCCGACCGCGGACACCCGGTGGAACCGGGCGCCGTCGGCCGGGGGCGCCCGGGGCGTCAGCCGAGTACGCGGCGCTTCTGGGCCTCGAACTCCTCGTCGGTGAGGACTCCTTGGGCCTTCAGCTCGCTCAGCTCCTTGAGCTGGGCGATCCGGTCCGCCATGTCGTCCGGGGATCCGTCCGACGGGGCGCGTTGGGCCTGTGCCTCCGGTGCGGGTGCCGCGGGGGCCTGCTGCTGGTACGCCGTCTGCTGCGCGTAGTCCTGTTGCGCCCACCGGCCGGCCTGGCGTCGCGAGACCCGGTTCGACACGGCTGTGGCGGTGCCCGCCACGACGGCGGTGCGTGCGACACCGCGGAGCAGTCCAGGCATGTCTCTCATCTCCCAGTGGTGGTGCGGTGTCAGGCGGCGGCGGGACCGCTGCCGGGCGGCGTGGCCTCCGCCGCCTCGAGGGAGGCCAGCAGTGCCTGGACCGGTACACGCCCACCCGCCACGAGCTGGGCGCCGCTGCGCCGGAGCGCCTGCGCCAGCGGCGCCGCCCAGACGTTCTCGTAGATCACGAGTGCCGCGGAGTTGCCCGGTTCCAGCACGGCTCCCGCCTCGTCGATGTCCTCCTGCCCCATCAGGCCGGAGGACACGCCGCTGAACACGGAGAGGTCCACCTCTTCCCCGAGGTCCGCGAGCTCCACGACGGAGACCGAGCCGTCCTCGTCCTTGCGGACGAAGACGAGATCGAGGAGGCGGATGATGCCGCGGTCGACGAGGTCGACGAGCAGCGGCAGCCCCTCTCCCGTCATCCGGTTGCCGGGGAACTCGACGACCAGGTAGTCGACGGGACCCATTTCTTCCACAGCGTCACTCATGTGCTCACTCCTGAGGAGTGGAGGGGACACGACGATCTCGCCCGACCGCACCGACCGGTGTCCGCGCGGGCGGACGGGCGCGCCGTTTCCGACGTTCGCTTCGTTTCCTTCGTAGGCACCTCAATTCCACCATCGGTGCCGGGGCCGCGCACGTCGTGTGCGCCTCAGCGGGGTTCCGTCCGGTCGTCGCAGCCTGTACGCAGGAGCCCCGGGATCAGGGCCGCCTCCCCTTCGAGGTCCAGCAGGCGGCGCTTGCGCTCCAGGCCGCCGCCGTAGCCGGTGAGGCTGCCGCCGGCGCCGACGACGCGGTGGCAGGGGACGATGACGCCGATGGGGTTCCGGCCGTTGGCGAGGCCGACGGCCCGGGACGCGGTGGGGTTGCCGAGGGCCGCGGCGAGGTCGCCGTACGTGCGTGTCCGGCCGTAGGGGATGCCCCTGAGCAGGTCCCACACGCGGCGCTGGAACGGCGTCCCGTCCATGCGCAGGGGCAGCGTGAACTCGGTCAGCTCCCCCGCGAAGTAGGCCTCCAGCTGTGCCTTCGCCTCCCCGAAGGGGGTGTCGTCCCGCTCGCCGAACGTCTCCTGTGCGGGGCGGTGCCGTTGGCCGGTCATGTAGAGCCCGCACAGGAGGCCGTCCCGGGCGACGAGGGTGAGGGGCCCGAGGGGGCTGTCGGTCACGGTGTGCTGCTTCATGGCTGCCCTTCGATGTCGCGGGTGCTGCGGCCGAGGCCGTTCGGGGGGTTCGGTGGCACGCGGCGCGGGCCCCCAGGCCGGGCCTGGCCGGGCCGCGGACGGTGCTCCGGCCGCCGCGCCGGGCCGGGGAGGAGGTTGATCGGGTGGCTGTCGGTGGCCCACAGGTACTGGACCGCGTAGGCCCGCCAGGGGCGCCAGGCAGCCGCGCGGGCGGTCAGTGCCGCCGGGGTGGAGGGCAGACCCAGGTCCCGGGCGGCACGGCGGATGCCGAGGTCGGTGGGGAGGAAGGCGTCGGGGTCTCCGAGCGCGCGCATCGCGACGACGTCGGCCGTCCAGGGGCCGAAGCCGGGCAGTTCCAGGAGGCGGGCGCGGGCCTCGGCCCAGTCGCTGTCCGCGCCCAGGCGCAGTGAGCCGTCGGCCAGTCGGCCGGCCAGGGTGGTGAGGGTGGTGCTCCGGGTCCGCGGCATCGCCAGCGTCCCGGGGTCGACGGCGGCGAGTGCCCCGGGCGTCGGGAAGAGATGGGTGAGGCCGCCCTCGGGGTCGTGGACCGGGTCACCGTGCGCGGCGACGAGGCGTGCCGCGTGGGTGCGGGCGGCGGCCGTGGAGACCTGCTGGCCGATCACGGCCCGGACGGCGAACTCGGCCTCGTCGACGGTACGCGGCACGCGCCGCCCGGGTGCCTTGTCGACCAGCGGCGCGAGCACCGGGTCGGTGCGCAGCTGGTCGTCGACGGCGACGGGGTCGGCGTCCAGGTCGAGCATGCGACGGCAGCGACTGATGGCGACGGTGAGGTCGCGCAGGTCGCTGAGGGTGAGTCGGCAGGCGATGTGGCCGGGTTCGGGGGTGAGCGCGACGACGCCGTACCCGTACGGCAGACGCAGCGTGCGCCGGTAGGCGCCGTCCCGCCACTCCTCCACCCCGGGGACGGCGGTGGCGGCGAGGTGCCCGAAGAGGTTGTCGGGGTGGAGCGGGGCGCGGAAGGGCAGGCGCAGGTTCAGGGCGCCGGGCCCGGTCGCCGGGGCGGTCTCAGGCCGAGGTGCGGCGGCCTCCTTCGGGGCGCGGGCGCGCAGCTCGCTCGGGCTGAGGGCGAAGACCTGGCGCATGGTGTCGTTGAAGGTGCGGACGGAGGAGAAGCCGGCGGCGAACGCGACGTCGGCCATGGGCACCGTGGTCGTCTCGACGAGGAGGCGGGCGGTCCGGGCGCGCTGGGCGCGGGCCAGGGCGAGCGGGCCCGCGCCGAGTTCGGCCAGAAGCTGGCGTTCGACCTGGCGGGCGCTGTAGCCGAGCCGTGCGGCGAGGCCGGGTACGCCCTCGCGGTCCACGACGCCGTCGGCGATCAGCCGCATCGCGCGGGCGGTGAGGTCGGCGCGCTGGTTCCACTGCGGTGAGCCGGGGCTGGTGTCGGGCCGGCAGCGCTTGCAGGCCCGGAAGCCGGCCTGCTGGCAGGCCGCGGCGCTGGGGTGGAAGACCATGTTGACGGGCTTCGGCGGCACCGCCGGGCAGCTCGGCCGGCAGTAGATGCCGGTGGTCACGACGGCGGTGAAGAACCAGCCGTCGAAGCGGGCGTCCTTGGACTGGACGGCGCGCACACAGCGCTCCCGGTCGGTGTGCATCCCGTTCTGCATGGGTCAAGCGTGGGGCACGTGACCGGGTGGGGCTGGCGGGAATCCGACATCGACGTCGGCCCGCCCGGACCGCTCTCCGCGCCGGCCGGGCAGCGGCTGTCCGCCGGGGCCGACGAGCCCGGTGGAGCGGTGGTGGCCAAAGACGCCGTACGGGAGCGGCGGCCGTCCGGCGCGGTGCGGAACGTCGCGACCGCCCCGCCGTGCACGGGGCCGCGCGACCGGGTCGGCCCTGTGGACCCGGCGGAGGCGGCGGCGGGGGCGGGTGCGGTCGCCCGCGCGGCCGGTGGCGCCCCTCCCCCTGCCGCGCGGCACGGTGCACGGCCCAGGGGCTCAGAAGTTGATCATATGTCCGGCCAGTCCGTGGACCGCCTCCTTGACGGCCTCCCCCAGCGTCGGGTGGGCGTGGACGTTGCGGGCGACCTCGTGGACGGTCAGGTCCCACTGCTGGGCCAGCGTCAGCTCCGGCAGCAGCTCGGTGACGTCGGGGCCGATGAGGTGGCCGCCGATGAGCTCGCCGTGGGTCGCGTCGCTGATCAGCTTCACGAAGCCGGTGGAGTCGCCGAGTCCGTGCGCCTTGCCGTTGGCGGTGAAGGGGAACTTCGCCACCTTGACGTCGTACCCGAGGTCGCGGGCCTGCTCCTCGGTGTAGCCGAAGCTGGCGATCTGGGGCTGGCAGTAGGTGGCGCGCGGGATCATGGCGTAGTCGAGCTCCATCGTCTCCGCGCCCGCGACGGTCTCCGCGGCGACCACGCCCATCGCCTCCGCCGCGTGGGCCAGCATCAGCTTGGCCGTGACATCGCCGATGGCATAGAGGTGCGGGACGGAGGTACGGCAGCGGCCGTCGACGTCGATGGCGCCGCGCTCGGTGACGCGCACCCCGGTCTTCTCCAGGCCGTAGCCCTCGACGTTCGGCTGGAACCCGATCGCCTGGAGCACCTTGTCGGCCTCCAGGACCTGCTGCGAGCCGTCCTCGGCGGTCACGGTCACGCGGACCCGGGGGCCGGACTCGTCGATGCCGTCGACCCGGGTGGCGGTGAGCACGTCGATGCCGAGCCTGCGGTACTGCTTGGCGAGCTCGGCGGAGACCTCGGCGTCCTCCAGCGGGGTCATGCGGTCCAGGAACTCGACGATCGTCACCTTCACGCCGTAGTTGTGCAGCACGTACCCGAACTCGACGCCGATGGCGCCGGCCCCGGCGATGACGATCGACTCGGGCAGATCCTCGGCGAGGATCTGCTCCTCGTAGGTGACCACCCGGGAGGTGCGTCGGGTGCCGGGCAGCAGCTTCGGTGTGGCGCCGGTGGCGATGATGCAGTGGTCGAAGCCGATGGTGCGGGTGTTGCCGTCGTAACCTGCGACCTCCAGGGTGTGCGGGTCGAGGAAGGTGCCGCGGCCGTCCAGCTCCGTGATCTTGTTCTTCTTCATCAGGTAGTGGACGCCCTTGACCCGGCCGTCGGCGACCTTGCGGCTGCGGCGGAACGCCTCCCCGTAGTCGAATGTCACCTGCCCGTCCACCTTGATCCCGAACGTCTTCGCCTCGCGGGTGACGATGTGCGCCAGCTCGGCGTTGCGCAGCAGCGCCTTGGACGGGATGCAGCCCACGTTCAGGCACACACCGCCCCAGTACTTCTCCTCCACGACGGCGACGCGGCGGCCCAGCTGTGCGGCGCGGATCGCGGCGACGTAGCCGCCGGGGCCCGCACCCAGGACCACGACGTCGAAGCGATCGTCCTGCTCGGCCATGGGGGACCACCTTTCGGCACGGTTCAGTCGGCTCGAAGTGATTCTTCCGCCCCGGCCTGCTCCTCGCCACACCGTCCACGGACCTCCCACCCTCCGGGCAGGGTCCGGCCGTCAGGTGCGTGTCCCCCGTCGCACGGCGCCGTGCCCGCGCCGGTTCAGTCGCCGGGGTCCACGGCCGTGGGGCGCCTCGACGCCGCCGTCGCCCCGGCCGGGTCCGCGAGGGGCCGCAGCCGGTAGGTGTAGGCGTAGTCGCGGTTCGCGAAGAGCTTGTACGCGTCGTGGGTCTGGGCCCCCCAGCTGTTGTCGCCGCCGACGCCCATCTGCCGGTGGTTGACCCGGAGGACCACCTCCTCACGGGGGTCGAGCTGGTAGTCGTGGCGGGCGGCGAGGGAGAGGTCCTCCGGGGTGAAGTGGGAGGCGTTGAACTCGATCAGCGGCTCCCCGCTGACGAGCAGGCCGCTGCCGTCGCCGTCGGTGAGGGCCAGCCACCTCACGTCCGTCCTGTTGCCGTTCTCCTGGGGGCGGATGTAGGGGGTCCACTGCCCGGAGACGGTGCCGGACCACAGGCCCACGTCGGTGCCGTCGTTGCGGTCCCGGTAGTTCTCCTCGGGGCCGCGTCCGTAGTAGCGCAGGTGCTCCAGCCGGGCGGGCAGGAACAGCAGGGTGCCGACCTCAGGGATGTACGGCAGGCTCGCCGCCCCGGGGTGCAGCGTGTTGTCGACGCGGATCTCGCCGTTGCCGAACACCGTGTAGGTGGTGGTGTACGTCGAGGTGGCGGTCGTCGGCAGGGTGCCGGTCACCTCGATCCGCACCGCCCGGTCGAGCAGGGCGTGCACGGTGACGGCGGTGACGGTGCGGCGGGTGCCGGCGTCGCGCCAGGTGCGGTTGCGGGTGTGCTGGCCGTTGCCGTGGTCGTTGTCGGTGGGGGCCCGCCAGAAGTTGGGGGCGGGGCCGGACACGATCAGGTCGCGCCCCAGGGCCCGGTAGGAGGTGATGACGCCGGTGCGCCGGTCGACGGTGACGTCGAAGTCCCGGCCGGTGACGGTGACGGCGGTGCCGCCGTCCTCGTGGCGGAGCGCGGGGACGCTCCGCAGCGGTACGGGGGTGACGGCCGGGCCGGCCGCGGCGAGTGGGAGCTGTGCCCGCGCCACCTCGAAGCCCGCCTTCGCCCACGGGGTGGGCTCGCGGAGGGTGAAGGAGAGGTCGAGGAAGTACTCGGTGCCGGGCGCCGGATCCGCGGGCAGTTGCAGGGGAAGGGTGACGTCCCGTGCGGACAGCGGGGCCACTTCGAGTTGAGGGCGTGCCAGCTCCCCCCTCTGCAGGGCCTGTCCGTCGGCGACCAGGGTCCAGGCGGCGTCGAAGTCGCGGAGGTCGGTGAACAGGTGCTCGTTGGTGACTCGCACGGTACGGTCGTCGCGGGCCGCCCAGGTGACGCCGATCGCCTGGTGGATCCGCTTGATCTGGGCGGCCTTGCCGGTGTGGCCGCGGTCCGCGGTGACGATGCCGTTGGCGGCGAAGTTGCCGTCGTTGGGATTGTCGCCCCAGTCGCCGCCGTAGGAGAGGAAGGTCTCGTCCCCCGGCTGCTTTTGGGAGAGGGCCGCGGTGGCCGCGTCGAACCAGAAGCGGACGTCGGCGCCGTCCGGACCGCGGCCGGTGTCGGCCAGTTCGGCGGCGCCGAGGGCGCGGGCGTACACCCGGGCGCGGCGGACGGTACCGCTGAACTCGCGGGTCATGGTGTCGGCGTCGACGGCGAGGGAGAGCGGGGCGGTGTTGCTGCTCGGCCGGCTCGTCGTGGTGCGGGTGGCCCTGACCATGCCGTCGACGTACAGCGTCAGGGTGCCCGCGGCGGCGTCGAAGACGCCGGCGACGTGGTGCTCGGTGCCGGTCCAGTCGTCGGGCAGGGACCAGTTCGCGCTGATCCAGCCGCTGCCGCCGTAGATGAAGAACTCCAGTTTCCGCCCGGTCTGCTTCAGCGCGTACTGGGTGTCGCCCTTGGCGATGATCGGCTGGTGGTAGCCGGTGAAGCGCGGGGTGATCCACGCCTCCAGGGTGAGGGAGCCGGTGAGGTCCAGCCGGGGGTCGCGGGCGAAGACGGTGGCGCCGGACAGGCCCCGTGCACGGTCGAAGGTGCCGGCGGCGGCGAGGATCTCGCCGCGCAGCCGGGCGGGCCCGGACTCGGTGAGCAGGGTGCGCGCGGGGGTGGGCCGGCGCAGGGACTGGTCGGCGAAGTCCCAGATCCAGCCGCCCTGGAGCACGGCGTGGCGGCGGACGAGGTCCCAGTACTCCGTGAGGTTGCCGCACGAGTTCCCCATCGCGTGGGCGTACTCGATCATGACGTAGGGCCGGGTGTCGGCGGTGTCCGCGGCGCGCTGCGCCACGCGCGCCGGGCTCTCGTACATCGCGGAGCGGATGTCGCTGATGCCGGGGCGGTCGTCGCCCTCGTACTGGATGACGCGGGTGGGGTCGCAGGAGCGGATCCAGTCGTGCATGGCCACGAAGGTGCTGCCGCCGCCGGCCTCGTTGCCCAGCGACCAGATGACGACCGAGGCGTGGTTCTTGTCGCGGTGGACCATGTTCCTGGCGCGGGCCAGGCAGGCGGCCGTCCATTCCGGGTGGTCGCCGGGGTACCGGCTGCGGATGCCGTGGGTCTCCAGGTTGGTCTCGTCGACGAGGTACAGGCCGTACTCGTCGGCGAGTTCCAGCCATTGGGGGTTGTCGGGGTAGTGCGAGGTGCGGACGGAGTTCATGTTCATCCGCTTGATGAGGGTGACGTCCTCGACCATGTCGGCACGGGTGAGCGCGGTGCCGCGGTCGGGATGCATCTCGTGCCGGTTGGTGCCGCGGAGGGAGACGGGCCTGCCGTTGATCCGCATCAGGCCGTCTACGAGGGCGAACTCGCGCAGGCCGACGCGGTGCGAGAGGGTCTCGGTGACCTGGCCGGCGGGGTCGCGCAGTTGGAGGACGGCGGTGTAGAGGTAGGGGTCCTCCGCCGACCAGAGTCTCGGCGAGGGCACGGCACGGGCGGCCTGCACGGTGCCCTCGCCACCGTCGGGCACGTCGAGCGGCTGCACGAGCGGGCGGGGCCAGACGGGGTGCCCGGCGGCGTCGTACAGCATGGTGTCGACGGTGTACCGGCCGCCGGGGCGGTTCCCGTAGGCCCGCACACGGGCGGTGACCGACAGCTCGGCGCTGCGGTATCCGTCGCCGAGGGGGGTGACGAGGGTGAAGTCGCGCAGGTGCACCGGTGGGGTGGAGTACAGGTGGACCGAGCGGAAGATGCCGCTCAGTCTGATCATGTCCTGGTCCTCCAGCCAGTCGCCGTCGCAGTAGCGGTAGACCTCGACGGCGATCTGGTTGGTGCCCGGTCGCAGGTGGTCGGTGATGTCGTACTCGGCGGGCGTGTACGAGTCCTCGTGGTAGCCGACCAGCCGGCCGTTGATCCACACGTAGTGGGCGGACTTGACGCCCTCGAAGTGCAGGAAGGTGCGGCGGCCGGCCCAGTCGTCCGGGACGGTGAAGGTGCGCCGGTACTGGCCGACGGGGTTGTAGCGGGTCGGTGCCGAGGGCGGCTGGGGGTCCTCGCCGTGGCCGTTGGGCCCCCAGTAGGGGTAGGTGACGTTGACGTAGACGGGGAAGTCGTGGCCGTGCAGCTGCCACACGGACGGGACGGGGACGGTCTCCCAGCCGCTGTCGTCGAGGTCGGTGCGGTGGAAGTCGGGGTCCCGGTCGGCGGGTCGGTCGGCGTAGGCGAACCTCCAGGCGCCGTCGAGGCCGAGCCGGTAGGGCGACGCGGTGCGGTCGGCGGCCAGGGCGTGCGCGAGGTCCGGGTACGGCATGAGGGTGGTGTGCGGGGGCTCGGTGCCCAGCTCGAAGACGTCCATCAGTGCGTTCCACTCCGGCGGCCCGGCCGCCGCGTCCTTCGTGTCGGCCGCGTACGCACGCCCCGGCGGGCCGAAGAGGGCCAGGGCGCCGAGGACGGCGGCCGACGACTCCAGGAGCCGGCGGCGGCTGAAGGGGGTCCGTCCCGCGGGGGCGGGCCGGGACGCGTGCGGGTGCGGCATGACCGTGGCCTTCCTCGTGGCGCCCGTGGGCTGCGGGCTGAGGTGCGTCGGATTGTGTTCAGTGCTGTTTGTATTTCGAAAATGTTGATATTTCGAACGAGAGCACGCACGAGCCGAATGGGCGCTCACTGCAGGTGTCGGCACGGCTACTGAGACAGGCACACCCTAGGGCCGAGGCTCACGCAAGGCAATGATCCTGTCGGAGTTTGTGTGTTCCTGATGATCGATCGCCCACCGGATGCGGGGCGCGGACATCCGCAGTGGGACGGGACGGGTCGCGCCACGGACCGCGACCGCTCCCCCTCCCCGAGGAGGACCGGACATGCCCTACTGCACCACGCGCGACGGCATCGAGATCTTCCACAAGGGCTGGGGCACGGGACGGACCGTGGTCTTCCTCCACGGCCGGCCGCTCGACGGCGACACCTGCCAGGACCAGATGAAGGCGGTCGCCGACGCCGTTCCGCGCCGTCGCGCACGACCGCCGCGGCCACGGCCGCTCCACTCCGGTGTACGACGGCTACGACCTCGCCGACCTCGCCGACTCCTCGGCCTGACCGAGGTGACCCTGGTCGCCCACTCCATGGGTGGCAGCGAACTGGCCCGGTACATCGGCCGGCACGGCACGTCCCGGCTGAGGTCGGCCGTACTGCTGTCGGCGATCCCTTCCGCTGACGCTCCAGAGCCCGGAGACCCCGAAGGCGTCCCCGACCAGGTCTTCGACGAGATCAAGGCCGGCATCCTGGCCGATCGGTCCCAGTTCTGGAAGAACACCGCGGTCGGGTTCTTCTCCGCCGGACGCAAGGGCAGCAGGGTCACCCAGGGCAACCTGGACGCCCTCTGGTTCATGGCCGTGCACCAGACCGTCCAGGGCGGCTTCGGCTGCCTGGACGCCTTCGGGTGCACGGACTTCCACGAGGGGATCGACGCCACGGCGCGCAAGAGCGCACGCATCATCCCCGGCGCCACCCTGAAGGTGTACGAGGGCGGCTCGCACGGCATCGCGACGGCCGCCGGGGACAAGGGGAGGTTCGACGCGGATCTCGTCGAGTTCCTCGAGAGCTGAGCGGGGGCGGGCCGGCCGGGAGCCGGCCCGTCACTCCGCAGGCGTGGCGGCCCGCTTGGGCAGCCTCCAGTTCGGGCGCGGGAAGTGGCAGGTATAGCCGTTCGGATAGCGCTCCAGGTAGTCCTGGTGCTCCGGCTCGGCCTCCCAGAAGTCACCCACCGGCTCGACCTCGGTGACCACCGTGCCCGGCCACAGCCCGCTCGCCTCCACGTCCGCGATGGTGTCCAGCGCGATCCGGCGCTGCTCGTCGTCGGTGTAGAAGATGGCGGACCGGTAGCTGCGGCCGATGTCGTTGCCCTGCCGGTCCCGGGTCGTCGGGTCGTGGATCTGGAAGAAGAACTCCAGCACCTCCCGGTAGCCCGTGGCCGCGGGATCGTAGACGATCTCGATGGCCTCGGCGTGGTCGCCGTGGTCGCGGTACGTGGCGTGGGGGGTGTCTCCCCCGGAGTAGCCGACGCGGGTGGTCACCACTCCGGGCTGCTTGCGGATCAGGTCCTGCATGCCCCAGAAGCAGCCGCCCGCCAGTACGGCCCGCTCGGTTCGGACTGTCATGTCGCACTCCCTGTCGGCGCTGCGCGGACACCGGCTGTGACGTCCCGGACCCGCGCGCCGCCCTGCTCGGTCATCTTCTCCAGTGTGCAGTGTGCGGCACCGGGAACGCGATCACCGTCCCCGGGGCCGGTGACGGCAGCCGGTGACGGCCCCTCCGCCGTCTGCCCGGGAGCCGTCCCCGCCGCCCGTCAGGAGGCCTCCTGCCCGGCGGCATCCAGGAGCAGGCCGGCGATCAGGGCCGCGCCCTCCTCACCGGTGAGCAGCGTGTAGTGGTTGGTGTCCGGGGCGTGGAGCACCGTCACACGGGCGCCGTCGAGCACCGAGGCCAGGCGGTCCGCGTCGTACAGGCCCTGCGGTTCGTCCAGCAGGCCCCGCTCGGCCAGGACCAGGGTGGCGGGGGCGGGCAGCCGGTGCACCGCGGCGAGCACGTCGTCGCCGAACAGGCCGGTGCCGTCGGCACGGACGGCCTCCACCCGGCACGAGGACCGCAGCTGCGGCTCGTGTCCGACCAGGTCGCGCTGGATGTACGCGTCGACCTCCGGCGTCCACCGCCGCGCGAACGCGGGGTGCGCCTGCCAGAAGGCGCGGTAGGAGGCGCGGTCGGGGAACGTCATCGACAGCCGGTTCATGGCCGGCCCGATGACCGCCGTCAGCAGTTCGTCGGGCGACAGGTGGGTAGGCGCCGGGAAGCCGGCCCCGCCGTCCACGAGCAGCAGCCGGCCGAAGCGCTGCGGGTGGCGTACGGCGGCCAGCGCGGCCGTGAACGCACCCATCGAGTGCCCGGCCAGCACCGGCCGGTGCAGCCCGAGCGCCTCGGCGACCGTGGCCGCGTCGTCGGCGTGCACGGCGATGCCGTACGGTCCCGGCAGGTCCGCGCTGCCCGCCCGCCCCCGCAGGTCGGGGGCGACGAGTGTGGCCCGGCCTGCGAGGCGGCGGGCCACCGGGCCCCAGCTCAGCGCGTTGGCGGTGATCCCGTGCAGGGCGAGCACCGTGGGCGCCGCGGGGTCGGGCGCGGCCCAGCGCAGCACGGTCAGGTCGCCGCCGGGTACGGGGACCCGGAGTTCCTCGAAGGGCAGCGGCTCGGGGGCGGGGCGGGCGCCCGCGGGCGCGGTGTCGGAGGGGGTCACGTCGTTTCCCTTTCCCTGTGCTCGGCGTGGGCGGGGGCTTCGGTGCCGGGCGTGGCACGGTCGGCGGGTGTTCCGGTGCGCCGGTCGGCGGGGTCCGGCCCGGGCCGGGCCGACCGCTGCCCGCGCCGCGCGGCGTCCCGGGTGCCGCGGCGGGCGGCCCGCGCGTTGCGGATGCGGCCCGGCAGCACGGCGAGCCCGCCGGGCAGGACGTCGACGACGACCACGAAGAGGACGCCGAGCAGGAACAGTGGCCGGCTGAGCGGGACACGCAGCACGGCGGGCAGGTCCGCGACGACCGCCGAGTCGGCTACGTCACCGAGGCGCTGGTCGGCCCAGGTGTAGAGGATGCCGCCCAGCATCGGGCCCCAGCGGGTGCCCGAACGGCGACGACCGCGAGGGTGGTGCCTGCGGCGAGGGTGGAGATGCGGCGGGGGTGTGCGGTGTTCGCGGACATCGTGGACATCTGACCGGCTCCCGGAACGTGGTGGCCGCCCCGGTCCTGGTCCGTGCCCTGATGGTGCGGGCACATCCGCGGCGGACCTCGGTGGCGGCGCCGTTGCTGACGGATGGGACGGTAGGAGTCCTGAACCGCTGCGGACATGGTGTTGCACGCTGCAACTGCAAGCATCCTCATATATCCAGCCCACATAGCTGCGATGTGACGGGAACGGCGATCATGGGCGGTGCGCCCGCCCGGCGCGGCCGCCCCGGCCCGCGTGCCTCACCGGCTCCGGCCCCGCCCCGCGGCCGTGTACCGACGTGAAAGGGTGGTGGATCCCCATGGCGGAACGGACTCCGGCCGAGCGGGTGCTGAGTCGCTCGTACGTCACCGCTGACGGAATCCGTTGCGACGTCGTCGGGATGTCGGTCGAGCACCGTCCGGACCGCGGTGTGACGTTGACGTACCGGTCGGCCGTGGTTCGCCGGGGCCACCCGGATGAGCGTCGGGCGGTCACTCTGCCCTGGGACGACAGGTCCTGGGCAGACGTGTTCGCCTCGCCCGCGCCTCCTCCCGACCGGCTGCGGCAGCTCGTGCACCTCGTCCATGCCCATCTGGAGGAGTGGTGGGACACGAAGGAGCACGACCGGCGGTCGGCGAAGAGGGGACGGCGGCTCACCTGACCCTCGCGCGCCGGCGCAGCCACCGACGCCGGTTCCTCCGGCGGAGCCGCACGTGGGACGCCCCGTGACGTCGGGATCGTGCGGGCAGACCCGTGGCAGGGCCCGCCGGAGGGGGCACGGCCGGCCGAGGGAGCACCTGCTGCGGGCGTCGTACCCCGCGCCCCGGTCCTCAGGACTCCGGCGAAGGCCCCTGACCGCCGCCGTACGGCGTGCGGACCTGCTCGGCGAACGCACGGAACGCCCGCTCGTCGAACAGCACGAACCTGACCTCCTCGACCGCGGTCTCCATGCCCCGCACCGTCTCCACCGCGATGCGGGCCGCGTCGTCCATCGGCCATCGGTACACGCCGGTGGAGATGGCGGGGAACGCCACGGAGCGCGCCCCGAGGGAGTCGGCCACCTTGAGCGACTCCCGGTAGCAGGAGGCGAGCAGCCCGGGATCGGCGCCCGACCGCTGGTAGACCGGGCCGACGGTGTGGATGACCCAGCGGGCGTCCAGGGCGCCGGCGGTCGTCGCGACCGCCTGCCCGGTGGGCAGGCCTCCGCCGTACCGTGCGGCGCGGAGCCTGCGGCACTCCTCCAGGATGGCGGGACCGCCGCGGCGGTGGATGGCACCGTCGACTCCGCCGCCGCCCAGCAGGGAGGAGTTGGCCGCGTTGACGATCGCGTCGACGCTCTCGAGTGTGATGTCGCCCTGGACGAGTGTGAGGGTGGTCATGACTGCCTCAGCCTCCTCCACACCGCCTTCGCGGCGTTGTGGCCGGACATCCCGTGCACACCGGGGCCGGGCGGGGTGGCCGACGAGCAGATGAACACGGCGGGGTGCGGCGTGCTGTAGGGGAACAGGGTCGGTCGGGGACGCAGCAGGGTCTGCAGGCCCGAGACGGCGCCGGTGGCGATGTCGCCGCCGACGTAGTTGGCGTTGCGAGCGGCGAGTTCGGCCGGACCCATGGTGGCGCGGGCGAGGACGCGGTCCCGGAAGCCGGGGGCGAAGCGCTCCAGTTGGCGTTCGACGGCGTCGGTGAGATCGCCGGTCCAGCCGTGGGGGACGTGGCCGTAGGCCCAGAAGACGTGCTTGCCGCCGGGGGCGCGGGTGGGGTCGACGACGCTGGGCTGGACGGTGATCAGGAACGGTCTGTCGGGGGCACGGCCCTCGCGGGAGGCGGCGCGCAGAGCGGTGCCGATCTCCGCGCTGTCCGCGCCGATCTGCACGGTGCCGGCGGCGCGGGCCTCGGGCGCCGTCCAGGGGACGGGGCCGTCCAGGGCATAGTCGATCTTGAAGACACCGGGGCCGTAGCGGAAGCCCTCGTAGGTGCGACCGAGACCGGCGATGCGGGCCAGGGCGGTGGGTGAGGTGTCGAAGACGTAGGCGCGGGCCGGCGGCAGGTCGTCCAGGCGCTTGACCTCGTAGTCGGTGTGGATGCTGCCGCCCAGGTCCGTGAGGTAGGCCGCGAGGGCGTCGGAGACGGACTGGGAGCCGCCGCGGGCGACGGGCCAGCCGCGGGCGTGCGCGGCGAGCGCGAAGACGAGGCCGACCGCGCCGGTCGCGATCCCGTTCAACGGGGCCATGACGTGGGCGACGAGGCCGGCGAAGAGGGTACGGGCGCGTTCGTCCTTGAAGCGGCGCATGAGCCAGGTGGACGGCGGCAGGCCGGCCAGTCCGAAGCGGGCGAGGGTGACCGGGTCGCGCGGGAGCGCCGTCAGCGGCAGGGACATGAAGTCCCGGGCCAGGGTGTCCCAGCGGGGCAGGAACGGCTCGACGAGCCTGCGGTAGGCACCTGCGTCGCGCGGGCCGAAGGAGGCGGCCGTCTCGGCGACGGAGCGGGAGAGCACGGCGGCACCGCCGTCGGCGAACGGGTGCGCCATCGGCAGTTCGGCGTGCAGCCACTCCAGGCCGTAGCGGTGCAGCGGCATGGCGCGGAACGCGGGCGAGTTGACGGCCAGGGGGTGCGCGGCGGAGCAGGGGTCGTGGCGGAAGCCCGGCAGCGTCAGCTCCTCGGTACGGGCGCCGCCGCCCACGGTGCCGCGGGCCTCGAACAGCGCCACGGAGAAGCCGCGGCGGGCCAGCTCCACGGCAGCGGTCAGGCCGTTCGGCCCCGCACCCACCACGACTGCATCGAGCATCGACGGCACCTTCGGACTCCTTCGTCAGCCGACGGCCTGCCTCAGGGCATCAGGATAGGCCGGGGCGCCGGCAGACCGCGGGGGCGGGTGTGCGCGGGGCGGGGCGCCGGGGCGCAGGCCGGCCGCGCGGTGGAGGCCGGCCGCGCGTGCGGCGTGTCGCCGGGCAGGGGGCGCGTGCCTCCCTCGTGGCCCGGCCGGGTTCGGCACGCGGGTCGGCGCCGATGAGCGGGACACCGCCGTCCACGGGGACCCCGTGGGGCGCGCCCCGGGTCTCAGGCGCCGCCGCCCGCCAGCAGCGCCGCGATCCGGCGGGCCGTGGCGGCGTCCCGGGCCGCGGTGAAGGGCAGGTCGTTCCCGCCGGTGATGCGGAACGGCTCGCCGGTGACGGTGAGGTGGGCGCCGCCGGCCTCCTCCACCAGCAGCAGGCCGGCCGCGTGGTCCCAGGCGGCCTCCCAGGAGAACGCCGTGGCGTCCGACTCCCCGCGGGCCACGGCGAGATACTCCAGGCCGGCCGAGCCGCAGGGGCGGGGCGCGACGCCGGAGGTACGCAGGCCGAGCAGGGCGAGCTTCTGCTCCTCGGTGGTGTAGTCGGGGTGGGAGGTGGCCACTCGCAGGTCGCGGCCCGGCTCCGGGGGCCCGGCGAACAACCGCTTCCCGTCGAGGTAGGCGCCGCCGCCCCGTACGGCGACGGCGAGTTGGCCGCGGGCCGGGGCGTACGTCCAGGACGCGTGGACCACGCCGCCCTGGGCCAGGGCGACCAGGGTGCAGAAGCCGTCGTCGCCGTGCACGAACTGCCGTGTGCCGTCCACCGGGTCGACGATCCAGACCGGAGCCTCGCCGCGGATCGCCTCGTACGACAACGGGTTGGCGTGCACCGCCTCCTCGCCGACCACGGCGGACCCGGGCAGCAGTGCGCCGAGGGCCTCGGTGAGGTGGAGCTCGGCCCGGCGGTCGGCGTCGGTCACCAGGTCGTGCGGGCCGCTCTTCTCGTCGACCTCGTGCGCGGCGAGCCGCCGGAAGCGGGGCACGATCTCGGCCGCGGCGGCCGTGCGCACCGCCTCCTCCACGTCGTCCGAGTGGCGGGCGAGAAACTCGTCGATGGTTTCGCTGTTCTTGATCACCCCTCCATGAGAGCACGCGCCACTGACAATCCCCACCGGGGCCGTGCACACCCGGTGGAATCGGCGTGAACAGCGCGGGCCCGCCGCCCCGGCGGCGCCCGCGGGGGCGGTGCCTCCACCCGCGCGGCGGGCGCGGCCGGCACCGCGGGTGCTCAGCGTCCGACGGCCCGCCCGCTCCCCGAACAGGCCGGCGACATCCGTGCGACGCTTCCGGACAACCGGGCTTCAGGCCCCTCGGCCGGTCCGCCCAACCCGCGTACGGACACGCCCGGTTGGACCGCCCCTCGGGCCGGGCGGCGGCCGGGGTGCCCGGCCGCGGCGGCCCGCTCCGGCGGGTCGGCCGCAAACACGCCGGTCGCGGCACGGGCGACGGAGCCGTGCCGGGCCCCGCCGCCGGCACTGCTGCGTCACCACGCGTGCACGGAGCGAGTTGACCCTTCCGCACCACACGGACTCGTGTGACACTGTCGTCCCGTCCGCACTGTGGACGGGGTCCGCAGCCCTCCCCCACGAGAAGTGCGCCGTGCGATCTCTTCCCCTGCCGCTCACTCTGACCGCGCGCCTGTCCCCGGTCGCCGTGCTCGCCACGGTCGGCTGGGCCCTGTCCTCCGGCCCTCTCGCCCCGGCGGCGCCGGCCGCCGGAGGGAAGCCCGCTCCCGCGAAGACGGCCACGCAGTCGGCCTCGGCCCCGTCGGCGTCCGCGGTGTCGAAGACGTACACGGCGGCCCCCGCGCCCTGTCAGGGTGTGGGAGCGAAGACGATCGGGTCGCTGGTGCCGGGCGCGAAGACGGCCGGCAAGGAGATACCGTCCACGGACCGCACGGCGCGCCGCACCTGCACCTGGAACGCCCTCAAGGGCTACGACTACCGGTGGCTCGACGTGACCTTCGACATCGCCGACTCGGCGGACGATGCGCACACGTCGTACATGGAGCGCATCGCGGAGAAGAGCGGAGGCGGCGCGGTCCCGGGGCTCGGTGACGAGGCCTACTCCGTCGTGAACCTCACCACCGAGGACAAGCAGCAGACCCGGGAGGGCGTCGTCATCGCGCGCGCCGACAACGCCCTGGTCGTGGTGACGTACAACGGCAGCGACTTCGAGTCGAAGAAGGCGCCGGGTACGGACGAGATCAACAAGGGGGCCATCAAGGCCGCGAAGGAGGCCGTGGCGGCGCTGGGGAAGGGCCGGTAGGACCCGCCCCTCCCCGGTCGCCGGCGGGTCCTCCCCAGGCCTCGGCGTCAGGCGGCCGTCTCGCGGCTCCGGCGGGTCGCCATCAGCAGCAGGTACAGCACCAGCGACGTACCCAGCCCGACCGCCCAGCCGTAGTCGGCGAGCGGTTCCAGCGCGGGGATCGGACGGCCGTCGACCAGGGGCCGGAGACTCGCGCCGCCGACCGCGAGGACACCGCCGGTGACGAAGGCGGCCACCGCCCGCCAGTTCCAGCCGCCCCGGTACCAGTAGCGGCCCCCGGAGCGGTACAGGTCGACGAGGTCGAGCCGGCCGCGGCGCAGCAGCCAGTAGTCGGCGATGAGGATGCCGGCGACGGTGCCCAGCAGGCCTCCGACGAGGCCGAGCCAGGTGAAGATGTAGCCCTGCGGGTCGGCGTACAGCTTCCAGGGGAAGATCAGCACGCCGAGGACGCAGGTGGCCAGGGCGCCGGTGCGGAAACTGATCCTGCGGGGCGCGAGGTTGGAGAAGTCGAACGCCGGTGAGACCAGGTTCGCGGCGATGTTCACCGACAGGGTGGCGACCAGCACGGTCACCAACGCGTACAGCAGGCCCACCGTGTTGTCCGTCTTCGCCGCGAGCTGCACCGGGTCCCAGACCGGCTCGCCGTACACCGCCTGCGAGCCGGAGGTGACCAGCACCGACAGGAACGCGAAGAGGGTCATGGTGGTCGGCAGGCCGAGCGCCTGGCCCCAGGTCTGGGCCCGCTGGCTGCGGCCGTAGCGGGTGAAGTCGGGGATGTTCAGCGACAGCGTCGACCAGAAGCCGATCATGCCCATCAGGGAGGGCCAGAACAGCTTCCAGAAGTCGGCGCCCCAGCCCAGCCGCGAGGGCTGGTCGAACAGCGGGCCCAGGCCGCCGGCTCTGCTGCTCATCCACCACAGCATCACGAAGGCGCCGACGAGCACGAAGGGCGCCGCCCAGTTCTCGAAGCGGCGGATGGTCTCCATGCCGCGGTAGATGATCACGACCTGGAGCGCCCAGAACAGAGCGAACGACAGCCACATGGTCCAGGCCTGCCCGCCGACCTTCGCGGCGTCGCTCCAGCCGGCGCCGATGAGCTTGCCGGCGAGGAAGTAGATGGCCTCGCCGCCGATCCAGGTCTGGATGCCGAACCAGCCGCAGGCCACCAACGCCCGCACGACGGCGGGCAGGTTGGCCCCGCGGATGCCGAAGGAGGCGCGTGCGAAGACCGGGAAGGGGATGCCGTACTTGGGTCCCGCGTGCCCGGTGAGGAGCATCGGCACCAGCACGATGACGTTGGCGAGGGCGATGGTGAGCACCGCCTGCTTCCAGTCCATGCCGACGGCTATCAGGCCGGAGGCGAGGGTCCAGGAGGCGGTGTTGTGGGCCATGCCGACCCACAGCGCGGAGAAGTTGTACGTCGTCCAGGTCCGCCGTTCGACGGGGACGGGCAGCAGGTCCTCGTTGGCGTACGGACCGCTCGGGCCGGCGGAGCCGGGGGCGAGCTCCACCCGCCCGTCGGGGAGGGTGACCTGGGTGGCCGGGGGTGTCGCGGTGGAAGCGGTGTCGGTCATGGCAGCCCCATCAGGTGAGGTGGGTCGGAAGTGGCCGTGCGGGCACCGGCCCCTTCCCGGGACGTCGGGAAGGGGCGACCAAGGGCTGGGGGGTGGCGGGTGCGTCGGAGCCTTGCGCGGGGTCAGGCGTTGACGGCGGGGATGACCTGCTGTCCGTAGGCGTCGATGACGGCCTCCTGCGCGTCGTGCATGTCGTACACGGCGAACTGGTCGACGCCCAGCTCGCGCAGGGCGTTCAGCTTCTCGACGTGCCGCTCGACGGGGCCGATCAGGCAGAACCGGTCGACGATCTCGTCGGGCACGAAGGCGGTGTCCGGATTGCCGCTGCGCCCGTGGTGGGCGTAGTCGTAGCCCTGGCGTGCCTTGATGTACTCGGTGAGTTCGTCGGGCACCTGGGAGGAGTGCTCGCCGTACTTGGCGACCAGGTCGGCGACGTGGTTGCCGACCATCCCGCCGAACCAGCGGCACTGCTCGCGGGCGTGGGCGAGCGCGGCGGGCGAGTCGTCGTCGGTGACGTAGGCCGGGGCGGCGACGCAGATCGTCACCTCGGACGGGTCACGGCCGGCGGCGACGGCGGCGTCCTTCACGGCCTTCACCATGTACCGCGTCAGATACAGGTCGGAGAGCTGGAGGATGAAGCCGTCGGCCTCCTCGCCCGTCATCTTCAGCGCCTTGGGGCCGTACGCCGCCATCCACACCGGCAGTGCCGCGTCCGGTTCGGTCCAGGGGAAGCGGACCACCGTGCCGCCGAGGTCGGCCTCCCGGCCGCTGCCGAGGGCGCGGATCACCTTCATGGCCTCGCTGATGCGGGCCAGGGTGTTGGGTTTGCGGCCCGCGACGCGCATCGCGGAGTCGCCGCGGCCGATACCGCACACGGTGCGGTTGCCGAACATGTCGTTGAGGGTGGCGAAGGTGGAGGCGGTGACCTCCCAGGTCCGGGTGCCCGGGTTGGTCACCATGGGACCCACGATCAGTCGCTCGGTCCGGGCGAGGATCTGACTGTAGATCACGAACGGCTCCTGCCAGAGCACGGCGGAGTCGAAGGTCCAGCCGTGGGTGAAGCCGTTGTGTTCGGCCCGCTGCATCAGGTTGATGACGCGGGAGGCGGGCGGGTCGGTCTGCAGGACGAGTCCGAAGTCCATGGGCGCCGCTCCTGATGGGGGTTAGTGGAGGTACTGGCAGGTGGAGCGCGGGGTGTAGACGCCGTGGCCGGCGCGCCCGGTGTACTCGCGCTCGGTGATGACGGGTTCGCCGCGCGAGAGGACGGTCTCGACGCGTCCGGTGACACGCCTTCCCTCGTACGCCGAGTAGTCGACGTTCATGTGGTGGGTCCCGGCGGAGATCACCTGTTCGGCGTGCGGGTCGTAGACGACGACGTCGGCGTCGGCGCCCGGCGCGATGGTGCCCTTCTTGGGGTACAGGCCGAACATGCGGGCCGGGGTGGCGCAGGCGATCTCGATCCAGCGGCGCCGGCCGATGTGCCCGTCGACGACGGCCTGGTGGAGCAGGTCCATGCGGTTCTCGACGCCCGGGAGTCCGTTGGGGATCTTCGAGAAGTCGCCGCGGCCGAGTTCCTTCTGGCCGACGAAGCAGAACGGGCAGTGGTCGGTGGAGACGACCTGGAGGTCGTTGGTCCGCAGGCCCTGCCAGAGCCTGGCCTGGTGCTCCCGCGGACGCAGGGGGGTGGAGCAGACGTACTTGGCGCCCTCGAAGCCGGGTTCGGCGAGGTTGTCGGTGGACAGGAACAGGTACTGCGGGCAGGTCTCCCCGAAGACGTTGAGCCCGTCGTCGCGCGCCCGGGCCAGTTCGGCGACCGCCTCGGCGGCCGAGACGTGCACGACGTACAGCGGCGCGCCGGCGACCTGGGCGAGGCGGATGGCGCGGTGGGTGGCCTCGGCCTCCAGCAGGGCCTTGCGGACCTCGCCGTGGTAGCGGGGGTCGGTCTCGCCGCGGGCGAGGGCCTGCTCGACGAGGACGTCGATGGCGATGCCGTTCTCGGCGTGCATCATGATCAGGCCGCCGTTCTCGGCGGAGCGCTGCATGGCGCGCAGGATCTGGCCGTCGTCGCTGTAGAAGACGCCCGGGTAGGCCATGAACTGCTTGAACGAGGTGACGCCCTCCTCGACCAGCAGATCCATCTCCTTGAGCGTCTCCGCGTCGACGTCGGAGACGATCATGTGGAAGCCGTAGTCGATGGCGCAGTTGCCCTCGGCCTTGGCGTGCCAGGTGTCCAGGCCCTCGCGCAGGGAGCGGCCGACGCTCTGCACGGCGAAGTCGACGATGGTCGTGGTGCCGCCCCAGGCCGCGGCCCGGGTGCCGGTCTCGAAGGTGTCGGACGCGAACGTGCCGCCGAACGGCAGTTCCATGTGGGTGTGGACGTCGACGCCTCCCGGGACGACGTACTTCCCGGTGGCGTCGACGACCCGGTCGGCCGTCCAGGCCTCTGCGGCCGGCGTGCCGGAGGCGGCGAGGGCGGCGATGCGGCCGTCCTCGATCAGGACGTCGGCGTGGATCTCGTCGGACGCGGTGATGACGAGGCCACCACGGATGACGGTTCGGCTCATGCTCCCTCTCCTTCCGGTCGTGCGTACGGGGGGTACGGCGGGTACGCGGGGTGCAGGGGGGACGGGGTGCTCAGGGTGCGGTCAGCGGCGTGTAGGCGCCCGGTGCGCGGTCCCGGTAGAACTGCCAGCGGTCGCGGACCTCGCGCAGCTTGGCGAGGTCCAGGTCGCGGACGACGAGTTCGGTCTCCTTGTCGCTGGCCACCTCGCCGACGAACTGGGCCTCCGGATCGACGAAGTACGAGGTGCCGTAGAAGTCGTTGTCGCCCAGCTCCTCCACCCCGACCCGGTTGATCGCACCGACGAAGTACTCGTTGGCGACGGCCGCCGCCGGCTGCTCCAGCTGCCACAGGTAGCCGGACAGGCCGCGCGAGGTGGCCGAGGGGTTGAAGACGATCTCGGCGCCTGCGAGGCCGAGGGCCCGCCAGCCCTCGGGGAAGTGGCGGTCGTAGCAGATGTAGACCCCGATCTTCCCGACGGCCGTGTCGAAGACCGGCCAGCCGCTGTTGCCGGGGCGGAAGTAGAACTTCTCCCAGAACCCCTTGACCTGCGGGATGTGCGTCTTGCGGTACTTGCCGAGGTAGGAGCCGTCCGCGTCGATGACGGCGGCCGTGTTGTACAGCACGCCCGGCTGCTCCTCCTCGTACATCGGCAGGACGAGGACGATGCCCAGCTCCTTCGCCAGGGCCTGGAAACGGCGCACGATCGGGCCCTCGGGAATCTGCTCGGCGTACTCGTAGAACGCCGGATCCTGGACCTGGCAGAAGTACGGCCCGTAGAACAGCTCCTGGAAGCACAGCACTTGGGCGCCCTGCGCCGCCGCGTCGCGGGCCGCTTGCTCGTGGACCCGGATCATCGACTCCTTGTCGCCGGTCCACGCGGTCTGGAACAGGGCGGCACGGATCACTTGGCTCATCGAGGTCTCCACTCACTCGGTGTGGTGCGGTGAGCCTAGAAAGTCCGTACGGCGACGTTGAGTTGCACCGTGTCACGTCTGCGGGCGCCGTGCGTGGCAGCGTGTCACGCTTGCGTCGGCCCATGTTTCACCGCCGTGTTCCCGGGTCGTCGGAGGTTTCACCGCTGTTGCGCATCGTGCGCGAGGAGCGCGATGTGGACCGAGGCGGCCTGCTCGAAGTCGTCGAGATCCACGCCGAGCCGGACCTGTATGGCCTCCAGGCGCCGGTAGAGCGCGGGCCGGGAGACGTGGTGGAGCTGGGCGGTACGGGACTTGTTGCGGCCGGTGGCGAGATAGGTCCGCAGCACGCCCAGCAGATCCTGGTCGGTGGCGCTCAGCAGCCCGTCCAGTTCGCGCTCGGCGAAGGACTGCACGTGCGGGTGGTCGCGCAGCAGGCGGATCAGGCCGCGCAGGTGGACGTCCCGGAGGCGGACGACGGCGGGCAGGTCCAGGGCGGGTGCCGAGTCGGCGACGGCGTCGGCGACGTGCCGGGCCTCGCGCAGCCCGGCGGCCACCTCGTCCCAGGCCGTGCGCGGGTCGGCGGCGGCGACCACGGCCGTCCCCAGGTCCGTCTCGGAACGCAGCCGGGCGGCGAAGTGGGCGGCGAGCGCCGCGGCGTCCTGGTCGCGGGCGAGGCTGAGCAGGACGGCGGTCGCCCCGGGCGCGAGCTCGGCGACCAGCCCGGGCAGGCCCACCATCCGCAGCACGCGGTCGAGTCGGGCGGGGTCGGCGCCGCGGACGACGAGCGGGACGAAGCTGCGCCGGTTGACGGGCAGCCCGGCGGCGCGGGCCCGCGGCAGCAGTTGCCGGGCCGGCACGACGCCGGAGACCAGGTCGGTCAGCAGGCCCTGCGCGGACTGTTCCTCCCAGGTGCCGGCCGAGGCGCCGCCGAGCATGCGGTGCAGTACGAGCGCCTCGGCGGCGCGGTCGGCGAGGAGCCGCCCCACTGCGGTGTCGCCGCGGTGGCCGCACAGCAGGATCCGGCCCCAGCGCTCCCCGCGCCCGCCGAGTTCGGCGCGGATCCAGCCGTCGCCCTCGCTGCCGCCGGCCTGGCGGGCGATGCGCTCCCAGTCGCGCAGCACGTCGTCGACGGCGGACCGCTCGCCCGCGGTGGCCAGGACCCGGTGGGCGAGGTTGGTGACGACGACGGGGCAGCCGCTGTAGCGGGCGACCTCGTCGAGCAGCCCCTGGAGCGGCGCGCCCGCGGTGATCAGCCCGTTCAGGGCGGTGCGGACCGCCTCCGAGAGGCTGACGGCCGCGTACTTCCGCCGCACCAGCCGGGACTGCACCTCCTCGGTCAGTTCGGCGAAGGGGAAGGGCCGGTGCAGCACGACCATGGGCAGCCCGCACCGCTCGGCCACGCGGCGCATCGCGTCCGGCGCGGTGGGGAAGGCCCGGCCGAGGCCCAGGACGACGGCCGCGGCCTCCGCGCGGTACAGGGAGCGGACGTACTCGGCCTGCTTGTCCTCGTCGCCGGCGAGCAGCACACCGGTGGTGAGGATCATCTCGCCGCCGCTGAGCATCACACCGACGTCGGCGGCCTCGGCGACGTGGACCCAGCGCACGGGCCGGTCGAGCTGTCCCGCGCCGGCCACCACCTCGGGCTCCCCGGCGAGCACCCGTTCGAGGTTGAGCACCTGCCGTACGGACAGAGCCGGTTCCAAGGGCTCCAAGGTGGTGGTCATGGCGTGTTCCCCTGCTCGGTGCCGTGCTACTGGATGCTCCTCAGGGCCCGTTCGAGGATCGCCGCACCCTCCTCGGCCTCCGCGACGGTGAGGGAGAGCGGTGGGGCGATGCGCAGGGCGCTGGTGTTGTGGCCGCCGCCCTTGCCGATGAGCAGGCCGCCGGAGCGGGCGGCCTCCAGCACCGCGGACGCCGCCCGCGGGTCGGCCTCGTCCGTTCCGGGCCGGGCCAGCTCGACGCCGATCATCAGTCCGCGTCCGCGCACCTCGCGCACCGCGGGCACCTGGGCGGCGACGGCCCGCAGCCGCTCGATGAGGAGCCCGCCGACACGCCGGGCGTTGCCCTGGAGGTCGTGTTCGAGCAGGTACGTGAGGTTGGCGAGGCCGGCCGCCATGGTGATCTGCGTGCCGCCGAACGTGGAGATGGAGTTGGCGTCCAGGCAGTTCATGATCTCGGCGCGGGCGATCACACCGCCGATGGACATGCCGTTGCCGATGCCCTTGGCGAAGGTGACGATGTCCGGCGGTCCGCTGCGGGAGTGCGCCTGCCAGCCCCAGAAGTGGTCTCCGGTGCGGCCCCAACCGGTCTGCACCTCGTCGGAGATCCACAGCACACCGCGGTCGTCCAGCACGTCGCGGAAGGCGGCGTACAGCCCGTCGGGCGGGGAGGTGAAACCGCCGACGCCCTGGATCGGCTCGGCGATCAGCGCCGCCGGCCGGCGGGTGTGGCCGAGCAGGTCCGTCAGGTCCTCGACGCAGGCCTCGACGAACGTGGCGTCGTCCAGGTGCGCGTACGGGCCGCGGGTGCGCACGCCGCCGTGCACGTACAGCGTCTGGAGCGGGGACAGCGAGGTGGGCGACCAGCCGCGGTTGCCGGTGATGCCGACCGCGCTGAACGAGCGGCCGTGGTAGCTGTTGCGCATCGCCAGGACGGTGTTGCTGCGGCGGTACGTCGTCGCCAGCAGCAGGGCGGTGTCGTTGGCCTCGGTGCCGGAGGTCGTGAAGAAGACCCGGGCGTCCGGGATGCCGCTCACCTGGGCGATGCGCTCGGCCAGCTCGACCATGGGCCGGTTGAGGTACAGGGTCGAGGAGTGGATGATCCGCCCGGCCTGCTCGCCGACCGCCTTGGTCACCTCGGGCAGGGCGTGCGCGGTCATCGTGGTGAGGATGCCGCCGAAGAAGTCGAGGTACCGGTTGCCGTCGGCGTCCCAGACGTGCCGGCCCTCGCCGTGGGTGATCTCGATCGGCTCGTCGTAGTAGAGGGCGAGCCAGTCGGGCAGCACGCCGCGGTGGCGGGCGTAGAGGTCGTTCACGGGCGCACCAGCCCTTCGTAGGCGTCGGGGCGGCGGTCGCGGTAGAAGGCCCACTGCTGCCGGACGTCGTCGATCAGGCCGAAGTCGAGCTCGCGGACGAGGAGTTCCTCCTCGGTGTCGGAGGCGGTGTCGCCGACGAACTGACCGCGCGGGTCGACGAAGTAGCTGGTGCCGTAGAAGTCGTTGTCGCCGTAGATCTCGTGGCCGACGCGGTTGATCGCGGCGACGAAGTACTCGTTGGCGACGGCCGCGGCGGGCTGCTCCAGCCGCCACAGGTGGGCGGACAGGCCGCGGTGGGTGGCGGACGGGTTGTAGACCAGTTGGGCGCCGTTCAGGCCGAGTTGCCGCCAGCCCTCGGGGAAGTGACGGTCGTAGCAGATGTAGACGCCCACCTTGCCGACTGCGGTGTCGAAGACGGGCCAGCCGAGGTTGCCGGGACGGAAGTAGTACTTCTCCCAGAAGCCCTCGACCTGGGGGATGTGGTGCTTGCGGTACTTGCCGAGGTAGGCGCCGTCGGCGTCGACGACCGCCGCCGTGTTGTAGTGGAAGCCCGGCTGCTCCACCTCGAACACCGGCACGACGATCACCATGCCGGTCTCCCGGGCCAGGTCCTGCATCCGGCGCACGGTCGGCCCGTCGGGCACGGGCTCGGCCCACCGGTAGTGCTCCGCGTCCTGGACCTGACAGAAATAGGGGGCGTTGAAGACTTCCTGGAAGCCGATGACCTGCGCCCCCTGCCGGGCCGCCGTGCGGGCGTGCTCCTCGTGCTTCGCCACCATGGACTCGGTGTCGCCGGTCCAGGTGGCCTGGACCAGTGCGGCACGTACGACGTTGGCCATGAGCTGCTCCTTCGACACGACGTCAGAGCCTCTACGCCCGTAGAGCAGGCCGTAGAGGGTCGAACGTAAGCCTCGGCGACGGGCTTGCCAAGACCATCGTCGTGTCCGTTCGGGTGTTTCAGGAGGCGAGGCCCGCGACGCGCAGGGCGTGCACGAGGTCCCAGTGCCGCTCGTCGGAGACGTCCTGCGCGGCCCGCAGCAGCAGCGGCACGATCAGCTGCGGGTCGGCGGCGGCGCTGCGGACGGCCTCCTCGGGGGTGCGGACGCGGACGTAGGCGTCGAGCAGGGCGCGGATCTCGCGCCTGCGCCCTTCCGCGGCGAGCACCTGGAGGGCCTCGCCGATCTCGGCGGCCGGGCGCACCACGCCCTGGCGCAGCATCTGCTGCCCGTCGGCGTCACGGCCGGCGGCGACCAGCGCGTTCGCTGCGGCGACCAGGTGCGCGGCGGGCAGCGAGACGGCCTCCCACAGCAGGGTCGCCCAGTCGGCACCGAGGCCGGCGTGCTGGAGTTCGGCGGCCAGCACCGGGAAGCGTGCGGCGGACCAGTGGGCGGCCTCCACCAGCAGGGCATGGGCCTCGCCGCTGCGGCCCTGGGTGCGCAGGTGCACCAGCTGCGCAACGAGCGCCGCGACCTCCTCCCCCGCCGCCGGGTCCGGCGGTTCGACGGGCACGGCCGGCCCCTCCCCCGCCTCCTGCGCGGCCCCGGCGAACCGCGCGCCCCGCGGTGTGCGCCCGCCCTCCTGCGCCGCGGTGGGGGCGTCCGGCACGTCGACGGCCGGTGCGGGGACGGGCGGGAGGTCGCCTTCGACCATCCCGGCGAAGCGGGCGCTGCCGCGGCGGCGCTTGCGCTGCCGGGACGGCGGCGGTGCGAGGGCGCCCGCGTCCCGGGCGTCGCGGGCCGGACCGGAGCCGCGGGGGCCTCCCCGCGCGCCCTCGGCCGCGGTGCCCGGCGCGATCGTGCCGCCGGAGTCGTCCGGGGGCGCGAAGGGGCCGTGAGGGGCCCGGGGGGCGGGGAAGCCACCGGGGTCGGCGGGGCTCCCCCCGGGGCCGGTCGCAGCGGGACCGACCGGGGCGCGGGCGGCGGCCGAGGGGCCGGAACCGGCGCGGCCGGCGGGTCCGAAGTCGTGGGTGGGGGGTGCCACGGGGCGATCGGCCGGCCGGCCCGCGGGCCGTTCGGCGCCGGGTCCCGCCGCGCCCTCCCAGGAGCCGGTGCCCGCCCCGGCCGCCCCGTCGCGGGGGCGTGCGTCCGCCGCGACGGCGGCCGGGTCGCCGGACCACTGGGCCGGACCCCGTCCGTGGGCGTCGCCCCGGGCCGGTTCGGCGGGTCCGTCACGTCGTGCGGCGACTCCGGGCGCGGCCCGTTCTGCGGGCCGGCCGCCCCGGGCGCCGGGACCGTCACCCGGTCCGGGATCCCGGGGCGCCCCCGGCGCTCCGGCGCCACCCGCGCGCGGGACCGGCCCGCCCACCGCCCCGGCCCGCGGCACGACCCCGCTCGTGCCCGAGGCCGGCCCCGTGCGGGACAGGCGGTCCAGGCGGGCCGTCCGGGCCCGCAGCTCGGCGCACCGGGCGGTGGCGCGTTCATGGTCGTCGTCGGCCCAGGCGAGCTCGCGTCGCAGGCCGTCGGCCTCCTCGCGGGAGAGGGGCGAGGTGAGCAGCCGGGTCAGTTCCGCCTGTCGTTCGGCGGCGTACCGCTGCTCGCGGAGCATCACGTCGAGCCGGTCGCCGAGGACGTCCCGTGCGCCGGGCCGGGCGTCGCAGGCGGCGAGCGCGGCGGCGTGCAGGGCGCGCGCCGGTTCGAGCTCCCGGGCCGCGACCGGGGTGCCGTACCGGACGGCGAGGTCCTGGAGCAGGGCTTCCACCACGTCCCACGGCGGCACCTCACGCCCGTCGAGGCAGGCCCGCATGCCGTCGGGATCGCGCTGCCAGAACACCCCGCACCAGCCGCCGGCCTGATCGAGGCGCGCCAGCAGACCATCCAGGTAGTTCGCGAACTCCCCCACCCTGCCCGGGAGTTGTTCCACTGTCATCGCCCAACTCCTGCCAGACCGGACCACTCCGCCCGGTAGACAACACGAGCCGTGTTACGGGTTCGCTACAGGGAGTTTTCGAGGGGGGTGCGGAGCGCTCCGGATCGCGCGGCACGAAAGGTGACTCAGGTCCGAACGAGCCCGCACCGGTACACCAGTTCGTCCATCGACAGTCCGAGCGAGCGCGCGAGCGCGGCGACCGTGAAGAAGGCGGGGGTCGGCGCCCGGCCGGTCTCGATCTTGCGGAGCGTCTCGGCGGAGATGCCGGAGCTCGCGGCGACCTCGGCCATGCTGCGGCCGCCGCGCGCCTCGCGCAGCAGCCGTCCGAGCCGTTCGCCGCGCTCGCGCTCTTCGGGGGTCAGGGGTGTGCGCACCATGACCCCATACTAATACCGGTATTGTAATTGGCATGACGGGACTGAAGACGGACGCATCGATCGACGCCATGCACGCGGCCGGGCAGGTCGTCGCCCGCGCCCTGACGGCCGTGGAGCAGGCCGCGGACGTGGGCGTCTCCCTGCGGGAACTGGACGAGGTGGCCCACGACGTGCTGCGCGAGGCGGGAGCCTCCTCGCCCTTCCTCGGCTACCACCCCTCCTTCGCCCCCGTACCGTTCCCCGCCGTGCTGTGCACCTCCGTCAACGACGCGATCGTGCACGGCGTCCCCACCGACCACCGCCTGCGCGACGGCGATCTGCTGTCCGCCGACTTCGGCGCCGAGCTCGGCGGATGGGTCGGCGACTCGGCGATCAGCCTCGTCGTCGGCACGCCCCGCCCGGACGACCTGCGGCTGATCGAGACGGCCGAGCGCGCTCTGGCGGCCGGGATCGGGGCCGCCGTGGCCGGCAACCGCATCGGGGACATCGCACACGCGATCGGCACGGTGTGCCGGGCCGCCGGCTACGGCATCCCGTACGGCTTCGGCGGGCACGGCGTGGGCCGCCGGATGCACGAGGACCCGGAAGTGCCCAACGAGGGCCGCCCCGGCCGCGGCCCGCTGCTGCGGCCCGGCATGGTCCTGGCCATCGAGCCGATGCTGATCGCCGGCGGCGGGGACGGCCACCACGCGGCGCCGGACGGCTGGACCCTGCGTACGGACGACGGCTCCCGGGCGGCCCACGTGGAGCACACCGTGGCGATCACCCCGGCGGGGCCGCGCATCCTCACACAGCGCTGAGCCGCCCCGGGGGCCGCACCGCGCGAAGCGGGCGCCGACCGTGCCCCCGGATGCGCGGCGGGTGCGGTCGGCCCGGCCCGGTTCCGGGGTCCACCAGGCCGGGTGCCGGCCCTTCGGGGGCGGCCGGCGCTGCGCATGCCCACCGCGACGATGCATGTCATCGTGGGCATGAGCGGCCCTTTCCCGGCCACTCGGCTCCGGAACGTCTCAGCCAAGGAACGGAGCGCCATGACCAGCGGCTACATCGGCCCGGAGGGCGACCCCTTCGGAGACTTCCTCGCGCGCTTCTTCGGCGGCCCCCGCCCGAACCCCCGGCAGATCGACATCGGCCGCCTGCTCAGTCAGCCGGCCCGGGAGCTCGTCCGCGGCGCCGCCCAGTACGCCGCGGAGCACGGCAGCCGGGACCTGGACACCGAGCACCTGCTGCGGGCCGCGCTCACCACCGAGCCGACCCGCAGCCTGCTGAGCAGGTACGGCACCGACCCGGACACCCTCGCGTCGGAGATCGACGAGCGGTCGGGGCCCGTGCAGCACCCGCCGGGCGAGGTGCCGCCGCCCACCGCGCTGTCGCTGACCCCGGCCGTCAAACGCGCCCTGCTCGACGCGCACGAGCTCGCCCGTTCCAGCGGCACCGGGTACATCGGCCCGGAGCACGTGCTGGGCGCGCTCGCCGCCAACCCCGACTCGGCCGCCGGGCACATCCTGAACTCGGCCCGCTTCTCCGCCTCGGGCCTGCCCCCGGAGGCACCGGAACCGGCCCCCGGGGTCCGGACCGAACGGCAGCGGCCGACCGGCACGCCGACCCTGGACAAGTACGGCCGCGATCTGACCGACATGGCACGCCAGGGCCGGATCGACCCGGTGATCGGGCGGGAGACGGAGATCGAGCAGACCGTCGAGGTGCTCTCCCGGCGCGGCAAGAACAACCCGGTGCTCATCGGTGACGCCGGTGTAGGCAAGACCGCCATCGTGGAGGGCCTGGCGCAGCGGATCGCCGACGGGGACGTGCCGGACATCCTGATCGGGCGCCGTGTGGTCGCGCTGGACCTGACCGGGGTGGTGGCGGGCACCCGCTTCCGGGGCGACTTCGAGGAGCGGATGAACAACATCGTCGAGGAGATCCGCACCCACTCCGACCGGCTGATCGTCTTCATCGACGAGATGCACACCGTCGTCGGCGCCGGGGCCGGTGGCGAGGGCGGGGCCCTGGACGCGGGCAACATCCTCAAGCCCGCGCTGGCCCGCGGCGAGTTGCACGTCGTCGGTGCGACGACGCTGGAGGAGTTCCGGCGGATCGAGAAGGACGCGGCGCTGGCCCGCCGGTTCCAGCCGATCCTGGTGCCCGAGCCGTCCGTGCCGGACACCATCGAGATCCTGCGCGGCCTCAGGGACCGCTACGAGGCCCACCACCAGGTCCGCTACACCGACGAGGCGCTGGTGGCGGCGGTGGAGCTGTCCGACCGCTATCTGACCGACCGGCGGCTGCCGGACAAGGCCATCGACCTGATCGACCAGGCCGGGGCGCGGGTGCGGCTGCGGGCGCGGACCAAGGGCACGGACGTGCGGGCCATGGAGCGCGAGGTGGAGCAGCTGGTCCGGGACAAGGACCAGGCGGTCGCGGACGAGCAGTACGAGCAGGCCACGCAGCTGCGGGACCGGATCACCGGGCTGAAGCGGCGGATCGTCGAGGCGACCGGCGACGACGAGGCCGACGAGGGACAGCACCTGGAGGTCACCACGGAGGCCGTGGCCGAGGTGGTGTCCCGGCTGACCGGCATCCCGGTCAGCAGCCTGACCCAGGAGGAGAAGGAACGCCTCCTGGGCCTGGAGGACCATCTGCACCGGCGGGTCGTCGGCCAGGACGAGGCGGTCGGAGTCGTCGCCGAGGCGGTGCTGCGCTCGCGTGCCGGACTGTCCAGTCCCGACCGGCCGATCGGCAGCTTCCTCTTCCTCGGCCCGACCGGCGTCGGCAAGACGGAACTGGCCCGCGCGCTCGCCGAGGCACTGTTCGGCAGCGAGGACCGCATGGTGCGCCTGGACATGAGCGAGTACCAGGAGCGGCACACCGTCTCCCGGCTGGTCGGCGCCCCGCCGGGGTACGTGGGCCACGAGGAGGCCGGGCAGCTGACCGAGGTGGTGCGGCGGTACCCGTACTCGCTGCTCCTGCTCGACGAGGTGGAGAAGGCGCACCCGGACGTCTTCAACATCCTGCTGCAGGTGCTGGACGACGGGCGGCTCACCGACTCGCAGGGCCGCACCGTGGACTTCTCCAACACCGTCGTCGTGATGACCAGCAACCTCGGCTCGGAGGCGATCACCGGGCGCGGCGCGGGCATCGGGTTCGGGGCGCGGAGCACCGAGGCCGACGAGCAGGCGCGCCGGGAGCAGATCCTGCGCCCTCTGCGCGAGCACTTCCGGCCGGAGTTCCTCAACCGCATCGACGAGATCGTCGTCTTCCGGCAGCTCACCGGCGACCAGCTGCGCCAGATCACCGATCTGATGCTGGAGAAGACCCGCCGGCTGCTGCACGCGCAGGGTGTCACGGTCACCTTCGCCCAGGGAGCCGTGGACTGGCTGGCCGAGCGCGGATACCAGCCGGACTACGGCGCCCGGCCGCTGCGCCGCACGATCCAGCGGGAGGTCGACAACCAGTTCTCCCGGCGGCTGCTCGACGGCAGCGTCAAGGAGGGCGACCGGGTGACCGTCGACGTGGCCGACGGACGGCTGGTGTTCCGCGCGGACCACGACCAGCCGCCAGTCTCCGCGTACTGAGCCGGCCCGGGTACGCGGCACGGCACCCGGACCGGTGCACTACCGCCGGGGCCGGACGACCATCGCCGAGCCGCCGCCGCGCCGCACCTTCTCGGCGGCGGCCAGCCACGCGCCGCCGGGCAGGCGCTGGATGCCGGTGGCCGCGCCGATCTCGGGATTGAGCCTGAAGGAGTGCCCGACGGCCTCCAGTTGCCGCCTCAGCGCACTGTCGTAGAGGGCGGGCTCCAGGTCGGTCTGTGCGGTGTTGCGCTGGCTGGCGCGGGGCGCGGCGATCGCGTCGACGAGCGGCAGCCCCCGGTCGAGGAACTCGGTCAGGGTCTGGAGCACGGTGGTGATGATGGTGGAACCGCCGGGCGACCCGAGGGCCACGACGGGCCTGTGGTGCCGGTCCAGCACGATCGTCGGCGAGATCGACGACCGTGGCCGCTTGCCCGGGCCCGGCAGGTTGGGGTCGTGCACGGCCGGGGAGGCCGGGGCGAAGGAGAAGTCCGTCAGCTCGTTGTTGAGCAGGAAACCGCGGCCCGGCACGGTGATGCCGCTGCCGCCGGTCTGCTCGATGGTGAGGGTGTAGGAGACGACGTCGCCCCACCTGTCGGCGGTCGTCAGGTGCGTGGTGTTCTCGCCCTCGTACGTCGTGGGCGCCGGAGTCCCGCCGGCGGAGCAGTCGGCCGGGTGGCGGGGGTCGCCGGGCGCCAGGGGGCTGGTGAGGACCGCGTCGTCGCGGACGAGGCAGGCCCGGGAGTCGGCGTACCGCTGCGACAGCAGTTCCTTCGTCGGCACGTCCTCGAAGGCGGGGTCGCCGAGCCAGCGTCCGCGGTCGGCGAAGGCGATGCGGCTCGCCTCGGTGAACCGGTGCAGGTACTGGGCCTCGCTCGCCTTCGACAGGTCGGTGGACTCCAGGATGTTGAGTGCCTCGCCGACGGTGGTGCCGCCGGAGGAGGAGGGCGCGATGGAGTAGACGTCGAGACCGCGGTACGGCGTCCGGGTGGGTGCCTGGAACCGGGCGCGGTAGCCGGCGAGGTCCTGGGCGGTCAGCTCTCCGGGGCGGGCGTTCCACCCGGAGGCCGGGTCGACGGGCGGATGGGTGACGGTGTCGACGATGTCGTCGGCGATGTCCCCGCGGTAGAGGGCGGCCATGCCCTTCCTGCCGAGCTCCGCGTAGGTGCGGGCGAGGTCGGGGTTCTTGAAGGTGGAGCCGACGGCGGGTGGCTGCCCGCCGGGCAGGAACAGCCGGGCCGTGTCCGGGAAGTAGCCGAAGCGCGTCTCGTTGGCGGCCGTCTGGGCCCGGAAGGTCTCGTCGACCGTGAAGCCGCGCCGGGCCAGTCGCTCGGCGGGCCGTAGGACCGAGGCGAGGCTCCTGCTGCCCCAGCGGTCCAGTGCCGTCTGCCAGGTGGCGGGCGTGCCGGGGGTACCGACGCTCAGCCCGCTGCTGACGGCGTCGGCGAAGGCGAGTGGCCTGCCGTTCTCCAGGAAGAGTCCGGGCCCGGCGGTCAGGGGCGCGGTCTCCCGGCCGTCGATGGTGTGCACCGTGCGGGTCCTGGCGTCGTAGTGGACCAAGTAGCCGCCGCCTCCGAGGCCGGCGGAGTAGGGCTCGGTGACGCCGAGGGCGGCCGCGGTGGCGACGGCCGCGTCGACCGCGTTGCCGCCTCGTCTCAGCACCTCGATGCCGGCGGCGCTGGCGTCCGCGTCGACGCTGGCGACGGCGCCGCCGTACCCGACGGCGACGGGGACCTTCTGCGCGGGCGGGGCGGGGCTTTGGTGGGCGGAGGGCGGCGCTGCCGCCCCGACCGACACCATGGCGGCCGCGAGGGCCGCGACGGACAGTTTCCGAGCTACAGGGCGACGCATCCGCACCTCCAGTCGAGAGACCGTCCGGGCAGCCTATTCCAACGCCATGGCCACGTCAGGCAAGTACGATGCGCGCCCATGAATGACGACGTCCGCAACATCGTTCTCGGCGTGGTGGCCACGGGCCTCAGCGCGATGCTCGGCTGGCTGGCCCGTACCCATCTGTGGCGGCGCAGACTGCGGCGCAAGCAGGCATTCTTCGGCCTGCCGGACAACTCCGAGTCGCTGCTGGTGGTCAACCGCGGGGCCGCGGGACCGGATCTGTCGGTGATGCGGTACGACGTGTTCGCCCTCCTGGAACTCGCCGCGCTCATCAAGGACTGCCGCGCGCACGCCCAGATCGTCCCGCACGACCTGGCCCGTCAGGGGTTCGGCGAGCGCACCGAGTTCTGCGTCGGCGGGCCCGCCTCGAACCGCCGCATGGCCGCGCATCTGGCGTCCCTGCTCCCGGGGGTGCGGGTGAACGTCGACGCCGAGCCGACGCCGGACCGCGGCGCCTTCCGGATAGGCACGGAGCACTACCGGGTGGAGCCGGGGCTGGTGGAACATGTGATGCTGGCTCGGCTGACGGTGGATCAGAGTCAGGGCAGCCGGCCCGTCTTCCTCTTCTGCGGGCAGACCGCCATCACCAACCAGGCCGCGGCCCGCTACCTGGCCCGCCATCACGAGCGGCTGACCCGCAAGTACGGCAGCGGTTCCTTCGTGCTGCTGCTGAAGGTCGTCAACTCGCAGGCGTACGGCCCGGACGTGGTGGAACTGGTGGCGGACGTGACCCGGGCGGCCCGGGCCCCGCTGCCGGCCCCGGAGGGGCAACGCACCTCGCACCGGGCGTCGTAGCGGCCCTTGGCTTCTCAACTATTGTTACTTGTACGTAACTCACCGGCGGGTTACCTGCGGTAAGCAGCCCCGGTTACCGTCGGGCCACTTTGCATCGGTACGCCTGAGGAGTGGCCCGTGGGATCCCATCGCAAGGCTCTGCGCACCACCGCCGTCGGCGCCGTGTCGGCGACCCTGATCGCGGGGAGCGTCCTCGGCGCCGCGCCCGCCGCCCAGGCGGCGACCGGCGGCGTGCGGTTCGTCGACATCACCGGCGACGGCGGCACCGTCCTGAAGGCCAACGTCGTCACCCCGGCCGGTGCCGGCGCGGGCAGCCGCTACCCGCTCGTGGTGTTCCCCACGAGCTGGGGCCTGCCCCAGGTGGAGTACCTCGCGCAGGCCCGCAGACTGGCGAACTCCGGCTATGTGGTGCTCACCTACAACACACGCGGCTTCTGGCGGTCCGGCGGCGAGATAGAAGTCGCCGGCCCACCGGACGTCGCCGACGCCTCCCGCGTCATCGACTGGGCACTCGCCCACACCCCGGCCGACCCGCGGCACATCGGCATGGCCGGCGTCTCCTACGGCGCCGGCATCAGCCTGCTGGCCGCAGCGCACGACCCGCGCATCAGGGCGGTGGCGGCGCTCAGCGGCTGGGCCGACCTCATCGGCTCGATCTACTCCGGTCGCACCCAGCACGTCCAGGCCGCGGGCGTGCTGCACCTGGCCGGTACCGTCACCGGCCGCGAGAGCGCGGAACTGCGGCGCGTCTTCAAGGACCTCTTCACCTCCGACCTGACCCATGAGCAGGAGCTGATCGACTGGGGGAACAAACGGTCGGCGGGTACCTACGTGGACCGGCTCAACGCGAACGGGGCAGCGGTCATGCTCGCGGGCGCCTGGGGCGACACCGTCTTCCCGCCCGACCAGTACGCGGAGTTCTACGAGCGGCTGACCGGTCCGAAGCGACTGGAGCTGCGCCCCGGCGATCACGCGACCCCCGAGATCACGGGGCTGTTCGGCCTGCCCAACGACGTGTGGACCGACACCCGGCGCTGGCTCGACCGCTACCTGAGGGGCGCGGACAACGGTATCGACCGCGAGCGCCCGGTCCTGCTGAAGTCCCGCACCACGGGCGGCTACGAGAGCTACCCGGACTGGAAGTCGGTCGCGGCCACGCGGCGCAAGATCGCCCTGGCGGGCACGACCACGATCCGCACCAACGTCGACTCGGGCGCGGACGGCGGCGTCGTCTTCCTCTCCAGCATCCTCGACCAGGTCGCGAAGGTCCCGCCGATGGCGGCGATCCCGCTGCTGCCCCGCCGCTGGGCAGCCGTATGGCAGTCGCAGCGGTACCGGTCGCCCCAACGGGTGCGCGGCTCGGCCCGGTTGCACACGACGGTCACCCCGACCGCGGAGAGCGGCACGCTGGTCGCCTACCTGTACGACGTGGGACCGCTCGGCCTGGGCAGACTCGTCAGCCACGCGCCGTACACCTTCCACGACCGCACGCCCGGAAAGCCGTTCGGGGTCGATCTGGACCTGTACGCCACGTCCTACGACGTGCCGGCCCGGCACCGCCTCGCGCTGGTGGTCGACACGGTCGACCCGCTGTACATCGAGCACAACCCGTCCGGCGCGCGGCTGACCTTCTCCTCGCCCGCGGACGACCCGTCGTACGTGTCGATCCCGCTGCGCGAGCAGTGATCTCCGGCCGCGGCCGGCCGGGTATGGCTCTGGCACCTGCCGCCCCCTGGTCAAGGGGCGTGGGGGTTCCCCCCGCAGCAGCGTCCCCGGTTCGGCCGCGGCGGCTCACGCGGCTTCACATGTGACGGCAGGTGAACCGGCCGTCAGCACAGGGACGAAGAATTCATCGTAGTCGAGGGCCCGGGCGGCGGTGGCCGGGGTCGCCGCCGGTGACCGACCCGTTCGCCGTCGGCCGGGTCCACGGGGGCCGACCGGCCCCGAGGCCCGGCGGGTCGGAGCCGGGGCGGGGGGCGCGGGACATCGGGTGCGGGACTCCCCCGGGTCAGTGTGCGCGGGCCTCGGGCCGGCCGTCCCGGTCCCGGCCGCCGCCGGGGCCTGCGCAGCACACGAGCCCGCTCCCCGTCCGCCGAGCGACAGGGGCCCCGGCGGCGTCCCTCCCCTCGCACCGGGCCGGGCGGACGGCCCCGGCCGCCGCAGGGCGGGCGACTCTCGTCCGACGGATCGTCCGGTACGGCGGCACGGCCGCCCCCGACGGGTGACGGACGGCCCCGTCCACCACGCCGACGGCGGGGTCCGGACCCGGCAGGACGGGCGGCTCCCGGTAGTACTTGTTGACATCACGCAGTTCGATCAACGGATCGACGGCCATGCGCAGCCCTACCCACTCTCAGCTGTGTCGTGGTCCGCAAGCTATCCAGCCGCACGTCAACCGCCTGAACGACACGCACCGTTCGGGCATTAGCCGTATTTACGCCGCACCGTCACCCCTCGGCGACCTCGGCGTACATCTGCGAGAGTTCGGGCGCCCCGCTCGCGGCCCACCCGCGGCCCGCCTCCACCACGTCCACCTCGCGCCCGGAGGCCAGCCGGACGAGGGGCTGCGCACCGGCACGGATGACCCAGGCCGCGCCGGGGACCGTCCGCACGACGACCGTGCCCAGGTAGAGACCGGCGTCGTGGCCCAGTTCGCGCAGCGTCTCCTCGTCGTCCCGCCAGCGCGGCGCCAACTGGTCGAGCCGCTCCAGGGACACGGCGGTGTCGTCGAGTTCGACGCCGGATCCCGCCGCCTGGGAACGCAGCACCTCGCACTCGGCGAGCAGAGCGGTGACCCCCTCGGGGTCGGCGGAGAACACCGCGCCCTCGGTCCTCCTGTGCCGCCCGCCAAGAAATGGGATGTTCATACGTCCAGCGTGGCATTCGCACCGGCGTACGCACCACAGGCGCGCGGATGCCCACGGACGGTCGATTCATCTCGTTTCCGACGCATGTCCCGTTGACGCGCCCTCGGCGCCTCCCTAGCTTCTCGGTGCGCGTCGGGGGCGTCCCGGTGCGCGTCCGCGCCCAGCGGTGAGCGGGAGGAGTCGGTGTGCGCCGAGGCGTCCGGGGTCTGGTGACGGCCCTCGTACTGTGTGCGGCAGGTCCGGGCCCGGCGGGTGCGGCCACGGCCGTGCGCGCCGGGCCCACGGTCCCGCTGCCGCTGGAACGGCTCTTCGACAACCGCGCCGTCAGCGACGACACCCGGCCCGGCGAGGCGGACTTCGACGGCTCCGGGGCCTCCCTGTCGGCGCAGACGCTGACAGCGGCGGGCTGGACACCGGGGCGGGTGCTGACCGTCCGGGGCGCCCGGCTCACCTGGCCGCGCAGCGCGCCGGGCGCACCGGACAACGTGCGGGCCGACGGCCAGCGGGTCGCGGTCCGCGGCCGCGGCGACGCCCTGGCCTTCCTGGTCGCGGGCACGGCCGGCGCCGACACGGGCGGCACGGGCACGGTGACCCACGCGGACGGCTCCCGCACCGCCTACCGGCTGATCGCGCCCGACTGGCGCACGGGCCCGCTCGCCACCAAGGCGGTGGCCCTGCCCCACCTGAACACGCCCGGCGGCCCGATCGCCGAGCGGGCCCGGATGTACGTCGTGACGGTACCGCTGGTGCCCGGGCGCGAGGTCGCCTCGGTCCGGCTGCCGCACGCCCCGGGCCTGCATGTCTTCGCACTGTCCGTGCGGGCCCCGACGGGTGGCTGGACGGGCAGCTGGGCGAGGTCGACGTCGGGCCGTCCGGCCGTGGGCCCGTGGACGGACCGGACGCTGCGGCTGGTCGTGCACACCTCGGCGGGCGGTCCGCGGGTGCGGCTGCGGTTCGCGAACACCTTCGCGCCGGTGCCGGTGCGGATCGGCGCGGCGACGGTCGCGGTGCGGGCGCGGGGCGCGGCGGCCCGGCGCACACCGGTGCCGCTCGCCTTCGGCGGCGCGCCGGGCGTGGAGATCCCGGCGGGCGCCGAGGCGGTCGGCGACCCGCTCCCCTTCGCGGTGCCCGCCGACACCGATCTGCTGGTCAGCTTGCATCTGCCGGGGACGGTGACGGCGGCACCGACGCACCGGCTGGCCGTGCAGCGGTCGTACCTGAGCGGGGCCGGCGACCACACCGGGGACATGTCGGCGGCGGCGTTCACCGGGACGCTGTCGTCCTGGCCGCTGCTGACCGGGGTGGACGTGGGCGGTGGGCCGGGCTCGGTGGTCGCGCTCGGGGACTCCATCACGGACGGGACCGGCTCGACGAGCGGCGCCGACCGGCGCTGGCCCGACGTGCTGGCCGGCCGGCTGCTGCGGCAGAGGGACGTACCGCGCTACGGCGTGCTCAACCACGGTGTCTCCGGCAACCAGGTGACCACGGACCGCTATCCCGGCGACGGTGTCTCGACCGTCCAGTCGGGGGTGAGCGCACTGCACCGCCTGGACCGGGACGTGTTCGCCCAGACGTCCGTGCGGACGGTGGTCGTCCTGGAGGGCGTCAACGACCTGCTCGGCGGGGCGCGGGCCGCGCGGGTGACCGCCGGCCTCGACGAGATCGCCGCACGGGCGCGGGCGCGGGGCCTGCGGGTCCTGGTGGCGACGATCCTGCCGTGCGCGGGTTGGCGCACCTGCACGGCGGCCGTCGAGGCCGAGCGGGAGCGGGTCAACTCCTGGATCCGCACCGCCGGGGCGTTCGACGCGGTGCTCGACTTCGACGCCGTCGTCCGCGATCCCGCCCGGCCGGCGCGCATGCTGGCCCGCTACGACGGCGGCGACCACCTGCACCCGGGTGACCGCGGGCTGGCCGCGCTGGCGGAGTCGGTGGACCTGCGGCTGCTGTGAGGCGGCCGACCCGGGCTACACGTCCAGGTCGACGACGACCGGCGCGTGGTCGGAGGCGCCCTTGCCCTTGCGCTCCTCGCGGTCGACGTAGGCGTCCCTCACGGCCTTGGCGAAGGGATCGTTGGCGTACACCAGGTCGATGCGCATGCCGCGGTTCTTGGGGAAACAGAGCTGGCGGTAGTCCCAGTAGGTGAAGGGGCGGTCGTACTTCAGGGGGCGCGGCACCACGTCGGACAGGCCGGCCTCGCGCAGGGCGGCCAGGGCCGCGCGCTCGGCGTCCGTGACATGGGTGGAGCCATCGAACGCGGCCACGTCGTACACGTCGTCGTCGGTCGGGGCCACGTTGTAGTCGCCCAGCACCGCGAAGGGGCGGCCGCCCTGCGCGTCCTCGGCGACGGCAGCCTTCAGCGCCTCGAACCACCGGAGCTTGTAGGCGTAGTGCGGGTGGTCCACCTCGCGGCCGTTGGGCACGTACACCGACCACACCCGGACCGGGCCGCAGGTCGCGGACAGCGCGCGCGGCTCCAGCGCGCCGTCGTACCCGGGGTCGCCGGGCAGGCCCTTGGTCACGTCCTCGATCCCGACGCGGGAGAGCACCGCCACGCCGTTCCACCGGCCGGTGGCGTGCACCGCGGCCTCGTACCCCAGCTCACGCAGCTGGTCGAACGGGAACTGCTCCTCGGCGAGCTTGGCCTCCTGCAGGCACAGCACGTCGGTACCGCTGCTCTCCAGCCAGGCCAGGAGCCTCGGCAGGCGGGCGGTGATCGAGTTCACGTTCCAGGTGGCGATGCGCATACCCGACAACCTACCGGGCGGCACCGACATCACCGGCCCGCCCGGTCGCCGGGGCTCACACGGCGGCGGAGTCCCCCGGCGTCAGGCGCAGGTGCTCCGCGCCGCCCAGGGCACCGATCTGGCGGTCGTAGATCGGGCGGGCGAGGTCGGTGAGGAGGGCGTCGTGGATGTCGTAGGCGCGCTGCGGGCGGACCTCGCGGACGTAGTCGATGACCTCGGAGATCTTGTTCCAGGGGGCCATCACCGGCAGCATCAGCGTCTGGACCGGGTGGTCGGGGACGGTCAGCGCGTCACCGGGGTGGAAGACCCTGCCGCCGTCGATCAGGAAGCCCACGTTGGTGATCCGCGGGATGTCCGGATGGATGACGGCGTGCAGCTCGCCGTGGACCTGCACGTCGAAGCCGGCGGCGGTGAAGGTGTCGCCGTGGCCGACGGTGTGGACCCGCCCGGGGAACGCCGCGGAGATCTTCTCCGCGACCGCCCTGAGGGTCCAGATCTCGGCGGCCGGGTTGGCCTCCAGGGCGGCACGCAGTCGGCCCTCGTCGAAGTGGTCGGGGTGCTCGTGCGTGACCAGGACGGCGTCCGCGCCGAGCGCGGCGTCCTCCTCGCTGAACCCTCCCGGGTCGAGGACGAGGGTCCGTCCGTCCTTCTCCAGGCGGACGCAGGCGTGCGACTTCTTCGTGAGCTTCATGGTCACCATCCTGCCCCGTGTGCCGCGCCCGGTGCCCGACGCCCCGCGGCCGCCGGTCCGCCCCTCCGCGTCAGGCGCCCGTGACCAGCGCCCCGTGCCGACCCCGCCGCGGGCCGGCCGGCTCCGCCCCTTCGGCGCCGGGCCCGCTCGCCGCGGCCCGGCTCACTCCGCCGGAGCCGTCTCCTCCCGGACCACCTGCTGCGCGACCCGGAAGGCGCTGTTCGCAGCGGGGATGCCGCAGAGGACCGCCGTCTGCAGCAGCACCTCCCTGATCTCGCCGGGCGTGAGGCCGTTGCGCAGGGCGGCCCGGGTGTGGAGGGCCAGCTCCTCCAGGTGACCGCCGACGACCAGCGCGGTGAGGGTGACGCAGCTGCGGGTGCGGCGGTCCAGCCCGGGGCGGTCCCAGATCTCGCCCCAGGCGTAGCGGGTGAGGAACTCCTCGAAGTCGCCGGAGAAGTCGTCCGCCTGCGCGAGCACCCGGTCGACGTGGGCGTCGCCGAGCACCTCGCGGCGGATCTTGAGCCCGGTGTCGTACGGATCCGGCCTCCCGGCGGCCGGGCCCGGCTGCTCGGGCAGGGGGGTGATCACTCCGGTCGGTGCGGTCATGGCCGGATCGGGCTGCCCGGGAAACGGCACCACCGGTCCCGTCGGCGCGTTCATGGCATCCATGACCGGGTCGGTCACGGCCGGGACGCTCGCGGCCGGATCGGGCTGCCCGGGAAACGGCACCACCGGTCCCGTAGGCGCGTTCATGGCATCCATGACCGGGTCGGTCACGGCCGGGACGCTCGCGGCCGGATCGGGCTGCCCGGGAAACGGCACCACCGGTCCCGTCGGAGAGGTCACCGGCGCGCCGGTCATGGCCGGCGCGGGCTGTTCCGGAAACGGCCCCACGGGTCCCGTCGGTGGCGTCACGACCGGTCCGGTCGTCGCCGGGGCGGGCTGCTCCGGAAACGGCGCGATCGCGCCGGCCGGCACGGGCTGCGGGTACGGGGCCGGAGCCGGCAGGGCAGGGGTCGCCGGGACGGCCGTCTGACCGGTGGTGGAGTCGAACGCAGGCCGCCAGGCGTGCGTGAAGTGCGTGACGAGCAGTTCGGTCACGGCGGCCGGCTGCTCCACCGGCACCAGATGGGAGGCGCCGGGCACGACGGCGAGGCGGGCGTCGGGAATGCCGGCCACCAGGCTGCGGGCCTCGACGGGACCGCTGGCCTGGTCCTCGGAGCCGGCCAGCACCAGCGTGGGTGCCCCGACCCGGCCCAGTTCGGCCCGCACATCGAACGCCGCGAGCGCGTCGCACGCGGCGATGTAGCAGCCGGGGTCCGTGGTGCGCACCATCTGCACCGCCCAGTCGGTGATCGCGGGCTGGGCCGCGGCGAATCCGCCGGTGAACCAGCGGTCGGGCGCCGTACGGGCGATGGGGTCGAGGCCGCTGGTGCGGACGATCATCCCGCGCTGCTGGAACTCCTCGGCGGTGCCGAACCGGGCCGAGGCGGCGATCAGGACGAGCGAGGCCAGCCGCTCCGGGTGCCGCAGGGCCAGTTCGATGCCGACGGCGCCGCCGAACGCGCAGCCCGCGTACCCGAAGCGCTGTACACCGAGGGAGTCGAGCGTGGCGAGCAGGCGTGCGGTGAGTTCGCCGACGGAAGCGGCCGGGTGGGCGGGCGCGCCGCCGTGGCCCGGCAGGTCGAACCGCAGCACCCGCCAGTGCTGGGCGAGCTGTGGGACCTGACGGTCCCACATGTGCCAGGTCGTGCCCAGCGAGGGCCCCAGAATCAGGACAGGGGCCTCTTCCGGCCCGTCACAGCGGTATTGCAGGGTGGTCGGTGCTGTCTCGCTCACCCGTCAGACCCTCTCACGTCTCACGAACTCTCACATGGCCAGGGCGAATCTACCGACTCCCGCCCGTCCCCGACCGCAGGTCCGGCGTTGCCGGACCCCGCGAGGATCCAGGAGCTGCCGTACACAAAGCCGGGGGGACAGCCGGTCGGCGGGCGGACGAACGGGTCGGCGGGCCGCCACACTGCCCGGGGGAGACGACAGACCGACGCATCGGCAGGGCAGGCGGATCGGGCGCAAGCGCTGGGACGGCGAGCCGAGGGACGAGCGGGCACCGAGGGCTGCGGGATGCGGAGGCCGGTGGGGCAGGCCGGTGACCGGACGCCGGTGGGTGGAGGGCGGAGGCGGACGCCGGACCGGGCTCTCGGCGAGCCCGTGTCAGCCGCCGTGTGGCCGGTCGGACGGCTCCGTCCAACCGGGAGGACGGTCGCACCCCGCACCGCGCCGGTCAGGGGCCGGTCACCACTCGTCGCCGACCCCGATGCCCAGTCCCGTCAGCGCTCCGACGGGGTCCGGGTCGGGGGTGCCGCGGGGCCACCAGTCGTCGGCGGCGGGTTCGGACTCGTAGGCGTACCACAGGTGGTCGCGGCCGAAGCGGAGCTGGACATGCCCGTGCGGATGGGTGAGGCGGTTGCGCCAGGGCCGGAAGGCCGGCAGGTCGGCGGCGAGGAGCAGCGGACGGGCGCGGTCGAAGCGCCCGGCGGGCGGGTCCCAGGGTTCTTCGAGTACGGCGAGTCCGTCCGGGCCGCCCTGCCGCCAGGCGGCCACCGCACGCGCCAGCTCGGCCGTGGTGCGGCCCGCTGCCGCGGCGAGCGAGGCGTACAGGGAGCGGGTGCCGGCCGTGAGACCGGAGCCCGGACGGGCCGCGGCCAGCCGCACCGCGTCCTGCCACAGGGGCAGTTCGCCGACCTCGTCACGGCCGCCGACGAGCAGGGCGTGGGCGCGGGCGGCGGCATCCGTCGCCAGTTGGTCCAGCGCGAGCGCGTCCGGGCCGTCCGGGACACCGGGGTAGACGGGCGGCTGCTCGGGGTGCGATGGAAGGGGCAAGGGAGCAGGTAGGGGCGGGAGCTGACGGGTGGCCAGGGCCTCCGTCGCCCGGACTCCGGGCAGTTGGGCCGACGGGTGCTCCTGCGCCGCGCGGGCCGCGCGGGTGGCGCTGAGCCGGGAGAGCGCGTCGAGGAGCTCGCGCTCGCCCCGGCCGCGCAGCAGGAGCAGCACGAACGGGTCGGCGTCCAGCAGGCGTGCGGTCTGGTAGCACAGGGCGGCGGCGTGTTTGCAGGGGTGGCCGCGGTCGGGGCAACTGCAGTGCGGGTCCAGGTCGCCGGGGTTCGGAAGCAGCGGAACTCCGCAGTCCGCCAGGGAGTGCGGCACCTCCTTGTCGAGGAGCGCCGCGATGTGCCCCGGGGCTTCGGCCGCGGTGTCCAGGAACCTCGCCCAGTCGGCGTCGTCGAGGGTGCGCAGCCGCACCTGGACGCGGTACGGGCGGGGACGGCTGCCCTGCACGTACGCCAGGACGTGACCCGGGGTCACCGTGATGGCGTCCACGTTCCCCTGCTCCGCGTACCCGCGCCCGCGCGCCAGCCGCCCGGCGTCCAGCGCACCCCGCTCCAGCGCCTCGACCCACGCATTGCCCCACCAGGTCTCGGCGAACTCCGGGCTCCCGCCGGTTCCGGTCCGGGGCGGGAAGGGCGGGAACGTGCGGCGGTGGTCGCCGTCCCTGGCGGGCGCGGCCATGGTGACCGGGGTGAGGGCGGAGGCCGGCGGCTCCGGGGCGGCACGGCCGACGCCGGACCGGTCGTCCGGCCACGGGGACGCGGGGCGGAGGAGACCGCCCGGGCCGGAACGGTCGGCCGGGCCGAAAGGGCCGGCCGCGTCACCCGCAGCCGGACTGTGGCCCGTTGCCGCTTCGGCGGGGCCGGTCAGGCCGACCCGGTCCGGCCGGTCGTCCGGACCGGCACGGTGCGCCCCGGGCACGCCCGTCGGCCCGGGGGTGTCGGCCGCACCCGTCGAGGCCGGGACCGTCGGGCCGGACCCGCCGTCGGCGTCGGCTCCGGACGCGGCCACCGTGTCGACCGCACCGACCTCGTCGGCCCCGGACGCACGCACAGGTTCGGCCGCGGAGGCCGGGCCGGTCAAAGAGAGCGAGGCGGCCGGTGCGGCGACGTCGGCCGGCTCGGCCGCGGCGGCGTCCGTCGCCCCGGCCCCGTCGGTCGTGCCGCTGCTGGACGAGGCCGTCTCCGGCGGGGCGACCGGGTCGGCCGCCACAGCCTGGCCGACCGGCTCGACAGGACCGACCGACCCGGCAGGCCCGGCAGGGCCGGCAGGGCCGCCCGGTGCGGTCGGTCCGGCCGGATCGCCGCCCGGACTGCCCGCCCCGGTGGCCGGGCCGCCCCCCGACGACCCGGATCCGTCAGCCGGAGTGCGCGGGGCGACCGGCCCTGCCGGGGCGACCGGCCCTGCCGGGTCGGCCGGGTCGGCCGGGTCGGTGGGCATGCGGAAGGCGTCGGACAGCAGCCGGCGGACTTCGCGGACGCGTTCGGCGGTTCCCGGGCTTCGCCCCTCGTCGCGGCGTGCCGCGGTGGCCCCCGTCGGCGCTCCGGCCGCTGGGCGGGGGGCGCTCGGGGGCGCCGCCCGCTCGGCGTCCGTCGGGCTCTGCCGTGCCGTGGCGCGGGCGGCCCGCAGTGCCTCGCGGGCCCGGTCGGCAGGCCGGGTGCCCGTCGGCCCCGGCGGCGGGCCGGGGTGGTCGGCAGGCTCGGACGAAGCCGTCGGTTGCCGGTCGTCACCGGTGGCGGGGGCCGTGGTCCCCGGGGTGCGCGGGGCGCTCGCGCCCTGGCCGGCACCGGCGTCGGTGCCCGGAGCGGCAGCGGCTCCGTCGCCGTGGTCGTGCCGGGCGGACGCCGCGCGCCGCAGGGCCGCGCGGGCGGCGTCGGCCGGCCGCTGCCGGGGTTCGCCGGACGGTTCCGGTCCGGGCCGGCCGCGGCGGCCCCGGCCGCGGGCCTCGCGCAGCGCGCGCCGGGCGGCGTCGGCCGGGCCGCCGACCGTGGGCTGCAGGTCGTCAGGGCGCTCCGGTGCCGCCGCGGTCCGCTCCGTGTCCCCGCGCGCCACCGGTGCCTCCCGGTCCGGCTCGTCTCCGTCCCCGGCGCCGGTCACGGTTCCCTCCGCAGGGACACCAGGTCGGCCAGTTCGCGGTCGGTCAGCTCGGTGAGGGCGGACTCGCCGGATCCGAGGACGGCGTCGGCCAGGGCCCGCTTGGCGGTGAGCATCTCGGCGATGCGGTCCTCCACCGTGCCTTCGGTGATGAGCCGGTGCACCTGGACGGGCTGGGTCTGGCCGATGCGGTAGGCGCGGTCGGTGGCCTGCTCCTCGACGGCCGGGTTCCACCAGCGGTCGAAGTGGACGACGTGGCCGGCCCGGGTGAGGTTGAGGCCTGTGCCGGCGGCTTTCAGGGACAGCACCAGGACGGGCGTCGCGCCGCTCTGGAAGCGGTCCACCATGCGTTCGCGCTCCGGGACCGGGGTGCCGCCGTGCAGCAGGTCCACCGGGACGGCGCGGGCCGCGAGGTGGGCGGTGATGAGGCGGGCCATGCCGACGTACTGGGTGAAGACCAGGGCCGAACCGTCCTCGGCGAGCAGGGTGTCCAGCAGCTCGTCGAGCAGGGCGAGTTTGCCGGAGCGGGCGGCGAGCCGGTCGGTGGACCCCTCGGTGTGCTCCTCCTTGAGGTACAGCGCCGGGTGGTCGCAGATCTGCTTCAGGGCGCCGAGCAGCTTCAGGACCAGTCCGCGGCGGGCCATGCCCTCGGCGGTGCCGATGGCATGCATCGACTCGCGCACCACCGCCTCGTACAGTGCGGCCTGTTCGCGGGTGAGGGGGACGGGACGGTCGGTCTCGGTCTTGGGCGGCAGCTCGGGCACGATGCCCGGGTCGGACTTCCTGCGGCGGAGCAGGAACGGCCGGACGAGGCGGGCGAGCCGCTGTGCCGCCTCGTCGTCCTCGCCGCTCTCGACCGCGCGGGCGTGACGGGCCCGGAAGGACTTCAGCGGCCCGAGCAGTCCGGGGGTCGTCCAGTCGAGCAGGGCCCACAGTTCGGAGAGGTTGTTCTCCACCGGGGTGCCGGTGAGCGCCACGCGGGCGGGGGCGGGGAGGGTGCGCAGGGCCTTGGCCGTGGCGGAGTACGGGTTCTTCACGTGCTGGGCCTCGTCGGCGACGACCATGCCCCAGGGCTGCCCGGCGAGGGAGGCGGCGGCCGAGCGCATGGTGCCGTAGGTGGTGAGGACGAAGCCGCCGGCCAGGCCGTCCAGAGTGCGGTCGGGGCCGTGGTAGCGGCGGACGGGGACCCCGGGGGCGAACCGGGTGATCTCCCGCTGCCAGTTGCCGAGCAGCGAGGCCGGGCAGACGACCAGGGTCGGCTCGGGGCGGGCCCGTTTGAGGTGGAGCGCGATGAGGGTGATCGTCTTGCCCAGTCCCATGTCGTCGGCGAGGCAGCCGCCGAGCCCGAGCGAGGTCATCAGGTCGAGCCAGGCCAGTCCGTGCAACTGGTAGTCGCGGAGGGTGGCGTCCAGGCCGGGCGGCGGGTCGGCGGGGCGCGGGCCCGCGGTGATGCGGTCGCGCAGGACGGCCAGCGCCCCGAGCGGGACCGCCTCGACACGCTCGCCGTCGACGTCGGCGCTGCCGGTGAGCGCGACGGACAGCGCGTCGACCGGGTCGAGGAGTCCGAGGTCGCGTTTGCGGGCCTTGCGCACCAGCTCGGGGTCGACGAGGACCCAGCGGTCCCGCAGCCGCACCACGGGTCGGTGCGCCTCGGCGAGGACGTCCATCTCGCCCTCGGTGAGCGGGTCGCCGCCGAGGGCGAGCTGCCAGCGGAACCGGAGCAGCTCCGCGCTCTCGAAGAAGCCGGTGCCGTCGGTCGCCGAGCCGGGTGCGGGCCGCACCACGGCGGTGGCGTCGAGGTCGTGGGCGAGGTCGCGCGGCCAGTGGACCGCGACCCCGGCCGCGGCGAGCCGGGTGCCGGCGGTGCCCAGCAGCTCGCCCAGCTCCTGGTCGGACAGTGCCAGGACGTCGGGGGCGTCCTGTTCGGCGAGCCGGCCGAGCGGCGGCCACACCCGGGCGGCCCGCCGCACGGCGAGCGCGGTGTCGACGCGCGCGCGTGGCCCGAGGGCGGCGTCGGCCGTGCCCGCCCACAGCGCGGCGGCGTCGGCCACCAGGGTGGGGTCGGCGAGGTTGTGGACCTGGACGATCGCCGCTCCGGCCCTGCGGACGGCCTCGCCGCCGTCGGTGTCCTGTTCCCTGTCGAAGAGGTCTTGCGCGGACAGGTCCAGTCGCAGGGAGATCCGCACACCGGCGTCCATGCCGGCGGCGACCTCCGCCGCCCAGTCCCGCGCGCGGGGCAGCCGCTGCGCCTCGCGGGCGGCGAACGGCCTGCCGTGGGCGTACGGGGCGGCCGGGGTGCGGGGCAGGGTGTCGACGACGGCGTCCAGGAAGGTGCGGATCAGTGCCTGCGGGGCGGGCAGGCGGAGTGGTCCGGGGCCGGGCAGGGGCACGGCATGGCCCTCGTGGGGCAGGGCCGCGGCGACCGCGCGCAGATGGGCGGCGTCGTCGGGGTCGAGGGGGCCGGCGCGCCAGGCGTCGTGGCCGCCGGGGGTGAGGCCGGGCAGCAGGCGTCCGCGGGCGGCGAGCCGCAGGGCGTGCAGGGTCGCCGCACCCCAGCAGGCGGTGGCGGGATGAGCGGCGGGGTCCCGGCGGGCGCGGACGAGGAGGGGCAGGGCCGTGTCGATGGGCAGGGTGAACGCCGGGGTCGTGCGACGGCGGACGGAGGCGCCGTGGCGGCGGACGACCGTCAGCTCGGTGTGTTCGGCGCCGGGCGTCTCGGGCAGGGGCCGGTCCGCGGGGTCCCAGAAGGCGATACGGCCCTCGCGGGGCAGGGGCGCGGGCAGGAAGACGGCGGCGAGCCGCACGGGCACGTCCGTCCGCCCGCCTGCCGGGCCGTCGCCCGGTGCGGGTCCGGTGCCCGCCGGGTCGCCGGGGTGCGCTCCGCCCACCGGTCCCACCATCTCCTCGCCACCTCCCGTCCCCGGGTCGCCGTGGTATCGGCCGATCCGCCTTCGACTCTACGGGCGGGGTCCGACAACGGGTTTCCCGGCGCCGTCCGCGCGCCGGGGCGGGTCAGGGAACGGTGCGTGAGACGACGTGGACCAGGGGCCGCTCCGGGTCGGCCATGTTCACGACGATGTCCTGGGTGGGTGCCGGGTCCTTCTGCTCGTGCACCAGGCCCCACCACGGCCCGGGGCCGGTGAACGTCCAGCCGGTGACCTTCCGGTCGCGGTCGCCGATGGTGACGTCTCCCTCCCTGAGGTGGGACCGGTCGGTGCCCAGGGCCTCCAGGAACCAGTCGAGGTTCGCCGAGGAGGTCTGGAACTGGACGTAGAGGCGGCTGGTCTTCCAGTTGTTCGTCTCGTAGTAGGCGACCTCGGACGACGGGGCCGGGACCGGCACCTGGTAGAGGCGGCGCTGCACCCGCGAGGGCCAGCCGGCGGTCAGGCCGGTCGCCGAGTACCGCTCCTCCTTGTCCTTGCCGGCGTCCCGGCTCTGGTTGGCGGAGATCACGAGGTACCCGGCCGGCACGCCGATGAGCAGCACGATGATCAGCAGGGTGAGGGCGCGGCGGCGGATCACATGGCGGCGGTCCTCCGGGGGCGGCTGCTCCCCCGGCCGCACGGTCTGGTGCGGCAGCGAGGCGGTCATGCGCTGTCCCGGGCCGCTCGGCGGGCCTGCACGTACCGCTCGTAGCGCTCGTGGCGCTCCACGCGGCGCCGCTTGGCCCGGCGGAACCGGCGTGCGACGAGCCGGGCGAGGTCGGCGGCGCCGACCATGCCGGCCTCGGGGCCGAGCTGGGCTCGGACGATGCGGGCCTCTGGGCGGTAGCCGCGGCCGGTGAGGTGCCGTTTGAAGGCGTCGCGGGCCGGACCGATCAGCAGGTCGTCTGCGGCCGAGACGCCGCCGCCGACGACGAAGCAGGAGGGGTCGAGGGCAGCGGCGAGGTTGGCGATGCCGACGCCGAGCCACTGGCCGATGTCCTGGAGCAGTTCGACGCACATCGCGTCGCCCTCACGGGCCAGCTCGGTGATCATCGGGCCGGTGATGTCGTCGACGTTGCCCTTGACGTGCTCGATGATCCCGTACGCCACCGGGGAGTCCGCGGCGGCCAGCTCCTTGGCCTCGCGGACCAGCGCGTTGCCGGAGCTGTACTGCTCCCAGCAGCCGCGGTTGCCGCACGGGCAGCGGTGCCCGCCGGGTACGACCTGCATGTGGCCGAACTCGCCGGCGACGCCGTACTTGCCGCGCTTGACCTGGCCGTCCTCCAGGATGGCGCCGCCGATCCCGGTGCCGAGGGTGATCATGACGAGGTGGTCCTCGCCGCGGCCCGCGCCGAAGCGCCATTCCGCCCAGGCCGCGGTGTTGGCGTCGTTGTCGACGAGGACGGGCACGGACAGGCGCCCGGCGAGGCGGTCGCGCAGCGGCTCGTTGCGCCAGGACAGATGGGGTGCGAACAGGACGCGGTTGCGGTCGGCGTCGACCCAGCCGGCGGCGCCGATTCCGACGGCGTGCACGTCGTGCCGGTCGGACAGGTCCAGCACGAGCTCGACGATGGTGTCCTCGACGACCTGGGGGCTCTTGGACTTGTCCGGGGTCTCCGCGCGGAGCTTCTCCAGGATGTTCCCGTCGGCATCCACGACGCCGGCCATCACCTTGGTGCCGCCGATGTCGATGCCGACGGTCGGGACACGGGGCGCGGTCAGGTGCGACCGGCGCTCCCTGGTACCGACCGTGCGGAGCGCCGGGGCGCGGCGGGAGCCGATGGGGGCCGTGAAGGTGCCGTAGGTGCTCATCGCCGCCGATTCTGCCGCACGCCCGCGCCCGGTGCCGAACGGCGGAGCCGGGGCGTGGTGGATGTCATGGGTCCGCGGGCGGAACGCGGGTGGTCCGGTGCGCGGACACCCGTGCGCGGTCAGGCGCGGCGCAGTTCGCGGCGCAGGGGTGGGGACGAGGCTCAGGGGCGGACGAGGAGCTGGAACTCGAAGGAGTAGCGGCTGGGACGGTAGGTGTGGTCGCCGAACTCGACGGCGCGCCCCGTGTCGTCGAACGTGGTGCGCCGCATGGTGAGCAGCGGGGCCCCCTCGTCCTCGGTGAGCCGCTCGGCCTCGGCGGCGGTCGCGGCGCGGGCGCCGATGGACTGGCGGGCGCTGTGCAGGGTGATCCCGGCGGTGCGCAGCAGCCGGTACAGGCCGGTGGCCTCCAGCTGCGCGGTGTCCAGGTCGAGAAGGCCGGGCGGCAGATGGTTGCACAGGTACGCCATCGGCTCGCCGTGCGCGAGCCGCAGCCGTTCGACGCGGTGCACGTCGCCGCCCTCGGGCACGCCGAGAGCCGCGGCGATCTCGGGAGAGGCCGGGACGACGGTGTTCACCAGGACCTTGGTGGCGGGGTGCTGCCCGGCCGCCTCCAGGTCGTCGTAGAGGCTGCTGAGCTCCAGCGGGCGCTTGACCTGGCTGTGCACGACCTGCGTACCGACGCCGCGGCGGCGCACCAGCAGCCCCTTGTCGACCAGGGACTGAATGGCCTGGCGGACCGTCGGCCGGGACAGGCCGAGTCGGGAGGCGAGCTCGATCTCGTTGCCGAGGAGGCTGCCCGGGGTGAGCGTCCCGTGTTCGATCGCGGCTTCCAGCTGCTGGGACAGCTGGAAGTACAACGGCACCGGCGAGCTGCGGTCCACACGGAGCTCCAGCTGCACGGTCGGGTCGACTTCTGGTTTCGGCACGGGGCGAGCGTAGCTCCGTGAGCTGTTGACGGGAAGTCGTGTAGTCAGATTGTCCGGACATACACATTGACAGCGTGCCGGACCCGGCCTCACTTTGTACCCATGCGCATCGGGGTCATCGGTACGGGCCGGCTCGGCACCATCCACGCGAACACACTCAGCCGGAACCGCGAGGTCGGTTCCCTGATCCTCACGGACGCCGCGCCGGCACGGGCGGCGGAGCTGGCGCTGCGGCTGGGCGAGACCGCGGCCCCGGGGGTGGACGAGATCTTCAAGTGGGGCGTGGACGCCGTGGTGATCACGACGGCGACCCAGGCCCACGCCGAACTGATCGGTCGGGCAGCACGGTCGGGGCTCCCGGTCTTCTGCGAGAAGCCCATCGCGCTGGACCTGACAGGCACACTGCTGGCGATCGACGAGGTCGAGGCCGCGGGGACGATCCTGCAGATGGGTTTCCAGCGCCGCTTCGACACCGGCTACATCGGCGCCCGCGACGCGGTGCTCTCCGGGCGGCTCGGACGTCTGCACACCGTGCGGGCGATCACCTCGGACCAGACGCCGCCCCCGGTCGCCTGGCTCGCGGCGTCCGGCGGGCTGTACCGCGACGCGCTCATCCACGACTTCGACGTCCTGCGCTGGGTGACCGGCCACGAGGTGGCCGACGTCTACGCGGCGGGCTCGGACGCGGGGCCGGCCGTGTTCCGCGAGGCCGGCGACGTCGACACGGCGGCAGTGCTGCTGACGCTGGACGACGGCACTCTCGCCACCGCCACCGCGACCCGCCTCAACGGCGCCGGATACGACGTACGCATGGAACTGGCCGGCGAAACGGACCAGATCGTGGTCGGCCTCGACGACCGCACCCCCATCGCCTCCACCGAGCCGACCGGTCCTCCCGCGGCCGACAAACCCTGGCCGGGCTTCCTGGAGCGCTTCGCGCCGGCGTACGAGGCCGAGCTGTCGGCGTTCGTGTCGGTGGTCCGCGGCGAACTGCCCAACCCCTGCGACGGGCGGGAGGCCCTGCAGGCCCTCCGCATCGCCGAGGCGTGCGAGCGGTCGCGAAGGGAACGCAGACCGGTTCGCCTGACGGAGATCCCGGGCGGAGCCGCGCCGACGGCCGCCTGAACGCGACGACGCCCGGAGGATTCGGCAGCCCGCGGGCTTCCCGGCTTCATCCAGGTGGCTCCGCTCGCACGCGTCCACCACCTCGGCCACGTCGCTGCGGAGGGCGTGCAGAGAGTCGCTGCACCAGGACCCCGGGGAACCGTCTGCCGAACCGTCTGCCGGGCACGCGCGCCACGGCGTCGTCGCCGTGTGTGAGCACTTCGGCCGCAATACGCTCCATCATCCGGCGGAACGAGCACCCCCGGGACGAGGACCCATGTGAGGTCGTGAACAGGCGAACGTTGCCTGATGGGGCCCCGAGCGCTCGGGGGCGCTTCGGCCGCGAAGGCGACGGCGCCCGACTCGCCGGCCGGGAACCGTCGTCCTCTACCAGCGCACCGGCAGGGCCCTCATGCCGCGGATCAGCATGCCCGGCAGCCAGGGGCCGGGAGTTCCGTCGAGAGCAAGGTCGGGGGCGCGCTCCAGCAGGCTGCGCAGGGCGATGCGGGCTTCCGCCCGGGCCAGGGGGGCGCCCAGGCAGAAGTGGAGGCCGTGGCCGAAGGCGAGATGGCCGCGGGGGTCGCGGCGGATGTCGAAGCGGTCGGGGTCGCAGTGGCGGGCCGGATCGCGGTTGCCGGCGGTGAGGCCCACCATCACCTCCTCGCCCTGCTCGATGCGGACGCCGCCGATCTCCAGGGCCTCGGCCGCGAACCGGAAGGTTCCGTTCTCCACCGGGCCCTCGTAGCGCAGCATCTCCTCGACCGCACTGTCGAGCAGGCTCATGTCGGAGCGCAGCCCGGCCAGTTGGTCGGGGTGGGTCAGCAGGGCGTGCACGCCCGAGGTGATGAGGTTGACCGTCGTCTCGTGGCCGGCGAGGAGGAGCAGGTAGGCCATGCCGCGCAGTTCGCCCGCGGAGAGCCGGTCCCCGTCCTCGGAGGTGGTGCGGATCAGGTCGCCGAGGAGGTCGTCGCCGGACCCGGTGCACCGCTTGTCCTCGATGAGTTCGCCGAGGTACTCGGCGAGCCGGGCGGTGGCGGCCTCCTGGCTGTCGAAGCTGGTGGGTGCGACGGACTCGGTCGACAGTTTGCGGAACTCGGCACGGTCCAACTCGGGCACGCCGAGCAGTTCGCAGATGACGGTGATCGGCAGTGGGAAGGAGAAGGCCTCCACCAGATCGGCGCGGCCCGACGGCAGCATCGCGTCGAGCAGTTCGTCGGTGATCTGCTGGATCCTCGGGCGCAGGGCCTCCACCCGTCGCATCGTGAAGGCGCGGGAGACCAGCTTGCGCAGCCGCGTGTGCTGCGGCGGGTCGGTCACCAGCAGGTACTTGCCGATCTGTTCCTCGTCGAGAAACGTGATGCCCAGCTTGTTGCCGTCCTTGGCCAGCCGCGGGTCGGCCAGGGCCGCGCGGGCCTCCTCGTGCCCCACCACCAGCCAGGCGACCTGCTCCTGCGCCGGTGCGGGCATCCGCACCCGGTGCACCGGGCCGCGCTCGCGGAGCTGCGCGTACACCGGGTGCGGGTTCTCCTGGAACCCGCTGAACTCCCCCAGATCGACGACGTCCACCATGGTCTTCCCCCTCCTGGTCACCCGTCCAACGTCCGGGCACGACCGTCCGTGCCCGTCCTTGCTCTCCTCGTGCGGCCTCCTTTCGGGCAACCTCCCTTTCGCGCAACAGCCCCGCAGCGTTGATCGACGAGGCGATCTTCACAGGGTCGCCGGTGCGGGGTGGGCCGGGCCAGGCCGGGAACAGGCCAAGTGCAGTCCGGGAACAGGCCGAGGCAGGTCAGGAACTGGACGGGGACGGGATGCGCAGGGCGTGGGCCGTGCTCGTGGCGACGCTCGCTGGCGGTGCGGCGCCGGACCGCGCGCCTCCCCCGCACCTGTGGTCCCACCGGCCAGGGTGGCGGCGGGGTCCGCGGGGCCCCGGCGGATCGCGGTGCCGCGGCGGTGCGCCGACGAGGACTCGCCCCGCGGCCGGTGACCGTGGGGGGACCGCGGGGCGAGGGTCTGGGCCATGAAGCGCACACCGGAGTCGCCGGGGTTCATGGCACGGGTGCGGCGGATGACGGCTCCGGCGCAGGCGTTCGCGGCCCGGCCCCCGGGCTCCGTGACCACGTGCGGGCGCGGGACCCCCGGGTGGCCGGCGCTGCGCTCTGGAGGGTGCGCGTGAGGTGCCGGGCGTCGCTCCCGGACGGGGGGACGTGCCCGACACGCACTAGGACACGGCGGCGGACGTCGCGCCGGGGGCGGTGGCGCCGTTCGCCGCCGACGGCAGGCGCGGAGGTGGACGGGAGCCGGTGCGTGAGAGGCGTGGGGGGAATCTCATGCCCCATGATGACGCGCGTAGACCTTCTCTCGTCAACGTCTGGTCTGCTGATTTTCCCGTCACGTCCGTTGATGTTTCAGGGAGTTAACCTGCGGACTGCGGTTCGTCCGGCATCTCGTACGAGCCGTAGCGCGCCGGACCGTCCACCTCGTAGGTCTGGAGGGAGACTCCCGCCACGGTGACCTCGCCGGCGATGTGCCGGAACGCGGTGGGCACGGTGCCCTCGGGGAAGAGGCGGCGGCCGGCCCCGAGCACGACCGGGAAGGTCAGCAGGTGCACGGTGTCGAGGAGGCCGAGGTCGAGCAGGGAGCGGACGAGTGCCCCGCTGCCGTGCACCTGGAGTTCACCGGGGGTCTGTGACTTGAGTGCGGGGATCTCCCGGGCGAGGTCACCGCGGACGACGCTCGTGCCCTTCCACGCCGGGTCGGTCAGGGTGGCCGAGGGGACGTATTTGGGCAGGGAGTTGAGCCGGGCGGCGATCGGGTCGGCGGGGTCGGTGACCTTCGGCCAGTACGAGGCGAAGATGTCGTACGTCCGGCGCCCGAGCAGGAAGGCGCCGGCGCGGTCGAAGACGCCGGAGACGAAGCGCCCGAAGTCGTCGTCGCCGTACGGAAAGCTCCAGCCGCCCTGGGTGAAGCCGCCGCTGGTGTCCTCCTGCGGACCGCCGGGCGCCTGGTAGACGCCGTCGAGGGTGACGAAGATCGTGGAGACGAGCGTGCCCATGGCGGGTTCCTCCTCCTGGCTCGTCGGGTTCTGCCGTCATCACCTCAGACCCCGCCGACGCCCGCAACTCATCGGTTCGTCCGGTGCGGGTCGAGAAGGGCCCTCCGGACGGCCCTGCCCGCCGTCGCCCCTGGCCCCCACGGCGGAGGCGCGGCAGGGGGCGGGCGCCGTCCCGGCCCGTTGGAAGTGGACGTCCGATCTCCGCCGGTGCGACCACCGCATGGTCGCTGAGACGGCCGCATGACTTCGGACGGGTCTCTCAACGGCAGGACGGCACTCGTGACCGGCGGCAGCCGGGGCATCGGCGCGGCGACGGCGGTACGGCTCGCGCGGGCCGGCGCGGCGTGGCGCTGACCGCGCTCGGCCGGTTCGGGGTGGCCGAGAAGGCGGCCGACACCGTCGTCCATCTGGCGGGGGCGGCGTACGGGACGGGAGCCGAGTTCGCCGTGGACGGCGGGCACGCGGCCTGAGGCGGGCGCCCGGAGCGCGCTGTGCCCCGCCCGGAAGGCGCTGGGAGCGGCGCACCGGGCCCCGGGCACTCGCCTCTCGGCAGAGCGCCGCGGCGGGCCGCGAGGCGGCGTACGACGCCCTGTGGCACCCCGGCGCGAGGCCGCGCCCGGCACCGCACGGCACCCACAGCACCGGGAGCGCGAGGTCGCTCAGGGGCTCCAGCGGTGCCGGGCGTGACGCGGTGCGGTGCGTCGGGCGGCCGGGGTGTCGAGCGGCGTCGGCGTCGGCGTCGAACGGCACAGGGCGTCGAACGGCGCGGAGCGCACGGGTGCCGTCCGCTCCGGGTGCCCCGCCCCGCGGGCGTACCACCGCCATGCCGCGCCCTCGTCTACCCCCGGTGTCCGACGCCGGGGCCTGCCGTCGGTGTCTGCTGCCGGCAGTGCCGCGCCCGCCCCCGTGACGCTGCCCCGGCGGCGGTTCGCCGCCGGGCGGCAGGGTGCCACCGCACCGGAGCGCCCTGCGGGCGAGCGCGCCGCGCGACAGGCGGGGCAACGCCCTGGCGGGGCTCGGACGCAGGCGGGAGCCTCCGCCGGAGCCCACGCGTGCCTCGGGCCTCGGGGCCCGCCGGGCAGGCGGACGGCGGGGCTTTCGCGGCGGCCTCCGGGAGGGTCAGCCGCCCAGTTCCTGGTGGCGTGCCACCAGGCGCGCGGCGCCCTCGTCGGTCAGTGAACCGTGCAGGCGCAGGCGGGAGATGCCGCCGTCGGGGAAGATGTCCACGCGCGCGTGCGTGCCGACGGCCGCCTGCGGCAGCACGAAGCGGTGGTCGGTGTCGGGCTGCAGGCGGGTGCGTGGCAGGATCTCCCGCCACTCGCCGCTCTCGCCGTCCTTCACGGACACCGACGCCCAGCCGGCGCTGTTGCCCTTCAGGTAGGCGGTGTCGATCTCGACGGCGCGGATCACGGACTGCTCGACGAGCCGGTAGCGGATCCAGTCGTGGCCCTGGTCACGACGGCGGCGCGTCTCCCAGCCGTCGTCCATCTTGCGGGAGCGGCCCGGCTGGATCGTGTTGGTGGCCGGCGAGTAGAACAGGTTCGACGCGTCCTCGACGCCGCCGCCGTTCTCCAGCGCCACGACGTCGAAGGTGCCGAGGGCCGCCAGCCACTCCGGGTCCGGAACGACGTCGCCGTACACGCGCAGGCGGGCGATTCCGCCGTCCGGGTGCTGGTTGACGCGCAGATGCGTGAAGCGCTGCTCGACGTCGACCGCGAAGCCGTTGGCCGCGTGGCCGCCGACCGGGGTGCGCGGGACCAGGGCGGTCCACTTGACGTCGTCGGCGCGGAGTTCCTCCGGGGAGGGGGAGCCCGGCACGCAAGCGCCCTCGACGGACACCGCCTGCGGGTAGTTGCCGCGGAAGTGCGCGGTGTCCACGACGATGCCGCGCACGACGCCGGGGGCGCCCAGGCGGATCAGGGCCCAGTCGTGGTCGTCGGCGGCCGGCCAGGGGTGCTCGGCGGAGACGCCGCGGCGCCGACGGGTCTCCCAGCCGTCCATGATCTTGCCCTTGTGCCCGAAGTGCTCCGGGTCGAACTCGGCGCGCTCGGGCAGCAGCAGGTTCTCTCGCTGGGCGAAGAATTCGTCGTTGGCGGCGATGACTCCGGCGCCCAGCCGGCGGTCGGCGAGGTCCGCGTGGTGGGTGAAGGGGAAGTCGGCGGTGCGGTAGTCCGCGTACGGGTCGCCGCCGCCGTAGGGGCTCGCGTCGCCGGTGAAGCTGGGAATCGCCGTCACGGTGATCAGGTCCTGCCTTTCGTTCGGTCGGCCGCCGCGGGAGCGGCAGAAGAGGGAGGAGCGGGCTACGGGTGGCGGGTGAGCAGACGGCCCCGGGGCTCGGTGAACGTGCCGTCCGCCGCGATCCGGTGCCCGCGCAGCCAGGTGGACCGCACCACGCCGTACAGCGTCCTGCCCGCGTAGGCGGTGACGCGGTTGCGGTGCTGGAGGGCGGCCGGGTCCACGGTGAAGCTCTCGTCGGGTGCCAGGACCGCGAAGTCGGCGTCGCGACCGGGTGCGATCGCCCCCTTGTTCGCCAGGCCGGCCAGGGCGGCCGTCCGTTCGGACATCCAGCGCACGACGTCCTGGAGGCCGTGGCCGCGGCGGCGGGCCTCGGTCCAGACGGCGGAGAGGCTGAGCTGGAGACCGGAGATGCCGCCCCAGGCGGTGGCGAAGTCGTCGGTCTTCAGGTCAGCGGTGGACGGCGAGTGGTCGGTGACCACGCAGTCGATCGTCCCGTCGGCGAGCGCCCGCCACAGCAGGTCCTGGTTGGCCGCCTCGCGGATGGGCGGACAACACTTGAACTCGCTGGCGCCGTCGGGGACCTCCTCGGCCGTCAGCGTCAGGTAGTGCGGGCAGGTCTCCACCGTGATCGCCACGCCCTCGGCCTTCGCCGCGCTGATCATGGGCAGCGCGTCGCCGGAGGAGAGGTGGAGCACGTGCACGCGTGCATCGAGGCGCTTGGCCTGGGCGATGAGGTTCGCGACGGCGGTGTCCTCGGCGTCGCGCGGACGCGAGGCGAGGAAGTGCGCGTACTCGGGGCCGCCGTGCTGCGGGGCGGAGGCCAGGTGGTGGGGGTCCTCCGCATGCACGATCAGCAGGCCCCCGAACCCGGCGATCTCGGCCAGGGACCGGGCGAGCTGCTCCTGGTCCAGATGCGGGAACTCGTCCACCCCGGACGGTGACAGGAACGCCTTGAAACCGAAGACGCCGGCCTCGTGCAGCGGGCGCAGGTCCCCGACGTTGTCGGGCAGCGCGCCGCCCCAGAAGCCGACGTCGATGTGGGCCTTGTCGCGGGCCACCTCCTGCTTCACCCGCAGGTTCCCGACGGTGGTGGTCGGCGGCAGGGAGTTGAGCGGCATGTCGAGGAGTGTGGTGATGCCGCCGGCCGCGGCGGCTCGGGTGGCCGTCCAGAACCCCTCCCACTCGGTGCGGCCGGGGTCGTTGACGTGCACGTGGGTGTCGACCAGGCCCGGCAGCACGACGTCGTCGCCGAAGTCCTCGAGGCGGGCACCGGCCGGGACGTCGGCGTCGTAGGGCAGTACGGCCACGATCCTGCCCGCGGCGACCGCGACCGCCGCGGCACGCATCCCTTCAGGAGTGACCACGCGCCGCGAGCGCAGCACCAGTTCAGCCTCGGACACCCGGACCCCTCTCTCGCCGCCGGTTCACCTGCGGGAAACGCAATGTCGTTGCGCGTAACAAATTTCAACGATCTGTTGAATCCCGCTCCGGAGTCTTCACTCCCGCTCCGGAGCCGTCAAGGGCACACTCGTCCACAGTGCACCCGCCGGGCACCCCCCTGGACGTTTCCACAAGGTGGAATTAGAATTCCATCAAGCAGAACGTAGCTACACACAAGCGGGGAGTCAACCGACTGCCGGGTAGGCTGCTGCCTCTCCCGCCAGCCGCGAAAGGAACGCGCCGTGCCGACGTCCAGCGCCAGCACCACCGACTCCGCCAGGTCCGCCGCCTCGGGCGGGGTCCAGTCCCTGGAGCGCGCCTTCGACCTGCTGGAGCGGATGGCGGACGCCGGGGGCGAGGTGGGCCTCAGCGAGCTGTCCGCGAGCAGCGGCCTGCCACTGCCGACCATCCACCGGCTGATGCGCACCCTGGTGGCCTGCGGCTACGTGCGCCAGCAGCCCAACCGCCGCTACGCCCTCGGCCCGCGACTGATCCGCCTGGGCGAGTCGGCCTCCCGGCTCCTGGGGACCTGGGCCCGGCCCTACCTCACCCGCCTGGTCGAGGAGACCGGCGAGACGGCCAACATGGCCCTGCTCGACGGCGACGAGATCGTGTACGTCGCCCAGGTGCCGTCGAAGCACTCGATGCGCATGTTCACCGAAGTCGGGCGGCGCGTCCTGCCGCACTCCACCGGCGTGGGCAAGGCCCTGCTGGCGGACTTCCCGGCCCAGGAGGTGCGCGCGCTGCTCGCCCGGACAGGCATGCCGGCCGCGACCGACAAGACCATCACCACGCCGGAGGGCTTCCTCGCGGCACTGGAGGACGTACGGCGGCAGGGCTACGCCGTCGACGACAACGAGCAGGAGATCGGCGTCCGCTGCCTCGCCGTCTCGGTGCCCGACTCCCCCACCACCGCGGCGATCTCGATCTCCGGGCCCGCCGGCCGTGTCACCGAGGCGGCGACGGAGACGATGGTGCCACTGCTCCAAGAGGTCGCCCGCGAGCTGTCGGAGGCCCTGGCCAGCTCGGGCAACGGGGGCTGACGCCCCGCCCACCGGGGACCGCGGGCACCGAGCGCCGGGGCCCGTGGATCGGCCCTGGGGCCCGGGACCCGGGACCCGGGAGCACCGTCCCGTTCGCCATGCCGGGCTCCGGTCGGGCGATCCGCCCTCAGCGGCTCGGTTCGCCGAAGAGGTCCACCGCGGCGCGGACCTGCGACAGCCCCCGGTTCAGAGCGCTCACCGAGCCGATCGCGCCCGCGACCAGCAGCAGGGAGCGGCGCAGGTGAGGCACCCTGGGCACGCCTCCGGCGGCCATGGCGTCCAGTGCGGCCAGTTCCTCCTCGGCGATGCCCCGGTCCGCGAACTCGGCGGGATGCGCGGCGAGCTCCCGGCGCAGCCGGGCCACGGCGGAGCGCAGCTCCTTCACCCGCGGGTCCTCGCCGCTGCCAGTCACAGGCCTGTGACCCACGCTCCGCAACAGGGCCCTCCCCCCTCGCACGTCGCCGTGCGCGTTCCGATCCGGTGCACGACCCCGCGCCGAGGGCGCGGGATCGGTGCGGGCGCCCAGTCAACGCCACCCCACCCCGCGGACGCCAGCCCGCAGCGTGATCGACCCGCCGCGCCGAGTGATTCACCTCCGATGCCCGGCAGCCCCGCGGCGAAGCCCGCGCACCCCGCGGGACAGGCGACCGGGACGGCGCGCTCTCCGCGCCCCCTCGCGCCGTGGCTGCCGCCCCCCGCCTCGTGCGATATGCAGAGTCCATGACGAGACCGACGAGACCGACGAGACCGGCGAGACCGGCGACACCGGCGACACCCCGGACGGACCGGACGACGGAGGCGGTTGCGGGGCTGGTGCTGGCCGCGGGAGGGGGGCGGCGGCTCGGCGGGCGACCCAAGGCACTGCTGATCCACCGGGGCCGGCCACTCGTCGAGCACGCGGTCGGAGTACTGCGGGCGGCGGGGTGCACGCGCGTGCACGTGGTGCTGGGGGCCGGCGCGGACGAGGTGCGCGAACGGGCCCGGCTCGACGGCTGCGTCCTCGTCGGCAACCCGGACTGGGAGCAGGGCATGGGCTCCTCCCTGCGGACCGGCCTGGACTCGCTCGCCGGAACGGGCGCACGGGCCGCCCTGGTCTCCCTGGTCGACCAACCCGGCATCGGCGCGGAGGCCGTCGCCCGCGTCCTGGCCGCGTACACGGACGAGACCTCGCTCGCCTCCGCCGCCTACGACGGCGTACGCGGACACCCCGTGCTCCTCGGAGCCGCGCACTGGGCGGGCGTCACGGCGACTGCGAGCGGCGACCGCGGGGCACGCGCCTACCTGAAGGCGCACGGGACCGAGATCACCCTCGTCGAGTGCGGGGACGTGGCCGCACCCCATGACATCGACACGGCCGCGGATCTGGACCACCTTGAGTGATCGGGGTGGCACCGGGCGCCGCCTTCCCTCGACTCAGAGAATCTCGACATCAACAAACCATTGAAGTTCCACAATGAGGAAACTACTATCCATTCGCCAGAAGCACCCGACCTGCCTCGTTCCCGGCTCCACGTGAACGAGGGCCCGTCGCCGGTGCGATTCGCCCTCTCTGCACCCTCCGGCACCCGGTGCCGCGCTCGCTGAAGGAAGTGACAGTCCATGTCCGCACCAGCGCCGTCCCCGCTGGCCGTCGTCGACGCCGAGCCCCTGCCCCGGCAGGAGGAGGTCCTCACCGACGCGGCACTCGCCTTCGTGGCCGAGTTGCACCGGCGGTTCACGCCGCGCCGCGACGAGCTCCTCGCCCGCCGCGCGGAGCGCCGCGCCGAGATCGCCCGCACCTCCACCCTCGACTTCCTGCCGGAGACCGCCGCGATCCGCGCGGACGACTCCTGGAAGGTCGCCCCGGCCCCCGCCGCGCTCGACGACCGCCGCGTGGAGATCACCGGCCCCACCGACCGCAAGATGACCATCAACGCCCTCAACTCGGGCGCACGGGTCTGGCTCGCGGATTTCGAGGACGCCTCAGCGCCGACCTGGGAGAACGTCGTCCTCGGCCAGCTCAACCTGATCGACGCCTACACCCGCAGCATCGACTTCACCGACGAGCGGACCGGGAAGTCCTACGCCCTGCGCCCGAACGCCGAACTCGCCACCGTGGTCATGCGTCCCCGGGGCTGGCACCTGAACGAGCGTCACCTCGTCGACGCCGACGGACGGCAGGTCCCCGGTGCCCTCGTCGACTTCGGCCTGTACTTCTTCCACAACGCCCGGCGCCTCCTCGCCCTCGGCAAGGGCCCGTACTTCTACCTGCCCAAGACCGAGTCGCACCTCGAAGCCCGCCTGTGGAACGACGTGTTCGTCTTCGCGCAGGACTACGTCGGCATCCCGCAGGGCACCGTCCGCGCCACCGTCCTGATCGAGACGATCACCGCGGCGTACGAGATGGAGGAGATCCTCTACGAACTCCGCGACCACGCCTCCGGGCTGAACGCGGGCCGCTGGGACTACCTGTTCTCCATCGTCAAGAACTTCCGCGACGGCGGCGCCGAGTTCGTCCTGCCGGACCGCAACGCGGTGACGATGACCGCGCCGTTCATGCGGGCGTACACCGAGCTTCTCGTGCGCACCTGCCACAAGCGCGGCGCCCACGCCGTCGGCGGCATGGCTGCCTTCATCCCCTCCCGCAAGGACGCGGAGGTCAACAAGGTCGCCTTCGAGAAGGTCCGCGCCGACAAGGACCGCGAGGCGGGCGACGGCTTCGACGGCTCCTGGGTCGCCCACCCCGACCTCGTGCCGATCGCCATGGAGTCCTTCGACAGGGTGCTCGGTGACAGGCCGAACCAGAAGGACCGGCTGCGCGAGGACGTCGACGTCAAGGCGGCGGACCTGATCGCCATCGACTCCCTGCAGGCCAAGCCGACGTACAGCGGACTGGTCAACGCCGTCCAGGTCGGCGTCCGCTACATCGAGGCCTGGCTGCGCGGGCTCGGCGCCGTCGCCATCTTCAACCTCATGGAGGACGCCGCCACCGCCGAGATCTCCCGCTCGCAGATCTGGCAGTGGATCAACGCCGGCGTCGTCCTCGACAACGGCGAGCGGGTCACCGCGGACCTGGTCCGCAAGGTGGCCGCCGAGGAGCTGGAGAACGTCCGCGCGGAGATCGGCGCCGAGGCGTTCGCCGCGGGCAACTGGCAGCAGGCCCACGACCTCCTGCTGACGGTCTCCCTCGACGAGGACTACGCGGACTTCCTCACCCTGCCCGCCTACGAGCAGCTGCGGGGCTGAGCGTCACGCGGACCCGTCCGAGTGGCCCAGGGACCGGCCCGGGGCCACTCGGTCGCGTACGGCCCGCTTGACCGCCGTGGGCTCCGGGAAGCCCTGCTCACGGCGGTCCCACACCACTTCGTCGTCCACACGGACGACGAAGACGCCTCCCGTGCCGGGGCGGAGCGCCAGCTCGGCCAGCTCCGTCTCGAACGTCGTGAGCAGTTCCTGGGCGAGCCAGGCGGCCCGCGGCAGCCAGCGGCACTGCGTGCAGTACTCGATCTCGACGCGCCGGGCGCCGCTCTCCGTGTCGTTCACCACGCCACCCACCCTGTCACGCGTCCTGCCGTCCGCCGTGCCGCCCCCGGGCCACCCTCGCGTCGTCCCGTGCCGTCCGCGGTGCCGTCGTGGACCGGCTCATCCCAGGTGCACCGACCAGTCCTGTTCCGCGGCGGGCTTGCCGTGCAGGTCGGGCACCCGTTTGAGCCAGTCCGGCCGGGCGGCCCGCGTCCGTGCCGCGCGGCGCGCCTCCTCGGCCGCCAGCTCCTCGCGGCCCGGGAAGTCGGTGGGGAGCCACGCCGCCGAGTGCCGCACGCGCGCGTACAGGTGATCGACGTACGCCGCACGCGTCTCGTCGGGTCCGGCGGCGTCCGCCAGCCAGGCGTCCGGCACCTCCGCGACGATCCTGCGCAGCAGTTCCACGGTCACCTTCGGCGCCAGCTCGGCGTCGGCCGCCCGCACGTCGGGGCCGTAGCGGCCGAGGGCGTGGTGGCGGAAGTCGTAGACCCGCGACGGGTCGGCACCGTCCCAGCGGTGGTGGAAGACCAGGGCGGCACCGTGGTCGATCAGCCACAGCCGCGGCGGTGCGACCCCCAGCACGGGCCACACCATCAGGTTGGAGCTGTGCACCGTGCGGTCGACGTTCGCCGTCAGCGCGTCCAGCCAGACGATCCGCCCCGCCTCCACCGGGTCGACGGGGAAGACCTCGGCGACCTCCGGTGTGAAGTCCCGTGCACCCGGCAGGAGGTCCATGCCGAGATTGACGCCCGCGCTGGCGGCGTGCAGGTCCCGCACCTCCTGATGGGGCTCGGCCGCGGCGACCGCCGGATCGAAGTGCACCAGGACCAGCTCGGGGAAGCGCAGGCCGAGCGCCCGCGCCAGCTCCCCGACGATCACCTCGGCGACCAGGGCCTTGCGGCCCTGCGCGGAACCGGTGAACTTCACGACGTAGGTGCCGAGGTCGTCGGCCTCGACGACGCCGGGGACGGAGCCGCCGGACCTCAGAGGCGCGATGTAGCGGGTTGCAGTAACCTCTCTCATCATCTTCCAAGGCCCTACTGCTCGTTTACCTTACAATCCATGACCAGCTCCGGCATGGTGCATTTCGGGGAAACCTTCCCGATCAGCCCTCGGGAGAATCTGGGGAGTTTCGACTGGCATGCTCGTCTCCCTGTCTCCCCAGCAGTCCGTCAAGGGCGGTGCGCCCCTTACTTCCGGCCTCCGGCATGAAGGGAGCATAGTAACCAAGCGTGACAGCCGGAGAGGAGTGCCCGAGCCATCGCGCCAACGCCACCACGGACCCCCCTGCCTCCAGCATCGTCGAGGCGTACGTATGCCGCAGCACGTGGAAGCCGTCCTTCGGCACCGCCTCCCACTGCCGCTTCTTCGCCCCCTTGGAGCGCGGAGGAATGATGCCGGCCGGCCAGCGCCGGATTCCAGGTGCAGGTGTTCCACGTGTTCACGGCCACGGCGTTGCCGAACCGCGTGGTGGGCAGAAGGGAGAACCTCCTCCGCTGTCTGTCCGCCTCCGGCTTCCCCCACGGAAGCTCCACCTCCACCGGCGGGAACACGTCGACGTGCCGCTTCAACTCCTCGGCCACCGAGGCGGGCATGTCGACGACGCGCGCCTTCGCCCCCTTCGGCAGGGCGAAGTACAGCCTCCCGTTGACCGCCTGAACTCGGCGACGGACGTGGAGGACGCCTCGGGCATGGTCGATGCCCTCCGGGCTCAGCCCGAAAACCTCGCCCTGACGCAACTGAGGTCTTCGCTTCGGGGTGACGCCCGGTTCGGGCACGCCCCGGCCAGTACCAGCCACCTCGCCCGAAGCCTCGCCATGGCACCCGGCGCGGTAGGAGACCACCTCGCCATCCTGCGAGGCGCGGGACTGCTCGTCCGCGCCCGGTCCGGACGGTCGGTGCTCTACCGGCGCACCCCGCTCGGCGAGGCACTGGTAGGCGGTACGGGCTGAGGGATCAGATCAGCACTGCTTCTGAGGCGCCGCCAGCAGACGATTGCGCGGCCGAGGGCGAGGAAGGCCTGCGGATACGCGGCCGGCGCAGAAGCGCGAAGGCCGCCCTCCTGGGCGGTGTCGACCTCGGTCTCAGCGACCGGGCCGGGGGCGACGAGGACGACGTCCCGCTGGGTGCGGGATCCCCAGGGGTGGTGAACCGCACACCCTGCCACGGGTGCCCCGGCTGCGCGGGAGCGAGCTGGACGGCGAGGCGGCGGGCGGCGTCGGGAGACAGCGGGGTGCTCCGGCCGACCGGGCGCAGCACGCCGTCCCGGTCGAAACGGCCGACCAGGACCGTCTGCGGCCGGCGCAGCGTGCCGGTGACGGCGCCGACGACCGCCTCGGTGGTGTCCCGGCGGCGGAGTTTGACCAGCGCCCGCGCCCCGGGCAGGTACCGCTGCTCCCCGCCTCTGATGATCAGCCCCTCGATGCCGGGGACCTCGGTCCGGGCGGTCGGCCACTCCCGGGCCACGGCCACGTCGGAGGTCTCGGGGCACAGCGTCCACGGGACGGTCAGCTCGTACTCGGCGAGCAGGGCCTCGAGACGGGCGCTGCGCTCCCCGTACGGCGAGCGCAGCAGTTCCTCCCCGTTGACCTGGAGAACGTCGAAGACCACGTAATGGGCCGGCAGCTGCTCGGCGAGCCGGGCGGCACTGCGCCCTGGCGCGGGGCGTATCCGCTACTGTCTCGGTCCTGCTGCGGCGTACAGCACGGTACCGGTCGCCAGCAGAGCCCACGCGGTCGCGGCGGACGCCGTCGTGGCGGGGGAAATGATCATCCAGCCGCCCACCTCTCCCGCGATGCCGGGCGGAACCGGGACGAGGAGGGTGAACGCGAGCCAGCCGATCGGCAGGGTCCATGCGAACTGTGCCCCGCACAGCACCGCCCCGAGCGCGGCCAGGCCGACCAAGCCCGCGCTGTCCCGGACGACGAGCGCGGCCGGGGCGAGCTTGGCTCCCGCCGCCTGGACCGCCAGCAGCGCCGCCCCGGCGACCGCGCCGACCAGCAGCACGTGCGCCGCCCGCCGGGGCATCCACCGGATCGCGGCCGTCCGATCCAGCGCGACGTCCCGCCCACCGAGCCCGACGGAAGCGGCCGCCACGTTCGCGGTCAGGATCAGGACCGCGATTCCCGGCTCCATCCGGCCCGCGCCGTCCTGGTTGAAGGCCCACGCCGCCAGCGCGACGAGCGCGACCGCCGCGGCCGAGGTGGGCACCTGTCGTGAACGGGCGTACAGGATCAGCCACCTCATTGCGACGCCTTCCCCGCCAACACCGAAAGCCCGTCGTACCCCGTGCAGGAGAGGGCGGCGGCGTGCACCTCGGCGATCCGCGAGCGCTGCTCGGCCGGTGACAGCGCCATCAGCCGCTGCCAGGCGACGTCGGCGGTGCGCTGCGCGTACGCGTAGGAGTCCGGCCTCTGCAGCGGTTCGAACTGGCGATCGCCCAGGGCCCAGCTCGCGGCGATGCTCTGTACGGGGATGTCGACCTGCCCCCCGCCCTCCCAAGGGGTGCGCGGTGCGCAGTTCGGTGCCAGGCCCTGGGCGACCAGGAGGCGGGTCATTTCCGCCCCCGTCGCATGGGCGATCAGCGGGTCGTCGAAGTCGACCAGCACCGCGTCGCCGGAGAGTTGGCGTTCGTCGCCGAGCGCGCGCAGCTCGGTGTCCTCCCGCACCGAGTTCGGCGCCGTGTCGCCCAGGGCGTCGTGCAGCACACGCAGCGCGTCCTTGCCGCGCGGCGCGAGTTCGGGCAGGTGTGAGCGGTTTGCCTGCGTCACGCACACCGGCCCGTCGCAGACCAGGGTGGCCGCGGCCTTGTCGATGGCGTAGGTGCCGCGCGGAGTGGCCGGGAGGATCAGCAGGGCCAGGGCCGCGCCGGCCAGGACGGGGGCCACCGCGAGCAGTCGGGCCCGGCGGGTCGCGGCCGACAGCAGTGCGAAACCGGTGGCGAGCAGGCCGAGCAGCCAGAGCGTCTGGCCGAGGTGCACGGAGCCGGACAGGGTCAGCAGCATCTCCCGCGGCTCCGCGGTCACCGGGAACAGCAGGGCGAGCCGGTTCGGCGCGACGCTCGACGGCAGTGCCCCCTCATTGCTCTGCCGCAGGAGGAGGGCCGTCAGCAAGAAGAACACCGTCAGGGCCGGCGGGGTGAACACAGAGGGCACGGCCCGCGCGACGCCCATGCCGAACACGGCCCCCGCGACGAGGGACAGCGCCGCCACCAGCGAGATCGGCAGCCAGCCGAGACCCGTGTAGACGGTGGCGCCGAGGGCCACCTGGACTCCGCCCACGAGGACCAGGAGGCCGAAGCCGGACGCCAGCACGAGTGCCGCCGCGCCGGCCGGCAGCGCCGCACGGCGCCAGGCCGGCAGCGGCGTGGTCGTCAGCAGTTCGGCCATCCGCGAGCGGGAGTCGCGCAGCCCGTACACCGCCCCCAGGCCCGCCACGAGCGGCCACCAGAAGCCCAGCAGGTACCGGGTCCACAGGGCCATGGAGGTCCACTGGGCCGTCCATCCCGCCTCGCCCTGCCACCAGATCCCGTCGATCAGTAGGAGGACCGCCAGGCTGCCTGCCAGGACGACGAGGCCGGGCCACGGGGCGATGGAGCGCTTCAGCTCGATGCGCAGGACACGTCCGTTCACCAGGTGCCTCCCGGCTGCTCGGAGCCCTGGAGCAGCGCCGAGTAGCCGCGCTCCAGGGGGCTGTCGCCCGGGTGGTCGGGGCCGCCCGCCGCGGCCAGGTCGTCCGGCGTGCCCTGGAAGACGAGGCGGCCGTCGGCGAAGAGCACCACGTCGGAGCAGGCGGCCGCGACGTCCTCGACCAGATGGGTGGAGACGACCACACAGGTGTCGCGGCCCAGTTCCTGCAACAGCTCGCGAAAGCGCAACCGCTGCGCCGGGTCCAGGCCGACTGTCGGCTCGTCCAACAGCAGCACCGCGGGATCGTTGACGATGGCCTGGGCGATGCCGGCCCGCCGCACCATGCCGCCGGACAGGGTCTTCATCCGATGGTCGGCGCGGTCCGCCAGGCCCACCCGTTCCACGGCCCGCTGGACGGCCCCGGGGATGGCCGCCTTCGGAACCTCCTTCAACCAGGCCATGTACTCGACGAACTCACGCACCGTGAAGCGCTTGTAGTAGCCGAAATCCTGCGGCAGGCAGCCGATCCGGCGGCGCAGGGCCCGGTGGTCAACCGTCGCGCCCACGCAGGTGCCGAGCATCTCCAGTTCGCCCTCGGTGGGGCGCAGCACGGTGGCCAGCGTCCGGATCAGGGTGGTCTTTCCCGCTCCGTTGGGCCCCAGGAGGCCGTGGGTGCCGATGCCCAGGGAGAGGTCGAGTCCGTCGACGGCCATCTTCTTGCGTCCGACGCGCACTCTCAGGCCGCTGGCCCGGATCTCCCAGGCGTAGGTTTTCGGCGCGGTGTCGGCCGCGCTCGTGGTGGGCGTCATGCGGTGGTCCCTTTCGAGGGTCGACGATGGTTTCACAGCGTTGAGTACGCGTTTCTGCGGGCGATCACGGCGCCGATGCCGAGCGCGAGGAGCAGCCCCCACACGGGCAGTTGGTCGGGCTGGAGGACAATCCGCAGGGCAAGCGGGACGTGGCCGGTGACCCACGCGGGTGCCACGACGACGCCCCACGCGACCGCCAGCCCGATGGCGGCGCGGGTCACACCGACCACGCTGCCCAGCGCCAGGGCGGTGGAGGTGAAGGCCAGGGAGGGCAGCAGCCACTGCGCGGCCGTCATGGTTCCGGTCAGCCAGCCCCCCACCAGGAGCCCGGGCAGGACCACCACGAGAACCGCCGTGGTGCGCCTGAGGAGCAGGGGCAGGCCGGCTCGGGCGGTCGAGGCCGTCAGTTCGTGCGCCGGGTCCAGGCCGCGCGACCACGATGCGGCGACACCGCACAGCGGCAGCACGGGCGCGATCGCCAACACGGGAGAGGTGTCGCCGAAGAACGTGGGCCGTGCGAGTGAGTCCAGCAGCAGCGCCATCAGGGTGACGACGACAGTCATGGCCAGCCACGGGGCCATGGCCGGCGTCAGCCAGGCCGACAGCCACCGCGGGCGGTGTCGCCGCGAGGGTGTCCTGACGGCCGCGTCCAACTGCGGTTCCAGACCGGCCCGGACGGTGTCGAGGAGCGTGGCGATGCCGGGCACCTCGGTGGCCACGGAGGCCGCCAGACGACTCCGGCACATCGCGCACGTCTCCAGATGGGCCTCCAACGCCCACACCGCGTCCGCGGCCATCTCCGTATCACCACGTGCGTAGTCGTCGAGCAGCCGCATCGACGAGTGTTCCCCGCTCATGCCAGCGCCTCCCGCATCGCGATCCGGGCCCGGCGGGCGCGGGTCTTGACCGTGCCTTCGGGCAGTCTGAGCAGGACGGCGGTCTCCCGCACGGAGAACCCGTCCAGCACCATGGCCTGCAGGACCTCTCGAAGTTCCGGCGCCAGTCGCCGCAGGGCGTCACCGACGTCCCCGCCGACGGTCCCGGCCAGTGCCTCGTCCTCCGCCGCGGGCACCACCGCCCGCTCGGCGGCGGCGACCGGCGGCTCGGCATGGTGGGCACGGCGCCGGAACGCGTCGACGAGGCGGCGCGCCGCGATCGTCCACAGCCACCCGACGGCCGTCCCGCCGACCGCGCTCCCGGCGAACGCACCGGCCGCCCGCCACACCGCCAGATAGGTCTCCTGCATGACCTCGGCGACGATCTGCTCGTCCGCGCAGCGGCGGCGCAACCGCACCGCCAGCCACGGCGACGTGCGCCGGTACAACTCGTCGAACGCCCCGCGGTCACCTCTGGCCACCAGCCGGACGAGGCGCTCCTCGTCCAGCTCGTCCAGTGCTCTCCTGCGTGATCTCACACCAGCCAGACGCCCGATGCTGCGCACAGGTTCTGCGCCTGTCGTGACCTGCGTCACAGTGTCACGCAGCGGAGGATTTCAATCCCCGTGAAACCCGGTCGCCGGTTTCGATCCGGCTCGTGGTGAACCCTGGCGCCTCGCGGTGCTTCGCCCTGCGCAGTGCGGCCCTGACCGAGTACGCCGACCGACTCGCAGTCGCGATCGATGCCGAAGGTCCAGCCCGCCAGCTGAAGCACACACTCGCCGACCGAAGCGCACGGTCACACGAGTGCGGCTTGATCAGGTGTCAGTTCCACCCCGGAAGTCTGTCAGAACTGTCTCGCACAACGCCTCGGTTCTGAGGGACTTCTGCGCATCGCGGCCTGCGCGGCACCGCTGAAGACCCTCACTCTTCAGCCGTCGCCGCCAGGGCTCACGTTCGATGGCGCAGGCCAACGACGTGCGCCGGCGTTGTGCAGCCACCCGCGGTCGTCGCGGGTCAGTACTCCAGTGCGACTTCGCGATCTTGTGTTGGTCGCATGTGGCCGAGGGCTTCGTCGGTGGGTTCCGGGATTGAGGTTCGTGAGCGCCCGGGCCAGGCGCCCAGCCGCATCGTGTACCGGATGGGCAGCGTGGAGCCGGCCCGGATGACCACAGCCGGCACACGATGGGATACAGAGGCGAGCATTCGCTAAGGCACCGGCGGGCATACGCGTTCCTTCCGGCCGACCGTGGCCCACACATCGCCGCCGCTCTCCGCGTACCGCTTCGAGATCAGGCGGACCGACTCACACGAGACCCCGACCCGGTCCGCGATCACCGCCCGCGGATCGACCTCGCCGACCGACGTGTCCAACGCGAGCAGCACCCGCGCCTGCCTGATCATCGACGCGCTACGGACTCCCGTCGTGGTCACCCGCACCAACGCCTGACGATCTTCGGCACTCAACGCAACCGGATACTTCTTCTGCGAGGACACGACACCCCTGCCCGGCCGAACGGAACCGACAAGGGGAGCTTGCCCGACCCCCACTCCACCAACCAGAACAACACTTAGCCGCGACGATCTACTAGTAGCCGTCCAGAGGCGACGGGACTCGCTGGGAGCCGGCGCCGATCTGGAAGTCCGTTCCGCTGAGGAGCGTGTTCGTGGCGCGGAGCGATTCCTTCTCACCGCCCAGCCGAGTCAGCAGAGCCTGAACCTGATTGCCCCAGGCCTCGTGTGCGGCCTTGAGGGCGCCCGATGCCATCCAGCCGTCACCGTCCTTGGCGGAGAACGCCTTGACCGCGGCGTCGGTCGCCTCGTCCGCCAGGGCGCCCGCCCTGCGCGTGCCCGGCTCGACGGTGTCCTCGATGGACTTGGCGGCCTTCTTCTTCTCCGCCGGGGTGGAGGCGAGGTAAGGCCCCTGCGCGCCGCCGCCGTTCCCGCCTCCCCCGCCCGGATCCGTCGGGACCTGGTTGAGCTGCGTGCCGACGTCACTCATCGTGTGTCTCCTCCCCTTGCGCCGGTCGGCTGCGTCACGCGCATCGCATCGCCGCGCCGGCCGCCTCGGTGAACTCCTCGGTGAATCCCGCCGTGTCCGGCAGGTGGGTGGCGGCACGCTCGGACGCGTCGAAGTACCGGAGGTCGAGCGCGAAGACCGTGTCCCTGCCCGCGCACTCGGCCCGGGTGACGTCGCGTCCGGTGAAGGCGGCGACGAGAGCGGGGTCGCCGACGACGGCAAGACGGGCGAACGGCCCGTCCCTGTCGCCGTCGAACGAGAGGTCGCAGTACAGACTGCCCTGACCGGGCGACCCGACGACCTGCTCGATCACACGCCGACCGCTGGGGCCCTGCGCCTTGGTGAGCTGGAACCCGCCGATGCCGCACACCTGGTCGAGGTCCGCTGCCCGGGCGGGCGACGGCGCCGACGTAACCGTGGCCGTGTCACCGTAACCGGGCGTGGCGCAGTCGGCGGACCCGTCGATCAGGGCGCGTGAGGCCGCGGCCAGCAGGTCCCGCATGCCGTCGGCGTCGCCCGCGGTGTCCGGGCTGGTGACGTCGGCGTGCAGGACCGGGCTCGCCCCGTCGCCGTCAAAGGACTTCGCGCAGACGGCCGGCAACAGGGCCCAGCCGCCGTAGGCGTCGTACGCGCCGTGTGTACCGCCCGACATGACGTGTCGCGCCGCGGAGATCTGCCAGGCACCCCTGCCGAACGGGAAGCCGGCCTGCTCCGTCACGGTGCGCAGGCTGAGGCGCTCGTCCTGGCCCGGCAGCCACCCGGCCTTCCGGATCGTGCACGAGGTGGCCGAGTCCTCGGAGGCCGACACGCGTCCGAGGCCACCGCCCAGCGCCCGAGCCGCTTCGTCGGGGGTCACCCAACCGTGACAGATCCGGCCCGAGTCGAGGACGTTCGTATTGAAGTACCCGAAAGCCCCGCCCAGGAGCACGGCCACGGCGGCCGCACCCACGATCCAGGCCCCCCGACGGGATCGTCGCCGGGGCGGATCACCGACCGCCGTGTCCTCGACCGACTGCGCGTTGTCCACCGTGTCCTACTCCCAACCGAGATAGACGGCCGCGTCTCCGCGCGACGCTCCGTACGACTGCTTGGCTTCGTCCCGCATCGCCTGCCACGCGTCCCAGTTGGGGTCGTGCTCGGAGTTGGTCTCGTCGTGGGTGTCGACTCCACGTTCCTCGGCCCAGCGGTCGATCATGTCGTACGTGCCGTTGATTCCGGACGCGTAGTGGGCCGAGTCCTTCTCCTGCGCCTGTGAACTCGCCGCTTCCGCCACGTCCTTGGACCACTCGTACGTGGCCGCGTCGATCAGGCGCTGCGTCGTGTCGCCGAACACGGGCAAGCCGGTCACGGGGGCGCCCGCGAAGTGGTAGGCGTACCGTGCCATGTCGTTGACGGCGCCGATCTTCCCGTCGCGCTCGTCGAGGATGACGTCCGAGCCGATGGAGTTCATCGCTCCGGTCACCGCACCGAGGTCGCGTGCGGGATTCTTCCAGGCGTCGTTGCCGGTGCCGCCCGAGTCCGGAGCATGGGTCAACTGGTCCATGGCGTAGTGACGTTGGGTGTCCTGCAGCAGCGCGTAGGTCTGGTCGTCGGCGGACAGTCCGCGCATGACACGCATCAGGCTGTCCTTGCCGACGGTGATGCCGGCCTTGTCGCCGTCGGTCCAGATCTCACCCTTGCCCTCGGGGCTCCCGTACTTGGTGCCGTTCTCGGCAAGGATGTTGTGGTTGTCCGCCGCGTAGTCGGCCATGGCGTGCCCCAGCGGTCTGCGCAGGTTGGCGTGGACGTCCTCGCCGCCGGCGCCGTCGTCGAGGATGTTGATCGTGGCCTGCATGACGCGGGCCTGCGCGGCGGTGTGCGAACTCGGCTTGCCGCCGGGTTCGCCCTCGTGCAGCGGCTCGTGGCCCGTGGTCGCCGCCTCCAGGGCACGGCCGAGCCCGATGCGGCTGGTCGGATCGTCCAGATTGGTGACGCTGATGCCCGTGATCGTGTTCTTCGGCCACTCTCGTGCGCCGTCGCCACTGCCCGCCAGGTACTTCAAGTGGTCGTTGCCGACATGGTCGGATCCCGAGCCGTTGCCCTTCGGGTCGAAGAACGCCGTCGCGGCGTCCGGGTTGCGGCTCATCAGGTCGAGGGCGCCGTCCACGGCGTCCGTCTCCACACCCTTGTGGCCGGGACCCCACATGGTGAAGATGCCCGGGTGGTCCTTCTCGGCCTGGATCGTCTGGTCGCCCAGGTCGTACAGGAACTGGTCGTCGAAGTCCTGGTCGGCGTGCTGCATGAGGCTGACGTAGGACTGATAGCCGTACAGGGGGTTGGTGTTGGGGCCGAAGTTCTTCGTCCCCTCCTTCTTCATCCCTTCCGTCCACTCCCTGTAGAAGGCGCCGTCCCTGCTGTTCACCCACGCCGCGAACGCCGGCGAACCGGGCGGCATGTCCTTCACGCTCCCAGGCACGGCCGTCGCCGTGGCCATGGAGTTGGCGAGGTTCTTCTCCATCTCCGCCAGCTGCAGCCTCTGCGCGCCGTCCGCGTCCTGAAACCGGTCGTTGAGCTCGTTGCCCAGTCTGATCGTCGCCTGCGGGCCGAGATCGTGCAGCAGTTCCTGACTGAATGCCTTGTCGCCGCGATTGTCGCGCAGCGCCCGCTGCAGTTGCTCCATCTCCTCGGCGGAGACCTTCTTGCCGTCGGCCACCCGCCGGGCGATGTCCTCGATCGCGTCCTCCTCGTACGACTCGACGTCGCCCTTGGCACCGGCGTTGAACCCGCCCGGCATCCCGTGCAGCGGGTCGCTGTCCTTCGCCACCGCGTTCAGGGCGATCTTCACGCCCTCGTCCGCGTCGGCTACCGCCCGGAGGGCAGCGTCGATGTGCGCGGTCCACGAACGCTCGGTCTCGGGCAGGTCGGGGTCGTGATGGATGGCGAAAGCTTCCTGCTGACTCACCTTCGAAAAGTCGAAATGGCACACGCCCTGGTCGGAGACCTTCATCCCGGCCTCGATCGCGTCGTCACGGGCTCGCTCCACGCGTGCCTTGAGGTCGACGAACCGGGTGTGCGCGTCCCGCAGCAGCGAGGCGACGGCCTTGGCCTCCGTCTGCGCAGCCTGAATCTCCTTGAGTGTGACATCGAAGCGCGCGTTGGCGGCGTTCGCACTCAAGCCGTTCCAGACCGGTCCACCCAGCGAGATGCCGTGCACGTCGTCCCGGTACGAGGTCTCCACGTTGTCATGGAGGTCCTCGGCCATGCCGTCCCATTTCTGCGCCGCCGTCGTCAGCGTCGACAGATCGGTGGTCATGACTTCGTGATAGCTCGGCATCGCCCGCCCCCTACGACGATCAATACGATCCGCCTGTCATGCTATCCGTTCATTTTCGGCCTCCCCTGCGATCGGATCGCGTGTCGACGGGAGCGTCCGCCTCCCCGGAGAATCCGAGCCGCTTCCAGCCGCCCCATGCCCGCCCCGGCCCTCGACCCACCAAGCGCTTTTCGCCAGAACCGCTCGGGGTCGGGACCCCGCCGTGGCTTTCGCCTGGGCCGCCGACCCCGAAGGATGCCCGCGCCCCCACGCACGAGACCGGGTCCGACCTACCGCCGGTCGGACAAATGAACTCGCGGGCCTGGTCGACTCTGCTCGACTGATCGCCAGTGCTGTCGCCGCCGGCGCAGCCTCGCCGGGGGAGGCATGACGGGCGTCGAGATCGAACTGCATGCCAGCCGACCGGCCATGGACTGGGATCGCTCCCGCGAAACGTTGATGCGCGGGTCGTACGAGCACGGCGAGGCACTGGCCGACCTGCTGCTCGGCATGGACGAGACCCATCAGGTCGGGCTCGGGCGAGTGGATCCCTACGGGGACACGCTGTTCACCGAGCAGCAGGCGCGAGCTGCACTGCGGGAGATACCTTGTTGCAGCAGTGTTCGGAGCCGTCCTCGACGACAGCCGTCGTCGATCTCGAGCGGCTGCTGCAGTCCTGCTCGCAGACTCCAGGCAGCTACCTGTGGTTTGTCGGCGACTGATCATCCGCGGCTTCGCGGAGCCGGGGCACGAGTGACGCCAGATGAAGCTCGGCACGGTATCGGGCCGCCGGTTCGTCGAAGCGTGGCGCGATGCCCGGAACTTGAAGCAGTGCTCGACCACGCCGCCTGAACGGACCGCCCGACAGGAGCTCACCGCCCTCCACCTGCGCGCCTCGATGGATCCGGGTCGAAGACCCCATCCGGACACCCGGTGATCACGACTCGGTACGGGCCTGGGCCGCCCTCCCGGTGAGCACGAACGACCGCAGGTGCGCGGCCAGTCGTTCCGGCTGGTCCTCCGGAATGAGGGTGTAGCTGTCCTCGATCTCCACCAGCTCGCTCCGGGGCAGCAACTCGGCGAGCCTGCGGCCGTGCGCGGGCGGCATGACCTTGTCCTCCGCCGCCCAGACCACGAGCGAGGGGCGGTCGAAGTCCCGCAGCCCCTCGGCCCAAGCGAGCAGTTCCTCCTCGGGCGGTACGCCCAGCACGTACTTGCGAAGGTCGCGACGGATGTCCGGGGAGGTCCACAAGGGCTGGAACCAGGCGTCCATGACCGCGTGCGGGACGGGCCGCTTGCTCATCCACCCCCAAGTGACGGGGAGTCGCCGCATCGGCTTCCACTTCAGCAGCTTGAAGGCGAAGCCGATCCCGCCGGGCACCTTCGCCGCGGCATACAGGTTCGAACCGGGCAGGCCAGGTGGAAAGTTGTCGAACGCCTCGCAGGACGTGATGACGAGTCGGCCGATGCGCTCGTCGCGGCCCAGGGCGACCAGTGCCTGGGCGCCACCCCAGTCGCTCATCACCAGCGTGACGTCCCGCAGATCCAGTTCGTCCAGGAACTCCGCGACGAGCAGGGCCACGCCGGTGATCGACAGGTCGGCGTCCGCCTCCATGGGAATGCGGTGACCGCCGAGCGGCAGCGTCGGAGTCACACAGCGGAACTCACCACGCAGACGAGCCACCACGTTGCGCCACAGCGAACCGTCCATCGCGACGCCGTGCAGCAGGACCAGCACGGGGCCGTCACCACCGGTGTCCTGGTACTCGACAATGCCTGCCCCAAGGTGCGCTTCAGTCATTTCGAATCTCCTTGCTCATGGTCCGGACGAGGAGGACGGGAACGGAGCCGCGGGCAACGGCCGCCATGGGCATGGCCGACTGGCGGCACGCCGCCCCCGTCCCCGTGAGCCGTTCGCCGGCAAGCCGTATCCGACCTCGATGTGGATGCGCTGCACGACTGACAAGAGGCGGGAGCGGGCCGATGCACTCCCGACGAACTCGCCGCTTTCCTCAGGTGTTCCCTCCGTCCTGCCGTCCGCCGCCGGAGGCCTTCCCTCCGCCTGCACTCCTGCTGCCGGAGGGCTCTCTTCCGCCCGCGCTCCTCGCCCCATGGTCCGACGGCTGAGCACGGCATGGCTCGCGGATGCGCAGGTGAGGGTCCGCGGGCCGGATATGTGGGGTCAGCGGTGACCGGAGAAGAGGTCGTCGGCCGCCTCGGCCACCAGGTCGGGCCGCTCCAGGTGGAGGTAGTGGCCGCAGCCGGGTATCACCCGCACGCGCAGGTCGTCGGCGTGCCGGCCGGCGTCGGTGAGGACGCTCGGCGGCAGCATGAAGTCCTGCTCGCCGGCGAGCAGGACGGTCGGTGTGGTCAGCCGCAGCTTCCTGTAACGGCCGAGGACCAGCTTGGCGACGTCCCGCAGCGCGAAGGCACGGTGGAGCGCCTCCCCCGCCCGGGCCCGGTCGGGCTCGCGGGCTGGAGCGCACGAACTCGCCCATCGTCTCCGGAGTCCACACCGCCTGCCGGACGACGCCCTTGCGCATCAGGTGACGCGTGAAGCCGGGCCGGCGGCGCAGCATCCAGCGGCCGAGCAGCGGCTGCTCCAGCAGCGCCGTGTACCAGAAGCGCCAGGACTGCGGCATGAGCCGGCGGTGCAGCGGCCAGGGATGCAGCGTGCACCTGCTGCTCACCGGAACAGGCTCGGTCGTGGTGTTCTTCGGCCTGCTGCATGCGGCGGGCCCGGGCCTGCGCCACGCGGCCCTGGAGATGCCGCGGTGGGTACTGGCCACCGTGATCGGCCTGTGCGGGACCGGTGCGGCGGTGCTGTGGGAGATGTACGAATGGGTGGCGGAGCAGGCCGCCCCCGGATCGATGCGGGTCGGCTACGGCGACACGATCGCCGACCTCGCGGTGGGTGCGGCGGGTTCCCTGGCGGTCGGCGGGTTGTTCGCCGCCCTGTCCCGGGGCGAGATGGCGGAGCGGCGGCGTGCCCCGGCCCGACCCGCGCGGCGGCGGGTCCCCTGACGCCGCGGTCCGGACGGCCCGGCACGCCGGAGACGGGCGGGGCGCCGGGGAGCCGGGCTCCGGGGTGTCCGGCCAAAGGCGGCTCACGCGCCGGGATCCGTGTCCCGGTGTGGCGGGCCGGCCAGCGGGTTGGGCAGCGGCCGGTAGCGGGCGTCGGCGCCGTCGGCGCCGGTCCAGCGCAGCAGCAGGTTCGTCTTGCCGGGCAGGGTCGGGGCGGCGAGCAGCGCGGCCGTCTCGGGCAGCCGATGCCGGGCGAACTCCCGGCGCGCGGCGGGCCAGGGGTCCAGCCCGGGGTGGTGCTCGGCCAGCGCCCCGGCGACCTCTGTGAGGTGGTTGACGACCAGGCAGTACACCAGCCGCTGCCACCCGGCCGCCCGGCCGACGTCCGGCAGCAGTTTCACCCCCTCGGCGTCCCGGAAGAGGGCCTGCACGGGCGTCCCGCCGGCGTCCACGGCGACCAGCGTGTTCTGCAGGTGCGCCTCCAGTACGACGCCGTGGTCGGCGAAGGCGGTCAGGGCCGGGGGGACGACGGCGGCGAGATAGGCCTCCCACCAGGCCGCCGGGTCGGGGGCCGCAAAGAGGGGGCTGCCCGGGAACCCCTCCACCAGGCCGGCGGCGAGCAGCGGGGTCGCACCGGGCAGCAACCGGTCGCGAAGCCCGTCCCGGACCAGGACGGCAAGCTCCTCGAAGGCGAAGGCGGCGGTGCGGTAGCCGCGGTCGCTCAGCCAGGCGGAGGGTCCGCGGGCCGACCCGACGGCATGCGCGGCGGCCCGGTCGGCGCGGCGCAGCCTCAGCAGGTCGTGCCGCCACAACCGGCGGATGTCGTTGGTGATGCGCACGTCGAGGCTGAACTTGACGAACAGGTCCTCCTGCGGCGCGTACAGCGTGCGGATCGCGGCGGTCGGCCAGACCTCGGACGTGGTCGTACCGAGCCGGACGAGCCGGCCGTCCGCGAAGGCCGCCGCCAGTCGGTGTCCGACGAGGTCGAGCTGCCAGGGGTGGGCCGGCAGCAGCCGGTAGCCGGGCGGGGCCGTGCCGAGGGCGTCCAGGGCGGTCGTGTCGCCGTCCTCGACGACGGCGTCCTCGCGCAGCCCGAGCAGGACGAGCGGAAAGCGGGCGTGGGCCTCGGGCGCGTACGGGAGCCAGGTCGCCGCCGGACGTCCGCCGCGGGACTTGGGCGCGGGGTGGTGGGGGTGACCGGTGATCAGGGACTGCTCGGAGCAAAGGTAGCGGTCCTCGGGCGGGGTCGCGCGGGCGCGGGCGCCGAGCAGCGCGGCGACGGTGTCCCGGCTGTCGGTCATCTCCGCGGGCAGCTCGCGGTTGGGCAGGCCGGTGTGCCGCAGGAGCTCCTCGGCGACGAGCGCGACGAGGTCGGCGTGGCCGAGCCGGCGCCAGCCGTCGGCCGTGCCCAGTTCCGGGTCGGCGGGCCGCCGTGTGCCGCGCACCCGCAGCAGCCGGCCCGTGCCGGGCAGCCGGTACACGGGGCGACCGGCCTCACCCGGCACCGGCCGGGCCACCTCCCGCAGGAGGCAGTTGAGCAGGGGGGCCGACGCGTACGCGTCGGCCGCGGCTCCGGCGCGGGGGGCGCCGGGCGCGAGGCCGGGCCACGTGCGCACGCCGGACGGGGCGGCGGCACGGGCACCGCCGTCACCCACCGCCGTCCGCACCCGGGCGGCGGCCCGGCGCTCCCCGGCCCTCCAGTCGTGCTCGCCGGCCGGCGCGGTCGGGCCGATGGTGGCTGCGGCATCATCGTGGGCCCCGGCGTCGTCGCCGGCGGCCTGGGGCATGAAGTCCACGCGTTCCACTCGTTCCCTGCGGTCATGTCGGACGGGGACGATCAGTATCGCCGCCGTCACCGCACGCCCTGACGCCCTATTCGTACCCGAGGAGCCCGACCGTGCACCGACCTGCCACTGCCGAGGACGAGGTCGCCGCCGAGCTTGCCGTCGTACGCCCCGGTCTGGTGCCGGAGTTCGCCCGGCAGCTGCCGGGCGCCCGGGTGGCCGTGCTGACCAGGCTGTGGCGGGGGTTCGCCCATGAGCCACTGCCCTGGGTGGAGCGCCGTGAGAGCGCCGGGGGCGGTCTCACCCTGCGGCTGGCGGACGGCCGGCGGCTGCACGGCCCGGCCGCGGACCCGTACGCGACGGCCGACCGTGTGACGGCCGTGGAGCTGGACGGGGTGTCCCACGACCGGCCGGAGCGGCTGATGGCCGCCCTCGCCGTGCCGCATGCGACCGCGTTCTCCGCCGAACTCGCGCACAGCGTCGCTTCGTTGGCGCTGGCCCGGGCGGGCCGACCGGATCGCCCGAAAGAGTGGCCCACGACCGACTGGGAGTGGGAGCGGCAGGTGGTGGACGGGCATCCGTATCACCCCAACTGCCGTTCCCGTCCCGGTTTTTCGGTGGCCGACCAGCTGGCGTACGGCCCGGAGCACGGACCGGTGGTGCGCCTGGGCCTGCTGGCGGTGCCGGCGGAGGAGTGCCTGGTGGCCGGGGACTGGCCGCGGTGGCTGAGGGAGCGGGGGCGGGTGGTGCTGCCGGTGCATCCGTGGCAGGCGGCGCACGTACTCGAGCGGGGTTGCGCGGAGGGGCCGGCCGCGCACCCGCTGATGCCGGTGCGCACGCTCGCGCTGCCGGAGGGCCCGCACGTCAAGACGGCGCTCAGCGCGCGGCTGACCTCGTCGGTGCGGGACATCTCCGTGGGCTCGGTACGGACTGCGGCGGCATTGTCGGCGTTCGCGGAGGACATCGCCGCCCGCACCGGCGGGTTGCTGCACGTCACCCGCACGCTGGGCGCGGCCGCTGCCGGCTCCCCCGACCTGGCGGCGGTGCTGCGCGAGTCACCGCGACAGTACGCGGGCCCGGGTGAGCACGTGGTCCCGGTCGCGGCCCTGCCCGCCACCGGGCTCACCGGATCACCGGCCTGGACGGCCGCGTTCGCGCGGCTCGCGCTCACGGTCGGCTTGCGGCTGCTCCAGATGGGGGTCGCACTGGAGGCACACGGCCAGAACCTGCTGGTGGTGCTGTCGGAGCAGGGCGAGCCCCGGCGGCTGGTCTACCGCGACCTGGCGGACATCCGGGTCGGTCCGGCCCGGCTGGCCCGGCACGGCATCGCGCTGCCGGAGCTGTCCGAGCGCATCCTCACCGACGACGTGGCCGCCCTGCGGCGCAAGCTGTTCGGCTCCCTCGTGGCCGGCTCGCTGGCGGCGACAGCCGGTTCGGGTCCGGCCCTGGCGGCGGCGCTGGCGGCGGCCGTGCCGGACCTGCCGGGCACCTCCGACCTCCGGGCGCTGTGCGAACAGCCCGTGCCCGCGAAGGCGCTGACACTCATGCGGCTGTCCCGTGACGGCGGCGACCGGTGGACGGACCTGCCCCGCCCGGAGGCCGCCCCCGATCCGATAGCTGATGTCCCGTCACATCACTCGCCCCAATAGGGTGATGACACTCCCCGGCGGCGTCGTACGGTGGTGGCTCCATGGGGGACACCCGACGCAAGAGGTGCGGGGAGCAGGACATGACCGACGTCGACAGCAGCGACGACCTGATGACACCGATCCGTCCCGAGCAGTTGGACCCGGGAGCGGTGATCGCGCAGTCGCTGGACAACCAGTGGGTTCCGGCGCAGCTCACGAAGGACATGATCGAACGGGGGAGGTCGCTGGACCAGGTGGCCCGGCAACGCGTGGCCGAGGTGCGGGCGGAGTACTTCCGCAGCCTCATCAACGCGAGCCAGGTCGTGGTCAACCGCGCCTACTTCTACAACAACGACGCCATCAACCGCGATCTGACGGAGGAGGGCGAGGCGCGCGAGGCGCACCGCAGGCTGCTGGCCTCGGGGGCGATCGTGCCCTTCCTGATCAACGAGCGGCATCCGGGCGAGGAACCGCCCGCCCGTCTGCACGTGCGGCGCGAGGGGTTCACCGCGTGGCAGGAGACGCTGGCGGGGCTGGCGTCCACCGACAGGGTGCGCTGCGTGCGGATGTCCTGGGACGATCCCGTCCACGACCGGGAGAACCGGGACCACACCCGCACGCTTCTGTTCCAGCCGTTCGCCGAGAAGGTGCAGGGGCTGACGGCGAAGGACATCGACGTCCTCGCCGCGCACGTCGGTGTCGGGCCCCAGGAGGCGGACCGGTTCGGGGCGCGTCTGGGCGAGGTGGTCGGGTTCAGCAACAGCCTGAGCGTCCGCCGGCAGCCGGTGGTGCGCAACACCCTGTACGAGGAGTTCGTCTCCGTCCCCGGCACGAATGTCGCGGAGGGCCGCTACGACCGGGACAAGCCGTTCGCCGCGGAGATCAAGCAGCTGCTGGACCTGATCTACAACGTCAACCTCGCCGACGCGCTGGGGCGGTACCCGCTCACCCCGGTGGGCAGCCTGCGGCGCGTGGTGCTGCAGGAGGCCCGCGAGGCCCGGGCGACGCCCGGTGTGATCGAGGATCCGGAGCAGTTGCAGACGTTCCTGCGGCGGCAGACCTTCGCCACCGTCCAGGACCACCTCACGCCGGCAGCGGTGGACGCGCTGACGCTGCGGGACATCGGGGAGCTGCGCCAGACGGCCGCCTGGCACGCCTACACGCGGGCGTTCGGCGAGCTGACGGCCTCCCCGGAGGCCTTTCAGGACTCCGTCGGGCGGGTCTTCGACCGCTACGTGGGGCTCAACTCCGAGATCCTCAGGCTGGCCCGGGAGCGCCGGCGGGCCCGCCCCAACCCGTGGCGGCCGGTGGTGGAGGTCGTCGTGACGGTGGGGGCCGCGGTGTTCACGGCCGTCAGCGGCAACGACGTGTGGGAGGTGACGGGGGCGGTCCTGCCGCTCGCGGTGACCGGCTCGCTGAGCGGTTCGGTGCAGCTGGTGCTGCGCAACCGGATCCACGGACGGCAGGAACAGAGGTTCGCCCGGGAGATCGCGAGTGTGCGGCTGGCCAGTGCCCGAGAATGGGAGGAGTTCCGCGATCTGGCGCGAAGGCTGCCGGGCTACCGGGAGGAGGCGGGCGCCGCGCCCACCGCCCGGGCGGCCACGACCACCCAGGACAACGAGGATCTGCCCGACTACTGACCGCCCCCGGCTGGAGTGACCGTGCATCGTCTGCGAAGCGCCCGATGAACCGCTACGAGGCCCTGCGCCGGGCTGTCCCCGAGTGGTTCAGCAACTCCCCCGGCGGCATCGATGTCCTGACGGACCGTGCCCTGGAGCGTCGGGCGCGCCGCGAGGTCACCCTCGCGCGGCACACTGGGCGGGGCCGCTTCGGTGCGCTGCGGGCGCGGTTGCGGGCGGCGCTGCGGCCGGTGCCGTCCGGTGTGGTGTCCGCGGGGCCGTACGTGTGGCATCTGCGTGACCCGGTGCGTTTCCCCGACGGGCGGCTGGGCCTGTACGACCGGCTCCTGCCGCCGCCGGAGGCCTCCCCCGGCGTGGTGGTGCTGCCGCTGCTGGGGGCCGAGGGGGACGTCGTCCTGATCGAGCACTACCGGCACGCGACCCGCAGCCGCCACTGGGAGGTGGTGCGCGGTTTCGGCGACCCGGGAGCCACCGCCGAGCAGAACGTCGCCCGGGAGCTCGAGGAGGAGATCGGCACCACCCCCGCGAAGGTGACGCCGCTGGGCGCGGTCCACCCCGACACCGGGCTCTGCGCGCACCGGGTGGAGCTGTACGCCGCCCGGATCGAGCACGTGGGCGCCCTGGACGCCGGCGAGGCCATCGACCGGGCGATCACGGTGACACCGGACGAGGCGGAGGCGATGGCCGCCGACGGCCGGATCACCTGCGGCTTCACCCTGGCCGTGCTCTACCGGGCCCGGCTGGCGGGCCTGTTGGGCGGCGCCGGGCGGTCCTGACGGCCGCGGTCGTTTTGAAGCGGAGCGGCTTCGGTCAATAGGATCCGCCGATGATCACAAGACAACGGCTGGCGGCAGGGCTGGGGGCCCTGCTCGCCGCGCTCGCGGCCGGGCTCGCGTTCCCGGCGGGGGCGGTCGCCGACGAGACCACCGCCAACGCACCGAAGGTCGATCTCGTCATCGACGTCAGCGGCTCGATGCGGGCGAAGGACATCGACGGGCAGTCGCGGATGGCCGCGGCGAAGCAGGCGTTCAACGAGGTGCTGGACGCCACCCCGGAGGAGGTGCGGCTCGGCATCCGCACCCTCGGTGCCACCTACCCCGGCGACGACCGGAAGACCGGCTGCAAGGACACCGCGCAGCTGTTCCCGGTGGGGCCGCTGGACCGGACCGAGGCGAAGGCGGCGGTGGCCACCCTCACGCCGACGGGATGGACACCGATCGGCCCGGCGCTGCTGAAGGCCGCCGACGACCTCGACGGCGGCGAGGGTTCCAAGCGCATCGTGCTGATCAGCGACGGCGAGGACACCTGCGCCCCGCTCGACCCGTGCGAGGTGGCCCGTGAGATAGCGGCCAAGGGCATCGGCCTGACCATCGACACACTCGGCCTGGTGCCGAACACGAAGATGCGCAAGCAGCTCAGCTGCATCGCCGAGGCGACCGGCGGCACGTACACCTCCGTCGAGCACGCGGACGAACTCAGTGACCGTGTGAACCAGTTGGTGGACCGTGCCGCCGATCCCGTGGTCACGCCGGTGGCCACCGAGGGCGCGGCGGAGTGCGCCAAGGCACCGACGCTGAAGTCCGGCCTGTACACCGACCGCGAGGAGTTCGGCCGGGAGCGCTGGTACCGGGTGGACGTCGAGCCGGGCCAGGAGCTGCGGGCGGCGGTGAGCGTGGCAGCGGACCGCGCGGTCAGCCCGGACTACGGTGTGCTGCTGCGCGCCGTGACGGTGCACGGCCGTGAGATCGTGCGCGGAGAGGCCGCGGGCAACGGCCGTACGGATGTGGTCTCCACCGGCCTGCGCTATCCGAAGGCCGAGAGCGACGACGAGGAGGCGCCCGCCGAGACGGTGTGCCTGCAGGTCACGCACTCCTTCGCGGCGGCGGCCGGGGTGAAGAGCACGCCGGGCCTGCCGCTGGAGCTGACCGTGGACGTGGTGGACGGCCCGTCCCCGGCGGGCGACGTGGCCTCGTTCGGGCTGGGCCGCGGCTGGTGGCTGCTGGGCGCCCTGGTCGTCGCCGGCTTCCTGGGCGGTCTGGTGTGGGGCTGGCTGTCACGCTGGCGTGTCGCGGTGTGGAGGACCAACTGATGCGTATCACCAAGGCGCTGAGCGCCGCGCTGCTCGCCCTCGGCCTGGCGGCGGGCCCGGCGGCAGCCGACTCCTCCCCCTCGCCCGAGCCGTCGGGCGGCAGCGGCGCGCCGACCGAGGCGGGCACCTCGTTCCGCACGGCGGCGGAGATGGAGCAGGGCCGGACCGCGACCGCGAGTGGTTCCACGGGGGACTACCTGTACTGGTCGTTCCCGGCGGACACCGGCCAGCGGCCCACGGTCACGGCGACGGTGAAGCTGCCCCCGTCGCAGTCGGGCCGCCAGACCTGGCAGGTCGACGTGTACGACGGACTGCGGCGCCGCCAGGCCTGCCAGTACGGCGCGCAGACGCGCACGGCCGCCCCGGGCGGCTCCACGGTCGAGCTGTCCTGCACGCTGCGCACGGTCCGGTCCTGGTCGGAGCCGTGGGCGGACGACCCGCTGCCGGGAACGTACTACATCCGGCTGACCGTGGTGGGCCTGACCCAGGACGATCTCGGACTGCCCGTCAGCACCGAGGTGCGCGTGGAGTCCAAGGACATCGGTGGTGCGGCGGCGGTGGACGGCTCGCTGGCGAAGCCGCTGGTGCCGGGAATCGCGGTGACGTCGGCGGACGAGGACTCGGGCGACGGCAAGTCGGCCGCGGCGGTGCTGTCGGCCATCGACCCGGACGACGGCTGGTCCTCCGGCTGGTGGACCGACCGCTGGGTGTGGACGGCGATCGGCGGCATGCTGGCCGCGCTCGCGGGCATCGGGGGCTACGTGCTCACGCGCGGCCCGGGCCGCCCCTCGCGGGTGCCCCCGGCCGGGTGACACCGCCGACCCGGTGACGTGACGTCATCCGGTCCCGAGGTGTTCGACGGGTGCGGCGGGACGGGCGTCACGGGGGCCGCGGCGCCGTCGGCACCGGGAGTCGACGTCACGACGGCCCGCCGCAGTCGGCGGTGCGGCCGGACCCGCCGTCACGAGGGCCTGTCGCACCGATGGTGCGACAGGCCCTCGTCACGTCTCCCGCAGCTCCTTCGCGGGCGCGCCGTCGCCCTGCACCTCGACCCGTCCGTCGCGCACCGCGCCGAGGAGGCCCAACTCCCCGCGGGCCAGGGCCGTGCACGTCGCGGAGTCCAGGACCAGCCGGACGTCGGGGTCCCCCGGAGCGGGCCCGTCGCCGTAGACCGGCGCCTCCGGGACGCCGACGTGGAGGTGGAAGACACCCTCCTCCAGCCGGACCTCGACGAGTCCCGCCCACCCGACCCGCCGCTCCAGTTCCCTGAGCAGCGGCAGCGCGAACCAGTGCGCGCGCACCGCGTCGGTGGCGCGCCGCTCCGCCAGCTCAACCTGCCCCCACTCCCCGAGCGCCTGCAGCACGGGCAGCAACCCCTTCCCGCGCGGGGTGAGTTCGTAGACGTACGCGGCGCCGGGCGGGAGCAGCCTGCGTCGCTCCGCGAGCCCGTCGCGCTCCATGTCCTTCAGCCGAGAGGCGAGGACGTCGGTGCTCACCCCCGGCAGATCCGCGTGCAGGTCGGTGTAGCGGCGCGGCCCGGCGAGCAACTCCCGGACGATCAGCAGGGTCCAGCGGTCGCCGACGACATCGAGGGCGCGGGCGGTGGAACAGTACTGGTCGTAGCTTCGGCGAGGAGACATGCGACGCAGTCTAGACAAGTTGTTGGACTTTCCAAGCTTCCACTTGGTAAAACCAAGCAACGTCAGATTCCGGAGGGACGGCGCATGGAGTTCCGGCAGTCGAACAAACTCAGCGAGGTCTGCTACGAGATCCGCGGACCGGTGATCGAGCACGCCGACGCCCTGGAGGAGGCAGGCCACAGCGTGCTGCGCCTCAACACGGGCAACCCGGCCCTCTTCGGCTTCGAGGCGCCGGAGGAGATCCTCCAGGACATGATCCGCATGCTCCCCCGGGCACACGGCTACACCGACTCGCGCGGCGTCCTCTCCGCCCGGCGGGCGGTCGCCCAGCGCTACCAGAACCTGGGCCTGGAGGTAGGCGTGGACGACGTCTTCCTCGGCAACGGCGTCAGCGAGCTGGTGTCGATGGCGGTGCAGGCCCTGGTCGAGGACGGCGACGAGATCCTCGTACCCGCGCCCGACTTCCCCCTCTGGACGGCGGTGACCACGCTGGCGGGCGGCAAGGCGGTCCACTACCTCTGCGACGAGCAGGCGGAGTGGTACCCGGACCTGGCCGACATGGCGTCGAAGATCACGGACCGCACCAAGGCCGTCGTGATCATCAACCCCAACAACCCCACCGGCGCGGTCTACCCCGAGGAGGTCGTCGAGGGCATCCTCGACCTGGCCCGCCGGCACGGCCTGATGGTCCTCGCCGACGAGATCTACGACCAGATCCTCTACGACGACGCCGTGCACCACTCGGCCGCCGCCCTCGCCCCCGACCTCGTCGTCCTCACCTTCTGCGGCCTGTCCAAGACGTACCGGGTGGCGGGCTTCCGTTCGGGCTGGCTGGTGGTGACGGGCCCCACGCAGCACGCACGTGACTACCTGGAGGGCCTGACCATGCTGGCCTCCATGCGCCTGTGCGCCAACGCGCCCGCCCAGTACGCCATCCAGGCCGCCCTCGGCGGACGCCAGTCCGTCCGCGAGCTGACCGCACCCGGCGGCCGGCTGCACGAGCAGCGCAACGTCGCCTGGGAGAAGCTCAACGAGATCCCCGGTGTGTCCTGCGTGAAGCCGAAGGGCGCGCTCTACGCGTTCCCCCGCCTGGACCCCGCCGTCCACCGGATCCACGACGACGAAAGGTTCGTCCTGGACCTTCTGCTGCGCGAGAAGATCCAGGTCGTCCAGGGCACCGGCTTCAACTGGCCCACCCCCGACCACTTCCGCATCCTGACGCTCCCCCACGCCGACGACCTGGAGGCGGCGATCGGGCGGATCGGGAGGTTCCTGGGCGGGTACCGGCAGTAGCGGCCCGCGCCGGTCACCTGCCGTTGCCGGCCCGCGGCCCGGCAACGGTGCCCCGGCCGCCCCCGCTCGGACCCGGCACGGCGGCGCGCCGGGTCCGGGCGGCCCGCGTGCCGTACGGCGGGACCTCGGGTAGGCCCCTCGGGTCGGCCTGCCCCGGCGGACCCCGCACGGGTGCGGCACCGCGAAGCCGGGGGGTCGGGCTCGTAGCCTGGGGACATGGGTGATCTCTTTCTGGTCCGGCACGGTGAGACGGAGTGGTCGCGGTCCGGGCGGCACACCGGCTGGAGCGACGTGCCGCTGACCGAGCGCGGCCGGCAGGAGGCACGGGGACTCGTGCCGCTCGTCCGATCGCACCGGATCGGGGCTGTGTTGGTCAGCCCGCTGCAGCGGGCCCGGGAGACGGCCGAGCTCATCGGGCTGCACGACGTCCGCGTCGACGCGGATCTGCGGGAGTGGGACTACGGCGGGTACGAGGGCGTCACGACCGTCGAGATCCATCGGGAGCGGCCGGACTGGTTCCTCTTCAGGGACGGCGTGGTGCCGGGCCCGCCGGAGCATCCCGGCGAGAGCGTCGAGCAGGTCGGGGAGCGGGCCGACCGGATACTGGCGAAGGTGGACGCGGCGTTCGCCAACACCGAGGGATGCGTGGTGCTCGTCGCCCACGGGCACTTCCTGCGGGTACTGACCGCGCGGTGGCTGGGCCTGCCCCCGTCCGAGGGAGCGCTGTTCCAGCTGGCGACGGGGACGCTGTGCCGGCTCGGCACCGAGCACGCGCGGCCGGTGATCGCCGCGTGGAACGTCAGACCCCCGGCGTAGCCTTCGCAGCAGGTGGTCCCAGGGAGCGACCACCGGGAGGGAGCGCGCCGTGACCCGTCCGCCGACCGCCGCGCAGCGGCGTGTGATCGACACCGCCGACCCCGTCACCGGGCGGGTGAGGGGGACACCGGCGCAGCTCGCCGCGCTGGTGAAGCGGGGGCTGGCCTTCCGGCATCCGAGACCGCCGCACGACCACTTCCTGACCCCGGCCGGACACAGGGCCCGGGAGGCGGATCCGGCGCCGCCGACGCCGGCGGAGGGCTCGGACGGCGCCGTCTTCTCCGCGCGTGTCGGCGGGGAGGGGGACGCACCGGCGTCCGGGCCGGCCCGGCTGCGTGAGGTGCACAGCGCCTGGCAGGGACTGCTGGAGCTGCGCCGGATGACGAATCCGGACGGGGCGACGGACCGGCCGTGCGGCTGGGAACGCGCGCATCTGGTGCGGTCCGCAGCGCTGGCCCTGGAGGCGGCCGGGCATCGGCCGGCGGGGCCGGAGGGCACCGGATACCGGGTCCGGGCGACCGCGCAGCCGGAGGCCGTCGCCGTCCACGACGAGGACACCGCAGCCCTCGGCGCCTGCGCGGCGGCCCTCGAACAGGCCGGCTGGCAGACCGGCGAGCACACCGAACCCCGCACCCGGGTCCGCTACCTGCTGGCGTCGCCGCGCCGGGTGTGAACGACGTGCCAGGATCAGGGACGACGGGGCCGGCGGCCGCACAGGCCGCCGCGTGAATGAAGGGGAACCAGTGAGCGAGCCGTTTTCCGTCCGGATCACCGTGCGCGGCTACGAGACCGACGTGCAGGGCCATCTCAACCAGAGCGTCTACCTCAACTACGCCGAGCACGCACGGTGGTCGCTGCTCCAGGCCGCCGGCATCACCCAGGCCGGCCTGACCGCGACCGGTGTCGGTCCGGTCGCATTGGAGACCACCATCCGCTATCGGCGCGAGCTGCTCGCCGGTGACGAGGTCGACGTGTCGTGCGTCTTCGAATGGGGGGAGGGCAAGACGTTCCGCATCCGGCAGACCATCCGCAGGACGGACGGCACGGTGTCCGCGGAGATCACCGCGGTCGGTGGCCTGCTGGACCTGGGAGCGCGCAGACTGGTCGCCGACCCGCAGGAGCGGTTCAAGGAACTGGCTGAGGACCCGGGCCTGTTCGGCCTGTAGCGGACTCCGGCCCGGCCTCACATGCCTCCACGCCCCGGCGGCGGCCCCCGACGTCGGCGGGTGTCGCGGGCCGGGCGTAGGGGGCCGTCCGGTGACACGGCCGGAGAGGGAGGGCCGGAAGAGGAGCCCGGCGGAGGCGGTGTCCACCCGTCTCCCCTCGGGGCCCGGTCACGCCGGTGCGGGTCAGTGCACGGCGGCGATCTCCTCCCCCGCCTCCATCGGACGGGTGACGTCCTGGGTCTCGGGGCTCCTGCCCAGGTGGTCGAAGATCAGGTTGAGCACCACGGCCGTCACGCAGCCGGTCGAGATGCCCGAGTCGAGGACGATCCTCGCGGTCTCGGTTCGGCGGCGGACAGGCCCACGGCCACGCCGACGATCAGGGGCGGGGCGACGACACCGGCGTACATGGCGGCCACGTGCTGCAGGCCGCTGGTCGCCGTGTTCAGGGCTGGGAGTTTCTCGTCTACGAGGTGGGTGGCCACGGCGGCTCCCCCGGTCGGCTGCCACGTCGCCGTCGACATGGGTGTCAACGAGGCGGTGCGGGCGGTCATGGGGGGGGACCTCCCTGCTCGGGCGCGGGCCGCCGCAAGCGTGGGAGGGAGGGACCGTCACGGGGGTGGCGCGAGTGAGCGGTGGACGGTGACCGTTCCGGGGCGCGCGCGTCCGCACGCGCCCCGGAGACGGCTGCCGTGGATCCCGCTCGGATCCACGGGTCCCGGCCGGGAGCCGTCCCTCACGGCCGGAATTCTCGACCGGGCCCACCGCACTCGGCGGGCCCGGGATTCGGCGTTCCGCCGCGGATCAGTCCTGGGCGGCGATCCGGGCCAGGCGCTGGGCCTCCGCGCGGGTGGAGCGGGCCACGGCATCCTCGTCGACGGTCAGCAGGCGGCCGTTCCCGACGATCTGCCGGCCGTTGACGAAGGAGGCGGTGACCGGTGCCGCGGCGCCGAGGACCAGGGCGGTCACCGGGTCGGCGATGGAGGCGTGGGCGAGCGTGTCCATCCTCCACAGCACCACGTCGGCCAGCTTGCCCGGCTCCAGCGAGCCGATCTGGTCCGCCCGGCCGAGGACCCGCGCGCCGCCGTGGGTACCGAGCCGCAGCGCCTGACGGGCGTTCAGCGCCGCCTCGCGGTGGGCGCCGAGGCGGTTGATGAGCAGGGCGTTGCGCAGCTCGGTGTGGAGTTCACCGGACTCGTTGGAGGCGGTCCCGTCGACACCGAGACCGACGGGGACGCCCGCCGCGAGCATGTCGGGTACGCGGGCGATGCCGGCCGCGAGGCGGGCGTTCGACGACGGGCAGTGGGCGACACCGGTCCCGGTGCGGGCGAACGCGGCGATGTCGGAGTCGGTCATGTGGACGCAGTGCGCCATCCACACGTCGTCACCGAGCCAGCCGGTCGACTCGAAGTAGTCCGTCGGGCCCATGCCGAACAGCTCGTGGCAGAACTTCTCCTCCTCCACGGTCTCCGAGCCGTGGGTGTGCAGCCGTACGCCGAGGCGTCGGGCCAGCTCGGCCCCCTGCCGCATGAGTTCGGTGGAGACGGAGAACGGCGAGCACGGGGCGACGGCCACCTGGGTCATGGCGTCGAAGGAGGCGTCGTGGTGCTCGGCGACGGTCTCCTCGGTCGCGGCGAGCGCGCCCTCCAGGGTCTCGACGGCGAAGTCCGGCGGCAGACCGCCGTCCTTGACACTGCGGTCCATGGAACCGCGGGCCAGCGTGAAGCGGACGCCCGTCTCGGAGGCGGCCCGGATGATGGCGCCGGACAGATCGCCGGAGCCGTGCGGGAAGACGTAGTGGTGGTCCATGGCGGTGGTGACGCCGCCGCGGGCCATCATGGCGAGCGATCCCTGCGCCGCCGCGTAGCACATCTGCTCGTCGATGCGCGCCCAGGTCGGGTAGAGGGCGACCAGCCAGTCGAACAGGTTGTGGTCGGTGGCCAGGCCGCGGGTGATCCACTGGTAGAAGTGGTGGTGGGTGTTGACCAGACCGGGCGTGGCCAGGTGGCCGCTCGCGTCGATCCGGCGTTCCACGTTCTCCAGGCCCTCGGGGGCCTTGCCCGCGCCGACCGACTCGATCCTGTTGCCGACGAGGACGATGTACCCCGAGGCGTACTCGGTGTCGTTCGCGTCCACGGTCGCGATCGCACAGTTCTCGATGACGGTGCGCTGGGCTGCCGATGGTGCCATGGGGCTTCCTTGTCTTTCAGTGGCGGCCCGTGGACGGGCGGTGTCCACGGGGAGGGCACGGCAGGACCCTAGGAGGATTTGAGTGCCGGAGCCGTGCGCCGGCTCCGGGTGCCGAGGTGGTGGAAGAACAGGTGGAGCAGGACCGTGACGAGTGCGCCGGAGCCGAGCACCCCCGCGCCCGGGGCGGGAACCCGGCGCGGAACGTCGGCGCCGCCGGCGCGACGGTGGCGGCGCCGAGCGCCACCGCGACGACGACCGCGGAGCCGGTGTCCGGGACCCCGACGACAGCGTGTGGTTGCCGCTGACGGCGATCGAGCCGAGCAGGACGATGCCGGCGCCCCCCGAGGACCGGCACGGGCGCCGGGGGGGACGACGGCACCGAGGACCGGGAACACGCCGAGGATCATCGGGGCACCGCCCGCGACGGAGACGGAGACCGGGGCGACGCGGCGGCTGCGCACCCGGGTCGGGAGACGACGCCGGCGTTGCGGGCGAAGGCGGAGGCGGAGGCGGGGAAGCAGCCGAAAGGGGGACGGGCAGGGTGGCGCTGCCGTCGGTGCCCGGGGCCGCGGGTGCGGATCCGGGCGCCGGTACGGCGGCCGCAGATCTCGCCGAGGGCGAGCCTGCCGGCGCCGGACCCGGTCATCGGCCCCCGCATCACGGTGGGCGGCGACGGCACGGCCGCGGGCCGGACGGCCGGCGGCCCGCAGGCGAACGGTGCGGGCAGCGCGACGGCGGGTGCGGAGGGGAGGGCGCCGGAGTCGGCCGTGCCGAGCGGGAGAGGCACCGGCCTGCCGGCGAGCAGCCCGGGCCGCGAGGGGTGGGGCTTGTCGTCCACCGGGTGCAGGGACACGACGGAGTCCTCGGTGTGCACCGGCGGCGTGGGACAGGGAGCGGTCGCCGGCCCCCTTGCGGGCTGTGCCATGGTGTTCCCTCCGGTGTGGCGCGTCCCCGGCCCGGGCGAGGGGACCGGGGGACGCGCGCCCCGCGTCAGAGGTTGGTCATGTCGACCGGGATACGTGCCTCGCAGCCGTCCCGCAGCACGGTGCCCTCGATGAGGCCGTAGGGGCGGTCGGCGGCGTAGTAGACGGCTCCGTCGGCGGTTTCGTTCTTCAGCCCGAAGGGCTCCAGGTCGACGAGGAAGTGGTGCTTGTTCGGCAGGGAGAAGCGGACCTCGTCGATCTCGCTGCGGTTGTTGATGATGCGCGAGCCCATCTGGTACAGCGTCTGCTGGAGGGAGAGGGAGTAGGTCTCGGCGAAGGCCTGGAGCATGTGCTTCCTGACCTGCTCGTAGGACTTCTCCCAGTGGGGCATCTTCTGCTCGTCGTCGGTCCAGTTGAAGCGCCACTGGGCGGCGACCGACGTGGCCAGGATCCGGTCGTAGGCCTCCTGGAGCGTGGTGTACTTGTCCTTGATGTAGCCCCAGAACTCGGAGTTGGTCGAGTTCATCACCGTCAGGTCCTTCAGACCCGAGACGACCTCCCACTTCTCACCGTCGTAGGTGATCTGGGTGAGGCGGGTCTCCTGGCCCTTGCGGACGAAGGAGTGCTTGACCTCGTCGGCGCCGATGAACCGGGAGTTGGCGTCGGAGCTCTCGATCCGCTCCCAGGCGTACTCCTCGATGCGGATGCGCGCCTGGTGGATCACCTCCTGCGAGGTGACGAAGTGGCGGGCGAGGTGGATGCCGAACTGCTCGGCGGACTCGATGCCGTGTTCCTTGGCCTTGGCGAACACCGTGTTCTTCGTGGTGTCGGTGGGCAGGACGTGGGCGTTGGAGCCGGAGTAGTGGACGTCGTCCATGTCGCCGCTCAGCGCGACGGAGACGTTGAGGTCCTTGATGTGGTGGGTGGCGCCGTCCCGCGTGATCTTGACGACTCGGTTCTCGGCCTTGCCGTACTGGTTCTGTCCCAGGATCACAGGGCGGGCAGGGCGGGAATTGACGGTCATTTAGCTAGCTCCCTCGGTAAACGGAGTAGCCGAACGGGTTGAGCAGCAGCGGTACGTGGTAGTGCTCGCCCGGCACGACGGCGAAGGTGATCGCCACCTCGGGGAAGAACACGCCCGGTCCGCTGTCCCGATTCGCGGGGGCGTCCTGCTGCGCATCGGCTTGCTTCTTCGCAGTTCTGTCTTCGAAGTACGCCTCGACGGCGAAGTCGAGCCGTACGTGGGTGGTCCCCTCCGGCAGTGCCGGCAGGTCCTTGCACCGCCCGTCCGCGTCGGTCGCCGAACCGCCGAGCGCCTGCCAGTCCGCCGCGCGCCCGCCGCGGGCGCTGAGGTGGACGGCGACGCCCTCGGCGGGGCGGCCGAGCGAGGTGTCCAGGATGTGCGTGGACACGGAGGCGGTGGTGCTCGTGCTCATGCTGCTGTCAGTCCTCTTCGACGAGTCGTGCCAGACGAATGCGGTTGATCTTGCCCAGCTCGGTGCGGACGATCTCCCGCTCCCGCTCGGGCGAGTTGCCGATCCGCTCCTCGACCGCGTCCCGCATCTGCTCCGCGGTCCTGCCGGTGGCGCAGATGAGGAAGACGTGGCCGAACTTCTCCTGGTAGGCCAGGTTCAGTTCCAGCATCTGGGACCTGAGCTCCTCGGAGGCACCCGCCATGCCGCGCTGTTCGCGCGCCGAGGTCGGGTCGCCCGGCTTGGGGCGGCCGATCGGCGGGTGGCCGGCCATCGCCTCCTGGAGGTCCTGAACGGTCAGCTCGGCCAGGGCGGCGTCGCCGGCGGCGTACAACGCGTCCGCCGTGGCGTAGGGGCGGGCGGCCAGCAGCTTCTTCGCCCACGTCGTGGAGGCGCACGCCTCGTGAAGGGCGGCGAAGGCCGCGGGCTCCTCGAGCTTGTTGAAACGGGCCAGGCCCGGTGGTGTGGATGGGGAAGTCACGGGAGCCTCCGTGGCCGCGGACGGCCTGCGTACTGAACGGGCTGCCGACAGCTAACGCCCTCCGAAACTCGACGTCAACACTTTGTTGAAAATTCGGGGTTACAAAAGCCGCCGCCCCTCGGGACGGCGGCCTGGCGGGCGAGGGCCCCGCGGCGACGCCTCGATCAGGCCTCTTTCTCGCGGTTGAGGTAGTTGTAGACGGTGAAGCGGCTGACGCCGAGCGCGCCGGCCACCGTCTCCACGCCGTGCCGCACGGAGAAGGCGCCCCGCGCCTCCAGTATCCGTACGACCTCCTGCTTGGACCTGCGGTCCAGGTCCGCCAGCGGCTTGCCCCTCTTGCGCTCCATGGCGGCCAGGATGTGGTCGAGGGAGTCGGCGAGCTGGGGCAGCCGCACGGCGACCGCGTCGACCCCCTCCCAGGAGAGCACCACGTCCTCGGGGCCGGCCTCGTCGGGCGGCAGCATCTCGCCGCCCATGGCATCGACCAGCGGCTTCACTGCGGCGATGAACGACTCGCCCGCGGTCCCGGTCACACGCCCTCCTCGACGACGTTGACCTGCAGCGAGATCCGGGTGGCGCCGGCCTGCAGGGCCTTGCGCAGCAGGGCGTCGACCGCCGTGAGGACCTGGTCGGCACCCCCCTCCGCGGTGTTGCCGAAGGGACCGACATCCACGGCGTCCAGGTGGGCCGCCTCGACGACCTCGCGGGCCACGAGCGCGTGCGCCGGCGCCTCGTCGAGATCGAAGGGCTCGGTCGTGAACTCCACTCTCAATCGCACGCGGACAACCTAACGCGCGGGGCCGCATTACGCCGACCCCCCTTGACAAGCTCCGACCCCCGACTGCAATCTTCCAGTAAGCAGAAACTAACTTCCGCAATACGGAATCTCGACACGGAAGGGAGCGCGACACCCGATGGGATTCGCAGACCAGCGCTTCAACGTCAACCTGTCGATCCTCTTCACGGAACTCCCGCTCCTGGAGCGCCCCGCCGCCGCGGCGGCGGCCGGCTTCACCGCGGTCGAGCTGTGGTGGCCCTGGATCGACACCCCGACGCCCGCGCAGTCCGAGCTCGACAACCTGAGGAAGGCGATCGAGGACGCGGGCGTGCGGCTGACGGGCCTGAACTTCTACGCCGGGCAGCTGCCCGGCCCGGACCGCGGGGCCCTGTCGGTGCCCGGCGAGGAGTCGGAGCGGTTCCGCGCCAACATCGACGTGGCCGCGGACCTCGCCGCCTCGCTCGGCTGCACGGCGCTCAACGCGCTGTACGGCAACCGCGTCGAGGGCGTCGACCCGGCCGAGCAGGACGCGCTCGCACTGGAGAACCTGGTCCTCGCGGCCCGGGCCGCCGACCGGATCGGCGCGACCTTGCTGATCGAGGCGCTGAACCGACCTGAGTCCCCGCTGTACCCGCTGGTGAGCGCACCGGCCGCGGTCGACGTCGTGGACCGGGTGAACGAGGCGACCGGCCTCGGGAACGCCGCGTTCCTCATGGACCTGTACCACCTGTCCATGAACGGCGAGGACCTGCCGTCCGTGATCGAGCGGTACGCCGCGAAGACCGGCCACGTCCAGATCGCCGACACCCCCGGCCGTGGCGCCCCCGGCACGGGCTCCCTCCCCCTGGCGGACCTGCTCGGCCTGCTCGGGAAGGCCGGTTACGACGGCTGGGTCGGCCTGGAGTACAAGCCCGGCGACCGCCCGAGTGCCGAGGCCTTCGACTGGCTGCCCGTCCCGGCCCGCGCCGCCCGCTGAACACCCCCGCACCGAGAGGCACCCCCATCATGAGCAAGACGCTTCCCAAGATCGCCTGGATCGGCCTCGGCATCATGGGCTCCCCCATGTCCGAGAACCTCATCAAGGCGGGCTACCAGGTCACCGGCTACACCCTGGAGCAGGAGAAGCTGGAGCGCCTGGCCGCCGCCGGCGGCACCGCGGCCCCCTCCATCGCCGAGGCGGTGCGCGACGCCGACGTCGTCATCACGATGGTCCCGGCGTCCCCGCAGGTCGAGGCGATCGCTTACGGCCCGGACGGCATCCTGGAGAACGCCCGGTCCGGCGCCATGCTGATCGACATGTCGTCGATCACCCCGCAGACCTCGATCGACCTGGCGAAGGCCGCCGAGGGCAAGGGCATCCGCGTCCTGGACGCCCCCGTCTCCGGCGGCGAGGCGGGCGCCGTGGAGGCCGTGCTGTCCATCATGGTCGGCGGCACGCAGGCCGACTTCGACGAAGCCGAGCCGATCTTCGAGGCGCTCGGCAGGACCATCGTGCTGTGCGGTCCGCACGGCTCGGGCCAGACGGTGAAGGCGGCCAACCAGCTCATCGTCGCCGTCAACATCCAGGCGTGCGCCGAGGCCGTGGTCTTCCTGGAGAAGTCCGGCGTCGACCTGAAGGCGGCGCTGGACGTCCTCAACGGCGGCCTGGCCGGCTCGACCGTGCTGACACGGAAGAAGGACAACTTCCTCGGCCGCGACTTCAAGCCGGGCTTCCGCATCGACCTGCACCACAAGGACATGGGCATCGTCACCGACGCCGCCCGCAACGTCGGCGCGGCCCTGCCCGTCGGTGCCGTGGTCGCCCAGTTGGTCGCCTCCCTGCGCGCACAGGGCGACGGCGGCCTGGACCACTCGGCGCTGCTGCGCGCGGTCGAGCGCCTCTCGGGCGCGCAGCTCTGAGACCCGGCCGAGGCGGGGCCCCCGGCGCCGAGCCCCCCCGGCCCACCGTCGGGCCCCGGCTGCGGCTGGGCGTCGGGGCCCCGCCCGGCCCACGACTTCCGGGTCGCGGTGTCGCTGACACCTGTCCTGTCGCGCCCCGTGCGGCACCGCGACCCGGAATCCAATTCAACAAACTGTTGACGCTCAGATCGCCCCACTCCTAGGCTCCGCAAAGCGGAAACAGGTTTCCGCTGACACCCGCACGGAAGGTCCACATGTCGAAGCGCGTGCTCACCACCGAGTCCGGCGCCCCGGTCGCCGACAACCAGAATTCCGCTTCCGCCGGCGTCGGCGGCCCGCTCCTGCTCCAGGACCAGCACCTCCTGGAGAAGCTCGCGCGCTTCAACCGCGAGCGCATCCCGGAGCGCGTGGTGCACGCCCGGGGCTCCGGCGCGTACGGTCACTTCGAGGTGACCGACGACGTCACCGGTCTCACCTGCGCCGACTTCCTGAGCACGGTGGGACGCCGCACCGAGGTGTTCGTGCGCTTCTCCACCGTCGCCGACTCGCTCGGCGGCGCGGACGCCGTGCGCGACCCGCGCGGCTTCGCGGTGAAGTTCTACACCGAGGAGGGCAACTACGACCTCGTCGGCAACAACACCCCGGTGTTCTTCATCAAGGACCCGATCAAGTTCCCGGACTTCATCCACTCGCAGAAGCGCGACCCGTTCACCGGCAAGCAGGAGCCGGACAACGTCTGGGACTTCTGGGCCCACTCCCCCGAGGCCACGCACCAGGTCACCTGGCTCATGGGCGACCGCGGCATCCCGGCGTCGTACCGCCACATGAACGGCTACGGCTCGCACACCTACCAGTGGACCAACAGCGAGGGCGAGGCCTTCTTCGTCAAGTACCACTTCAAGACGAACCAGGGCATCCGCTGCCTGTCCACCGAGCAGGCCCAGGAGGCCGCGGGCCAGGACGCCAACACCCACCAGACGGACCTGCTGCAGGCCATCGAGCGCGGGGTGCACCCGTCCTGGACGCTGTACGTCCAGGTCATGCCGGCGGCCGAGGCGGCCGACTACCGCTTCAACCCCTTCGACCTGACCAAGGTGTGGCCGCACAAGGACTACCCGCTGCAGCGCGTGGGGCGCCTGGTGCTCGACCGCAACCCCGACAACGTCTTCGCCGAGGTGGAGCAGGCCGCGTTCTCCCCGAACAACTTCGTGCCCGGCATCGGTCCTTCCCCGGACAAGATGCTCCAGGGCCGCCTGTTCGCCTACGCCGACGCCCACCGCTACCGCCTGGGCGTCAACCACACGCAGCTCGCGGTGAACGCGCCGAAGGCCGTGCCGGGCGGGGCGGCCAACTACGGCCGGGACGGCCTCATGGCCGGCAACGGCCAGGGCCGCCACGCCAAGAACTACGAGCCGAACTCCTACGACGGCCCGGCCGAGACCGGCCGCCCGCTGTCGGCCCCGCTGGCGGTGACCGGCTGGTCCGGCACCCACGCGGCGCCGCAGCACACCAAGGACGACGACTTCTTCCAGGCCGGCGAGCTGTTCCGGCTGATGTCGCAGGAGGAGCGGTCCCGTCTGGTCGCGAACATCGCCGGCGGCCTGTCCCAGGTCTCCCGCGACGACGTGATCGAGAAGAACCTGGCCCACTTCCACGCCGCCGACCCGGAGTACGGCCGCCGCGTGGAGGAGGCGGTCCGCGCCCTGCGCGAGGACTGAGCCCCCGGGCTGCGTCCGGGATCGGCGGGGAGGCCGGGCCCGGACGCACACGACCCGCTGCCGAGCGATCCGGATGAGGGGTGATCGACGGTACGGCGGGCACGGCGAGGACCGCGGCGGAGTGCGAGCCAGTGCGGTGGTGAAGGACCGGGAACCCCTTCCCGACGTGAGGGGAGGGCTTCCGGCTCCGTCGCGACCGCCGCGGTCCCAGCCACAGACCCCGCGAGGGGAACAACAGACTCCGTCCGGCGGCGCGAACGTCCTGTCGCGCCCAGCCTCGCGCCGTCGGACGGCCATCGGGCCCCGGCCCCCTCGGGCCGGAGAGCGCCGGGTACGGACGGTCCCGTACCCGGCGCTCCGCCTTTGCCGCAGGCGTCTCGCTCGGCGCACGGTCCGGCCCCCCGCACGCGCCCCGCCCGCCGCACACACCCCGGTCCGCCGCACGCGGCGGGCCTGCCAGGGAGCCCCCTCTGCGCACACACCGCGCCGCCACACGCCCTGCTCGGCGCAGAAGCCCCCGCACACGCCCTGCTCGGCGCAGGCGCCCGCCCGCCACGCGCGCCCTGCTTGCGGCACGCTCCCGGCCACACACGCGCCCCCGCCGCACGCACCCCGCTCGGCGCACACGCACCGCCGCCGCCCGGCGGAGTACCGGGGGGCGGTATCGGCCTGTTCCGCAGCCCTCCGCAGGCCCACTGTCGTATGCCCGGAGGCTCCTGACGGCCCCGCGGTGGTCCGCCGCGCGCGTGAGGCGGGGCCGGGGCCGTCCGGCGTGCGGATCCACGGCGCACGCCGCAGCCTGAAGGCATGGCACACCCAACGCGGCATCAGCACGTCGTGGTGCATCCCCCGGCGCTGGACGGCTCGCGGCGCGTCACCGCGGGCGCGGAGACGCTCGGGATCGCCACGCACGTGGACGACGTGAGCGAGATCCTGCGGCTGGCCGACCTGTACGTGACGGACGTGGCGGCCAGCGACCTCATCGAGTGGCAGGGCGGCGGTCCGGACGACTGGCCCGGCCTGTCGGAACACCACGAGCACGGCACCGACGCGTCCGGCGGGTCGTAGGAACGCGGTCGGCCGGGAGAGATCGGCACCGGGCTCCGCACCCCGCCCCGGGCAGGGCTCCGGCTCGGGCGCAGCCCCGAGCCCCCGGTACGCAACCGGACCGGCCGGGGTCCGCGGCCGGTCCCGTACGCCCGCCCCGGCACGTCGGTCACGGCCCGCACCCCGCGCGGCCCGACGCGCCGCACGCCGCGCCCGCTCGGACGTCCTCGCGCCTTGCCCGAGCCCTTCCTCCGCAGGCTCGCGGCGGCTTCGAAGCCGACTCTCGCGCACCAGCCGATCCCCATGCCTCCCGCCGGCTGAACGCCGACCGCCACCTGCCGGGCCGGGCAGAGGCGTGGGCGTGCGGGAGCGCGCCGGTCGCTGGGGAAGCGGGCACACGCAAGGAAGCGGGCACGCACAAAAGGGGGCGGTCCCGTACGGGACCGCCCCCTGGACCGATCGGCGGGTCAGACCTTCAGCGGCCTGATCGACGTGGGCGCGTGACCGGGCTCGGTGGCCAGGTCCTCGAACTCGGAGATGTCGCTGATGTCCATGGTGCGGCTCATCGAGATGTTGGTGATCCGCTCCAGGATCGCCTCGACGACCACGGGCACCCGGTACTCGGCGGCCAGCTTCTTCGCCTGTTCGAAGGCGGCCCCCAGCTGCTCCGGCTCGGTGACCCGGATCGCCTTGCAGCCCAGCCCCTCGGCGACCTTGACGTGGTCGACGCCGTAGACGCCGAGTTCCGGGGAGTTGATGTTCTCGAACTCCAGGTTGACCTGGAAGTTGATGTCCAGGCCGATCTGCGCCTGGCGGATCAGGCCGAGGTAGGAGTTGTTGACCAGGACGTGGACGTAGGGGATCCGGTGCTGCGCGGCCACCGCCAGTTCCTCGATGAGGAACTGGAAGTCGTAGTCGCCGGAGAGCGCGACGACCGGGGCGTCGGGGTCGGCCTTGGCGACGCCGATCGCGGCGGGGATCGTCCAGCCGAGCGGGCCGGCCTGGCCGCAGTTGATCCAGTGGCGCGGCTTGTAGACGTGCAGCATCTGCGCGCCGGCGATCTGGGAGAGGCCGATGGTGGTGACGTACCGGGTCTCGGGGCCGAAGGCCTTGTTCATCTCCTCGTACACGCGCTGAGGCTTCATCGGGACGTCGTCGAAGTGGGTGCGGCGCAGCAGGGCGGCCTTGCGGTCCTGGGTGGAGGCGACCCACGCGGACCGGTCCGGGAGCCTGCCCGCCGCCTTGAGTTCCCGCGCCACCTCGACGAACAGCTCCAGGGCCGCCTTGGCGTCGGAGACGACTCCGTAGTCCGGCGGGAAGATCTTGCCGATCTGGGTGGGCTCGATGTCGACGTGGACGAACTTCCGGCCCTGCCGGTAGACGTCCAGCTTGTAACCGGTGTGGCGGTTGGCCCAGCGGTTGCCGATGCCGAGGACGACGTCGGACTCCAGGAAGTTGGCGTTGCCGTAGCGGTGCGAGGTCTGCACACCGACCATGCCGGCGTTCAGCTCGTGGTCGTCGGGCAAGGTGCCCCAGCCCATCAGGGTGGGGACGACGGGCGTCTGCGTCAGCTCCGCGAACTCGACCAGCAGGTCCGAGGCGTCGGCGCCGACGATGCCGCCGCCGGCGACGATGACCGGACGCTCGGCGGCCAGCAGGAAGGAGAGCGCCTTCTCGATCTGCGCGCGGGTCGCGGCCGGCTTGTAGACGGGCAGCGGCTCGTACGTCTCCGGGTCGAACTCGATCTCGGTCAGCTGGACGTCGATCGGCAGGTCGATCAGGACGGGGCCGGGGCGGCCGGAGCGCATCAGGTGGAAGGCCTGCTGGAACACTCCGGGCACCTGCGCGGCCTCCAGCACGGTGACCGCCATCTTGGTGACGGGCTTGGCGATCGACGCGATGTCGACGGCCTGGAAGTCCTCCTTGTGGATGACATGGGTGGGCGCCTGGCCCGTGATGCACAGGATCGGGATCGAGTCGCCGATGGCCGAGTACAGGCCGGTGATCATGTCGGTGCCGGCGGGGCCGGAGGTGCCGATGCAGACCCCGATGTTGCCCGGCGCGGTGCGGGTGTAGCCCTCGGCCATGTGCGAGGCGCCCTCGACGTGGCGGGCGAGGGTGTGCGTGATGCCGCCGCCCTCCTTCAGCGCCTTGTAGAAGGGGTTGATCGCGGCGCCCGGCACACCGAAGGCGTCCGTGACGCCCTCGCGCTTGAGGATCTCAACTGCCGCGCGGGCAGCGGTCATACGAGCCATCGAGTACTCCTGCTTCGGCTGTCGGATTCGCACTCCCGTCGCGCCCCGCGGTGAGTTCAGATTCCGTATAGCGGAAAATACTTTCTACGATCTGGAAGCAATGTAGGCGGATGGGCGAAGGGGCGTCAAGAGACGGACAAGCGGGGGGCGGGTGGAGCACCATGGGGGCGCTGACCCGACGCGAGGCCGTCCTGGAGTGGGCCATGACCGAGAGCGTGCCGGTGCGCTGCCCCGCGTGCCGCCGCGAGCACCTGTACGCGGCGCCCTCCTATCCCTGTGCCTGCGGCGCCCCGGTCGCCGCGCCGCTGGACCCCCGGACGGCGCCGACGGCCGTCACCCACCGCGTCTGGGACGAGCAGTGGATCGCGGTGGACTGCCCGGCATGCGGCCGGCGCGCGCACTGGCCGCAGCCGGAGCTGGACTGCCCGTGCGGGACGGTGCTCAGGATTCCGGTGGCCCGCGCGGGCGCCGAACGGACGGCGCCGACCGGCACGGAGGCGGGGGCCGGGGCGCAGCCGTGGAGCGATGCCGGGCCGGCGGCGCCGGACGACCCGGCTGCGACAGCGCCGCCACGATCGACGGCGCGCCCGGACGCCGCAGCACCGCACACCGCATCGGGAGCGGAGGCGGAAGCGGCCTCGGGCGCGAGGGCACGGCCGCCGGTTCCGGCGGCGGGTCCGTCCCACGGCCCTGAGCAGCGGCGCGGCGTGTTCCGGCCGGTGGCGATCCGCACCGCGCGGGACGCCGTCACGGTCGCCGCGCTGTATCTGCGCTGGCTCGGATACCCGGACGTACGCCGGGCCGACCAGCGGCCCCCGCACGGCATCGGCCTGGCCGCACGCGGCATGCTGGCCCAGGTCGACCCGACGGCGTGCCGGGCCTCCGTGCGGGACGTGGAGTGCCTGTGGCTGACGGCGATGACGGAGTCGGCGGGCTGCGTCTACTTCTCCCTGACCGGATACGCCCCCGACGCCCGCGACCGCGCCGACTCGCTGGGCGTGCCGCTGTTCGTCCTGGGCCCGACGGGAACGCCGCTGCCCGCGAACGGACCAGCCCGCGACCTGGCCGGCACGGACCCGCACTGACCGTCGCCCCCTCGCCCCGCCGCACCCCACCACACCGTCGCGGCCGGTGCCCACCGTCACCGGCCGCGCGGCGCGCGCGGCCGGTGAGTCCCGTCGAGGCGGCTCAGACGGCGTACTTCTCCCGCAGCTCCACCTTGCGCACCTTCCCCGACACCGTCATCGGGAAGGAGGCGAGCACCTGCAGCCGGCTCGGCACCTTGTAGTGCGCCAGGCGCCCCGCGCAGTGGTCGCGCAGCTCCTCCAGCGTCGGCGGGTCCGCCGGGTCGCGCGGGATGACGCACGCGAGCACCTCCTCGCCGTACGTCTCGTGCGGCACACCGACCACCTGCACGTCCTGGATCTTCGGATGGCCGTAGAGGAACTCCTCGATCTCACGGGGATAGATGTTCTCCCCGCCCCGGATGATCATGTCCTTGATGCGGCCGACGATCTCGACGTAGCCGTCCTCCCGCATCACCGCCAGGTCCCCGGTGTGCATCCAGCGCCCGGCGTCGACGGCCTCGGCGGTCTTCTCGGGCTCGTCCCAGTAGCCGAGCATCACGCTGTAGCCGCGGGTGCACAGCTCCCCCGCCGCGCCGCGCGGCAGGGTCACGCCGGTCGCCGGGTCGACGACCTTCACCTCGATGTGCGGCAGGACGCGGCCGACGGTGCCCGTGCGGTGCTCCAGGTCGTCGTCCATCCGCGTCTGCAGCGACACCGGGGACGTCTCCGTCATGCCGTAGCAGATGGAGACCTCCTGCATGTGCATGTCCGCGACCACCCGCTTCATGACCTCCGCGGGGCACGGCGAGCCGGCCATGATGCCCGTGCGCAGCGAGGAGAGGTCGTAGGAGGCGAAGTCCGGCAGGTTCAGCTCGGCGATGAACATCGTCGGGACGCCGTACAGCGAGGTGCAGCGCTCCTGCTGGACGGCCTCCAGGGTGGCCTTCGGCTCGAAGGAGGGGGCGGGGATGACGATGCAGGCGCCGTGCGAGGTGGCGGCCAGGTTCCCCATCACCATGCCGAAGCAGTGGTAGAAGGGCACCGGGACGCACACCCGGTCCTGCTCCGAGTAGCCGATCAGCTCTCCGACGAAGTAGCCGTTGTTGAGGATGTTGTGGTGGGAGAGCGTGGCCCCCTTGGGGAAGCCGGTCGTGCCCGAGGTGTACTGGATGTTGATCGGGTCGTCGCAGGACAACTCCGGGAACGGGGCGGGCGTTCCGCGGGCGACCAGGGCGTCCCAGGTCGGGTCGCCGATGTACACCGTCTCGCGCAGCCCACGGCAGCGGGGCCGCACCTGCTCCACCATCGCCCGGTAGTCGCTGCCCTTGTGCCGCAGGGAGGCGAAGAGCAGCGAGATCCCGGCCTGGTCGAGGACGTACTCGACCTCGTGGGTCCGGTAGGCCGGGTTGATGTTGACCATGACGGCGCCGATACGGGCCGTGGCGTACTGGACGAGGACCCACTCGGGGCAGTTGACGGCCCAGATGCCCACCCGGTCGCCCTTGGCGATCCCGGACGCGATCAGCGCGTACGCCAGTCTCTCGACGTCCGCGGCGAACTCGGCGTAGGTCCAGCGCCGCCCGGACGGCACGTCGACCAGCGCCTCGCGGTCCGGCCAGGCGTTCACCGCCCGGTCGAGGTCGGCGCCGATCGTGTCGCCGAGCAGGGCGGTCCCGCTCGTCCCGTGCGTGTACGACAGGTCGCTCACCGGAAGTCCTCCTCGCGGTACTCGGCGCCGGATCCGGCGGCCGTGGCCTCACGCAGCTCGATCCGGCGGATCTTGCCGGAGACGGTCTTGGGCAGCGCGCCGAACTCCAGCCGGCGGATGCGCTTGTAGGGGGCGAGGACCTCACGGCTGTGCTCGAAGAGGACCTTGGCGGTGTCCGGTCCGGGCTCCCAGCCCTGCGCCAGCACCACGTAGGCCTTCGGCACCGCCAGGCGCAGCTCGTCCGGCGCGGGGACGACGGCGGCCTCCGCGACCGCCTCGTGCTCCAGCAGGGCGCTCTCCAGCTCGAACGGGCTGATCTTGTAGTCGGAGGCCTTGAAGACGTCGTCGGCGCGACCGACGTAGGTGATGTAGCCGTCGGCGTCGCGGGAGCCGATGTCACCGGTGCGGTAGTAGCCGCCGGCCATCGCCTCCGCGGTGCGGTCGGCGTCGCCGTGGTAGCCGGTCATCAGGCCGACCGGGCGGTCGGACAGGTCGAGGGCGATCTCGCCCTCGACCGCGCCCGTCGCTCCGGTGACCGGGTCGAGCAGTTCGACGCGGTAGCCGGGGCTGGGCCTGCCCATGGACCCCGTCTTCAGCGGCTGGCCCGGGCTGTTGGCGACCTGCACGGCCGTCTCCGTCTGCCCGAAGCCGTCCCGGATGGTGACCCCCCAGGCCCGCCGGACCTGCTCGATGACCTCCGGGTTGAGCGGCTCACCGGCGGCCACCGCCTCCCGCGGCGGCGTGGCGAGCTGGGTGAGGTCGGCCTGGATGAGCATCCGCCACACGGTCGGCGGTGCGCAGAAGGCGGTCACCCCGGCTCGGTCCATCTCCGCCATCAGCCGGGCGGCGTCGAAGCGGGTGTAGTTGTGGATGAAGACGGTCGCCTCGGCGTTCCACGGGGCGAAGAGGTTGGACCAGGCGTGCTTGGCCCAGCCGGGCGAGGAGATGTTCAGGTGTACGTCGCCGGGCTTCAGGCCGATCCAGTACATGGTGGCCAGGTGCCCGATCGGGTAGGAGGTGTGGGTGTGCTCCACCAGCTTGGGCCGGGCGGTGGTGCCCGAGGTGAAGTAGAGCATCAGCGGGTCGTCGGCGAGGGTCGGCCCGTCCGGGGCGAAGCCGGCCGGCGCGGCGTACGCCTCCTCGTACGGCAGCCAGTCCCCGCTCGCGCCGCCGACGGCGATACGGGTGTAGGCGCCGGGCACCTCGTCGAACTTGCCGGTGTCGGCCGCCCGCACCACCACGTGCCGCACCCGGCCGCGTTCGACGCGGTCGCGCAGGTCGGCCGGGCCCAGCAGCGGCGTGGCGGGGATGACGACGGCGCGCAGCTTCATCGCCGCGAGCGCGACCTCCCACAGTTCGGCCTGGTTGCCCAGCATCACCAGCACCCGGTCCTCGGCGGCCACCCCGCGCTCGCGCAGCCAGTTCGCCACCCGGTCCGAGCGGTCGGACAGCTCGGCGAAGGACAGCCGGGCCTCGGTGCCGTCCTCCTCCACGATGTGCAGGGCGGTGCGGTCGTTGCCGTCCGCGACGACGTCGAACCAGTCGAGGGCCCAGTTGAACCGCTCGGGCCGGGGCCAGGTGAAGCCCTCGTGGGCCGCGGTGTAGTCCTCGCGGTGCCGCAGCAGGAAGTCCCTCGCCCTGCGGAAGTCCTCCGTCGCCGTCACAGCCCTCGTCATCCGTCCTCCCAGTTCTCGGTCTCGCCGCCGGGCGCTCCGGCCGGTGCCGGGGCCCGGCCGCGCACGGCCCCCGGGGGACCGTCGCGGCCGGCCTTCCGGCGCCGGTGCGCCCATCGGTGCATTCCGGCGGTTCCGGACCATTGCCGGGCGGCTCTGAGACATCGTGTAATCCGTGATGCAGGTCTCACTACCCCCGAACGGGGGTGGGGGTCTCACCGGAGCCGCAGCAGAGGGGTCGAGCAGGTGACAGCGGACGTACCCGGAGTGATGGAGATCAGCGGTGCGCTGACCCGGCTGCGACGGACGACCGGGCTGCCCGTCGCCTTCGGCGGCCTCGTCGACCCCGGTCGGCGGCAGATGCGCATCAGCGAGCTGAGCGGCAACGTCACCGCGGCGCTCCGCGCGCTGGCCGTGGCCTCGGGCAGCGGCCTCGGCGGCAGGGCGGTGGCCCTGGCGCGTCCCTGCGCGGTGACCGACTACTCCTCGTCGCGCAGGATCAGCCACGAGTACGACGCGGCGGTGGCCGAGGAGGGGCTGCGCTCGGTGCTGGCGGTACCGGTGGTGGTGCGGCGGCGGGTACGTGGTGTGCTCTACGGCGCCCTGCGCACCGCGCAGCCGCTCGGCGACCGCGCACTGGGCGAGGCCGTCGCGGCGGCGCGGGACGTGGAGCAGGCGCTGGTGGCACGGGAGGAGGCGGGCGCCCTGCTGGCGGCGGCCCGCCCCGACGCCGCCGCGCGGTCCGGTTCGGCCGCGGCCTGGGAGCAGGTCCGGGAGGCGCACGCGGCCCTGCGCGCCCTGGCCCCGCGCATCGCCGACCCGTACCTGCGCTCGGAACTGCTGGCGGCCTGCGGACTGCTGACACCCGGGACCGGGGCCCCGGCGCAGGCGCTGGCACCGCGCGAACTGGACGTGCTGTCGTGCGTGGCGGCCGGCGCGACCAACGCGGCGATCGCGGAGCGGCTGCGGCTGCGGCCGGAGACGGTCAAGTCCTATCTGCGCTCGGCCATGCGCAAGCTGGGTGCGCACACCCGTGGAGAAGCAGTGGCGGAGGCGCGGCGGGCGGGTCTCCTGCCGTAACCTCCGGCCTACAGGGCCTTGCAGACCGATGACCATTCAGTGGACAGTGGCTTGAATTTTCCTATGCGTCTCGTTGTTATATCCCTCACCACACCGTCCGCCCGAATTGCAGGACCCGTTGCCTAGAATTTGGCCCGAACAGGACACTCGGAGGGAGCGGTGACCGTGCCACGGGACTTCCAGGAGCCTGCGAGGTGCCGCCCCGACCTGGTCATCGGCCGGGAGGAGCTGTTCACCGCCGCGCGGGAGCAGCTCGCCTCCGGCGGCAGCGTGCTGCTCCACGGGCCCGCCGGAATTGGAAAGTCGACCGTGCTGCGGGCATTGGCCGCGGATTACGGCCAGGCGGCCCGCACCGTCCTGCGCTGCTCGGCCACCGAGTCCGAATCCCACCTCCCCTTCCTCGCCCTGGCCGACCTCTTCGGCCTGGTCCTCCCGGACATCGCCGACCAGCTCCCCGCCGCCCAGCGCGACGCCCTGGAGTCCGCGCTCACCGGCCGCGGCGAACCCACGTTGCGCCGCGACGGCCTGGCCCTGCGACTGGCCGTGCTCTCCGCGCTGCGCGTGCTCGCCGCCGACGGCCCCGTCCTGATCGTCGCCGACGACCTGCAGTGGCTGGACGCGGCCAGCGCCGAACTGCTCGGCTTCGCCGCCCGCCGCCTCGGCGACACCCCCGTGCAGATGGTCTGCGCCGCCCGCACCGAGGGCCAGGAGTACGACCGGCACCTGAACGCCTCCCCACCGAACACCCTCGCCGTCCGGCTCGGCCCCTTCACCCGCACCCAGGTCTCCACCCTGCTCGACGCCCGCGGCTACACCGGCCTGTCCCGCTCCACGCTCCGCGACATCCACCGCACCAGCGGCGGCAACCCCCTCTTCGCCCTCGAACTGGGCCGCGCCCTCAGCGAGAACCCCACCCCACCCCGCCCCGGCGAGCCCCTGCCGGTACCCACCTCCCTGCGGGCACTCGTCCTCAGCCGCCTCGACATGCTCTCCGAGGAAGCCCGGCGCACCCTGCTCGTGGCCAGCGCCGGAGCCCGCCCCACACCGGCCCTCCTGCACGCCGCCGGCCGCGAGAACGCCGAGGCCGAGTGCGCCCAGGCCGCAGCGCTCGGCCTGCTCACCACCGACCCCGAGGGCCCGACCGTACGGTTCGCCCATCCGCTGATCTCCGCCGCGCTCTACGCGGAGGCACCCGCCCAGGAACGGCGGGCCGCCCACGCCACGCTGTCCACCGCCGCCTCGGACCCCATCGAACGAGCCCGGCACCTCGCCCTCGCCACCATCGGCACCGACCCGAAGGTCGCCGCCCGGCTCGCCGAGGCCGCCGCCCTCGCCCGCGACCGCGGCGCGCCCTCCGTGGCCGCCTCCCTGGGGCTGCTCGCCGCCCGGCACACCCCCACCGGAAGCGTCCCCGGCGCGGACGAGCGACGCCTGCAGGCAGCCGAGGACGCCATCACCGCCGGCGAGGTCGACCTGGCCCGCGACATCGCACGCGAGGTGCTCACCCGCGCCACCTCACCCGCCCAGCGCGTGCGCGCGTGGATGGTCGTGATCGAGTCCGCCGGACAGGCCCTCGCCGACGTCGACGCCGTCTTCCCGCAGGCACTCGCCGACGCCGGCGACGACCCGCGCCTGCTCGCCCTCGTCCACTACCAGCTGGCCTGGCGCGGCCTCGTCGTCGAGGGCGACTTCGCCGAAGCCCGCCAGGAGGCCGCCCACGCCGCCGAACTGGCCGCCCGCGGCGCGGACCGGCGCACCGAACTGATGGCACTCGCCCTGCAGGCCTCCACCGAGACCCTGATGGGCCACCCCGACGCCCCCACGACCGTCAGACGCGCCCTGCGGGAACCGCAGGACCCCTACGTGAGCTGCCACCACAACGGCCCCCGCGCCGCCCGCTTCCGCTGGCTCGTGATGAGCGACCAGTTGCCCGAGGCCCGCACCACGATCAGCGGACTGCTCCGCGAGGTCCGCCAGCGCGGCATGGTCGAGAGCGAGGTCCACTTCCTGCGGGCCCTCGCCGAGACGGAACTCCTCACCGGCCACTGCGGACGGGCCCTGGACCTGTCCCGCGAGAGCCTGCGGCTCGCCCGCGACTCCGGCATCGGCGAGGGCGCCTCCGCCATGCTCGCCTCCCTCGCCGAGGCCTCCGGCGGCGACGTCGACCGGGCACTGGCCCTCGCCAGGGAGGCCGCGCGGCACGCCGAGGAGGACGGCGACCAGATGTACCTCTCCCGCGCCCTCGCCGCGCTCGGCTACGCCCGCCTCGTCGCCGGGGACGCGCAGGCCGCCATCGTCGCCCTGCGCCGCGTAAGGGAGTTGGAGCAGGGCCTGGGCGTCACCGACCCCGCCCGCGGCCGCTGGCACGGCGACCTGGCCGAGGCCCTGGTCGCCGTCGGAGAGATCACCGAGGCGCAGGAACTCGTCGACGTCACCCGCGAGCACGCCCTGCGCCTGGGCCGCGAGAGCGTGCTGGCCGTCCTGGACCGCGCGGAAGCCCTCGTACGCGCCGCCCGCGGCGATCTGGACGCCGCCGTCGCCCGCCTGACGTCCGTTCAGGACCGGCTGAGCAAACTGGGATACGGCCTGGAGGAGGCCCGGACCGCCTTCGCGCTCGCCCGGCTGCGCACCCAGCCCCGCCCCCTCGGCACCGCCCGGACGGCGACCACACCCGCACCGGGTCCGACGTCGTACGACGAGGCGGCCCGGCTCTTCCGGCGCTGCCGCGCGGTGCCGTGGGTACGACAGGTCGAGGCGGCCGCCACGGCGGGCCCCACCGCACCGCAGGCACCGGCGCCGGGGAAGGAGTCGGCCCTGGAGGGACTGGCGTCCATGGAACGCCAGGTCGCCGCGCTGGTCATGGAGGGCGCGACCAACCGGGAGATCGCCTCGCGCCTCTTCATCAGCGTCAAGACCGTCGAGGCGACCCTGACCCGCGTCTACCGCAAGCTCGGGATCCGGTCACGGGTGGACATCGTCCGCTTGGCGGCGGGACGCCACGCCAAGTGAGCCCGGGCGGGGAGACGCGCCACGCCGGCCGAAGCCGGCGGGGGGACGTGCCACGCCGGCTTCAGACCGCCGCGCCGACGGGGACCGGCGCCCGGACCGCTGCCCCGGCTCAGGCCGGTGGGTGACCGCCGCGCCCGGCGAGACCGACGGAGGGACCGCTGCGCCGACGGGGACCGGCGGGCCGAGGCGCCAGGCCGCGCGAGACCCGAGGGTGACGTGGCACGCCCGGTGAGCGGCGGGGTGACCGCCACGTCGGCTGAGATCGGCGGATCGCGTGCCGTGCCCGGTGAGACCGGTGGGGTGACCGCCACGCCGGTCCCAAGCGGGTTCGGTGCGGGCGGGCCGAACAGGCGACCGAGGGTTTTCCCTGCCCAACTCCGTTAGGGGGTTCCCTCATTGGGCCGGCCGCGGCGCCGCCCTAGTGTAAAGGTGTGCCGCTCGCCGGGGCACACGGGGGCAGGTCCGATCCCCCGGCTCGAACAGCCGGAGGAACCCGAACCCGCCACCGCGTCACTCCGTCGAACCCCCCACCGGCAACACCTGAGGAGACGCATGTCCGGGCCCACCCGCGCACGACGGAATGCAGCGACGGCATTCCTCGGCACCCTGCGCGCAGTGGCCGCCCCCTCCTCCCGGTCGAGCGGCACGCACGTCGCCGCGGGCGCACCCGCCCGCGTCCCGGCACGGAGCACCACGCCGGAGCATCCCGCCTCCTCCCTCCGGACGCGACCGCGACCGTCCCGGCCGTGTCCGACCCCAACTGCAGCAACCCGTACGGCTCCGCCCCCGCCGCGGACGCCACGGTGTGTGCCGGACACCCGTCCGGCGACCTGGACACCTGCCAGGACGACAGCGGCGGTCCCCTGTTCATCGGGGGCGTCCTGGCAGGAACCACTTCCTGGGGGGAGGAGTGTGCGGGGGTCGGTCAGCCGGGTGTCCTCACCCGGCTGACCACCCACCGCGCCCTCGTGACCGCGCGGACGCGCCGGTCGCCCCAGAAGTCTCCTGAGCATCCCTCAGGTGAAAACCAGGGGGGCGTTGCGAGCTTCCACGAGCAGCCCGCAACGTCCCCCTCTCCATCCCCGGGAACCCGCCCGGCCCGCCCGGGCACCGGCGGGGAGGGCCCACCGCGGCGCCCGCGCCTGCTTCCCCCGCCCTCCCCGCCTCCCCCGCTCGCGGCGTCTCGTAGGCGATCAGGTCCGCACGGCGGCGAAGCGAATGTCGTGTCGCGTCTGCGGGTGCATGACCTGCAGCATCCGCTCGGCCTCCGTCATGACCGCGTCCCGTTCGGCCCGGCCCAGCGGGCCGAACGCCTCGATGACGAGCGCCTCCTCGCGCAGGGCCCACAGCCCGGCCACGAAACCGTCGACGAGGAAGGTGCGGTGCGCCTGGTTGCCCTGCCGGTTGCGGCCCCGGTACTCGGGCGGGACGACGCGGACCCGGTCCGCGTGGGACAGCAGCAGGTTGTCGAACTCGGGCAGGAAGCGGGGCGGGGCCGGCGTCTCCGGGTCGGGGCGCGGGGCCTCGGGCAGGTCGAACAACTCGACGCCGGCGGGGTCGCGGAAGACGGCCAGTTCGGGACGGAGTCGTTCGCATGCCTGCCGCAGCCGGGTCAGCCCGACCCAGGCCTGCATGTCCTTGACGGAGGCCGGGCCGAAGGCCCCGAGGTAGCGCCGCACGACGGTGTCCGGGGAGAGCGCCGGTAGAGCGGGGCGACCGAGCCAGTGCTCGGCGGTGGTCAGGGCGACCCGCCCGGTCTCCCCCCACAGGCCCCGCGGGACGACCTGTACGAGAGGCAGCCGACAGCGGGCGGCGACACCGAGCGCTTGCGGGTCGGCCTCCGGCCACTCGGCACCGAGCGCCTCGCGCAACTGCTGCGGGGTGCGCGGCTCGGCCTCGACGAGGGCGCGGGCCAGCGCGGCGAGCCGGTCGAGGTCGACGTTCACGAGCCCCTCGCGGAAGACGCCCAGTTCCCGCTCCCGGGCAGGCTGGGCGAACTGGGTGAGGGCGAGGCAGTCTTCGGCGGTGTGGGTGTGGATGGTGGAACGCAAGCTGACGATCCGCACCACCTCGCGGCCGGCCATGGGCCGGGCCAGGTCGCCCGGGGCGAATCCTTCGAGGCGGGCAGCGAGCGCATAGTACGGCGGCGCAACGTTCTGCGCCTGCAGCCCCAGGAGATGCCCGACCGCGTCCAGCACGGTTCGGCCCGCACGGCGCAACAGCAACTGGCGCTCCAGCGTGGCGCGGTTGAGGGTGCGGATACCGAGGACGGGGGCCGGGGGCGTCGTCGTCTGCCTCATACGGGCACGCTAGCGCTGTGACGGCATGGGTTCGCCGGGTTGGCGGTCGTAGCGATTGAATGCGCCTGGCCTGACCGGCCGTCAGATGTCACCCTGGACCAGAGCGTGCAGATGCTGGTCGTGCCATCCGTCTTCATGCAGCAGCGCGTCGCGCATCGTGCCTTCGACGGAGAAGCCGGCCTTGGTCGCTACTCGGCACGACGCCGGGTTGGCCATCGAGTGGCACAGCCGGAGCCGGTGGAGGCCGAGATCGTCAAATGCCCACCGGCTGAGGCGCTTCGTGGCCTCGACCATGACGCCGCGGCCGCGTCCTGCGGGCAGGAGCCAGTACAGGACTTCGGCGCTGCCACCAGCGAGATCGATGTCATCCATGCCGATCAAGCCCACGGCCTGGCCGCAGCCAGGGAGGGCGATGGCCCATAGGGCGCTCTGCTCGTTCTGCCAGCGCTCGTGCATGCGCTCGATACGCTTCCCTGCTTCCGCAAGCGAGGCCACGACCAGTAGGTTCCACTGGCGAATTGCCGGATCCTGACCAGCAGTCACCAAAGTGTCGGCGTCGCCGGCACGCCAGGGACGCAGCTCCAGACCGCTGGGGAGGGCGAGCATGGGTTGTTCTTGCTTGGCCAGGTGGCCTGCAGGAACGACGGGCGCTATGGCTGAGGTGATCACCGCGGCATCGTGCCACAGCCCGCCATCGGACAGCGATGTCCGGGCCCCGATCATCAACCCGGCGAACGACTGCGGTCACGGCACTGGCGGGAACTCGTGCCTGCTCCACCAACCGGTCCATCGCGCGGCCGAGGCTGCCCGAGACGCCGGGCCGTGCCTCGTGTCAGCGACCGGTCCACACCGGGAGGCGCTTCTCGGTGAACGCAGCGGCCCCTTCACGAGCGTCGTCCGACCGAGGCCGGAGCTCCCCTCCCCTCGCTCCCAGCGATCGTCGAGCGTCCGAGACCAGCCCCCGCTTGCGGCCAGGCACCTGTTTCGCCGGATCCCGGCCCGTCGTGGAGGCAGGGACTCCTCCTGCAGCTGTCCTCGTCGAGCCCGACGCCGGCAGCTTCACCGGGCAACCGGAACTCGATGGGCATGGGCAGCGGCGCTGACATTTCGGGCCCCCTTCCAGGGAGAGTGGATCAGAACCAACGGGTGACGTCGTCCTTGACGGAGCTGATGCCGTCGCCTTCTTGTGTTTCCCGGAGTTCGTGGGGCACAGCCGCAGGTCATCTGCGAGGCGCTGGTGGGGCGATACCTCTCCCCCGGGCCCAACGTCCCCGACCCCTCACGGTCCGATCCGTACCGTCCTCTCGACCGTGACCTGGTCGATGTCGGAGGTGCGGACCGTGGCCCGCATCGTCCAGGTGCCGGCGATCGGCAGTTCCAGTGTGTCGCTGCCCCAGTAGCCGCCCTCGTCGGCGAGGTGGGCGTCCAGCGGGCCGATGTGGCGGTCCTGGAGGGTGAGGCTCAGGCGTAGTTCGGGGACGGTCACGGGGCTGCCGTCCGCGCCGTAGACGACGGCTTCCACGACGTTCCGGCCCACCCGGCCGGGTTCCAGGGTGATCTGGACGCGGCCGCGGCCGGCGAGCGCGGTGCTTCCGGTGTTGAACGGGATCATGGTCAGGTTCACGTCCGGCTGGCCGGGGACCACGGGCCGTACCGACGCCGCCTCGGTGGCGGCCCGTCCGGGTTGACTGGCCGTCAGGACGGTGGTCAGGGCGAGAACCACCACGCCCACGGCCGTCTCGGCCAGGACGGAGCGGCGCAGCCTCCTCCGGTGGTCGGGGGGTTCGGGTGCGGGGTGCGGCGTGTCGTCCTCCGTGCGGCGGGCGCCGTCGGTTCCGCGGTCCGGTGGCGGCGGTCCGCCGCCGCCCACCGTGACCGGGGTCCGTTCCTGTTCGGGGACGTGGAGCAGGTGATGGGTGTAGCGGCGGGAGTGCCGGGCGACCGCGAGCATCAGCAGCACCGCCCAGGCCTTGAACGCGAGGATGCGGCCGTAGTCGGTGGTGAACAGCGCCTCGAAGGACCCCAGGCCGCGCCAGGACTGGTAGACGCCGGTGGCGGCGAGGACGGCCACCGCCGTCATGGCGATCCGGGAGAAGCGGGCGACGGCGGTGGGCGGGAGCGGTTCCTCGGCGGGTGCCCGGTACAGCGCCGTCAGCAGTGCGGCCAGGCCGCCGAGCCATACGGTCATCGCCCCCAGGTGCAGCATCGAGGCGGCCACGGCGACCGGGACCTGGATGCCGACGGCCGCGTGGTCGGCCGCCGCCCAGGTCGCGGCCAGGGCGAGTGCCCACAGGGCCGCCGCGGTGCCGGAGCGCCGGGTGGGTGCGGTGATCGGCTGCCGGTTCCGTGCCGGGAGGGCCACGGCGAGCAGCAGGGCCAGCCGGGCCAGCAGGGCGATACCGGGCCGGCCGGCGGCCGTGTGTCGCAGCAGGCCGGGGTCCAGTGCCCCACCGGCGCCGTCGCCGCTGTCGTACGGCCCGCGCACGAGCAGCAGCAGTGCCGTGGACGCGAGCAGGGTCCACCAGCCGGCCGCGGCAAGGCGGTGCGCCGTCCGTGCGGCGGCGGGCGTGGGCCGGCAGGCGAGGACGAACACGGTGGCGCCGATCAGCAGGGCCAGGCCGGCGTAGGCCGCGTAGCGTGCGGTGCCGTGGAGGGCGCGGACGACGGGGTCCACCGCGGGGGCGGTCGCGACCGCGCGGGTCTGCGAGGGTGCGCCGACGGAGAAGGTGAACGCGCCCGAGACGGCGTGGCCGTCGGCGGACACCACCCGCCAGGAGACGGTGTACGTGCCCCGGCCCAGGCCGTCGGTGAGGCGGACGCGGGCGGTGTCGGCTCTGCCGTCCGCGTGGGTGGGGTCGCCGGCGGTCGCCGGGCGGTTGTCGGGGTCGAGGACGCGCAGGGAACTCTCGACCAGGGCGACGGGTTCGTCGAACGTCACCGTGACCTGCTGCGGCGCGGTCTTCAGCACCGTGCCCTCGCGGGGGTCGCTGCCCGTCATGACCGCGTGGGCGGAGGCCGGGGAGGCACCGCCGAGGAGGGACAGGGCGACGACGACGGCCGCCAGCAGCAGCGCTGCGGGGGTGCGTGCCGTGCGGCGGGCCGGTCGTGGTCGTCGGGGCAGATCTCGTAGCGGTCGTCGGCGTACCACTCGTCGTGTCTCCGGGGTCCTGGGGGTCGGCGGGGCGGGTGCGGGGCGAGGCCGGCGGTGGGGGGCCGTACAGGGGCCGCGGGGGCCCGGCTGTGGGCGGGGCCGACCCTGGAGGGGCGGGTGGGGCGGTCAGTCGGTGCGGGTGGTTCGGCGGCGGGCCAGCCACCAGCCGCCGCCCAGCGCGGTGAGCACGGCGGCGGCCGAGCCGGCGACGAGGACGGTGGAGGGGCCGTCGTCGTGCGCGGCGGCCTGTTCCTGAGCGGGTGGGTTCCCGGTGGCGGGGGTGTCCTGGCTCGTGGCGGTGGCGGGGGCGGAGTCGGGGCCGGGGGCGGAGTCGGGGCCGGCGGACGGGCCGGGCGTGTGCGGGGCCGCGCCCGGGGCCGCGGGCTTCAGTGTCAGCACAGGGGCGGGTTCCTCGGGCTCGGCGCCGTCGGTGGGCAGCTCGATCCAGCGGGAGATCTTGCCGTCGGAGTAGGTCTCGACCGTCTTGAACACGAGTTGTGCGGTGTCGGGCAACTGCCGCACCTTGATCTTGTACGCGGCGTCGACCCCGGTCTTGAGGGCGGGTCCGGCGACGGTGTAGCCGTCGGCGGAGGCCGTGAGTGTCCAGCCCTCGGGGGCGTCGGCGAGGGTGACGTCGCCGGGGGCGATGCCTTCGGGGAGGACGACGCGCACCCGGGTGAAGCCGCCGCTGTCGGACTCGGCTTCGGAGACGAAGGTCAGGGTGACGTTCTCGGCGAGAGCCTGCGGGGTGTCGGCCTCGACCTCCGCGTGGGCGGCGGCGGGGCCGGCGAGGGCGAGGACGGCCGTGAGCGCGCCGGCGCCGGCTGCCGCGGCCCGGAGCGTCGTGCGGGCGGTGTGCTGGACGGGCAAGGGGTGCTCCTCACTGGGCGTGCCGGCCGGCCGGAGCCGTCCGGGCGCGGGTCGGGGCGGGTCGCGGAGGATCTCGGGTGGGATCGGACGGGGAGGTGGGCTCCGGGGGGCCTGCGCGGCGGTGCGGGTCCCGGTGGGCTCGTCCGGGCGGGCGGGGCGCAGCATACGGTGCGCTGTGCCGCGGGCGGGAGGTGGGGCCGTGGGCCGACGCCCGGCGGGGACGGCACGGGGCGGCGGCCGTCGGAGGGGATCGCCTCGTCGCCCCCATCGCTCGCCGCTCCTCCCACTGTCGGCCCGCGGGCCGGGGCCGGTCCTCGCCGCCGCGGCACGCGCCTGCCCGCACCGGCCGCCGGGGCCGCCGAGGGTGTGCTCCGCAGGGGGATACGGCGCAGCTCGCGGCGGTGTTCAACCCGCATCGGGGAGGTGAGCGCGGTGACCGGCCGGACGGTGCGCCAACGGCTCTACGACGGGGCCCTGTCGATGCTCGCCGGGGTGGGCGTCCGGGGCGGTTCGCGGTCGGGAGGGTGCCGTGCACCTGACTTTTCATGATTTCTCCACCTCTTCCTTCATTTCCTCGGAAAATCTTGAGGCGCCGGGGAGAGGACGTTTGCGTGCCCTCGCGGGGGCCGGGGCGGGGCCGAACTGTGGCACGCGTGCTCAATACGGGCGGCCCGTGCGGCGGCCAAGAGGCGGAGCGCACACTCCACTTGACGTCCTCTTGGCCTGGGCCCGAGGAGCGGCCGAGGACGCCGGCGCGGGGCGCGGGCCTGCTGTGAAGATCACTCCGTTTCGTCGACTCCACCACAGGAGTGGCAGAAAGGAGCTGATCGTGCGTCACAGACCCGTGACTCATGACAGATCACGAAAAAGGACGGCCCGGGCGCGTCGGCTGCGTCAGGTCGCCGTCGCCGTGGCCCTGCTGGTCGCCACCGAGACGACCCTGGTGTCGCAGGACACCGGCCTTGCGTTCGCCGGGGGTCCGGCGGTCGGCGGTGCGCCGCTGTCCGCGCCGGGCGGAGCCGCGGGCCGGACCGGTCCGGCGCAGGCTCAGGACGAGGCCTCGGCGATGCTGATGGCACGTCTGCAAGGGCGCAGGATCGAGGTGTTGTCCGCGCGAACGGCGGACTCGACGACGTACGCCCTGCCGAACGGCCAGGTGCAGACCGAGGCGTACGCCGGTCCGGTCAGGGTGCAGCGCAACGGGCAGTGGAAGGCCGTCGACACGGCGCTGTCCGACACCGGTCCGGATCTGACGCCGACCGCGGCTGCGGCGGACATCGCGGTCTCCGACGGCGGTGACCGGAAGCTGGCCTCGGTGCGGAAGGGCCGGGAGACCTTCGGGCTGGGCTGGCAGGACACACTGCCGGCACCCGACGTGCGGGGCAGCACCGCCTCCTACCGGCTGGGCGGCGGTCAGACGCTGTCGGTGACGGCGCTGGCGCAGGGCTTCTCCGAGAACATCAGGCTGACCCGTCGGCCCGAGGGCGGGTCGGTGGAGTACCGCATCCCGCTGCACCTGGACGGGCTGAGGCTGTCCCGGGCCGACTCGGGGCACCTGCTGCTGAAGGACGGCGCCGGTCATCTGGTCGCCGAGGCCCCGGCGCCGATGATGTGGGACTCCAGCAAGGACAGGGCCTCCGGCGAGTCGGCGCATCAGCAGCGGGTCGGCACGACGATCGAGACCGCGGCGGACGGGTCGCAGACCCTCGTCCTGACCCCCGACACCGCCTTCCTGGACTCGGCCGCCTATCCGGTGACGGTCGACCCGACCACCACGCTCGCGGTGACCACCGACACCTGGGTGCAGAACCCCGACTACCCCGACTCGCAGATATCGTCGGGCGAGTTGAAGTCGGGCACGTACGACGGCGGCAGCGACGTGGCGCGCGCGTACCTGAAGTTCGACGTCTCGAAGTTCAGCGGCAAGCACATCACCGCGGCAACGATGTCGCTGTACAACTACTACTCGTCGACATGCTCCACCTCCGGTGCCGCGACGCAGGCCCGGCGGATCACCTCCGGCTGGTCCTCGTCGTCGATCACCTGGGGCGGGCAGCCGTCGACGACGACCACCGGCATGGCGACCAACACCGGCCACTGGGGCTACAACGCGTCCTGCCCGGCGGCCTGGTCGAGCTGGAACCTGCAGTCCATGGTGCAGTCGTGGGCCGACGGCTCCACGAACCACGGCATCCAGATCCGCAGCGCCGACGAGAGCGACTCGTTGAGCTGGCGCCGGTTCCGCTCGGCGAACTACGGCACCTCCGGGTTCGCGCCGAAGCTGGTGGTGACCTACAACTCCTATGCCACCGCCTCCTCGGCGGCGATCGCGCCGAACTTCCCCAACCCCTACAACGGCAAGCTGTACGTCACGTCGCTGACGCCGACCCTGTCGGCGAAGGTGACGGATGCCGACGGCGGCAACGCCCAGGGGCAGTTCGAGATCACCGCCGACCCGTCCTACGCGGACACCACCTACGCGTACACGGCGTACGGCAAGACGGTGGCCTCCGGTTCCACGTCCGGCCTGGCGGTCCCGTCGGCGAGCGCGTTCCCCGCCGGCAAGCACCTGCGGTTCCGGGTGCGCGCCTACGACGGCACGGACTACGGCGCCTGGTCGGGCTACACGACGTTCGTGCTGAACACGGCCCTGCCGGCCGCACCGTCCGTCTCCTGCACGCCGTACAGCGAGAACACCTGGACGGCCGTGGACGAGGGCGGCGCCACCTGCACGCTGGACACCTCCTCGTCCGACGGCCTGGGCTACTTCTGGGGCCTGGACGACTCCTCCGTGCCCGAACGGGTCTACGACACGGCCAACGGGACGGGCGGCCATGCGCTGACCGTGACCGTCGCGCCGGGCGAGGACTGGCACACGCTGTACGCCAGGACCGTCGACTCCGGCGGCAACGTCTCGGCGTCGGCGACGTCGTACGCCTTCGGCGTCGGTGACGGTGCCGGGCTGCTCACCCCGGGCCAGGGTGACGTCGCGGCCCGCCGGCTCAGCCTGACCTCGACCGGCAGGACGACCTACACCGGCGTCACCTACCAGTACCGGCGCGGTGAGACGGACTCCTGGCACGACGTGCCGGTCGGCGAGGTCTCCCCGTCCACCGGCGGGGCCGCCGTGGCGTCCTGGCCGGTCGCCGTGGCGAACGGCTCGCCCGCGGCGCTCACCTGGGACGTGACCGGCAGTCTCGCCGAGGACGGCCCGGTCGACGTGCGCGCCGCCTTCACCGACGGCTCGGCCACGGCGTACTCCCAGCCGCACACCGTCACCGTCGACCGCAGGGCCGGCACCGCCCCGAGTGAGGATGTCGGTCCCGGTGCGGTGAACATGCTGACCGGCGACTTCACCCTCTCCGCGACCGATGCCTCCGGTTTCGGGCTGTCGGTGTCGCGCACCGCGTCGTCCCGCCGCCCCACGGCGGGCGCCGACGCGGAGGGCCAGGTCGCGATCTTCGGCCCGCAGTGGACCTCCGGAACGACCGCGGAACTCACCGAGTCGGACTGGTCCTACGTCCGGGCGACCTCGGCCACCTCGATGGCGCTGGTGGACGTGGACGGCGACGAGACCGGGTTCACGGCCACCTCCTCCGGCGGCTGGAGGCCGGAGCCCGGCTCGGAGGACCTGACCCTGACGGGTTCGACGACCGGGGCGTTCACGCTCAAGGACCAGGACGGCACCACGACGACGTTCGCCAAGGTCGACCCGGCCGCCACGACGTGGCAGGTGTCGAGCACCTTCCTGCCCACGGACAACTCCACCACGAAGGTGGTCTCGGAGAAGGTCACCGTCGGCGGCAGCACGCTGGCCCGTCCGAAGTACGTCATCGCGCCGACCTCGGCGGTCCCGGCGTCGACGTGCGAGGCGACACCGTCGGCGCGGGGCTGCCGGATGGTGGAGTTCGTCTACGCGGCCACCACCACCGCCGGCACCTCCCTGGGCGACTTCGCCGGCCAGGTGAAGCAGGTCAGGCAGTGGGCGACCGATCCGGGTGCGGGCGCGGCGACGGCGACCGTCGTCGCCCAGTACGTGTACGACGCAGCCGGCCGGCTGCGCGAGGAGTGGGACCCGCGGATCAGTCCGGCGCTGAAGACCGCCTACGGCTACGACTCCGCCGGCCGGGTCGCCTCCATGACCCCGCCCGGTGAACTGGCCTGGAGTTTCGCCTACGGCAGCGCCGGCAGTGCCGCGACCGCCGGGGACGGCATGCTGCTGTCGGTGTCCCGGCCCAACCTGAAGGCGGGCAGCAAGGACGAGACCGACGGCACGCAGGCGACCACCGCCGTCGTCTACGACGTGCCGCTGTCCGGCAGCCGGGCGCCGCTCGCGATGGCCGCGTCCGACGTCGCGGCATGGGGCCAGAGCGACGTACCGACCGACGCCACGGCCGTGTTCCCCGCGGACGCCGTACCGCCGTCCCACACCGGTTCCGACCTGGTCGCGAGCGACTACGGGCGGGCGACCGTCAGCTACACCGACGCCTCGGGGCGCGAGGTGAACTCCGCCACCCCGGGCGGCCATGTCACCACCACCGAGTACGACCGCTTCGGCAACACCGTGCGCGCGCTGAGCGCGGCCGACCGCGAGCTGGCCCTGGCCACCGGGGGTGAGCTGCGCGCGGAGCAGGCGGCCCTGAGCATCGACCAGATGGCGGATGCCGACCGGGCGGAGCTGCTGTCGGTGCGGTCGGTGTACTCCGCCGACGGCCTGCGCAGGACCGACGAGTACGGTCCGCTGCACCTGGTGACCCTGGCCGCCCCGCTCGGCGCGGGCGCCGGCGGCACCGACCTGCCGGCCGGCGCGCGGGTGGCGGCGCGGCAGCACACGGTCAGCACCTACGACGAGGGCCGCCCGACCGACGGCACGGCCACCGTCGCCAACCAGGTCACCACCAGCAAGGTGGGCGCGTACGTGGACGGTTACCCGTCCGACGGTGACGTGCGCACGACGCGGACCGAGTACGACTGGGTGAAGGGCCTGCCCACCGCCACGGTCACCGATCCCGACGGACTTGCGCTCAGGAGCACCACCGCCTACGACGCCCAGGGCCGGGTGGTGCTGACCACGCTGCCCAAGTCGTCCGGCTCGGACGCCGGGGCCACCACCACGGCCTACTGGTCGGCCACCGGCACCGGCCCCTGCGGCGGCCGCCCGGAGTGGGCCGACCTGGTCTGCTCCACCGGCCCTGCGGGCACCGTCACCGATGCGGGCGCCCAGCCGGCCGAACTGCCCACGAAGACCGTCGAGTACGACCGCTGGGGCAGCACGGCGCGGACGACGGAGACCGCGAACGGCGTCACCCGTACGACCACCAGCACCCGCGACGCCGCGGGCCGCGTGACGGCGACCTCGGTCACCGGCGGCGTGGGCACCGCGGTGCCCGGGACGACGACGACCTACGACCCGGGCAGCGGCGCCGTCGCCACGGTGACCTCGAACGGGCAAACGGTCACGCACGTCGACGACGTGCTCGGGCGGGAGATCTCCTACGCCGACGGCGCGGGCAACACCGCCGCCACGAGCTACGACGCACTCGGCCGGCCCGTGCGGACCACCGACTCCGCTCCGTCCACCACCACCTACACCTACGACACCGCGCAGGATCCGCGCGGCCTGGAGACGTCCCGCACCGACTCGGTCGCCGGCACCTTCACCGCGACCTACGACGCGGACGGCGACCTGGCCACCGAGAAGCTGCCCGGCGGCTACACCCTGGCCGTCGCCCAGGACGAGACCGGCGCCACCGTCTCCCGCGTCTACACCCGGGACAGCGACGGCACCGTCGTCGCCGCCGACACCGCGGACCTGAGCGTCCACGGGCAGATCGTGGCCGACGCCGACACCGCGGGTCAGAGCCGCAGCCGTGCCTACGGCTACGACGCGGCCGGACGCCTGGTCCGGACCGACGACACCGACCCGGACGGAGCGTGCACCCGCCGCGACTACGCCTTCGACCGCAACACCAACCGCACCGCTCTGGCCGTCGCCACCGCGGACGTCGGCGCCGCCTGCACCTCCACCGGCGCGACCACCACGTCGTACTCCTACGACGGCGCCGACCGGCTGTCGGCCCCCGGCACGGTCTACGACGCCTTCGGCCGCACGACCGCCCAGGCCTCCGGCGCGACCATCGGCTACTACGCCGACGACCTCGTCCGCCGGCAGACCTCCGGCACCAGCCGGCAGACCTGGGACCTGGACGCGGACGGCCGCATCGCCTCCTGGACCACCGAGACCCTGGGCGCGGACGGCACCTGGACCCGGACCGGGTCCAAGGTCGACCACTACGGCGCGGACGGCGACAGCCCCGACTGGATCCAGGAGACCGCCGGCACCATCAGCCGGAACGTCCAGGACATCGGCGGGGACCTCGGCACCGTCACCGGCGCCACCGACGGCGTCGTGCTGCAGCTGACCGACATCCACGGCGATGTGACCGTGGAACTCCCGCTGGACTCCGCCGCGTCACCGACCGCGCTCGCCTTCGACGAGTTCGGCGATCCGCAGGGCGGGACGGAAGCCACCCGCTACGGTTGGCTCGGTGGCAAGCAGCGCTCCAGCGAGACGGTCACCGGCGCCCTCCTGATGGGCGTGCGCCTGTACGACCCGGCGACCGGGCGGTTCCTGTCCGTCGACCCGGTGCCCGGCGGTTCGGCGAACGCCTACGACTACTGCGGCGGCGACCCGGTCAACCGCTACGACCTCGACGGCAGGTTCTGGGGATTCCACGTCAGCCCCGGAGCGAAGCTCGCCTGGCACTACCTCAAGCGGGGCTACCACAAGGCCTCCCGCTGGCGGAACCGCCAGCAGGCGCGGGTCGTGGGCGTCGGGCTCGCGTACGTCGGGAGCCGCTATCTGGGCTACCGGTGCCGGTACCGCTACGGTATGCGCGTGTGCACCGGCGGCATCGGGCTGCACGCACGCGGCGGAACCACGCTCGGCACGACGTACTTCACCTGGAACAACAAGAAGTACACCTCGAAGGCCCGCATCCGCCACGAGCGCAGGCACAAGCAGCAGTGGAAGCGCTACGGGTACCGGTTCGCCTACATGTACCTCAGGGCGGGCGGCAATCCCTGCCACAACAAGTGGGAGCGCCGCGCCGGTTGGAAGGACGGAGGGTACCCCTGTTGAGCCGGAACCGGCCGCGTCCCGTGTGGCCGTTCGCGCTGGCGGGATCGCTCCTCGTCCTGGCGGTCCTCGGGGCGGCCGGTGCCTGGATGTTCGTGGTCCGCGGCATGTCCGACCCGGTGCCGTCCGTCGTGCTGGGCATCCGGATCGAGGCGTCCGGCGTCTCGGTCAAGGCACCCACCTGCCCCACCGACCGGGTGGGCCGGGTCGAGGTCCACGACAGCGACTCCGAGAGGCTGCTGTGGTGGGCGGACGGGCCGACGACCCCGGAAGGGGTACGGGGCGCGGTCACGCTCTGGACGGCGGACGGGTTCCGCAGCGCCAGCCCGCGGACCCGGCCCGAACCGCTGGCGGCGTTCCTCGACGTCTCGGTCGTCTACGCGGGCGGCGACGACGGGACGGGGGACGTGTTCGACGTCCGGGCGGTCCGGGCCGCGCACGTCCCGGCGGGACGGTACTGGACGCGTGACGGTCCCCGGACCGCCGCGCAGATCGACGCCCAGCTGAACTGCCGCGGCGCCTCGTGACAGACGAAGGGTGCCGCACCGGGTGCGGCACCCTTCGTCGTGTCCGGCGGTGTGCCGCCGGGGGCGGACGGCGTCAGCCGGTGCGGGTCGCGTGGCGGCGGGCCGTGCGTGCCCTGCCGCTCGCGAGGGCGAGGGCCGCCGCCGTCAGGAGTGCGGGAACGACGGCGACGGTCCAGCCCGGCCAGGTGCCGGGTGCGCCCGCCGCGAGGAGGATCGCGGTGGCCGCCGCGGCGGCCAGACCGGCACCGAGGAGGACGGCGAAGCGGGTCCGGGCGTCGTGGGTGCCGCGGCGCGGAGGGTGCCGGCGGAGCTCCGCCCAGTGGCGGGCGGCCTCCCGGGCCTCGCGCCGGGCCCGCAGGGCCGCGCGGATCCGGAGCGCGGCGGTGAGAGCCGTGCCCGCCGCGGCGAGCGCGGCCGGGAGGCGCCAGGTCTCCGTCAGGAGCAGGACCGCGGCAAGGCAGGCGACGGTGGCCCAGCCGCTCAGGCAGGCCGCCGCCGCGCTGCGGCGGGAGTCGGGCCGGTCCGCTCCCGCGCGCACCTCCGCGAGGGCCGGCAGGTACCAGACGCTGCCGGAGAGGGTGAGCAGGGCCGTGCCCAGGGCCAGAGCGGGCTGTGCCACGGCTACACCGCCGCCTTCGCCGCGATCTCCGGGTGGTGCAGGTCGAACGCCGGCGACTCGGAGCGGATCCGCGGCAGTGAGGTGAAGTTGTGCCGCGGCGGCGGGCAGGAGGTGGCCCACTCCAGCGAGCGGCCGTAGCCCCAGGGGTCGTCGACGTCGACCGGCTTGCCGTACCGGGCGGTCTTCCAGACGTTGTAGCAGAACGGCAGGATCGACAGCCCGAGCAGGAACGAGCCGATCGTGGAGAGGGTGTTGAGCGCGGTGAAGCCGTCGGCGGCGAGGTAGTCGGCGTAGCGGCGCGGCATCCCCTCGGCGCCCAGCCAGTGCTGGACCAGGAAGGTGAGGTGGAAGCCGACCGTCAGCGTCCAGAAGGTGATCTTCCCGAGGCGTTCGTCGAGCAGCTTGCCGGTGAACTTGGGCCACCAGAAGTGGAATCCGGCGAACATCGCGTACACGACCGTGCCGAACACCGTGTAGTGGAAGTGCGCGACGACGAAGTACGAGTCGGACAGGTGGAAGTCCATGGGCGGCGCGGCCAGGATGACGCCGGTGAGACCGCCGAAGACGAACGTGACCAGGAAGCCGGTGGTCCACAGCATCGGTGTCTCGAAGGAGAGGCTGCCCTTCCACATGGTGCCGATCCAGTTGAAGAACTTCACGCCCGTCGGGACGGCGATGAGGAAGGTCATGAAGGAGAAGAAGGGCAGGAGGACTCCACCGGTGACGTACATGTGGTGGGCCCACACGGTCACCGACAGGCCGGCGATCGCGATGGTCGCGCCGATGAGGCCCATGTAGCCGAACATGGGCTTGCGGGCGAAGACCGGGACGACCTCGGAGACGATCCCGAAGAACGGCAGCGCCAGGATGTACACCTCGGGATGGCCGAAGAACCAGAACAGGTGCTGCCACAGCAGCGCGCCGCCGTTGGCCGCGTCGAAGACGTGGCTGCCGAACTTGCGGTCGCACTCCAGCGCGAACAGGGCCGCCGCCAGCACCGGGAACACGATCAGGACCAGCACCGCGGTCAGCAGCACGTTCCACGTGAAGATCGGCATGCGGAACATGGTCATGCCGGGCGCGCGCATGCAGATGATGGTGGTGATGAAGTTGACGGCGCCGAGGATGGAGCCGAAGCCGGACAGGGCCACGCCCATGATCCACAGGTCGGCGCCGAGGCCGGGCGAGTGGACGGCGTCGGACAGCGGCGCGTAGAGGAACCAGCCGAAGTCGGCGGCACCGCCCGGGGTGAGGAACCCGAACGCGGCGATCGAGGAGCCGAACAGGAAGAGCCAGTAGGCCAGCATGTTCAGTCGCGGGAAGGCGACGTCCGGGGCGCCGATCTGCAACGGCATGATCCAGTTGGCGAAGCCGGTGAACAGCGGCATGGCGAACATCAGCAGCATGATCGAGCCGTGCATCGTGAACGCCTGGTTGAACTGCTCGTTCGACATGATCTGCAACCCGGGGCGGGCGAGTTCGGCCCGCATCAGCAGCGCCATGACTCCGCCGACCAGGAAGAACACGAACGCGGTGACGAGGTACATCGTCCCGATCTTCTTGTGGTCGGTGGTGGTCAGCCATTCCGCCCACGAGGGCCGCGGGGCGCGGCCGGTGGTGGTCCGTGCTGCCACGGTGCCCCCGGTCGCGGCTCCCCCGGCCGCGGTGACCTCGGCGCCGGGCCGTGCGGTGCCCGTCTGCTGTCGTATCTGTGCCTCGTCCACCGGACGGTGTCCTCCCCAGCTGTGCATGTCGTGACCAGGCCAGATGATCAATGGGGCGCCCGGTTCCGACAGGGCCGAACGTCCCCGGCACCGTCCCGGGGTGGGGCCGAACGTCCCTTCCCGGGGGTGTGGGGCCGGTCGGCCGGTTCTTACCGATCCGTGACGGGTGCGGCGTGCTCCTCGGCCGAAGCGGGCCCGGCGTCCTAGCCTGCGGCGTATGCGTGTACTGGTCACCGGCGGTGCCGGGTTCATCGGGTCCCATGTCGTCGAGGCGCTCGCCGAGCGCGGGCACGAGCCGATCGTGTTCGACGTGCGCGAGGATCCGGCGTCGGACGTGCGGAACGACGCGGCCGTCGCGCGGGCACTGTCCGGTGTGGACGCCGTGTGCCACCAGGCGGCGATGGTCGGCCTCGGCAACGGGGTGGACGACGCGCCGGAGTACGTCTCGCGCAACGACCTCGGGACGGCCGTGCTCCTCTCCGCGATGGCCGCGGCGGGTGTGCGGCGGCTGGTGCTGGCGGGGTCGATGGTGGTGTACGGGGAGGGCCGTTACGAGTGCCCGCGCCACGGTGTCGTGCGGCCGGGGCCCCGGGCGGTCGACGATCTCGACGGCGGGCGGTTCGAGCCGGTGTGCCCGCAGTGCGGTGCGGAGTTGGCGCCCGGGCTGGTGGGCGAGGACGCGCCGCTCGATCCGCGCAACGTGTACGCGACGACCAAGCTGGCCCAGGAGCATCTGACGGCGGCGTGGGCGCGGGCCACGGGCGGGACGGCGGTGTCGCTGCGCTACCACAACGTGTACGGCCCGCGGATGCCCCGTGACACGCCGTACGCCGGGGTCGCCTCGTTCTTCCGGTCGGCGCTGGCGCGCGGTGAGTCGCCGCGGGTGTTCGAGGACGGGCGGCAGCGGCGGGACTTCGTGCACGTGCGGGACGTGGCCGCGGCCAACGCCGTGGCGCTGGAGGCGGAGGGCCGCCCCGGAGTGCTCGCCGCCTACAACACCGGCAGCGGCGAGCCGCACACCGTGGGCGAGATGGCGCGGGCGCTGGCCGACGCCCACGGCGGGCCGGTTCCGGTCGTGACCGGCGAGTACCGCCTGGGCGACGTGCGGCACATCACCGCCGACTCCTCCCGGTTGCGGGCGGAGCTGGGCTGGAAGCCGGAGGTGGCGTTCACCGAGGGGATGCGGGAGTTCGCCGGGGCGCCGCTGCGCGGTCGGTGAGCGGCCCGGCCCGCCCCCGGCGGCACCGGCGGTAGGGCGAAACCGCGTCGGGCGGTGTTCCGCGGCGCGGTGCGGCCTGTGTGCCCGGTGGGATCCGGGCGTCGACGCGTGCGTGCCGGGCACTGCCGGGCGGACGGGGTTCTTGCTCGCCGGGCCGCCGGGGGCTCGTCGTGGGGCGGGCCGGGGGGACGCACCCCCGTCAGCCGGGGGCCGTGGGGAGGGTCACCTCGAAGCGGCAGCCGCCGGGGATGTTGCGGACGGCGGTGTGGCCCTGGTGGGCCTCGACGATGCCGCGGACGATGGCCAGGCCGAGGCCCGCGCCCGCGGGGGGTGTCCGGGCGTGGCTGCCGCGCCAGCCGGTGTCGAAGACGCGGGGCAGGTCCTCCTCGGGGATGCCTCCGCAGCCGTCGGACACCGACAGCACCACGCCGTCCGCCGAGCGCTCGGCGGCGACGGCCACCGTGCCGTCGGCGGGGGTGCGGCGGATGGCGTTGACGAGGAGGTTGCCCAGGACGCGGCTCATCTCCTTGCCGTCGACCTCGACCGGCACCTGCGCGATGCGGGCGCCGACGAGTTTCACGCCCAGTTCCCGGGCGAGCGGGTCGGCGCCGGCGAGGGCGTCGCCGACCAGGTCGTACAGGGAGATCCGGGCGGGGGCGAGGGCGAGCGAGCCCGCGTGGATGCGGGACAGTTCGAACAGGTCGCCGACCATGCCGTTGAGGCGTTCGACCTCGGTGCGGATCTGGCGCAGGTAGCGGTCGGGATCGGCGGCGACGCCGTCCTCCAGAGCCTCGGCCATGGCGCGCAGTCCGGCCAGCGGCGTGCGCAGGTCGTGCGAGATCCAGGCGACGAGTTCGCGGCGCGAGGACTCCAGGGCGCGCTCCCGCTCCCGGGAGTCGGCCAGTTTGGCACTGGTGGCCGCCAGCTCGCGGCTGAGCGCGGCGAGTTCGGCGGTGGCCGGGCCGTCGGGCGCGGCGAAGGCGCCGTCGTCGCCGAGCGCGCGGGCGGCGCGGGCGAGGTCGCGGCTGCGGGCGACGACCCAACGGCCCAGCAGCAGCGCGGTGGCCAGGGACACCACGGCGGCCATGGCGACGACGGTGGTGACGACGGTCAGGTCGTGGGGCGAGAGGAACATCGCCCAGGCGACGGCCAGGGTGCCCGCCAGCATCGCGGTCACCGCGACGACGGCGACGACGCTGAGCGACGCGGTGAGGGAGCGGCGGCGGATCAGCACCAGGACGGCCGCGCCGAGCAGGCCGGCCGCGGTGGCTCCGAGGAAGGCGTAGAAGGCGATGAGCAGGATGTCGTGCACGGTCAGCTCCCGTCCCCGGGGACCTCGAAGCGGTAGCCGACGCCCCACACGGTCTGGATGAGGCGGGGGCGGGCCGGGTCGTCCTCGACCTTGCCGCGCAGCCGGCGGACGTGGACGGTGACCGTGGACAGGTCGCCGAAGTCCCAGCCCCACACCTCGCGCATCAGCTCCTCCCGGCCGAAGGCCCTGCCCGGGTGGCGCAGGAGGAACGCGAGGAGGTCGAACTCGCGGATGGTGAGGGCGAGTTCGGTGCCGTTCTTGGCGGCACGGCGGGCCGACGGGTCCACCTCGATGCCCGCGGCGCGCAGCAGACCCGGCGTCGCCACGGGGCGGGTACGGCGCAGCACGGACTCGACGCGCAGAACGAGTTCGCGGGGGCTGAAGGGCTTGGTGACGTAGTCGTCGGCGCCGACCTCCAGGCCCAGGATGCGGTCGTCCTCGTCACCGCGGGCGGTGAGCATGATGACCGGGACCGGGCCCTGGCCGCGCATCCGGCGGCACACCTCCAGACCGTCCATGCCCGGCAGCATCAGGTCGAGCACGACCAGGTCGGGCCAGTGCGCGGCGGCGCGGGCGAGGGCGGCAGGCCCGTCGCCGGCGCGGTCGACGACGTATCCGGCGCGGTCGAGGTAGCCCGAGACGACCTCGGCGACGGTGGGGTCGTCGTCGACGACCAGGACCCGGGCGCCCGGGTCCCGCGGGGTGCCGGGAGCTTCGTACGGCTGGTGCATGCCCCCAGCGTCGCACTGCGGCGTCCGACACGGGGACGCACGGCCCGGACGTCCGCGTTTCGTAAGACGCCTGCACCCCTTATATCCCTTTCGTATCCGTAGGGTGAGAGCCGTGACTGCCCCATTGCCTACCTCCCCGACACCGGACGTCGACGTCGTCCTTCCCTGTCTGAACGAGGCCGAGGCCCTGCCCTGGGTGCTGGCCCGCATTCCCGCCGGGTGGCGGGCGCTGGTGGTGGACAACGGTTCCACCGACGGCTCCGCGGACATCGCCCGCAGCCTCGGCGCGACCGTCGTGCAGGAGTCGCGGCGCGGCTTCGGCGCGGCCTGCCACGCGGGTCTGACCGCGGCCACCGCCGACGTCGTCTGCTTCTGCGACTGCGACGCCTCGCTGGATCCCTCCCTGCTCGCGCCGTTCGTGCGCGAGGTGCGCGAGGACGGAGCCGACCTGGTCCTCGGGCGCCGCCGCCCGCAGGGCCGGGGCGCCTGGCCCGCACACGCCCGGGCGGGGAACCTCGCTCTCGCCCGGATGCTGCGCCGACGCACCGGACTGCGCCTGCACGACCTGGGCCCCCTGCGGGCCGCGCGCCGCGACGCGCTGCTCGGGCTCGGGCTGACCGACCGGCGCAGCGGCTATCCGCTGGAGATGGTCGTGCGCGCAGCGGACGCCGGCTGGCGGATCCGCGAGCACGACGTGCCGTACCTGCCCCGCACCGGTGCCTCCAAGGTGACCGGCACCTGGCGCGGCACCTGGCAGGCGGTACGTGACATGAGCCGGGTGCTGGCCGAGCCTGCCGGCGCATCCCTGACGGAAGGAACCCCCAGGTGACCACCCTGCTCGTCATCGCCAAGGAGCCGCGGCCCGGGCGGGTGAAGACCCGGCTCACCCCGCCGTACACGCCCGCGCAGGCCGCGGAGCTGGCCGCGGCCGCCCTCGCGGACACCCTGAGCACGGTGGCGCGGACGCCCGCCTCCCGGCGCGTGCTCGTGCTGGACGGGCACCCCGGTCCCTGGCTGCCGCCGGGCTTCGACGTCGTGCCGCAGTGCGGCGGCGGGCTGGACGAGCGGCTCGCCGCGGCCTTCGCGGCCTGCACCGGGCCCGCCCTGCTGATCGGCATGGACACCCCGCAGGTGTCGCCGGAGCTGCTCGCCGTCGACTTCGCGGACTGCGACGCCTGCTTCGGGCCCGCGCACGACGGCGGCTTCTGGGCACTGGGCCTGGCCGCACCCGACCCGGAGCTGCTGCGCGGGGTGCCGATGTCGCGGGCCGACACCGGAGCGGTGCAGCGGGGCCGGCTGGTCGACGCCGGACTGCGGGTGCGCGACCTCTCGCCGTTGCGGGACGTGGACACGGCCGCCGACGCCGACGCGGTCGCCGCCGAGGCGCCGCACGGCCGGTTCGCCGCCGAGCTGGCCCGCGTGCGGGTGACGGCGCGGGGCGAGGACGTCCGTGGACAGGCGGTCCCAGGACGATGAGCACCGCACACCACCTGGTGGCGACCAAGGCCACGACAGGCACCCGATCCGTCCCCGCCGCCTCGGACCGCTCCTGGTCCGCCGACCCCTACGCCGACGCCGTGCGCTCCGGGCGCGGCCCGCTGTTCCTGAGCCGGGGCGACGGCTGGCTGCTGCCGCTGGAGGTGGAGCGATGGTGCGCGCGGGCCGACGAGGCCGACCTCGACGTGCTGCGCCGCTGCGAGGGCTCCGTCCTGGACGTGGGCTGCGGCCCGGGACGCCTGGTGGCCGAGCTCGCCGAGCGGGGCGTCACGGCGCTCGGCATCGATGTCAGCGAGGTCGCCGTGGCCCGCACCGTGGGGCTGGGCGGGCGGGCTCTGCACCGCTCGGTGTTCGAGCCGGTGCCGGACGAGGGCCGGTGGGGCACCGCCCTCCTGGTCGACGGCAACGTGGGCATCGGCGGCGACCCGCGCGCCCTGCTGGCCCGGGTGCACCGGCTGCTCGCGCCCGGAGGTCTGCTGATCGCCGAGACGGTCCCGGTGGACGTCGACGAACGCGTCCACGTCCAGGTGACCGACGCCCGCGGCGGTACCAGCGCGCCCTTCCCCTGGGCCCGCCTGGGCACGGCGGCGCTGCTGCGGCACGCCCGCCCGCTGGGCTGGCGTGCCGTCGATCAGTGGGTGGCCGGCGGACGCTGCTTCGTGGCGCTGCGCAGTCGCCGCAGTCGGCGCAGCCGCAGCAGGAGCAGAAGCGCCGAGCCCCCGAACAGTACGGCGCTGATCAGCAGCCAGCGCGCGAGGAAGCCGTCGGGCGACAGCCCGGTCACCGACCGGTAGCGGTCCGCGACCCGGCCGCTGATCAGCGGGAACCACACGAGCAGCAGCAGCCCCGACAGCACCGCCGGCACACGCACGTACACGGCCAGCTCCCGGGACCCCGCCGCACCGAACGTCTGCACGACAGCGCGGTCAGCCACCGAGTAGAGCGGCAGCAGCACCAGGTCGTGCAGGAGTGCCGCTCCCACGAACCACAGCAGGATGCCGAACCAGTCTCCGTCCAGCAGGCGCACGCCGGCGTATCCGGCGAGGGCGAAGGAGCAGGCCAGCAGGAGCAGGTGCAGGGGGCTGCCGAGCGGCGGCAGACGCCGCAGCAGTTCCGGTCGCCGGGTCATCACAGGTCTCCGAACGTCATCCGGGCCACCCATTTGGTGTTCATCACACCGGGCGCCCCGGGCACGATGACACGGGCCGGGTGGCCGTGGTCGAGGGTGAGGGGCTCGCCGTTGACGTAGAGGGCGAGCAGGGAACGCGCGTCGGCGACCTGGTTGTCGCGCAGGGCGGCGCTCCGGAAGGCGCCGTGCCGCTGCAGCGACTCCACGAACACGTCCGGCGGATCGCTCTCGTGGCCCACGAGCGCGGCGAGGTCGCGCAGCCGCACCCCGCGCCACCACTGGTCGTCGGTGGACCAGCCCTCCACGCAGGCGATGGGTAGCGCGACGCTGTACAGCGGCATCCGCATCAGGTCGGCGCGGGAGAGGCGGACGGCCCCGGTGCGGCCGGTGACCACGAGCCGCCACGCCTCGTCGCCGGTCTCCCGCGGGTCGATCCCCGCGTACGAGGCGGTCTTGTTGATCTGGAACCCGCCGGGCCCGCTGCCCGGGTCGGCGCCGCCGTGCGGGGCGAGCAGCGCGGTCCGCCGCCAGGCCCCGCCCAGGCTCTGCCCCACGGTCGTGCCGAACAGCAGCAGCGAGGCGCCGCCGACCAGCCACAGGGCTCCGCGGCGGGAGACGGTCGGCGGATCGGGCTGCGGGGAGACCAGTTCCTCGCCCTCCCGCTCGCGCCCGCTCCTGAGGTGCCGCAGATTGCGCAGCGCCGCGGGCAGCCGCAGCGCCACGTGCAGGGCGAACGCGGCGAAGAACACCCAGGCGCCGTAGAAGTGCAGGGGGTAGAACGACCCCGGGAAGAGGTAGTCCAACTGGATGTTGAGCGCGCCGGTGGTGAACTCGAACAGCACACCGCCGACGAGGAGCAGCAGGGAGATCCGCTCCAGGGCGTGGGAGAGGGAGCGGGCCGGTGGCAGGGCGAACAGTTTCGGCACCACCGACCACAGCTTGGCCAGTACGACGGGGATGAGGGTGATGCCGAGGGTGACGTGGACGCCCTGGGTGAGCCGGTACAGCCAGTACGGACTCGTCGGCCAGGCGAACAGGTAGAAGCCGAGCAGGCCCTTGCCGGGCGTCTTGTCGTTGACCGATGACAGGTCCGGGTTGTAGGCGGCGTACGACAGCAGTCCCGTCACGAACAGCAGCGTGATCCCGGCGAGCAGGACGACGCCGAGCACCGAGGTGAGCCACGGGCCGCGCAGCGGGCTGCGCCAGAAGCCGGGCGAGGAGGGGAGGCGTTGGTCGTGCATGAGACGACCGTAGGCCCCGAAGGGGCCGCCAACGGGTGCACGACCCATGACGAAACGCTGACGTCCCTGCCGGTCACCCCCCGCTCGTGGTCCACGCACCCTAGCGTTCGACGATGTGATCCGTTCCCGTTACCGCGACCTGGCCGCCGTCCTGGCGGCCGTCCTGCTCGTCGTGGCCGCCGTCGTCATCGGCCGCCGCATCGAGGACTCCGACCACACGCTCTTCGTGGGCTGGCCCCCGCTGGTGGGCTCCTGGGACCCGCACGTCGGGCCGGGCACGCCGGCCGCGGTGGCACTCGCCGTCGCCGTCGTGGCGTACGGCCCCGCCGTCGCCGCCCGGCTGCCCTGGCGGGCCCTGCTGTGGGCGGCCTACGGCACCGCCCTGGCCTGGATCTGGTCGCTGGCCCTGATCGACGGCTGGCAGCGCGGTGTCGTGGGCCGGCTGACCACCCGCTTCGAGTACGTGCCGGCCGTCGGCCGCTTCCACGACATCCACGCCGCGCTGCAGGACTTCACCCACCACATCCTGCTGCACTCCCCCGACAACTGGCCCGCGCACGTCGCCGGCCATCCGCCGGGCGCCGTCCTCACCTTCGTCCTGCTGGACCGGATCGGACTGGGGGGCGGCGGCTGGGCGGGGGCCTGGTGCATCACCGTCGGCGCGTCGGCGTGCGTGGCCGTCCTCGTCGCGGTGCGCGCGCTGAGCGGGGAGGGCCTGGCGCGTCGGGCGGCACCGTTCCTGGTGCTCGCGCCGGCCGCGGTGTTCATGGGCGCGGCGCCCGACGCGTACTTCGCGGCCGTGGCCGCCTGGTCGGTGGCCCTGCTGGCGCTGGCGGTGACCGGGGGGCCTGCGGTGTGGGCGGCGGGCTCGGGCCTGCTGTTCGGGCTGACCTGCTACCTGTCGTACGGTCTGACGCTGTTCGCGCTGATCGGCGGGGCGGTGCTGCTGCTGGGGCGGGGCAGGCTGCGGGCACTGCCCTGGCTGGTGGCCGGGGCGGCCGTGGTACCGACCGTGTTCACCCTCGCCGGCTTCGACTGGTGGGAGGCCTACCACCTGCTCGTGCGCCGCTACTACGAGGGGGCGGGCGGCATCCGGCCCTACGCCTACTGGGTGTGGGCCAACCTCGCCTGCACGGTCCTGCTCGTCGGGCTCGCGACCGTGGCGGGCCTGCGCCGCGCGGGCGGTGCGCTGCTGCGCACGCGGGGGCGCGGGCTGCTGGACGAGAACGCCGGTGAGGCGAGGCTCGCCGTCCTCGTGGGGGCCGCGGCGCTGGCGCTGCTGGCGGCCGACCTGTCGGGGATGAGCAAGGCGGAGACGGAGCGGATCTGGCTGCCGTTCGTGATGTGGCTGCTGCCGGCGGGCGCGTTCCTGAGCGGCCCGCGCGCGTGGCTGGCGGCCCAGGCGGCCCTCGCGCTCCTCGTCAACCACCTGCTGCTGACCGGCTGGTGACCCGCGGGTGCCCTCGGGGGCGGCCCTCGGCAGGGCTCCCGAAGGGCACCCGGATCGCACCGCCTTGCCGCCGGACGCGGTCTGCCGGCGGCGAGGGGGTGCGCCTTTCCCGTCGGCGCGCGTGACCTGGTGAGGACCGTCACATTCGGCAAAAGGGCAGCGATCGAGGACTATACATATGGTGTATACACCATATGTATAGTCGCTCCATGCCTTCACTGACCAGGAAGACGCACAGAACGGGGAACGCGTTCCGGACCGCGGCGGTCCTGTCGGCCGCCGCCGGACTGATCCTGACGCTGAGCGGGTGCACCCGCCTGAACACCACGGCACCCAGCGACGCCCGCGCCCGCCCGGCCGCCACCGTCCAGGGGGCCCGGTTCGGAACCGTCGACTGCCGCGAGGCCAAGTGCATCGCGCTCACCTTCGACGCCGGTCCCAGCGAGAACTCCACGCGGCTGTTGGACATCCTGAAGGAGAAGCAGGTCCCGGCGACGTTCTTCCTGCTGGGCGCGCGGCACATCGAGAAGTACCCCGAGCTGGTGCAGCGGATGGCCGCCGAGGGCCACGAGGTCGCCAGCCACACCTGGGACCACAAGATACTGACGCGGATCGAGCCGGAGGAGATACGTGCGGAACTCCGCCGCCCCAACGAGGCGATAGAGCGCCTGACCGGGCACCGGCCGACGCTGATGCGCCCTCCGCAGGGCCGCACGAACGACACCGTGCACCGGATCTGCAAGGAGATGGGCCTGGCGGAGGTGCTGTGGAGCGTCACCGCCAAGGACTACCAGACCGAAGATTCCGCGCTGATCACCCGGCGGGTCCTCGACCAGGCGTCCCGGGACGGCATCATCCTGCTGCACGACATCTATCCGGGCACGGTCCCCGCCGTCCCCGGCATCATCGACGCCCTCAAGGAACGCGGCTACGTCTTCGTGACGGTCCCCCAGCTCCTGGCGCCCGGCACGGCCGAACCCGGCAGGGTGTACCGGCCCTGACAGGACACGCGGTCCATATGATCAAGGCGTGGTCGACTTCCGCCTCCAACGCACGGCGCCGCTCCCCCTGCAGGAGACCTGGCGCCGGCTCACCGACTGGCCCCGGCACGGGGACACGGTCCCCCTGACCCGCGTCAGCGCGCGCCCGCCGGAGCCCACCGGCGTCGGAACCCTCGTGGTGGCCCGCACCGCCCTCGGGCCGTTCGGCTTCGACGACCGGATGGAGGTCACCGTCTGGCGGCCGCCGGGCGAGGACACCCCCGGGCGCTGCCGCCTGGAGAAGCGGGGCCGCGTGGTCCGCGGCTGGGCCGAGATCGAGGTGCGGCCCGGCCCCGGCGGCCGGACCCGGGTGGAGTGGCGGGAGGAACTGCGCCTGCCCTTCCTGCCGGGCCTCTTCGACCCGGTCGTACGGGCGACGTCGCGCGCGGTCTTCGGCCGGACGGTGAACCACCTGCTCAGGTCGGGGTGAGGGAGCGTCAGGACCGCGCCGGCGACAGCGACACAGGGGCGTTGCGCGGGTCGACCCGGACGAACTGCACGTCGACCCGCCGGCCCGCCTCCAGCCCTTTCCACAGGTGCCCCGGAACGTCGGAGGCGGGAATCGGGCCCGCGGCCGAGCGCACCGGCGGTCGCGTCCGCCGTGGCACGCTCGGCCGCCCCGCCCGGGCCCGCTCAGCCGCGGCCCAGCACCCTGCGGGCGCCGGCGACGACGGCGGTGGCCAGGGTCCAGCCCGAGACGACGAGGACGAGTGCGACCACCTTGCCCGCGCCGGTCGGGTCCCAGGCTCCGCGGTATCCGAGGCTCGCGATGGGGACGAGCAGGTCGAGGCTGTACAGGACGGGGTCCCAGGCGCGGTGGTCGTCGACGCCGACGCGCTGCGGCGGATGGCGGGCGAACCACAGCGAGCCGACGGCCACGAGGGACAGCAGCCAGACCAGGGCCCGGCGCGGGGCGTACCCGTAACCGAACAGCACGTCCTGGACGAGGCCCCAGACCCGTCCCGACAGTCGGTCGTGACGGCTGAGGTGACGTTCGCGGGCGTGGCGCACGGCGCGGGCAGCGCGTTCGTCTCCGCCGCCCTCGTAGGACTTGGCGAGTTGCTCGAAGGCTCCGGCGCCGACCCGGGCGTCCCGGGTCAACCAGTCGATGCGGGCGCGGACTTCGACGGGCCGCTCGGTCTCCAGGCGCTGGTAGGCGAGTCCCTCCAGGGACAGGGCGCCGGGCGCGGGCCAGGTGGCCTCGGAGTCCACCAGGACACCGACGGAGGCGTCCTGGAGCACCACCTGCCCGGCGGGCCGCTCGCGCAGGTCCAGCCGGAGCCGGGGCACGCGCAGCCGGCTCAGGAGGAGGGATCCGGCGGGCTCCGCGAGTACGGCGTCGTGGAAGGTGACCACACCGCCGACCTCGGCGGCCCGCAGCAGTACCTGCCCGCTGCTGCGGAAACCCCAGTCCGCGTAGAAGCCGCCGCTGCAGGCCAGGCCGGTGGCGTCGATGCCGCCGACGTCGGCCGCGTGCAGGTTCACGGCGTAGGTGACGCGGGCGTCGCGCAGGTAGAGGGCCCCGGACGCGATCAGTTCGCGGGCGTGCAGCGAACCCCCGACGATCAGTCGCGGGGCGAGCAGCGACCAGGGGCCGTCGTCGGCGACGGTCAGCGAGTCCAGGACCAGGTTCCCGCCGATCCGCGCGTCGGCCAGTTGCAGCGCGCCGCTGACGGTGCCTTCCTGGAGGCGGCGGGGCACCCGTGCGCCCGTACCGGGGGCGGACGGGTCGGTCATCGGCCGGGTACGGGGACTGCCGTGGCCCAACCGTGCTGCGGTCAGGCGCAGTTCACCGTCGACGGCGAGATGGTCGGCGTGCAGGGCCGGCAGCGTGGAGCCGGACAGGTCGAGGGAGGGCACGGTCAGACCGGTGAGGTCGACGGGTTCCTCGAAGACGCAGTCGACGAGCACGAGCCGGACGCCGAGTCGCCGGTGCCCGAGATCGAGCCTGCCGGTCACGCGCAGCCCCTCGTGCCGGACCGCTCCTGCGTCCGGTTCGCGCACGGCAGTGATCGCGGCGGCGAGCTCCGCGGCGTCGACCGTGCCGGACAGGGCGCCGGACCGGCGGGCGCGCCGGTTCCCCCAGATGGTGCGGGCCATGGTCATCCCCCCTGTTCCTCCTTGGCATACCACACGCGGGGGTTCTTCTCGCACGGTTGATCGGAGCGGGTCCGCCCCCTTCATACTGGACGCATGGCGCATCCTCCGCCCCAGGCGCAGAAGGTGTTCGGCGACGCGACCCTGGATCTCCGGCTCGCCGAGTGGCTCCGCGTGAACGGCATGGAGCTGGAGGGGCCGAGGACCCTCCGGACGGGCGGCAGCGGCGGCAAGCTCGTCTCGGCCTATCTGCGGATGCCGGCGAGTTCACCGAGTACGGGGGGCGTGCGCATCATCAAGCTCGTCGGATCGTCGGCGGACGCCGAGGCGGAGCCGGCGAACCATCGGGCGGCGCTGGACCTGCGCGAGCGGGGCACCGAGGAGTTCACCGCACGGCATCTGGTGGGGCTCGACCTCCACTTCCTGAAGCTGGACGGCTCCTGGATCATGTTCCAGTTCCCGGCCGGCGACGGGAAGGAGGAGACGACGACCCTCGCGGAACTGGGCCGCACACCACGGCTGCCCGAACTCGTCGCGAGCATCACCCACGGAGTCCTGTTCGGCTGGAACCCGCGTCCCTCGACCCGCGGCCGGGACCTCGGCACCTCGGCCGGCGGCGAGGACACGCCCCTGTCCGCGGCGAGGTTCGTCGCCCTGATCCTCGGGGCGCGCGCCGACGGGGACGGCGTCCTGCGCTCCTGGGCACGCACGCGGCTCGGTCCGGCCGTGGACACCGAGCCGTGGTTCACCTTCCCCGGGCGCGGCCGGCCGCTGCCGAACCCCCTGTTCCTGGAGTCGGGTTCACCGCTGGGCACCTGCGCCCTGCGCTTCGCGCCACGCGGTCACGCGCACGGAGACCTGCACCCGGGCAACATCATGACGCCGGTGCGCGAGGCGGCGTCCGCCGACGCGTACTGGCTGGTGGACCTGTCCCGGTTCCACAAGGACGCGCTGCTGGCCCGGGACCCGGTACATCTGCTGGTGTGCCTGATCGCCGACTCGTTCCTGCCGCACCTGTCCGACGAGGCCCGCGAGGAGTTGCTCACCGCGCTGAGCGGCGACACCGTCGTGTGCACGGGACCGCTGATCCCGCAGCAACTGGCCCGGACCGTGGAGCGGTTGCGCGGTGTGTGGATCGACTGGGGCGCGCGCCTGGGCATCAACCCCGGTTGGCGGGAGCAGTGGTTCCTGGCGCTCCAGGCGGGAGCGCTGGCGGTCACCGCGCGGGAGCGCTATGCCGACGCGGAGCGCTGGTGGTTCTTGCGTCTGGCCGCCGCGGCGGGCGGGGCGTACCTCGACGCGGTGGGGGTGCGGCCCCCGCACCGCGCGCCGGCGCCGTTCCCGCTCGATCCGGTCCCCGTCGCACCCGTGCGGCCCGGTCCCGTGCAGCGCGGTCCGGGTCCGGCCGACTCGGGCCGGCAGGCTGTCGTCCCCGCGCCGGCCGCCCCACGGGCACCGGCTCCGGCTCCCGCGGCGCCGCCGGAGCCGTCAACGCCCCCTCCGGAGCCCCTGTTTCCGCAGCCGCGGCCTGTGGGGTCACGGCCTCCCGAGTCACGGCAGGTCGAGCCGACGCTGTTTCAGGTGCTCGACGACATCTGGGAGACCTTCGAGCACCCTCGGCGCCTGCTGAACGCGGTCCGCCCCACGGAGCTGAGGGGGCCGGCCCAGGCCGTCAGTTCCACGCAACGGAGTTCGCCCTCGTCCTGGCCGGCGGCCAGGACGAGGGCGGACCCGTGCGGGCCGAACTGGGCGAGACCGTCGCCCTGTTGCGCGACGTGGCGGCCCGGGCGAACGAGTTGCTGCGCGAACTGCCGCAGGTGCCGGGCCCCTGGGAGGATGTCGCGTTCCAGCCGCCCCCCGTCCTCGACGACGTCGTAGACGCCCTGGACGATCTGCTGCTGACGGTCGGCCGGGCCAGGGCGGCCCTGTCGACGGGGGCGTCCTGAGCCGTCAGGCCACCGCCCCGGTCCGCTGCGCCGCTTGCGGCGTCGTGTCGTGGTGGATCGGCGTGTGTGCTCCCGTCAGCGACACGCCGCTGCCGCCGCGCCGGTCGGCGACGATCTCCGCGGCGATGGACAGGGCGGTCTCCTCGGGGGTGCGGGCGCCCAGGTCGAGGCCGATCGGGGAACGCAGCCGGGCCAGCTCCCGATCCGTGACGCCGACCTCGCGCAGGCGCCGGTTGCGGTCCAGGTGGGTGCGGCGGGAGCCCATCGCGCCGACGTAGGCCACCGGCAGCCGCAGCGCCAGCTTCAGCAGCGGCACGTCGAACTTGGCGTCGTGGGTGAGGACGCACAGGACGGTGCGGGCGTCGACGTCGGTGCGGCGGAGGTACTTGTGGGGCCACTCGACGACGACCTCGTCGGCGTCGGGGAAGCGGGCGGGGGTGGCGAAGACGGGGCGGGCGTCGCACACCGTCACGCGGTAGCCGAGGAACCGTCCGACGCGGACCAGGGCCGAGGCGAAGTCGATCGCGCCGAAGACGATCATCCGGGGCGGGGGGACGGAGGACTCGACGAGCAGGGTGAGCGGCGCCCCGCAACGGGAGCCCCGCTCACCGATCTCCAGGGTGCCGGTGCGGCCGGCGTCGAGGAAGGCGCGGGCCTCGGCGGCGACCGTGCGGTCCAGCTCCGGGTGGGCGCCGAGGCCGCCGGCGCCGGAGCCGTCGGGGTGGACCAGCAGGGCCCGGCCCAGCAGGTCGGCCGGGCCTCGCACGACCCGTGCCAGGGCCGCCGCCCGCCCTCCGGCGGCGGCGGCGAGCGCTGCGGCGGCCGTCGGGCGGGCCGGATCGCCGGCCCGCACCGGGGTGACGAGGATGTCGATGACGCCGCCGCAGGTCAGGCCGACGGCGAAGGCGTCGTCGTCGCTGTAGCCGAAGCTCTCCAGGACGGTCTCGCCGTCCGTCAGCGCCTGCCGGCACAGCTCGTACACCGCGCCCTCCACACAACCGCCGGAGACCGACCCGATCGCCGTGCCGTCGGCGTCCACCGCGAGTGCGGCGCCGGGCTGGCGGGGTGCGCTGCCGCCGACGGCCACCACGGTGGCGACGGCGAAGTCGCGTCCCTGCTCGACCCACCGGTTCAGCTCGTCGGCGATGTCCAGCATCTGTCGGTCTCCTTAAAGGCGGTGGTGTGGCGGGCTCTCGGAGAGCTCGGCTAGTGCACGCCCAGCCAGCTCTCGATCGGGTTGAGGGCGAAGTAGACCAGGAAGATCGCGGTCAGACCCCACATGAAGGCACCGATCTCGCGGGCCTTGCCCTGGGCGGCCTTGATGGCGACGTACGAGACGACGCCGGCGGCCACGCCCGTGGTGATGGTGTACGTGAACGGCATCAGCACGACCGTCAGGAACACCGGGATCGCGGTGGCCCGGTCGGCCCAGTCGACGTGCCGGGCGTTCATCAGCATCATCGCTCCGATGACCACCAGGGCGGCGGAGGCGACCTCCTGCGGCACGATCGCCGTCAGCGGGGTGAAGAAGAGGCAGGCCGCGAAGAACAGGCCGGTGACGACGGAGGCCAGCCCCGTGCGGGCGCCCTCGCCGACTCCGGTCGCCGACTCGATGAAGACCGTCTGGCCGGAGCCGCCCGCGACGCCGCCGATCGCGCCGCCGGCGCCGTCGATGAACAGCGCCTTCGACAGGCCCGGCATGCGGCCCCTGTCGTCGGCGAGCTTGGCCTCGGTGCCGACGCCGATGATGGTGGCCATGGCGTCGAAGAACCCGGCGAGCACCAGGGTGAAGACGATCATGCCGACGGTCATGGCGCCGACCTCGCCCCAGCCGCCGAACTCGACGTGCCCGAAGAGCGAGAAGTCGGGCATCGACACCGCGCTGCCGTGGAGTTCGGGGGCGCCGTTGGACCAGGCGCCGGCCTTGATGACGCCGGCGCCGTTGAGGATCGCGGCGACGACGGTGCCGGAGACGATGCCGATGAGGATGGCGCCGGGGACGTTGCGGGCCTGCAGCATGAAGATCAGCAGGAGGGTGCCGGCGAAGAGCAGGACCGGCCAGCCGGCCAGTTCACCGGCGGGGCCGAGGGACAGCGGGGTGGCCTTGCCCTGGTGGACGAAGCCGGCCTTGAAGAACCCGATGAGGGCGATGAACAGGCCGATGCCCATCGTGATGCCGTGCTTGAGGGCGAGCGGGATCGCGTTCATGATCATCTCGCGCAGGCCGGTGACGACCAGCAGCATGATGACGACGCCGTACATCACGCACATGCCCATCGCCTGCGGCCAGGTCATCTGCGGGGCGACCTGGGAGGAGATGACGCCGGAGACCGAGAGGCCCGCGGCGAGGGCGAGCGGCACCTTGCCGGCGAAGCCCATCAGGAGCGTGGTGGCGGCCGCGGCGAACGCGGTGGCGGTGATCAGGGCCTTCTGGCCGAGCGTGTCCCCCGCCGCGTCCTTTCCGGACAGGATCAGGGGGTTGAGCAGCAGGATGTACGCCATCGCCATGAAGGTGGTGACGCCGCCGCGCACTTCGGTCGCGACGGTGGATCCCCGCTGGGATATGTGGAAGTACCGGTCGAGCCAGGACCGGCCGGCCGGGACGCGGCTGCCCGCGCCCGCGTCCTCGGCGGTGGTTCTGGGCTCCACTGACTGCTGGGTCATGGTGCCATCTCCCAAGGTTCAAAGGGGCACCCGCATCCTGACCGCGGCAGTCGAAGGTGCCGTGGCGGCGGGATTTGGGAATGGACGACCCGGGGGACGGCCCGAGACGAACGAAACTGCTGGTGCTTCGAGGACCGCGAGCGGAGCGGACTCAAAGAGGGTTCCTCCGGGCGGCGCGCGGAGTGTGTGACGTTCCCTGCGCCGCCCGGAGAGTTCGGGGGCTATGCCGTGCCGGTCAGGTGCTCGGGCCGCACCGGGGTGCGGTCGAGCTCCAGGCCGGTGGCGGCGCGGATGGCCGCGAGGACGGCCGGCGTCGACGACAGGGTCGGCGCCTCGCCGATGCCGCGCAGGCCGTAGGGGGCGTGCTCGTCGGCGAGTTCGAGGACGTCGACCGGGATGGTCGGCGTGTCGAGGATGGTGGGGATCAGGTAGTCGGTGAAGGAGGGGTTGCGCACCTTCGCGGTCTTCGGGTCGACGATGATCTCCTCCATCACCGCGACGCCCAGTCCCTGGGTCGTGCCGCCCTGGATCTGGCCGACGACGGAGAGCGGGTTGAGCGCCTTGCCGACGTCCTGGGCGCAGGCCAGCTCGATCACCTTGACCAGGCCGAGTTCGGTGTCGACCTCGACGACGGCGCGGTGTGCGGCGAAGGAGTACTGCACATGGCCGTTGCCCTGGCCGGTGCGCAGGTCGAAGGCCTCGGTCGGGCGGTGCCGCCACTCCCGTTCGATCTCGACCGCCTCGCCCTCCAGGACGTCGACGAGGTCGGCGAGCACCTCACCGGCGTCGGTGACCACCTTGCCGCCCTCCAGCAGCAGTTCGGCGGTCGCCCAGGCCGGGTGGTGGGAGCCGAACCTCCGGCGCCCGATCTCCAGGACCTTCTCCCTGACCAGTTCGCACGCGTTCTTCACGGCGCCGCCGGTGACGTACGTCTGCCGGGAGGCGGACGTCGAACCGGCCGAGCCCACCTGGGTGTCGGCGGGGTGGATGGTCACCTGGGTGACGCCGAGCTCGGTGCGGGCGATCTGCGCGTGGACGGTGACGCCGCCCTGGCCGACCTCCGCCATCGCGGTGTGCACGGTGGCGACCGGTTCACCGGCGACGACCTCCATGCGCACGCGTGCCGTGGAGTAGTCGTCGAACCCCTCGGAGAAGCCGACGTTCTTGATGCCGACCGCGTAGCCGACACCGCGTACGACGCCCTCGCCGTGCGTGGTGTTGGACAGGCCGCCGGGCAGCTGCCGGACGTCGGCGCCCTCGCTGGACTCCCACTGGCGCTCGGGCGGCATGGGCATCGCCTTGACGCGGCGCAGGAGTTCGGCGACGGGGGCCGGGGAGTCGACGGGCTGGCCCGTGGGCATGATCGTGCCCTGCTCCATCGCGTTCAGCCGGCGCAGCTCCACCGGGTCCATGCCCAGCTTCTTCGCCAGCTTGTCCATCTGCGCCTCGTAGGCGAAGCACGCCTGGACCGCGCCGAAGCCGCGCATGGCGCCGCAGGGCGGGTTGTTGGTGTAGAGGGCGATGGCCTCGATGTCGACGTCGTCCACCACGTACGGGCCGACCGACAGGGACGCGGCGTTGCCGACGACCGCCGGGGAGGCGGAGGCGTAGGCGCCGCCGTCCAGGACGATCCGGCACTTGATGTGCGTGAGCTTGCCGTCCTTGGTGGCGCCGTGCTCGTAGTACAGCTTCGCCGGGTGGCGGTGGACGTGTCCGAAGAAGGACTCGAACCGGTTGTAGACGATCTTCACCGGCTTGCCGGTGCGCAGCGCGAGGAGGCAGGCGTGGATCTGCATCGACAGGTCCTCGCGGCCGCCGAAAGCGCCGCCGACGCCGGCCAGCGTCATCCGCACCTTGTCCTCGGGCAGGCCGAGGACGGGCGCGATCTGGCGCAGGTCGGAGTGGAGCCACTGGGTGGCGATGTAGAGGTGGACGCCGCCGTCCTCCTCCGGTACGGCGAGCCCGGACTCGGGGCCGAGGAAGGCCTGGTCCTGCATGCCGAAGGTGTACTCGCCGGTGACGACGGCGTCGGCGCGCCGCGCGGCCGCGGCGGCGTCGCCGCGGACGATGGGCTGACGGTGCACGACGTTGGGGTGCGGGACGTGCCCGGCGTGGTGGTCGTCGCGGCCCTCGTGGACGAGGAGCGCGTCGGGGGCGACCGCCGACGCCTCGTCGGTGATGACGGGGAGTTCGCGGTACTCCACGTGGATCTTGGCGGCGGCGCGGCGGGCGGTCTCGGGGTGGTCGGCGGCGACGATCGCGACGGGCTCGCCGTGGTGGCGGACCTTGCCGTGGGCCAGGACCGGGGTGTCCTGGATCTCCAGGCCGTAGTTCTTCACCTCGGTGGGCAGGTCGTCGTAGGTCATGACCGCGTACACGCCGGGCAGCGCCAGGGCCTGGGACGTGTCGATCGACACGATCTCGGCGTGGGCGACGGTGGAGCGCAGGATCTGGCCCCAGAGCATGTCCTCGTGCCACATGTCGGACGAGTACGCGAACTCGCCGGTGACCTTCAGGGTGCCGTCCGGGCGGAGCGTGGACTCCCCGATGCCGCCCTTGGTCTGCGAGCCCTGCGTGATCTTGGTGGGAACGCCGTTGGCAGGCATGGTCAGACCCCCTCGGACTGGCGGGCGGCGGCCAGGCGGACCGCGTCCATGATCTTCTCGTAGCCCGTGCAGCGGCACAGGTTGCCCGACAGCGCCTCGCGGATGTCCGCGTCGGTCGGGTTCGGGGTGCGCTCCAGCATCTCGTCGGCGGCGACGAGCAGGCCGGGTGTGCAGAAGCCGCACTGGACGGCGCCGGCGTCGATGAACGCCTGCTGGATCGGGGACAGTTCGGTGCCCTCGCCGGTCTGCGAGTCGGTGCCCTTGGCCTGCCACGCCTTCGCCTCGTCCAGCGAGGTGCCGCAGGCCCCGTTCGCGCAGCCGCCCTCGGCGCGCTGCTTGGCGTGGTCCGCCAGGCCCTCCACGGTGACGACCTCGCGGCCCTCCACCTGGCCGGCGGCGACCAGGCAGGAGCAGACCGGCACGCCGTCCAGGCGCACGGTGCAGGAGCCGCACTCGCCCTGTTCGCAGGCGTTCTTGGAGCCGGGCAGGCCGAGGCGCTCGCGCAGGACGTACAGCAGGGACTCGCCCTCCCACACGTCGTCGGCCTCCTGGGGGCGTCCGTTGACAGTGAAGTTGACGCGCATTACGCAGCTCCCTCCGAGGTGCGGCGGGTGCCGCGGTACGACTCCCAGGTCCAGGTCAGCGTGCGGCGGGCCATGACGCCGACCGCGTGGCGCCGGTAGCTCGCGGTGCCCCGGACGTCGTCGATCGGGTTGCAGGCGGCCGAGCACAGCTCGGCGAACTGCTTGGCGACCGACGGGGTGATGATCTTTCCGTTGTCCCAGAAGCCGCCCTCGTCGAGCGCTGCGTCGAGGAACTCCTCGGCCGCCTTCGCCCGGATCGGGGTGGGCGCGGCCGAGCCGATGCCGGTGCGCACGGTGCGGGTCGCGGGGTGCAGGGCGAGGCCGAACGCGCACACGGCGATGACCATGGCGTTGCGGGTGCCGACCTTGGAGTACTGCTGCGGGCCGTCGGCCTTGGCGACGTGCACGGCGCGGATCAGCTCGTCGGGCTGGAGCGCGTTGCGCTTGACGCCGGTGTAGAAGTCGTCGATCGGGATCAGCCGGGTGCCGCGGGCCGCCGACTCGACCTCGACCTCGGCGCCGGCCGCCAGCAGGGCCGGGTGGGCGTCGCCGGCCGGGGAGGCGGTGCCGAGGTTGCCGCCGACGCCGCCGCGGTTGCGGATCTGCGGGGAGGCGACCGTGTGCGAGGCGAGGGCCAGCCCGGGCAGCTCGGCACGCAGGTTCTCCATGATCTGCGTGTACGGCACGGAGGCGCCCAGCCGTACGCTCTCCTCGCCGACCTCCCACTCCCGGAGGTCGCCGATGCGGTTGAGGTCCAAGAGGTACTCGGGCCGGCGGTGGTCGAAGTTGATCTCGACCATCACGTCGGTGCCACCCGCAATCGGCACAGCCGTGGGATGCGCTGCCTTGGCGGCGAGCGCCTCCCCCCAGCTGGCGGGGCGAAGGAAGTCCATGACCGGCTCTCTTCTTCCGTCTCGTGAGTCGTACAGATTGAGCCAATCCGTGTGCGGCGGTCCCGGCTCGTTCATGTGCTGTTTACGCGGAGTGGGGTCAGTACACCGCTCCGTGCTCCACCGGGGTCAGTCACGGAAACCATGAAGGAGTTGGCTGGCCAGGGAGGTCATCTTGTAGATTCGTATGAACAGAGGTCATCCGTAACCTCTGCGTTTTCCTGTGGAAACGTGAGACGTGGCCGGTCACGGCCGCGCAGACATCCTCCGCACGGCGGTCACCCGCCGGCCCGGCCCGAGCGCCACAGGGCCCCATCCCCATCGAAGATTTCGAGACAGAGAACGGCGGCGACGAGAATGCGGCTGCGCGCACTGCTGGACACCGACGCGCTGGGCCTCAGGCTGCTCGGCGGCGAGGACGAGCTGGACCGCACCGTGCGGGGCGTGATGACCACCGACCTGCGGGATCCCAGCCGCTACCTCTCGGGCGGCGAGCTGGTCCTGACGGGCCTGGCCTGGCGACGGGACGCCGCCGACTCCGAGCCGTTCGTCCGGATCCTGGTGCAGGCCGGGGTGGCCGCGCTGGCGGCCGGCGAGGCGGAGCTCGGGGACGTCCCGGACGACCTGGTGGCGGCCTGCGCCCGACACCGCCTGCCGCTGTTCGCGGTCCACGAGTCGGTGGCGTTCGCCACGATCACCGAGCACGTCGTCCGGCAGGTCAGCGGCGAGCGGGCCGGGGACCTCGCGGCGGTCGTGGACCGGCACCGGCGGATGATGACCTCCGGCCCGGCGGGCGGCGGCCCGGACGTGGTCCTGGACCTGCTCGGATCCGACCTGGACCTGCGGGCCTGGGTGCTGTCCCCCACCGGAAGGCTGATCGCTGGCTCCAAGGTGGCGGGCCCGGCACTGCCCGGCGAGACGTGCGCGCGGCTCGCGGCCGAGCACCTGGCGGCGTCCCGCACCGGCCGCCGCGGCCCGCACCGGGTCACCCTGGACACCACCGCGTACTCGCTCTTCCCGATCCGCAGCGGCGGACGCGCCCCGCAGGCCGCCCGCGACGTGCGGGGGACGGTCCTGTCGGACTGGCTGCTGGCCGTCGAGGCCGACGCCTCCGACTGGCCCGAGGAGCGGCTCGACCTGCTCCAGGGCGTCACCCAGCTGATCGCCGTCGAGCGGGACCGGCGCGACGCCGCCCGCACGGTGCGCCGCCGGCTCGCGCAGGAGGTGCTGGAGCTGGTGCAGACGGGCGCCGCGCCCGCGGAGATCGCCGCCCGGCTCCGGGTCGCCGCGCCGGTGCTGCTGCCCGGCCTCGGCGCGGCCCCGCACTGGCAGGTCGTCGTGGCCCGCGTCGAGTGGGACGGCGGGGAGGCCGACGGCGGCCCGGTGGCCCAGTCCCTGCTGGAGGAGGTCCTCGTCGACCCGCTGTCCACCGGCCCCGAGCCCTCCGACCGGATCGCGGTGGCGCACACCGGCGACGAGGCCATCGCCCTGGTGCCGCTGCCGGCCGTCTCCGCCGAGCACGACGGCTCGGAGACCGGGGTCCTCGCCGATCAGCTGCTGCAGTCCGTCCGGGATCCGCTGTCGGCCGGCCTGGACGGCGACGGGCGGCTCACGCTCGGCGTCAGCGCGGCCGTGCACTCGGCGGAGGGCCTGCGCGGTGCCCTGGAGGAGGCCCGGCACGCCCGGCGGGTGGCGGCGGCGCGGCCGGGCCGGGTCTGCGCCGCGGGCCACCAGGAGCTCGCTTCGCACGTGCTGCTGCTGCCGTTCGTCCCCGACGACGTCCGACGGGCCTTCACCGCCCGCCTGCTGGACCCGCTGCGCGACTACGACCGCCGCCACCGCGCCGAGCTCATCCCGACCCTGGAGGCCTTCCTGGACTGCGACGGCTCCTGGACGCGCTGCGCGTCCCGGCTCCACCTGCACGTCAACACGCTGCGCTACCGGGTCGGGCGAATCGAGCAGTTGACGAGTCGTGACCTGTCGCGCCTGGAGGACAAGCTGGACTTCTTCCTGGCACTGCGCATGAGCTGAAACCCGGAGCGCCCCGAAGCCCCACGACTTTGTGAAATCCTTCACCCACCCCCTTGGCCCGATGCCATCATTGGTGCTGGAATGCCGCCACCACTCAAAGCTCGATGGCGTGCTCGGGGAGGGCAACGTGGCGCATACCGCCATGTCTGGTTCGGGAACGACCGCCGGTGACGATCCGCTCCAGACCGCGGTGTGGCGGCTGCGCTCACGCGCCTGCTGGGCCGATGCGGCGGCCCTGCTGACACCGGTCACGCCGGCCGCGGCGCTGCAGCGGGCCGCACTGCTGGCGGAGCGATGTCTGTACACCGAGCAGGGCTGGGAGGACGCCGAGGACGCTCTGCGCACCGCCGAGGCCCTCGCCCACAGCGACGAGGAGCGGGGGGCCGCGGCATGTGAACGCGGGTACGTGGCCTACGCGGCCACGCTGCTCGGCGTGCGCGACCGGGACGACGAGGCGCGGGCCGCGCTGGGCCGGGCGGCGGCCCTGATCCCGCCGGGGGCGCCGGGGCGGGCCCTGCTGGACTTCCGGCGCGGTCTGCTCGCCGAGAACCTGGCGCGCGCCCCGCAGGCCGCCCGCGCCGCCTACCGCCGGGCGCACGCGGGCGCCACCGCGGGCTCCGACCCCCTCCTGCTGTCCTTCACCTGGCGCCATCTCGCCGGACTCGCCCTGCGCGACGGCGAGCTGGCGGAGGCCCGGCACGGCTTCGCCGAGTCGCTGCGGATCCGCGAGGAGCTGGGATACCTGGTGGGAACGGCCCCGGCACTGGTGTCGCTCGCGGACACGGAGACGGAGCCCGAGGCATCCCGCCTCCGGGAGGAGGCCCGCCGGCTGTTCCGCCTGCTGGGCGGCGTCCCGACCTGGCTGGCCCGGCAGCTGGCCCCACCGGCGACGGGGACGGCACCGGCGACGGCCTGACATCCCGGCGACACCGGGCCGGGGCCGCGGCCCCGGCCGGGCGCGGCCGCGTGCGATGCGGGGAGCCCGGACGCGTGCGGGGTGCGAAACACGTGCGGTGTGCGGAGCCCGGTCGCGTGCGGTGTACGGCACGAATGGCGCGCGGCACATGGCGTGCGGCACGAGTGACGTGCTCGCGCGCCGTGGGTGCCGCGCGGGTGCCGTGCGGCCGTGCCGCAGGGGGCGCAGGCACCCGTAGTGGCCCGCGGGGGCGCCCCTGCGGGCCACTACGGGGCGGCACCGAGGAATCCCGCCGGGGGAACGGCACGGCCGGGGAGGGACGGGCGCGATGTCCGGGGCACCCACGCGCCGCCACACCTACGGGTCCTCGCCGCGCGGGGAGCCCGGGCAGACGGGGAGCCCGGGCGGGGACGCCGGGCGGCACGGCGGCGGCAGGGGGCGTTCGGACGCCGCGGTGAACCCTTGCGCTCCCGTGAGAAGGCCCGACCGCACGCGGAGCGCCGAGGACGGCTGCCCGGGAGGGCCGCGCGTCGGCACCTCGGCCGTGCCGGGAGCCGTCCCCGTCGCCCCCGGGCCGTGCAGGCCTTTGGGCGGTGGTGCTCAGGGCGCGCCGGCGAAGTGCTCGCCCACCAGGGCCTGCACCACGCTCAGGTCCCCGGCGGTCAGCGCGTCCAGCAGGGCCGTGTGCTCCGCCGCGTCCGCCAGGAGGGCGGCCCGCCCGTTCCGCACCGGCCCGCCCGCCAGTGGCCACTGCGCCCGCCGGTGCAGATCGTCGGCGATACGGATCAGCTGCTCGTTGCCCGCGAGGGCCAGCACCGCCCGGTGGAAGGCCCGGTCGGACTCGGCGTACGTGGCCCGGCACCCGGAGGACGCGGCCCGCACCGTCGCCTCGGCGAGCGGGCGCAGGCCTGCCCAGCGTTCCACCGGTACGGCGCGCGCCAGCCGCAGCATCACCGGCACCTCGATCAGGGCCCGGACCTCCGCCAGCTCGGCCAGCTCCCGCGCGTCGCGCTCGACGACCCGGAAGCCCCGGTTGGGCACGACCTCGACGGCGCCTTCGAGAGCCAGCTGCTGCATGGCCTCCCGTACGGGCGTCGCCGAGACGCCGAAGCGCTCGCCGAGCACGGGCGCCGAGTACACCTCGCCGGGCCGCAGCTCCCCCGCCACGAGGGCGGTGCGCAGCGCGGAGAGGATCTGCCCGCGCACGGACGGCCGCTGCACGGCCGGCCGCGGAATCGGCTGCTCACCGTGCGTGTGCTCGCCTCGGACGGCATCGGCGTCCGTCGCCCGTTGCCGCCCGCCCCGCGCGTCGGCGTCCGCGGCGCACGGCTGCACGGGCACCGGTGCGGACACCGGTGCGGGACGCTCACGCGTCGAGGGGATCCCTGTTCCGGTGGAGCCCTGCACCCCCTGATCCACGGGTCCTCCTCCGGCTTGTCAGTACTTGGGGTCATTACGGCGGGTTGTTACTCGGCCGTCAAGCACCATAGGCGGAGAACCGCCCAGTTCAAACCCCACCCCCATCCGATAAGGCAAGGCTTGCCTCACCGGGAGCCCCTCGGGGGCTGTTCGGGGCCTCCCTCGCCCACCCCTCCGCGAACCGGACCACGCACCCGCGCCGAGCGAGCACAGGAACACGTGAGCCACCCTCAAAACCCGGGCCAAGAAGCCCGATCGGGCCCGGCGACGGGTGCGCGTCCCGTAAGATCGACGTGAACAGGACAGCCGACAGGTCACAGCCGTTTCACGTTTTCCTCACCTGTCGCAGGAACTTTCCGTGGAACCACCCCTCCGGGTAGTCTTATTCGAACTCAACTCCCGCCCCTCAAGCGGCAGTTCGAGCAGAAAGCTGCCCTGGGCATCCCCTTGCACCTCCTTGGCGGCCTCTTGCCCCGAAACCCCCTGAGGGCCGGTGGGATTGGGCCACTATGGCGGGCGTTACGCCCTATCCCAATGCAAGGGACCCCAGATGAGACTGACCGACATATCGCTGAACTGGCTGCTTCCGGGCGCCGTACTGCTCCTGGGCATGCTGGCGGCGGTGGCGGTACTCGCGCGCGGCAAGCGCTCCTCCGGGGAGCACGCGAAGACGGAAGACTCGTGGGAGCGCGCGGAGGAGCGCCGCAGGCGCAAGGAGGCCATCTACGGCACCGCCTCCTACGTGCTGCTGTTCTGCTGTGCGGCGGTGGCAGCGGCACTGTCCTTCCACGGTCTGGTCGGCTTCGGCCAGCAGAACCTGAATCTGACCGGCGGCTGGGAGTACCTGGTCCCGTTCGGCCTGGACGGCGCGGCGATGTTCTGCTCCGTGCTCGCCGTGCGCGAGGCCAGCCACGGTGACGCCGCACTCGGCTCCCGCATACTCGTGTGGACGTTCGCGGGTGCCGCGGCCTGGTTCAACTGGGTCCACGCACCGCGCGGCCTCGGGCACGCGGGTGCTCCGCACTTCTTCGCGGGCATGTCGCTGTCGGCCGCGGTGCTGTTCGACCGGGCGCTGAAGCAGACCCGCCGTGCGGCGCTGCGCGAGCAGGGCCTGATCCCGCGTCCGCTGCCGCAGATCCGCATCGTGCGCTGGCTGAGGGCGCCTCGCGAGACCTACAGGGCCTGGTCCCTGATGCTCCTGGAGGGCGTGCGCAGCCTGGACGAGGCCGTGGACGAGGTGCGCGAGGACAAGCGCCAGAAGGAGGAGACGCGCCGCCTGCGCCGCGAGAAGGAGCGCGTGGAGCGGGCCCAGCTCAAGGCGATCAGCCGAGGCCACCGCGGCTTCGTCGGCCGGGGGACCGGCCGCGAGGTGGAGGTGCACTCGGTGGAGCGGGACTCCGAACGGGTGTCCGCGGAGCCCGCCATATCGGCGCCGGAGCAGCTGCCCGTACGCTCACGCCCCTCCCTCCAGCCCGTACGTAGGAGTTCCGACGCGGTCACCGTCGACCTCACCGCGGAGGACGACACCCAGGCCCTGCCGCGGCTCGACTCCCTGGAGCGCAAGCTCAAGGATCTGGAGCAGCAGTTCGGTTAGAACTCCGGGGGAAGGGGCGGGACGGAACCGGCCGTCATGGGAAGGGGGCGCGGCGCGCACGACTGCCGCGCCCCCTTCCCGTTGCCGCGGGTCCCGGTCATCCGGGTCCGGCCGCCAGCTCGAACCAGACCACCTTGCCCGTGCCGTGCGCCGTCACGCCCCAGGCGTCCGCGAGGCACTGAACCAGCATCAGACCCCGGCCGTGTGTGCCGTCGTCGGGGACCGGTACGCGCAGCCGGGGTCTGCGCGCCGTGAAGTCCCGCACCTCCACCCGCAGGGTGCCGGATCCGACGACGGCCGTCAGGACCGCGTCGCGGTCGGTGTGCACCAGCGCGTTGGTGACGAGTTCACTGGTGAGCAGTTCCGCCGTCTCCGAGCGCCCCGGCCTCCCCCAGTGCCGCAGCAGTTCCCGCAGTGCCCGGCGCGCCTCGGGCACTCCCTTGAGGTCGGCCCGCGCGATCCGGCGCTCCAGCCGGGGCACCGCCGGCAGGTCCAGGGTCGGACCGGTCTCGTCCGCCACCATGTCCGTCTGCGTCTGCGTCTGTGTCGAGGTGGCCCCGAACATGATCGGTCCGCTTCCTCGTGCCTGCCTCTTCATGACCCCCGCCCGCGTGCCGATGTCGGTCCCCTCCTGCTCGAACACGTTCACGGGATGCTTGCCCCCTCACTCCGGCGGCAGTCATGTCGAACCGTCAACGACCAGGTGTTCGGCCATGTGCGGGACACCCGCGGCAGGGCTGCGAACAGGTGTCCGTCGGGTTCCGCGCAGATGTCCGCACAGTCTCCGCGGCCCGAACGCGCCGCAGGAGCGGTGGCCGGAACCGCCACGGCCCGAAGGGGCCTGGCGGGACGCCGAACGGCCCCGGAGGGGACGGCCGGCGCCACGGCTGCCGCACCCGTCGGATGCCCGGCCCGCCCTCTCCACACGGCGCGTAGGCGCCCCGGACCGCAGGGGCCACCGGAAAGGGCACGAGCCGCCGACCCCGCCCTGCCGAAACCGCCGTACCCGCCCGGGCCACCGACAGCCGCCCTCGGAGACGGGTGCGCAGCCGCCGGCGCCGGACCGCGGCCACGCACGGTCACCCCCCGGCGGCGGAGCGCCGCAGCTGGGCTCGCCAACCCCGCCGCACACGGCGAAGTTGGCCGGAATCCGACCCCTCCGCGGACCGTGTGCATCCGCCAGGCCGGACGGGCGGGGCGGGAGGGCCGACACCCGAGATCACCGGCGGGAGTCGAGCCGATGACGCGGCGGCGCCCGTCGGGCGGGAGATACCGCGCCGCCCACACCGTTGCACAGCGAACTCGGTCACGCCTCCCACACGGCGGCGGCCGTGCGGTCGTCGGCGTACCCCTTCACCCGGACCTGGATGTCCGAGAGGTAGGCCGCGAGGCCGGGCGGAGCGGGCGCCGCCCACCGGCCCGCCAGGTACCGGGACAGCTCGGCCTCGCCCCGCAGGGGCTCGGCGAGACCCGCCGTGCACATCAGCAGCACATCACCCGGACGGGCTACAGAGGCGCGGAACCGGAACGGCTCACGCGGTGGCTCCGGGGCCGGCTCGTACGGGCTCGGTGGTGTCGGGACGCCGAGGTCCATGGTGAGGCGGTCGCCCTCGGGGGTCTCGGCCGGTGGTGAGCCGAATCCGACGACGGGCTCGCCGGCGACCTCGCCGACCGGCGGTTCGATGTCCCGCCAGTCGCCGTCCCGCAGGCGGAACAGACCGCCGGCGCCGGCACCGAAGAACACCCGGATCCGGCACTCGGGGTCGGCGGGCAGCAGCAGGCAGCGCAGGGTGGCCGCGTACTCCTCCGGATTCAGGCCCTGCTCGGCCGCGCTCGCGCGGAGCCGTTTGAGGCTGCGGTCGGTGAGGCGGTGCAGCCCCGACTTGAGGTCCTCGCGACGGGCGGCCCGGATGTCCTCGACGAGCCGGGCGTGGCTGCGCCCCACGGCCCGGCCGATCCACCGGCAGGCCTCCGCGGCCGCGCGGTGCGCGCCGGCCGTGGCCCGCGCGCCGGTCGCCATCGCGACCAGCACCAGCGCCTGGTCCCCCGTCCCGAACCGCGCGGTGAGCAGTGAGTCCCGCCGCAGCTCCCCCCGGTAGCGCGCGGAGTCACCCCGCACGGACACAGCGCGCAGCGCGCAGGCCCCGTACCGCGCCCCGTCCAGCACGGTGTCCGCCACCAGCCCGCCCAGTTCGTCGGGGTCGGCGGGGGGCAGGGCGGTGGGCTCGGCGTCGTAGGTGGGGGGACGCGAACCGACGAAGGGCGGGGGCGCCGCCGGCTGCGCGGGGAGGTCGACGCAGGTCGCGGTACGAACAGCCTGCTGGACGGAGGCGGAGGCAGGGGCAGGAGCAGGGGAAGCACCGGTGGGAGGCGCAGGGACGCGGGGAGCCGGGTCCGCGCGCGGGGCGGGCTCTGCGGGCACGCCGGGGTCCCCTGCGGGTCCCGGGGCCACCTGCGGGGTGGGGCCGCCGGGCGGGGGCGGCGCCGCGCCGGCGGCTCGGCCCGGACCGGGAGCGGGGGGCCGGTCCCCGGCGGGCGGCGCGGGCTCGGCGTCGTCCTCGCGCCCGGCCCTCGCACCGGCGCCCGGAACACTGCCGCCGGCTGCGTCGCTCCGCGCCGGTCCGCGGGGCGCCGACGGCCCCTCCGCCGGGGCGGTGCCCCCGGGAAGCGGCGGGAAGCCCGGAGGGGCGGGCCACGAGGACGGCGGCACGGCGTCGGCCGACCCCGCGGCCGTGTCGGCGTCCGACGGTGCCGACGGGGCGGCGCCCGGGGAGGTCGTGCGGTCACCGGGGGCCCGCTGGGTGAATCCCGGGGGCATCGGTCCCGGAGGGAAGGTCGCCGGGGCCGCAGGAGTGGAGGGCGGCGGCTCCCAGGGGGCCCTCGGCCGGGTACGCCGGAGCGTCTCGGCATCCGCCCCGGGGCGCAGCGCACCGTCGGGAGGTGGCGCGGCCTCGTCGGACCGGCCCGGCGGGCCGTGCCGCTGCGGGGGGACGGGGTCCGGCGGGGGCGGAGTCGGGGGAGCCGGCGGCGGACCCAACGTCCCGGCGGCGGACGCGAAGCGGTCGTCCAGGGTGTCGGGCGTGGCCGTGGCGCCCGTGTCCTCGGTGACGTCGTCGTACAGCTGTGCCCACCAGTCGTCCCCGTGTCCGGCGGGCCTACCCCCCTGCTGGCTCATGCCCCTAATTGTCCACCGCGCGGGGCGCATGAAAACGGGGCATCGGGAAAATCCGGCACGCCGGTCCGGATCGAACGGCGTGTCGGGCGAGCCGCCGGAAACCCGTGCGAGCGAAGGGCCTTCGAGGGCCGCCGGGCGGCTCCACCCCCCATGAGAGAGCCGCCCGGCGGCACCTGGGTGACCCGGCCCCGGATCCCCTGCGCGCGCCCGCGCATCCTGGGTCCGGGTCACGTTCCTGAGTACGGCGCGGCCCTCATCGCCCACCGAGGGGACGGCGCGCGGACGCATACGCGATGATCACGGGGACCGCAGTGGGCCCACCTTTCGAGCAGGTACGGATCGTGGACAGGGTGCCCACGGAGCTGGTCGTCGCCGACCGGTCGCTCGCCCTGGTCCCGCTGACCCTGCACAGCGCCGAGCCCGCCGCGCTCGTCGTGCACGCCGGCGGGCTGCTGGAGCTGCTGTCGGGCCTGTTCGAGTCGGTGTGGCGGGACGCCCTGCCGCTGCGGCTCGGCCCGTCCGGCGTCACCGAGCAGAGCCCGCAGGGTCCGGACGGCACCGACCTGGAGATCCTCTCCCTGCTGCTGGCCGGGCTGACCGACGCGAGCGTCGCCAAGCAGCTCGACCTGGGGCTGCGGACCGTGCAGCGACGGGTGCGGCGGCTGATGGAACCGACCGGCGTGACGAACCGGCTGCAACTGGGCCGGCACGCCCACGGACGGGGCTGGGTGGCGCGAGCGGGGCAGCCGTCCCCGCCGGAGCCTCCGGCGTCCTGAGGTGTTCGCGGGCGTACGCCTTCACCTGCGTGTTCTCCCGGCGTCCGGCACTCTGGGCAGATGGGAGCGTGGGAACTCCTGCTGGTCGGCGTGGTGCTGCTGCTCGGCCTGTGCGGAGTGCTGGTGCCCGGGGTTCCGGGGTCGTGGCTCGTGTGGGCCGCGATCCTGTGGTGGTCGTTGCAGGACCCCCAGCCGGTGGCCTGGGGCGTCCTGGTCGGGGCGACCGCGGCGCTGCTGCTGGCGCAGGTGGTGCGGTGGGCGCTGCCGCCGCGCCGGCTGCGCACGAGCGGCGCCACCCCGCGCATGGGCGTGTACGCGGGGGTCGGTGCCGTGGCCGGGTTCGTCGTGCTCCCGGTGATCGGCGCGATCCCGGGCTTCCTGGCCGGCATCTACCTGTCCGAGCGGCTGCGCCTGGGCGGGCACGGCCAGGCACGGGCCGCGCTGCGCACGGCGATGCGGTCGGGTGGCTGGAGCGTCCTGGCGGAACTGTTCGCGTGCCTGCTGATCGTGGGGGCGTGGCTGGGAGCGGTGTTCGGGGGCTGACGGTCGAGGGGACGGAGGGGCTGGAGGGCCGTAGGCCCCGGGTCCTACGGCCATCATCCGATGTGCGGGGCCGCGGTGCGTGTTTGGCTACCGGTATGACGACGCATCTCACCGAGGCCGAGCAGGCGTACCTGCGGTCGCAGCGGCTGGGCCGTATGGCCACGGTCGATCCGCACGGGCAGCCGCAGGCGAACCCGGTCGGATTCCGCCTCCAGGCCGACGGCACGGTCCTGATCGGCGGTTTCGCGATGGGCAGCACCAAGAAGTGGCGCAATCTGCGCAAGAACCCGAAGATCGCGCTGGTCGTCGACGACATCGTGAGCCTGCGGCCGTGGCGGGTGCGCGGCGTCGAGATCCGCGGGGAGGCGGAGCTGCTGGTCGGCCCGCACGACCTGGGTCCTCACTTCAGCGAGGAGGTGATCCGCATCCGTCCGGAGCGCGTCCACAGCTGGGGTCTGGACGAGGGCACCTGACCCGGAGCGCAGGACCGCGACGGAGCGGGCGCAAGCCCGGCGGCGGGACGCTCGGGAGCGACTCCGCCATGGGCCGGCGAGCATGCGCGACCGCAGCGATCAGGGGACGGGCCCGGCCCGCCGCGGCCGACGGCGACGGCGACGGCTTCGGGCCGGTCGGCGAGGGTGGTGCGCCCCGTTGTCCGCCCTCCGGCGCGGGGCGACCGGCGTCGACGCCGGGCCCGACGGGGTCCGGGGCGTTCCCCGCCCGCGCGTGGTGCCCCTCCCCCGGTGGGTCCGGGGTCGAGCCGGGGCCGTCAGGGGCAGCGGGCGGCCGGGAGGGAGCCGTCCGGCCCCCGGACGGTGACCGGGGCGAGACCGTCGCTCTCCATGTAGGTGGCCGTGCACACGATCTGGAGCACCGCGGGGGCCGAGAGCGTCCGGACGGGGAAGGGCACGGTGACGGTCGCCCCCGCGTCCGTCACCGTCGTGTCCGCTCTTCCCCGGAGCCTGGGCAACTCGGTGTGGAGCCCGGCCGCGGTCTCGTCGCTGCGCGGCCCGATGAACAGCAGGCCGAGGCCCTTCGGCCCCGACAGCGGGGTCGACGTACCCGCTCCGTCGGCGGCCGGGAAGGTTCTGTACACCGGTGTCGGGCGGTCGTCCGAGGAGAGGAAGTACAGCAGCAGGTACTGGCCGGGGCTCGATGTCATCACGGCGACGGTGGCGGGGCCGCCGGCTTCGATGACCCCGGTCTGTCGCACTCCGCACCCGGCGAGCAGGGCGGCGGCCGCTGCGCAGGCCGCCGCGGCGCGGACGGCGCGGCACGAGGGAGACCTCACTGCGCTGCCCCCGCGCCCGTCAGGGGTATCTCCACGGTGAAGACGGCGCCCCCGTGGGGGGCGTTGCCGGCGTGCACCCGTCCTCCGTGCAGGCGCACGTTCTCCAGGGTGATCGCCAGGCCGAGGCCGCTGCCCCGCGAGCGGGTGCGGGCCGCGTCCGCCTTGTAGAAGCGCTCGAAGACATGCGGCAGTGCCTCCGTGTCGATGCCGGGGCCGCGGTCGCTGACCTCGACGACGAGCCGGTCGGGGGCCGTCCTGAAGCCCGGCTCGGGAGCGAAGGCCGCGGTGGCGTCGCCGGGGCCCGTCGTGGCGCGCAGCCGGATCAGGACGGGTGCGCTGCCGTGGCGCAGGGCGTTGCCCACCAGGTTGGCGACGACGATGTCGAAGCGCCGTGGGTCGAGGCGGGCCCGGATGCCGTCGGGCAGGTCGGTGGCCACCTGCGCCGGATCGGTCCAGTGACGGTTCGTCAGGGTCTTGCGGATGGCCTGTGCGACGTCGATCTCGTCGGTGTTGAGTTCCGCGGCGCGGGCGTCGAACCGGGAGATCTCCATCAGGTCCTCGACCAGTACCGCCAGCTTGCCCGTCTCCGCGCTGACCAGCCGGACGGCCGCGGCGGTGTCGGGGGCGAGACGGTCTGCGTCCTCGTCCAGCACCTCGGTGACGGCGAGCATTCCGGCGAGGGGGGTGCGCAGTTCGTGGGAGACGTCGGAGGCGAAGCGGCGGGCGCGGGCCTCGGCGTCCCGGAGTTCACCGACGGAACGCTCCAGCTCGACGGCGGACTCGTTGAACGTACGTGCCAACTCGGCGAGTTCGTCGCTGCCCTTGACCTGGATGCGGGTGTCCAGACGGCCGCTTCCCATGTTCTGCGCGGCGGTGCGCAGGTCGCGGACCGGGCGCAGCACGCTGCGGGCGGCCAGCAGAGCGGGCAGCAGCGCCAGGGCGAGCGCCGGCAGGGCTCCGTCCCGGGCCGCCGTGACCATGGCCCGGATGTTGTCCTCCTCGTCCGTCAGCGGCATCACGGCGTACAGCACCAGCCCGGTGGGGCGCGCGACCTTCCCGATCCGGAACATCGTCGGAACGGCGACGGTCAGCCAGGGCGTTCCGTCCCGGTCGACGCGCTGGAAGCTGCCCCGGGGATGGGCGAGCGCGGCGGTGCGCAGCGCGGCGGTGACGACCGTCGAGACGGGGTGGGTGCCGGAGGACAGGCGGAGCGAGCCGTACTCGGCGAACACCACCCATGGATGCGGCTTGCCCGCGCGCGCGATGCGCCGCAGGTCCTCCCGCAGGGACGCGGGCTCGACGGGCAGGGAGGTGGGTAGTTGCTGCACCTGGTCGCGGAAGGAGGACACCGCGGTGTTCTGGGCCTGGTCGAGGATCGCGTTGCGCGCCTCCCGGTAGGTGAGGACCGCGGTGGTCCCGGCGCTCACGGCGGCGACGAGGAGAAAGGCCAGGACCAGGCGGGTGCGGAGCCCGACGCGGGCTCTGGTGCGGCTCACAGGGGTCCGAACCGGTAACCGAAGCCGCGCAGGGTCTGGATGTAGCGGGGACTGCCGGGGACGTCCTCGATCTTGTGGCGGAGGCGTCGTACGCAGGCGTCCACCAGGCGGGCGTCACCGTGGTAGCTGTGCTCCCAGACCTGTTCGAGGAGTTGCTGCCGGCTGAACACCTGCTCGGGTACGGCGGTCAGGTAGAGCAGGAGCCTGAGCTCGGAGGGGGCCAGCGCGAGCCGCTCGCCGGACTTGGCGACGTTCAGCCCGGCGCGGTCGAGGGCGAGGTCGCCGTGGAACTCCACGGCATCGCGGCCGGAGGGTTCCTCGATGCGGCGCAGGACGGCCCGGATGCGGGCCTCGATGACCTCGGTGCGCGCGGGTTTGACGATGTAGTCGTCGGCTCCGGCCTCCAGGCCGACCACGACGTCGAAGTCGTCGCCGCGGGCGGTGAGCATGATGATCGGAAGCGAGCTCGTCTCGCGCACCTGCCGGCAGACCTGGACTCCGTTCATGCCGGGCAGCATGAGGTCGAGCAGGAGGAGGTCGGGGTGGAACGCGTCGATGGCGGCCAGTCCCGCCTCTCCGCTGACGGCGGTGCGGAGCTCGTGCCCGCGGCGGCGCAGGCCGAGCTCGATCCCCTCGCGGACGGAGGGATCGTCTTCGATGAGCAGGACGCGTGGCATGGGCAGAGTATTCCATTCGATCAAATAGGGTTTTCGCCTGATCAGTTGAGGGGGCGATGCGGTCGCGGGCCGTCCCGTCGGGTTCGGCGGCGCAGGGCCCGGGGCACGGCGGCGAGCGCGGCCTCCACCCCGGTCAGCCGGAGCGGCCGGGCCAGCAGGGCGAAGACCGCGACGACGGCCCCCGTCCCCGCGAGCGCCGCCGCGAACGGGCCCAGCGAAGCGGTACGGGTGGCGGCGAGGTGGCCGAGCGGCGCGGCCGGGAGCGCGGCCGCCAGCAGGCGGGCCAGCGCGGTGGCGCCGGATGAGCGCAGCGGTCCCCGTTCGGGTGCCGCCGGAAGCCTGCGGGCCAGTGTGCGGGCGGTGACCGCGCAACCGGCGAAGAGCGCGACCGAGTAGGCCCCGGCCATGCCGGTGACGGCCCAGCGCGCGGGCAGCAGCAGGAAGGCGAGGGCGGACAGGCCGGCGTTGAGCCCGGCGACGACCAGGTTCAGCAGGAAGGGCGTGCGGGTGTCGGAGAGGGCGTAGAAGGTGCGCGCGAGGACGTACTGGACGGAGAAGGCGACCAGGCCGGGGGCGAACGCGGCGAGTGTCCCCGCCATCACCGCGACGTCGTCCGCGCCGGTCCTGCCGTACTGGAACACGATCGCCATGACCGGCCCGGCGACGGCGCCGAGCACGCACGCGGCGGGCACGACGGCGGAGGCGGTGCTGCGCAGGGCGCCCGAGACGTCCCGTCGCAGCCCGGCCGTGTCCCCGTCGGCCGCCGCCCGGCTCATCCGCGGCATCAGCGCGGTGACCAGGGAGACGGTGACGATGCCGTGCGGCACGGCCCACAGCAGGTAGGCGTTGCTGTAGGCGCTGAAGCCGGCCCCGCCGATGCCCTGCGCCGCCGCGCGCTCCCCTGCGGTCGTGGCGAGCCGGGTCACCACCCAGTAGGCGAGCTGGTTGGTCAGGACGAGCAGGACCAGCCAGCCGGCCGAGCGCAGTGGCCGGGACAGCCCGCTGCCGCGCCAGTCGAACCGGGGCCGCCAGCGCAGACGCGCCGCACGCAGCGACGGCACCAGCGCAAGGGTCTGGGCGACGATACCGGCCGTGGTGCCCCAGCCGAGCAGCTCGGCCTCGCCGGTGGTGAGGGTTCCGCCGCCGCCGACGGTCTTCAGGTAGAGGGCGAAGACGCCGATGACGACGAGGTTGTTGAGGACGGGCGCCCACATCATGGCGGCGAACCGGTCCTTGGCGTTGAGGACTTGCCCCAGCAGGGTGAACAGGCCGAGGAAGAGGATCTGGGGCAGGCAGCAGCGGGCGAAGACGACCGTCGTCGCCGCCTGCCCGCCGCTGTAGTTCGTGTAGGCGGCCACGACGGCGGGCGCGGCGAGCACCGCCACGACCGTGATCAGCAGCAGGGCGGCAGTGCAGACGGTGAGCAGGCGTTCCGTGTACGCCGCTCCACCGTCGGGGTGCCGCCTGGCGGCCTTCACCAGTTCGGGGACGAAGACCGCGTTGAGCGCGCCGCCGAGAAGGAGGGTGTAGAGGATGTTGGGGACGGTGTTGCCCACCGCGTAGCCGTCGGCGGCCAGTCCGACACCGAGCGCGGCGGCGACCACGGCCGAACGCACGAACCCGGTGGCACGGGAGACGAGGGATCCGGCGGCCATGAGCGCGCTGCTGTGCAGCACCGACACGGGCCGGTGGTCCGCTCGCCCTTCCGCGGCGGTGGTGCCGGGGGTATCGGTGCCGCTCGCGGCACCGGGCGTCGTGGCGGCGCTCACCGGCGGGCCAGGTACATCTGGAAGGCGCGGTACAGCGCGTGGTTGGCGGTCCCCTCCAGGGGTGTCTCCCACTCCCCCAGCGTCTCCACGACCCGGCCGCGGGTGCCGAGTTTCCAGCGGAGCAGGCCGAAGGCGCGGTCGCCGGGATCGAGGACGGAGGACACGCCCCGCATGTCGTAGACCTCCGCGCCCAGGGCGTGGGCGTCGCGCACCATCCGCCACTGGAGCGCGTTCGACGGACGGACCTCGCGCCGGTGGTCGGCGGAGGCCCCGGTCTGGTACCAGACCCGGCGCCCCACCGTGATCATGGTGTGGGCGGCCAGGATCTCCCCCCGGTGGCGGGCGACGTACAGCCGCATCCGGCCCGGTTCCTCGGCGTTGAGTGCGGCGAACTGGCGCCGGTAGTAGTCCAGGGAACGGCCGAGTCGGAAACCGTCCCGCTCCTCGGTGATGCGCAGCAGCCGGTGGAAATCGGGGAGTTCGTCGGCCCCGCCCACCGTCACCTCCACCAGCGACCTGTGTGCCCGGCGGATGTTGCGCCGCCACTCCTGGCTCAGCCCGGACCACAGGTCGTCGACGCTGCGTCCGGCCAGCGGCACCCGGAAGACGAACCGGGGTTGCGCGTCGCCGTCGCCCTCGTCGCCGCCGCAGCGCTGCCAGCCCCGTGCCCGCAGCCGTTCGGCCACCGCGGCGCCCAGCGGATCGACCTCGCAGTCCAGCACGTCGGTGACGCGCCGCCCGGGCCCCGCCCCCGCCTTGAGTCCGGCCGCGTCCCAGCGACGGTAGTCGGGCGAGGGCCCGATCCGGACGGCGAAGGCGCCCTCCGCGCGCAGGTGGCGCAGCAACGGCGTCAGCCAGCTGTCGAGGTCCGCGTCCGCCCAGTCGGCGACGGGCCCCTCCGGCAGGTAGGCGAAGTACTTGCGGGTGCCGGGGAACTGACGCAGCAGCACCAGGGCCACTCCGGACAACTCGTCCGCCCGGCCCCCGGTGCCCGGCCCCCATCCGAGCAGCCGGGCGTGCCAGCCCTCCTTCACCGCGGCCCAGGACGGGTACTGCAGAAAGCCGGGGGCGAGGGCCGATCCGGCCCGCGACGCGAGAAAGGCCCGGTACACGTCGGCGGACACGGGGTGGAGCAGGATCTCCTGCCGGCCACGGCTCGCCGTCGTGAGCAGCACTGACACAGTGCCTCCTTGGATGCGGGTGTGCGGGTGTGCGGGTGCGTGGAGCGGGTGCGGGTGCCGTTGCCGGTCGTGGTCGAGCCGGAAGCGGACCCGGGTCCCTGAGCGCGGAACGCCTCGAAGGCTCACAGGCGCCCGTGACCGGGCCGCGCGGCGCGTGTGACCGGACCATGACCGTTGTGCTGCGGCGCCCGTCACCGCGGGCCCACTCCCCCGGCCCCCTGGCCCCTCCCGCCCCGGACACACCGGTCCGCGGGGGCGGCGGTGACCGTTCCGCGCCCTCTGCGTGACGGGACGACGACCGTTCCCCACCGGCTGCCGTCACACTCGCCGGCACGCCGCTGTCCTGCGGTTTTCACGGCCTACAGTCGCTGCGTCCCGGCGTTCTGCCGACTCTCCCGGAGGTGTTCGTTGAGCCCGATACGTGTCCGGCCCCCATCCGCCGGCCCCCTGCGCAGGAGTCCCGGACGGGCCCGCGTCGCCACCCTGGCCACGGCGGTCGTCCTGGCGACGGCCGCGCTCCCGGCCTGCTCCGCCGGCGGTTCCTCCGCGGCGGGGACGGACGGGAAGGCCCCAGCGGAGCACGGGGACGGCGGCACGGCCACCGTCACCGTGTCACCGGAGGGCAGCGCGGCGAAGCCCGGCGAGCCGGTCCGGGTGGCGGCGCACGGCGGCATCCTCACCTCGGTCGCCGTCACCGACGCCGAGGGCACCCGCCTGTCGGGCAGTCTGTCCGAGAGCAACCGGACCTGGGTGTCCGACCGCAACGCCGCGCCCGGCACCTCGTACACGGTCGTGGCGGCCACTCGCGCGGACGACGGAACGCCGGGGCAGTCGCGCGCCTCCCTCACCACCCGGGCCGCAGAACGGGTCAACAAGGTGGACTGGCGGCCCGGCGACGGCACCACGGTCGGTGTCGCCCAGCCGATCTCCCTCGTCTTCGACCGCCCCGTGCACGACAAGGCCGCCGTGGAACGTCAGTTGAAGGTCACCACCTCCAACGGCACCGAGGGCTCCTGGGGGTGGATGAAGGACTGGTCCGGCAAGGACCGTGCGGACTGGCGCCCCAGGGAGTACTGGCGTCCCGGCACGCGGGTGACCCTCGACGCCCGGCTGAACGGCACCGACGCGGGAGCGGACGGCGGCTGGTTCGTCCGGGACTACCGGCTGGGATTCACCGTCGGCGCACGGCAGATCGTCAAGGTCGACCTCGACCGCAAACGGCTCACCGTGGAGCGGGGCGGCAGGACGGTGCGGACGTTCCCCGTCTCTGGGGGGACGCCCGGCCCCGAGACGGGCTCGTGGCGGGGAACCGAGGTCGTCATGGCCAAGGAGGGTTCGATCCGCATGAACTCCGAGACCGTGGGCCTGGGCGACGCCTACGACCAGACGGTCGACTACGCCATGAGGCTGACCTGGTCGGGCACCTACGCCCACGCGGCGCCCTGGAACGCCGCGTACTTCGGCCGGGCCAACAAGAGCCACGGCTGCATCGGCATGAGCGACGCCGATGCGAAGTGGCTCTACCAGCACACCACCGTCGGCGACCCTTTCGAGGTCAAGGGCACCGAGACCAAGGGCCGCGTCGCCCTGAACAACGGCCTCGGCGACTGGAACGCCGACTGGGACACGTGGCGAGCGAAGAGCGCCCTGTAGGGCGGACGCACGCCCGGGACCGGTCCGGTGCGGAGCGGCCGGAGCCAGGGCCTGACCGGCGGATCGGTTCGCAGGAGGCAGGCGGCGCCTCTCGATCCGGGTGAGTGGCGGCCGGGCCCCGCATCTCCGGCGTGATCCGCAGGACAGGGCCTCAGAGCGCGCCCTCCAGGCTGAGCAGCCGGACCTTGCGCTCCAGGCCGCCGGCGTACCCGGTGAGCGAGCCGTCCGCGCCGATGACCCGGTGGCAGGGCCGGACGATCAGCAGCGGATTGGCGCCGACCGCCCCGCCGACGGCGCGCACGGCGGCGCGGGAGGCACCGATGCGCGCGGCGATCTCGCCGTACGTGGCGGTCGCACCGTAGGGCACGGTGTCCAGGGCCGCCCACACCTGCTCGCGGAAGGCCGTGCCGCGCGGGCGCAGCGGGAGCGAGAACTCCTCGAGGTCGCCGGCGAAGTACGCGGCCAGTTGCTCCCCGGCCGCGGCGAAGAGCGCCGGGGCGTGCACCCAGCCGTCCTGGACCGTGCGTCCGCCCTTCTGGCCCGGCACGGACAGCGAGGTCAGTGCGCCGTCCGGGTCGGCGGTCAGCAGGAGCGGGCCCAGCGGGCAGGGGATCTCGGTCCAGTGGGTCGAGGCGGTCATGGAAGCTCCCAGTCCCCTGCGGTGCGCAGGTGTTGTACGGCGTAGGTGCGCCAGGGGCGCCAGCTGTCGGGGAGGTCGGCGCCGGGCGGCGCGACGTCGGGGTCGCCCAGGGCGCGGGCGCGGACGGTCGCGGCGGTGGCCGGGTCGACACCGGGCACGGCGAGCAGGGCCTGCTGCGCGTCGTCGCGGTCGGCGCCGGCGTCGAGTCGTACGGCACCGTCGGCGAGGGCGGCGCCGAGCGCGCCCAGGGGGCTGCCTGGTTCGGCGCCGGCCAGGACGCCCGGTTCGGGGAAGAGGTGGGTGAGGCTGCCGCAGGGGGCGTCGAGGGCCTTGCCGTGGCGCCGGACCAGCCGTTCGGCCTCGTCGCGGCCCACCAGGGCCCGGACGGCGAACTCCTCCGGGTCGACGGTGCCCGGCACGCGCAGGCCGGGCCGCGCCGCGACCAGCGGAGCAAGACGGGGGTCGGCGCCCAGCCGCTCGTCGACGGCGTACGGGTCGGCGTCGAGGTCGAACAGGCGGCGCAGTCGCTGCACCGCGGTGGTCAGATCGCGCAGGTCGGTGAGGTGCAGCCGCGCGTCCAGCCAGCCGCCGGGGTGGGCGCCGCGACCCGGCCGCGGCGTGCCCGGTCGTTCGTCGACGGCGACGATCCCGGTGCCGTACGGCAACCGCAGGGCCCTGCGGAGGACCCGCTCTCCGGGTGGGCCGGTGACCTCCTCCACCCCGGCCACCGCCTCGCGGCGCAGTTGGTCGAAGACGGGGCCCGACCGGTACGGGCCCCGGTAGGCGAGCCGCAGCGGGATCCCGGCGCCCGGCGTGTCCGGCCGGCTGCCCCGGGGGGCGACGGCGCGCACTCCGGTCGGGGTGTCCGCGTACACGTCCCTGATGGTGTCGTTGAACTGGCGGACGCTGGCGAACCCGGCCGCGAAGGCGATCCGGGTGACCGGCAGGGTGGTCGTCTGAAGCAGGACGCGTGCCGTGTGCGCCCGCTGCGCGCGAGCCAGGGCGACCGGGCCGGCGCCCAGCTCTGCGGTGAGCTGCCGCTGCACCTGCCGGGCGCTGTATCCCAGGCGGGCGGCCAGTCCGGCGACGCCCTCCCGGTCGACGACGCCGTCGCCGATCAGCCGCATGGCCCGTCCGACGGCGTCGGCGCGGGCGTTCCACTCGGCCGAGCCCGGCACCGCGTCGGGCCGGCACCTCCGGCAGGCCCGGAACCCCGCACCCTGTGCGGCGGCGGCCGTGGCGAAGAACCGCACGTTGCGCCGTTTCGGCGGGACGGCGGGGCAACTGGGCCGGCAGTAGATGCCGGTCGTCGTCACGGCGAAGAAGAACGCCCCGTCGAACCGGGCGTCCCGGCTCCGGACCGCCTCGTACCTGGTGTCCTCGTCCATCACGTCTTCCAGTCTGCGCCCGGGGCGCGGCCCGGACCGGCGGGATTCGGACGTGTAGGTGAGGCGGGGCGGGCCGCGTGCCCGCGCACCGACGGTCCGGGCGGGCGCGGGCGGCTCCCGTGGGGCGGGAGGAACCGATCCGGGGCGCGGCGGGCCGGGGCACCGGCCCCCGTCGTGGGGACCGGCCCGGATCGGTGCGCGACCCGGACCGGCGTGCGGCTGGTGCTGTGACCGGAAAGGGCTGCGCCGGTGAACCGCTCCGGTCACAGCACTAGCTAGTGCCGCATCAGGCAACGTTCGCCCCGTCGCGACGCCCGGCACGCACTCTCGCTGCACCGGACGAAAGCCCGAGTACATCCCGGTACGAGGGCTTCCGGCCGGCACACCGGGAGCACGCACCGGACGCCGCTCCTCGACGGGCGAACGTTGCCTGCCGCGGCACTAGCGCAGACGCCCGCGCTTGGCCTCCATGGCCGCCCGTCCCTGGGCGCCCTTCCGCTTCCAGTCCCTGCGCAGCTCCGCCCGGAGCCGCGCGTCGGTCTTCGCGACGATCCACTGGTTCTCGCGCTTCAGCTTGCGGTAGCTGTCCAGCCGCCGTACGGGCAGGTCACCGTCCTCGATGGCCGCCCGCACCGCGCACCCCGGCTCACTGTCGTGCGCGCAGTCGTGGAACCGGCACCGCGTGGCGAGTTCCTCGATCTCGGAGAAGACCTGCCCGACGCCGGTCTCGGCGTCCCACAGCCCCACGCCGCGCAGGCCGGGGGTGTCGATCAGGACGCCGCCGTCCCGAAGGGCGAGGAGGTTGCGGGTGGTCGTGGTGTGGCGGCCCTTTCCGTCGACGTCGCGGGTGGTCCGCACGTCCATCACGTCCTCGCCGAGCAGCGCGTTGGCGAGGGTCGACTTGCCCGCGCCGGACTGCCCGAGCAGCACGGACGTACCCCCGGAGACGAGCGCGGTGAGCACGTCGAGGCCTTCGCCCCGTGCCGCGCTGACCGGGAGGACCGGCACGCCGGGAGCGGTCGTCTCGACGTCCTGCACGAGGTGGGACCGTGTCACCTCGTCGGGGACGAGGTCGGCCTTGGTGAGCACGACCACGGGCTGCGCCCCGGACTCCCAGGCCAGGGCGAGGAAGCGCTCGATGCGGCCGAGGTCGAGTTCGACGCCGAGGGAGACCGCGACGATCGCGTGGTCGACGTTGGCGGCGAGGATCTGGCCCTCGGACCGCTTGGAGGAGGTGGAACGCACGAAGGCGGTGCGGCGGGGCAGGCAGGTCCGGACGTAGCGGGGGTTGCCGCCGGGGTCGAGCGCGACCCAGTCGCCCGTGCACACGACCCGCAGCGGGTCGTGCGGGGTGACGAACGCGGTGTCCGCGCGCAGCACACCGCCGGCGGTGACGACGTCGCACTGTCCGCGGTCGACCCGGATCACACGACCGGGCAGCAGGCCCTCGGCCGCGTGGGGGGCGAACGTCTCGGCCCAGCCCTCGTCCCAGCCGTACGCGGTCAGCTCGCGGACAGCGGCGGACGGCGCGGGCGAGGAGGGGGAGGAACCGGAGGAACCGAACGGGTGGGAGGAGCTGGAAGTCAAGGGTGACCCTTCACAGGGGCGGCCCCGGGACGCGCCGACGGGCGCGGAGAGACAGGGTGAGGTCAGCCGGTGGCCGCGGAGGTGGACTGGACGGATTCCTGGTTGCGGGCAGCGCCCGGCGCAAAGACGGCCATCGGTCGACACCTCCTCATCCCTGTACGTGGTCCGCGGCGGCCGACTGCCGCCGCGCGGAACGCCCTCACCCTAGCGGGACCCTCACACCCGGGGTCAACAGGTTTTCGCGCGCCCGGCGGGCACGTTCACCTGCCGCTCCGTCAGACGGTGTGCGAGCTGCCGGGGTCGGAGCGATGGGGCTGCGGGTCGTCGGCGGAGCGATCGGGCTCCGTGCGCGGGTGGCGGTTCCGCGTCGGCGCACCTGCCGGACCGGAGGGCGGCGAGGCCGAAGGCCAGTCCTCCGGCGACGAACCAGGGGTTCCAGAGGGCCAGGGTCCACACCCGCTGCCCCGCGCTCACGGAGGTGCTCAGGTGCGTGGCATCGGTCAGCAGCAGCACCTCGACACCGATGCCACGGGCCAGAAGGAGGGCGCTGACACCCCACCCCAGCCGCCTCACCAGCAGAGCGGGAACGCCCCGGAGCCCGGACCGGGGAAGCAGCCACGCCAGCAGGGCGCCGAGGAGGCACAGCGCTCCCACACCCCACAGACCGACTACGACGAACCAGAGCGAGCGCTCGGTGGCCTGCGGACCGGCGGAGACGCTCAGGCCCAGATCACCGCCGACGGCCCAGTAGAAGTGCAGCCCGGCGAACGCCACCGCCCACAGACACGCGGCGCGCGCCCACAGCCTGGACGGCGCCCCGCCCGTCCCCTCCGGTACGCGTCTCATCGCCGGGCCTCGCAGACCTGGGGCTCGTCGGTGCGCGGGGTGTCGGCCTGCTGCGGCAACACGTCATCCCGTCCGGCAGGTTCGTCCGTCGAGGGTGAAGCGGTCCGGGTCCGCGTTCCGGTCCTGCCAGGTGCCGAGGAAGCCGAAGGAGACGGTGCCGCCGGACGGGACGGGCGTGCTGTAGTCGGCGGCGCCGACGGTGACGCCGGGACCGGACTGGGAGAACCGGGCGTCCCACATCTGGGTGATGCGCTGACCGTCGGGGAAGGACCAGGCGACGCTCCAGTCGTCGAGCGCGTCGGCGGAGGTGAGGGTGACGGCGGCCTGGAAGCCGCCTGTCCACTGGTTGACGACCCGGTAGCCGACCGTGCAACCGACTGCCGCGGACGGCCCGCCGCCCTGGCTGGGGGCGGTCGACGCGGTGGTGCCCTGCGGCTCGGGGGCGGGAGCCTCGCGTCCGGCGGTCGGCGAACCGCTGGCGGGCGCGGCCGGTGCGGTGGAGGTGGCCGGGGTGGCGGGCGTCGTGGGCGTGGCCGGTGGCGGGGTGGATCGCGGGGCGACGGTACGGGTGGGTGTCGGTGGGGCGGTCGGCAGGCCGCCTGCGCCGGTGACCGGCCGGCGGGCGAGGTCGTCGGAGCGGGCGGCGGCGTCGCCCCCGGAGCCGAACGGCATCAGGGAGACGGCGAGCGCGAGCACGGAGACCAGGCCGGCCGCGACGAGCAGTCCGCCGCGGGCGAAGCGGGTCCCGCTGTCCGGTTCGCCGTGCCGGTCGGCCGCCGGGTCCTCGGGGCGTCCGGTGCACAGGCGCACCTCGGCGGCGCGGCGGCGCCGTTCGAGGTAGGCCAGTCCGCCCCAGCCGATGACGCCGCCGGCCAGGGCCGCGGGCAGGGTGCGTCCGTGCAGGCTCAGGCAGGCGGCGGCCTCGGCGCAGCCGGCGCAGGTCGCGAGGTGCCGGGAGAGGTCCTCGGGGGTGTCGGTGCCGGGCCGGCGGGTGACGGCGTCGAGCAGCCGTGCGTAGCTGCGGCACTCGGCGGGGAGCGGGGCGTGGAGGTGGCCCCTGCGGCAGCGGTCCCGGAACACGGTGCGTGCCTGGTCGAGGGCGTCGGCCGCGGCGGTCGGGTCGAGGCCGAGGCCGCGGGCGGCCACGTGCGGCGGCAGCGCCTCCACCTCGGCCGTCCAGAGCAGTTCGGCGTCGGTTTCCGGCAGGTCGCGCAGAGCGCGCAGGCCCAGGGGGCGGCCCTGGAGCGGGCCGTTGTGACGGGCGGCCCTGTCCGAGTTGAGCCACAGGCGCAGGTCGGGGTCGAGTCGGTGGCCCTCCCCCGCGGCCTCCCAGTCGGCTGCCGTGCTGCGGACGGCCGTCAGCAGCAGCGGGATCCGCGGCAGCCGGTCGGGGCGGCGGCCGGGTGCGTGCCGGGTGACCGGCGCGGCGTCGCGTGCCTGGCGCATGCCGAGTGCGAACGCCTCCCTGGCCAGCGCCTGAGCGGCGGCGGAGCCGGACGTGCACAGGTCGGCGTAGGACAGGACGGCGTCCCAGCACTCGGTGAACTGCGCCGCCTCGGTGACGTCCTGGGGAGTCGGCAGGTCGGGCAATGGGTCTCCTGCATCCACAGGCGAGGTCAACTCACTGCACTGAAGACTGAGTTGCGGGAACCCTCGCAGTGCTGCCCGAGCTTTTCACGCCTCCGACACAACTGACAAGCGCCCTGTTCAGATGTCGCGGGCCCGCCTCCGCGCGCAGGGCGCGGGAGCGGACCCGCGGGTGGCTCAGCGCGCCACGGCAGGATCCTGCGCCGGAAGGCTGTCCATGAAGGAACTGACGGAGAAGACGGCGTGGCCGGGGCCGGGCGGGCCGTAGCCGGGGGGCGAGGACAGGCCGAACTCGTCCATGGTGGCGCGGTAGGCCTCCAGCAGGCGGATGTGGTACTCCAGCGGCGCGCCCTGCGGATTGGCCTTGCCGAGCGGGGTGGTGGGTTCCGGGCACCAGGTGGTGAACCGGGGGGTGATGCCGTGCGACATGAAGAAGCGCAGGCCCTCGGTGGTCGAGGCGACGGCCTCGCCGACGTCGGTGAAGCCGAACGGCTCGGCCATCTCCACGCCCGCCACGAAGTTCGGGATGACGTTGCGGGCGCCGAACACGTCGGCGGAGTCGAGGATCCTGCGATGCCACTCGTCGCGGCCGACGTAGCGCTCCTTGCCCGGGCAGTACAGCTCGAACAGCCGACGGTCCCACACCTCGTAGTTGGGGTGGTAGATCTGCACGCCGTAGTCCTTGAAGCGCTGCACGTCCGCCTTGGGCAGTGCCTGCGCGACGACCTTGCCGATCCAGCGGCCCGGGAAGCGCTCCTCGATGGCCTTGGCGTAGTGGCCGTAGAAGTCGGCCTCGTCGCGTCCGGCGACCGACTTGGTGATGGCGCCGCCGGTGAGCGTGTAGGCGGTGGAGGCCTTCTGGGTGTCGTACCGGTCGATGATCTCCAGCGCCTCCAGGACCTCCTCCACGTCCTTCACGCCCGTGTAGGGGCGGCCGGCGGCCTTGTGCTGGCGCCAGTTGTGGTTGATGTCGCAGTACTGGCACTCCTCCTTGGCGCCGAAGTACTGGCAGACCCGGAAGACGGTGAGGTAGATCAGGTAGCCCCACTGGATGGTGGGGGCCACCTCCATCACGGACTTCCCGTTGGAGAGGGTGTGCCGGTAGTACTCCGGCATCGGCGGCACGCCGACGTCGGCGATGCGCTTGCCGTCCAGGTACAGGCCGAGCAGGCCTTCCTCGTCGGCGGCCACCCGGTAGGGGGAGGCCGGGTTCACGCGGACGGACACCACGGTCCTGCGCAGGTCGTAGGGGCCGCCGGTGAGGATGATCTCCTCCGGCGGGCGGCGCAGCGCGGCCTCGCCCAGCTCGGGCAGGGTGCCGTGGTCGAACGAGAAGATGAAGTAGGACTTCGGCTTGACCTCGCCGGCGGCCTCGTTGGCGGTGTCACTGAGCGCCGAGGGGTCGAAGGCGACCCCGCCGCGCAGCAGGTCCTCCTTGAAGACGGCCTCCCGCGGCACATGCGGAAAGCGCTCCATCAGATCCTCGACCAGCGCGGTGCGGCTGCCCATCCGTCTCTCCTCACCCAGGCGTACGACTCCTCACGGTATGCCCTGTCTCCGGAGCCGTCGGTGCCGGGTCCCCTCGCGTGGCGCGGCATGCCCCGGCCCGGGGGTGTCCGGCGGTGGCCGCGGACCGTCTCCGGGGCCGCCCGGACGGCCCCGTGCGGCGCCCCCTGCGGTCAGGCGCCGCGGTGGGCCCGTGGGGACGCCGCCGCCCGCCGGTGATCCACCGGTCGGCCCCGGGCAAGGACGTGCCGGACGCCCCTTTGGCGGCCAGGCTGTAGCCTAGGGTCTCTAGGTTTGCTCGGTTCTCGGAGGTTTCCCTTGGCCCGTGCCGGTATCACCGTCGACCGCCTCGTCGCCGCTGCGGCCGATCTCGCCGACGAGGTCGGGTTCGACAAGGTCAGCCTGTCCGCGCTGGCGCGGAGTTTCGGGGTGCGGGACGCGAGCCTCTACTCGCACGTCAGGAACCTCCAGGAACTGCGGACACGGATCGCGCTGCTGGCCGGCGGGGAGATGATCGACCGGATCGCGGCCGCCGTGGCCGGGCGCGCGGGCAAGGAGGCGCTGACCGCCTTCGCGGGTGCCTACCGGGAATACGCTCTGGCCCACCCGGGGCGCTACGCCGCCACCCAGATCCGCATCGACCCGGTCGTCTTCGCCGACACGCCCGCCATGCGCCGTACCGCCGAGATCACCTACGGCATGCTCCGCGCCTACGGCCTGGAGGAGCCCGACCTCACCGACGCGGTGCGCCTGCTGCGCAGCACGTTCCACGGCTACTGCGCCCTGGAGGCGGCCGGCGGCTTCGCGGCTCCCCGGGACGTGCGCAGGTCGTGGGACAAGGCCGTCGACGCGCTGCACACGGCCCTCACCCACTGGCCCCGCGAAGCGGGTCACGCACCGACCGGCAAGGAACACGAGAGCCATGCCTGACCTGCACCACGACGTCCGCGGGCGCGGGCCCCTGCTGCTGGTCCTGCCCGGCGGCGCCGGCCACCCCATGGGACTCGATCCCCTCGTGGAACCACTCGCCGACCGCTTCACGGTCGTCACGTACGACCCGCTCGGCCTCGCGCACGGCCGCCTGGGGATGCCCGTCGGCGACCAGCGCGTGGAGGACTGGGGTGACGGCGCGAGCCGGGTCCTCCACGCCACGCTGCCCGACGGGGAATCCGCCTACGTCCTCGGGCTCAGCTCCGGCGGCATCGCCGCCCTGGACCTGCTGGCCCGGCACGGGGAGCGACTGGCGCACGTCGTCGCGCACGAGGCACCGTGCGTGGCACCGCTGCCCGACGGGCGACGACGGCAGAAGTCGTTCGCAGCGGTGTGCGACACCTACCGCACCCTGGGACCGGCGGCCGCGGCGGCCCGTCTCACCGCGGTGCTGGAGGACCGGGAGGCACCGCCTGCCGCCGACACCGCGGCCCGGCCGCTGTCCCGCGAGGAGGAGCTGCGGAACCCGACGGCCCTCTTCCTCAGGCATGTCCTGGGCCCCTTCACCGCCCATCGCCCGGACCTGCCGGCTCCGGGGGGACACGGCGGCCCGGCCCGCCTCACGTTCGCCGCGGGCGTCGACTCCCGAGACCTGCTGCTCCACCGCACGGCCCGGTTCCTCGCCGGGCGCACGGGCGGCGGGTTCGCCGAGTTCCCCGGCGGCCACGTCGGTGCCGGCACGCACCCCGAGGAGTTCGCCGAGCGGCTCACGGCCGTGTGAGGCGCGCCCCGCCCGGCCGGCTGCGTGCGCGGCGGAAGCGAGCGGGTGCGGCGGGGCAGCGCCGGTCGGCCTCCCGGCGGGTCTGCGGTCAGCCCTCCGCCCGCTCCGGCGCACTCCGCTCCACGCAGAACTCGTTGCCCTCCGGGTCGCCGAGGACGGCCCAGCCCGTGCCGTCGGGTTTGCGGTGGTCGGCGACCAGGGCGGCTCCGAGGGCGACCAGTCGCCGCACCTCCTCGTCACGCGTGCGGTCCTGCGGCTGGAGGTCGAAGTGGAGCCGGTTCTTCACCGTCTTGGTCTCCGGAACGGCCAGGAACAGCAGCCCGGCCCCTTCGATCGACGCCTCCGGGTCGCCCGGCCTGTCGTCGTCGTGCAGGGGCAGGTCCAGCACCCGGGACCAGAATCCGGCGAGCTCGTAGGGGTCGGCGCAGTCGATCGTCACATGGCGGATCAGTGAGGTCATGCGCCGGATTGTGCGCGGCGGCGGTTCGTTCGGGCAACGGAATTGCCGCGTTGCGGGCGGCGGTCCCCGTCCGACCGGGCCCGCCGGGAGGGCGACCGCCGCGTCGCCCGCGACCGCGGCTCGCTCGGCTACCGTCGACGACATGACCAGCGGCCCCACCCTCGCCGAGGCCCTCGCCTCCGGGACGGTCGTCCTCGACGGCGGCCTGTCCAACCAACTGGAGGCGGCCGGGCACGACCTGAGCGACGAACTGTGGTCGGCGCGGCTGCTGGCCGAGCGGCCCGAGGCGATCGTCGCGGCGCACCTGGCCTACTTCTCAGCGGGCGCCGACGTGGCGATCACCGCCGGCTACCAGGCCACGTTCGAGGGGTTCGCCCGGCGCGGGATCGGCCGCGCGGAGGCGGCCCGGCTGCTCGCGCTCGCCGTGGAGCTGGCGCGGGAGGCCGTACGGCAGGCGCGGGACGCGGGGGCGCCCCGGCCGCTGTGGGTCGCCGCGTCCGCGGGCCCCTACGGGGCGATGCTCGCCGACGGCTCCGAGTACCGGGGGCGCTACGGGCTGAGCGTGCGGGAGCTGGAACGTTTCCACCGGCCCCGGCTGGAGGTGCTGGCGGCCGCCGGGCCCGACGTACTGGCCCTGGAGACCGTGCCGGACGCGGACGAGGCGGCGGCGCTGCTGCGGGCGGTGCGCGGGCTCGGGGTCCCCGCCTGGCTGTCGTACACCGTGGACGGCACGCGCACCCGGGCCGGGCAGCCGCTGGCGGAGGCCTTCGCTCCGGCCGCCGAAGCGGACGACGTCGTGGCGGTCGGCGTCAACTGCTGCGCCCCGCAGGACGTCGACGCCGCCGTGGAGATCGCGGCGCGCGTGACGGGCAAGCCCGTCGTCGCCTACCCCAACAGCGGTGAGGGCTGGGACGCCGGGGCGCGTCGCTGGGACGGCCGCTCCACCTTCGCCCCCGGCCGGGTCCTCGGCTGGCGGGACGCGGGGGCGCGGCTGATCGGCGGCTGCTGCCGGGTGGGCCCGGAGGCCATCGCCTCGATCGCGCGCACGCTGACGGACCGACCCGGGTGACAGGGATCGGCCGACCGGCGGTGTGACGGAGCGGTTCCCGCCGGCAAGGCGGCCCGGGCCCCCGGGCCGGGGAGCGTCGGTGCGGCCCCGGCCGGGCACTCGCCGCTGTACCGGGGACCCCGCGGGCGCCGGCCGGGGCCGCCGGGGTGCGCCTGCCCGGCCCGACGCCGCCCGACGCCGCCCCGCGGCGACGTCCGGTGATGCGTGCGGAGCCGGAACCGCCCGACGGGCTTCGGGAGGAAGGTCAGTGCCGGCGGACGCCGACGGAGCGCCGGAGCCGCTGTACCGCCGAGCGGCGTTCCGCACCGCGCGCGGGCGTCCCGGGGTCCCGTCCCGTGGCGAGTGCCGTTTCCACCGGGGTGGGCTCGGCGGCGGTCCAGAGGGCGAGTTCGGCGTCCCGGTGGCCGCGGGCGGTGTAGGGGTCCCGGAGGTCGCGCGGGCGGGAGCCGTCCGCCGGGGCCTCGCCCTCCGGCGCCGCCGGTGCGGGCTCGCCGAAGATCCGTACCGGGTGTCCGGTGTCCCAGGCTTCCCAGCCCGGGTCTCCCTCGACGGCGAAACGGACCCAGGCCCCGTGCATCTGCTCCGACAGCGCACGCGGACCGCCCGGGCCCGCCAGCTTCGCGGACTCCGGCACCTCTCCGGTGTCGAAGACGAACCCGAGTTCCAACGCGTGGCAGGCGCCGAGACCGGGCAGCCGCGACGGCCAGGCGAACTCGTAGACGTACGACCTCCGCGGCCGGGCCTCGGCCAGACGGTGCATCGGCAGGCGCAGGAGATGATCGGTGACCATCTGGCCGACGATCTCGGCAGTGCCTGCCTGCGGGTTCAGGGCGCGGTAGCCTCGCGGCACCTCGTGCCCGCAGTGGCAGCGCGCCATGGCGCCGGCGAGCGCCACCGGACCGAGCCGGTCCACCCGCTCCAGCAGCCCGCCCGGCACCAGCCACAGCCGGTACTCGTCCCGGGTCCAGCCCATCAGCAGCTCTGCGCCGGGCGCCGCCGAGCCCTCGGTCAGCGCCTGGAGCGGATCGCGCGGCACCAGGTCGCCGTCGACGACGACGCCGAAGGCCGGCCCGCCGAGCACCGGGCTGCTGAGCCGGCCGGCCTCGGCCTGGGTCCGCAGCAGCAGGTCCCGGTCGACCTCGGCGAAGGCCTGCGCGGTCGCCGGGATCTTCAGCCGGGTCGCCATGCGGCGCACCATGCGCCGGACCTTGTCCCGGTCGAAGGCCTCCGGCGGCCCGCTCTGCAGGACGGCGCGGCGGAACAGCCCCTGCGCCTGCGGTGCGGCGATCAGCGCGCCGACGCTGATCGCACCCGCCGACTGTCCGCACAGCGTCACCCGGTCGGGGTCGCCGCCGAAGGCGGTGATCGACGCGTGCACCCAGTACAGGGCGGCGAGCTGGTCCCGCAGCCCGGGATTGGCGGGGGCGTCCGGGAACAGGCCGTAGCCCTCGACCCCCAGGCGGTAGTTGACGGAGACCAGGACGACGCCGTCCCGGGCGAAGGCGCGCCCGTCGTAGACGGGAACGGAGGAGGACCCGCGGGTCAGGGCGCCGCCGTGCAGCCACACCATGACGGGCAGCCGGGCGATCGGGGCCGGGTCGGGCGTCCAGACGTTGAGGTTGAGGCAGTCGTCGCCGGGCACGACCGGATCGGACAGGTACTTCTCGAAGGCCTCTGAGTACGGCGGCTTGGGCGGTGTCGGTCCGAAGGCGTCCGCCCCGCGCACCCCGTCCCACGGCTCGGGCGGCTCGGGGGGCCGGAACCGGCGCGGGCCGAAGGGGGGCGCCGCGTAGGGGATGCCCCTGAAGACGGCGACGCCGTCCTCGTACCTGCCGCGCACCTGCCCGTAGGGGGTCCTGACCACGGGGTCAGCCTGGTCTGCCGTCATGTGCCCACCAGCCCTTCGCAGCACACGAGCACCGGTATCACCAGAGCATCGCACCGAAGCCGGGTATTCCATCACTCGGGGCCGGGGGAGACACGTCGTCCCGCCCGCACCCGGTGAGGAGCACCGCCGTGAGGAGAAATCGCTTTCTACCCGCGGAAGGCCTCCGGCGGGCCCGCGCGACCGCGGCCCACGGCCGCGGGTCCGCAGGCACGCCTCGCAAGGGGACCCGACGGACGCCGCCACCCCCCGCGCGGCCGGGAAGACCCGCAGGTCAGGCGGACATGCCACCGTTCGGCAGACCGCTCTCCGCGCGGGCTCCTCGCGCCCGGCGCCGCCCCGGTCCGCCTCGCCCCGGGCGCCCGCCTCGTGCCCGGCGGCAGAGCGGAACCGGGCGATGTTCCGCTCCAGCAGACGGGGGCCGCCCGCACCCCGACACCGCGCTCGGCGTCGGCCTCGGGCAGGCGCCCGTCGGCTGCTCTGAGGCCCGCCAGGGCCGCGTCCATGGCCTCGTGGGCGGCGAACGGGCACGGCGTGCTGTAGATCGCGACGTCCACGCCGAGCGAGGACAGCTCGCCGAGCGAGAGCCGGGGCGAACGGCCGTCGGCGATCTGATCGAACAGCACGGGCTTGGTGACGACGACCTCACGGATGCGGTGGACCGGAAGCCGAATGCGCCCGCCGCCGCAGCGAGTACACCCGCGCCAAGGCCCGTCCAGGCGCTCCGCTCCCTCGACGCGGCAGGCGAGCCAGTCACCTTCGAACACGTCGCGAAGCGCGCGGGCGTCTCCCGGTCCTGGCTCTTTGCCCAGCCGGACCTGCGAGCGGAGATCGAGCGACTGCGGGCAGTGCAAGGCCGCTACCCCGCATCGCCCATTCCCGCACGCCAGCGCACCACCGATGCCTCCTTGCTGCGGCGACTCGAAGCCGCCGACGCCCGCATCCGGCGCCTCACCGAGGAGGACCAGCGGCTCCGTGAGCAACTCGCCCGCGCACTCGGCGAACAGCGCACGGCGACGCATCGCACAGGCCCACCGCGAGCGGGTGCGAGGAATGTCGGGGCTGATCGATTCGGCTTTCCCCACCCCGTGCTCGGCACCTCCCCGTACCTGCGCACCTCGGACCCCCACTCCGAGGTGCGGGAACCGTCTGGGTGCGGTCGGCGGTGCGTCGTGAGGAATGCCTTGGCCGCAGACGCAGGGCCTATCGGAAGGCGGCGATGTGACGCTGGGCCCAGTCGGCGAAGGTGCGGGGCTCGCAGCCGAGGAGCCGCTCGACGTCGGGGCTGATGCGCTGCTCGGCGGGGGTGGGCTCACCCAGGATGGACAGCGTGGTCTCGACTACGGGCTCGGGCATGAACCGCAGCATCTGCGCGTGCGCCTCGTCGCGGGTCTGCTCGATGAACCGGACGGGTTCGCCGAGTGCGTCGGCAATCGCCTCGGCCCGCTGGCGGGGCGTGCTGAGCGCGGGCCCGGTCAGCTCGTACATCCGTCCGGCGTGGCCGTCCTCCCGCAGGGCTGTGGCGGCGACCTCGGCGATGTCGTCCGGGTCGATGGTCGGCAGGCCGATGTCGGCGAACGGCGCGGCGGCGGTCCTTCGGGCGCGGACCGACTCGACCCAGGCGTACGCGTTGGAGTTGAAGCCCCCGGGCCGCAGGATCGTCCAGTCCATGCCTGACTGCTGGACGGCGTCCTCGATGGATCGTCCCAGGTCCCCGAGAGAGGCCGAATGCGGTCGGGTCGCCACTCCTTGGGAGGACAGCAGGACGACCCGCCCGACGCCGCCGGCCTTGGCGACGTCGAGGATGTCCTGGGGGCTCAACAAGTGCGCGCTGGGGCCGCCGCTTTGCAGGAACAGCGCGTCGGCTCCGTCGAAAACGGGCCGAAGGCTCTCAGGATCGACCAGGTCCGCCTGCGTGCACCGGACGCTCTCCGGCACATCCGCGTCCGAGATCCCCCGGGATGTCGCGGTCACCTGCGCACCCATCGCCGCGAGGGTCTGCACGAGCGATCGGCCGACGTTACCAGTCGCACCCGTCACTACGAACATGAACAACTCCCGTGTCAATTCGAGATGGTTGTCGCCGCCCGAGCAGGCGGGGCCGCCGCGGAGAGCTGCTCTCCGGGCGGCACGGGGACGCTAACACCATCGATATAGTAGGTACCTACAGGAAAGTGACTATCCCGAGGGGGTGTGTATGGCCGGTGACGCTGACCGGGATGCAGCCGCTGCGACCGACCCGGAACTCGCCTGTCCGACCAGTGCGGTCGTGGACATCGTGTTCAGCCGGTGGACCACGCCGATCCTGTGGACTCTCCACGTGCATGGTCGGCAACGGTTCGTCGAGCTGGAACGACGGATCGGCACGATCACGCCAAAGGTACTGACCCAGCGGCTGCGTCAGCTGGAACGCGACGGCATGGTCGTGCGTACGTACCACCCGGAGGTCCCCCCTCGGGTCGAGTACGAGATCAGCGAGCTGGGCCGCAGTCTGGCCCCGCTCTTCGCGCACCTCGCCGAATGGGCCGCCGGCAACCTGGACAAGGTCGAGCAGGCCCGCCGCGACTACGACACCGTTCCACCCCGGTAACGCGTCGGCGAGAGGGCTCGATCCTTGGGCTCGAGGTCAGCCTGGCAGCGGCGAACGCCGAACTCGCACAGCTCGGCAACCTTCGCACCCGCCGCTCGACAGCCTGCAACCTGGGCATGCCGGCCTTCGCCGACATCGCCACGCGCACCACCACTGCGGCGACGGGCCCGTGACAGCTCTGAATATCCATGGCCGCGGAGAACCTGCATCACCTACGCTCCCCCCATGCGCACCGCGTTCGTCTTCCCTGCACTGCAGGTGAGCGAGCTGAGACGGTTGCCTCACTCCGGCCGCGCCTGGACTCTGCAGGCAATCGAGTCCGGGGCCGGCTCTGAGCGCAGCAGTCAGCTCCGACGAGACGTGAGTACAACCCAACGGCTCAGCACGGGAAGGAAGCAGTCGTGTTTGACGACGTGATCGGACTACGTCCCGAGGAAGCCGCACGCTGGGCCGCGCTTGTCGAAGAGTCCCGGCCAGTCCTTGAGAGCGATGGAATGGAAGCTGTCCAGACCCTCCTGGCCGAGCGCGGCTTGAGAATCATCCAGGCGATCGTCATCACCCGGGCACTACTGGGGAATGCAGAGACACCGCTCCGAGCCGCCATCGACATCGTGGCCACGAGCAAGGCTCGGCAGTGAGTTTCAGAGAAGTGATCCACGGCCGATAGGTCCGCATCTTGCCGGCCCGCCAGGCTTCCTTCGCCGAGGCCACCGCCCGGCGGGTCGTCCGCTCGTCGCCGGTGAACCCCAGCAGTTGGAGACGCCCGTGGAGCTTGTCCGCACGGACCTTGCCTTCGGAGCGGTCGCCCCACTCCTCGAACTTCGGCATGAACGGGTCGATCGTCTTCGACCGCCGGACAGGACCGGTGACCGGGCGACCGGTTGCCCTCATCCGTGCGTACCTCCGCACGGTCCTGGGCTCGACTCCCGCCGACGCAGCCGCCGAACGAGCGCACTCGGTGGCGTCCAAGGCCTCGAAGATTTCCCTGATTTCCCTGTCAGGCTTTTTCAACGTCCCTCCCGTCTGTCAGCTCAGTTCCCAAGCAGCACAGAGCCGACCGCTGGAGGGATCGTTTGTTCCGAACCGACACGAATGGGTCCATCGAGAGGGAGATCAGCTGTCCGCAGAGAAGAAGCTGATCTGTCCGCCTGCAGGGATCTTGCGCTGTCCGCTCTCACACCGGTCCGTCCGGGCCACTGTCCGATTCGTTCAAGACCGGGCAGCCGGGTGCTGCCTACCGTGGCCGTATGACTCCACGATTCGATGCCATCGGGCTGGTCGTCTCCGACATGGCCGCCTCCGTCTCCTTCTACCGCCGGCTCGGGTTCTCCTTCCCCGAGGGGGCCGAGCGGGAGCCGCACGCCGAGGCCGAGCTGCCCGGCGGGCTGCGGCTGCTGCTGGACACCGAGGACGGCGTGCGCTCCTTCCACCCCGGCTGGCGTCCGCCCTCCGGCGGTCCGCGCGCCTCGCTCGCCCTGCGCTGCGCCGGGCCCGGCGAGGTCGACGCGGTGTACGAGGAGCTGGTGGGCGCCGGTCACCACGGCGAGCTGAAGCCGTGGGACGCCTTCTGGGGGCAGCGGTACGCCGTCGTCCACGACCCGGACGGCAACGGCGTCGACCTGTTCGCCCCGCTACCGGCCGGCCAGTAGTTCACCCAGTGTCCGGCCCGCCAACTGCTTCACGTCGCGCGCGAGATGGGCCTGGTCGGCGTATCCGGCGCGGGCGGCGGTGTCCGCCCGGGGCACCCCGGAGCGGGCCAGGGCGAGGGCCCGCCGGAAGCGGAGGATGCGGGCCAGCGTCTTCGGCCCGTACCCGAACGCGGTCAGCGAACGGCGGTGCAGCCGTCGCGCCCCGATGCCGAGTTCGTCGGCCGCGGCGGCCACGGGACGGCCCGCGTCGAGGGCCGCGACGAGCAGGCCGAGCTGGGGATCGTACGCCTCGGTCTGTGCCGCGAGCGTGAGGGCCGCCGCCTCCAGGCCCGTCTCCGGGTCGGCCGCCGCCTCCACGAGCCCGCTCAGTCGCCGAGCCCGGCCCGCGGACCACAGATCGGTCAGTTCCACGCGCCGGTCGCGCAGTTCGTGGGCGGGGACACCGAGCAGGGCGGGTGCCACGCCGGGACGGAACCGTATCCCGGTCCAGGTCACGGGCGGCCCCCCGGTGACGTACGCCTGCGTGTCCGGACCCGCGACCAGCAGCCGGCCCTCGCTCCACAGCAGGTCCATGCAGCCGTCGGGAAGCACGCCCTGGCCTCCCGGCCCGGACGGGGTGTTCGTCCACACCACGGCGCCGGCCGGGCGCGACGGCCTCTCCGTGTACATGTACGCCAGGCTACGCCGCGTACCGGGACGCCAGGCCGCGCCGCGGGACCCGCGGGCCCGCCTGCCGGTCGGTCTCACCCGCCGGTACGCTCCCGGTGCTCCTGGGGGCTGACGCCGTACGCCCTCTTGAACGCGGTGGACAGCGAGAACGCGCTGCCGTACCCCACCTGGCGGGCGATCGATGCGAGGGTGTCGTCGCTGGTACGGAGGCGGTCGGCGGCGAGGGCGAGACGCCGGCCGGTCAGGTAGGCCATCGGGGGTTCGCCGACGAGGTCGGTGAAGCGGCGGGCCAGCGCGGCCCGGGAGACGTCGGCCCCGGCGGCGAGGGACGCCACGGTCCAGGGATGCGCCGGGTCGGCCTGGAGGAGGCGGAGCGCACGGCCCACCACCGGATCGGCCTGTGCCCGGTACCAGGCGGGCGGGTCGGCCTCCGGCCGGGCGAACCAGGCCCGCAGCGCCGCGATCACCAGCAGGTCGAGGAGGCGGTCGAGCACCACCTCCTGGCCCGGCTCGTCGCGCACGATCTCGTCCATGAGCAGGGGGGTCAGCGGACAGCGCCACGTGTCGCCGGCGAGCGAGAGCAGCGGCGGCAGCGCGTCCAGCAGGCGCGCCCCGATCTCGGTCCGCATCGGGTACGTGCCGATCAGGAGCACGGTGGAGCCGTCCGTCCGGTCGCCCCACGTGCGCACGCCCAGGTCCATCGAGCCGTTGAGCAGGGCGCCGTCGGGGCAGGCGCACTCGCCGCCCGGCAGGATCAGCGCCTGCGGGGCGGTGGCGGGGTCGTCGGCGCAGGTGTAGGGGGCCGGGCCGCGGGCGATCGCGAGGTCACCCGCTCCCAGACGGAGCGGCTCGCCGGTCTCCGGGACGACCCAGGCGTCGCCGCGGGCCACCAGCATGACGGTCAGCGGGGCGCGGTCCTCGACGCGGACGCACCACGGCGGGTCGAAGCAGGCCCGGATCAGGAAGGCGCCGCGGGCGCGCGGGCCGTCCAGCAGCCCTGCGAGTGCGTCCATGCGGTCAGCGTAGACGCAGGGGCATGCGCCCGAGGCGCTCGCCGATGGGCCCCGGCGGTGGACGGGAGTTCACTGGAGGTATGGCAGAGCTTGCGAAGGACACGAACGTGAACGATCTGACGGTCGTGGTGACCGGCGCGTCCGGCCGTACGGGCCGGCGGGTCGCGCAGGCCGTCGACGCGGCGGGAGCCACGGTGCGGCCCGCTTCACGAGCCCACGGGTTCGACTGGCACGACCGCGCCACCTGGGCGGACACGCTGCGCGGGGCGGACGCGGCCTATCTGGTGTACCCCTTCGACGTGGGCGCGCCGGAAGCCGCCCTGGGTGTCGGTCTGCTGGCGCACCAGGCGGTGGCGCTCGGCGTACGGCGGCTGGTGCTGCTGTCGGCGCGCGGCGAGGAGGGCGCGCGCCCCGCCGAGGAGGCGCTCCGGGAGTCGGGAGCGGACTGGACGGTCGTACGGGCCGCGTGGTTCGCCCAGAATCTCAGCGAGGGGCCGCTCGCCGAGGAACTGCGCCGGACCGGGGAGCTGGTGTTCCCGGCCGGTGAGGTGCGTGAGCCGTTCGTCGACGTAGGGGACGTCGCCGAGGTGGTGGTCGCGGCGCTGAGCGACGAGCGGTACGCCGGGCAGGCGCTGGCGGTGTCGGGGCCGCGGCTGCTGACGTTCGGGGAGGCGGTGTCGGCCGTGGCGGAGGCGACCGGGCGGGGGCTGCGCTACCGGTCCGTCCCGGCGCCCGAGTACGGCAAGCGGCTGACGGGGGCCGGGATGCCGGCGGAGGAGACGGAGTTCCTCCTGGACCTGTTCGAGCAGCTGCTCGACGGGCGCAACGCCTACCTCTCGGACGGCGTGCAGCAGGTGCTGGGACGCGAGCCGCGGGACTTCGCCGACGTGGTGCGGGAGGCCGCCGCGGCGGGCGCCTGGACGCCCTGACACCGGCCGCACCCGTACCCGTCGCCTCACGGCCCACCGGCGCTCACGGTCCTCGTCGGCTTCGACCAGGACCTCGCGGCCGAGGCCACCCGCACCTCCAACCGGATACGCGGCCTGCTCACCCAGTTCCACCCCAGCCTGGAACGCGTGCCGGAAGATTTCAAGTCCAGTGAGACGGTCGTGACGCTATGAGGTTTGTGGTGCGGGTTCCCTGCGCTTGGCCGGGTCGTTGATCCATGCCTGCTGGGGTATCCGGGGTGGTCGGGGGCGGCGGCCGA